>CAVWSV010000007.1:0-930000 GCA_963757905.1 uncultured Acidobacteriota bacterium | reverse complement strand
GCGCGAGCGCGCGCGCGCGCGAGCGAGCGCGCGCGCGAGCCGCGAGCGCGCGCGCGCGAGCGAGCGCGCGCGCGCGCGCGCGCGCGCGCGCGCGCGAGCGCGCGCGCGCGCGCGCGCGCGCCGCGCGAGCGCGCGAGCGCGCCGCGAGCGCGCGCGCGCCGCGCGAGCGCGCGAGCGCGCCGCGAGCGGCGAGCCGCGCGCGCGAGCGCGGCGCGCCGCGCGCGCCGCGAGCGCGCGCGCGCGCGCCGCCGGCCGCGCGCGAGCGCGCCGCGCGCGCGAGCCGCGGAGCGCGCGGCGCGCGAGCGAGCGCGCGCGAGCGCGCGCGAGCGCGCGCGCCGCGCGCGCGGCGCGAGCGAGCGCGCGCGAGCGCGAGCGCGCGCGCGCGCGCGCGCGCGCGCGCGCGCAGCGCCGCGAGCGCGCGCGCAGCGCGCGAGCGCGCGCGAGCGAGCGAGCCGCGCGCGCGAGCCGCGCGCGCGCGCGCGAGCCGCGCGAGCGCGCGAGCGAGCGCGAGCGAGCGCGCGCGGCGCGCGCGCGCGCGAGCGCGCGAGCCGCGCGCGAGCGCGCGCGCGCGCGCGCGCGAGCGCGCGCGAGCCGCGCGCCGCGAGCGAGCGCGCGCGAGCGCGCGCGCGAGCGCGCGAGCGCGCGAGCGAGCGGCCGAGCGCGCGCGCGCGCGCGCGCGCGCGAGCGCGCGCGCGCGCGCGCGCGAGCGCGCGCCGCGCGCGCGCGCGCGCGAGCGCGCGCGCGCGCGCGCGCGCCGCGCGCGCGCGCGAGCGAGCCGCGAGCGCGAGCGCGCGAGCGCGCGAGCCGCGAGCGAGCGCGCGCGCGAGCGCGAGCGAGCGCGCGCGAGCGCGCGAGCAGCCGCCAGCTGCGCGCCGCGAGCCGCCGCGAGCCGCGCGCGGCGCGCGCGCGCGCGCGCGAGCGCGCGAGCCGCGCGAGCCGCCGCGCGCGCGCGCGCGCGCGCGCGCGCGCGCGAGCGCGAGCCGCGCGCGCGCGCGCGCGCGCGCGCCGCGCGCGCGCGCCGCCGCGGCGCGCGGCGCACGCGCGAGCCGCGCGCGCGCGCGCGAGCGCGCAGCCGCCGGCGCGCGAGCGCCGCGCGCGCGCGCGAGCCGCGGCGCGGCGCGGCGCGCGCGCCGCGCGCAGCGGCGCGCGCGCGCGCGCGCGCGGCGCCGCGGCGCAGCCGCGGAGCCGCGCGGAGCCGCGAGCGCGCGGAGCCGCGAGCGCCGCGCGCGCGCGCGCGCGCGGAGCGCGCGAAGCGCGCGAGCCGAGACCAGCAGCCAGCCGCGCGAGCAGCCAGCGGCGAGCGGCGAGCGCCAGCAGCGAGCGAGCGCGAGCGAGCGAGCGGCGCGCGAGCGGCGGCGGCGGCGGCGGCAGCGGCGGGCGGCGGAGTGGAGCGGGAGCGGCGGCGGAGCAGTGAGCACAACGGCGTCACGCCACGGACGTGGCGGCTCGCGGCGAAGCGGGTGGCGGCGGCGCGGGAGAAGTACGCGCCGAACGGCGAGCCGTTGCTGCTGTACTTCGGACGCCTGGAGTACGAGAAGGGCGTGCACGACCTGGTGGCCGCGCTGCCCCGGATCCGGCGCGCGCATCCGGGCGTCCGGCTGCTGATCGCGGGCACCGGCACGGCCGCCGACCTGCTGGTGCACACCGCCCGCGCGCACCGGGTGCGCCGTGCCGTCCGGTTCCTGGGTCAGCTGCCCGACGACGAGCTCGCGGCCCTGCTCGCGGCGGCCGCCGCGGTGGTGCTCCCGAGCCGGTACGAGCCGTTCGGCATCGTGGCGCTGGAGGCGGCCGCGGCCGGGGCGCCGCTGGTGACCTCCACCGCGGCGAGACGTCGCGCTTTGGCGCTTCCTTGTTAATTCGTGCATGCAGAGCCTTCTTCGCAAAATACGTCTCCATCGGCATCGGCTTGTCCGACGTCGCCACGGGAGCGAGTCCCAGATCAAAATAGAAAAACACTCCGACAAAAGCGAGTACAAACGCCACCACGACACCAAGAATGAAAGTTTTCACCGGACGCAATCTCCTCTCTTAGCCCCTGCGCGTTTGGATATTCTGGCGGCCCCGCCGCAGGTGAGCGGGGAAAACACCGGCAGTATGATGCTTCTAACGGTGCATCGGACGCCACAAATCTTTCATCGGATTAGGCGGTGAAACGGGGTAAGCTCTCGCCGTCGCGGCTGTCAGGAGACTTTGGCGATGTTTCAGGCGGATCTGCTCAATGGCAGGACGATTCTCATCACCGGCGGTGGCACGGGTCTTGGTCGCTCGATGGCTTTACGCTTCGCTGAATTAGGAGCGAATTTATTTCTAATCGGCCGGCGCGAAGAGCCTCTCGCAAAAACCTGCGAAGAAATTCGCGCAAAAAAAGCCCGTGCTGCTTACGTTTCCTGCGACGTGCGCGATTTCGCGGCAGTTGAAAACGCCATCGCAGCCGCGGAAAAAGAATTTCAACGTGTCGATACTCTCGTCAACAATGCCGCCGGCAATTTCATCGCCCGCACGGAGAAACTTTCACCGAACGCTTTCAACTCTGTCGTAGGCATCGTCCTGCAGGGGACGTTTCATTGCACGCTCGCGCTCGGCCGAAAATGGATCACCGCGAAGCAGCCCGGGAACATCCTCAACATCGTCACCACCTACGCCGCGGCAAACTCCGGCTCCGGCTTCGTAGTTCCTTCGGCGTCCGCCAAAGCAGGTGTACTGGCGATGACGCGCTCGCTCGCCGTCGAGTGGGCCCGTTATCACATTCGTATGAATGCCATCGCACCCGGTCCATTCCCCACCGAAGGCGCGTGGTCTCGCTTGATGCCCGCGAAAGAACTCGAGGAACGCGCGCGTAACCATCACCCAATGAAGCGCTTCGGCCGCCACGAAGAGCTTGCCAACCTCGCCGCGTTTCTGCTCAGCGACCTTTCCGAATACATCAACGGCGAATGTGTCGTGATCGACGGCGGTCTATGGCTGCGCGGCGCGGGCGAATTCAACGACTTCGTCGATTTCCCCGACGCCGCGTGGGATATGCTCGAATCTGCCCGCAAAAAATAAAACTGATTACAACTATTGCGGAGGCTTTTTCTTCTTCAGCAGTCCACCGATGATTCCACCAAGTTGGCCCTGCTGCGGAACCTTCAGTTGATTCAGCGGCGTTTTCCCCAGGCCGCCAAATCCAGCGATGTCTGGGACTACTCGCGGATTCGCCGTCGTTCCTTCGATCCGGAACGGCAAGCCGCCACCCTGACTGAAAAACGGCAGCTTGGTCAACTGCGCCAGGGGGCTCGATCCATCGAGTTTCGCGAGCAGCTTGAAATTTAAGCTATTGTTCGCGCCCACGGTCCCCGCGCCAGTGACGCTGCCAATCATCGGGATCACGATGTTCACGTCGTCTGCACGCATGCCGTCCGACGCGTATCGCAAATTCGAGCTCGCTAGTTTGATTAACGTGTCGTTGCCAGTCGCCGAGCCTGTTTGACCAAGCGCCCCTGCAAGTTTTGATGCAAGACTAAATCCTGCGAGCGTTACATTGTTGAGCTGCACCGGCCCTTGTGTGACCAGTTGCTCGAGCGGTCCGTGCAGCGCCAGGTTTGCCTGAATCGTTCCGCCTTTCAGCGCTGATCCCTGCGGTAACCCGTAGCCCAGCACCGCCAGCAGATTTTGTACGTCCTGTGACGGCACGCCGTTGGCCTTCATTTGCCCATCGAACGGCATCTTGTCCGCATCGCCGGCGCCAATCGGCCCAAGGTTGCCGCTTAGGTTTAGTTTGCCTCCGCCTGGCGTTTTTGCGTCGAACGTGAAAGGGAAAGCTGCTGTCTGCGAAATATTGTCCGCCGTAATATTCACGTCCTCATACGCGAGCCGCGAAAGCTGGCCCGCGCGTCCAAACGCAATCGTGCCGTTCGAAATTCTCAGCTTGTCCACCGTGAAGCTATTCAACCCGCTACTGCTCATTGTATTCGCGGGCGTATCTCCCGGCGGATCGGGCTTCGCTGCAGCCGTCCCACCAAGCGTCGCAAAATTCCATTGCCCCGCCGCGGTCCGCAGCAGGTCGATTTGCGGCCCTTTGAACTCCAGCGAATGCACGCGCAAATCACGCGAAAAAATCAGCGGCATCACGTCCACGCCCACCGCCAGCGATTTGGCCGTGACAAATGGTCCTCGGCCGTAGGCCGGATCGTCCGCAATCGAGATTTGGTCCGCCTGCAGGCTCCCCGAAAATAGCGACACGCTCAGGTGCCCAATCGTCACTTGTCTCCCCAGCTTGGCGCTGAGCGCGTCTTCAATTTCCGGTCGGAAGCGATCCGCATTGATGAAAAACGGCGTGATAACCAGAATCAGGAGAATTACTACGACAACGATTGCTGCGATGATGAGCGGTTTCTTTTTACCGGCCATGGGTGGCCTCTCTTATTCCCGGCGCACGGCTCTTAAAGTCATATCGCGTGCATTGCCGCCTTTATGTTAGCTCCGTATCGCGCCATCGGCAACTGCGCGTCGCCTGCAGTAGCCCCTGGCACCCCGATATTTATGGATTGCGCAACACGAGCAAGCCATTCGACAACCCCAACCAAGCGGCCTGTATCCTATAGGCAACCAGCCTCGGGGAGCGGCTTTTCACATCGGCGCTACCCCGGGAATCATTGTTTCACGGGAAACGGATCCGGATGGCCAACGCCCTCCGTTTCGTCGCCCAACTTTCAATGCGGAGGAACTCGATGAGGAAACTCGTCTCGTTTTTCGGATTTCTCGTTATCGCCTCTTTGGCTCTTCCTCTCTCTGCCCACGCGCAAAAGGCCGAACTCTTCGGCGGTTATTCTTACGTTCGGCTCGATACTTCGCCCGGCAGCGAGAATTTCAACGGCTGGAACGCATCGCTCGACGTGAATACGTTCAAGATCCTCGGATTCAAGGCCGATTTCGGGGAACGTACGCCTCTCCCTCCGGCATCGGCACACATATGTACACTTTTCTCTTCGGACCGCAACTCAACTTGCCTACGCCTTTCGTTTCGCCATTCGTGCATGCTCTGTTTGGTGGCGCGCATATCGGCACTTCTGCGGCGGGCATTACGGGATCAAACACCTCATTCGCATCGGCCATCGGAGGAGGAATCGACGTTCATCCTCTCCCAATAGTTGGCTTGCGGCTCATTCAAGCCGACTATTTGAACACCCATTTCGGCGGCACTCGCCAGAACGATATCCGGATCTCTGCCGGCATCGTTCTTCGCTTCTAGGCTCGGGCATTATTTCCGCAGGGCCGCTCGCGGGCGGCCCTTGCATCTCCACGCCAAACGTTCATGGTACCAAGATAAACCGCACCTTCAATCAGCGTCTCAACTTCCACCGCGTTGCCATCAAGCAGCGTCGGCCTATAACGCCACTCCCGAACCGCCGCCACTGCTGCGGGCGCAAGCAAAGCGCTCCCGCTAAGCACTTCGGCCGAGCGCACGCGCCCATCACGCCCGATGATTGCGCGGAGCTTCACCGTTCCTGAAATTCCCGCATTCATCGCAAGCTGCGGATAGCGCGGATCCACCCGGTAAACCAGCATTCCCGATTGCACGCCTTCGCTTCGCTGAATGATTCGCAAACTGGGCGGTCGCGGCAGTGGAATCATCGGCGCGTCACTTCCCGTTCCGAACGGAATTCCTGGCTGGTTACTGCCAACGCCCGGACCTGATTCCCGTAAGACCGGTGGTGCAATATTTTCCGTTGCCGTTGAACTCGATCTGTCGATGCGCGGCGGAATTCGCGGTGGCTGGAAATGGATCACGTCGATTTGCTGCGGTCGCGCCGATCGCGTTCGCTGTTGTGTAGTCTCCGGTTTCTGTGGCTCGCTCTCGTGATATGGAATTCGCGGAAGCATTACGATTTCTACCGGAGCGCTCCTCGTCGTCACCATGGGCCATAACGCTAAACCGACTACCAGCGCCGCCTCGGCAGCCAAAGCAATGACCACCGCGCGCTGTCGCCGGTGCTTCGCGCGAACCTTCGTTTCCGCGTCGCTATCCATCAAGCAGTTGTTCAGAAATTTTGTCATCTTGCATGGGCACACCCCTCCCCCTTGGCATCCCAAAGTCACTTTTTGTTTAAGGCTGGCGGGCGTCTCGTTCACTACCGCCCCGGAAGTACTATTTGCGACTTCGCGCGGCCTCTGCGATTATGGACACCGCCAAACAAGCGAAGTTCCCGGGAATTCTGCTAGATACAGCCCGAAATTGCTTTTCTTTGTTCTAAGAATAAGAAAAATAAGATTTTATCTTGAACTTGGCGGCTGCGGCATCATTGTGGCCCAGATTAGCATCCAATCGTGCGAGGGTAGTCGTAATTAGGGGTCATTGGAGGTTGCCATCATGAGCAAACTAAGTTTAGACACTGTGGGAGTTCGCCGCACGGGACGGGCAGCACTCGATCGCGATCCGCAGGACGACAGGTTGGAATTCGCCTGCCCGCATTGCGGAACCGTGGGCAGTAAGCCAGCTCGCCGCTCGCATGCCGAATATCATTTTACCGACGGCTTTGTGCAGGATCTTCAGGGCGAGATGTCCATCTGCCGGGGTTGCAAGCGGTCGCTGCACATCGTTCCGGTTGTGATGTTGCACGACCAGGATGAGAAGCGGCGGTTCCAAGCATTCTTCTCGACCGAGTTGTTGGGTTCCAAGAACTGATCTCGCAACACGCGCGGGCGCGCCCGATGTTTCTCCTCAAAATTGGACGCGCCCGCTCCACTTCCTGGCTGTTTTCATTCTTCCGTAAATTTCACAAAACGCTTACAATTCCCCGCGTCAGCGGGAACTTCGCGATGCGCTGACAGACTTCGCGAACGAAAATCGCTGATACATCTTCAAAACACACCCCGGCATCTCACGACCGAAATGTCCCCATCGGCCTGCCAAACCAAACCGGAGACGGTTGAATGAATCCAAAATCTGCATGTTTCAGTCCACGGGAAATAATTTTGCTTCTGCTGTTTTCCTTCGTGACTGCGGGTCCATTGCGCGCACAGGGTGCCAGCGCCACTCTATCCGGCACGGTCACCGGGCCTTCGGGTGCAGTTGTTTCCAACGCTAAAATCTCCGTCAAGAATGTGGCCTCTGGTCAATCGACAGAGGCGCTGACGAATTCGGCCGGATTCTACAGCCTGCCGAACCTCGCGCCCGGCGATTGCGAAGTGTCTGTCTCCGCGGCGGGGTTCGACACCAAAGTAGCTAAAGTGACGCTCGCAGCGGAGGCCAATCAAACGCTGAACGTGGCTTTGATTGCCTCGCTTTCGCTGCAGGACCTCGGCTTCCCCGCTGCACAGACCCAAGGGAACGCCGCGGAACAAGCGCGCCTCAATAAGCGATCGCACATGCTCCAGATTCATCAGCGGCTGGGCCTGATTACCACCATTCCGTTGGCCGCCACGGTCATCAGTGGCGCCTTCGCCGGGGGCAAGAGCACCAGCTCTACGAATCGCGACTTGCATGCTGCTCTGGGCTCCGCCACGACGGGCTTGTACATCGCGAGCGCTTACTACGCCATCTTCGCGCCTAAGATTCCAGGAACCAAAGTCGAGGGAAACATCCGCCTGCACAAGGCGCTGGCTTGGATTCATGGCCCGGGCATGATCTTGACGCCCATTTTGGGGGAGATGGCCTTTTCTCAACGAAGCAAAGGGGAAAGAGTGCATGGAATCGCGCGGTTGCACGGGCAGGTTGCTATCATCACTGCGGCTGCGTATGGGCTCGCGATCCTGTCCGTATCCCTCAAATCGGGTTCCGTTTCCAAGTCCGCGCATGCGGTCCTGGCTACTTTTGATCGCAAGCGGCCGCTTTCCGCAAACGCATCCACGGGCAGCAAGGCGCAGACAGCGGGCGCGAAAAATGCGGAAGCTCACAGAACTCCGGAAAGCGGATTCTTGAAAGGCTCGACGTTTTATCCCGATTGACTCCGGCCCGGAAGTCCCGCTCACGCGAGTTGCTGGTGAGACAGCGAATGCCACTGCCGGTGCAAAATACTGCATAAGTCGCGGTCCAAAAAAGGATGGATTCATGAACAAAAAATTCTTAATCGTCTTTTTGCTTTTAGCACTTCCCAGCATCGTCCGGGCGCAGAGCCAATGGGTTCTCGAAAAATCCACCCTTACGTATCATGTATCGCACCCGTTGCATGAGTCCGAAGGCACGAGCCACGCGGCGCGAGGCAAGGGCGTTTGCCAAGCTGGGCAATGTGATTTCTTGATCGCCGTGCCCGTTAAGTCGTTTGATTCGGGGGACAGCAACCGGGATCTCCACATGCTTCAAGTGACGCGGGGCGCGCAATTTCCGATGGTCACCGTGCAGGTCCACTTGCCCGAAACGGCCCTTACGTCAGCAACGATTCATTGCGATCTGGAAATTCACTTTGCTGGTCAGACGGCGACGTATAAGCAAGTTCCATTCCAGGCAGTGACTCACGGAAACGATACCGAGATAACCGGAACCATTCCGACGACGGTATCCGATTTCAAGATCGACCCTCCGAAACTATTGATGGTCCCAATTAAGAACGACATACCAGTGCGCGTGGACATGACCTGGCACCGCTCGTGAGCGCTTACAAATTTCTGCCCTCGGATCGCGCGAATGAGGCTTAGATGCCTTCCCAATCGGAATCAAGCACCAGGTGGTATTTCTCGAGCCCTGTGCGAATTCTCACGAACGCCTCGTCGACTGTGTCCGCGAATTGCAACATGCTGAACTCGCGTTCGCTGATGGTTCCCGCGCGTACCATGGCGCGCCAGTCCAGAACTTTGTCCCAGTATTTGCGCCCGTAAATCAAAATCAAATGATGCTCGGGCAACTTACGCGTCTGCAAGAGCGTCAGCATTTCCCACAGTTCGTCCATCGTTCCAAAGCCGCCGGGAAAAGCAATCAACGCTTTTGCCAGTTGCGCGAACCACAATTTGCGCATGAAAAAATAATGAAAGAACACATTCAGCTCCGGCGTGATGTAGCGATTCGATTCCTGTTCGTGCGGTAATTGAATGCTCAGCCCGATGGACGAGCCACCCGCTTCTGCAGCGCCGCGATTCGCCGCCTCCATGATTCCTGGACCGCCGCCTGAGCAAATCACGAATCTCCGCGGATGTTCTCCCAGTGTCAGCGACCACGCCGTAATCCTCCGCGCCAGCTCTCGCGCTTCTTCGTAGTAGCGCGACATTTCCAGATTCGCCTTCGCGGCGCGCACCTCGGCGCGGTGCATCGGATCGTTTTTTTTCAGCTTGTTGCTCTGCAAACGTTTTAGTTTCGCCACGGCTCGGTCGTGCGGCAAAATTCGCGCGGAACCGAACATCACGATAGTGTCGCCGATGTGTTCCCGACGCAACCGCGTCAGCGGATCGAAATATTCCGCCATCATCCGCATCGGCCGTGCCGCGGGGCTCTCCATGAATTTCGGATCTTGATACATCAGCTTCGGCGCTGCTTTGTGCCTTCTCAGAGTCATTCGTTCTCCCCGGTGTAAAGTGCGAATCTAGCATTTTAATTCTGTTTCTTCCGGAATCCTCCATGAATAATGGGCGGCCGATCTTATTTTCTCCCTTATTGCCGACATAACGATTATTTATTCAGCTTTTTTGCTTTGGTTGAATCAAAATAGAAACATGAGTGAATCGCCCATAAAACGGTTTCTGTTCGCCAGTGATTTTGACCGCACCCTGAGCTTCAACGACTCCGGCTATGTCCTCAGCGAGTTGCTGGGGATCCCCACGGCGGAGTTTGAACGCAAGGCGACCGGTATGGCCAAACTCAACCTCGTCCAGCAGGGCGCGGAGCTCGCCTACCTGCTGCTGCACGATCCCCAGTTCCGCTCGCGGGTTCGCCGGGAGCATCTCTATCAAGTCGGCAAACGAATTCGCCTGAAGCAGAATATCGCCCTGTTGTATGAGATCCTTGACCACGGCATCGAAGGCTATCATTTCGACTTCTATGTCCTTTCCGCCGCTCCCACCGAGGTTATTCAGTCGGCGCTCGAGGGGATCGTTCCCACCGATCATATTTACGGAACCGATTTCCGCTATACCGGTTCCGGCGAAATCGAGGCGCTGGTGCGCGCCACGGCAGGCTACGGGAAGGTAGCCGTCCTGGACCAATTACAAGCTTCCCTGCAGATTGGACCAGATCACATTGTTTACGTGGGTGACGGCAGTTCCGATGTTCACGTGATGCTGCATGTAAAAGTGAGGGACGGCTTCACGATTGCCGTTTCCGAAACCAAACACGTTTCGCAAATCGCCAGCCGCACGGTCCTCAGCGACAACGCGATTTCCGTTCTCGTGCCCATCCTCGAAAAAATCGTTGGGCTCGAACGGCCTCAAATCCGCCATTTTTTCGAATCCCACGGATTGCTCGTGCAGGGTTGGGAGAAGGTGCGAACCGACTGGCTCACGTTCCGCGCTATCAGCGCTTGAGTAGCGGGAATCCTGCGTCTGAACGGCTGCGCCATTCTGTCGTTCCTGGTTCCCCCGGTCCTGCGAACCGTGCAACGTCGACCTGCGCCGAAGAATCAGATAGAGTTGAGGGTATGAGACGTACCGCCCAACCCGCCTTAGTGCTTAGCTTTTTGCTTGTCGCATTTCTCGCGTTATCCGCATTCGGTCAAGGCCAGCTTGCCGGGCCCATTCAGTTAAAACCTGGTGCGCAGCAGCAACAAAAGCTGCCAACTTCGCAGACGCCAACCATAATTCGGCACGTCACTCTCGTCACGCTTCCAGTCGCCGTCTCTAACAGCGCGGGCCATCCCGTGCTCAATCTTACGCAAAAAGATTTCCAGATTTTCGATGATGGCGTACCGCAGCAAATCACGCACTTCGACCAAGGCGGCGACCCGCTATCTATTGTTCTGGTCCTCGAGACAAGCTCGCGCGTTGAACCGCTGCTCCCGGAAATTCGCAAAACCGGAATTATTTTCACGCAGATGGTGATGGCCGGTACGGGCGAAGCGGCGGTGATTGGCTATAACGACGAAATTGATTTGCTCCGCCCCATGACCACCGATTCGGATCGCGTGTTGAACGCGATTCGTCACATTAAGGTTGGACTCGATGGCGCGCGGCTTTATGACGCGATGGACCGCGCCGAAGACATCTTGGAGAAACAGCCCCCGGAGCGCCGGCGCATCATCATTGTGATGGGCGAAAAAAATGACAGCGGAAGCGAAACCAAACTCGGACTCGTGCTTCGCCGCGCACAGCTCGCCAATATTTCGATCTACACAATCGGGCTCAGCAGCACGGCCGCGGAATTTCGCAAAACGCCCGAGGCGGCAAAGCCCGTCCAGGTCAGCCCACCAGGCACATACCCCGAACCACCGGTGCCGGGGACGGCCCAGACGCCTGATTCGTTAAAAGAACAAATGGGCGGGAACGGAGCTGCCCTACTGCCGTTGATTGTCTGGCTTGTGCAGCACGGAGCAAACGCTGTTGGCAAGAATTCGCTGGTGCTGGTGAGTCAAGGGACGGGCGGTTTGCATCTGGGTACATTCAAAGACGCTTCCATTGAAAAAGCGATGAACGAAATCGGCAACGATCTTCACGGCGAATACTTAATCGCATACCATCCGCCCGGCAACGAACCTTATGGCTATCACAACATCGAAGTGCGCGTCACGCAGCCAAATCTGAAAATCCGCACCCGGCCCGGCTACTATCTAGCCCCTCCCGCCCAATAGCTAACCGATTGGTGGAGGCATTCCTGGTGGCTTCCAGTTTTCCTTCGATACAGGCGTGGGTGAACCTTCACCAGTTCCTTCTTCAACTCTGCGCCTACCACGTTTCGTCCATTTCTTCCACTCAAACCACAGGAAGAGCACAGCAAACGCGACAGAGAGAATGTCGCGCGCGCGGGTGCCTCTCCGAAACGTTGACGTAACGAACCCGAACGCGGCAGCGACTTCACCAACCAGATAAACTAATTGCACGCCGCGGCTGAGCTTCTTCTCAGCCTGTTTTCTGGCTTCTCGAGACATGCCGACGCGATCTCGATGCCGGTCGCGTAGCCATAAAAGGAAGCCCGCAAGACCGACGATGAAGACCAGCAGCAGCCCAAAAAGAAAGTTGAATTTCGTCACGTTCTGCCTCGCTGAAACACAACCGGCCACGCGTGGCCCCGATCTTCATTTCGAGGATGGATACGCGGGATTACTTTCCGCTGACGCTGACGTGTGCGCCTTCGGAATCAACGAACTGCGCAAGCGTCCCGCCGAAATCCTGCTTCTTCGGCGGCATCGAAAACATAACGCCTTTTGCGCGCATCTCGTCGTGGAACTTCTGAATGTCCGGCACGTTGAATCCCATTTCCAGTTTGCCGGCAGGATTTTTTTCTGAAGCAGGATGCAGACCGAGAGATGTTTCGCCGGTGGCAAATTCGCTCCAACCCGGCGACTGGAATTTCAAAGGCAGGCCAACAACATCACGGTAAAATTTTACCGTGCGGTCCATGTCCGCTACGAATTCGATCACATAACTTAGTTTTGTTGTCATGACTTGCTCCCTCCTTCGCTACGAACTTTCGCCCGAAGGCGCGACGGCGGCTTCCTCTTCCAAAATGGAAGCAGCGGCGGCGATGCGGTCGCCTTCGTCGAGGCGCAGCAGACGAACGCCCTGCGTGGACCGGCCCGCTTCGCGAATTTCCGCGGAGTGGACACGAATGACCTTGCCCTGGCCAGTGATGATCATCACATCGGAATCTTCCTTCACTTGCAACGCGGCGACAACGGAACCATTGCGCTCCGTGGTTTTCAAATTGATGACGCCCTTGCCGCCGCGCGAAGTGACGCGATACTCGGCGAGCGGCGTGCGCTTGCCGTAGCCTTTTTCGGCAACCGTGAGCATCAGCGATGTGAGTGATTCGCGAATGTGATCGCTTTCGAGCTCGTCGAGATTTTGTGTCTCCTGCTTGAATTCCTTCTTGATGATTTCGAAATCGGGCTGGGCCGCGTCCATCGAAACCACGTAGTCGCCTTTAGCAAGATCCATTCCGTTGACTCCTCCAGCTTGGCGACCCATCGCGCGAACTTCGGTTTCGCGGAACAGAATCGCCTGGCCTTCATGGCTGGCAAGGAAAATCATCTGCTTGCCGTCCGTGAGCTTCGCTCCAATCAGCTCGTCGTTGGGCTCGAGATTGATGGCGATGATTCCGCTGGGGCGCGGATTGGAAAATTCCGCGAGGCCGGTTTTTTTCACGGTGCCTTGTTTGGTGGCAAGGAAAACATAACGGCCTTCTTCTTCGAGATTCCGCGATGCGACCACGGCGGTTAATTTTTCGCCTTCCTGAAAATGGACAAGATTGTTGATAGCCTTGCCGCGCGTAGCAGCTGCGGCTTCAGGAATTTCGTAAACCTTCAGCCAGTAAATTCGGCCCTTCGACGTGAAAAGTAAAATGTACGTATGCGTCGACGCGACGAACAAATGTTCGACAAAATCCTCTTCGCGCGTCTTCGCGCCGATGCGGCCTTTGCCGCCGCGCGACTGGTGGCGATAGACGTCAACGGGCGTGCGCTTGACGTAGCCCGCATGGCTCACGGTGATGGCCATCTCTTCGTCTTTAATCAAATCTTCGAGCTTGATTTCCTCGACGCGATCGACGATCTGCGTGCGCCGGTCGTCCCCATAGTCTTTCAGGATTTCCTTGAGCTCCGCGACGATCACGGCGCGCAATTTTTTGTCGCTGGCGAGGATTTCCTTCAGCTCCGCGATGCGCGCCTGGATTTCCTTCAACTCCGTGAGAATTTTCTCTCGCTCCATCTGCGTGAGGCGGTGGAGTTGCAAATCCAAGATTGCCTGGGCCTGGCGGTCGGTGAAGCCGGCGGCTGCGCTGCGGCGCGTGTCTTCGTAGGGCTGGTGCGCGCCGCGAACGTCCATGGCCATCAAGGCTTCCTTGGCTTCCTTCGGGGACTTGCTGCGGCGGATCAGCTTGATAATCTCATCGAGATGGTCGAGGGCGATTTTGAAGCCGACCAAAATATGCTCGCGCTCTTCGGCCTTGCGCAAATCGTACTGCGTGCGGCGGCGGACGACTTCAACGCGGTGCTCGATGAAAAGCTTGATCAGCTCGATCAGGCCAAGCTCGCGCGGCTGGCCCGCGACAATGGCGAGCAAAATCATGCCAAACGATTCCTGCATCTGCGTCTGCTTGAACAGGTGATTCAAGATGAGCTGCGGCTCTTCATCGCGCTTCACTTCGATGACGATGCGCATGCCGTCGCGATCGCTTTCGTCGCGAATGTCGCTGATGCCCTGAATTTTCTTGTTCTGCACCAGATCGGCGATGTGCGCGATGAGGCGTGACTTGTTGACTTGATAGGGCAATTCGGTAATGACGATATTCTCGCGTTCTTTTCCAGCCTGTTCGACGGCGGCTTTCGCGCGCACTTGAAAAGTTCCACGGCCCGTTTTGTATGCCTGCTCGATTCCATCGCGTCCGTAAATATAACCGCCGGTCGGAAAATCCGGACCGGGTACGAGCTTCATTATTTTTTTCAGGTTCGTTTCGGGATCGTCGATCAGCGTGACGGTGGCTTCGATAATTTCTTTCAAATTGTGCGGCGGAATGTTGGTGGCCATGCCGACGGCAATGCCGCTCGAACCGTTGACCAGCAGGCACGGAATTCTGGTTGGCAGAACGGTGGGCTCGCCGGTGCTCTCGTCGAAATTCGGAACGAAATTGACTGTTTCCTTTTCGATGTCCGCGAGCATTTCCTCGGCGATTTTCGAAAGGCGCGCTTCGGTGTACCGCATCGCGGCGGGCGGGTCGCCGTCGATCGAGCCGAAGTTGCCCTGGCCGTCGACGAGCGGATAGCGCATGTTGAATTGCTGCGCCAGGCGCACCAGCGCGTCGTAAACCGGCGCGTCACCGTGGGGATGAAATTTGCCGAGGACTTCGCCGACGATCTTGGCGCACTTGCGATACGGCTTGGTGGAAGTGAGGCCAAGCTCGTACATGCCGTAGAGGATGCGGCGGTGAACGGGCTTCAGCCCGTCGCGCACATCGGGCAGCGCGCGGCCGATGATTACGCTCATGGCGTAATCGAGGTACGACTTCTTCATTTCCGATTCGATATCAACCGGAGTCAATATTTGTTGCGACTGTTCATCCGCCATTTACTCGCTCCCTAACAGCCAAGAATGAAAAACTGCTGTTTTGTACCGATTAGAAAGTGACCTGTTCCTTTGTTTTCAGCAACTTACGGCCATTTCTAATAATTTTGTGCACCGATTAGACTTTCCTGTGCGACGCCACTCTGACTCGTTAGCCATTGCGGTTCAAACCGGCCATGCGACGCTCTCGCAAGATGCTTGTAACGAGCCATTTAGCGTCCCGTTGGACTCCGGTCCAAAACATAGGCCTTCACCGTTTCAAACGCTGCGGCGCTGTTTGAAAAGCGCTGCGCGCCGAAATGGGCTTCGAGCGCAGCATCAAGTCGGCGCACTCGGCTTCGCTCGCGCATTCAAATGCGACGCCGCGATCGGTGTCAGGCGCACGGGTGGCCACCGCGCGAAAATTCGAGCAGCTTAGGCCCTTGAGGCCAGGCAGTGTTTGCCAAGTCAGTTGATAAGTCACGCTTCTATTGTAAGCTTTTTTCGTGGTTTTCGCAACCGCTTTGTGCTAATCCGATCGTTACCGTTGTCCATTTGGGACCGACTTTCACCCGTGTAATTTTTCCACCGCTGGCTTTCGGCTTCATTCTGGACATGCACTCCTCCTGCTTTGACGTTATCGCTATTTCATTGGCGGCTTGCCCGCATCGGTTAGCTTTTTGTTCAGCGCGTCTCTTCGTTCCTGGGCAACTCTGGGCTGCTCGTAATAAAAATCGAAAAGAAGATCGAGCACTCCGATTCCATTCCGCCTCGCCTGGTTCGACCTCAACAATTTCGCCAGTGGATTCGGACTTTACCGGGTGTGCAGCGAAGGTACCTAGATTCCGAACAGCATCAAGCTGGGGCTGCAAATATCCCGGCAGCTTCGGCAGCACCTCATCGATCTGATCGGCCAAGTCCTTCGATTGCGTCTTGGCTGCTCTCACGAAGCAACGTCTGCAAGCAGCGTCGTGACAATGCGGCGCTCGCTTTTTCGCTGGTCTGGAAGTACCAGGGCGGCCTCTTGGTAGTCCGACCGTATGCTCGGTGGCACATCAGTCGGAATTGGCTGTCTGTACACTACGGCGGGGTATACGAACCGACTTCCGCATAAGAAATTGCATTACGTTCCAGTTTGTAGCTATTCATAGCAACCGCAGGTCGGTTACACGCTGGGCATCGGGCGCTTGTGATTTCGGTGTTGAATTCATTGAGCGAAGCGACCACGAAAAGCACCTCTAGGTGAACCATCCACAGTTTCCAGGTCATGAACTTGACCGTAATCCCGCACTGGGGGCATCGCACTCTGGACTCGCGTATCCAATCGCCGATGATGGGCCGGTCTCATCGTCGTAGTGTACTCAAATGTCCAGATTCACGACTTCGAGGGCATTTTCCTGGATGAATTTGCGGCGCTCTTCGACATTTTCGCCCATAAGCGTGGTGAAAATTTCCTCGGCGGCGACGGCGTCCTCGAGACGAACTTTCAGGAGGGTGCGCGTCTCGGCATTCATGGTGGTGGCCCAGAGCTGATCAGGATTCATTTCGCCGAGGCCCTTGAAGCGCGTGATGGTGAATTCCCTTTTCGCGTCTTCGAGAACGTAGGAGAGAAGCGCGACCGCGCTTTCCTTGGATACTTTGTCGCCATTGTGGGCGACGCTGAAGGGCGGCTTGTCGTGCTCGGAGATGGCTTGGTGCAGCGTGCGCACGCGCTTATATTCCGCCGTGGCGGCGAGCGCCCAATTGATTTTTCTGTCGGCTGTTCCGTCGCGCAGGACGATTTCGTGCAGGCTGTGCTCTTCGTCGAATTCGAGCCTGGCTTCGAGCTTCAGCTTGGCCTTTTCGATTTCCTTAATAAGCTCTTGTAGTTTTTTCTTCTCCGCGAAGTCGGTTTTTTTGTCCAACTCGCTTTCGGACAAGAGCTCGACGAGTTTCGGATCGCGCAAACGGCGGGCGAGCTTGGCCGCGACTTGTTCGTATTCCTGCACGTTGAGAAGGAACTGAGTGAGGTCGCCACCTTCGAGTTGCTTGCCACCCTTGGCGGTGACGATGTGCTCTTCGGTGGCGCGCTTCATCAGCTCGCGGGAAAAATCGCGCTCGTCACGGATGTAACGATCCATCTTGCCGCGCTTGACGCGATAGAGCGGCGGCTGCGCAATGTAAATGTGGCCCTTTTCAATCAGCTCGCGCATGTGGCGAAAGAAAAAAGTGAGCAGCAGGGTGCGGATGTGGCTGCCGTCGACGTCGGCGTCGGTCATCAGAATCACTTTGTGATAGCGGAGCTTGGCGGCGTCGAAATCGTCCTTGCCAATACCCGTGCCGAGGGCGGTGATGATGGCGCGGATTTCCTCGTGGCCGAGCATTTTGTCGTAGCGGGCTTTTTCGACGTTCAAAATTTTGCCTTTGAGCGGGAGGATGGCCTGGTATTTGCGGTCGCGACCCTGCTTGGCGGAGCCGCCGGCGGATTCGCCCTCGACGACGAAAAGCTCGCAGCGCGCAGGATCGCGCTCCTGGCAATCGGCGAGCTTGCCGGGCAGGCCGCTGGAATCGAGCGCCGACTTGCGGCGCGTGAGCTCGCGGGCTTTGCGGGCAGCTTCGCGGGCGCGCGCGGCGTCTATGCATTTGCCGATAATTTTTCGCGCGATGCTCGAATGCTTGTCGAAATATTCGCCGAGTTTTTCGTTGATGAGCTGCTCGACGAGACCTTTGATGTCGCTATTGAGCTTGCCTTTCGTTTGCCCTTCGAATTGCGGCTGCGGCAATTTTACGGAGACAACGGCGACAAGGCCTTCGCGAACGTCGTCACCGGTGATGGAGATTTCGTCTTTCTGCTCCTTGAGCATCCCGAAGGAGCTGGCGGCATAATTAATGGTGCGCGTGAGCGCGGAGCGAAAACCGGAAAGGTGCGAGCCGCCGTCAACGGTGTTGATGGTGTTGGCGAAGGAAAAGACATTTTCGGCGTAGCTGTCGTTGTATTGCAGCGCGATTTCCATGTCGACGGTGTCGCGCTTGCCTTCCATGTAAATCGGCGAATCGTGGAGGACTTGCTTGCCGCGATTGAGGTGCTTGACGAATTCGGCGATGCCTCCGGTGAAACGAAACTCTGATTTCTTGCTACTGCGCTCATCTTCGAGGGTGATTTTCAGGCCTTTGTTGAGGAAGGCGAGTTCGCGCAGGCGTTGCGACAGCGTGTCGTAGCTATACGTGGCCGCGGCGAAGATCGACGGATCGGGATGAAAGGTGATTTTCGTTCCGGTTTTTTTCGTCTTGCCCGTGTCTTTGAGCTTCGATGTGGGCTGGCCTTTTTCGTAGCTCTGTTCCCAGACCTGGCCGTCGCGCCAGATTTCCAAATCGAGCCAGTCGGAGAGCGCGTTGACGACGGAAACGCCGACGCCGTGCAAGCCGCCGGAAACTTTGTAGGTGTCGCTATCGAATTTGCCGCCCGCGTGAAGAACGGTCATGACGACTTCGGCGGCGGGCTTTTTCTCGGTGGCGTGCATGTCGACGGGAATGCCGCGACCGTTGTCGGTCACGGTCACGGAATCGTCGTCATGCACGACGACATTGATTTCGTCGCAGTAGCCGGCGAGGGCTTCGTCAACGGAATTGTCGCAAACCTCCCAGACGAGGTGATGCAAACCAAGCTCGCCGGTCGAGCCAATGTACATGGCGGGGCGTTTGCGTACGGCTTCGATGCCGCCAAGGACTTTGATGGAAGTGGCGTCGTACTTATGGCCCGCGCCTTTGGCAGACGTATTTTCTTTGTCACCCATTCTGGCGTACTCCTAGATTTCGAATCGGGAAGGCGGTGGCGCGGAAGAACTCGACACTGGCCTTGCCCATTGGCTTCAGCCGGGCTTTTTTAGAGCGCGAGCTGGAGCTCGAAGGGTTTTCGCTTCATCCCGCGCCGCTCCGGCGGATCCGGTGGCGCGTGGCGAAGACTCGTGGCCCCTTGCGGGCCGTTTTCAGGCGCGCTGGCGAATTTTTCTTAGACGCGCTCTGGCGCGAACGCGAAGAAAACACATCCCAGTTCTGCCTGGACTAAGTGCCGGCACGGAGGGCTGCCGGTATAAAAACTACTGCAAAAATTTATGCTTTGTAACACAAGAATTGTAATGGAAAGTTGGGCATTGGACAAGGCAATTCTTCCTTTTAGATACACCGTATCTCATTTAGAAACAAGCGGTTGAGTGGTGTTTTTGTATTGTATGTTCGTAAGCGACAGATCGGCAATAACACTCTAAAAGGACGCATTCCAGGTGTGCATATTACCGGATAAATTGACTTAGCCTGAAGCGCGGCCTAAGATGCGCTGCGGTCCGCGAACCAATCGGACCCCAAACAGGAGCGCATGTCAAATTCGCAGATTTTTATCGGCCGCACCATTTCGCATTACCGAATCGCTGAAAAACTGGGCGGCGGCGGAATGGGCGTGGTGTACAAGGCGGAAGACACAAAACTGCGACGCTTCGTCGCTTTGAAATTCCTTCCTCTGGATGTGGCAAAAGATCATACGGCACTCGAGCGATTCGAGCGCGAAGCGCAATCTGCTTCAGCCCTCAATCATCCAAACATCTGCACAATTTTCGAGATTGACGAATGTGAAGGTCAGCCCTTCATCGCCATGGAACTGCTGAAAGGCAAAACATTGAAGCATCGCATCGCCGAGGGGCCGATAGCTCTCGATGCGCTGCTTGAAATTGCCATCCAAGTGGCGGACGCGCTGGACGCGGCGCATTCGGAAGGGATTATTCATCGCGACATCAAGCCGGCGAATATTTTCGTGACCGACCGGGGGCAAGCGAAGGTGCTCGATTTTGGATTGGCCAAAATCGAGGCGCGCGCGCCAGGGAATTCCATGACCGCGGGCATGACGCAGACACAAGAGGAAACGAATCTGACGAGCCCGGGCACGGCTCTCGGGACGGTTGCGTACATGTCGCCCGAACAGGCGCGCGGACGCGAGCTCGACGCACGCACGGATATTTTTTCGTTCGGCGTGGTGCTCTACGAAATGGCGACGGGCCGACAGGCGTTTACCGGAAGTACTTCGGCGGAGATTTTCGATGGAATTTTGAATCGCGCGCCCGTTTCGCCGGTGCGTCTGAATCCTGAAATCCCAGCTGAGATGGAGCGCATCATCAACAAAGCGCTCGAAAAAGACCCGGCTCTTCGCTATCAGCACGCATCCGATTTGCGCACGGACGCGCAGCGGCTGAAGCGCGATTCGGATTCCGGGCGGCGCGCTGCCAGCGGCATGGAGTCGTCTCCATCAATGGCGGCAACAGGGATTCCCGCGCCGGGGACACTTGGTGCCCACTCAAGTGGGTCGGTTCCCGCGGCCGCCATCGCAAGCGGAGCCGCGCGGACAAATGCGTCAGGATCTTCGGCGGTGGCCGCCGTGGCGCGCGAGCACAAACTGAGCCTGAGCGTAATCGTGATAATTGTTCTGGTTCTCGCCATGGCGGCAAGTTACGGGATTTATGCATTTCTGAGCCGCGTGCGGCCCGCACCGTTTCAAACTTTCAGCATCAATCAGGTGACGACATCGGGCAAAACCCTGCTCGCCGCCATCTCGCCGGACGGCAAATACATCCTGAGCGCACAGAACGACAACGGGAAGCAAAGCTTGTGGTTGCGCAACGTGCCGACCGCGAGCGATACGCAAATCGTCCAGCCCGCGGCCGTGTCGTACCAGAGTCTCGCATTTTCGCCGGACGGAAATTACGTTTATTTCCGCCAGGCGGAATCCAATGTCAGTACGGAATTCAATCTGTATCGCGCCCCGGTGCTCGGGGGGATGCCGCAGGAGATCGTTCGCGACATTGACAGTGGCGTGACGTTTTCACCGGACGGCAAGCGCATGGCATACATGCGCGCAAATGATCCGGAAGTTGGCAAATGGCGCCTGCTTACGGCGAATATTGACGGCGGCGACGAAAAGGTTCTCCAAATCGAACCGGGGCAGAATCCGCCGCAGTTTTTGGCGTGGTCATCCGACGGAAATGAAATCGCCGAAAGCCGGCTCCAGCCCGACAACGCTCTGGGTGGAATCGATGTGCTCGATGTGACCAGTGGTAAAGCGCGTTCCGTTGCTCGGTTCGATGACAAACGTGTATTCGAGTTGGCGTGGCTTCCTGACGGTCACGGATTGTTGATGTTGTACATCGCTAAGGGCATCGGTCGAGGGCAAATCGGATTCGTTTCCATTCCCGGTTGGAACTTTCAGATTATCACCCGGGATACGAACGCTTATCGGACACTCACGCTTTCGGCGGACGGCAAGAGCCTGGCCACGGTTCAGGCTAAGATCACGCGAGAACTCGATCTGCTTCCCGGTTCGGGGAGCCAGGAGAGCGCACCCAGCCAGGCGCTTGCGCAAGAGCAGCCAATCAACGGTTTCAACTGGGCGGCTGACGGCGTTCTGTTGCTCGAAGAAAAGGGCGAGATTGTGAAAATCGGCGCTGATGGGAGCGCAAGAAGAATGCTCATTAGCGATCCTGCGTTGCTGCCGTCCTTGGGGTCGGGCTGCGCCAACGGGCGCTACATCGTCTTCGCCGGTTTCTCGGGAAACTCGAACGTGAGGAACATCTGGCGCGCAGACGCGGACGGCTCGAACCTTGTTCAATTAACGAATGAAAAGAATGCCACGGAACCTGTCTGCTCCCCCGACGGAAAGAGAGTCTATTATCTGGATAACACTGCGGATCAGTTGATGAGCGTGCCGATTGGCGGCGGCCATGCGGAAATTGTTCAGGGATCCTCGATTCCAAATGGTATCTATGCCGGCGGCGCACCGGCAGTCTCCGGGGATGGCAGGCTGGTGGCGTTCCTAGCATCAGTGACGGATCCGGAAACGAGGAAAGGCGAGCAGAAGGTTGCGATCGTCAGTGTAAGTTCAGGAGTGAGCTCCCCGCTGCGCCTTCTGGAGCCCAATGCGAACATTGCAGGACCACCGGGACCAGAATTCACCCCGGACGGAAAAGCGGTGGCATACGTTGTGCGAGAAAATGGAGTGGATAATGTGTGGATCCACCCGCTCGACGGATCGAAGGGCCACCAGATAACGAATTTCAGCTCTCAACAAATTTTTGAGTTTCATTGGTCACCCGATGGCAAGACGCTGGGAGTCCGCCGCTTCCACACCGATTCGGACGTTGTGCTGCTGCATGATTCCGGGTCTTCACCGCAGTAGAGGAATCAGACCGCTCGCCGTTTGTGCCTTTCGCGCGTTCGGTCCTCGCGAACAACGCAATGCATGCACAGAAAAATGTGAATGAACAGAGAAATACTCGAAGTCAAGGATTTTCGTTCGACAAGAGCGGCAACTTTATACTGTGGAAAAACTGTGAATCACCTGTGAATGGTGCGCGCCGTGTTCGTTTAGTTTTCTCTTGCTCCTTTGCTTTTGTTTAGGCAGAATCCGCGCTCGTACTTAAACGGGTGCAGAGAGCTTGTAACTCCTCGGCAGCCTCGTGGTGGCACCGCGTGGGGCGGAAATTGTGCCACGAGACTGAATCATAGGACAGCTCGACAAAACCACCCTAACAGGGTAGGTTTTTCACAATATTTCCACGGGTGTGGGAATCGGCGGGGTCTTATTGCTACTGTGAATGCCTGGGACAAAATTCTCCAACACATGGAGCGGCGCGTTAACGCTCACAGTTTTTCCACGTGGTTTCGACCTACGCGTTTGGAATCGGCGGAGGATGGCCGCCTGCTGATTCGGGTTCCCACGGCAATATTCCGCAAACGCTTGACACAGACCTACGGCGACCTGCTGCAGGCGGTGCTTGCTGAGGTAGGCACGCCCGACGCGCGGCTAGAGTTCATTTGCGCGGAAAGTGAGCCGGGAAATGGTCCGGCGGCGCCGGCGCAAGCCAAGCTCGATTTCGATTCGGCGAACCACCAACTGAATCCGCGATATACGTTTGAAACGTTCGTTGTGGGCAGCAGCAACCAGTTCGCACATGCCGCGGCGCAAGCCGTGGCGGAGCAACCCTCGAAATCCTATAACCCGCTTTTCTTATACGGCGGGGTGGGCTTGGGAAAAACGCACCTGATGCATGCGATCGGGCACGAGATCAAGCGACGCAATCCCGCAGCGCGGCTGATTTACGTTAGCGCCGAAAAATTCACCAACGAGGTGATTGCGGCGGTGCGCTTTGACCGCATGGGCGCATTTCGCGATCGCTTCCGCACGATGGATATATTGCTGGTGGACGATATTCAATTCATTGCCGGCAAAGAACGGACGCATGAAGAATTTTTTCACACTTTCAACGCTTTGTACGAGCAGCAAAAGCAAATCGTGATTTCTTCTGATTGCCCGCCCAAGGAAATCTCCGCGATTGAAGAGCGGCTGCGTTCACGCTTTGAATGGGGGCTGATCGCGGACATCCAGCAGCCCGACCTTGAGACGAAAATCGCCATTTTGCAAAGAAAGGCGGAGAGTGAACAGGTCAAAATCGGCGAAGACGTCGCGGAATTCATCGCGCGGTCGATCAAATCGAATATCCGCGAGCTGGAAGGTGCGCTGATTCGGCTGTTGGCATATTCCTCGCTGACGGGGGTGGAGCTGAGCGTAGCGACGGCACAGCAAGTCTTGAAGAATTTGATCGATACGCAAGAAAAGAAAGTTTCCATCGAACAGATTCAGCGGCGCGTGGGCGAGCACTTCGGAATGCGCGGACAAGATTTAAAGGTCCGTAGCAATTCGAGGGAAATTGCATTCCCGCGCCAGGTGGCCATGTACATGGTGAAGCAGCTCACGTCGGCGTCGCTGCCGGAAATCGGACGTCAGTTCGGCGGAAAGCATCACACGACGGTGCTGCATTCAATTCATAAGATCGAGAACCTCCGCCACACCGATAAAGAATTGAACAAGACGATTAACAGGCTACTCGACTCGTTCGGATAGGGTTGAATGGATTTTCCGCAGGGGTGATTCCCGTGGCTTGTGAATTTCGCGTGAATTCATCATTTCTTGCCCCCGTGAACGAATTTCCTCGCTGGCGCACGAATGTCCACAAGCCTCAAGAAGCGGCAAGGTGAGCAAGTAAAGTGGCATGGCGGGATTTCCGAAGAATCCACAGGTGCGGCGGCTACTACGATATTTCCCTTGTTTATTCAAATAAAGAAAAGAAGTAAAGTACAGCGCAGCAAAACGCAGCCTACGAGGAAAACGCGCGATGGAATTTAGTGTAAAGAGAAGCGATTTGCTCGACGAGTTGGATTTGACGCAAGGCGTGATCGAGCGCAAGACGACGATTCCCATCCTTTCGCACCTTCTTTGCGAGGCGAAAGGCAATCGTCTGCTCATTACGGCCACGGACCTTGAATTGAGCATTCGCACGTCGTGTGAAGCCAAGGTGAAGAAAGAGGGTGCGGGCACGATTCCCGCAAAGAAACTGCTTGATTTGGTACGGCTGCTTCCCGAAGGCGAAATTCGCTTTAAGTTGCTTGACAACCACTGGGTGCAAATTGTTTGCGACCGCAAGTCGTACAAGATGGTCGGCATGTCGAAAGAGAATTTTCCGGCGCTTCCCGAGTTTCCCCACACACTTGTTAAGCTGCCGGCAAAGCTTTTCTCGAGCCTGATCTCAAAGACAATCTTCGCGATTTCACAGGAGGAGTCGCGGTACACGCTGAATGGCGCGCTCGTCGTGTTGAATCCCAGCACGCTGACAATGGTGGCGACCGACGGGCACCGGCTGGCCATGGTGGAAATGAGCCACAAACTCACGGGACTGCCGGGAGAAGTTCGCGTCCTGGTGCCAAAGAAGGCGATGACGGAAGTGCAGCGATTGTGCGGTCAAGTGGATGATGATGCAGAAATGGAATTTGCGCAGGATGAAAGCCACCTCTTCTTTCAGTTCGGAGGGCGCTTGCTGACGTCTCGTAAACTGACGGGGACGTTTCCGAATTACGAGGCCGTGCTGCCGCGCGAGGTCAACAAGACCGTCGTGCTCGAGCGCACTGAACTGCAGGACGCGTTGCGCCGCGTTTCGCAGCTCGCCGACCAGCGCTCGCACGCGGTAAAGTTCATGCTGGCGAAAGAAGGTGTTGAAATTTCGGCCTCAAGTCCGGAATACGGCGAAGCGAAAGAAGCCATTGAAAAGGAATTCAAGGGCGAGCCGATTAGCATCGGGTTTAACGCGCAGTACCTTCTTGACTTTCTTTCGGCGGCAGCAGACGGGCCAATCTCCGTCGAATTGAAAGATGACCAGTCGGCTGGGCAGTTGCGTCCCCTGGCCGACGAATCTTGCCGCTACCGCTACGTCGTCATGCCCATGCGCATCTGAAACGTCCAACGCTCATTGCCGCTGCACAGCCGTTTCACTAAGATCTACTGTACCGCCCGCATCGAACATTTCCACACCCAAACTTCTCAAAAAAGATCGCTGCCTGACCGTGAGGACAGGGGATTTGTTGAGGACACACGCGCTAGGATGAAGCCACCTAACGGCTAATTGCGCTTAGGCTAGAGGAGGCATGGGACCTCTGCGGACGCGTTTCTCTGAAAGATTTACTTTGTGAGGCGCGCTACAGAAGAGGGCAGGGTGTCGATGAAATTCAGTTTTAATTCTGGGCCTTCGGCAGAAGAGGCCGAGAAAACGGCCGCGGTCGAGGAAGAATCGAAAGCCGCAACGACGCTCAATTATTGGTGCCGGAAATTCGGCGACCCAGAATTGGACGAAATCGTCGAGGACCACCGCGCATGGGTGGAATCGCGCGGCGAGGCGGGCAGAAAAGCTGATCTCATCGGCGCAAATTTCGAAGGCGTCGATTTGATGGGCGCTGAGCTGCCCGGCGCAAACCTGTTGCGTGCCAACCTGAAAGGCGCCGATCTACTGCTTGCCGATTTGCGCGGCGCGTGCCTAATTGAAGCGGACCTGAGTGAAGCGAACCTCGTCAGCACAAATTTGCGCGGCGCGAGTTTGGCGGGCGCGAATTTGGTTAATGCCACGGGCCTGGTGGCGCGGCAACTTGCGGGCGCGAGCCTTTTCGGCGCGGAGTTGCCCGAATCGATTTATCCTTTTGAAGGACTCGTAAAAATCGCGGCGGTGTCCAGAATTCTACGCATGCTTCTGGTAGCGATGACGACCGTATGCGCTCTTGTGTGGCTGATCGTTGCCAGAACGAAGGACGTGCAACTCCTCCGAAATTCACCTGCGGTAGGCAATGCAATGCCCACGCTTGCTTTTTACTTGATTGCGCCACTACTACTCGCAGGGGCCTACATCGGTTTCCATTTCTTTTTGCAACGATTGTGGGACGCCCTCGGCGAGTTGCCGGCCGTGTTTCCGGACGGCCGAAGGATTGCGGAGTATGTTCCGGCTTCAGTGATCGCCCTCGCGCCAGCGCGGATCGACGAACTGGATGCGGAGCGGGCATCCCTGCGTTTTTTGCAGCGCATAATTTCGAAGCTGGTGGCTTATTGGATGATTCCGGCGACACTCGTTTTGCTGTGGGCGCGCTACCTGACGGAACAGGACTTGCGCGGCAGCCTGCTGCAAATATTTTTCATTTTGCTCGCGGCGGCGATGAGCGGATTTCTGCCGGGTAACGCGACCAGCATATTTGCGCCGTTGCGGCGCGATCCGAGCGAGGCGAAACAATTCGCAACACCCTGGCAAAGTGGTCGGTTCACGACCCTGACGCTTGGTGCTTGTTTGTTTTTGCTAGTGCTTTCCATCGGCGCCATTTTGGGGGCTCCACATGGAAATGGACGCGCGCCGGAATTGAGCCCATCCAATTTTCGCCGATGGACCGCCGACATTTTCTGGCTCGTGGGTTACGATCCATACCCCGACGTTACGGGCGCGCGCATTTCCACGGCACCGGCGGGTTGGTCCGGAAAGGATGAGGATTTAAGACTGGTGAAGGGTGCGCGGCTGAACTATGCGAGCTTACGCTACGCACAGGGATCCCGCGCATTCTTCGCCAATGCATGGATGCAGAATGCCGATTTGCATGGCGCATACTTTTCGCAGGCTGATTTTCGTGGCGCGAATCTGGAACACGCGAATTTCGATTCGGCGGTTCTGGATCAGGCAAACTTGGCGGGTGCGGACCTTGCATACGTTTCATTGACCGGCGCCATTCTGGTAAACACAAGGTTCGACGGGGCGAATATGTACGGCGCCAAGTTGATGTATGCGCAACTCGAGCGCGCGAACCTTGAGAAAGCGGATCTGCGAAACGCCGACCTGGATAACACCGAAGTGAATCAAGCGGATTTTCGCGGCGCGTATCTTGGATCCGCGAAATTCTCGGACGCAAAACTCGAGAACACTATATTTAACGGAGCGTTCCTTGATACTGCGAATTTTCGCGGCGCTGACCTACGCAGCGCGGTTTTTCCAGGAGCAATTCTCGGTGGGGCTGAATTGAATGGTGCGAATCTGGACGATGCTGATTTTCGCGGCGCGCTCGCGATTTCCGCCGCGCAGATTTGCTCGGCAGCGAGCCGGCACGGGCTCCAGATGGACGCGAACATTGAGCAACAAGTCACGGCTCTCTGTGGCGGCGCGCACTAAGAATTGCGCGCTCCGAGCAATCCTGAGACAGGCTGGATTGACCATTGAAGAGTTTTTGGAGTTGCTGTAGAGCCGAGATTGTGATTCTTGTGTGAGGTTATTTGGTTTTAGGGATTGGCGTTGCGGGCTGGTCGGGGCGAGCGAATTCGAAGATACCGTGTGGATCGTCGGCGAGTAGCAAGCGATGCGGTTCGACGAGGATTGACGTCGCCGCCAAATCTTCACCACTGGTTGTGAGCGTGCGATATTTGCCAATGCGGTTCCCGTCCTTATCAAACTTCATTAAATCGTCGCCCAGCGCAACCCATACTTCCTGCGTCGCAGGATCGACGCCGATCGCATTGATCACCTTTTGCAACTCAGGCGTCGTATTCTGCTGATCGAGCCGATAAATAGCGCGACGCATCGCCTGCGCCGTTGGATAGATATCGATCGTCTTGAGCGAAATTTGGTACGCGCTATAGCCGAACGCATCGTATTTGCGGACGGTCGGTTCGGGCATGTAGCTGAACGCATAGTAGATGTGACTTGCAGGATCGCTGGCGAGGCGTCCGATATTGAGCAAGCGATTCAGTTGCGCATGCTCGGCCAAGTCGGAGAGATCGCCGAATTCGCGCAGATCCTTGCCGGTCATGCCGTAAACCGTGACAAGCTCGCCGGACTTCATGGCAGCCACAGCGATTTCGCCGGTGGGCAGCGCGACAACCGAGGTGGGCGCCTCCACCGGAATGGACAGCGCGAGCCTGCCATCGTGCGTGTAAACCTTCACCGCATTGGCGCCGCGATCCGCGACGTAAACACGGCCCGAAGCGTCCACGTCCATATCTTCGCCATAGACAATTGCTGCCGGGCCAGTCGGCTCCTTGGGAATTTGCCCGAGGAAAGTGTTGTCGGCGGCGTAAACCTGTACGGCTGGATCTGTTGTCGAAAGGAAGTAGTAGTGACCTGAGGCGTCATGCCTGATTGCTTTGATGCCCGGGCCAACGTCGGGAAAAAGCCGCGCACGCGCCGTAATTTCGATCTCCATGTCGTTGTCTTGCGCGCGAGAATTGCCGGGCGCCAGAAAGAGAAGCGCCGCGCAGGCAACAATGGCTGCTACCGCGGCAATTACGGCTTGGCTGGGACGAGTTTTCATGACCAAGAGTTATACACGGCGCGTACGGTCAAATGAGATGCACAGGGGCGCGTTTAGGGTTTACGCGCAGTACGCAATTATTCGGCGCGGAACACGAGAGGCTCGATGGAACGAGCGTGCCCGGAGGTTTCATCCACGTCAATACGCACAGCGTGCATCTGCACATCGCCCTCGGCCACTTCAAAGCGCGCGGGGAGCCCTTTCAGGAAGCGTTCGATGATGCCTTCCTTGCCCATGCCGATAATTGAATCGTGCGGTCCGGTCATACCGACATCGGTGATAAAAGCCGTGCCCTTGGGCAGCACGTGGGCGTCTGCCGTGGCGACGTGCGTGTGCGTGCCGACGACGGCGGAAACCTTGCCATCCAGGAACCAGCCCATGGCCTGTTTCTCGGAAGTCGTCTCTGCATGCATATCCACCAAAATCACTTTCACTTCGGCAGGCACGCGGGCAAGTTCACGCTCCGCGGCGCGGAACGGGCAGTCGAGGGGAGTCATGAACGTGCGTCCCTGCAGATTCAACACCGCGTAGCCCACCCCGTCGCGTGACGTGCCAATGTAAAGCCCGCTCCCCGGCGCGCCGGGGGGGAAATTCGCCGGACGCAGCAGCCGGGGCTGATGAGGCAAATAGTCAAAAATTTCCTTGCGGTCCCAAATGTGATTTCCGCCGGAAAGCACTTCTGCACCCGAGGCGAAAAGATCGTCGGCTAGCCGCGGCGTGACGCCAAAACCAGAAGCGGCGTTTTCGCAATTCACAATGGCAAGATCGATCTGTTGCTGCGCGATGATATCCGCGAGGTGGTCGTGCACAATGCGCCGGCCGGGCGAGCCTACGATGTCTCCTACAAAAAGAATTCGCATGAGCTAGAAGTTGGATGCTAGAGGTTGGAGGCCAGGAAAGACAACCAAAATGTGCAAAATCCTTTCCTCGTGGCAGCCGCCCAAAAAAGACGGAGCGGTCCACTTCGCCGTACGCAGCTAGGCCCCTGAACCCCTGATCTAAGTGGGCGCCCAACGCCTGCCTTCAGGCTTTCCCGGCTCGATTGCTCGAGAGAGGACATGCACACCGGCAGGACGACAAGGACTCCCGGGGTTTCAGTGTTGGTTCAAAGTAGCCATCGCGGCGAAACGCGCTTCGCAGGCCAACTCCGCAATTCATTATAAGCGGGCACAGCGGAAATGGCGAATTCTACCGGAATCACACCCGCAAGACATCGCCGTCGCGGGCGATGGCGCGGCTTCAGTGCGAACTTTCGAGTGCCCTTTCGACCAGATTCACGCACTTCTCAACGCGCTTTCGCAGCGGTCCTTCGAGCTCTTCCTGTCGCCGTCGCAGCGCAAAAAGCTCATCCGCGATGTTCAGCGAAGCGAGCACAGCCAGCCGGGTTGAATCCACCTGCCGCGTGGCTTCAGCGACCGTGCGCATTTTCTCATCGACGAACGACGCCAGTTGGCGAAGATGCGATTCGTTACCTTCCGCCTGCACGTTATATGTCTGGTCGAAAATTTCAATTTTCATCTAGCGCCTCCGCGGGCAGGTGAGGCCATTTTGGGGCATCGTTGCACGCAAGGCAAGCCTGACCGTGATGATTCGCGACGATCAAATCGAATGATCAAAGGGCGGAGCCGCAAGGTTTGCTTAGAATGGAATGCAAATCGAGGCAGCGCTCAGACGCGAAGAATCATTACTTCCGTGGATTTAATTAAGGCCGCAACCTTGTCTCCTGTGGTTAGACGCATTTCGCGCACTGCGTCAGCGGTGACGATCGAGGTGATGTGCTGCTCGCCGATCGACAATGTGACTTGCGCCATCAGGCCGCTCGTTTTGATGTCAACTACGCGTCCGATGAGTTGATTGCGTCCGCTGATTCTCCGAAACGTTGTGCGGCGCTCGGCGACGCTGGTGCGACGCGGCGTACGCGAAAGGTAGCGATCGATTTCCGATTCGGGGACGCGGTGATGCCCACCCGCTGTTTTCAGTGTGCGCAATTTCCCGTGGTAAATCCACTGCTTGAGCGTTGGATAACTGATGCCGAGGACTTGCGCGGCGTCGCGCGGCTTGAGCAAATTTTCGGACTTGCGGCGCATCGCGCTATTGTGAGGCAACCGAGGAACCATCGCAAGGCCAAGTGAACAAATCGATGCGACCCTCCATGGCTTAGAGCAGAAGCCAAATCAAAACGACATGCGGGCGGAGAGAATCACCCTGTGGTTATACGCGTGGTAGTGAGTGGCTGCAATCTGTATGCCTGCGCCAAGCGTTAATCGAAGGCAATCGTAGATGTGAACCTTGCCATAAACCAAGCCTGGCGTCAGAAATATCTGTTCTTTTCCCGTCTTCTTTCCATTCAGCCACCACGTCGAATTTACTTCAACTTCCGGCCAGAACCCCTTACCGGCAACCTTACCGACACGATATTGGACTGCGTTATTTAGACTGACGAACGTTCCCGTAGCACTATCCGGGGCGCCGATGGGAAGTATTGCTCCCAGCGTAGATTGAATGTCGAAAGAGCGCCAGCCCTTGTCGAACGCCACCGTTGGTCCATAGCTCCCGTGGCCCTGGCCCGCGCCACTTCGGGACATTGCAGCTGCGGCGTTGAAGAACATCGTCAAAACGTAGTTGCCGCGACATTGATTTCCAGATTTCAGGCGGTATTTGAGACGCACCGGAAGGTCGTCGAAACCATCCGCTGCCGGCGAACCGTGGTGCACGATGTATGATGGCAGGCCAACACGGATTCCGAAACCGTGATCGTCTGAAAGAATATAACTAACCCCCTTCATTCCTCCGTAGTCAGTGACCGAGCCGCCGCTGGAGACGCCGTTTTCGAAAAAAGTGTCATCGCGAACACCGTTGCTGAGACGTCCCGTGCTGGTGACGAGAGGGGATGCCCAATTCGGCTGGTTCTGGGTCGTGCAGGTCCGCGCGCTGGATCTGTTATTAAAGTATTCGGTTGTGTTCTGGGCGCGACAGGGGATTTCGATGAAAAAGATCCGCACCAGCAGAATTATGGCTACCGCGCAAACGCGTGGCCGGGCGTTTGATCTTAAAATGCGACCCAAGTGGGGCTGGCGGAAAATCTCACGCAATCGGCGCATCATAAACGCACCGGAAAAGCGGTTCAATTAGCATCTTTCGCGTTTGTGCTTAGATGGTTCCTGATACCTAAGGAACATGCGGAAGGCGAGAGATAAAATCAGTAACAAAACGCCAGCTAGACGGCTCGGAGCGACGCGCCAAGCTTTTGCGTAAGCGCCGAAACGATGCGCGCGGACAAATCCGTTAACTGTGCCTCGGTGAATGTCGCTTCATCGCTTTGGAATGTGGCGCGCACGAGCAGCGAGTATTTTCCCGCGGGAATTTGACCGCCTCGGAACAGATCGATTGCCTCAATGCGGCGCAACTCCGGGATATTCGCCACGTGAATTGCTTCCTCAACCTGCGCGAATGTTGTGGCATCCGCCAACACAAGCGAAAAATCGCGCTCGACGGCAGGGAACCGCGGCAGCGGCTCATAGCGCAGCGATCGATGAGCGTGCGCAACGGCCTGAGCGAGCGGCTCCAGACGCAGCTCAGCCAAATAAACTTCCTGGCGCAGCTTAAACCGTTGCGCCAGATTGCGCGCAAGCGGCCCTGCGAGGCCAATTCGTTTGCCATTCCTTGCTGGTACCGAAATTTCTGCCGCCCTGCCCGTTGCCAGCCATGCGGGCCCCCCGAATTTCCACAGCGCGCCACCGGCAAGGGCTAGAATCTGGTCCAACTCGCCTTTCAAGTCATCGAAAGAAAATTCGCGCGCTGCTTCGTGGACTGACTGTTCGCGCGCAAGACCTGTGGCACCGAGGGTGAGTACATGCGTCTCAACGGGTTTTCCCGCGCGCACTTCGTACGCTTTGCCGAATTCAAAGAGCCGCAAATTGCGCTGTCCGTGATTCAAATTCCATTCGAGAGCCACGATCATGCTCGTGATGCCCGAGGTATGCATCGTCGACGCATCCTCGGACAGTGGATTTGCGATGATTGCTGCTGTTGCGTTTTCGGGCCGGAACGTAGCGTCTCGATCTGGATCGACCAACGGAATAGCCACAATTTCCTGGTAGCCGAGCGCAACCAACCGTTCGCGTAGTCTGTCTTCTTCCATCGCGTATGGCAAACGCGCCGCAGGCTGCTTTGCGGGCGGCAAGCGCGGGGGAAATTTGTCGTAGCCGTAATGCCGCGCGATTTCTTCGATGATGTCGACCTCTCGCGTCACGTCGCCGCGCCATGACGGCAGCGTACATTCCCATGTGGCGACGAGCGACCCTGCGCTGCCGCGGTTCGCATCAATGCGTCGGGGCGCGAAGCCCAGCGCCGAAAGAATTTCCTCAATCGCGCGATCCGGAACGTCCGCGCCCATAATGCGCAGCAGCTCTTTGCGCGACAGTTCTATTTTCTGCGGTTGTGCCGGATGTGGGTACACGTCGATGACGCCCGCAAGCACCTCGCCTCCCGCAAGTTGCTGAATCATTTCCGCCGTGCGCCGCGAGGCGAGGTCGGCCAATTCGATATCGACACCGCGTTCGAAACGCATCGACGCCTCCGTGCGCAACGCGAGCGCTTTCGATGTGCGGCGAATCGAGATCGGATCGAACCATGCCGATTCGAGCAGCAGGTTTTTCGTGCTGAAACTGATTTCGCTTTCCGCCCCGCCCATTACGCCGCCGATCGCCACGGGCGCGCGCGCGTCGCAAATCAAGCACATGTCTTTTGTCAGTTTGCGCTCGATTCCATCGAGTGTGCGCATCGTCTCGCCGGGCCGCGCCCGGCGCACTACGATGCGATGCTCGGCGAGGCGGTCGAAATCAAATGCGTGGAGCGGCTGGCCGAGTTCGAGCATGACGTAATTCGTAATGTCCACCACGTTGTTGATGGAGGATTGGCCGAGCGCTTCGAGCCGCTGCCGCAGCCAGTCCGGCGACGGCTGAATTTTCACGCCGCGAATGATCCGCGCCGTGTACCGCCCGCAGAGATCGGGGCATTCAATCTCGACACGCGCTGCCTTCGACGCCGTTTCCGGTAATTCCTTGAATTTCGGCTGCACCCATTTCAGGTCAAGTCGGTAAAGCGTCGCAATTTCCCGCGCAATTCCCAAATGGCCGAGCAAGTCCGGACGGTTGATCGTGATCTCGGCGTCCAACACTGGTCCCGCTGGCGTTTCATCGACGGAATCCACGGAAACGCCGGCCATGGAAAGGCGTGAGCGCAACTCGGCCGTCGGCGCGGTGAACTCCACGAATTCTTTCAGCCAATTGTAAAGAACCTTCATTGTTTCCTTGCGCCGCTTTCGTTACGCAGCGCCCATTTTGCGAAGTTCGTCATGCGACCTTCTTGATCGCTACGCCCGCGATATGCGGTCGCACGATCGGCACCGGCCCGTCGAAATGTTCGAGACGAACTTCCGCAAAACCCGCCGATTCGATGGCGCGCCACGTCTCGCGATCCGGATTGCATCCGTCGGCGAGAAAATGAAACCACGGACGCAAGCGTTGTTGCCACAGCCGCAGGCGCGTCCCCGGTTCGGCGGCAACGTGCTCGATGAAAACAAATCGTCCGCCGGGTTTGAGCACGCGCAAAATTTCCGCTAGCGTGCCGCGCAGATTCGGCACCGAGCAAAGTACAAGCGTGCTGACCACTACGTCGGCGGAATCGTCCGGGCACCCGATCGCTCCTGCTGTACCTTCGCGTAATTCCGCCTTGACGCCGATACGTTCCACCTCGCGCCGCAAGTACGCGCGCATGTACAGATTTGGCTCAATGCCAATCCAGCGCACAGTGTTCGCGTAATAACGCAGATTCGAACCCGTTCCAGGACCAATTTCAATCACGGTTCCCGTTAGCCCACCAAATAATCCGCGTTTGCGCGCCGCAATTTCCCGCTCGTAATCCCCGTTAAACTTATGCAGTGTCCACGCAAAGAGCCGTTTCCGTAGGCCGCGCTCTTCGCCGCGAACAGGGCGCGAATTTTCCGGAACCGACGTGGTCGTCATGGCTATGGCGGCCATTTACGGGAACTGGCGCAAGAAGCGCGTGTCGTTCCTGAAAAATTGCTGCAAATCGTCGATGCCATACTTCAACATGGCGAGCCGGTCGACGCCCAATCCAAACGCGAATCCGCTCACTCGCTTCGGATCGTAATCGACGAAACCATAAACGGCCGGATCAACCATGCCCGCGCCGAATAGCTCGATCCAACCAGAATATTTGCACGTGCGGCAACCTGAGCCGCCGCAAACGTGGCAGGACGCGTCGAATTCCGCCGAAGGCTCGGTGAACGGGAAATAACTTGGCCGCAGCCGCACGCGAGTTTGCGGCCCGAAAAATTGCTGCGCGAAATACTCGATTGTGCCCTTGAAATCGCAAAACGTAATGTCTGTGTCGACGGCGAGCCCTTCGAGCTGGTGAAACATGAACGAGTGTGTCGCGTCCGGATTGTCACGGCGATACACCTTGCCCGGCACGACGATGCGCACTGGCGGCTTCTGTTTTTCCATGGTGCGCACTTGCATCGGCGAAGTGTGCGTGCGCAACAGATACCCGGGCGCGTTGGCAAGATAAAAAGTGTCCATGTTGTCGCGCGCGGGATGGTGTTCGGGAATGTTGAGCGCCTCGAAGTTGTAATACGGCGTCTCAATCTCGGCGCCCTCGACGATCGAAAAGCCAATCGAGTTGAAAATGCGGTACAGCTCCTCGTAGGTTTGGGAAATCAAATGCCGCGTGCCGATCGGCCGCGTGACGCCGGGCAGCGAAAGATCGATTGTGGAGCCTTCGGAAGCAGCGACAGGAGCGTTGAGAATTCCTTCCAGAGTTGCATCGACGTGTTTCTTCAGCTTGTTGAATTCTTCTCCTACGGCGCGCCTTAAAGTTGGCGTCACAGGCTTGAGCCAGTTGTCACCGACGTGCGTCAGGACTCCGTTCTTGCGGCCCAACCAATCGAGACGCAGGGCTTCCCATCGATTCCGACCGTTTGGTACGGTCCTTTCGAGATCCGAGTTTTGCGTATCGAACTCTTGGCGCAACTCTGTAAATAGGGCCGAAACCTGATCGGAGGAAGACACGCCGAGGTTGTCAAAAGTAAGATTCGTTTTTTCGAGGATGTTCGGCATGGCGATTAAGTGTCGCGGCTGAAGCCGCGACCCACAAAGCTCAAAGCCGCAGCGCAAGGTGCCGCTGCGCGCAAAAGGTCGGTGCAGGTCGCGCGCCAAACGGCGCGAGCCAAACCTCAGTTACAACGAAAATACCGTCACGCGGAGGCAGGCACCGCAGTGAGGTGCTGCTTCGCCTGCGCCACCAGCGACGTAAACGCCGCCGCGTCGTGCACTGCAATGTCCGCCAGGATTTTCCGGTCCAGATCGACGCCGCCCACTTTCAGCCCGTGCATGAACTGGCTATACGAAATGCCGTTGTTGCGCGCGGCTGCGCCAATGCGCTGAATCCACAGCGTGCGATAATCGCGTTTGCGCGTGCGGCGGTCGCGATACGAATAGCGCAGCGAACGGTTCATCGCCTCCTTCGCCGAGCGATGCAGCTTGCTCTTGGTCAGAAAAAAGCCCTTGGTGTGTTTGAGAATTTTCTTGCGCCGGGCGCGGCGTTTGGTTCCACGTTTGACTCTAGGCATCGAAAAGCTCCTCGAAAGAATTGTAGAGAATCGCCGGCGCGCAGCCGGCAACCAAAAGTTCACGGGAACAAGGCAAATGAGGAGACAACAGGTCGCGGCACGCCAAATCGTCAGCGTGACGCAACGGGTTTGTCTCGTAAGGGACTGCTTGCTGCCATGCCCCAAAATTCCGGAGCTGACCGGCCGGCAGGCACCCGTGAAGCGCTGCCTGGCGCAGTTAAAAACCAAATCTTCAAACTCAAATTATCGCAAAACCAAATGCTAGCGGTAGCGGCCGTATGGCAACTGGAGCCGGATCTTTGCGGCATCGCCCGGCGTCACCTCGATCTGTTTCTTCAGCCGGCGCATCCGCTTCGGCTTCTTCGTGCCGAGCAAATGGCGCTTGCCGGAATGCATACGCATAATTTTCCCCGTCGAAGTGACCTTGAAACGCTTGGCCGCCCCCCGATGGGTCTTCAGTTTGATTTTCTTTCTCGGTTTTCTCGGCACAATCCCCTCGCTAAATTTAGCACAACTCGAATCTCAGGCCGGTTTGGCGGCCGCCGCTCCCTTTTTCGGCGCCAGCAGCGCGAGCAAAATATTCGCTTCCATACGCGGCCCGAATTCCACCAGCGCGTGTTCCTCGATATCTTTTAACAGGCGCATCATCTTTCCTCTGCCTACATCCTGATGAGCCATTTCGCGTCCGCGATGGAAAATCATCGCCTTTACTTTGTAACCTTTGCCGAGAAACTCGATAATCTGGTTTTTGCGGACCTGATAATCGTGCTCGGCCGTGGAGGGCCGGAACTTCACTTCCTTAATCTGCGTGCCCTTCTGGTGCTTGCGCGTCTCGTGAGCTTTTTTATTCTGCTCGTAGAGAAATTTGCCGAAATCGGCGATTTTGCATACCGGAGGCACGGCATTCGGCGAAATCTCGACCAGATCGAGCCCCGCCTCGCGCGCCGCCTTCATCGCGTCGAAGTACGTCATCACGCCTAGCTGATTGCCCTGGTCATCAATCACGCGCAATTCGCGCGCGCGAATGCGTTCGTTCACTCGCGGACCGCTACTCGTACCAACTCGTTCGGCGATAAACCCACCTCCAGCCCCAACTAACCCGCGACCGCGCTGACAGAAACGCCCATCACGTAGACGGGCCATGAAGTATAACACGTCCAGCTGGGACGGCGGCAAGGGGCAAGCAAGTCACTTTAGCGTTAACCCCATCGACCCGACAAGCGGAGCCAAGCCTATGCGACCTTCGCGGCGGTCGCATAGAAAAATTACGCGCTGCGACTCCGCTTTCGATCTGAGCGGGTGTCGGCTTGTGCTAAACTGAATTCGCCGGCTTCTGTTCGAACTTCAAACTTATATTTTTCCAGGCGCATGCCCAAAGAGCTTTTTGGTACTGACGGAATCCGAGGCCTTCCCGGCAAATATCCTCTCGATGACGCGACGCTTTTTCGCGTTGGCGTCGCACTGGGCGAGTACATCGCGGACCATCGCGACGCCGCTAAATCGCCGAGGGTACTCATCGGCATGGACACGCGCGAGTCCGGCCCCGAAATTGCGAGCCGCATTGCGCAAGGCTTGCGCGTCGGCGGCATTGAGCCTGTTTCGGCGGGTATAGTCACCACTCCGGGCGTCGCCTGGCTGGTGCACGACGAAGATTTCGCCGCCGGCGTAGTCATTTCCGCGTCGCACAATCCCTATCATGACAACGGCGTGAAATTAATTTCCGGCAATGGAATGAAGTTCCCTGACGCGGCCGAAGCGCAAATCGAGATGCGCATCCTTGCCGTGCAAACCGGCAAGTCGCCTGTTCCGAAGCTTGTTCCCGGCAGCCTGCCGGCCACCACTTCGCTGCACGTCGATTATCTCTCCGCGCTGCGCGGGAAGATTTTTTCCGGCGCGAAACTGGCCGGAATGAAAATTGTTCTCGATTGTGCCAATGGCGCCGCGAGTACGCTGGCACCGGAATTGTTTCGCGAGCTGGGCGCCGAAGTCATCACGATTTCAGCCAACCCTGATGGGCGCAATATCAACGACCATTGCGGCTCGCTTTATCCCCAGAAAATGCAGGAAAAGACCGTGACGTCCGGCGCTGATCTGGGAGTGGCGTTTGACGGCGACGCGGATCGCGCCGTTTTTTCGACTTCGAGTGGCCGGTACGTCGACGGCGATGCGGTTCTTTTCGCCGCCGGACGCTTTATGAAAAAAACCAAGCGCCTCAAGGGAGACACAATTGTAGGCACGAGCATGTCGAATTTGGGCCTGGAACGCGCGCTCGAACGCGACGGCTTGCGGCTGGCACGCACGCCCGTTGGCGATCGCTACGTGCTCGAAGAGATGCTGCGCATCGGCGCGAATCTTGGCGGCGAGCAATCCGGCCACATTATATTTCTCGACGACTCAACCACCGGCGACGGCATGCTTACGGCCGTGAAAATGACGTCGCTTGTTGCCATTGCCGGAAAACTCGACACTCAACTGCTCGACTTGAAAGTGTTTCCGCAGAAAATCGTCAACGTGCGGGTGTGCGCGAAACTACCCATCGATACGCTGCCGCTGGTGGCGCGTGCGCTGGCCGACGCGGAGAAATCGCTTGGCGATTCTGGGCGCGTGGTGGTGCGCTATTCCGGCACAGAGCCGCTGGCGCGCGTCATGGTCGAGGCCGAGCGCGCCGAAGACGTCGACCGCTACGCCCAGTCCATCGCCTCCGCCCTCGAATCCTCCATCGGTAGCTGACATTCCGGGTACTGCATGCCCCAAAAACTCTTTTACTTTTGTTAAATAGTTTGTAAAGTACCGCCATTACAACCTTTCGAGGTGCGGAACCATGAGCGTTCTTAAGAAGTTTGTGGTGGCGTGCTTGGTGTTCGTAATGATGCCGGTTTTGGCAAAGCCAGCGCCGCTGCCGCAATCTGATACGACGCCTTCTTACGCCAATTCGACGGAAGGCTTGCAGAAGCTTGTCTGGGAGATGATCGCAGCTCAAAAACAAGGCGGCCCGCAAGCCCTGGCACCGTTTCTACAGTCACTGATTCTTCCGAATGACGCCGCATGGTTTGCCAGCGCCTTTGGTAGCAACGACGGTCGGCAGTTCGCGGCGTTCTACGATGCGTGGGGGAGTGCCCGCGATTTCCAACTGGCCGGCGATATTGACCGTGCTATTGCCGCGCAGATGACCGATATCGCGGCCATGAGTTTCAATAGAGTGGGCGACAGCGGCACAACCGATAAGGACAATTATTTTCTCGGGTTGCTGAAACAGCCTCAAACTCTTTACGCCGTGAACTTCAAATCCGAAAATGGCTTAACAATGCGCTGGGCATATTTCGTGTATAGCGCAGGTGCATTCCGTTATCTGGGACCGTTGGCGGATCTGCGCCTGATGCCCGATACAGTAACAGCCGAGGTCGCGGCTCCTTCCGAAATGCCGAAGAGAGTCCATATTGCAGAAAACATGGCTGAGGCGCACATCGCCCATCGCGTTCCGCCGATCTACCCGAGCGAGGCGCTCGCGCAGCGGCTGGAAGGATCCGTGGTCCTGCACACAGTAATCGCCCCGGATGGCACCGTACAATCAGTGGACGCGACAAGCGGCAACTCTGTGTTCATTCCTGCAGCGGAAACGGCAGTACGCCAATGGCGATTCGACCCTGTGTTGCTGAACGGACAGCCGGTGACAATCGACACCACGATTACCGTCCAATTCCGTCTGGCGGCGCAGGCGGCCGCCACGTCGCAGCCGGGCTCGCCAGGGAACTACCAGCCGATTCCGTCGTATCCAGACTCGTCTGGGGGGTTGACCAAAATGATGAAGCAGATGCTTGCTTTGTCCGGTCACGGAGAAAATCAAGAACTGAATGCGTACTACCACGCGTTGATCCTGCCGAGTCCCGATTCGTGGTTCGCTTCGCAATTTGGCGATCGCGACGGCACGCGCTTTGCTCAGAATTATCAGAACATGGAGCAGGGCCTGCCCGCCATGTTCGCGAACACCTTGCAGACTGAGACAGGCCTGAAATACGATACGGTAAATGTGATCCGGTTTAAGGATGCTTGCACGGTCGAGGCGAACGAAACGGAATATCCCATTCTGGCGGCTCGCGAACAGCAGAGCACCGCTCTTTATGAAGTGCGATTTCTCAAGAACGGCGGATATCGCTGGCTATTCCCGTTCGCCTATGTGGACGGCGGATTCCGGTATCTTGGCGATCTGCAAGTACAGGCTCCTCCGAATAATTTTTTGGGCAGCAACGTTCACCCCCCGAAGCTGATCAAGGAAGTACAGGCAATCTATCCGATGGGATTCAACATGCCGGGGAACACCGGGAACGTGAAATTGTGGGGAGTGATCGGTGTGGACGGTACAGTTCGCGATTTGCACGTGATTCGCGGTACATGCCCCTACGCGAAAGCGACCATCGATGCAGTGAAGAAATGGCGGTTCACGCCATTAACGGTGGATGGCAAACCTCAGGATGTGGTGTATCCCTTCCAGTATAACTTCGGGCTTCGCCAATGAGCGCTGAGCAATCTCACCGCGCAATCCGTATTCTCGTGGTTTCGTGGGTGGTGGCTTTGTGTATATCTCCCGCCGCTTCCGCGCAACAGTTGCCGCTGTCTCAATCTCCGACCACCGTGCGCAACAAACTCCGGCGACCTCAGTCGTGCCGCTAATTCCTGTTTATCCCGATTCACCAAAGGGCTTGGAAGATTTGATGAGGGAAATGATGAAGCTGCAGAAGAAAAAGAACGGCGGTGCGGAGGCGCTTGCACCGTACGTACAGTCGCTCGTGCTGCCGAATGCCAGAGCCTGGTTCAAAGCAACGTTCGGAGACCAGATGGGCGGACAACTCGCTGATTCCTATCATCGCACCCGCATGAACATGCCTCTCGCCTTTCTGGACGTTCTCAATCAGACGAACTCGAAGCATTTTGGCCAACCGCGCGCCATTGTCTTCACGGATTCCTGCAACCCAGATGCGACCGCAGCCGAGTATCAGGTGCTTATAAGTCGGGCGAATGAACAACCGCTTTACGACATCCGGTTGACTTCGTCCTCACAGGGGGCCGTCGTGTCGTATTTCGCCTATGTGGATGGAGCATTCCGCTATATTGGGAATTTTCAACTCCGCGTCCCGGCGACTCGTATGGTTCAAGTGGATGGAAAGGCGATGGCAAAAAAAATCAAAATGCTTGGCCAAGCGATGCCTATTTATCCCGAGGATGCAAAAATCGATCATGTCCAGGGCAAGGTACTCTTACACGCGATAATCGGCCAGCACGGGGAGGTATGCAGCTTACAACTGATTCAAGGGAACCCTTTGCTGGCGAGTGCGGCTATCGCAGCAGTTCGGCAGTGGCGGTATTCGCCCTACGCCTTAAGCGGAAAACCCGTTTCAGTGGACACCACGATAACTGTGATCTTCAATTTGGGCGATTAGCGACCTGCCTACCGCAAACTTTCAGCTACAGCCCGAAGTGCTGCCGCAGTTCTCGCATTTGTAGCAACTTCCGTTGGGAGTCATCAGCATGCCGCACTCGGAGCAGGAAGGCGCGTCGTCGATCGCCGCTCGAGGTCGCGGCTTTTCTTCTGCGGTCGCAACGGTGCTCGACGCGGCAAGCGGAACCGGAACTTTCGCCGCTGCAGGTTCGTCTACTGCTTCGCCGTTCCGCACCAAGTAATCGCGCGAGATAAATTTCCCGCCCAGCCAGCGCCCGATGTAGTCGATGATCGACTTGGCGTACGGAATTTCCTTATTTCCGGTGAACCCCGAAGGCTCAAAGCGCGCGTTCACGAATTTGTCGATCATCGCACGGAGCGGAACGCCGTATTGCAGCGCAATGGAAACGGAAAGCGCGAAGCCGTCCATGATTCCGGAGAGCGTCGAGCCTTCTTTCGCCATCTTGATGAAAATCTCGCCCGGCGTGCCATCGTCATATTTTCCGACTGTGAGGTAGCCCTCGTGCCCGCCAACCGAGAATTTGTGCGTGATGGAGTTCCGCTCGTTGGGGAGCTTTCTGCGTTCCGAGCGGAAGAGTTCCTGCTGGGCGCCCACGGGTGTCTCCACTTTAGCCGCTGCCGATGCTGCGGGCTGCTCCGCCGTTCCCGTTTTCTTTTCGCCCGCCGCGGAGAGCGGTTGCGAACGCTTCGAGTTGTCGCGATAAATAGCCACGGCCTTCAATCCCAATTTCCAGGATTCAACATAAGCCTGCATCACGTCTTCCACCGTCGACTCTTCCGGCATGTTGATGGTCTTCGAAATCGCGCCGGAGAGGAACGGCTGCGCCGCCGCCATCATCTTCAAATGCCCGCGCCAGGCGATCGAACGCCCACCGTTTGTCGCGAGCGAGCAATCGAACACCGGCAAATGCTCCGGCTTCAGGTCCGGCGCGCCTTCGATGGTTCCGTGCTGGTCGATCCAGTCGACAATCAGCGACGCCTGCACATCGGAATACCCGAGGCGCATCAGTGCCATGGGTACGGTGTTGTTCACGATCTTGATTACTCCGCCCCCCACAAGCCGTTTGTGCTTCACCAACGCCAGGTCTGGCTCGATTCCCGTCGTGTCGCAATCCATCATGAAGCCGATCGTTCCGGTCGGCGCGAGCACGGACACTTGCGAATTGCGATAACCGAATTTTCCGCCGTGGTCGACCGTTGTATCCCAAGCTTCGCGCGCGGCGCGCAATATTTGCGGCTGGACATTATCTTCCTTGATAGGCCGCAGCGAGTCGCGATGCATGCGCATCACGTCCAGCATGGCCTCGCGATTCTCTGGATAACGCGCAAATGGGCCCATTCTCTCAGCCATGCGCGCCGATTGCGCGTAGGCTTCGCCGGTCATCAGCGCTGTGATAGCGCCGCAAATGTCGCGGCCCTGATCGGAGTCGTACGGCACGCCGAGGGAAAGAAGCATCGCACCCAGATTCGCGTAGCCCAAGCCAAGCGGGCGAAAATCGTGCGAATTCTGCTCGATTTTCGGCGTTGGATAGCTCGCGTTGGGAACCAGAATTTCCTGCGCTGTGATGGTAACGTCAACCGCATGCCGGAAGCCTTCGACGTCGAACTGCCCATTCGCCCCCAGGAATTTCAGCAGATTGAGCGATGCCAGATTGCACGCCGTGTCGTCAAGGAACATATATTCGGAGCAGGGATTGGACGCGTAAATCCTATCCGTTCCTTTGCAGGTGTGCCAGCGGTTCACCGTAGTGTCATATTGCATTCCCGGATCGCCGCACTGCCATGCCGATTCGGACATTCTGCGCAACAGGTCACGCGCGCTAAATTTTTCAGCGGGCTGGCCATCGTTTACATTCCGCGTCCACCAGTCGCGGTCGTCTTCCACGGCTTGCATGAATTCATCGGTGACTCGGACGGAGTGGTTGGCGTTCTGGAAAAAGATGGAACTATACGCTTCACCGTCAATCGAGGAGTTGTAGCCCTGCTCGATCAACACCTGAGCTTTGCGCTCTTCCTTCATTTTGCAGTCGATGAATTCCGCGATGTCCGGATGGTCAACGTTGAGGATCACCATTTTGGCTGCGCGCCGCGTTTTCCCGCCGCTCTTAATGACGCCCGCGAAGGCGTCGAAGCCCTTCATGAAACTCACTGGCCCGGACGCGATTCCGCCTCCCGAAAGCGTTTCCTTGCTCCCGCGCAGCGTCGAGAAATTCGTTCCTGTTCCGGAGCCCCACTTGAAGAGCATGCCCTCGGTCTTTGCGAGGTTCATGATTGAATCCATGCTGTCCTGCACGGAATTAATGAAGCACGCCGAGCACTGAGGCTTCGCCTGCACGCCCACGTTGAACCACACCGGCGAATTGAAAGCCATTTTCTGCTCGACGAGCAAATGCGTCAGCTCATCCCGAAAGGCCGCCCGCGATTCCGGCGACGCGAAATATCCGTCGTGCTCGCCCCAGCGAACAATCGTATCCACCACGCGCCCAATTAATTGGCGCACCGAGCCTTCACGCTCCGGCGTGTTCGGCTTTCCGTGAAAATATTTCGACGCGACGATGTTCGTCGCTGTCTGCGACCACGACTTCGGAACTTCAATATTGTCCTGGCGGAAAATTACCTGTCCCTTTTCGTTCCCAATCTGCGCCGTCCGCCGCTCCCATTCGACCGCGTCAAATGGAGCCACCTTGCCATCCGTGAATTTGCGCCGGAATTCCAGCCCGGTCTGAATTGTCTTGCGATCCTGTTGCTCGACGTCCATTTTGCCCGCCAAATTACCGCTCAATGCCATTTTCGTTTCCGCCATAATTTTTTCCGCCTCCGCGCAGGCAGTCCTGCCGCTGATGGATTTACCGGGTGGGGACAGCGGATTCAACAATTATACCGCAATCCCGGAGCTCCGGCTTACGCGACGGTTAGAAAGGGCAGGCAGCCGCCGCTCGATTGTGGAGAGTGGACTTCTAGCTCTTGGAGCAGTCAACGCAAGCCGGGCGGCAATGGATTTCCACGCTGCCTAAAAACCGAAAAAAGAAAAAGCTTCGCTCCTCCCGCACTTTACACTGCAATTTACGGTCGGGCGGATGGCCCTTAGATTTCTTCGGCTTTTAACCCGGGTCGACGCCGTGGGTTCTTCCGTTCTCCCCGCTCACGGCCCGTACCACACTCCCCCGAATCTGGGAACGCAGTATTACCGGGTTGTGGAAAAAGTGTCAAGCAGAAAGCGCAACGCTACCACAAAATCTTTGGGTCCCCGTGTCCAACTTGTCTACAGATAGTGGTTAAAGTCCAAAATGGGACTCGAACGGAACTTCCTGGTTTCTACCATTTGCTTCTTCCGGCTGTCCCGGCTAGTCTTAGCTGCATCAAATCTCCATGCGTATCTCGCGACAAATCCGCCAAATCCGGCGCATAACGATTGCCATTTTCTTTCTTTGCGCTTGCGGGCTGCCACTACAAGCACAATCCAAAGCGAAGCACTCTACAATCGCTCACGCGCCAGCTAAGAGAGTCTCGCTCGCGGGTGTGCCGAATTTCGGCGAGGTGACGCCAACTCTTTATCGTGGAGCGCAGCCGTCCGATAAAGGCTTTAAAAGCCTCGCTCAAATGGGAATCGATGTGATTGTCGATTTTCGCGGCTTGAATCTGAATCAGGAGAGGCATGAGGCTGCGGCGAATAATATGAAATTGATTCTGCTGAGCTGGGATTGCCGGAGTCCGTCCGACAACATTGCGGCGAATTTCCTTCAAATCTTAAAAGAGAATGCTGGCAAGAAGATTTTTGTCCACTGCTATGGCGGCATTGATCGCACCGGCGCGATGATCGCCGTTTATCGCATGGCGAATGAGGGCTGGACTGAGCCCGAAGCGAGAAACGAGATGCACGCCTTCGGTTATGCCTTCCTGCATCGCGTCTGGTGCCACGCCGTTGATGAATATGTAAAGAAATTTCCGCAGGACATGCTAGAAGACCCGCAGCTCGTGGCACTCCACGCCGGCGCGCCGCCTCGTGCCGCCAACTGATTAAACCGTGGTTGGATCCCGCACGCTACTCGTAGCGCAGGGCTTCGATGGGGTCGAGCTTCGCCGCCTTCACTGCAGGCCATACGCCGAAGACCAGCCCGACTCCCACTGATACGCCGATCCCAACCAGCACAGCCCACAAGGGAACCGCGGCTTTCATCGACGTGACGTGCGGTATCAGCATTGAAAGCGCGCTGAAAAACAGCACGCCGAGAATGCCACCGGAGCCCGTGAGCGTCATGGCCTCAAAGAGGAATTGCCAGATAATGTCGCGGCTGCGCGCGCCGATGGCTTTTCGCACGCCGATTTCACGCGTCCGTTCCGTCACGCTTACGAGCATGATGTTCATCACGCCCACGCCGCCAATCAGAAGCCCAATCGAGCTGAGCACGATCAGCACCAGCGCCACGCCGCCGATGATTTGATTGAACTGCTCTTCCTCTTGCACTTGCGTGGTGATGGAAAAGTTGTCCGGCGCTGCATAGGCTACTTTTCGCCGGCGTCGCAACACTTCGCGCGCTTCGTCCACCGCTTCGTCGAGCTTCCCGTGGTAGGCCAGGAAGCGGTAGCCATTGTCGCGGGTCGATGGAAACATCTTCATGAAGGTGTTGTAGGGAATGGTCACGCGCCGGTCTTCGTCCTGCATGCCAAATCCCCCGGGGGGTTTTTCGAAGACGCCGATCACCAGAAAATCCGAACCATCGATTACCACGGTTCTATTCAACGCGTCGACCGCCGTCGGAAACAGCGCTGTCGCGATATTTTCTCCCAGCACCACAACCTTTTCGTGATGCTCGTTCTCCGAGTCCGTGAAGAAACGCCCTGCCTTCAACTGTGCGTTTCCATAAACTTCCATGTATGCCGGAAATGTTCCGCGGAATTCCATATCCTGAACCTGATTTTTTTGATAGCGAATGCTGTGGATCTGATGCCAATTGAAAGTCGAAATGGCGATCTGCTTCACGGCGGGACACGAGGCCAAAATCGCTTCGCCATCGGCCAGGGAAAGCGGCGGCCGTTCACGCTCCTGCTTTGGCACGCGCCCGACGTGCGGCCCCTGGTCGAAGCGATCCACGTAAGCCGTGTCGGCGCCATAGCCTTCAATCGTCGCGGCGATTGTCGCCTTAAATCCGGTGATCAGCGAAGCGACAATGATGATCACGCCTACGCCGATCACCACACCTAGCACCGCCAGCGAGCTGCGTGCTTTATGCGTGCGCAGTGTGTCGAAAGCCAGTGCAAGATTTTCGCGGATATCTTGTTTCATCGCACACCTCTACGTTTCGGCCCGCAACGCTTCGATCGGGTCCAGCCGCGACGCGCGCATTGCCGGGTAGATCCCGAAAAAAAGCCCCACTCCCGTCGAAAGCAACAGCGCAATTACTACCGCATGAATCGGAGTTGAGATCGGTAGCGGTGATAGCGCCCGCACCAGCATGGCGATCGCGACCGCCAGCAACACGCCCGCCAGCCCGCCAATGCCCGACAAAATGGACGATTCCATTAGGAATTGCAGCACGATGTGCCGCCGCCGCGCTCCCAGCGATTTTCGCAAACCGATTTCCCTCGTCCGCTCGGTAACGCTCGCCAGCATGATGTTCATAATTACGATGCCGCCAACGACCAAAAATACACTTGTCAGCCATATCGCGATGCCGAACAAATTCCCCGTCAATTTCTCCCACAAGCCGGTGATGGACGAAGGTTCAATGATTCCGAAATCGTCGTCGGCCCGGTACGGTACATGGCGTCGTGATCTCAACAGCACGCGCACTTCATCCTCCGCCTCGGGCATCGCTTCTGTGCTGATGGCTTCGATGAACATCGTGATCGAATCATCCGCCGCCGTCCACACAGTGCGGTACGTCGTCAGTGGCAACATCACAAAGTTATCTCGCGACTGGCCCAGGATCGTCCCCAGTGATTTCGCCGTGCCTATCACTTCGCACTGCTGCGCTCCCACCCGCAGTTCCTTTCCAATCGGATCGACTCCCGGAAATAATTTCACCACCACATCGTTGCCGATAAAACAAATTGGCGTGCGATGATCTTCGTCGGCATATGTGAAAAAGCGCCCGGAGGCAATATCGAAATCCCGCACTTCGGCGAACTCCGGCGTCGCTCCGATCACTTGTACGTCTTCCATCAGGTGCTCGCCCTGATGAACGTCCGCGACGGTATTTTCTTCTGCCGCCACTTCTTTCGAATATTGCAGGTGACCCTTCAGCGCATGATAATCCTCCATGCGCAAAGGTGGCCGTTTGTCCGCTTTCAGAAAGTCATCGAAATTCGTCACGATACCGATGCGATCAATCACGAATGCGTTGGAGCCCAGGTTGGCAATCTTGTTGGCCACGTAAAGGTTTAGCCCGTTGAGCACGCTCATCACGGAGACAAGCGTCGTTACCGCCAGAATGACCCCGAGCAGCGTCAGAAAACTGCGCAGCTTATGCGCACGCAAGGTATCGAACGCAAGCCACGATGCTTCGCGCAGCGTGACGCTCGCTTGTCGAAAACCTAGTCCTAATTTGGGCTGCTTTGGCATCTAATTAATATAGACGTTTCCTGGGGGATAAAAGTTCTCTATGAGACACGATTAATGGCCAGGATGACGCTCTCGATACTCGTCCCCCAGGTCCCGGAGCATAGCGAAAGGAAATATCGCTACAATACGAAAAGGGGCAAGACGATGAAACGAGTACGAACAATCGCGCCTGTAAGCCATTATATGGGACTCTCCGAAGGGAAGTGAATATTCGTTTTCGATGAAGCGCCTGCTCCAATTTGGATGCGTGGTAGCCATTGTGGCAGCCGCCTCTTTCTCTTCGCTGGCCGCGCCGCAACAAGGGCCTGAACAATCGACAGCGACCCCCGGTCAAACGCCCCTTTCGCCCGCGCAGATTCATGATCTCCTCGCGCGCGTGATCGCCAACCAGCACCGCAACGACTCGGCGCTGGACACCTTTGAGCGCTTGGAGCACCACGTCGAGCGCAACAGTTCCAGCGGCCGTATTACGGAAGACAAGCTTTTCCGCGTCGTCCCCACAGGAAGTGGCAATTTAAAACTTCTCATCAAAGAAAACAGTCGTCCCGTGTCGGCCGCCGAATATCAGCGCCAGCTACGCGATTGGGAGCGCGTTCTCCAAGTCGCCATTCATCCCGATGACCCGCGTGAACTTGCCGTCGTCGCCAAGCAAAAAAAGAAGCTGAAAGATCGCGAACGCCTCATTAACAGCGTTTCGAGCGCCTATGTGCTCACCTGGATGGGCCGCGAAGTCCACGACGGCCGCGTTCTTGACAAAATACAGCTTAATCCCAATCCAGCGTATCAACCCCGCGGCGATTCCACCGACTGGCTCGCTCACGCTCGCGCCACAATCTGGGTAGACGCATCAGCCGGCCAACTCGTTCGCGCCGATGCCAGCATCGTCCGCGACATCTCGATCGGTGCCGGTATTCTCGGCAAGGTCTATCGTGGCGGCCATTTCATTATGGAACAAGTGCCCGTAGCGCCTAACATCTGGGAGCCCTCCCTCTATCAATACGATATTTCCGGCCGGAAGTTTCTCTTCATGTTCACTTTGCATGAAGTGACGTTGCTCGACCACTATCGCCTGATCGGATCCCCCGACCAGGCGCTCGCCATTGCGCAAGACGACTTGGCTCACTGTTGCAACACTTTCGCGGGCGATCCCTAAGCCGTGCCAAGCTGCGCGGATCTTTCACACGGGTTGACTGTGGATGATTCTCCCGGATTTACTTCGCGAATTTCTTGCGCATTTCTCCGCACACCGTCGCAAAGAAACCTGGAGGGCTGTCTTCAACGAAAGCGGCGTGCGGGTCGTAGTCTTCCAGCCCTCGAATGATTTCATTCGACGGTAAACGCCGTAGCAAATATATGTGCGGACGCCCGCCCACTGCAACGCGCTCTTCGCCTAGCACCCGAAAGAACTCGTCCTGGTAGCGAATCGTCAGTGGATATTTCCAGTGTGCCTTCGGATTGCGAGACGCAATTTTCAAATCCCAATTTCCCTCGCCGCGTGTCACTTCGTCTTCCACAAGCCTTGGCTTTAGGCGCCATTCACCCGTCTTCGCATACCGAATAGCACGATCGAGGAGCACCAACGGCAGCGTCCCAGGGACCTCGTGCGTCGCCAAACCGCTCATCGTACGCACCGTGCCTTCCACGCCGAAGTAGCAAATCAGCCATGTCAGCGGGTGCATGTACATGGACAAAAGTCCCATGGGGCCCGCATAGGGCCATGGAATATACGCACCAATGGCCGGGCCAGCTCGTGTGACAAAGATTGAATACCACACGATCAGCGCTACCAAGGCCAGAAAGGACTCAATGATTCCCGAAAAGACCGTCGCCCGCGACCAATTCACCCGAATGCCACCAAAATATGCGGCTCGCAAGCGCGCCGGCAAAAACGCGAGAATCGGTCCAGCGAGATAAGTCCACACGGTGGTTTGCCCCTGACTCCCCAAATTAGGTGCGTTGGCGGGTGCGGACAAGCTCCGTCTCGGGTTCGGCGGCGAAAACGACAATCCGCTGATACAAGTTGGAGAGGCGCTTTACTGCGACACTCAATTAAGGTTACGCTTGGCCTACTTACCTCCGGCCAGGCATTCGAGGAGGCGCCATGTATGCTCGCGTAACGCAGTTCCACATTGTGCCGGACAAACTCGATTCGTTCCTCGCCGCTCTCCGGGATGCCGTTCCTCACGCGCATCAACAGCGCGGGTTTCGCGCGCTCATAGTTCTTCGTGCAGACGCTTCCGCATCCACCGCCGACGTACGCGTGATGTCGTTGTGGGACTCCATCCAGGATTTGCAGGCTGGCGAGCAGAATTTCTATTTTTACCAGGCCCTCGCGAAGGTCATGACATCTTCGAAAGGCTTCCCGCTGATTGAAGGGCAGGAAGTTCTCTTCGCCGACTTCCCGAGCGGCAGCACGCCCAAGCGCCACGACACCTCCGCCGACGAAACCAAATTCTGAACGCAAATCGCTCTCGCCGATTCGCTGCAGGTCGTGGCCTTGACCGTCCTTGCGGCGGCCAGTAAGCTAGCTGTTCCCAGCAACTGGGCAGATAAGCGAGAGCGCGTTGGCGCTTTCAGAAATGACAATGGGCACCATACAAATCACGCTGCCAGACGGGGCGAAGCGCGAAGTCGCGGGAGGAACAACTCCCGCGGAGATCGCGCGCCAGATTTCACCTCGACTCGAAAAGGAAGCGCTCGTTGCGCGCGTTGGCGGCGAATTGTGGGATCTTTCGCGTCCGCTCGATCAAAATACTTCGCTTGCGATTCTCACTCCAAAAGATCCCGAGGCGATTCAGGTGCTGCGCCATTCCGCCGCGCATCTACTTGCCGCTGCGGTCATCGAACTTTTCCCCAACGTAAAATTGGGCATCGGCCCTCCCATCGACAACGGCTTCTTCTACGATTTTGTCCGCAACGAGCCGTTCACGCCCGAAGACCTCGAACGCATCGAGAAAAAAATGCGCGAGCTCGCTTCCCAGAATATTCCAAACGAGCGCAAACTGCTGCCTAAGCCGGAGGCGTTAAAGTTTTACCGCGACTCGCAGCAGGAATTCAAATGCGAGCTAATTGAGGAAAAAGCCGTCGAGCCCACCGTGTCGTTTTACACCACGGGAAAATTCATTGATTTCTGCAAAGGCCCGCACATTCCATCCACCGGACGCATCAAGGCGTTCAAATTGATGAACGTCGCGGGCGCGTACTGGAAAGGCCATGAAGGCAATCCGCAGATGCAGCGGATTTACGCCGCTTGTTTTTACACCCAGGCCGAACTCGACGAATATCTGCACAAGCTGGAAGAAGCCAAGCGCCGTGACCATCGCAAGCTCGGGCAGGAGCTCGACCTTTTCAGCATTCAGGACGAAGCCGGACCCGGGCTGATTTTCTGGCATCCCAAAGGCGGTCTTATCCGCACGATCGTCGAGGACTGGCTGCGCGTGGAACTGCTGCGCCGCGGCTACGATTTAGTTTTCACCCCGCACGTGATGCGCCTCGACCTATGGAAAACCAGCGGGCACACCGGTTTTTATCAGCAGAGCATGTTCAGTCCGATCGAAATCGAGAAAGCCGATTACCAGATCAAGCCGATGAACTGCCCCGGCCACATCTTGATTTACAAGTCGCATTTGCGCAGCTATCGCGATTTACCCCTGCGCTATGCCGAACTGGGCACGGTTTATCGTTATGAGCGTTCCGGCGTTTTACACGGCTTGCTGCGTGTGCGTGGCTTCACGCAGGACGACTCGCACATTTTCTGTCGGCCGGATCAAATCGAATCAGAGGTTGCGGGCTGCCTGGATTTTGCATTTGCCGTGATGAAGACCTTTGGCTTTGATCGTTACGAAGTCGAGCTTTCCGAATGGGACGCTGCGCATCCCGAAAATTACGCCGGCAAAGCGGAGGATTGGAACCGCGCGACTGCCGCGCTCTCGGATACGCTCCAGCGCATGAAGATTCCGTACAAGCGCATTGAAGGCGAAGCCGCGTTTTACGGTCCAAAGATCGACGTGAAATTAATCGACGCGATTGGCCGTCCGTGGCAACTGACCACGGTGCAATTCGATTTCAATTTACCCGCGCGCTTTGCCCTCGAATATGTTGGCGAAGATGGCGCGCGCCACCAGCCGCTGATGGTTCATCGTGCGCTGCTCGGCTCGGTCGAACGTTTCTTCGGAATTCTCATCGAGCATTACGCGGGCGCCTTTCCAGTGTGGCTTGCGCCAGTGCAGGCGAGCATTTTGCCGCTCAGCGAGAAATTTTCGGAGTACGCGAAATCCGTTGAAGCGAAATTGCGCGCCACGGGCGTTCGCGTTCATGTCGACGACCGCAATGAAAAACTTCAGGCGAAAATCCGCGACGCGCAGCTTCAAAAAATTCCATATATGCTGATTGTAGGTGGCAAAGAAGCGGAATCCGGCGCCGTCTCCGTGCGCCATCGCTCCAAAGGCGACCTCGGACCGCAACCCCTCGGCCAATTCATTGCCGCGCTGCGCAATGAAATCGAAACCAAAGCGCACGACTGAATAGTCGTTTTCCACGCCAATGAATATTCAAATTCGCCAGGCAGTTCCCGCGGACATTCCCACCCTGCGCGAATTGATCGACGCCTCTGTGCGCGGATTGCAAGCGCGAGACTACACGCCGGCTCAAATTGAACTCGCGCTCAAAACGGTTTACGGCGTGGATAGCCAGTTGATCGCCGACGGAACATATCTCGTTGCGGAAGCCAAATCTGCCGAAGAAAACGATCTAGTCATCGCCGGCTGCGGCGGCTGGAGCAAACGCAAGACGCTCTATGGTGGCGATCGCTGGACCAGGCGGGAAGATGCGCTTCTCGATCCGGCCCGCGACGCCGCAAAGATCCGCGCATTCTTCATCCATCCGGCATGGGCGCGGCGCGGCATCGGCAGCATGATCCTCGAAACTTGCGAATCCGCGGCGAGACTTGCGGGATTCGCCGGCTTCGAAATGGGCGCGACGCTGACGGGCGTTCCCTTTTACCGCGCTAAAGGTTACGTTGAATTAGAACGCATCGAGGTCCCGCTGGCGGACGGCCTCTCGCTTCCCATTGTGCGCATGGCAAAGCACGTATAGGCGCAAACGCCGCCAACGATGCGGCTGTCTATGGTATCTTCACGGAAATGCCCGACACCATTCCTGTAGTGATTCGCGAAGAGCAACCTGTGCGCACCGCCGCGGTTAGCGCACGAATCATCGCCGCGGGCATTGTGATCGCGTTCTGCTACTTGGCATCAAGCGTCGTGGTGACGCTGCTCGTAGCGATTCTTCTGGCATATTTTCTCGATCCGCTGGTGGTGTGGCTCGAACTGTTCCGCTTGCCGAGGGCGCTCGGCTCACTTGTGGTACTGCTCCTGGCGATCGCATTAATCTTTTTTCTTGGATCCTCACTCGTGAGCCGCGTTGACCAATTTGGTGCGGACTGGCCGCTGTATCGCGCCCCTCTCCGCGCTGTGACCGGCGGCGTCGAACGGCGGCTGAATTTGCTCGAGTCCCGCGTCAACGAAATTTCCCCGCAGCCCCGCGAACCGCGCACGATCACCATAGCGGAACCGCATCCCGTCCGCGATGCGCTCCTGCGCCGCGTCGGCTCTCTCTACACGGTATTGTTCGCGGCGACATTTGTGCCCTTTCTGGTGTTTTTCATGCTGGTGGCGAAGCGCAAAATTTGGCACGAGACGATGGAACTATTCCCCATATCACGGCGGACGCCAGTGAAAATCGCGCTGGCAGAAGTGAGCAACATGTTGCGAAGTTACGTTGTGGGAACGGCGCTGGTCGGTTTGATTTTGGTCGTGGCAAGCTGGGCTTTTTTCTGGGCCATCGGAATGGATTTTTCGTTTCTGACCGGCCTCGTATCCGGGCTGCTGAACCTCGTGCCCTATCTTGGCATGGTCCTTGCCTGGATCCCGCCAGTGATCATTGGCCTGAAGCAATTTCACAGCGTGAGTCCGTTCCTCGGAATTTGCGGCGTGCTCGCATTTTTTCATTTGATGGCCGCGAATTATTTGCTTCCCTCGTTCGTTGGACGCCGCGTCCATTTGAACGCCGTGTCAGTCACCGTCGCGCTGCTATTCTGGGGATGGCTGTGGGGCGCGCTGGGGTTGCTGCTGGCGATCCCCATTACCGGGACGATCAAAGTAATTTGCGATCACGTGGAAGGGTGGGAGCCAGTAGGAAAGTGGTTGGGCGCGTGAGTGGTAACTAATTTCTGCGCGGTTCTTTATGGAGTCGCCCCGCGCGCAGGCGCGAGACGATCCTGCTGAGCGCCGCGTCGTTTGGCGGCTGCTGGAACAGGCGAATTGCAGCAATGCCTGCCGCACCGGCGCGCAAGCACGCACCGGCGTTTTCTTCGTTAATGCCGCCAATCGCCAGTATGGGCATGCGAACACGCCGGCAGGCTTCGGCAAGTCTCTCGATGCCCTGCGGCGTGCCGAAACTTATTTTGGAAGGCGTCTCGTAGACGGGGCCGAAGAAAATATAATTCGCCCCGGCACGCTTGGCCTCGATGATTTCGTCAAGCCCGTGACATGACGCACCAACCAGAAAATCCGGTGGAGCGTTCCCCGCGCGGCACCATCGACCAACTTCGCCAACCGGAACCGAACCGCCGCCAAGATGCACTCCCGCTGCGCCAGCGGCGATGGCAACGTCAATCCGATCATTTACGAGCACGCGGGTCGGGACGCTCATCGGTGCATTCGGCCGGGGCCTTGAATTTGCGGCGGTGCTGATGACGGTGATGGCGCGACGCGTGAGCTCCAGCAATTCGTGCGCGGTCAAATTCTTTTCGCGAATCTGGACCCAATCAATTCCGGCGGTCGCAGCGCGCTCGATTTGCTTGAGCAAATTGTGGGTGGAAGCAGCGCCTGAAGGCAATTCGCGGCCCAGTAAACGGCGGTCCGTGACGTAACAGAGAAGCATGTGTGTGTGGCGGCGACGCTAATGGCTCGCTGTAACCGTCTTTTTTTTGCGCCGGAAAGAATCCACAGCAAGCACGGCGTCAATCACACCAAGTCCGGAAATCGCGCCCCGAACGTAAGGATTGAGCAAGACCGGTATCAGCAACGGATAGCGATTGAGAAAATAATTCGCGTCCCAGAAGTTCGACCATGGGATCAGGATTATCAAGAGGCCCATTTCGAGCCACAGAAGCTGCAGAAGCACGCGTAGGAGACGATTAGCCAATGGGGATCAGTGTTTTTGCAGTGTCGCGATGCGCTCTGCCACATCGCGATAGTCGATGTTCATTGCGTAGACCTTCTGGAAACTGTCAAGCGCCGCGCCTCTATTGCCTGCTTGCTCTTCCGCCAAGCCCAAATCATACCGCAAAGCCAGAATTGTTTCCGGATCAAGTCCAGGAAGCTCGAGCGCGCGTTGATACCACAACGCCGCAATTTTGGGCTCCTGCTTCTCCATAAAAACCAAGCCAAGCAGCGTCGCGCATTGCATCGAGTAACGGAAGGGCTGGCCTTCCTGAATGGCTTTCGCGACTCTTTGGAATTCACCAATGGCCTCATCGAGCAACCCCATCTCGCGATATGCAATGCCGAGGTTGTAATGCGTCTCGAGATCTTCGTCCTGATCCTTCTCGCCCATTTCGCCGAGCTCGGCGCGGAATTCCTGAAAAACTTCACTCAACTCATTTTTGCCACCGTCCGCAACCACTTCGATTTCGGTTGCAGGAACTGGTTCACTGCCATGTTCCAACTTCGCCTCCGCCCTCGCAGGCGCTTCCGCAGGAGAAGTTTCCAAGCCCTCCACTTCCGCGACGAGTTGATCGAGAAAACCTTCCGTGGTGCTCGCTTCGTTATTAGCGGCAGCCGCTTCAGAAACCAACTCGAGGTCGAATTCCGCCGCTTCAGTCTCCGCCGCTGCGGCGGGGAAAGGCACTTCAGCAGCAGGAACAGGCGGAGCTGTGTGGGAATGGGAAGCTGCTTCAGATTCCTCCGACGCAGTCAGGTTAGCCCATTCGTCCGAAAGGTCGATTTCGTGATCGCTCGGTGGAGTGGTCACAGCAGCCTCGGCGTGCGCCGCCACCGGTGTGGATTCCGGGGCAGGAACTTCCGGCGGGGCTGGCGTCACGGGAACAGAAAATTCGGCGGGCCCAGATGGTCCGGCCGGGGGGCGCGCCGCAGGCTGCGCGGCTGTAAGCTCTGCGTCGGTCGCTCCCGAGGCGCGCTGAAAGCGCCGGCGGAGCTCGGTGAAACGTTCCGCATTTGTGGTATCGCCGCGTTGCGTATAAATCTGTTCGAGCTGCGCGGCAAGTTCAGCAGTTCGCCGGTCATCGCCCGCTCCGAGGTTCAAATCAAGCAGCCGCTCAAGCGTTGGGGCGTGGCCCGGTACACGCTGCAGAATATTATCCAGCAACTGAATGGCTTTTTGCGTGAGCCCATAGCTCGAGAACAAATCTACGTCGGTCAGAGCTTGAGTAACGAAGCGTTGGGTTTCATCATCCAGCCCGAGATCATTGGCCGGTGTCACGGGCGTCGGTGTAGGCGTGCCGAGCAGAGCGGCGGGCGCAGGCTCTTGCGGAAAAGCCTCTTCGAGATCGGCAGGCGCGCTCGAAACATGACCGAGTTTCTTACGAACCTGGCCAAGACGCTGCCGCGCGAGCTCATTGTCTGGTTCGCGTTCGAGCAGATCGTTCAGCGTCGCTTCCGCGCGTTCAGACTGTCCGGCATTCGTGTAAGCGTCGGCGAGTTGCGATTGTGCTTCCGAAAGGTTGTTGTCGCCCATGCGCTGGTAAAGATCGACGAGCCATTCCAGAGGCTCGATGCGCCCCTTCAGCCGCTCCGCAAGGGCGGTGAGCACCTTCGCCAAATGTTCTTGGTTTCCGGAGGCGATCGCCGATTCACGAATGCCGTCAATGAGGTGAAGCGCGGCATCCGGATCGTCCGCTTCGATCAGGGCGCTGGCAACGCGCAATACCAGCACATATTTCTCCGCGCCCTGCAACGCAGCGTGCTGGACGACTTCGACAGCACGCTCGTTTTTTCCGCCCTTCAGGCAAATATCGATTTGCAATCCGAGAATTTCCGAATTCGAGTCCGCATCCGGCAGGGCGGCGAGCGTTTTCAGCGCTCCGTCGGTGTCGCCCGCTATACCTAGCATGCGGGCCTTCAGCAGCAGCGCCGCGGAATTGCCAGGCTCGGCGGCGAGCGCCGCATCGATCGTTTTCTGCGCTTCGCCGGCGTCACCGTGTTCGTGCAGATACCGCGCGAAATGCAGATACGTGTTCGCCGCTTCTTTTTCTGCCCCATGGCCAGGTACAACTCGGCCAGCCGTCGCTGCACGCGCGGATTATCGGGCTCGACTTCGAGCAAGCGGCGCAGAACATCCACGGCCTTCGCTGTTTGGTTGGCTTTAAGATGCGCTTCCGCAAGCTGCAAAAAGATCGGACGCGCCTCGCTCAGAATCCCCTGCTGCACGTAAAGATTCGCGAGCTTTTCGAGCGGCTGAGTTTCGTTCGGAGCCAGCTTCGAAATCTTCTTGTAGATCGCGATGGCCTTGCTGTTGAAGCCGTCATTGAGATAAAGCTGCGCGAGGCGTTCGAAATATTCCACGGCCTGCGGCATGCTGTTCTGTCGCACGAAGAGATCCCCAACGGTCATTAGCACAACCTGATCGTTCGGATCACCGCGCAGAATCGTCTGATATTCCTGAATCGCCTGGGCGACTTTGCCCTGATTCAGCGATTTCAGCGCCGATTCCATGACTTTGGCTTTATTCATGGCCATGCGTGTTTCGATGCCCCCAAGCCGCGTGCCTGTAGCGGACGCCCACGATACGGGCGTTTTAGTGCGAGTTTCCCCGAGCTAGGCTACGGTAGCACACGCGAAAAACAAGGGTCAACGCGCTGCTGGGCATACGTGTAGGAACTCGATAACACCCGAGTGACACGGTAAGCACCTCTAGCGCAGTTCTGCTCGTATGTCGGCGCGCGAGAGGTAAGCGCAGAGTCAATCGCGCGCGGCGAGAGGCAATTCCGGAGGTACAGCTGCCGAGCTGGCGGCGACGGTCGTCAGCGGAAGGGCTTCTTGCGTTGCATTCACGGCCCAGCACATCGATTCGCGCACCGGCGCATACGAATAGCGGTGCAGCGGCGTCGGCCCATAACGCTTCAGCGCTTCCAAGTGATCCGGCGTGCTGTAGCCGCGATTTTGCGCCAGGCCGTACTGCGGATAGAGTTGATCGAAGTCGTCCATCAGATGATCGCGCTCCACCTTTGCCAAAATCGACGCCGCGGCAATCGAAATCGAGCGCGCGTCGCCATGAATCAGGGACTTCTGCTCGATGGGGAGCGGCAGCTCCATCGCATCAATCAGCAGATAATCCGCGGCGGGACGGATATTTTCGACGGCGGCGAGCATTGCCTGGCGGCTGGCTTGATAAATATTCCATGCATCGATGCGGCTCGCGTCGATTTCCGCCACCGCCCACGCCAGCGCGTGCTCGCGGATGCGCTGCGCCAGTTCTTCGCGGCGATCGTGCGTCAGTTTCTTCGAATCGTCGAGCCCCACGATGCGGCGTCGCGGATTTAACACGACTGCGGCGGCGACCACGGGACCAAACAACGAGCCGCGCCCCACTTCGTCGATGCCGCAGATGCGCATCCATCCTTGCTGACGCGCCAGCCGTTCGTATCGCGAAGAGCAGAGCCGCCCCATCGCGCGCGATTCTACCACATACGTTGTGGCGGATTTTATTTCTGCGGAGTCACTAGCAGCCTGTGGAAAAACTCTACTCGTTGTCATTCCGACGAGCAACCGCGAGGAGGAATCTGCATTTTCTTTGGGCTTTTGTAAACTGCGGCTTTTTCGCAAGGGCGGAGATGGAATCAAGCGCACTTTTTCACCAAACTGCTAAGCAGAAAAAAGTAAAGGCCGCGTTCGTCGCGGCCTTCGAAAAAACTTTGGGTGATTTGCCAGGAGTTGAAAATCTATTCTTCGCTCTTTGCTTCGGCGGTCTTGCCCGGGCGCTCGCGCTCCACGCGCTTGATGCGCGCCGATTTTCCTGTCAGTCCGCGCAAATAATAAAGTTTCGCGCGCCGCACGTCGCCCTGCTGCACAATATCGATCGACGAAATCATCGGCGAATGCAGCGGGAAAATGCGCTCCACTCCAATCCCGAAGCTGACGCGCCTCACCGTGAAGCTCGCGCCCGCTGTATGCCCGCGCCGCTTGATCACCACGCCTTCGAACGGCTGGATGCGCTCTTTTTCTTTTCCCGCCTCGCCTTCGCGCAGCTTCACGTGCACGCGAATTGTATCCCCCGGCCGGAACGCCGGCAAATCCGTGCGAACTTGGGACTCCTGCACCTTATCAATCGCGCGATTCATCTCAATTTTTCCCGGCAGACCCGCTCAGGTGGGGCCAGCTCTATCAGTGCAATCCCCAACTATAGCGAAAATCGCCCCAATTTTACCAGTGGAAGCAATCGCGGGTAGTGACTCAGTTTTCCGGTTATCGCGTTTACCAGGAGATCATAGAGCCTATGCGGTCACCAGTAATATGCTCTATCGTCGGCGAAGTCCCCAGCAGTGACCATCACCCGCAGTTGCTTTAGGCTAGTTGCGCCACGTGTGCCCGTACCCATCCAGAGAAACGCAATTTTTCTTTTGGGGTCAAGGTGAAACACTGCAACGTGATAACTGTGGCTATATCCGCCTTCCTCGTAGAGAACGAAAATCTTGTCATTCGACATGCCCGCGAACAATAGGCGTCGTCGTGGCAATCCCGGTCGCGTGATTACGTCCGTTGATTGGTACTCCTCACCCGGATTTGCCATCTTGAAGTTCTTTTCTCCGGCGAGGCGTGCAAATTGGAGTTTCAGGCTTGAGGGAAGTTGATTTACATCCTTTTGGATTGTGAACTGCCCATCAAGGATATGAGCCCTTTGGCTCAGGGACAGTGTGCGGAACGGTGGCCTGTAGCTGCTTTGCCCAGCATAAAAGACCGAACCGACGCCTAAGAAGCAAAGTAGAATCCCGCCGCCTACCCTCATGCTGTTTTAATCTCGAAGGGATTCTAGCACCAAATGCCTGATAAGTCAGATAATCGGAAGGTAGCCTACTACGTCAATCTGAGTCACTACCCAACCGCGAACGCCACCGGCGAGTCACAACTTCAGCAACCGCGCCGCGTTTCCGCCGAGGATTCTATCTTTGTCCGCGGCGGGAATCGGCAGGCTGCGCAGCGACTCTAGCATTTCCGGGATGCTGCCAATCTGGTGCGGATAATCGCTGCCCGCCAGAATGTGCTCGACACCCGCGAAATCCACGGCCAGCTTCAGCGCGAGCGGATCGAAATTCACCGTGTCGTAATAAAATTGCTTCAGATATTCGCTCGGCGGCCGCGAAATATTCACGCGACATTCCTTGAACGCGCGAAAGCCGCGGTCCGCGCGTTCCGCGATATACGGAATCGCGCCGCCCAGATGGCTCAGCACCCAGCGAATGCGCGGAAAGCGTTCCGCGACGCCGCTGAAGACGAGTTTTTCGGCCGCGAGTGTCGTGTCGAACAGAAATCCCACCAGCGGCATCAGCCAGTAATCCGTCATCGCCTCCACGCCCACGGGAGCCGTGGGATGAATGTGCAGAATCGCGTCCAAATCGTTCGCGCGCTTCGTACAGCGGCCAGAAACGCTCGTCGGAAAGCGCCACGCCGTTGACGTTGCTGAAGAGCATCGCGCCGCGAAATTTAAGCTGGCGGCACGCGCGCTCGAATTCCTTCACCGACGCGGCTGGATCATTCAGCGGCAGCGTCGCCAGCGCCACGAATTTTCCGCGCTTCGTGCGCACCACCTCCGCGAACGCGTCGTTCACCAGCGTCGCAAGTTTCACGGCGTTTGCGGGCGATTCCACGTGCGTCCCGGGAGTCGTCAGCGAAATCACCTGCATGTCGATGCCGTATTTTGCGAGTTCGCCTTCGCGAAAATCGATGTCGCGATGCCCGCGCACCGCGACGTTGTAATCGCCGGGATAATGCAGCCGCGGATTGCCCTCCGCGTCGAAATCAACTTTCACCACGCTCGAACCCGCGCGCAGCGCATCCAGATACGCCGGCGGATAGTAATGATTGTGAACATCAATAATCGCCATTCGGGATTTTCCTCGCGACCGAGCGTATCAAACGTCCGCGCGCCAGCACAACGCCACGAATGCACGAGCCCGGTCGGCGATAAGAATAACAAAAGAGCGAAATCTATTTCGCTGTGTCGCCTCGCGGATTTTCATCCGCGAGTAAATCGGGACGATTGCGGCGCGTTTTTTCGAGCGCTTGGCGATGGCGCCACTGTCGGATTTGTTCGTGATTTCCGCTCATGAGGATTTCGGGAACTTCCCAACCGCGGAAATTCTGGGGCCGTGTGTAATGAGGATAATCGAGAATGCCGCGGTTCGCTGGTTCATGTGCCGCGATCCGCGTCTCAGTCGCTTCCGGCATGTAAGGGATTTGCTCGCTGGTTCCTTGTTTGTCGTGAATGGCGGAAAAGGATTCGTTTTCAGCGGAATCTTCGTTGCCAAGCGCGCCGGGAATCAACCGCGTCACCGCGTCGAGCACCATCGCCGCAGGCAATTCGCCGCCGGAGAGCACAAAATCGCCAACGGAAATTTCATCGGTGACGAGATGCTCGGCCACACGTTCATCGACGCCTTCGTAACGCCCGCAAATCAAAATCACGCGTTCGAGTTGCGAAAATCTTCGCACCATCTCTTGCCGAAAGAGTTTGCCAGACGCAGACAGTAGGATGATTGCAGTTTTCGCTGGAGCTCCGCGCGTTGGCGCTTCCTTCACCGGGCCGACCAACGACTCGACCGCGTCAAAGAGCGGCTCGGGCTTGAGCACCATTCCTTCGCCGCCGCCGAACGGCCGGTCGTCCACTGTACGGTGACGGTCGTGCGTGAACGTTCGCAGATCGTGAATCGCGATGTCGATCAGTTTCGCTTCGCGCGCCCGCCGCACAATTCCGTAATCCAGCGGCCCGTGAAAAAACTCCGGGAAAATCGTAATCAGATCGAAACGCATCGCAATGGAATCTTACCTTAGTCGCGTTTCCGTCCGCGCGGTTTCTACGTTTGATTCAGGTCGCGGAGGCCTTCGGGGAGGACGACTTCGATGCGGCGCACAGCGGTGTCGATGCGCGTGCAGATTTCCGTGGCGAGGGGAATCAGCAATTCGCCGTGAGGCGTGGCGACGACGAGGACCGGCGTGCCCGCGACCGCTTCACCCGTGGATTGCACGTCGCGAACGTCTCCCAGTTTTTCCGGCGCACTGCTCATGTTGGCTTGAAAAACTTCACAGCCAATCAAATCCGTGACGAAGTAGCTGCCTGCCGTCAGAACCACGCGCTCGGAAAGCGGAATTTGAATTTGGAGGCCGACGAAGCGTTCCGCGTCGGAGATGGAATCCGAGCCTTCAAAAAGAAAAATCGCCTGCCCGTTATGCAGCCAGCATTCGCGAATCGCGCCGCGCCGCGGAGGATTCTTTCCGTCCCACAATTCCGCGTAAGTGAGCTGCGTGAGCCGCTCGGGAAAATCAGTGAGAATTTCCGCCGCAACTTCGCCGCGACGTCCGCGAGCACGCAGAATTCGGGCGAGTGTGACGCGACTGGCCGGGGAGTCCGCCACGCTATTCCAGAATTTCCAGAGTGAATCGCTTCTTCAATTTCATTCCAGCCGCGCCCAGCAGCGTGCGGATGGATTTGGCGGTGCGGCCCTGCCGCCCGATCACTTTCCCCAGGTCATCCGGTGCGACACGCAATTCGAGGACGGTGACTTGCTCGCCTTCGATGGAGTTCACAGCCACCTGTTCGGGATGATCGACAAGAGCTTTAGCAATTTGCTCGACAAGTTCCTTCATCATGAGAAACCTCCGGACGTTCGCTGGGTCCGGGCGGAAAATCCGCTGAGGCTTAAATCTGGCGCTGAAGTTCAAGACCCTGAAGAGTACGATGCTTTATGCGATTTTTTGGTTACGCAAGAAGCTGCGGACGGTGTCGCTGGGCTGGGCGCCGCAACCGAGCCAGTATTTCACGCGCTCGGCGTCGAGCTTAACGATCGCAGGATTCTTCAGAGGATCGTATGTCCCCACGATTTCAACGAAACGGCCGTCGCGCGGGCGCGTCTTCTCGATCACCACCACGCGATAGGCGGGCTGCTTCTTTTTTCCAATGCGGGACAATCGGATCATCAACACTTCGTTATATCCTCCAAAATTGCAGCTCGATTATAGCGTAAGCAGCGAAATTCCCAAAGCGCGGAAAACAGGGGCCTGCCTAAAGGCCTTGTGTACGTGGTTTTCGCAACGCTAGTTGCTCAGGCCGCCGCGGAGCTTGCCGAGGCCGCGCATTTTGCCCTTCATGGTGTTGCCGTACATTTTCATCATGCGGCGCATTTCGTTGTACTGCTTGAGAACTTCGTTGACTTCCTGAACAGTGGTGCCGCTGCCGCGCGCGATGCGCTTGCGGCGTTTGCCGTCGATCAGATTATGGTCGTCGCGCTCGGCGGAAGTCATGGAATTGATGATGGCTTCGGCGACTTTCAGGCGGGTCTCGTCGATAGCCGTGTCTTTTGGCAATTTGGCGAAGGGGCCGATTTTTGGGAGCATGCCCATGAGCTGCTCGAGCGAGCCCATTTTGCGAATCTGTTTCAATTGGTCGCGGAAATCCTCGAGTGAGAATTCGTCGTGCTCGAGTTTGCGCTGAAGCTCGCGGGCCTGTTTCTCGTCGATAGTTTTCTCGGCTTTTTCGATGAGCGTGAGGACGTCGCCCATGCCGAGGATGCGCGAGATGATGCGGTCAGGATGAAACTGCTCGATGGCGTCGTATTTTTCGCCGATGCCCGCGAATTTTACGGGCGCGCCAGTGACTTTGCGAATGGAGAGTGCCGCGCCGCCGCGCGCATCGCCGTCGAGCTTGGTGAGAATCACGCCGGTGACGCCGAGGCGCTTGTGGAATTCGCCGGCGGAGCGAACCGCGTCCTGGCCGATCATGGCGTCGGCGACGAAGAGAATTTCCGAGGGCGAAAGTTCTTTTTTCAATAGCGAAAGCTCGTTCATCAATTCGTCGTCGATGTGCAGACGGCCAGCGGTGTCAACGAGAACCACGTCGTAGGCAGAGAGTTTTGCTTCGCGCATCGCGCCGCGAACGATTTCGAGCGGCTTGTCGGTACCAGCGCCGGGCCAGACAGGAGTATGAGTGGCTTTGGCGACTTGCGCGAGTTGCTCGCGCGCGGCGGGACGATACACGTCGGTGGAAACGACGATGGGACGATGCCCATTGTGGCTGAGCCACTTGCCGAGCTTGCCAGTCGTTGTCGTTTTGCCGGAGCCTTGCAGGCCGATGATGAGCCAGACCGACGGCGGGCGCGAAGCGAATTGCATGCGCACTTCTTTGCCGAGAAGCTCGGTCAATTCGTCGCGAACGATTTTGACGACCTGCTGATCGGGCGAAAGTTGCAGGAGGACTTCGGAGCCGAGGGCCTTTTCGCGGATGTGCGCGATGATTTCGTCGACGACGCCAAGATTTACGTCGGCATCGAGGAGTGCTTCACGAATTTGCGCAAGGCCGGCGTCGAGATGCTCTTCGGTGAGCTTGCCCTGGCCGCGAAGATTCTTGAACGCGCGCTGAAGTTTGTCGGTGAGATTTTCAAACATGGCTTAGACGAGACCTGTTTGCAAAAAAGTCGCTGCTTGTAGCGAAGTGTCCGGTAATTTTAAAAACGCAAAAAAGTGGCGATTAGAAACATGGTTAACCATTTGTTTTGTGGGAGTTAGCTCGATGTCTAATTCCGGACAGTGGATTAGAAAACGGCGACCAGTGGTGAGTGGCTGGCGGAATTCACCGGGGGCGTCTAAGTCGGTCACGAAAATCGCGGACGCGATGCCGCTTTTTGCACACCTGTGGTCCACACCGTTGCGATGAAGAACTGGGTTGGTATAGCAGCTTGCGGTCATGGTCATCTTGGTCACAAATTAGCGTAGCACGAAGACGAGAATTTTTCAGGATGGCGTAGCTGTATATGAGCGCTATTTGAAGTGGATGCTTAGGACGGGGTGGAGTTCGATAGCGTTGGGGGCGACGTCGCGCTGCTTGTGGAAGAAGTCGAAGAAGGCTACTCCGGTGACGTCGACGATGACGGTGCCGGGGACGTTTTGGAAGCCGCTTGTGGGAGGTATTCCGAAACGGGATTCGAGTTCGCGGCGCGCGGATTCAAATGAAGAGGCGTAGTGCGAGGAGCACGCGCCAGAACAATCCTGCGAAGGAATCTCCGCAATCATGGTGGCGCTGGGATCATTCAGGTCGGTGAGGATGAGGTGGAAGTCGCGATCGCTTTCTTCCTTGATGGCGATGAGCTGCGCGCGGACGGTGAAGGCCTGGAATTCGAGCGGCGCGATGCGCGAGTCGGACGGGAGCGTCGATGGCGCGGGCTGGGAAGTGAGCCAGGCGACAGTCGTGGGGCGCGGCGAGAAATTGACGCTGGCGGCGTCCGCGTCGCTGAGAGTTTTGACGGCCCAGCGTTCGGTGCCGCAGGGCGCGCCGCAGGTGATGTAGTTTTGCGATCGGCCGGTGGTTGGGCGCTGAAGATAGCTCTGGCGGTAAAGGTAGAGCGCGACAAGAATGATGAGGATTGCGAGGGAGATTAGGCGGCGTTGTTGGCGGCGAGTCATTGTTGAATGGTCATTGTTGAATGGTCACTGTTGCGAGATCATTCTCTGTACGGCTGCTTTGTCTGGCCCCTGTGTCCAATGTCCACGTTACGATGGCCCGGAGTGAGCGTCAATTTCAAATGATTGAAGTATAAACGGTGCGTTCCTTGACCGGGTGTGGAGGGTCGAATACACTAGTTGTTTCGCCTGGAGATTTTGAACCGGGCAGAGGCGCGTGAAGCGTCCATTTAATGATTTTTTAAGGAGAATATCGCTTGGTAAAGCGTACGTTTCAACCGCATGTCCGGCGGCGACACAAGAAGCATGGCTTTCGCGCGCGAATGAAGACCAAGGGCGGGAAGAAAGTTCTGGCGCGACGCCGCAAAAAGGGACGCCACAGCATCACGCGCGTCTGACGGTTCGACATGGCCGATGGCGGAGAGTCGCGGACCGGAGGAACGCGCCGCGAGCGGACTGGCGCTAATGCGGACACGCGCGATGCTTCCCTCACTGGTGCGTCCTTCACAAAAGGCATTCATTCTAAGCGCAATTTGCCGCGCGAATGGCGGTTGGTGCGGCGCGCGGAATTCGAGGCGGTGTACCGCGAAGGTCGGCGGCGGTCGAGCGCGAACTTCCTGATTTTTCTGCGTGCCAACGGATTGACGCGAAACCGCTTTGGGATGAGCGTGAAGAAGGCGCTGGGCAACGCCGTGATGCGCAATCGAATCCGAAGGCGCATCCGGGAAATTCTGCGATTACATCGCGAGGAGATTCTACCGGGATGGGACGTGGTGATACATCCGAGCTGGTCCGTGGCAACGCTCGAGTTTACGAAACTCGAGACGGAGTTGCTGGCGCTGCTGCCGCGCGAGAAGCGAGCAGCGAAGTGACGCGCAAAAACGCTGCGCATCGGGGGTTCAGGTGGCTCGCGCTGGCGTGCGTGCGCGGGTATCAGATTTTTCTCGGGCCTTTTTTTGGTGGTAGCTGCAAGTTTGAGCCTTCCTGTTCGCATTACACCTACGAAGCAGTCGAGCGATTTGGCGCGCGGCGCGGAGCGTGGCTGGGGCTGAAGCGATTTTTGCGTTGCCGGCCGTTTTCAGCAGGCGGATATGATCCCGTGCCGGAAATATCGCCAGAAAATGGACCCAACAGACAGGCCGCCGCGAAGACGGCGGAGGTCGCGAATTGAAATTGAGCGACGAGCAGCGCGCCGGCCTGGCCCTGGTGCTGATGGTTGTTGTGTTGGCGCTATGGTCAAAATTTTATAAGCCGGTTGTTCCGCCGAAACCAGCCTCCGTAAATTCTCCCGCCGCGAATGTTCAGCAGCCATCCAGCGTCGGGCCAGGACTGGGGAATGAGCAAGCCCAGAGCGCGCAAGCGAGCGGTACGCCTGCCGCGACGACGGTTCCGGTAAAAGAAGCTAAAGCGGAGCAGACGATCACGGTGGAGAGCGGGCTGTATCGCGTGGAGCTGTCGAATCGCGGCGGCGTGGCGCGAAGCTGGACGCTTGAGAAATATCACGACAACGAAAAACCTCCGAAGCCGCTGGATCTAGTGAATACCGCGGCGGGGGAACAGCTTAAGGCGTGGCCGCTCTCCATCCGATTGGAAGATCCGAAGTTGGATGCGGAGGCGAATTCCGCGTTGTATACCGTGACGCCCGCGTCGGCGACGACGTTGAAAGCTCCGGCCGAAGTGGATTTCGAATGGAGCGACGGGCATCTGCAAGTCTCGAAACACTTGAAATTTGGTGTTGGTTACGAAGTGGAATTGAGCGTGTCGGCAGAGCTCGACGGGAAACCGCTGCCCGTCGGAGTGGCGTGGCGCGGCGGGTTCGGGGATCAGTCTGTGTCCAGCGCGGCGGCGCTTGTGGAAGTGTTCTACAGCGAAAACGGCAAGATCGAATATTTCAACTACAAGAAATTGGGGATCAAGGACCATCAGGACCAGCCGGCGCAAGTGAATGGATTCATGGAAGCGGCCGGAATTGAAGATACTTTTTTCACGGCGGCGTTTCTGTCGAATCAGCCGGGTATGACGTTGTGGGATTGGACGCAACAGCACAGCTTCACGGAAAGCGGAAAAACGACGCAGGAGCCTGTGGCGGAAATGGCCGCGGGCCCCCAAACGCCGGGCCCATGGGACGTGCGGTTGTACGTGGGGCCAAAAGATTTAACAGAACTTGGGAAGCTGAATCCGCGGCTGACGGGCTTGGTGCAGTTTGGGTACATGAGTTTTCTCGCGAAGCCGCTGCTGTTGGTTCTGAAGTGGATCTACAAATACGTTCCGAATTATGGCTGGGCGATCATTCTGCTGACGTTGGCCATCAACATGGCGCTTTTTCCGCTGAAGGTGAAGAGCTGGCATTCGATGAAGCGAATGCAAAAGGCCATGCCTCGTATCAAAGCGATTCAAGAAAAATATAAAAAGTATTCGATGCGAGACCCGCGGCGGAAAGGCATGCAGGAAGAGATGTCCGCGATATACAAGGAAGAAGGCGCAAATCCCGTCGGAGGATGCCTGCCGCAACTGATTCAAATGCCGATCTGGTTTGCGCTGTATCGCATGCTGCAATATTCGATCGAGTTGCGGCACGCGCCGTGGATTGGCTGGATCCACGATTTGTCGGCGCGCGATCCGTATTTCATTTTGCCGATCTTGATGACTGTGGCGATGTATTACATGACGAAAATGACGCCGCAGACGGTGACCGATCCAGCGCAACAGAAGATGATGATGCTGATGCCGCTGGCGTTTGGGATTTTCCTGTTCATGTATTCGAGCGGGTTGGTACTTTATATTTTTACGAGCAGCGTGGTTGGAATTGCGCAGCAATTGTATTTGAACCGCAATGATCCCCTTCCTAGTAATAGTCCGTTCAAAAATAAGCCTCTGAAAGCCTGAAAGGCAGTGACGAGCAAAAACGAAAAGCGGAAACGGAACCCGAAAAGAGAAACGTAGAGCTTGTTTTCCAATAGAAGCAAATTCCTCATTCCGTAACGGCATCCAGAAAGTAAACAGCGGCATGCGCGGCCTCGGTTCGCAAACACTTTTCTCCTCGGGTCAAGACGAGCTGGCCGATAACTTCGAGCGGCCTCTACAAACACAACCACCAGCAAAACTTCACGGCAATTCGAGCAGGTAGCCGGCTTTGCCGACGTTGAAGCAGCGCGTGCGGCCAAGTTGGTCGCTTTTGCCCGCGCATTCGTGAATGTGACCACAGAAAAGCATTTCTGGCCGCTCGCGTTCAACCCATTCGCGGAGCGTACGGCTGCCCGCGTGCTTGCCGGGCGCGAACTCGTCGAGTTTGGTACCGTACGGCGGGAAATGGACGACCAGGTACAGCGGCGCGAGGCCGTTGAAGGCGGCGAGGGCTTCGGCGATTTGCTCTTCGGTGTATTCGCCGGGCGTGTTGAACGGCGTTGGATTGCTATAGCCGAGGCCGGCCCAGTTGGTCGAGCCGAGATGGCGAATCTGGCGATGAAAATCCGTGAGGCCGAAACGCGCACAGAAGTCGCGCGTGTCGTCGGCGGTTTCGTGGTTGCCCGGCAGGACCCAAACACGTTCCCCTTGTTTTTGGAGTATTGCGCCGCCGCGGTCGAGGCCGCGGCGGAAGGTCGAGAGATCGCCAGCAGCAATGTAAATATCAGCGGGCTGGCTGATGGCGCGCTCGAGGGACTTCACGTCGCCGTGAATGTCGCTGAAGATTTGAATTTTCATCTGGAATGCTCGGGGGAGTTTTGAGAAGTGGTGGCATGCGGCAAAATGCCACCGCGCACCCAGCCATAATGCAGCAGATGGCCCTGCGAATCGAAAGTGACGGCGAAAGTGAAAGGCATCGGCCCATTGCGCGCGTTGCCCTCGAAAAAGCGCGGGTCCGCATACTCCACAATGTTTTGATCGCCAGCAGCCATGAAGCGGAACACAGGGAAGCGCGCGAACCAGAGGTAGGTGCGAACCGGTTCGAGGCGCGCCGCCTCTTTGGTGAACCGGTTGGGCGCAGAATCTGGGACGAAGCGAAAATTCGGACGGCTCGCGTCGCGAAGCGAAAAACTGGACTGATAGACGCCGTCGGGCGTGAGAACCATGCCGTTCCAGTCGAGGAAAGAGGGCGGCAGCGGAAGTGCTCCGATTTTTTCGGTAGCGATGTGATGGCTGGCGGCGAATGCGCGGACGCGCGATATTGCGACGCCATGCGCGACGCCGCACGCAATGATATACGTGCAGGCGACATAAAAACCGACGCGGCACCAACTGGCGCGCGAGATGCGGCTGCCCCAGCCGTTGAGAGCGGGAAGGAAAAACAACACGACGAAAATCGCAGCGGCGACGATTACGACCGAAGGAGAAAAAGGAAATGAGGCGGCGCGCGCGAGGGACCATGCACCCAGCGTGAGAACGGTGCAAAAGCCCCACGCCTTGGTGGCGCGATTTGTTGCGCCTTCGCGGCCTTGATGCACCCAGGCGGCGAGTTGTGGAAGCAAAATCAGCGCGGTGAAAACGAGGTCGATGATGAAAAGGAAATCCCAGGCGACGCGATCCTTCGAGAAGGGGTTGAGCATACGCGTCCCAAAGGACGTGAGGCCGTCGAGGATGATATGGCTGGCGATTCCTGCGGCGTAAATCAAAAACAGCATGGCGAAGGATGGGCAATCGAGGTCGTCGCGATGCTTGCGCTTGGCATACCACCGTACGGAGGCGCGCGTGATCCATGCGAGAGCAGCGGCGAAAATCGGCAGGCCGATGAAGGAATGCGTGAAGCCGCGATGATAACGCGCGATGGCCAGGGGATCGCGTGAGAACGCGTCAACGAAAACGTCCACGTCCGGGAAAACGGCACCAAAAGTCGCGGCGAAGACGGCAATGCGAGCCGTAGATTCGTTTGACCGATTGGACGAAGAGCGCTTCGCGAAAAATCCTTTGCCGATGAGCGCGCCAGCGATGCCGTGTGTGACCGGGTCCATGAAAGATAGACAGTTTATAGCAAATGGCGGTCGAAGTTGCGGACGGGATCTTCGGGGTTGGGACCGAGTGGCAGTTCAAAAGATTTGGATCAACGGAGAGCGCTTGGGGAGGACTTCGCCGATTTGGGAGGCGGGGATTTGGCGGCGCTGAAGCTCGGCGCAGAGGGCGGCGGCATGTTCCGGGGCGATGGCGATGAGGAGGCCGCCGGAAGTTTGCGGGTCGAAGAGGAGGGCGCGGGAATCTTCATCGACATTTGCGGAAAATTCGACGCAGGGTGCGACGAATTCGCGATTGCTCCTGAGGCCGCCAGCAAGAAAGCCGGCGTGGGCTGCTTCGCGAGCGCCGGGCAGACACGGGATCTTTGCATGGTCGATGCGAAGCGAAACGGCGCTGCCAGCGGCCATTTCGCGCGCGTGGCCGAGAAGGCCGAAGCCGGTGACGTCGGTGACGGCGTGAATGGGCGGATCATTGTGGGCGGATTTTTCAATTTCATGCAAAACTTCGGCGGCGTCGCGATTGAGGCGTGTCATGGAGGCGATGACGGCTTCGACGGAGCCGGCGGGAGACTTTCCTGCCTTGAGCGCCGTGGCGATCACGCCGGTGCCGATGGGCTTTGTGAGAATTAAAATATCGCCTGGGCGCGCGCCGACGTTGCGCCAGATATTATTTGGGTTGATGACGCCGGTAACGGCGTAGCCGAATTTCAAATCATCGTCGCGAACCGAATGTCCGCCGACGATCGTGCAACTGGCCTCGTCCATTTTCGAAAGGCCGCCGCGGAGGATTTGTTCCAGAACGGTGGCGTCACCATCGGCGGGAAATCCCACAATCGAGAGCGCGGAAACGGGGCGGCCGCCCATGGCGTAGACGTCGCTGAGCGAGTTTGCGGCGGCGATTTGGCCGAACGTGAATGGATCGTCGGCGATGGGCGTGAGGAAATCGACGGTCTGCACGAGCGCGAGGTCGGCGGTGAGTTGATACACCCCTGCGTCGTCGCTGGTGTCGAAACCAACGAGCAGATTCGGATCAGTCGGCCGCGGCAAACGGCGAAGCACGGAGTCCAAAAGACCTGGACTCAGCTTGGCCGCTCAACCAGCGGCCTTGGCGGCGGACGTCAGACGCACAGGATCTGCCAAGGCGCTTCTCTCCTCACTATTCGAGCCGGATGATTATACGCTGGGCAGCCTGCGAAAAAATAATGCGCTTGGCATGGCGCGCTCGAGAAAACCAGGAGCCGCCGCACATGCGCGGCCCGACCTTTTAGTCGGGTCCTACAAGAGCAAAGGCTGATGCGGTCTGCGGCTGCACTGCCAGATAATCGAAGTTGGTACGGTGGCTCCTGAAGTGCGCCGCTCGGCTCTGTATAAATGGGACACGCGCGTGCTGGAAGCGATTTCCTTTGTTCAAAGAGCAAAGTAACATACAGAATGCGTATGAAAACCACGACAAAATGGAAAATCGTTGCTGCGGTGGTTTTTGCGGCGTTGGCGATTCTGCTGCCGGAGGTGGTCTCCGCCGGTTGGCACGCGGTTCATGGCCGAACGGTGGAATTTCGGGGATGGAAGATTACCGTGCCGTTCGAATGGTATGCCGTGCGGCGCGGTGAAGGAATGAGCGTGGAGCGAATGTCGCGTTTGTCGTGGCAAAAAGATCCAGTGGCGACTTTTCTGCCGATTCACTTCACGAAAACGTACTCGTTTGATTACAACGTCTTTGGTGGAGTGCAGGAGAAACTCCTGCACTCCGAAGGATATTCCACGGGGCCGCAACGGGATATACATCTGGGTGGTCAAGACGGGCGCTGCTGGACATTTACTTCGAAGGCGGACCGTGAACAGCTTTGGATTAGTTGCGTGGTGCCGAAAGATTTGACGTCGGTCGACTATATCGGCCCTGAGGCGTACGCAAATGATTTTTTCTCGCTGCTCGGCAATATTGAGCGGGTCACACCTGGGAGCTGATTCCTTCTGGTCTTAACTTTAGTCTGAACGAATCGCCATTCCACGAATCGCAGGCCGAAAACTTCAGGCGTGTTGTGCTTCGGCGTTGGAACGAATCGGAATAGCCAATGATTCCGATTCGTTTGCGCGCGAAAGCATGTGGCAATGGCCGTCCAGAATTCCTCCGGGCTGAATCACCAGACAAGGCGCGTGAATTTCCCCCGTGACGACGCCCTTGGACTGAATTTCGACGCGTTCCTTGGCGAAAATATGGCCATCGAACCGGCCCGCAATGGTCACATCGTTCGCGTCGATTTGGCCTTCAACATGGGCGTTTTCGCCAAGAAGCAGACCATGTTCGGACGCGATGCTGCCTTTCACGTGGCCGTCAACGCGAAACATTCCGGCGATGACCATCTTGCCCTCAATGGAAACGCCCTGATCAATAAAACCCGCCCACTCAGATGAACCGCCAGACTTTCCGCCTAGCCATTTTGCACCCACGGAATGCCTCCTCAGAAAAAGCAAGTATTCCGGATTATCTCGCAACGATCAGTTGATAGAGACGGTCGAGATCACCCTCGTTGTAGAACTCGACAATGACCTGTCCGGGATGTCCTTTGGTACAGGGATTGACGCTGACGCGGGTGCCGAGGACGCGTTGCAGCTCATCAATGGCAGCGCGAGTGTTGGCGTCGAGGGTGGAAGGCTCAGATGCGGCGCGGTGGCGGCGAGTGTGCGTGGCAAGGCGCTCGATTTGCCGAACAGTAAGATTGCCGCGAGCGGCGCGCCGCGCGGTTTCGGTGCGCAGCGGATGATCTTCAATGGCCAGCAGCGCGCGCGCGTGGCCTGCGGTAAGGCGGCCATCTTCGACCATTTCGCGAATTGCATTGTCGAGACGCAGAAGGCGAAGTGAGTTGGCGACCGTTACGCGTTCTTTGCCTGTGCGCTCCGCGGCTTCTTCTTGCGTCAGATGGAATTCCTGAATCAAGCGATCGAAGGCCTGGGCCTGCTCGATGGGGTTTAGATCCTCGCGCTGTAAGTTTTCGACCAGCGTGATTTCGATGGCCTTATCGTCGGGAACATCCTGAATGACGACGGGGACGCGATGCATGGAGACAAGTTGAGCCGCACGCCAACGGCGTTCCCCGGCGAGGAGCTGAAAGCGGGAGCCTCGCCTGCGCACAACGAGAGGTTGGATGATACCCGTGCGGCGAATCGAATGTGCCAACTCGTCAAGCGCCGATTGCGCGAAGCGCGTTCGCGGCTGATAGGGGCTCGGGTCGATCAGGTCAATGTCCACTTGAAGAACGGCCCCCGCAGAATCAGCGGTGCGTGCAGGCGCTACGGCGGCGGCCGCTGATGACTGTGGGCCAGCAGCGTGGCTACTCGGCGGCTCCTGCGGCGTTGCTTCGGGCTCGCGTATCAGCGCGCTCAGTCCCCTGCCCAACGCGTTTCTGGTCATTGGCGATGACCTCCTTTGCGAGTTGAATGTAGCTTTCGGCGCCTTTACTACTGATGTCGTAGAATATGATTGGTTTCCCGTGGCTCGGAGCTTCGGCAAGCCGTACGTTCCTAGGAATCACCGTTGCGAACACCTGTGCTCCGAAGAAACTTCTCAGGTCGGCGGAAACCTGCTTCGAAAGAGTCGTGCGGTCGTCATACATGGTGAGAAGAATTCCCTCGATCGCCAAAGACGGATTAATTGTCCGGCGCAGGCGCATCAAGGTGTCGAGAAGTTCAGCGACGCCTTCCATGGCGTAATACTCGCACTGAATAGGTACCAAAACGGCGTCGCTGGCAGCGAGAGCGTTGACTGTGAGCAAGTCCAAAGCTGGCGGACAATCGATCAGGACGTATTCATAATCTTTGCGAATAGACTCTAGAAAGCCCTTTAGCTTGTACTCTCGACCTTCCATGCTGACGAGTTCAACTGCTGCTCCCACCAGATTTTTGTCAGCCGGCATTAGGTCCAAGCCGGCAACTTGCGTTGGGATGATGATTTTCGCGGCTGGTTCGTCGAGAATTAAGGCATTATAGATAGTACGGCGAGAAGGATCTTTTGGGAAACCGAGGCCACCAGTCGTATTTCCTTGCGGATCGGAGTCAATGACGAGGGTGCGCTTCTCCTCTGCGGCGAGGGATGCGCCCAGATTGATGGCCGTGGTAGTCTTACCGACGCCCCCTTTCTGGTTTGTGATCGAAATTACTCGTCCCAAACGTGCCCCCGTACGAATTTGGATCTGAATCTAGCAGAATTGTGAATTCATTCGCAAGATGTTTCACGTGGAACAATTGGTTTGTTGAGTTAGGGGAATTGTTCCACGTGGAACAATTCCATTCACCGCGAATCGGGCTGTCGAGTGCCGATTAGAATCTTCCTTCTCGTGGTCTGTGGAATTGACGTTTGCCTCCAATGCCACTCGGGCGTACGCATTGCCTTGGTGACATCGTCCGAACCCATCCAAAGGACTACGCGGCCTTGGGAGGATAAGCTCCTCGCGGACCACGATAGCAGGTCTTCCGTTCGACCCAAAGCGCGGGAGACGACGTAATCTAGCTCGTTTGAACGAATATCAGACTCTTCGAAGCCAATCGGGAGTACTTTGGTGTCCGTGTATGAGAGCTCGCGGACAATTTCGCTCAGGAAGGCACATTTCTTCTTGTTGGGCTCAAGCAAAATAACATTCAGATTAGGACAAAACAGTTTGATGGCGAGGCCTGGAAAGCCCGCGCCGGAGCCAACGTCGGCGAGTCGACCATCCTCGAAATTCTCCAGAGACAAGGCAAAAATGCTCTCGCCAAAGTGAAAACGAACCATCTCCTCTTCGTCGGAGATCGCTGTCAAAGCGATTTTCTTTGTCCAGAACGCTAGTAAGTCCATATATCTTAGTATTTTGTAGCACACAGGAATAGGTACACCGGAATAGTAGGGCTCTAAGAGGGATTGAACACGAGACGCCGATAGAGTCAACTAACGCCTCCAAACCAACTGCCCATCAGGGGCGAGGAAACTCCAAAAGCTGGGCTTTGCAAGGCAGCAAGAACGATCGGATCCCTGCGAAACGGTCGAAATTTCCACGCAGCCAAGCCAGCGGAGAAATCCACGGCAAAATGGATAACGATCGATGGAAACAGGCTTCCCGTCCATATTCTCGCCGCTGAAAAAATAAGTCCGACGGCGAAAGTCGTAATGAGGCCTTTGCGCCCCTGATACAAATGGGCGGAAGAGAAAAAAGCCGCGGAGATGATGGCACCGGCCAAAACTGAGCCAGAAACCCCTGCAAAAATGCCTTGGATGAAGCCGCGGTAGATAAACTCCTCGCAGATGGCGACGGTAAGGACAAGGAGCACTCCAACGAATGCCTCGTTCGATGCCCTAGGCAGAAGCTTCTCCGCAAGTCTCGGAACCAGTCCTCTGCGGTCATACGGCAGCATGGCTACGCGGCGCATGGCGTAGACTTGGTTCAGAACCAACGCAACTGATAAGCACCCGGCGAGGGCAAGCGATCGAAGAGGATGCGGGAGCGCCACTGCGAGTGTAGCCCATGATAAATGATGGACTATGCAACGCCATAGGATCACAGCCACAGCCATCCACTGAAAGACGATTGTGGACAAATACAGCAAGATACGCTGAGAGGAAAGAAGATCTGGGCCGTTCAAAAGATCGCGAACGCGAAGAGAGCTGCGCCACGGGACGATGACAGCGAGAATCGCGAGGATGATAACGTAGTCCCAGTGCATGTTCGCTGGAATGCATTATGCCGCGATTCTTGCTTCAGCGCCGAAAATATAAAGGTGACGGTTGACATGCCGCGACGCGCGTCTTATCGTGCTGGGCGGATTCTCCGAAATGAAAATTCTCATTATCGGTGGCGGCGGTCGCGAACATGCTCTCGCGTGGAAGCTGCGCCAGAGTTCGAACGTACAGCATGTATGGTGCGCACCAGGAAACGATGGGATCGCGCAAGTGGCGGAGTGTGTGGCCGGGAGTTTGGAAGACGTTAACGGTCTTGCGGAGTTTGCGGAACGACTTCATCCTGACCTGACGTTAGTCGGCCCAGAGCAACCGCTGGTATTGGGAATCGCGGATGAATTCGCGAAGCGCGGCCTGCAGATTGTCGGCCCGTCAAAAAAAGCGGCCCAGCTTGAAGGCAGCAAAGTCTTTGCCAAAGATTTCATGCAGCGGCACGGAATTCCTACAGCCTCGACTTATGGAATATTTGACGCATCCGTGGATGCATATACGTCACTGTGTGAAGTAGACTGGCCTGTTGTGGTCAAGGCAGACGGTCTGTGCGGGGGGAAAGGCGTACTCGTTACGTCATCTCCAGACGAAGCGACGGCATTTATTGAGCGGCTTATGGAAATGAAGGAGTTTGGCGATGCCGGAAAGCGTGTGATCGTCGAGGAAGGACTCTCCGGGCCAGAAATATCCTACATGGTGTTGACAGACGGGAACGCTTTCGTTCCGTTGGCTGCTTCGCGAGATTATAAGCGCTTGTTTGACAATGACTTGGGACCGAATACGGGCGGAATGGGCGCAATCTCGGCCGACGGTTTGATTTCGGCGGACCTCGAGAAACTGATCCAAGAAAAGGTCGTCCGGCCGACTATCGACGGCATGGCTCGCGACGGCAGAAAATATGAGGGATTTTTGTATTTTGGTCTGATGTTGACGAAATCGGGACCGAGAGTACTCGAGTTCAACTGCCGGCTCGGTGACCCGGAGACGGAAGCGTTGGTGATGCGCATGAGTTTCGACCTAGCGGAGCTCTTGCAAAGTGCAGTCACCGGTAGTTTATCGAAATCGACGCCTCGCTGGGAGCCTAAAGCTAGTGTATGCTTAGTCTTAGCTGCCGATGGTTACCCTGGGAAGCCCGTGACTGGTGCGTCAATCGCTGGCCTCGATCGGCCACGCGATTGCGCCGTATTCCACGCGGGGACGAAGAGAACTGGAAATAACTACTACGTACATAGTGGTAGAGTGCTGAATGTTTGCGCTGCTGCCGACAGCATCGCGGAAGCCCGTTCGAAGGCATATCAAGCGGCAGGGTGGATTTCCTTTCAAGGGATGCACTATCGAAAAGATATCGGCGCAGAATTGCGCGGGATCGCACGAGGGCAAGTCATCGGGACCGAATGACTTGTCAGCGAGCTAGCGATGAGCTGTTTTCACGGCGATGGCGTGAAACTCAAAAATCATCGATATATCGATATAAGGGAGGATGAGTGGGATCGGATGCGAAATCGAAAGCGCGAGTCGGCGTGATAATGGGATCGGATTCAGATTATCCGGTGATGTCGGAAGCGGGACGGATGCTTGAGAAATTCGGCATCGCATTTGAAATCGAAGTGGTGTCGGCGCATCGTTCTCCCGCGCGTGCCGCCGAGTATGCGGAGACGGCCGCGAAGCGCGGGTTGAAGGTAATTATTGTAGGCGCGGGCGGCGCGGCGCATTTGGCTGGGGTGGTGGCGGCACTGACCACGCTGCCGGTCGTTGGCGTGCCGATGGCCGCCACTTCGTTGAACGGAATGGACTCGCTGCTTGCGACGGTGCAGATGCCGGGCGGAGTGCCTGTGGGTACGATGGCAATTGGCAAAGCAGGTGCGACGAATGCCGGTATTTTTGCCGCGCAAATTCTTGGAACATCCGACGCGAGGATTGCGCGAGCCCTTGCGGATTACAAAAAAGAACTTGCGACAAGCGTCGCGGAAAAGAGCCAGCGACTGAAGCGTGAACTAATCGGGGAAAAGTAATCGCAGCAGTAGAACCAGCGAAAGTATCAGAAGATACCCGGGCCGGAGGGCTTGCCTGGCGGACGAAGCAGACTGGGCGCACCGGTCGGGCGCACTTGCTCGCTGCCGGGCTGACGCACTTCCCTGGGTAGAGTTATAAACCAGCCGATACCTTGCTCTTTGTTAATTTCCGCTTCAATCATTCGTGCACCGGGCGGCGCGATCGCGCGTAGAGATTCACGAACAAAGGCAGCCACAGCAACCGCGGGTAATGTTTGGATATCGCCATTCAGGATCGCTTGTGAAGTATCGCGCAGCGCGGGTGCAGCGGAAAGGGCTTTGGCGATGCGCGGATCGCCCGCGGCCACGAGGGAGGAGAGATTCGCGGCGGCGGACTCAGATGGATAACTGACTTCGATGAGCCCGCGTGGCTGTCCCTTTTCCGGAGGCCACAGCTGCATGTATTGCGGCTGCAGAACAGTCGTTTGCCAGAAATCACCCTGCTCGGGTTCCTGTTCAATCGGATAGTGGATCAACCAGACTTCCGGGCCATAATCTGGAGCATAGTCAACGAGAAGCATTGAAAGGATCGGCTCGTTGGGCGCGAAATTCAGGTTGCTGTGCACGTGGCCTAAGACTGATGTAAGGCGGTCGTGCAGCCGCCCGGCGATCTGCTCGACGTCCTGGGCCTCGGCGCCCGCGCCGCTATTCGCGCCGCCAAGAGTCGGGGCCGTGCGCAAGCCCACGGGAGGTGGTAACTCGGGCAGTTCTCTGTCGATGCGAGCCAGTTCGCGCTGTTGTCCGGGCAACCACCAATCGGCCGCGCCGAGAAGAACTGCAACGCGTTCGTTGGAAAGCGGAACAATCATGGGAGGGCGTGTTTCGGGCTCGATGGGATTTTCGAGCGTGGCGACGACGATGCCGTCCTTTGCCACTCCAATCACGACGCGGCCAGCGTAAAGATTCGCGACAATTTCCTCCACTCCTTCCTGGTCAGAGTTTTGTGCGACGGAATGCGAAACCAAGCTAAGCGCGGCAGCGATGAGAGCCACGAGGCAAAGCGTAAGTGGGCGGAGATAAACGCTGATTCGGGCATGAGACATTACGAAGTGGGATGCACGTGAAGCAGAAGTCGATGCCACGGGCACGATGTCCTGAAAGCCGGCCAGCAAACGATAGAAACGCTGATTCAACTTACCATAATGGACGGCTAGGAAGATCTCAGAATTTTCTTGAGAATACTGCCTGGCAACGAGCGGATAACAGATTATCCTGACTCGCGAGTTTTGAGTAAAATCAGGTCATCTATATTTTGCGCCACGAACGGAATTGAACAGGCGACATCAGGAGTCCAGACAAAGATGAAACACAATGGGAAACGGCTAGCGGATATTTTGGAGTCGCACGTGAAATTCACCAAGGGCGATGCGAGCGGAGTGCGCGCGGATTTATCAGGCGCAAAGCTGGCCGGCGCGAACTTGCACGGCGCGAACCTTGCGTACGCATTGCTGCGCGATGCGAACCTCGAAGGGGCAGACCTCGGCGAAGCGCGGCTCGGGGGCGCCGACTTTACTGGCGCGAAGATGAAACGCGCCGATTTGCGGCGAGCCGATTTGACCGAGACGAATCTTGCAAGCGCGGATTTACGCGAGGCACAACTGGGTGGCGTGGAGTGTTTCCGCGCGGATCTGTCGGGTGCAAATCTGGCAGGCGCGAATTTACGCGCGGCGAATTTTCGCTATACCAACCTCCGCGGCGCGGACTTGCACGGCGCGGACGTGACCACGACAATCCTGCGCGAGACGGAGTTGGATGGCGTCGATCTTTCAGGTCTCGATTTGAGCACGACGCTGATGCCGCGCGGCTGGAAGGCTCCGGAGCAAACGAAAAAGTAGCGGTGCAAATCCGGTTTGTAATGTTTGGGTGCTGGATTTGTTTACACGGAAAGCAACCTCAATGACTTTGCCGCACGTCGTTATTCAAAATCCAAAGTTCACTTAGGGGCGGGGTAGGCGGCGGTGTCGGGATATTCCGCGCCAGCAGCAGCGCCGCGAATCGCCGGAGTGCGACGCCGGGTTTCGATGCCGAGGCGTTTGATTTTCTGGTTGAGCGTTGAGAGGGGAATCTGAAAACGTTCGGCCGCTTCAGTCTGATTCCAATTCGAGTGCTCAAGCATGTCGATGATGATCCGGCGCTCCACTTCCTCCATAATTTCGAAAAGCGACCGTGCATTCGACCGGGAACCAGCCTCACCCGGCATGGGCGGCAGGAATTCGGCGAGATGGAGGTGCACGCCGCGAACGATTTCACGGCTGCGAACCGCCTCAGGGAGAAGGTCTACATCCATCGAGCCTCCGTTGGAGAGGACGATGGCGCGCTCGACAACATTTTCGAGTTCGCGGACATTACCGGGCCAGTCGTAGTCCATCAGCACCCGCATGGCAGGGAGCGAAAAATAGCGCATCGGCTTGCCATTGTCTTTCGAGAAACGTTCGAGGAAACGCTCAACGAGGAGCGGGATGTCTTCCCGCCGGTCGCGCAGCGGAGGAAGCGCGATATTGATCACGTTGAGGCGATGGTACAAATCTTCACGGAAGCGCCCCGCATGGACAAGAGACATCAAGTCTTCGTTTGATGCGGCAATGATGCGGACATCGACCTTAATTGTATCCGTGCCCCCCAGGCGCATGAATTCCCGTTCCTGAATCACGCGCAGAAGCTTCGCCTGCGTTTCCGGACTGATCGTGCTGATCTCGTCGAAGAAAATAGTTCCCTGGTCGGCGACCTCGAACAGTCCTTTCTTGGACGCAACCGCGCTGGTAAAGGCGCCCCTTACATGGCCGAAAAGCTGGGACTCAAGCAGGTCAACCGGAATCGATCCCGTGTTTACGGCAATGAACGGTTTTTCGGCGCGCGGCGAAGCCGCATGAATGGCCTTGGCAATCACTTCTTTTCCGGTGCCGCTTTCTCCCGCCACGAGGACAGTAGAACGCGAAGGCGCGACTTGCGTCACGAGGTCGAGCACGGCGAGCATTTTTTCGCTCTTGCCGATGATGTTGGGGAAATTGTAACGTTCCTTCAGGGCGCGCTTGAGCTGAACGTTCTCTTCGCGAAGGCGGCTGCCTTCGATGGCGAGAGCAACCTGGGAGAGCAGTTCGTCGTTGGACCACGGCTTGGTGATGTAGTCTTGCGCACCATTTTTAAACGCCGCGCGGGCCATATCGATCGAGCCGTACGCTGTAATCAAAATGATCGAAAGCTGCGGATCGCGGCGATGAATTTCCCGCAGCAATTCGATGCCATTGCGGTCAGGCAGACTGACATCGAGCAGTAGCAGGTCGAAAGGCTGATCGCCCAAACGAGCCAAACCCACCTCGCCGGTCTCTGCTTCGGTCACCGTGTAGCCTTCCGAGGAAAGAAGAGCCTTCAAACCTTCCCGAATCTCGACTTCGTCATCGATGACGAGGATAGAACCTTTAGGCATGGACAGCTTTCCTGGCTACGGGGAATTCGAGGCGGAATGACGTGCCCTTTTCCGCCGTGGAGCGAACTTCCAGCTTGCCCGCGTGTTCCTTGACGATTCCATAACTCACGGAGAGGCCGAGGCCGGTGCCACGTCCGGAAGCCTTTGTGGTGAAAAAGGGATCAAAAACGCGATGGATGTTCTCGGGGCGAATGCCAACGCCTGTGTCTGTGACTTCAACTTCCACGGAGCCATTGTAGGCCGCAGTGCGGACTTCGAGCATGCCGCCATTCGGCATGGCGTCACGCGCATTCATGAACAAGTTCAGAAAAACCTGCTGCAATCGTGTAGTGGAACCCAGCACGACGGGCAAAGTATCCGTGAAGTTGCGTATCACGTTGACACGCGCTGCCTTGAATGGATGCTGAACCAGGCTCAAAGTTTCATCCAGCACCGAATTGAGATTGACTTCGACAAATTCAGCGCCGCCGGTACGGGAAAAATTCAACAAGTTATTAACGATCTCGCTGGCGCGAAACGTCTGCTTGACGATCTTCTCAATGGTTTTCTGGCGCGAATCCTCCGGCGGTATCTGCTTCCCGAGCATCTGGATGTAATTCGAGATGACGGCGAGAGGCGTATTGACTTCATGGGCGACGCCCGCGGCGAGCAATCCGAGAGAAGTCAGCTTCTCGTTCTGTACCATCTGCTCTTCGAGGCGCACGCGCTGCGTGATGTCGTCGAGAAGAATCAGGCGCCCCAGGCGCTGCCCGTTTTTACCCACCAGCGGAGCGAAAGAAGCGTTGACGACGAAACGCTGCGTGCCGGGGCCGTAGAGGCGGAATTTGTATATGCTGGCGACGTGCTCTTCGCGAGCATGGGCAGAAATTTCCGCCACTAGATCCGGCGGAAGCGCGTCGGCAAGAACGCGGCCAACAGCCTGCTCACGCGAAATGCCGATGAGCCGTTCCATCTGCGGATTCCAAGACTCGATGCAATCTTCGAGGTCGACCGTAAGCACGCCGATATTCAGGGACTCGATGATGTTCTCGTGGAATTCCTTGAGGCGCTCGATTTGCAGGGCTTTCTGCTCAAGAGAATTGTAGAGACGCGCATTTTCGATGGCGATCGCGAGGTACCCGGCGATTGTGTCGAGCAGTTCGATGTCGTCGCTGGTCAGATAATCACCGTCGACCGTTTTGCCGAGTCCCAGAACGGCTACAACATGGTCGCGGAAGCGGCATGCGATGAAATAATTCAAGCCGAGCTGTTCGAGTGTGCGGCGTACGGACCCCGTCTCGCCAGAGCCGCGCGCCGATTCAAAGAACAAGCAGGCTTGCGCAAGGGCGGGACGCTCAGCCAGATTCATAAAACTGAGATCGAGCGGTGATTCTGTCCGCACGCCGAGCGACCGCGAGAATTGGAATGTTCCCGGAACTTCAGGATTCTCGAGGAAAATTGCGAGGCGGTCAACAAGCAGCGTTTGCGAAATGCGGTCGAGCACAGAGCCGAGGAGCGGTTCGATGCGAACTTCGTTGGTAAGTGTGCGGCCGAACTCAATGAGCGTGCGGCGGTAATTCAGGCGGTCGCGATAGAAAAAATGATCGAGACGGGCCTGCATCCAGTCGCGCAAAGGTTGAAACAGAAAAGCGGCGACAACGATCGCGACCACCGTGCCGGACGCGCCGGCGGAGCCCGTAGAGTGGAAAAGCAGCCCAATCACGGCTACTGTGGCGAAATAAACCGCGACAATCGCGGCGGTCGCAAGCGTATAAGCGATTCCGCGCTTGAAAATAATGTCCACGTCCATCAAGCGGTAACGAATGATGGCGTAACCGAAACACAACGGGATGAGGACCAACGAAAATGCGGACGCAGTCATCCAGCCCGACGGTATGAACCCGGCGAAAATCGGAACAATATAAAATGCGAGGAACGGCACTACGCCCACAAAGGTGCCGAAAGTAACCCACTTCAATTGTTGTCGCAGGAGTCCAGTGGGCGCGCGGCGATAGCTAAGCAGAAAAATGACGCCCGCCGCCAGAAAGTACACGCCCCAGTACGCGAACTCGATTTGATCGAGGCGGAAACGGCTTTCGATCGACGGCATCAAGTCGAGCGCTGCGTTCGCCACGAACACGTGCAGAACTAGCAATGCCAAAGGAATCGCATAGACGGCAGCGAGCCACCATTTCAGATAGCGCACGCGGCGCTCCGGAAAAACGAGCGCGAAATGCACAAGAAGAGCGGCTTGCAGAAGAAGTGCGACGACGTTCGACCAGTAAATCGTCCAGTCGAACGAGTTTAGTTTGCCGCTGTAGCGGAATGCGTAAAAAATAAAGGACACGAGGCAGAAGAGGTAGAAATGCACGGCCCGTGGCGCAGTCCAACGGCGCACAAAAATGAATAAGCCGATGAAAAGATAGAGCAGCGATAAAATGCCGAAGCAGTTCCAAATGAGGGTGGGTTTTTCCGCAGGCGCGGTGAGGACCGTGGCCTGGAAAGATACCCCGTCGCGGGTCAGTTGGTACACAACGCTCGACCAGATACCGGCACGCGAAAGTTGCTGGGTCACCTGCGTGGCGCGGCGGATAGGCGCAGCGTCTACCGCCGAAACGGTATCGCCTGGTTGGATTCCCGCCTTAGCGGCCGGCGAAGCGGGCTCGATCCGCCACGCCTGGACCCCGGAGGGCGTGTCCAACCACGTGACCCCATCATCAGGCATCACGAATTGCGAGCGTTGGCGGAAGTTCAGCCCGCCAAAAATCACAGCCGCCAGCGTGAGAAACGCCAACAGCACGGCAGGAACTCGCATTCGCAAGCTTTCATTCATGGGTAGAGCCTGAGCACACCATGCCTCTGAAACTGATGCACGTTCGGTTCCAGAAGATGGGATTTTGCGGCGTCCATAAAGCAATTAAAATGAATTATATAAGGGATACCCCTAATCTACCCAGGCCTTACTTATGCATTTCAGGAGATGCGATACCAAATCCAGTACACAATTTACGTCCTAGAACTGGACGCTGATGCCGCCCCGGAACGTGCGATAGGCTGCCACCATCACGACTTGGCCATCCCGGGTGGTCATCGGGACATATCCTTGAGCCAAAAGGTTCCCGAAATCGGCGATGGCTTGCATGCGGTGCAGGCACGGAATAGGCTGATGGATCACAAGATTGAAATACGGATCTAAGCGGAAGTAAGCCTCCCCGTATTCGTCTTGCCGGGAAACAACCACACCGTCAATCCATTTGTAGCCTGTTGTGAGCTGAGTTCCTAGGACGGGAATCCGGGAGGAAACGGAGCCCGCGATGCTGTGACGATATTGCGTGCTTAGCGCGTCCCGCAGAGAGCCGTTTGCCGGCGAATTCATTGCCGGAGCTAGCGCGCCAGCCCAGGAATAGACGGCGGTTGCCGAAAGATTCTTGGAAAGTCTTTGCTCATAGGCCGCGCGAGCTCCCCAGGAATCGGAAGTTCCCGCATCGTAGGCGAAGCCATCCGTGAAAAAGTCCTGCAGGAAATTTGCATTGTCAATCACGTTGCCGCGGCCGAAAACTGCCGTATCGTTCGACCGATCGTGGAATCCCGCTAGTATAAGGCGACTGTGATGGGCGGCGAAAAGATGCTCAACAGCCAGTTCCTCGTGCCAGCCATCTTCAAGAACGGGCCTGCCATCGCGGAACAGCATGGTAGGGAATGCATCGAGAGAATCGAGCGCGGATTCCAGCGGCGCGGTGGCTTCGGGACTTGCCTCCGGCCACGGACGTGAAGCGACCAAAAGCGACGCTTGCCATTCAGGAGAAAGCCGGAAAGCCAGTTCGGCGCGCGGGCGAAGACCGGTCGTCGTTTCACTTCCCAGGCTGGTCAGTAAATATTCGGCGCCGTAGCGAAGCGTGATGGCGTCGCTCAATGCGAGAACACCGTTCTGGTCAAGGCGCATGCCACGGAACATAGGTCCATCAGCGCCTAAGCGCGACTGGCGCACGACGAGGGTGGTCGAAGGTCCCGATTTACCGTTACCGTCGGGCAGCCAGAGCGTAGCGAAGCCGCCATTGGTGGTCTGATTTTCGTAACTGACTTGACCTGCAAAAAGAAGCCGGCCAGTTGCGCCGATACCTTGATCGTAGGCAAAAGAAGTAGCGGGCGAATCCGAAAAGCCTGTGGCCGAGCCGGGACGCATGCCCGAAGTAAAATCAATGCGGCTACGCGGCTGGCGATCTATAGGTGCCAATTCGCTTCTCGATTCTTCGCCGTTGGCGATAATGAGCCGGCCATCGCGCCAGCGCAAAATTGGACGTGTGCCGGCCGCTGAACGCAGCACCCAGCCCCATTCCGCATCATCAGGCTTTTCATTCGGGCGACGGTGCAAATCGCTGAGTCCAGTGAAAAGAGAGCCAAGCTCAATCTGCAAGCTGGTAGTGCGGCTGCTTGTGACGGGTACGCTCGGCTGAAGGGAAGGCAGGAACCCCGCGAGCGTGACGCTTACGGAGTAAATTCCCGGCAGAAGCGCGGCTGTAGCGAAGCGTCCGTGCGCATTGGTGAGTAAGCGCACCGAAGTCGAGGTGAGCGATTTTGCCGTGACCACAACCGTGGCGCCCATTTGCGGCACGCCGCTCGGGTCGAGCACCACACCGGCAATTTTCCCCGTCTGGGATTCGGCGGCGAGGGGAGAGGCAACTCCCGCGAACAGCCCGAAGGCCAGAATTAACATGCCAAGAATTCGAGAGATCATATCGTTTTTACCTCCCGTCATTTCGTGGGAGCACGGACCGTAAAATTCGCCGACGGAGAAATTGTCTGTTTGTCGGCATTGTCAGTGATCTGAATCTGGAGTTTATAGCTGCCCGGCGCCAGTGATTTGAGGTCGAGGGCTTTCTCAATCCAAATTTCCTCGCCGTGCTGATTATATTGCCGCGAATTTTCAGAGAACTTCACGACGGGAGCGTTGTTTTCATTCAGTACCTGATACTGAATTGTGGCATCGCCCTCGTGAGTCTTGGGATCTACCTTAAGATTGTAAACCTGCAGGAAAATGCCCATCTGTCCGCCTTCGTCGAAGGCGGCATTGAGTTTCGGGCGAACCTTGAGATCTCCGAGGACGAATTCTCCCAGACCGATGTCGCGTGAGGAAACTTTCTGAATCTCGTCCGCCAAGATCAACGAACTGGCGCCAAGTTGATCGTCCTGGAAACGGGGTACCTGCAAACGCGTGTTGATCACGCCAAGGTTGCCGCTGTTGACGTCTTTTAACACGACATCGAGCCGGTACAGGCCGGGACGCAAAGGAAGTGCCTTCTGATAGATGTTATTTCCCTTCAAATACTGTTGCAGCAGGGAATCCGGTGTATCAGCCGATACCGTGTCCTCAAAGGTTTGAACCACGCGGCCGCTCACGCTAGTCACGCGCGCAAACAGATGCAGAGTAGCGGTTTGCACTCCATTTTTGTCCTGAAAACTCATCTCCTTGTTCGGAATCTGGATGGTGATGGGCACGAGGTCCGTGTCGTCTGTAATGCGCAGGAAGTCGGAATGGCAATCGAAGTGGATTTGATTCGCCGTCATCCGTGAATCCACCACTTCTTCAAGATCCTTGAATTTCACCGGAGGAGGGGTCTGGATCTTGGCATACAGGTCCAAACGGCTGAATTCGTTCTGGCTTTCGAGCTGCCCTCCGAGCGGCTGTGCGTCATGAGTGCCATCCGTGTTCTGGAACCGCTGGGTCTTCGAAGCCATGCCCATGGCTTCCATCTCAGTTAAGCCAGCCCCAGGAACATACATCAGCGCGTCTTTCTCGCTCGGGTCCATGGTCAAGTGATATTCGCCGCTGCCGGAAGGATCGACGAATTCTATCTCAACGTTTTCACCTATGCCGGGCAGATAACGATAGCGCCAATCTTCGAACGGATACGTTGATGTCTCGCCGCCGCCTTCCTCCGACGGCCGGGTATACGGGCCGCCCGCGGGATGCGAATCTACCTCGTCAGGCTTGCCCCACATGATGTAAATGCGGCCGCGATCGGTTTTCCAGCCAGGAATGCCCGAAGAGTAATGCTCGTTGGTATAAGCAATGCGTCGGTAGTATTCCTCTTTGTAAGTATTTTCCGCGGATTCAGGGTCGGGATTTCGGCGCTGCCAGAAATTCTCGATGAAGTTTTCACGTTCCTGATTTGTTTCCAGACGAAGAAAGACAGCGCGTTCTTCGGGTGTGATGATGTAGGAGACGGGCCCGTTAAGCCACTGGCGATAGACGGGGAGCAACTCTTTTTCCAAGTCCTTCTGCTTTTTCTTCTTTTCCTTTTGCAGTTGTTTGGCTGAGGAATTATCTTGATCCTGTTGCGAATCCTGGGCGCGCGCGTTGGAAAGGAAAAAAAAGGCCGCACATGCGATCGCGAGTATAGACACTCCTAGGCTTCGCTTCATAGCTGGATTCCCCCGGACACTGGAATTCTATTCTCCCTGCAAACACCCGTCAAGCTAACTTACGCCGCTAGTGAGGCTTACGATTCGGATTCGTGAGACGTGGTGAAAGGTTGCCCGAGCCCGTTTGAGCCCATGGCTTTTATCCACACGCAGGCTTTTTTTTGACAAATCCTATCTTACAAAAGTCCGGCTCGTGGCGTCTAAGTATTATGGCCATTGTTCGAAGCAAGCGTTTTGAGATGGAGAGAATCTCGACTAATATGGAGCTGGAGGAAAAGTGACGAAAGGGGTCCAGCATGGGCCGCGAATCGACTGCGCGACGAGCCGGCAACGAAACTTTTCGACCCTCGTTGGCGTATTAACATGAGGATGGATAATTCTGTTCAGCAAGAAACTGGGTTAGCAGGGAAAATGCGATGAAAACGTGGAAAAAGGTGACTCTAATTGTCGGCGCTGTAGTGGTGTTGCTGATCATTGTGGTGGTCAGCATCGAACAGGCGAACAAGGGCGTCGTCACGGTGCAAACCGGACAGGTGGCCAAACAGAGCATCACTTCGCTTGTTACCGCTTCCGGTGAGATTCGTCCGCAGGACTATACCAACGTCCTCGGACAAGGATTCGGAAAGATCACGGATATCGACGTCAAAGAAGGCGACATGGTCAAGAAGGGTGACGTCCTTCTGCGCGTCGAAAGCATACAGCCCGCTGCAAACGTAAAGGCGCAGCAGGCCAATCTCGACGCGATGGAGGCCGGAGTGCAATCGGCAGAGGCCAATGACACTTCGACCCAAGCCGACGTGGCACAGGCTCAGGCGACTCTGGATAAGGCCGAGCAGGACTGGAAACGGGGACAGAGCCTTTATAAAGAAGGGTTGATCGCAAAGCAGGATTTCGATGCGTTGAAATCCACCTACGGCGCGGCAGCCGCGGCTCTCGATGCCAGCAAAGCCCGCGCCCAGCAAGCTAAGGCGCAGTACTCCCAATCGCGTTACCAGCAGCAACAATCTGCGGCGACGCTCGTTTACCAACGCGACCTTCTGAACAAGACCACCTACGAGGCACCCATCAGCGGCATCGTGTCGTACGTTCCGGTGAAAGTCGGCGAAAACGTAGTTCCGGGCATTCAAAACGCCGAAGGCAGTTTTTTACTTACTATCTCCGACATGGCCATCGTGAATGCGGAGGTCATGGTAGACGAAACCGACATCCCGTCTGTGAAAGCCGGACAGGTGGCCGACGTGACCATCGACGCTTATCCAGGTCAGATCTTCAAGGGACACGTGGCCGACGTTGGGGAAGAGGCCATCCTGCGAACCTCAGGGCTGGCGACGACTCAGCAGACCTCCGCGAACAGTCAGGAAGCGCGTGATTTCAAGGTGCACGTACGGCTCGACAATCCCCCGAAGGGGACGCGTCCGGGCCTGTCCTGCACGGCCAAAATTCAGACAGCACATCGCGATGGTGTATTGACGATTCCGATTCAAGCACTGGCCATGCGCTCCCGCGAGGAACTGAAAGCGGATGAGGAAAAAAACAAAAACGAATCGGGGGTAACTCTGGCGGCAGCAAAGCCCGCAACGAATCCAGATGGAACCCCGGCCAATGACGACGTGCAAGGCGTATTCGTCGTCCGGAACGGCAAGGCGGTGTTTGTTCCCGTGCAAACCGGAATCACCGGGATTACCGATATTGAAGTGACCAGCGGGCTGAAACCGGGCGACGTGATTGTCACCGGAAGCTACAAGGCGCTACGTACCTTGCGCTCCGGAACGACGGTCAAAGTGGACAACTCCACGCCCGTGATCACTGATCAATCGGCGTCTTAACTTTCGCACAACATAGTAAGCGCGCAATTGTAGAACGGGTTGCATCGTCAAAGACTCGCATCTAAAAGATTCGCGCATCCGCACGACGAATTTGCGGCGAATCTTAGGCGCGGGAGTCCGAGAGATTTAGGAGTCACGAATCTGATGGTCGTTGGAGAAACCGCATCTTCGCAGACGTTCCGGCAGGACCTGATCGATACCGGAGTCGTGATCTGTACGGAAGACCTGTGGAAGACCTACGAAATGGGGTCGGAGCAGGTGCATGCCCTGCGCGGAGTGAATATTGAGATACGCAAAGGCGAATATTCCGCCATCATGGGGCCGTCAGGTTCGGGCAAATCCACGCTGATGAACTTGATCGGCTGCCTCGATTCCCCATCGAAAGGAAGCTATTGGCTCGCCGGCCGCTTGGTGAGCGACCTCGACGACGACGAGCTCGCCTACATTCGCAACAAAGAAATCGGATTCGTGTTTCAGACGTTCAATCTGCTGCCGCGGGCGACCGCGTTACATAACGTCGAACTACCCATGATTTACAATGGCACGCCATCCGAAGAGCGCCAGGAGCGAGCCCGCAAGGCCCTTGCGCAGGTCGATCTCACCGAGCGCATGATGCACAAGCCGAACGAACTCTCCGGAGGCCAGCGGCAGCGTGTGGCTATTGCGCGCGCGCTGGTCAACCACCCCTCCATTCTGCTCGCCGACGAACCTACCGGAAACCTTGATTCGCAGACCGGCGAAGAAATCATGGCTCTTTTCGCCCGGCTTCATCGCGAAGGGAACACCATCATTCTCGTGACACACGAACCTGACATCGCCCAGCACGCTCACCGCGTCATCCGGCTCCGCGACGGCAAAGTCGAAAAAGACGACCGCATCAAGTAGCATAATTACTTCCTTGCTTCTCGCCCTGGGAGGAAAAATGATTACGCATATTGCGACGTGGTTGTGCCGATGGACGTGGAAGTGCACGCTGAATCCGATGAGGAAAATGTCGCGGCTCAACTTAGTTGTCGCGGTGGCGCTACTTTTCGTGGCAGCGGCTGCCGCACAGGCGCAATCTCCGCAAGAATCGGCGAGGCCGAGAGCGCAACAAACACAAGATGAAATGGAGCAAGCCGTCGCCGAAGCGGCCAAGCCCGGACCGATGCACGCGCAACTGATGAAGCGTGCGGGGAAATATACGACGAGGACGACGTTTTCCGCGCCAGGCGCCGAGCCTCAGGAATCGACGGGAACCGCGACGCTAAAGGCCATTCTTGGCGGGCGCTTTCTCGAAGAAGAAAATTCCGGTGAGTCGTTGGGCCAGCCCTCCGCCGGACTACGCCTGTACGGCTACAATAACGGCTCGAAGCAATACGAAGCCATCTGGATTTACGATGGCTCGACCGCGTTCCTGGTGCTCGACGGAACGAGCGACGACAACGGCAAAACCGTACGTTATACAGGCGCGTTCCTGGGCCCCGATGGTTCGCGGCAAACGTTGCGAGTAATCATCGAACAGCAAGACGCGGATCATTTTGTGGTGCGTATGCTCGGCGAGGGACCGGGAGACGCTATGTCGACGCTCGCCACTACCTATACCCGCGTCACGCCTGCGCGCGTCACGCCCAGAGCCAAGAAATAACCCCGTAATTCACCGCATCGAAGGAAGTCACAAAGTGGGATGAGATGTATGAGTTGAAACGCGAAGTGTGGCCTGTGCTGCTGGATCGTATACGCCCGGCAGTATGATGGGGATAATAACCTCAACGATTGTGCCGGGGTCGGCATTTCGGAGCCGCAGTTCCCCGCCAAATTCCTTGACCCGCTGCTTCATCCCGCCAAGACCGATGCCAATGCACTCATGCCGGAGTTCCGCGACACGCTCCGAGATGCCTTTTCCATCGTCGCGCACTGTGACCGCCACTTGGCTATTTTCCTTGATGATCGTGACCCATCCTCTCCGCGCTCCCGAATGCCGGAAGACATTCGTCAGAGCCTCCTGGACAATACGGAAAACGGCAGTTTCCAATTCAGGCGTGATGCGCGGAAAACTGGAAGGCTGAACATCCAGCTCCGTCTCAATTCCGCTCCGTTTCGTGAATCCTTCCAAGTACCACTTCAGTGCGGCTCCTAGGCCCACTTCGTCCAGCAGAGGCGGATGCAAGAGGTGAGATATGCTGCGGACTTGCTGAATGGTACGATCGATCAACGTACTCACGTCGGCCGCCGCTTGCTTTTTCGGCGTGGAGTGTTCCTGTTGGAGAATCCCGTCCAACATCATCTTGATCGCAACGAGATCTTGACCCAAACCATCGTGCAGTTCGCGCGCAATCCGGCGCCGCTCTTCATCCTGGGTCGCAATCAGACTGCTGGAAAGCCGGCGCAGCTCCGAATTCAGCAACTTCCAACTGGCGCGTCTTGCGGTGCAGTTCGGCAAAAACGCTGACCTTTGCACGCAGCAGCTCGGGGACGACAGGAACGGAAATATAATCGACGGCTCCGCGCTGGTATCCCTTGAGGCGGTCTAAGTCCGTCAAGTGCACGGCGGAAATAAAAATGATCGCGGTCTTCTGAAACCGCGGATGTTGTCGGATCATTTCCGCCAATTCAAAACCATCGAGCTCGGGCATGCTGACGTCCATCAGGACGACTGCGATGTCGGTCTTAAGCAAATGCTCAAGCGCTTCCCGGCCCGAATTTGCCTTGATCAGGTTTTCGCCCAGTTCATTGAGTATCGCTTCATAGCTGAGCAGCTTGGCGGGCTGATCGTCCACCATCAGTATGTTGGCGTTTTCCTGCATGCTCCTCGCCTTTCTCCGTCCTGAATGAACCGAGCAACATCATACGCCCAGATCTGAATCCGCGTGTGGCTACTGCATCTTACCGATGCAGCCACATCCGCAACGCCGAGAGAAGCTGTTCGGTATTCACCGGCTTGGCCAAATACTCCGAAGCTCCGGCTTCCAAACATTTCTCGCGATCGCCTTTCATGGCCTTTGCGGTCAAGGCGATGATGGGAAGGCGCCGCAGAGAAGGATTTTGCCGGATCACTTGCATGGTTTCATATCCGTCCATCTCCGGCATCATGATGTCCATCAGGACGATCGCCGTGTCGGGCGTTGACGCAAGTGTCTCAATCGCCTCGCGGCCCGTACTAGCAGTCAGCACCGTCATTCCACGGCGCTCCAGCACGCTGCTGAGCGCGAAGATATTGCGCACGTCGTCGTCGACGACCAGCACTTTCTTGCCCACCAGGGCATCGTCTGACGGTGCAGGCGGTCGAGCATCTTCTGCTTCTCTTCCGGAAGGTCCGTGACGACGCGGTGCAAGAATAACGCTGTCTCATCGAGCAATCGTTCGGGCGATTCAACCCCCTTAACGACCACGCTGCGCGCCAGGGTGTGCAAACGGACGTCTTCTTCCGGCGACAATTCTTTACCGGTGAAGACGACCACAGGCAAGTCGCCCAGCGCTGGAGTTTCGCTGAGCCGCTCCAAAACCTCGAAGCCGGACATGTCCGGGAGGCGAAGGTCAAGAACCACGCAATCGAATTGTTCGCCCGAGAGCATTTCGAGGGCTTCCGCGCCCGTGGCCGCAACGGAGAGGTCTGATGTCGTCATATTCGAGCAATTCCCGAATGCTAAGTTGCTCGGCAGGACTGTCCTCTACAATCAGAAGGCGTTTGCGCCGCGACATCGCGTATTCCTTGATGCGAGTCAGTGCTGTTGCGAGTCCCTCGGGAGTGGCTGGCTTGGTAACGAAAGCGAATGCGCCGCGCGCCAGGCCGTGGTGGCGATCTTCATCGAGGGTCAGCATCTGAACGGGTATGTGACGTGTCGCAGGATCCTGCTTCAAATGGTTGAGAACCGTCCAGCCGAGCATGTCCGGCAGGAAAACATCCAGCGAGATGGCTGTTGGATGGAATTCCCGCGCCAGCGCCAGCGCCTCTGCGCCGCGAATGGCTACCAGGACTTTGAACCCTTTGTCGCGGGAGAGACCGCACAGTACGTGGGCATAGTGCGGGTCGTCCTCCACAATCAGCAACACCGCATCATTCGGTTGCAGATTTTCACGATCGTCCTCAATGCGCTCGACCGAGATCTCCGTTACGGTCATGCTGGACAGCTGGACGGGCGAGATAGAGGCCGTCGCCTTCCCTTCCAGCGCATTGATACTGGGCGTCGAAGGACCCACATACGTTTGCGGTATGTACAGCGTGAATGTACTGCCTTTTCCCGGGGTGCTGCGCAATTGGATTTCGCCTCCGAGCAGGCTGGCTAATTCGCGGCTAATTGCCAACCCGAGGCCTGTTCCGCCGTATTTGCGACTGGTGCCGGCGTCCGCTTGCTGGAACGCTTCGAAAATGATTCTCTGTTTTTCCGCCGGAATACCGATACCGGTATCGGAAACCTCGAAGGCCACGACAGAAGCCACCCCACTGAGAATCGGATGATCTTCGCTCCACCCCTTCTTAGGCACGGATACGGAAAGCCGCACGGTGCCTTGCTCGGTAAATTTGAACGCGTTGGAGAGCAGGTTCTTCAGCACCTGCTGGAGACGCTTCGAGTCTGTAACGAGGCTGCGGGTCAGATGTGGATCGGTCTGTACCTCGAAAGTGACCTTGCGGTTTTCCGCCTCGTGCCGGAAAGGCCGCGCCACCAGTTTCGAGCAGGCTGGTAAAGAAGACTTCTTCGGCGTCGACCGACACAGTACCCGATTCGATCTTCGACAGGTCCAGAATATCGCTGATGAGGTTTAACAAGTCGGTGCCTGCGCCGTGAATCGTACGGGCAAACTCGACTTGCTTTGGCGTCAGATTTTTGTCGGGATTGTCGCCGAGTTGCTGTCCCAGAACCAGAATGCTGTTGAGCGGCGTACGCAACTCGTGCGACATATTGGCCAAAAACTCGGACTTATACTTGGAGGTGAGCGCGAGTTCCTTGGCTTTGTCTTCCAGCGCCCGGCGTGCTTGCTCGATTTCCTGGTTCTTGCGTTCGACTTCGACGTTCTGTTCGGCAAGCTGCTGGGCTTTTTGCGCCAACTGCTCGTTGGTCTGCTGCAATTCTTTCTGCTGTGTTTGAAGCTCAGTTGCGAGCTGCTGAGATTGCTTGAGCAGTCCTTCGGTCTGCATCGTGGCCTCGATACTATTGAGCACGATGCCGATGCTGGCGGTCAGTTGTTCCAGAAACGCGAGGTGCGAGGCCGTGAAAACGTTCAAGGAGGCCAGTTCGATTACCGCCTTGGCGCGATCTTCGAAAAGCACGGGAAGCACAATCACATTTCGTGGCACAGCTTCGAACAAGCCGGAGCGGATCGGGACCGTCTCTTTTGGCAAATCGGTGATCAACATGCTCCGCTTCTCAGAAGCACACTGTCCCACAAGCCCTTCGCCCACTCGCAAGCGCTGGCGATGGCCGTCTTCGCCGTCATCAGCAAACACCGACAGTAAGACCATGTCGGAAGAATCTTCACCTCCCACCTGATAAATCACACCTTGTTGAGCGTTGACCAATGGCGCCAACTCGGATAACAGCATGCGTCCAACAGTGGTCAAATCTCGCTGACCCTGCAACATACCCGTAAAACGCGCAAGATTTGTCTTTAGCCAGTCCTGCTCCGTGTTGCGGTCGGTGGTCAGCCGGAGGTTGTCGATCATGGTGTTGATGTTGTCTTTCAGTTCCGCGACTTCTCCACTGGCCTCCACCTGAATCGAACGAGTCAGGTCGCCCTTGGTCACGGCAGTTGCGACTTCTGCGATGGCTCGAACCTGGTTCGTCAAATTGTCGGCGAGCAGATTCACGTTTCCTGTGAGGTCCTTCCAAGTGCCGGCGGCGCCGGGCACGTTGGCCTGACCGCCGAGGCGGCCTTCCACGCCTACTTCGCGGGCCACGGTCGTCACTTGGTCGGCAAAGGTGGCGAGCGTGTCGGTCATGTTATTGATCGTCTCTGCCAAGGCCGCGACTTCACCCTTGGCGTTCACCGTGAGCTTCTGTGTAAGCTCGCCGTTCGCGACAGCGGTCACGACTTTGACGATTCCGCGAACCTGCTCGGTAAGATTCGCAGCCATGACGTTTACGTTATCCGTAAGGTCTTTCCACGTGCCGGCGACGCCGGGCACTTGCGCCTGGCCGCCTAATTTCCCGTCAGTACCCACTTCGCGAGCGACACGCGTCACCTCCGCGGCGAAAGCGTTGAGCTGATCCACCATGGTGTTAATGGTATTTTTTAGCTCGAGGATTTCGCCCTTTACATCCACCGTGATTTTGCGCGACAGGTCGCCGCGCGCCACTGCGGTGGTCACCTCAGCGATGTTGCGCACTTGGCCGGTGAGGTTGCCGGCCATCGAGTTGACCGAGTCGGTAAGGTCCTTCCACGTGCCCGCCACGCCTGGCACGTTGGCTTGCCCGCCGAGCCGCCCTTCCGTGCCGACTTCGCGCGCCACGCGCGTCACTTCGCCGGCGAAAGCGTTGAGCTGGTCCACTGTGGTGTTAATGGTTTCTTTCAATAGAAGAATTTCTCCGCTGACGTTCACCGTGATTTTCTTCGACAGGTCACCACTGGCAATAGCGGTGGACACTTCCGCGATGTTACGTACCTGACCCGTCAAGTTGCTTGCCATCGAGTTGACGGAGTCGGTGAGGTCCTTCCACGTGCCGGCCACGCCCGGCACCTGCGCCTGGCCACCCAACTTGCCGTCGGTACCGACTTCGCGGGCTACGCGCGTCACTTCGGATGCGAACGCCCGTAGCTGGTCCACCATGGTGTTGATCGTATCCTTGAGTTCGAGAATTTCTCCTTTCACGTCGACGGTGATCTTGCGCGACAGGTCGCCGCGCGCCACGGCGGTAGCCACTTCGGCGATATTGCGCACTTGACCGGTGAGGTTACTGGCCATGAAGTTCACATTGTCGGTGAGGTCCTTCCACGTGCCGCCGACGCCCGGCACCTGCGCTTGACCGCCGAGCTTGCCTTCCGTGCCGACCTCGCGCGCCACACGGGTCACTTCGCCCGCGAACCCATTCAACTGGTCCACCATCGTGTTAATCGTGTTCTTGAGTTCGAGAATCTCGCCTTTCACGTCGACGGTGATCTTGCGCGACAGGTCGCCGCGCGCCACAGCCGTGGTCACCTCGGCAATGTTACGCACTTGCCCTGTGAGGTTGCCGGCCATCGAGTTGACCGAGTCGGTGAGGTCCTTCCATGTACCGGCCACGCCGGGCACTTGTGCTTGGCCGCCGAGTTTGCCCTCGCTACCGACTTCGCGCGCCACGCGCGTCACTTCGCCCGCGAATCGGTTCAGTTGGTCCACCATCGTGTTGAGAGTTTCTTTGAGCTGCAGAATCTCGCCGCGCACGTCGACGGTGATCTTGCGCGACAGGTCTCCTGTGGCAATGGCCGTAGCCACTTCGGCGATGTTGCGCACTTGGCCCGTCAAGTTGCTGGCCATGAAGTTCACGTTGTCGGTTAAGTCTTTCCACGTACCGCCGACGCCAGGCACTTGGGCTTGGCCGCCGAGTTTGCCCTCGGTGCCGACTTCGCGCGCCACGCGGGTCACTTCGCCCGCGAAGGCGTTGAGCTGGTCGACCATGGTGTTGATGGTGTCTTTGAGTTCGAGAATTTCGCCCTTCACGTCGACGGTGATTTTGCGCGACAGGTCACCGCGCGCGACCGCGGTCGTGACTTCGGCAATGTTGCGCACCTGCGCCGTGAGGTTTCCAGCCATGGCGTTTACTGAGTCGGTCAGATCCTTCCACGTGCCGGCGACGCCCGGCACCACCGCCTGTCCGCCGAGCTTCCCATCCGTGCCCACCTCGCGCGCGACGCGCGTGACTTCCGATGCAAAGGACCGCAACTGGTCAACCATCGTGTTGATGGCTTCTTTGAGCTGGAGAATTTCGCCGCGTACGTCCACGGTGATTTTACGAGATAGGTCTCCGCTAGCCACGGCTGTTGCGACTTCCGCGATGTTACGCACTTGGCCCGTCAAGTTGCTCGCCATGGAATTGACCGAATCAGTCAGGTCCTTCCACGTGCCAGCAACACCGGGAACCTGCGACTGGCCGCCCAGTTTGCCGTCTGTGCCGACCTCGCGCGCGACGCGTGTCACTTCAGCGGTGAAAACGCCAAGCTGCTGAATCATAGTGTTAACGATATTTGCGGAACGCAGAAACTCGCCTTCCAGCGGCCGGCCGTCGACGTCCAATCGCACAGTCTGTGTCAGGTTTCCTTGCGCGACGGCCGCAATCGCGCGCGTCACTTCTGAAGTGGGGCGCAGCAAGTCCTCTACGAGCATATTGACGGAAACTTCCATCTCGCCCCAGGCGCCTCTCGACTGGTTGAATCTTGTCCGTTCTCGTGTTCGGCCTTCCTTGCCAACCACCTGTCCAACGCGCTTTAGTTCCTGCGCCATCTGCTGATTAGCCGCGGCAATCTCGTTAAACGTATCGGCGATTTTTCCTTCCACGCCCGTCCAGGCGCCGGGGAGACGCACGGAGAAGTCACCGTCGCGCATTGTTTGCAGGCTCGCTAATATGACGGTAAGGTCGGCCATGTCAGACTTGCCATTGCCGCGTCCATTGTTTTCCAATGCCGTTTGCGAGTTCCCTGCTGCGCTCGCGATTGCTGGATTGGAGTCACTTTTTTTCATACTGGTCTCCAGACTGCCGACGTATGTTCCCGCGGAATTGATCCCGCCGTGCCGTACCTGGTTCCCGCATCGCCGTCGCTGCTCTATCTGACCCGAGCGTTTCGCCAAAAGTCTTGGGACAATAGTTAGTCCCACCCCTAATAGGAAGGGCTTAATTTCGTACCACGAAACCACTGACGGGGCACTACAGTGTTTCCTGTATAAAAAGGAACACAAATGAATTTCCAGTCTAGTCAGCTGCTGCCGCTTTGATGTATGCTTCGCAAATTATGGTGTGCCACTCGGCCAGTGTTCTGACATGGTAGGGGTAAGGATTCTGATCGCTGACGACCACGAGTTCGTTAGGAGAGGAGTCCGTGCGCTCTTGGAGTGTCGGGAAGGCTTCGAAGTTTGTTGCGAAGCTGCAAACGGTCAGGAAGCCGTTGAGAAAACACGGGAATTTAAGCCCGACCTCATCGTTTTAGACATCACGATGCCAATTCTAAGTGGCTTCGATGCAGCTCGAAAGATCAGGGAATTTTCCCCCGAAACTCCCATCGTGATTCTCAGCATGCATCGTGACAAAGAGTATATGGAAGAGGCGCAGAAAATAGGTATACAAGGTTACGTGCGTAAATCGCAAGCGGCGCTAACTTTGGTCACTGCTGTGGACGCAGTCCTTCAGGACCAAACCTTCTTTCCCTTGGAATCATAACCCCTTGGTGTGTCGAGCAGGCGCTTGCATCACTCAGATTTCCCGGGGATCGTTGCGACCCTTCGGGGAAAGCAAGCGCCGCACCCCATCCTGTCTATTCAACAGCCTGTAAATTCAAGCTAATCCGAACACCATTCACCAGGACCACGCTTTGATTGATCACGTCCTGGCTGGTGATCTGGTCCGCCGCGAAAGACCGGAGGACTTTCACGGGGCAGATAAACTCGGCCGCCTCGGCAGATTCTCTTTGGGTGCCAAGACTCTGCAGAACCGAGAAATCTATCGCCTGAATTTCGTCGCTGGAAGGCAGCTTTCGCATCAGGGATTTCAGGTGCGGCGCTACGAAGAGATCGAAGCTTTGCGCCGTGCGTTTGTAAATCGAAGTGCTGTTCGCGTCGAATTCGGCGGGATTGCGGAGCGTAAACTGAAGAACGATTTGTTGGTGATAAATAACAAAAGACGGCGGCGCGTAATCGACGAGATGAAGTTCCGGGCCGTTGGTCTTCACCAGAGCGTCGAGTTGCGATTGAAACTCGGACTGCAAGCGTTGGGCGTCGGACTGTGCCGGGTTTGGCTTCGAGGCCATCGCAGAGGGTGACTCTCGGGCAGGCTGAGCCGCCGCGGGAGGAGCGGTGGCGGCCACAGGCGCCCCCTGTTGCGTTTTGCCGGCTAATGCAACCGCCGAGGCAGGAAAAGTGACGCGCAGGTTCGTGGCGGATGAACTAGTCTTCGACGCAGTGGTGGATGCAGCCGGCGAAGCAGAAGCGGCCGGGCTCGCAGGCACCGATCGAGCGAGTGCTTCCACATCCAGCGGACCGCGCTGGCCGAGCGCCAGCCCAAAATCCTTGCCATCCACGTATATTGCCGAGCGATTCAGAATATCCTGCTGTTCCGCTTGAGGCGCGCTGGCAAATGCGAATGCGTTGTCTCTGTTGAACACTACTGCGAGAATTTCCTTCCCCTCATAGTCGTAGCTCGCACCGGATGTGCGAGTATCATAAACGATTTCGAATCCGATGTCGTCGCAGTCCACATCGCGCGGAATTTGTTCCGTGGCGACGCGAAGAATGGGAATTATCACGTCCCGCAAAGTCGCCGCGGCACGCTCGTTCTGCGTCATGCGGTCTGCGTTATAGGCTGCGCTGTAAATCCCTGAAACCTTCAGAACGACGCGATTGTGGAAGTAGACGAATTCAATGCCCCTGGTGTCGAAGGCGTGTTGCTTGTCGGGGTTTGATTGGACGTAGCGGGCAGGCGCAAACAGGAAGGGAAAGGTGGTTGCGGCGATGGCTCGATGAAGCGTCTCGATCTGCGCCAGATACTTTGTCTCGTCCGCCTTCAGGCGCGGATTCAGAATTTCCGCCGGACTCACTTGAGCAAGCCCCGCGCCACATAGCAGCAAAGCCACAAGCGCAGCCAAAACTGCTTTTCCGACAATGTGGATTCGGGCGTTCATGGTGAACACTCCTCTCATTTCTCCTGCCCCGCTCGTGAGGGCGCGCCATACGGTGGAGCGGCAATTGCGCGCGCGTACGCGACGAGCGCGCGGATTTCGCTTTGCGTCAGCGTATTGCCATATGGCGGCATCATCGATGATTTTCCCATGGCCCTCCCTCCTTCCGCGGTGAATTTCTCAAGGAATGCATCGCTCAGCGAATTCAGAGTCGCGCCGTCGTTCCATAGAGGCGGAGCCGGAGTCACGTTGGAACGGTTCGAGGGCCCGGCCGGGGTTTGGTCTGCATGGCACCACACACATTGCTCGTAGAAAATCCGCTTGCCTTCCGCCTGCTGGTAATTGAGCGGGATGATGCGCTCGGAATTATTCCAATCCGTTTCTGTGCCATAGGCGTTTTGCAGCGGGTCCATTTTCACAGGAGCAGCCTTGTGGGCGCAGCCCGGGAGCATGGCGAATCCAAGAAATGCGGAGAATAGAAGCGCGCCAGCCCTCATTTTGTGCCCTCGCGGCTCGACGCGCCCGCTGCATTTCCAAAAGAACCGCTTTGCTTCAATGTGATCAGGTAAGCAGTCAGGTCCTGGATTTCCTCCTGCGTGAAAGCCTGCCTTGGCTCAATCGTTCCAGGCACGAGCTCCTGCGGATTGCGAAGCCACGCCTGAATCCAACCGGGCGTCAGCCAGTTGCCCGCATTGCTCAGGCTGGGTCCTACGTATCCTCCGGCGGAGCCGATTGTGTGGCATGACTGGCACTGGTACTTCTTTTCGTAGAGCTCCTTGCCGGCCGCCGCCATTGCAGGAGTGAATTCCTTGCGATCCTCCGCCGGATTCACTGCGGGGCTTTGCATCGCCATTTCCAAATAGTCCGCGATGATGGCCGCTTCATTTTCGGGCATGTTGAATTGCGGCATGCGAAGAACGATCGTCGGCCGTAGCGTTTGCGGATTCTCCATAAACTGAATCAGCCATTGCCGCGTCGTTCGGCTTCCCTCGTAGGAGAGATCGGGCGCAAGAGTCCCGCCGAAGCCGTTGAATTTATGGCAAGCGTAGCACTTGTAGCGCTCATAGAGTTTGCCGAATTCCCCGGCGGGATGAAACTCCGCCAGTGGGCGCGCGACCACCAATTTTTCCATCCCGCGCGTCGCCGGCGGTCCCGTCAGGCTCAACAGAGCCGTAGTGACATCGTCCAAACTGGTTTGGTCCAGATGATACTGGGGCATGCGTCCGGCAGGATTAACCGACCGCGGATTCGATATCTTCGCCTGTATATAGGCGATCAGCGTGTACGGAATTTTCGCGGGGCCGAAGTCCAGTTGAGAAACATTGCGAGCTCCCAGTGCGGAGAGGTCGGGGCCAAAATCCTTCTGCGGGGCAAGGCCCTCGATAACATGGCAGCTCGCGCAACCCTTCTCAACGAATAGCTTTCGCCCCGCATCGACTTCCGTTTTTGTTGGTGAACCAAGCTTCGGCACGTCCGACAGCAAAGACGGATCGGTGAGCTTCGTTTCCATGTACCGCGTCACTTCGTAGAGGTCAGTGTCCGACCATTCGTAGCGGGGCATCTGGCTGTGCGGCAGATACTGCTGCGGGTTGCGCAGCCAAGCAACGAGCCAATCCGGATTGACCTTACTGCCGATCTTGGTCAATTCCGGTCCGATATCTCCGCCGATAAGCGCGGTTTCTCCCGCGCGCGTGACGGCCAACGAATGGCAACTGGAACAGAACATCTGCCGGAAACGCGCTTCGCCTTGATCGGCCACGTCCGGTCGTTTCGACAATGCGGCGACAACGCGAGGATCGAAATGGTACTGCTGAATCGTATGCGCATGTTGCGCGTTCAAGTACGCAGAAAGCTCCCGCAGTTCCACATCGCTCAACCGAAACGTCGGCATCTGCGGCTCACCGGTGTCGACACCGTCAACCGTCTGGTTGCCGTTCGCGTCCGTAATCGTGCGAGGCTCCTTGAGCCATTTGTAAAGCCATTCACGGCTCACCTTCGTGCCAATATCCGTCAGGTCCGGGCCGACCATTGCTGGCCGGTCGATGCCGGCAATTTTGTGGCATCCGGTGCAGTCGAATCGCGCCAGCAGCTGGCGTCCGCGGTCGAGCCGCGGCGCTTGAGGCAGGTCGTCTTGGTGGCAACTTCCGCAGGAAGCTTGAATGAAGCGGACAGGCAGGATCGGTTGCTCCCATGCGACGGTACTCTCGTGTGCCTCCCGCACTTCAGTCGCAGAGCCTTGGCCGCGGTGACATGCTACGCAGCCCCACGCTTCCGCATCGTGCGGAATCACGGGATGCGCGCGGAACGGTTGTGGCACGGCGGCGTCTGCAAGCGTTGGTTCGGCGATGCCCAGGTGGCAAGTTGTGCAGCGGTCCACTACGCCCAGATCGGGGAGCCAAATCTGATGAATACCACTGGCCATGCGGCCGCGCAGCGCCCTCCCGTCCGGCTGGCTCTCGACGAACTTGGAGTATTGCCGCTGATAATGGCGCCACTGTCTGAAAAAATCTTTGGTGGGCGCGATCGCCAGTGAAAGGGTAAGCAATAAACTCACCCAGGCAAATCGCCGGGCCGGGTCGCCAAAGAAAATGCGGCGCAATCGGTCAAGCGGGCCCTGCGCGTTTGGCCGGTTCACCAAGGCCAGATCCAGGTCCAGCCTGGCCCCCGAAAAAATGTGCCGACGGAAGTCAACACAACCGCTTCCATCAGGAACCAGGTCATGATCCAGAAAGAGAGCGGTTTCGCGCTCAGCCAGCCCCGAAATCCCTTATTGTGGCGGCTCGTGCTGGCGGCACCGAGAAACATAAAAATCGCGATGATCCAGACCGGCAGCAACGCATCCCAAGCATCGAACCATACCAGCAGCACCGTGAGCGCTGCTAGAATGACTCCCAGAATCATCAGCCGCTGCGACTTCTGGTGTACCCAAAGGTTTTCATCCTTGATGTTCACATGGAAAAAGGGGACGACGATCAACGCGACAACAATCAGCGTCGGGAGAATGATGCCGGCGACAAAAGGCGGGAAATAATGCAGCAGCTCCTGTAAACCTGTGAAATACCACGGCGCCTTGGCCAATTTGGGGGTTTGCTGCGGATCAGCGAGCAGCTCCAAAGGCGCGTTCCACCAGAGCGCAATCCACACCAGAACACTGGCCAATAACTCGATGGCGATCGTTTCCCGAAACAGCAATTCCCAATACGGCAACGATGTTCCTTCGCTCGTTGGCTGTGGCAAATCTGCTTCGCAAGGCGTGGTAGGATCGCTGCTCATGATTTATCCGTATGATTCTCATGATTGATATACATTCCGCCGTCTTTGTGCAAACGCCACAAATGAGTGGCGACCAGAAGAATTATGACCAGCGGCAGAATCACCACATGCAACACGTAGAAGCGCAGCAGTGCGTTGGCATTTACACTGTGTCCACCGAGAAGAATGAAGCGCAGCTTTTCTCCAATGAATGGCGTGGACGAGATGATGCTCGAGCCTACCGTGGTACCCCAATAGGACAACTGGTCCCAGGGCAGCAGGTAGCCCGTGTAGCTAGCCAGCAGAGTCAGCAGCAGGAGGCAAACTCCCACCACCCAATTCAATTCTCGCGGCGGCCGGTAAGCTCCGCGGTAAAACACCTTGGCCATGTGCGCGAATACCAGAAACACCATCGCATGCGCCGACCAGCGGTGAAGATTTCGCAGAAAGACTCCGGACGACACGACGAACTGCAGGTCTTTCATGTCGAAGTAGGCCTGCGGGATGGAAGGATGGTAGTAGAGCATCAGCAGCAGGCCGGTGACGATTTGGATGGAGAAACATCCCAGCGTGAAGGCCCCCAGATACCATGATTGCCGGAAGCCGAGCTGCCGTTCACGCACACGAGCCGCGAAGATCTCCTTGAATTCGTCCCGCCAGCGTGTCAGCGAGTGAATCGGGTTCCGCATCGCGGTGCTGTCCGAAGCCGCCAATGGCTTTTGCGTGTTCAAGCTTGGATATACTCACTTTCCGCCGCGATTGTCGTCGAACGATCCACCATGATTTCCCCGTCGCTTCCCAGCCAAGTCTTGAGCCAGGGCAATGGCCGAGGGGCCGGACCCCCGATGACTGTCCCATCTTGCCGAAAAGTGCTCCCGTGGCAAGGGCAAGCAATCACTCCGGAGTCCTGCCTCCACACGGTCATACAGCCGAGATGCGTACAAATCGAGCTCATGGCGTAGAACCCTTTTGGTCCGTGTACCACGTAAATCCCGAAGCGCGGGTCCAGCGTGACCGAGTTCGTCGGAAAATGTTCAGGCCGGCCCGCACTCACAATGGGGGACGGTTCGTAGAGGACATTCGGTGAGAGGTACTGCACGGCAAAAACCGCAGCTCCGGCTCCGGCAACCGCGAGCGAGCTGCTTCCTAGCTTGATGAAAAATTCCCGGCGGCTCAGGAAGCGATCTTCCTCGATGCCGGCTGCCGGATTATTGTTTTGTTGATCGTCCATGGCCGCCAACCTGGCTTTCCGTAGGTTACCGCTTGACGGTCAAATCCAGGTTCAGCGCGCCATTGCCGACGGTAATCGACTGCGTCGTCGGCTTTCCATCTTCGCTCCAGGTTTTCAGCGTGTAGCTTCCCGGCGGAACGTTCTTGATCTCAAACGCTCCCTCTTTGTTCGTAACTGCGAAGTACGGCGAGCCTGCCACTACCACGTAGCCGGACATTTCCGGATGGACGTTGCACAGCAGAGGCGCGACTCCAAGTGTATTGAACTGAAATGATTTTCGCTCGCCCTTCGGCCAAGTTCCCAAATTGTGCGCTAGCTTTTTGTTACCGCTGATGGACGGCCAGTAAACATTATGGCCAACGGGATCGCTATTCAGAAAATCTACCGTGGTTCCTTGTAACACGACGATGACGTGTGGGATGAAAGTCATTTGGTGCTGGTCCACGATGGCGTGCTGCTTTGGCGCGTCGAAATGTTTCCCCGCTATTGTGTCAATGTACACGGCAATGTTTTCGGCAGATCGCAAGCCCTGCACGTTCACCTTGCCCTTGATGTCGCCTGCGCGGCTCTGAGCGACAAACACGAAGCCGCCCAGCAGCAGAATCGTGATTACACGGAGCATCTGATTCGCTTTCATATGTTCTCCCTGGCAGAGTGCATTTTTTGTGACCTACAACTTCCCACCGGAAATATGGTTTTACATTTAGAAAGCATAATCAATTCCGGCGATAAAACTGTTGGGCCGGAAGAATAGAGTCGAGCCACTTGTGGGATCGGTATAGGGCTCTCCCCATTGATAATCGTATTCACCGATCACCTTGACGTTTGCGCGAACCAGCACCTGGAAACCCGGGCTGTACCGGTTGCGCGTTCGATACTGAGAGACGCCGTTGACAAAGTCGGTCGGCGAGTTTACGAAGTCATAGCGCATGTAGCCAATCAACCAGGGGTAAACCCAGACATTCGCGCCGGCGAATCCTCCGGTAAAGGTCACCGCGGGCGCGCTGGTGATGGTCTGGGCCTCGGTATCCACCAAGTGATTATTGTCGTGGCCAACCATGCCAAGGCCGAAGAGCTCCAGTCTGTTGCCATATTTGAAGCGAATGTCGCCGCCCGCGCGATAGAACGGTTCATTAATTGTTCCAAGAAAAGTGAATTGTGAGCCTCCAAAATTCAATTGATTCGTGCCTCTGTAGTAGAAGCCGCCAATGCGCAGAGAGGTGTGATCGCGTGGACCGGTCGGCCCCGCTGCCTGTATCGCCTTGCGGCTCTCGGCATTGCGCTCCAGGTTGAACGTCTGAGACACGCGGATATACAAGTCTTTGGTATTCCGCGTCATCAGACCCGAGTCGATTCCGTAGGAAGAATTCGTTCCATCCACGTAAGCTACCGACCAATTGAAGTTACCGTTGTCTGGATAGCCGCCGACTTCGATCCCGCGTTGCGGTGTTCCCAGAATGAACGAATTGTTTGTGGTTTCGAATGTGGTCTGGCTGGAACTGGGCGTGGGCTGGGCCACCGCCGTCTCGCTGAAAACGTCATAGCCGGAGGGATAGATCGACCGCGCTTGCGAGAAGGGCAAGTCCAGTTCGAATTGACCGAACCGCACGTTGAGCGCGTTTTTCGGCAATTTGAAGATATGGCCTAGATCGTTGTAGCGAAGGTATCCGTCGCCCATGCCGCCATTCGCGCCGCTACCGGCAGCCGTTAGGTCATCATCCACCCAGAAAGACAGATTTTCTCCGAAGCTCCCTGCACTGAGGATGGTGAACGTGTTGGGAACAAACAAATCGGTTTGCGGCGTGAATTGGGTCGCTTGCAGCGGTGCCGGCTGCTTGGCGTTCCAATTGAAATTTCCGGTGTACCGAAATGATATCGGGAGATTGCCGGGAATTTCTCCCGGGTAAATCGCCTCGGGAAACGCCTCTTTTTGTGCTTTCGCTCCCAGCAAAACAGGGAGCTGCTTTACGAATAACTCATCGTCCTTGGGGAACCTGAATCCATTCTTTTTGAATGCCAAGCCAAAATCGTTGAGTTCGGGATAATCATTGTGACATGTCGAGCACGACGTCTGATATTTGCGGGAGAAAGCCGGGATCGCCCCAGCGCGCGGAGCCGATCCGATTATGCAAACAATTAGGCCTGACAGCACGAGAGCGGCACCGAAAACCATGGAAATTTCTTGTCGTTTCATCGCGACGTTCCTCCGTAGACCATTTCACGTATAAATTTGAGAAGTGACCAAGAATCAGTAATCTGCGAATTCCCGCTGATCGAGGCGAAAACGCCCCTCCCGCGCACATAAGTTAAGGTGGTTCACAAACTAGTTCAGTGACGTAGGTCACAGTCCGCTGTGAGTGATGGCCGGTGCAGTGCTCCCCTCTAAAACTGGACAACTCAATTAGATAGAATCAGGGCTTCCCAACCAGGAGGCAACATGAGCGGGAAACCACGTGTAGATCGATCTCCGGAAGAGAAGTGGCAGATTGTGCAGGAAGGCATTAAGAGCGGCAACGTCTCGGAGACGTGCCGGTTGACGCGAGACAGCGGAATCAAGTCGAACATCTTCTCCGAGAAGTCGTCGATAGCGGTACAAAAATCGTCTACCGATTCGTATCCGCTGTCTTGGGCACCGGATGTCGATCAGGCTTCGGAAGACAATTCTCTTTGTTTGCTTCCAATCCCACGGGGTGCTTGGGGGCTATCCGAGCTAGGGAATCTGGACGGTAAGGACGCCCACAGACTGGGTTAGCGAGCCTGAAGAAGCCTGGACTGTAATAGTAATCGTCACCGTGGTGGCGGAGGTGGGCTGGCCGAACCCCCACCACAAGATGTGAAGGTCGAGGAGAAAATCAAGTCAACACAGACAGTTGGATAAATAACAATGAAATCCTGCACTACATCTTATAATCTGCCCATAGTATTCTCGGGGTTTCGGCTCGGAGATAACTTGGCAATGGACAAAGGAGTTTGCACCCCCGGCCATCAGACGGAGACGAATTATGAAGGTTCTCTCACTATTCGAGCAGGCGCGAAAGGAAAGCCCCAACTCACTACGAGTTCTGCCCCTCTATGCGAGCGTAAGCCTACGCGAAGGACGTGACGGACCTGTGCTTGAGGCGGCACGGCAGCTCGTCCATCTGGGCCATGCCGACGCAGAGAATATCTATTTGCTTGGTGTTGCGCTGCTTCAAATTCAGGATTACGCCGGCGCACAGAAGACTTTTCAGAAGTTCGTCGGGTTAAGGCCCGCAAGTCCTCGCGGTCACCTGGGATTGGGAGTTGCTTGTCTTGACCGTTCTCTCCAACTGGATTCCCGGTTTTCCGGTGCGAAACACTTTCTAGGTGTGACCGCTCGCGAGTTGGCGCCTCGCAATCCCCCGGGCAACCCCCGGCCTGAAGGCGGCCATCAACCGAGGCTTTCCGGTTCTCTGCAACCATGAAGCGTCACTCAGAATCAAACACCCCTCATGGTTCAGCGGGCTGGGCCGCGCTGTTTCTTCTTCTGGTATTCGCAGCGACGGTGGCTGGCTGGTCCGCTCAACCCTCCGTCAAACCACACCTTCCACAACTGATCGACGTCACCGGCGCGGCGGGAATTCATTTTGTTCATCGTTCCGATCCGCAAAAAAAGTACATCGTGGAATCCATGAGCGGCGGCGTGCTTTTGATTGATTACGATCGTGACGGCTGGCCGGACATTTATTTCACGAACGCTCCATCCGTTGCGATGGCCCGAGCCGGGGAAAAGGCGAAATCCGCGCTCTACCGCAACAATCACGACGGAACATTCACGGACGTCACCGATCAGGCCGGCGTCGGCTATCCGTGCGAATTTCCCATGGGCGGCGCGGTTGGGGATAACAATAATGATGGCTGGCCCGACATTTTGGTCACCTGTTTGGGTGGCGTTGTCCTGTATCGCAACAACGGCAATGGCACCTTCACCGATGTCACCAAACAGGCTGGCCTCAGAGATCCGTACTGGGCAAGCGGCGCAGCCTTTGGTGATTACGATGGTGATGGCTGGGACGATCTCTTTATTTCCGACTATGTGGACTTCCACCTGAATGACCTGCCGAAATTTGGGAGCATGCCTACCTGTCTTTATCGGGGGATACCCGTACAGTGCGGCCCCAGAGGGCTCAAAGGGTCACCGGATTTTCTTTTTCACAACAATGGGGATGGAACATTCACTGATGTGTCGAAAACCGCAGGCGTTGCCAACCCCAATGGGTATTATGGACTGGGCGCCGTATGGACGGATTTGAATAACAAGGGTTTGCCGGACCTCTACGTTGCCGACGATACGACTCCGAACTATCTGTATCGCAACGATGGCCATGGCCATTTCACAAACATCAGTTTCGCTTCTGGAACAGCGCTCGACCAAAACGGCTCGGAACAAGGATCGATGGGGATCGCCGTGGGAGACTACTTGCACACGGGTCTGTTTTCGCTTTTCATCACGAACTTTTCAGAACAATACGACACGCTTTACCGGAACGACGGTAATTTATCCTTCAGTGATGTTTCCTGGCCCTCCGGCGTCGCGGCGGCCACGGTCTCGTTCGTTGGCTGGGGCACTGGATTTTTCGACTTTGACAACGACGGCTGGGCGGACCTTCTTGCGGTGAATGGTCACGTGTACCCGCAGGTACAGAACGCCAACGTGGGCACGAAATACTTGCAGCCCATGCTTCTCTATTTGAATCGGCACAACGGGACATTTCGCAATATCAGCAAGGATGTTGGCCCGGCAATTCAGGTTCCGCGCGTGAGCCGGGGCGCGGCTTTTGGCGACCTATTCAATGACGGCAACATTGACATCGTCGTGGAAGACCTGGACGGGGCCCCTGTCATTCTTCGCAATCCCGGCGGCACAGGGAATCATTGGATCAGTTTCCAGCTTGAAGGTACCAAGGCCAATCGCCTGGCGCTGGGCGCTCGCGTTCAGGTGGTCGCTGGGAAGCTTGTCGAGGCCGACGAAGTACGCAGCGGCGGCAGTTATCTATCGCAGAACGATCTCCGGCTTCACTTCGGCCTGGGAAATGCGGACGATGTGGATCGCGTGGAAATTCGATGGCCTATTGGATTGAAGGGAGAAATGGAAACTCTACGCAATCTTGCCGCCGATCGGTTCTATACCATCAAGGAGGGCGCGGGCGTAGTCGCCGTGCACAGCCCCGGATGGAGCAAGGTCCCGCAGCATCAATCCAGGTGAGAGACGTGCGCTACTCGGGAACTCAAGTCCAAATTGCCGATCTGTCAAAATGAACACCAACGCGTGACGAGTGCAACGACATCGCGAACATCACCTTCCTCAGCCAGAAGGAAAATGTACAGATCGCGATGTTGGCGCCGTTAGGCGCCTTCGCGAGCTGTGCAATCTGGATCTAACGCCTGCGAAGGCGACCGCTCGCGAGGCTGCGTAAATGCTGACGCCAAAACGTTTCGGTGTCTTTACCCAGGCGCTTTGTCCGCAATAGCAACTCTGCTATGATGCGGAGCGTGATAGCTTCCGCCTCCGCCCGAAACGACCAGGGCCTGGTGGTTTTTGGCGAATTTTTTATCGATTTGGTGTTCTACGACCTCCCGAAAGTTCCCCGAATGGGAGAAGAGGTCAAGACCGCAAACTTCGCGAGGTTTCCGGGCGGAGGTCTGGCAACGACGGCATTGGTGGCCGCCGGACTAGGTACCCCGACGAAGGTCATCACAAGGATCGGACGAGATGCACTCGCGAGTCCGGAATGGCAGAAGCTAGTCCAAAGCCGTATCTCCTTCGAAGGGTGTGAGTTCGACCCAAACTTGCCAACGGCGATAACGGTCTGCGCCGCCTTCGACGGGGACCGCATGATGATTACTCACGACGCCATCAACCTGAAACTGGAAAGACTCTTGGCGCGAGGTGGCGTGCAGAAGCAGATGAGGACAGCGAAACATGTGCATCTGGCGTGCGCACTGCGGCCTCCCAAAACGTGGATGCCGGCAATCCACAAACTGCGCGAGCAAGGCTTGACGATTTCTGCGGATATCGGGTGGAACACCGATGTACTGGAGTCCCCTCGATTGCCCTCGCTGCTGAAGGAATTTGAATTTACGTTTCCGAACGAACCAGAAGCGCGGGCTATGACTGGTGAAAAAAACGCTGAGGCGGCTGCAAGGAAACTGGCTCGCTGGGTTCGCGTGCCGGTGGTCAAGCTTGGTCCAGATGGTTCCTTAGCCCTCCTGAATGGGAAGATCTTGCGCGTGAAATCCGTTCGCGTCCGCACAGTGGACGCAACGGGTGCTGGGGATGCATTCAATGGTGGTTTTCTTCACGGCTATCTCGCCGGGTGGCCGCTTGAAGAGTGCCTGCGGGCCGGCAATGTATGTGGAGCGCTAGCCACGACGCGTCCCGGGGGATCCTCTGCGATTCCGACACGCAAGAAGCTTCGGGAGCTGATGAAAAAGATCCGATGAAAGGTAACTGAAGCAGTGGGAAGGCGAATTCCGAGTCGTATTGGAATCACTCAGCAGGAAATCGTTCCAGAGGACAGAGCGCGATCATGAAGATTACTCTCATCGGAGCCGCGGGGGTTAGGACTCCGCTTTTGATTCACGGCTTGGCAGCAGCCCGCGCCGATCTGCACCTAGAAGAGTTTGCGTTTTGGGATACCGACCCGGAGCGCCTCAAAACAATGGGAAGAGTCGCGGAGGCGATGGGCAAGCGGATCGGGCTCCGCGCGCGCCTCAAAACATTTTCCGATCCTGAGCATGCCCTTGAGGGAGCGGACTACGTGATCACGAGCATTCGCGTGGGCGGTATCGACGCGCGAGTAAAAGATGAAACGATCGCTCTTGCACACGGGCTAGTAGGCCAGGAAACTGTGGGTGCTGGCGGATTCGCCTGCGCCATGCGAAATCTGGCGACCATGCTGGAGTACGCGAAACTGATCGAACGAGTGGCTCCGCAGGCGACGGTCATCAACTTTACAAATCCGGTAGGAATTATTTCCCAGGGACTTCTGAATCATTCCGGCGTGAGTGTGCTAGGCGTCTGCGATACGCCCCTGGAAACATTTGAAGCGATCGCCAATGCGCTGGGCCGAAGTCCTTTCGGACTGCGTTTCGACTATCTTGGCCTAAATCACTTAGGCTGGGTGCGATCCATCCGCGATGAGCAGGGCGCAGAACTGCTGCCCAAGGTGTTGTCTTCTCCGGAGATCATCCAGAAATGCTATCGACACGGACTTTTCCCTCCGGAGTTCATTCAACAACTTGGGCTGCTGCCCACCGAATACCTCTACTTCTATTATTTCCCGCATGCGGCCTACAAAAATACTCAGCGGAGCGGGCAATCACGCGGCCAGGCCATCGCCACCATGAACGACCGGCTGTTTAAAATCTTGGTGCAGGCTCCTGAATCGAAATTAATCGAAATCTATGAAGATTACCTGCGTGAACGAAATGCTTCTTACTTCAGCATCGAAGCAACCGCGGGTGAGCGACGCAAGGAACATCAGGAACTCTACTCAGAGTTTTCCGGCTATGAGCGAATTGCCCTGCTCGTACTTGAGGCACTCCATGCGGAGTCGCCCTCACTGATTCCGCTTACCGTTCGCAACGGCGGAGCCATGGAAGATCTCGAGCCGAATGACGCAGTCGAACTTCCCTGCCAGGTCTCTTCGCGCGGCGTTCAAGTGCTTCCCGTGGGCCGCGCGCCGGAAGCTGTGCGTTCCTTGCTGCTGCAGGTAAAGGAGTATGAGCGTCTCACTGTGCGTGCGTCGGTCGATCATTCACGTGAGATGGCCCTTGCGGCCCTTGAGAAAAATCCCCTCGTCGCACGCCCTGAAGTCGCCCGGCAAGTGTTAACGGAATACATTCAAGCATTTGGACCGCAAATGAAGCTGCAAGCGGTGTAAGTCAGTCGATTCGTAAGAACGGCGGCGACGACTTAGGCTTGCTTTGCCGCGGGTCGACTTGGGGATTCCAAATTGGATACCAAGTTTTTAAGATAGCTCAGGCTGATGCGCATGCTCTCAACGGGCGGGACGACTGTCTTGCCGTAGATCACATCCTGTTCGACGACCATCCAACCTGAATATTGGCTTTCCGCCAGGAATCGGAAGAATCCCCCAAAATCAATGCAGCCACCTCCGATCGGCGAAAATATGCCAGCACCTACGGCCTGTTCGAAATTCAGATTCTTGCGCCGCACTTCGCCGAGAACTCGGGCATCAATATCTTTGATATGCACGTAACGCAAGAGCGACCGATATTTGTTCGCTTCTTCCACAGGATCACCGCCGCCGTAAACACAGTGTCCTGTGTCCAGGCACAAACCTACATGGGTGGCGGCGAGCGAGTCGAAAAGATGCTCGACCTCCATTGGAGTTTCTACGTAGGTGGCGACGTGAGGGTGAAAAACTAAACTCAAGCCGAATTCCGCAGCAACGCGCTCGACTTCGCCAATCATTACTCCTACGCGCTTCCACTGTTCGCTGTTCAATGAATCGCGCCCGTCGATGGGAACACGCCCCGCGAGCTGTTGCCGTTTTGGCGTTTGTGCATCGGAGAGCACGAGCAGCTTGGCACCCAAGGCAGAGAGCAGCGCGCCGACTTTGCGTATTTGGTCAATCACCTTTCCCTTGGCCAGAGGGTCCGCAATGGGCACGGGGACAAAGGAAGAGAGCATGGACATTTGTCGACGTTTCAAGCTCGCGCCCAGAACCTTGGGATCAGTCGGGAAATAACCGTACGGACCTAACTCAGTTCCCGTATAGCCCGCGGAAAGAATTTCGTCGAGGATGCATTCGTAGGGCTGCTCCCAAGCGGGGCCGGGATCATCCTGCACTCCCCAGCTGACGGGCGCCGATGCAAAGCGAATTCTCTCAGAAAACAGGCCCACGTCAGAGTTTCCTCACGGGCATGTCCAGGTTGACGCGAACTCCATCCCGTGCACTCTGATAACAGGCTTCTATTAATTCCACGACATGGTAACCGTCCTCGGCAGAGACGGGCACAGGGGATTTGCCGTCGAGCGCATCCACAAAGAGGCGATCTTCTTCGATGTAACCCCACTTTTCATGCATGCTGGCCAGAGAGAAGTCGTACGTCGTCGTTCTGGATTCCAAGCCATTCGTGAAGGAGATTCTCTCCATCTCAAATGTCTCGTAGGTCGCGTGCATTCCGTAGACCTCAAAACGCTCAAAGGGAAAGTGCCAACTCGCGTGCGCAAAGGTTTTCATTGTCGCCTGCAAACCGGACTGGAAGCTCAGCAAGATGGAAAAATCGTCCAGCTCGTCATGCTCGTGAGCATAAGCGGCCACTTGCACCCACTCAACCTTTCCAAAGAAAAAGGTCATCAGATCAAACATGTGAACAGGCGTTTCATACAGAAAACCACCGGTGAGGCGGGCATCCCACACCCAGGGAGGATTCACCAACTCTCCTCGGTTCATTTTGGCGTGGACAGAAAGCGGGTGAAGCTCGTTTCTTTCAATGGCGCCTTTGAGAATTTTGTAGACTGGAGCAAAACGGCGGTTGTGGCCCACCTGATAAATAAGGCCCGACCGGACAGCCCGGTCGCGTAGCCTCGTCGCAGACTCCAGATTCAACGCGAACGGCTTCTCGCAGAAAACATGCTTGCCGGCCTCCATGACTTGCGAAGCCACATCTTCATGGGTGGTATTCGGCGTACAAACAAAAACGGCATGGCACTCTTCGAGAATCTCCTCCATTGATTTTGCAGCATGGCCACCAAAGCGGCTGGCCAACGTATGCGAACGCGCCGCGTCCACATCAAAAAAACTATGGATCTTGACGCGGGAATCCTTCGCCAGCACGGCGGCATGTACCTCGGCAACACCTCCCGCTCCAACAAACCCCACCTTGTGTGACATTACCGATCGCTCCTTCCCCAAGATCCCATTTGCACCGTGGAACCCACCGGTGAAAATTCTCGACAAAATCCATAAACAAAAAAATCCGCAATTTCCAAATTCAAGTGCCGCGTTCTGCCTGCTGCGCGTGAACCAAAGGAACTCGTGGATCGCGTTCCAAGGCGTTTTTGCGCAGGTGCGCGTAGCGAGGATCATCACTGGCAGCCATAGAGCGTGCGCTGCCGGCAAGCACGTTCAGGTAATACACGTCATACCCATGCGCTGCAACAACCGGATGGTAGCCGTCCTTAATCAACACTAGGTCTCCATTCACTAGAGTCAAAGTGTCGTCGCGCGTGCCTGCGGCGTCATAGAGGCGCTGGAACGCATATCCTTCAGGCTTGCTAATTCGGTAGTAATAGATTTCGTCGAGATCCACTTCGCAGGGAGGATTGTGAACGTCGTGCTTGTGGGGAGGATAACTCGACCAGTTGCCGCTCGGCGTATAAACTTCGCAGATCAGCAGCTTGTCCGCGGGGAATTCCGGGCGAATGACATCGACGATTTGACGAGTACAATTTCCTCCACCCCGAATTTCTTCGCGGCAGTCCGCAGGAGTAATGAGCCGCGGCGCAAGTCGTGCGGGAGAAGGAGCGCGGCAGTCTGCGAATTCACAAGTCGTGATCGCCGAAATTTCAAACGCTGTACGGCTCGGCAGATACACCGCGTGCGGATAACCGCTGAAAACGTCCTTCCGTCCACCTATTTCCCTGGGCCCCTCGCCCCAATCCACGGTCGCCTTGCCTCCCAAGACTACAATCGCGGCTTCCTCGTTACCAGTGTCGCTCTGCCGATACTGTCCAGCAATCAGCCGGCGCACGGAAAAGTTGATCGTCTTCCAGTTTGCTTGCTCGCGTGTGACAGACACCAGGACACCGGATTTGTCTTGTGCGACCACAGCTGAGTGAATCAACACCTCCTGCGCATAAGACCTTCCTGTCATGTTTACCTTCTCCGGGAAAGAGCGCCCTTTGCACGAATTCTTGTTACTCCCAACATGCCGATGAATCCTTGCTGCCTGCTTACATCAGAGATAGTGCCGCTCACGCTTAACGTTTGTTTCATAGGCACGGCGCGCGGCCCGGACGCTTTCCATTTCCGAGACTTCCGCGATGGGCACATCCCACCAAGATTCGTATCCGGGCACACGGACATTCCGATCCACCTCGATTACGGTAACGGTCGTTCGCGGAGTTGCTCGTGCTTCAAATAGCGATTGTCTTAATTCGTCGAGGGTACGAACGCGGACGGACGCCGCGCCCAAGCTCGCTGCATTTGCGACGAAATCCACTTCTACCGTGGGCCCATCCAGATTCCCGTCCTTCCGGCGCCGGTAGTGCGTGCCGAATCCTCCGCTGCCGCACGATTCGCTTAAACTACCGATGCTCCCGAATCCGTGGTTATCGAGCAGGATGATATTAAGCTTGAATCCTTCTTGAATCGAAGTATGGATTTCCTGTGCCATCATCAAATAGGAGCCGTCGCCGAGCATCACGTACACTTCGCGGTCTGGCGCGGCCATCTTCACTCCGAGGCCTCCTGCGATTTCATAACCCATGCAGGAGTAACCGTATTCCACGTGATAGCCTTTCGGATCCCTGACTCGCCATAACTTGTGGAGGTCTCCGGGCAAGCTGCCCGCCGCACAGACAATCACGTCACGTGGCTCTGAAACTGAATTCACCACACCAATGATTTCGCTCTGGCTTACGGGAGGCCCATGATGGAGTTGGAAGAGCCGGTCGACTTCTCTTTCCCATTCCTCGCGGAATCTGCGAATCCGTTCCTGGAATTCCTCGCTTACACGGTAGCCTTCGACCGCTCGCCCTAGTTCTTCGAGCGCGACTTTGGCGTCGGCGACAAGGGGCAAGCCCAAGTGCTTTCCTGCGTCAAACTCTGCCACATTGATGTTGATGAACTTGACTGCAGGATTCTGAAAAGCAGTCTTCGAAGCCGTGGTGAAATCTGCGTAGCGCGTACCAACTCCAATGATCAGGTCGGCGTGGCGGGCCAGGAGATTGGCTCCCGGAGTGCCGGTAACACCCATGGCACCCATGTTCTGCGGATGATCGTATAGCAGAGATCCCTTTCCGGCTTGCGTCTCAGCGACGGGGATTCCCGTTTGCTCAACGAACTTGGCGAGGGTTCTCGAAGCTTCCGAGTAGAGCACGCCCCCACCTGCGATGAGCAGAGGCTGTTTCGCCGCACGGATCAACGCCACAGCGCGCCGGATTGCCTGCGCGTCCCCACGCTGTCGCGGAATCGTCCAAACTCGCTTCTCGAAAAAAACAGAAGGATATTCCAAAGCTTCCGTCTGTACATCCTGCGGCAGGCTAAGCGTGACCGTCCCGGTCTCGGCAGGAGAGGTCATCACTCGCATGACCTCTGGCAGCGCAGTCAGGAGTTGCTCAGGCCGAGTTATACGGTCCCAATAACGAGAAACTGGCTTGAAGCAATCGTTAACGGAAATGTCCTGAGTCTGGGGCGATTCAAGCTGCTGGAGGACAGGCGCGACATTGCGTCGCGCGAAAATATCTCCCGGGAGCAGAAGCACGGGCACGCGGTTTACGGTAGCGGTAGCCGCTCCAGTAACCATGTTAGTCGCTCCCGGACCAATCGAAGAGGTGCAGGCGAACGCGCGTAAACGGTTGTTCATTTTCGAAAACGCCACAGCCGTGTGAACCATGGCTTGCTCATTGCGGCTTAGGTAATAGGGAAAGTCTTGATTTTGCTGAAGCGCTTGGCCAATTCCCGCCACGTTGCCGTGGCCAAATATCCCGAAGCAGCCTGCAAAAAATTGACGCTCGACTCCATCCCTCTCGGCGTACTGATTTTTTAAGAACTTGATCGTTGCCTGAGCCGCGGTCACTCGACACGTGGACGCCACATCCCCTCCTCGAAGGGCGTTTGATCCCAGCCGTGTTGCGGGATCAGAAACGCGCGAAAGCGGGAGCGACTCTCGCCGCTCCCGCGCGGCACACTAGAAGTATAGCTTCAGTGCCAGTTGGATTTCACGAGGATCACCCGGTCCTCCGGAACCCGTGCCCAGGATGGGCGAGAGCGTGTTCGAGACCTTCCCGAACGAACCGGGGAAGTTGATATTTGCGCTCGGGTTCGCGAAGTTGGGATGGTTAAAGGCGTTGAAGAATTCGGCCCGGAATTGTAGTTGGTAGCGTTCCGTCAGCCGGAATTGTTTGAACAAACTCAGGTCCGCGTCGCCAATTCCGGGGCCATGAAACAAACGCGGGGCGCAAGTGCCAAACGAGCCCGGACTCGGATTCGAGAACGCAGCCGGATTGATGAAGAACCCCGTCGTTGTGTAAGACCTATAAGAGTCTGTTGCACCACTAAATGGATTTCCAATGCAGTTCGCATAAGCGGCATGGTTTGATCCTGTATAGCTGAAGTCGGATCCCGTGACGCTAAATGGGCTGCCGGTTTGCACGGTCACGATTCCGTTCACCTGCCATCCACCAAGCACGCGGCTTGTGACGTCACCGCTGGACAAGAACCGCTTCCCCTGTCCGAGTGGCAGATTGTAGATGAAATTGCTCACGAAGCGTTGCCGGATGTCCAAGTTGGAATTGCTCATTTCCGCGGAGTAGTTGTATGCGTTTTGAGGAAGAGCGCCGGCCGTGAGATTGTCCCCGAAATTAGCGAGCCCATGACTATAAGTGTAGTTAAGGGCGAAGGAGAGGTCTTTGGACATGCGCCTCCGAACCGATAGCTCCAAGCCGTTGTAATCGGTATTCCCATCATTGGTGGCGTATTCCAGGAAAGCGTGCTGGCCCGTCAATGCGCATTTGAGAGGCGACGCCGTTACCAACGTGTCGACTTGGCTTACTGTGTTCAGGTTCGCATATGGGAAATTCACAATCGGACACCCGTTATCCATACCCGTGATGACGCCCTGGTTGGCGTTGCGCAATCGATTCATCTTACGGCCCCAATTTCCCACGTAGGTTGCCGAAGCCACCGTGTCCTTCGTAAGCTCAAATTCCGGACCGAAGCTGACCTGCTCAACGTAGCCCGACCGCTGATTGGGGTCCTGGGCTCGAAGTTGAATCTTGGTCAGGTCATAACCTGCCCCGGTGAAGGTGCTGAGCGGGAAACCATTCTGCAGCTGAAACAGCGGAGTCGAGCTCCCGAGACCCTGATTAAGCTGTAGATCAAGAAGGAAAGGCGGATTCAGTTGGATCAGGCTTTCCGAACCGATGCGGTTGTAATGCTGGTAGAACACGCCATAGCCGCCTCGCATCACTATGCGATTAGTGAGTTGATAAGCAAATCCGAGGCGCGGCGCGAAGTCATTCTTGTCCGGATTGATAAGCGATCTGGCAGCCCAGCCGGAAGCATTGCTCGCGGCAGTTATAATTCCCCCACCGTTCGCGGGAGTGAAGTTCGAAGTGTTGTTCTCGCGGCTCATGATCGGTGAAAACAACTCGTAACGAAGTCCGTAGGTGAGTGTCAGTTTCGGAGTAGTCCGCCAAGTATCCATCGCATAGAACGAGTGTCCTGGCTGGAAGTAGTGGACCACCAATGGCGTTGTAAAGTGCGTGGCATCCACATCTCCGAGCAGAAAGTCGGGAAGACCGAAAGCGCCGCTGGCCGTATAGACCCCGTTGATTTGAAGCTCGCCTTGGGGAGCTCGTATGTCCAGGAAGTTGTCGCTGCGCCTAAGATATTGATAGCCGAACTTGAAGCTATGGTTACCTTTCAACCAACTCAAGTTTTCGATGAAATTCCAAGCTTGGGAAATCTGATATTGAGGGCGCCAGGGTGACGTACCGAGTCGAGTCAGACCGTTAATCTCGATCGGGGGCAGACCCGCTGTATTCGGCGTCACCGGAATTCCGGTCAACCCGTAGTTTGGAGCGAGCGATTTTCCCAGCGTCACGCCAACCGGATCGCTGTGAGCGAAATCGCGGCTAAACCCGAACCGCGCATCGTTGACCAACGTGCTCGAGATTGTGCGCGTCCAACCCAACGATACAAGTTGAGTGTGCGTGCGATACTGCGTCGCAAAGTTTCCATTTCCCGCAACTGCGTTGCTGGTCCATGGGGGATCCTGTCGGTTTACGTGATAGTAGCTGTAGCTTCCGAACAGCGAGTTGTTTTCATTGAGGGTGTGATCAACACGTCCGTCGAACGAGTAAACGTCGTCGGGCACGCTCGTGGCAAAAACGTAATTCGGAGCGCCGGTCCAGCTTTTAGGAGTGCCTTGGAGAGCCACGAGCGAAGCGACGTTGGGATTCGGGAACAACGCCACAAGATTCGCCCCTACCGGATCGAGACACGTTTGACCACTCGTGCTCGTCGCTTGAATAATGTTGTTGACGACGCAACCGGTCTGTCCTGCCACTGGCGAATCGCTCAGTGTTCTGGAAAGTTCCGTGAAGTTACCCTGCTTCATTAAGGGAGTCGGCACGGTGCTGGTGACTGTCGTAGAACGCCGACTGGTGAATCGCTGGAAATCGCCGAAGAAGAAGGTCTTGTCCTTGATGATAGGCCCGCCCAAAGTGCCGCCGAACTGATTTTGGGAAAAGTGGCCCTTGGGCAAGCTGTTTTTGTTGTTGATCCAAGAGTTGGCGTCAAAGACGTTGTTGCGAACGTATTCAAATACGTCCCCGTGGTATTGGTTCGTGCCGGACTTGAGGGTCACGTTAATGACGGCTCCCGCTGAGTTACCGAACTCGGCGGAGTACGTGCGCGTCTGCACGCGAAACTCCTGTACCGCGTCAGGTGGAGGTTGGACGACCTGAACGGAAAATTCCTGAAGATTTTCGGACCACGAGTTGTTGTCGATACCGTTCAACAGGAAGTTGTTCTGGAGTTCGAGATTCCCATTGACGCTGAAACGATCTGGCGCCGGGTTATTGGCGGCGTAGAATTTCTGCACTCCTGGTTCAAGAAGAGCGAGATCGGCATAGCGGCGGCCATTCAGCGGAAGATCGTTGACCTGTTGCGCGTCAACTACGTTCCCTACGTCAGCCGTTTGAGTCTGGAGTAAGGGCTCGCGGGAAGTGACCACCACTTGTTGATTGACTGAGCCAACCTTCAAAACAAACCCGATCGAAAGGCGATCCTGCACGTGAAGCACAATATCGTCCCGCAGGATGCTCTCAAATCCGTCCGCGCTCACCTTTACGGAATATGTCCCTGGAATCAGCGCGAGGACTTGATACTCTCCTGAATTGTTGACAGGAGCCGTTACAACGACCCCCGTAGCTTTGTTGGTTACCGTAACGGTCGCCTTCGGTACTATGGCACCCGAAGAATCCAAAACCGTTCCTACGATCGCGCCGCGATCTACTTGACCGTATGCCGGCAAAGCACTCGCGGCAAGTAGCGGCACCAGCAACAAAGCCCAACAAAGAAATCTCCAAGTCGCCAGTCCTCGATTCATTTGCAGCCTCCTCTTGTCAAATGCGATGAATAGTCTCCCAATCTTCGACGCAATTCGATTGGAAACGAGTCTGGCGGCCCCTGTCTCACTCCACGACGCGTCCGGCATGCCTAGCTCTTCGCCGCCACCTGCTACGCCCCTCAAATCCGTATTATCGGGGAAAAGATTCGACTAAGTGAACTACGGTAACGATCCACCCTTCAAGCATGCCGAAACGATTCGGCTGCGAATGCGCAGACATGTAACACCCGCTCAAATTGTTGTCAAGCCTATTTTTTGAAACTACGTTTACCACGGGTAAAGACCCTATTTCGAAAGAATACAAATGCCTCGAGCCACCTATCCCTGATTGATGCCAAAACGTTTTGGGATTTTTGTTGACAACGCCTCTTGTGAACGTACAATGCCGTTGCTCCGAACGAAAATGAGGGGCTTGATGCTGAAGGCCACAGTACTCGGACGAAATCGAAACACCCCGGACTACGCAGGATGGATCCTTGCTGTGCGCTTTGCATTGCCCACAACATCATTAACTTACGGTAAATCGCCGAAAAGCACTCGAAGAAAGATTTGCAGGTTCGGATTTGCACGTCAGTCGCGTTTCGAGAAGTTCAGAATCATGGCCAGCGATTCTGGCCGCTGGAGAAAGCTACCCTAACGGTTTCTGAATAGCGAGGGAGGGGAAATGACATTACGGTTCAGAAGGATACTTCCCATAATTCTCGTCGCAGCAGCTTGCACACTACCGCTTCTATTTCACTTGCTCGTGGCGATGGCACAGTCTCCCACCGCCGTTGCTTCAAAACCCAGCGTGTCTGCACAACGGCTGCCTTTTGACCGGGGTGCCGCCGCACTCTGGCAGAGCCTGCAGAAACTCCACACGCGCGCCAGCCTGCTTATGGTGACGGCCCACCCCGACGACGAAGATGGCGGGATGCTGGCCTACGAGTCGCGCGGCCAAGGAGGACGGGTCGCTCTGCTGACGCTAAACCGCGGCGAAGGCGGCGCCAACGTCATGTCTCCGGATTACTTTGACGCTCTAGGTTTGGTCCGCACGGAGGAACTTTTGGCGGCCGATCGTTACTACGGCACGCAACAGTTCTGGACGCGAGTATGCGACTACGGTTTCTCCAAGACAAAAGAGGAGGCTCTCGACAAGTGGGGACATGATCGAGTGCTCGCGGATGTTGTACGTGTTGTCCGTATGACGCGTCCACTCATCATCACTTCCGTCTTTGTTGGAGAACCCAGTGATGGCCACGGCAACCACCAAGTTGCCGGGCAGATGGCGCAAGAAGCTTTCAAGGCGGCAGGCGACCCTGCAATGTTTCCTGAACAGATTAAAGAGGGGCTACGCCCTTGGAAGCCGCTGAAGGATTATGCGCGCGTGCCGTTTGCACCCATCACCAACAAAGGTATTTACGACTATGCGGACGGAAAATATTATCCTGCGGACTTTCGCAACTACACCGACGGCACGGTTACCCACGGAGAGCTTTCAACCGCGGTCGAAATCCCAGAAGGCGAGTACAACCCCCTGCTGGGATTGACGTATGCTCAGATCGCTAGGGTCGGACTTGGTAACCAGAAATCGCAGAACGGCGGCACGGGGCTGCCACCCGCCGAAGAAGAGATGAGTCCGTATCATCGGTTTGCATCGCTAGTCTCCGTTCCGGATAAAGAGTCTTCTTTCTTTGATGGCGTCGACGTTTCGCTCATGGGCATCGCGAGCCTCGCGCAGGGTGGCGACGCCGCATTCCTGAAGGATGGTCTATCTCAAATTAATTCACTCGTCGAAAAAGCCATGAATGATTTTTCGGCCCAACACCCCGAAGTGATCGCATCCACGCTAGCGGCAGGCCTGAAGGCGACGAACGTTCTAATTGCGAAAGTCGCTGCCAGCAACCTGACGGCCGATTCGAAATATGACGTCACCTACGAATTGAAGGTCAAGCAGGCACAATTCGGTAATGCCCTCGCAGAATCTTTGGGGCTGTCGGCTTTAGCCACATTGGCGCCGGAAAAAGAGCCTACAGGACCTTTTGCACGCTTCTTTAGAAATCCGCCTACCTTCCAAGTGGCGATCCCCGGACAAGAATTCTGGGTAAAGGTCCATGCCACGAATCCAACCAACCTTCCTGTGCAACTCGAGAGTGTCGTTTTGAGAGCTCCGCAGGGTGAGCAATGGTCAATCGATCCCGCGAAGCAATCGGGTGGCACGCTCAAGGGGAACCAGTCCATGGATGTGCGATTCACGGTCCATGTCGCTCCCAACGCACGCTTCACGCGACCCTATTTCACACGGCCCGATATCGAGCAGCCCTATTACGACATTCGGGACCCAAAGGATGTCACTCTGCCCGTGGCACCGTATCCTTTGTCCGCCGGGCTGCACTTCGCTTTTGATGGAGTGCCATTCGAAATCTCAAAGGTGGTTCAATCCGTGAAACGCGTAACAGGACCCGGAACAGTGCTCGAACCGCTGATCGTCGGCCCAGCCATTTCCGTTTCCATCGCGCCACAAGCAGGAATTGTTCCCCTAGATGCCAAATCCTTCGATCTGACGGTCACCATTCACAGCAACGTCAAGGGACCCGCAAAGGGAACAGTAAAACTCGATTTGCCGGAAGGATGGAAAGCGGGACAGGAAGAATTTTCAACGGCGAAGGACGACGACGATCAGACTCTCAACTTCCATGTAACGCCTGCACGTCTCGAGCAAAAACCCTACACGATCACTGCCGTTGCCTCCTACGACGGCCAAGATTACAAAGAGGGCTATCACACGGTGGGTTACCCCGGCTTGCGTCCCTACAATCTCTACCGCGCATCTGCCTATCGCACCACCGGAGTTGACGTGAAGGTCGCTCCCGGCCTCAACGTTGGGTACATCATGGGTGCCGGCGATGACATGCCTCAATCCCTCGTGAATCTCGGCATCAACGTCCATTTCCTCACGGCGGAAGACTTGGCGAGTGGGAACCTCTCCAAATTTGACGCCATCATCCTGGGCGTACGCACGTACGCTGTGCGTGAAGATCTCAAAACGTACAATGGCCGCATCCTCGATTACGTTAAGAACGGTGGAGTGGTCATCGTTCAATACAACACACCGGAGTACGATCACAACTACGGTCCCTATCCCTATCAAATGGGATCCAACCCGCAAGAAGTAACCGATGAGCATTCCAAGGTTGAAATCCTAGCCCCAGCCAATCCCGTTTTCACCTGGCCCAACAAAATCACCACCAAGGATTTCGAAAATTGGGTGGAAGAGCGTGGCTCGAAGTTCCTTGAGAGTTGGGACGCAGCCTATCAGCCGCTCCTGGAAACGCACGACCCGGGTCAAGCTCCCCAAAAAGGCGGCTTGGTTTATGCAAAATACGGAAAGGGCGTTTACATCTACAATGCCTACGCCTTCTACCGCCAAATGCCTGAAGGCGTGCCCGGCGCGTACCGCATCTTTGCCAACATGGTTAGCCTCGCGAAGAATCCTCAGCTGATGGGAGATCACTCCGCGAACGCTCGCACCCCGGCGAACAAGTCCGCTCCCTGATCGGTTTGGGAATAGAGTGAACTTGTTTGACGCCGGACCATCATCACTTATGGTCCGGCGTCTCCTTCCCGATTGTGTAAAGGAACGTCTTCATTGTTGCATCGCGCCGGGCGTTCTCATCCGCCACGAGTTTTGAGGCGGTTTCGTAGAGTTTCATTTGCTTTTGCGACTGTCCCTGTTGTCCCACGTGCTGATAAATTTGGGCCAGACGATAGTGCGCCTCCGCGGAGTTTGGGTCCAGGCGAGCGCAGGTTTCCGATTCGCGGAGTGCCTCTTGCCAACGTCCCAACCAAGAATAAGCTTTCCCAAGCTGGCAATGCGGCGGCGCGTCTCTTGGAAGAAGGTCGGTCGCGGCGTGCAGCCGCCGCAGGATCTCGTCCGCGTGCGCCTTATCCCCAGCAGTGTAATCTCTGCGAAATAGCATCGCACCGCAGTAGTACTGCATGTTGCCCTCTTTTGGATGGCGGTCTGAATACCCACACATCTGTGCAATGGCCTCTGGATCGGGCGCTGAGGCCAGATCCATCTGAATGTCTCCCACATACTTCAATGCAACCTCGGGTTCTGGCGCCAGTTCGGCCGCATGCACGAGGATTCGGCTGGCTTTTTCGTCGCTTCCCGCAAAGTATTCCACAATCCCCAGCGCCAGTTGTATTCGCCACGACTTTGGCTGCAACTCTTCAGCCTGTTCGAGAACAACTTTGGCGGGCGCGAAGCTCTTGTGGCGCATTAATTCTACAGCGAGTGAGAGGCGATACCTCTCTTCGTTCGGTGCCAGAGTCACGGCTGCTTGGTAACTCCGCACGGCAGCCAGGTTGTCTCCGCGTGCTTCCTGTATGTCGCCGAGCAGATCCTCGATATCAGCATTGTCGCCGAGCGCCTTGCACTTTTCTGCGCTCTCCAAAGCATCGTCCGGGCGGCCCGCCCTGAACTGCGCGAGGGCTAGATTGAAAAGCAAGTCAGCACGATGTGGGTCGAGTGCCGCCGCTCTCTCGAGATCGTCGACGGACTCGGAGAATTTACCGTAAGAGATCAAGACTTCTGCCAATTGCTGCCGAAACGCCAGCTCCTCTGTGCCAATCAATTTCTCTGAGCGAAGCAACTCCAGCGTCCGGTGAAAATCTCCATGCATTCCCAATTGCGCTTCCAAAAGAATGAAACCAACTTGGGGATCCTGAGTGCGAGAAAATACCGGTTCGGCCAAGCTTGCAGCACGCTGCCAGTTCTTCGCTTGTAACTGCGCCGCCGCCGTCGCCAATATGAGTCCCGTGTCATCTGGCTTCAGAACCAGCGCCTTCCCCATTTCCGACGCTGCTGCCGAGGCATTTCCGAGTCCCAGGCTCACAGAGGCCTTCAGCCGGTAGAACTCAATACGCTCTTCACGGTTGCTGGGTGGTGAGAGTCCTGACAAAGCGTTTTGCGCTTCCTTGTATTTGTGAAGGCGTGCAAGAACCACAGCCCACTCCATGCGAATCTGCGGAGAGCCGTGACTAACTCTCGCAGCGCGCGCCAACATTGGCTCGGCCTTCTCGGGTTGGCCCGCCCGATCATAGGTCTCGCCGAGTGCCGCAAGGGCGATGTAATTGTCAGGCGCAATTTGCAGAACAGTGTGAAGCTCTTCCTCGGCGCGGTCGTTCTGCCCGGCGATCGCGTACGCCTGGCCGAGCGCAAGCCGTGCGGCAGAGTCCTTAGGATGAGTTTCAAGATAGCTGGAGAGAATTCGTATTGCTTCCTCTGGATTTCCGCGAGAGAAAAGATTCTGCTTCCGCGAGCGGTCCGGAGGATTGAGCTCGATTCATTTGTTGAGAGGACTGATTCTGCGTTACCCCAAACGTGGGCGCTAAACAGAGAAGCAAGGAAGCAACAGCACTCAGGGTCCATCGCGAAAAAATCCCACAGACTGTCACCGTGATTGCTTCTCCGGGCTGCTCGATTCATCATTGCTGGGTCTTGTTTCGCGACGCAACGCTCTCAGGACCCACCGAACCTACCAACTACCTGGAACTTCACTGTGGCTCAGCCAATTTTCAACGAGCCTCACAATTCCATCTTCGCTGATTTGGACCAATTTTCGCCCCTTTTCAGAGGACGCCTCACTGACCTTGCCCGAATACCCCGGCCAGTCCGTTGCCGTGGACTTCTGCAGGAAATACGGCGCACCACCGGATAGGTCGGGCGGCTCAGGCAGATCCCGCGACTTGTCTAGATGAATCAAATCCGGCCGGAATGCGGCGACGGCAGATGTCTCGAGCGGCCCGCCATGGCCGTGCCCACCATTGGCCTGATGAAACATGCCCATCTTCCTCATCATTTCTCCGGAGAGAAATTCCCACCAGTTCACAAACAAGAAGGCCGCATCCTTTGTCTCGGCTGCGACTTCCGTAATCGCTCCGCGCCCAGGCCCGATGTTGCCGTCATGCCCGTTTAGAATGAATACATTGCGAAATCCGAGATGCAGAATATTTCGAAGGATATCCGAGAAATACATTGTCATCACGTCCGGGCGCACAGAGATGGTGCCCCGAAAATGCGCCGTGTACGCCGGGCACTGCGTGAATGTCACGGTAGGGAAAAGAAGCCCGTTCGTCCGAACCGCGACGCGTTCGGCAATCCCGGAAATAATGATGGCGTCTGATCCCAGGGGATTGTGAGGTCCGTGGAATTCCAGGCTGCCCAGCGGAAGAATCGCTAATGGGTGCCCGGCAACGGCCTCCTCCACCTCGAAACCGACCACTTCCTCAAATCGTTTCGGCTTTCCCGAATCCTTGCCGCTTGGCGCGTCCCGGTAGGCTGCTTCCACGATCCCAGGTAGGGCAAGACCCGCCTGCAAGACACCTCTTCTGGTGATATGTGTCATGTTTCTCCGTCCGCAAAATCGCTCGCAGGTTAGCCTAGCTGTCCATGGTTGTCCACGGACATTTCCGTACTCAGTGGTGCCAATATCGCCGTTCCAGTCCTAAACCTGTAGCTTTGGGCGCAAAGTGCCGAAACGTTTCAATATTTTCCTTCTCTTCTTTCCTTGTCGGTTACCGCAGACATTGCTATATTGCCGCGTCATTGTTCTAATCCCTTTTCCATCCAGGACGGCTAACTTGGCCGAAAACTCTTCACCCCATCTTCCTCCTGAGGTCGCGCGCGCTTCCGAAAAACTGGTCCGTGGCATGGGGCTGATTCAGTCCACGGCCGTCAACATGTTGGAGATGATCGGAATTGGCCCCTTCATCACCATCGGCGTGATCCTCTCCGCGATGGGCGGCCCCCAGGCCATACTTGGTTGGTTTCTCGGCGCGCTATTTTCTGTTTGCGATGGCATGGTATATGCCGAACTGGGTGCGGCGATGCCTGGGGCCGGTGGCGCGTATATCTACTTTCGGGAGGCCTTTAATCCACGCACCTGGGGACACCTCTTCTCCTTCCTGTTTCTGTGGGAATCTATTTTTGTCGCGCCTCTCGCGATTTCCGCGGCCTGCGTCGGCTTCGCGGACTACTCGCATTACATATTTCCGGGTTTGAATCGCACGGGTGTCGGCGCTCTTGCCGCAAGCGTCTGCGTCTTGATCACATTCCTACTCTATCGCCCCATTAAAACAGTGGGCCGTCTCTCCGTCGCGATGCTCGCGGTGGTGCTGGCGGCGATGTTCTGGGTAATTGGATCCGGCATCATTCACATGAATACGAAGATGGCCTTCGATTTTCCTCCCGGCGCATTTCACATTTCAAAGGCATTTTTCTATGGCTTGGCCAGCGCTACCTTGATCGCAATGTACAACTACGGTGGGTACAACAACATCACCTACCTCGGAGGCGAGGTTAAAAATCCAACCAAGAACATCCCCCGGGCTATCGTTCTTTCGGTCTTGGTCGTCGCTGTTCTCTATCTCTTGATGAGCGTCGTAATTATCGGAACAATTCCCTGGCGCGACGCTGCCGTATCTCACGCAGTGGTTTCTGAATTCATCGGCAAGCTCTACGGATCGCACGCGGCCTCGATAATGACTGGCCTGATTTTAGCTGCGACGCTAGGTGGTATTTTCACCATGAGCTTGGGGTACTCGCGAATTCTCTACGCTGCCGGAGCCGAAGGCAACTTCTTCAAGATTTTCGGCCGCGTTCATCCCAAGGGCCACTTCCCCACCGTTTCGCTTCTGGCGATCAATGCCCTGGCGATTCCCCTCTGTTGGTTCTCTCTGGAGCGGCTTGTCTCCGCGCTGATGATCATCCAAATCGTCTTCCAGTTCATTCCACAGATCTTCGCGGTATTCGCTATACGTCTGTACCGCAAGAAAATCCATCGTCCTTATCGAATGTGGCTCTATCCGGTCCCGGCCATCGTTGCTCTTATCGGCTGGATATATGTCGCGGCCACACCGGGTCAGCGCCAGTACCTGGGCGCTGCTTTCATTCTTTTATTGTTGGGCTTGGGTTCGTACTTCTTGCGAGCCAAAGTGATCAGGTCATGGCCCTTCGGTGGAGGTTAACGCGATCGGGTTTTCTTTGGAGGGCAACAAGAGTCGCGGACGATGAGTTGCGTTGCCAGCAGAGCCGGAGTGGGAATGCTCGGACGTCCCTCGATATGATCGATCAACATCCGCGCCGCTATCATTCCCACTTCTCGCGCTGGCTGGCGAACTACCGTGAGTCTCGGCCGGAGTAGAGTCGCCCAATAAAAATCGTCGAACCCTAGCAGGCTGATATCCTCGGGACACCCGAGCCCGATCTCTTGTATGGCGGCGAGTGCTCCTAAAGCCATCGTATTGTTCGTGCAGAAAATTGCCGTGGGACGCTGCACTCTCGTCAGAAGCTGCATTGCGTGAAAATGCCCGCTTTCCATGTCATTGTGACCTCTGTGAATCATCGAGCGGTCCGGGCGGATTTTGGCGCTTCGAAGCGCTTGCATGAATCCCTCGAGCCTGTCGACGGATGTTCCGCTGGTAGCATCGCCCGCGATGATCCCGATTTGGCGGTGGCCTAAACTGAGGAGATAACGTGTCGCGCTGTCCGCCGCCCGGCGGTTGTCCACACCCACTCTTCCTACGTAGGAATCGCGCACGAGCGGGTAACGATCCGCGTACACAACGGGCAGATTGCCAAGGACCGATTTCGCCTTTCCTCCTGGCGCGTCAATCGCTGGAATCCGCACGATTCCGTCAACGCGCCGCCGGTGAAATGAGTCCAAGTAGTTGCGCTCTTCTTCCCAGCTCTCTCGAATCGCCAATAAGGACGGTATAGTTTGCTGACGTCGAGTAGTCTTTAGCTCCTCGCACCACTTCGATATAGAAATTGTTCGATAGGTCGGGGACCACGATCGCAATGGAATGGGTTTTCTGAAGCCGAAGCCCCCGCGCCAAGTCGTTGGGGCGATAACCGAGATCCTTAATCGCTCCCTCAATACGGCTCCGCATTCCCGCGCTGACATAATCGGAATTGTTCAACGCAGCGGAAATCGTTGAGACAGAAGCACCCGCCGCCTTCGCTACCTCACGAATCGTAACGTGGCGCCTCACTCGCTTCGCTCTAGATCTCAACTCCCACCCGCTTTGCTGTGTCTGGAAAACCCATTCCTGTGCGAATTGTCGACAAAGCTAAAATCATTGCCCCGCTGTTCCGTTCTTCCAGTTGAGATTCTCATGTGACGCTTCTGCGGGGATGGAGTACCCCGCGTACGATCTTTGCCGAAACATTTTGATATTGATGAGATGGATTGCTAACCAAAATATCTTAATACCGTAGTCTCGAAATGCCTAGCGTGCAACTGGCTCTGCGACGCCTTACGCTCCTCACACGACGGATCCATCCCCAGTTCGGCACTGCCATGAATCTCCGGCGAGAGACCCAACGCCCTTTTATGGATAACGCGAAATCCAGAGCCATCCCTCAGAACACCTCGACTCGTTCTCGGCGCAAAAACCTTCGCAAAAATCCGCCAAAATACCAAAGAAAAACGTTTCGGGCAGTCACCTTTCCTCGGCGCGATGGGTGTAAACTTACCCCCATCGAATGGAAGGGATTGGCGTGCTCTCCTGCGGTTCACTGTCGCGGGAACAGCCGATAACAAGCTTGCTCGATGGGGCGCGAGCGCGGACGACATAAGCGTGAAGAGGAGAATCTTATGAAGCAACTCGTAAAGTACAAGAGTCCACTGCACGAGATGACTCAGACGACTCCTACTTGTCTCTGGAACGATTCGGCCTCCATTCAGGAATTGACCTACTCGCTCGACCATGGGGCGGTCGGAGCCACGTGCAATCCCGTCATCGTGTGCGAAGTGCTGAAAAAGGAGATGCATCTCTGGAAGGATCGTATCAACGAACTCATCGAGCAGATGCCATTCGCCACCGAAGACCAGATCGCTTGGAGAGTGACGGAGGAAATTTCAATCAAGGGGGCCGAACTCCTCAAGCCTATCTTTAAACAGTTTCGCGGAATCAACGGGCGCCTTTCCATCCAGACGGATCCTCGTTTTTATCGGGATTCGAAGGCTATTCTCGCGCAAGCACTGCACTTCAACGATTTAGCGCCTAACATTATCGTCAAGATTCCTGTGACCAAAGCCGGAATTCCCGCAATCGAGGAAGCCACCTATCAGGGGATCAGTATCAACGCCACGGTTTGCTTCACGCTTCCGCAATGTATTGCCGTAGCGGAGGCTCTTGAGCGCGGCCTGCAACGTCGCGAAAAGGAAGGCAAGGATATCTCTGCCATGGGGCCCGTTTGCACGATCATGGTCGGAAGGCTCGATGACTGGCTGAAGGTTCAATCGGAACTTGACGCCATCACAACTGATCCCGGATATCTGGAGTGGGCCGGCGTCGCAGTATTCAAGAAAACCTACAAGATTTTTCGCGAGCGCGGATACCGCATCCGTTTGCTCTCGGCAGCCTTCCGCAATCACATGCATTGGAGCGAATTCATCGGGGGAGATGTCCTGATCTCCCCACCGCACAAGTGGCAAGTGCGCTTCAATGCGAGCGATATCGAGGTTGTTCCACGAATCGACAATCCCGTCGATCCGAAAATCGTGGATGAGCTTCTACTGAAATTTCCCGATTTCCAGCGCGCATACACTGAAGACGGTCTCTCGATCAATGAGTTCGACTCTTTCGGTCCAACTAGGCGGACTCTCCGCCAATTCACCGCGGCCTGCCAGGATCTTTCGGGGATGATTCGTGATCGAATGCTCCCTAATCCTGACCAGAAATAGGATGGCTTAACTATGCTCGTATCTTAGCGTCACGAACGGCTACAGCAAGTTGAAAGAAGACGTGACGTTTCGCGAGAAGGTCGCGGAGCAAGTGGAGATCGGGTTTGAGCTTCCAACCGAAAAGCCCGAAGTTGCGCCCAGTTGCCCCAAAGTGAGTTGTTATCACTATTAGCGCAAGGAACTGAAATTAAAGAGGAAGAATGGCTCCCCGGGCTAGATTCGAACTAGCAACCCTTCGGTTAACAGCCTTGAAACCAAATTCATCACAAATTGCCGGGGCCGAAGCAAATCGAGGGGAATTAACAAGTTCTGACAAACCGGGACAAGTCAGATTCACCTTCTCTTTTCAGTTCTTGTTCGCAACTTGCCATGATTTGCCGCAATTCGCATGACACCTACATGACACCGCCGACCCGTGAAGGGAAGAGCGCCTGGTTCAGCCGCAGCCCGATCAACTCCCCCAACCCCACTACCTACTTTGCTGCCGTGTTCGTTCCATTTTCGTGCCCTTTTGTAATCTCACGTAGTACGAAACCGATGCAGGCGCCCCAGCATCTTTAGCGCTTCGAACCACGCAATGCTAAACATGCCCGCCGTCAGACAGAGCGCTATATCGGATGCGTGAAGCCTTGAAAAGCGGAACAACATCTGAATAGACGGTACATAGATGACCACGCCGAGGAAGCTCGCAGCCCCTAGTACTACCCACCACACGGCAGGATTCGGGGATCGCCACATATTCAGGATAGTCCGGGTCCAAGAGCGGTTCGTAAGGATCAAAGCCAGATTTGCGATGATGAGAGTCGTAAAGGTGAGAGCGCGGACATTGGTTTCCGTTTCACCACGATACATTGCAGCCGCAAAGACGCCGAGCACCACGAGCAACACACTGGCACCTTGCAGAAGGCTGAGCATCAACGTTCGCCGGTCGAAAAGCGGTTGCTTTGGGTTGCGCGGCGGCCGCTCCATCACGTCTGATTCCTCTGGCTCTGCTTCAAAGGCGACCGAACAGGCTGGGTCAATGACTAGTTCCAGGAAAACCACATGGAGTGGCAGCATGACAAGCGGCCACTTGAGCAGAACCGGAACCAAAGCAAGGCCCGCAATTGGCACGTGGACCGCCATGACATAAGCCATTGCTTTCTTGAGATTGTCAAAGATCCTCCGGCCGAGGCGGATCGCCTGCACGATGGACGAGAAAGCATCGTCAAGAAGCACAAGGTCGGCGGCTTCGCGCGCGACATCAGTGCCGCGAGCACCCATGGCGATGCCGATGTGCGCAGCCTTCAGTGCTGGCGCATCGTTTACGCCGTCTCCCGTCATCGCCACAATGTCGCCGTTAGCCTTAAGCGCCTCAATCAATCGTAACTTTTGTTCGGGTACAACGCGCGCGAAGATGTTGACGGACCTGACTTCGCGGCGCAACGTTGCCTCATCCATGCGATCCAGATCCGGACCGGTAAGCGCGCGTTCACTCCCTTGCAGTTGAATTTGGCGCGCAATACTCTGTGCTGTTCCGGCAAAGTCCCCGGTGATCATCACAACTCGGATTCCTGCCGCATAGCACTCCCGCACCGCATTTGCGATCTCAGGACGCACGGGATCAGCCAATGCAACCAAGCCGAGGAACTTGAACCCGAATTCGTGGGGATCTGCCGGCAAGACACCGTTCCCAAAATCGGCCCTGGCCACCGCCAGGATTCGCAATCCTTCCGCGGCCATCGCCTCCGCGTGGTTTTTGATCTCCTCGAATTGCGATGCCGAAATGCGGCACAATTCGGCCACGGCCCCGAGAGCGCCTTTCACGGCTACAATCCGGCCATTCTGCGCAGGTGAATGCCAAACGCGGGTCACGGCCAATAGCTTGGGGGAGAGCGGGTATTCCCGCACCAACTTCCATGTCTCGTGCAGCTGTTTGGTCGTGATTAGGTGGTGTTTGCCGGCTTGTTGTAATGCAAGGTCCATGGGATCAAAACCATCTCGCTGGCTGGCGAGAACGCCAAATTCGAGAAGTTCAGATATGCCGTCGCGAAGAAGAAGGCCGCCGGAAGCATCGAGTTCCTGAACTTGGCCGGCGGCAAAGAGCTTTTTGACCGACATCTGGTTCTGTGTGAGAGTGCCGGTCTTGTCCACGCATAAAACAGTGGCAGATCCGAGCGTTTCAATTGCGCTCGCGCGCCGTGTCAATACATTCCTCTGTGAAATCCGCCAAGCTCCTAGAGCAAGAAACACTGTCAGTACGACGGCGAATTCTTCCGGCAGCAACGACATGGCGACCGTGATCCCTACGAGGATTCCACTTAGCCAACTACCGCTTGATAGACCGTAGATAAGCGCCACCAAAGCGCATATTGAAAGGCCGAGTACTCGCCATGATGCCCACGACGCGTTTAGTTTCTCTCTTGAGGTGACTCACCTCCGGTTCAATCGTCTGAAGGGCTTTGCCAACCCGGCCCAACTCAGTTCGCGATCCTGTCTCTTTGATTTCGGCGACCCCGTGCCCTTGCACAACTAAGGTTCCGGAATAAACAAACGGGAGGTCATCGCCACCGGGCCGGGCCATGCTCAGGCTTATGTCTCCCGGAGATTTCCGAACCGGAACCGATTCCCCGGTCAACAGCGACTCGTCGACGGATAGGCTGACACAAGAAAGAACAACACCATCCGCCGGCACGCGATCGCCTTCGGTGAGAATGACGATATCGCCTCGGACTACGTCCCGCCCCGCGATTCGCGTTTGGAGCCCATCTCGAATCACGAGGGCCCTCGGACTGGAAAGGTCACGCAGTGCCTCCAGCGCGCGTTCCGTCTTATTTTGCTGATAAAGGTCGATTCCGAGAATCGCAAAGATCGAAATCAGCAGGACGAGCGAATCGCGGGGTTCGCCCAAGATCAGATAGATCACGCCGGCGGCGACCAGGAGCAAGATCATGGGTTCACGCAGGACTTCCCATGCGATCGCCAGAAAACTGCGAGGCTTGGCCGAAGGCAACTCATTTGGTCCCTCGGCCCCAAGCCGAGCGGCGGCTTGTTGCTGAGTAAGACCGCGAATCGCGATGTTATTCACTTCGCTTGTCATTGAGGGAAGCGCGTTGCGCGCTTTCGGGATTTGATTGCCATGAAAAATCTGTGCTCCTCAGCATAGCCAGCACGGCCAGCGTGACCGAAAGGATGACGGGACCAACGAAAATTCCTATGATGCCAAACGCCTCGACTCCCCCGAGCAACGCGAAGAAGACGAGCAGGGTATGCACCTTTACGCGCGCGCTGACCACATATGGCCTGACCACCACATCAACCTGTCCCACCACGGCGGCCCCCCAAATGACAAGAATGAGTGCCTTCACCCAGTGCCCGCTGAGGATAAGGAGAATCGACGCCGGACCCCACACCAGAGCGGACCCAACTACCGGGACCAATGACGCCAGACCGGTAACCAGAGCCCATAGAATCGGAGCCGCCAACCCCAAGGCCCAAAATGATAGGCCCGTTAAGATACCCTGCGCTGCGCCCACGGCAAGGCCGCCATATAGGTTGGCAATCATGGTTTCGCTGATTCCGGCAAAAAGTCTTTCCGTCTGATCGGGATACAGCGGGAGCATTGCCGAAAGTCCCTGGCGGATACTTTTTCCTTCTCGAAAGAAAAAGAAGAGGCTAAAGAAAACGACAACCGTATCGAGGACAAAGGAAAGCAGGTTGGTTACAGCCGCCGCGCCAATCGAAAGCAAGTAACGGCTTGCCTGCTCCGCCCAGCGCAATAATGCTGCTTGCGGATCAAGCTGCGAGAGATTCACATAATTCCCGAGACGTTTCAGCAGACTCTCGCCCCATCGTGCAAGGTACGGACTCAAGCCTCCTTGTGACCCACTCTGTTCGCGGAGTGATTGAACCACCGCACGGAGCTCTCCACTAACTGATATTCCCAAAAGCACGACTGGTATCGTTACGATCAGAAGTACCAAGGTCGTCGAAAGCGCGGCAGCCACGCTGGGGCGGTGAAAGAGGAGCTGTATTCTCGCGTGGAGCGGATAAAAGACAATCGCCAACATGACCGCAATCAAGACGGGGCCAAGGAACGGTCTGGCGATTAGGTAACAAAGGTACAGCGCGATCGCCGCCAAAACTAATAGACAGATGACAGCTGCCTGCTTCCTCGCAGCGTCACTCATTCCGCTCATCATTTGAAGTCTTAGTTTCCTGTTTGTGCCGTTCGCTCTGGCGCTTGTCAGCGCCTGCACGCTACGGTATCACCAGGGGGCTGCAAGCGATATCGGGGAGCAAACACCTTCGCCTTGTCCTACGGGCTTACATGACACTATGATTTTTAGAAGCAAAAACGTGGGAATGGAATTTCAGAAATGCTTGAGTGCAAAGGATTTGGCTCCCCGGGCTAGATTCGAACTAGCAACCCTTCGGTTAACAGCCGAATGCTCTACCATTGAGCTACCGGGGAGTACAAGCGGCGCTCGATTCGCGAAGCAAATTCGAGTCATCCGAGTGTAAACGAGCTTCTACCGGCAGTCAACGCACTGCACTCACCGCAGGAGTCGTGTCACGTTACCGCTGACGTGTCGTCAGTTTTTCTTTTGATCGTGCACATTGATATGCCGGTCGAAGCGCCGTTACCTAATCCTAAAGAAGGAAAAAACGCGGGAATTTGAAGGATAATATTGGGGAAACCTTACTCGTTCAGGTACCGAAAGGCGGTTGAAACAACCTATTGCAGCCGCTGTGTTTTTGCGTCGAAGCCGACAAGCGAGTCGAAAATTGCAAGCACATGCCGTCGGTATTCGACCATCCGTTCAAACAACGCACGCAGTTCAGGTTGCCGCGTTGAGTCGCGGTCCCATTTCGCGAGCACTGTAGCTGGTACTTCGATGTCGCGGCGAAGCTGCTCCGGCGAGTGTCCGCGCAGAAACAGGCCGTAGAAAAAAGCCGCTTCCCTTTGGGGAAAATCAAGCTCCCGCAGCGGGTCTTCTGGGCCTGCAGTTAGCGTTGCCGGATTAGGCTGTGTCGCCATAACGAGAAATGGCAGTTTACCGATTTCATTGCCCGCGTCAAGAGTACACAGGTTCAAAACCACCAGAGAGTCAGTAGCGCGCGCGGCTGGCCCGGAGAAACATCTGAAGAGCAGTCACATTAGCCTGGTCGCTTCCCAAGCGCATGGCGTCAACGGGAAGACCTAGAACCTCCGCTTGTTCCAGACTAAGTCCGGCATCGTCGAGCTCGGCTAGACTGTAGCCCTCCGCGGGAACCAGGCGGTTCCGTGCAGAGCGGTCCACAGGTCGCGGTGGATGCACCGCAGTGCCGCGTCGCTTCATGCGGTTAAAAAAATCGTCCCAGTCTCGGCGGATCCACATCGGACCCTCCCCCAGTCTTTCCTACGCAACCATTGGATGCGGAATCTCTCCAAGGGGTCGCATGCCGTGGATTCTAACCCCTACTGTCAAGGAAAGTCGCAACTCTGCTATTTTTGTATCGATACAGTTACGAACAAGTGCGACACATCGGGCTTCCCGGCAATCGCACGAAATGCAAAGTTGCCTGCGTGCCGTGGAGGGCCGCGACTGGTATACTTCAAAAAACGCTCTTTGGGGCGCTTTGCGAATGAACCAACCGGCTGTCGTTGTTCATTATCATGAGTTGTGGCTCAAGGGCGGCAACAGGCGATTCTTCGTCTCGAAGCTCGCTAATGCTTTGCGCCTTGGCCTCGAAGGCATTCCTGTCGAGAAAATCGAGAGGCCCAACGACCGCCTGGTGGTCCGGCTGAAAGCAGGCGCTTCGCTCGAGGAGACGCTCCGGCGGCTCGAGCGAATTTCTGGAATCGCTTACTACGCCATAGCGCGTCCCGTCGAGGCAGACCTTGGGGTGCTCTGCGACGCCGCTTGGGCGGAAGTCGAACCCCTCGCTTTTGACACCTTTGCCGTTCGTGCCAAGCGCAGCGATAAGTCCTTTGCGCACCGCAGCTCAGAAATCGAAACCATCGTAGGACGCCACGTTCTCGATCGTTTGCGGGATGCGGGCCGCAACGCCAGGGTGAAGTTAAACGACCCCGACGTCACCTGCCGCATCGAAATCACTTCCGGACCCGCGCTCGTATATGCGCGAAAAATTCCCGGGCCGGGTGGCTTGCCTGCGAACACCGCCGGCAAAATGATGTGTTTGCTTTCCGGCGGATTCGATTCCGCGGTCGCCGCATATCAAATGATGAAGCGCGGCGCTCATCTTTCGTTCGCGCATTTTTACGGCACCGGCGCACAACCCGGCGAATCGTCATTGCACGTCGCGCGCGGCTTGGTGCGCCAGCTCGTGCCCTGGCAATTCAGCGCGAAGCTCTATCGCATTCCGTTCGAGTCCATCCAGCGCGAAATCGTCCGTTATGCTCCGGAAAGTTGCCGCGTGCTTCTTTACCGCCGGATGATGCTGCGCATCGCGGAAGTTCTCGCGCGCCGCGACCATGCCGTTGCATTCGTCACCGGAGACAGCCTGGGACAAGTCGCGTCGCAAACCCTCCGCAACATGGTTGCCGTCGAAGCCGCGGCTAAATTGCCTGTTTTTCGTCCGCTCGCCGGCACCGACAAACTCGAAATCATCGCGCTCGCCCGAAAAATCGGCACGCATGATATTTCCGCGGAGCCATTTCACGATTGCTGCCCTGTTTTTATGCCGCGCAGCCCGGCGCTGCATGCCACGCCGGCGGAGCTCGACGCCGCCGAATCGAAACTCGATTTGCCGCAACTCGTCCGCCAGGGCATCGCCGGAACGGCTCTGGAGAGCTATCGCTACGTCGCCGGACGCGTCGAGTCTACCGAAGTTCCGCTGCACCGCCCGAAAGAGAAACAAGACGCCGCCATCGCGTAAGAAATCCGGCAAGTTGAAATGGGATTTGTGAGATTCGCCTAGCTGCGGTAACTGGCGTTGATGCGAACGTAATCGCCGGTGAAGTCGCATGTCCACATACGCGCTGTACCGTTCCCCGCGCGCAAATTCACCACGATGGGAACACGCGTGGCTAGGAGTTTGCGATGAGCAGTGCGCTCGTCGAAGAGATGTGCACGCCCATTGCGGCACATCAAAATTCCTGCCATGCGTACTTCCACGCGGTCCGGATTGAACCGAACGCCCGAGCGGCCCGCGGCCGCCAATAGTCGCCCCCAGTTGGGGTCGCCGCCGGCCAGCGCCGTCTTCACCAGAGGCGAATTTGCAATCGTGCGCGCCACGTCATCCGCCGCGCCATCCGATGGCGCGCCGCGAACCTCGATTTCCACCACGCGATGCGCACCCTCGCCATCGGCGACAATTTGCAGCGCGAGCGAATGGCAAACGGATTCCAGCGCACCGAGGAACTTGCGATAATCGGTGTTCCCCACCCGTATTTCCGGCGCAGCGCTGGCGCCATTTGCCAGCAGCGCCAGCGTATCGTTTGTCGAAGTATCTCCGTCAACAGTAATCGCGTTAAACGTCTTGCCAACTACCTCGCCCAGCGCGCGCCGGAGTACCGCCACCGATGCAGTTGCGTCCGTGGTCACAAATGCGAGCATCGTCGCCATACGAGGATGAATCATTCCCGCGCCCTTCGCACATCCGAGCAAGCGCACTCGCTTCCCGCCGATACGGCAGCTTGCTGCGGCGAATTTCGGCCGCGTGTCCGTGGTCATGATCGCGCGCGTAAATTGTGCGAATGATTCCGGCCGTGTCGAACGGCTCGCGGCCAGACTTGGGACTGCGCGCAAAATGCGTTCGACGCGCAGCGGTAGCCCAATCACGCCCGTCGAGCACACGAGAATCTGTTCCGGTTTGCAGCTAAAAGTGCGCGCGACCAGCGCCGCTGTCCGCCGCGATGCTGCTAGCCCCACAGGTCCCGTCGCACAATTTGCATTGCCGGAATTCACGATAATCGCGCGCATGGTGGAGGCAGAGTGCCGCAAATGCGCTTCGGAAACGAGAATCGGCGCCGCCTTGACCAAATTCGTCGTAAACACGCACGCGGCCGCCGCCGGTGTCTTGCTGACAATGAGCCCCAGATCAAGGCCGGATTTTTTCAGCCCGCAAGCGGCGGCGGAAAACTCGAAACCTCCAGGGAGGAGCGGCGCGTCGATGAGCGGCTTCATGCGGCCGGAGATGACGTCACGGCGTCATTTAGTATCGGCAACGCGACGCGCTGAGCAGCCACGGTCGCAATCACCGCGACCAGTCGGCAGCGCCTCACTTTTGGACAGCCGGAGCAGTCTCTCGCGATTTTTTCAGGCAGTGCGCGTCGCGACGAAGTTCCAAAGCCTTGGCGCACGAAAAATTCTGGCGCATGCGTCACCGCAAACACCCGCGCGATTTTTCGCCGCCGAGCCTCCGTCAGCGCATATTGAACCAGCCTCGCACCTAGTCCGCGCCCTCGAATCTCCGGATTCACCGCGAGCGAGCGAATCTCCGCTAGCTCAGTGCCGTAATTTTCAAGCGACACGCAGCCTGCGATCGCGCCCTTTTCTTCAAGTACTAGAAAAAGTCCCGAATGTTCGCGCACATTCCCTTCCGTGCGCGGCAGCAGGATTCCCTCCGCTGCATAGTGCGCGATCAGCGCATGAATGGCCGCCGCATCCTCGGGCCGCGCCCGTCGCGTCTTCATGCTACTTTCTCCTGCGCCGTAAGGCGGGCCTTTGCCTCGGCCAGCGCTTCGCGGACCGCATCCGGCGCCGTTCCGCCCGGCACTCGCCGTCGCGCGAGAGACGCTTCCACCGTTAGCGCTTCCGGAAAATCCGCATCGAACGACGAAGAATATTTTTTCAGGCGCTCAACAGGCCACTGCGCATATCCCTGTTGTTCTCCCTCCGCGTCGTGAACCATCTTTCCTATGATTTCATGCGCTTGTCGAAACGGAATCCCTTTCGCTACTAAATAATCCGCCGCCTCGGTGGCAATCAGCGCAGGATCTTCGGCAGCCTTGCGCAAATTTGTCAGGTTGAATTTCGTCGCGTCAACTGCTCCCGCGGCGATTTGCATCATGGCCAGCGTTTGATCATGCGCATCGAAGAGCGGTTCTTTGTCCTCCTGCAAATCGCGTTGGTAGCTCGACGGCAGGCCCTTCATCGTCATCAGCAGCCCCACAAGCGCGCCGGCCACGCGTCCGGATTTTCCCCGAATCAATTCCCACGCATCCGGATTCTTCTTTTGCGGCATCAAACTGCTGCCCGTCGAATACTCGTCCGGCAAAATGACGAATCCAAACCCTGGCGATGCGAACAAGATCATGTCTTCTGCCAGCCGCGACAGATGATTCGACAGGACCGCAAGCGCGAAAAGATAATCCAGCGCGAAGTCGCGCCGGCTCACGGAATCGAGGCTGTTGCGCGTAACGCGCGCGAATCCCAAATCATCTGCCAGCCCGCGACGGTCAATCGGAAACGCGCACCCCGCGAGCGCGCCCACGCCCAAAGGACATGCGTTCGCGGTATTCGCCGCAAACGCGATGCGATCAAGGTCGTGAAAAAACGCTTCCGCGTGTGCCAGCAGAAAATGCGAAAGCAAAATCGGCTGCGCCAGTTGCATGTGCGTCATGCCCGGCATCGCCACGCCAAAGTTCTGCTCGGCCTGTTCAACAAACGCCTTGATGAGAACTGTCACGGCTTTCAGCATGTCCGCTGCTGCGGCTTTAGTGAACATCCGAAATTCCGTGACGATCATTTCATTGCGGCTGCGGCCTGTGTGCAATTTGTGTCCCAGCGGCCCAAGCATCTCCGTCAGCGTCGATTCCACGAAGTGATGCACGTCTTCCGCATCCGAAGCGTCGAGCCACGCAGGCTCCGTCGACGCACGCTTTTCAATCTGGTCGAGCGCTGCGGTGATTTGCTTCGTTTCTGCGCTGCTCAGGATATTTATTTTCTCCAGGCCGCGCGCCCATGCGCGATCAAGTTGCAATTCAAAGGGCAGCAGCCGCCGGTCAAAGTCCAACGAGCGTTCGAATTCGTAGAACGCCTTGTCCGGAGCGCGCTCGAACCGCCCGCCCCACATCTTTTTTTGCCCCGCCTCGCTCATTTCGCCGCATTTCCTTTACCCACGGGCACGGTGATCGGCAGCGCGAACAGATTAATAAATCCTTCCGCGTCCTTCGGGTTGTAGCCAGTCATCGTGAAACTCGCCAGATTCGTGCGATAGAGCGAATAGGCCGAACTGCGCGACGTCACGTTAACGTTGCCTTTGAATAGACTCAAACCAACCGAGCCTGTGACGCGCTGTTGCGATGATGTGTAGAACGCATCGAGCGCTTCTCGCAGCGGCGTGAACCACATGCCGTAATAAACCATTTCGGCGTAACGCAGAGAAAGATGCTGTTGAAAATGCAGCGTCTCGCGGTCCAGGCACAATGCCTCGAGTTCGCGATGCGCCGCAATCAGCAGCGTGCCGCCGGGCGTCTCGTACGCCCCGCGCGACTTGATTCCCACCAGCCGGTTCTCGACCATGTCCATGCGTCCCACCGCATTTTTCGCGGCGATGTCGTTTAATTCTTCCAGCAACGCGGTCGCGCCAAGCTTCTTCCCGTTTACCGATACAGGAACGCCGCACTCGAATCCGATTTCAACTTCCGTCGGCGTCGTCGGTGCTGCTGCCGGAGAAACCACCCACTGCCACATCGCCTCTTCCGGCGCGTTCGCGGGATCCTCCAACCGCCCGCCTTCATGGCTCAAATGCCAGATGTTGCGGTCGCGGCTGTAAATATTTTTTGTGCTCTGCTCAATCGGAACATTGTGCTCGCGCGCATAGGCAATCGCTTCTTCGCGTGACGTGATATTCCATTCGCGCCACGGCGCGATGATTTTCAGCTCCGGCGCGATCGCCTTTACCGCCAGTTCGAACCGCACTTGATCGTTGCCTTTTCCCGTGCACCCGTGCGCCACCGCGTCGGCGCCCAATTTTCGCGCCATCTCCGCCTGCCGCCGCCCCAGAATCGGCCGTGCAAACGAAGTGCCCAGCAAATATTTGTGCTCGTACACTGCGCCCGCGCGCAATGTCGGCCAGATGTAGCCGGTAATGAATTCCTCGCGTAAATCCTCAACGTGGGCCTCGCTCGCGCCCGTGGCCAACGCTTTGCGACGCGCCGCTTCCAGATCCTCTTTCTGTCCCAGGTCTCCGATCATGGCGATCACTTCGCAGTGATAATTTTCTTTCAGCCACGGAATGATGATCGATGTATCAAGTCCGCCCGAATAGGCCAGCACCACTTTTGTCGCCAACGTTTTCTCCTTATCCAAGCAGCGTGAGTAGGATTGCCTTCTGAACATGCAAACGATTCTCTGACTGCTCGAACACAATGGATTGTTCCCCGTCGATCACATTGCAGGTGACTTCCGCCCCGCGATGCGCCGGCAGGCAGTGCATAAACACCGCGCGCGGATCGGCCTGCGCGAAGAGCGTCTCGTTCACTTGATATGCGGCAAAAATCGTTTCGCGCTTCGCCGCTTCATTCTCCTGACCCATGCTCGCCCAAACGTCCGTATAAATCCCCTGCGCGCCGTCTACCGCTTCCTCGGGATTGCGAAGAATCTCAATCTTGCCCCGCGTCTCGCGTGCAGCCCGCCGCGCTTCAGCCACCACTTCTGCATTTGGTTCATAACCGGCAGGCGTAGCCACGCGCACGTGCGCGCCAACGCGCGCCCCAATGGTCAGCAGCGAATGGCAAACATTATTTCCGTCGCCGATGTAAGCGAGCTTGACGCCACGCAACGTCCCAAAGCGTTCTTCGAGCGTGAAAAAATCCGCCAGCGCCTGGCACGGATGAAACCAGTCCGACAGCGCGTTGATCACCGGGATCGAGGCATTTTCCGCCAGCTCGTCCAGCACCTTCTGCTCGAAAACTCGCGCTACGATCCCCTGCACCCAGCGATCGAGATTTTTCGCAACATCGCGCACCGATTCCCGCTCGCCCAGCCGCGATTGCGTGTGATCCAGAAAAATAGCTCCTCCGCCCATGCTTGCGATGCCGACTTCAAACGTAACTCGGGTGCGCAGCGATGGCTTTTCAAAAATCATCGCCAGAAAGCGGCCCGCCAGCGCGCTTCGGTAGCGTTCCGGCCGCGCCTTGATGTCGGCAGCCAAATGGTAGAGTTCGCGAATCTGCGCCGCGCTCCATTCGGTTCCGGTCAACAGATCGTGCGTGACCGTTTGAACAGTTGCGGTTGCGGCAATTGCGTTCATATTTACCTCACTGCGGCGTGAGCTTTCGCTCCGGCGATTTCTTGAACTACGGCAGTGCGCTGCGCCGTTCCCGGCTCCCAGGCTTTCCGCGGAGCCGCGGCCAGCGCCACTTCCAACAGCTTCAGAAACTGACGAATATCGCGCGCGCGGATAGTAAATGGCGGCAGCAATCGCAAAATATGTTCGTGCGTGCAATTGATGATCAATCCGCGCTTCAGCGCCTCTTCGACAATCGGCCCGCCTTCGATCGATAAATCCAGGCCCAAAATCAATCCTTCGCCACGCACTTCGCGAATGAATTCGAATCGCGATTGCAATTTCTCGAGGCCCCGTCGCAACTCCTCGCCGCGCTCCCGAACGTTTTCCAGTAACTTTTCGTCTTCAACTGTCTTCAGAAATTCCAGCGCCACGGCGCAAACAAGCGGCCCGCCCCCGAAAGTTGTGCCGTGAAGCCCTGGCGTGAACGCCGCAGCAAATTTTTCGTTTGCGATGAACGCTCCCAGCGGCAATCCTCCTGCCAGAGGCTTCGCCACGGTAACAATGTCCGGCTTTGTCGCAAATTTCTGATACGCAAACTTGTGCCCGGTGCGCCCGAGTCCGCATTGAATTTCGTCGGCAATCATTGCTGCGTTGTGCCGCGTGGCAAGTTCGCGCGCGCGCATCCAGAAAGCTTCGCTCACCGGATAAATGCCGCCTTCGCCCTGAATCGTTTCGAGCACGATGGCGCATACGCTGTCGTCGAACTTCCTGTCCAGATCGGCTACGTCGTTGAATCGCACGAAGTCCGCGCCCGGCACGACCGGCTCGAACGGTTCGCGATATTTCGCTGGATAGGTAATCGACACGGCCCCGAACGTCCTGCCGTGAAAGGAATTCTCCAGCGCCAGAAACCGTGTTTTCGCCTGCGCGTCCGGTGTCGGATTCTTCTTGGCGTATGCGCGCGCCAGTTTCATCGCGCCTTCCATCGCCTCCGTGCCGCTGTTCGTGAAAAAAACACGGTCAAGTCCGGACCATTCAGCCAGTTGTTTCGCCAGCGGTCCTTGAAATGAGTTGTGAAACAAATTGGAGAAGTGAACTGCCTGCGCTGCTTCGCGCCGCATTACTCGTACCAGTCGCGGATGCGAATAGCCCAGCGCATTCACCGCAATACCGCCCAGAAAATCCAGATAGGCGCGTCCCCCCGCGTCATAGAGTCGGCAGCCTTTGCCGTGAGTGAACACAATCGGCGGCCGCCGGTACGTGCCCACCATATACTTCCCCGCCATATCCACAATCTGCGCGGCGCCGGATTTTTTCGACAGCATAGGTATTCGCTTTGTTTTTCGCGTCATGATTTTTACCGGCCTGCGCGTGCCGCGTATTTTGCATGTACCGGCAATCGCAGCGGCAGGACGCGCGTGCCAGGACCCTTCACGCCATTCGTGGCCGAATGCAGCGCGCGAGGACGCGTGCCACCCACTATGCGTACTTGTCGGACGCCTCCCGCCAGCGCGCGCTTTGCCGCTTCGAGCTTCAGCACCATGCCGCCGGAAACTTTTTGATGCCGGATCAGATCTTCGATTTCAGCGCCCGTCACTTTATCCAACACTTTTTCTCCGTCCAGCACTCCGGCGACGTCGGTGAGATAAATCAATCTCTCCGCGTGGCAATATTCCGCCGCCGCGGCCGCCATGTGATCGGCGTTGATGTTATAAAGCTCGCCATCCGACCCAAGCCCCAGGCAACACGCCACCGGCACAATCCCCGCGCGCCACAACGAACTCAAAAATTCAAGATTCACGCCGGTCAAGTAACCCACGTAGCCAAGTCCGCCAGAATCGCCTTCGTGAAACATTGGCTCGGCCAAAAAACACGCCGCGTCGGACGCGCAAATACCGACGGCCGTCTGCCCCGCAAGCGAGATCGCTCCCGCCAGCCGCTTATTGAGCAGTCCCGCAAAAACCATCACCGCCGCGTCGCGCGTTTCGCGATCCGTCACGCGCAACCCGCCCACAAACCGGCTCGTCATTCCCATCCGTGCCAGCGTCGCGGTAAAAATTTTCCCGCCCCCGTGAATCACCAACAGTTCGTGCCCCGCCTTCGCGAGTTCGGCAGTTTGCCTCGCCAGCGAGCGCACCGCGGCTTCGTCGTCCAGCAACGCCCCCGCGATCTTGATCACCAGTCTCATATCAGTCCTTCGGACTCCGGATAGCCGTGCATCACGTTAAAATTCTGCATTGCCTGTCCCGCCGCACCTTTGCCCAGATTGTCCAGGCACGAAACTACAACGAGCCGTTGCCCCGATTCATCCAGCGCAAATCCAATGTCGCAAAAATTGGTGCGCGCCACGTGCTGCAATTCAGGCAGCCTCCCCGCAGGCCAGATGCGAACCATTGGCCGCCCCGCATAGAACTTGCGAAATAGCGCTTCGACCTCATCTCTCCGTCGCGGCTCATTCAGCCATACGTACAGCGTCGAAAGAATTCCCCGCTCGATGGGCAGCAGATGCGTCGTAAACATCATCTGCTCCGGTGAAATCCCCAGATGCTCCATCACTTCCGGCGTGTGCCGGTGCGTGAATAGCCCATACGCGCGGAAGTTTTCATTCACCTCCACGAATTGTGTGTCGCGCTTCGGCTCTTTGCCCGCACCGCTTGCTCCGGACTTGCAATCGCAGACAATCCCCCGCGCCAGGTCAATCCACCGCGCATCAATGAGCGGTCGCAAACCCAAAATCACCGACGTGGGATAGCAACCAGGGTTGGCGACGATGCTCGCGTCCGCCAAATCCTTGGAATAAAGCTCCGGCAACCCATACACCGCGCTACTCAGCGCTTCATTGTTCGGTGCATTCAATTTGTACCAGCGCGAAAACGTTTCGCCGTCCCGAAAACGGAACGCTCCGCTTAAATCAATCACGCGCAACCCCGCATTCTTCAGTTCGGGAACCAGCTCCAGTGAAGCCTCGTGTGGTGTCGCGAGAAATGCGGCCGTCGCCCCGCTCTTCACGATCGTTTCAACCGACAGCGCACGGCACGGAGCTTCTCCCCAGCCGCGCAGTTGCGGAAAAATCTCCGTCAAACATCGCGCGGTTGCGCTTTCGCCGCGAAGATAAAACGTCGGTTTTCCGATTTGCGGATGCCGCAGCAGCAGGCGCGCCAGTTCAAATCCTGCGTAACCCGTTGCCCCCACCACCGCGACCCGTGGTCCATCATTCATCGCAGCAGTTCCTCCATGCGTTTCTGGATCGCCGCGCGAGCCGCGCGCGACGGCGTAATAATCAACACCGTGTCGTCGCCCGCAAGCGTTCCGGCCACTTCCTTCCAGTGCTCTGCGTCCACGGCGGCCGCCAGCGGTTGCGCTCCTCCCGGCGGCGTTTTCAGCACCAGCATGTTCTGTGCGGGCCGCACATCAACCAAGAATTCTCTCAGCGCTCGAGCCAGTTGCGGCACGGGCGACGATTCTTCCGCCGCCGCGGTCAGCGGCCGGTAGCCTTCCGCCGTCTTCACCAGCTTCAATTCGCGAAGATCGCGCGACAGTGTCGCCTGCGTCACGCGCACGCCCATATGATTCAGCCTGCGCCGCAGGTCATCTTGGTTGGGGACAGGTTCCGCGCCCACCAACTTCAAGATCTGCCCTTGCCGGAAGCGTTTGTGTGTTCCCATCGCGATGCTCGATGTTTGAATATTCACTCTAATGCATATTTATACGGTGACGCGGAAGCCATGTCAACACAGAAATCCGTAATCCACCACGGTTGTGTCCTCAGCGCAATCGCCAGGCGCTTGACAGCCACCACGCGAATGGGTTCTGCTTTGTACGGCGGCTCGCTTCGAAAGGACGGCTCAGGAAGACATGCCCCAGCAGATTGTGCAGCGGCGCTCTCGCGGATTCATTTGCGTCAATGCTCATCCGGAAGGTTGCTGGCGCAATGTCGAACGTCAAATCGCCGCCATTCGCTCGCGCGCGCAACCAGTGCGCACGGGAATCAACTCCGTGCTCGTCCTTGGCGCGTCCACAGGTTACGGACTCGCTTCGCGAATCGCTGCGGCCTGGGGTTTCGGCGCGAAAACCATGGGCGTCTGCCTCGAAAGGGAGCCTGATGGGAACAAGACGGCAAGCGCGGGCTTCTACAACACTGCCGCATTTCACAATTTCGCTCAAAAGGATAGCTTGTTTGCAGAAACGATTAACGCCGACGCGTTTTCAGACGACGCCAAACGCAGAGTCGCGGAAATTGCCCGCAAAGAAATCGGCAAAATTGACCTGATCATTTACAGCGTCGCCGCGCCCAAGCGAACAGATCCAAAATCCGGCAAAGCCCATAACTCAGTTTTGAAGCCGGTCGGCTCAGCCTATACCAACAAGACGGTCGATCTTGACTCCGAAAAAGTAACGGAAATCACCATTCCTCCCGCGAGTGAAGCCGAGATCGCCGACACCGTAACCGTGATGGGTGGCGACGACTGGAAAATGTGGCTCGACATGCTCGCTGCGGAAAATTTGCTCGCCGAAAATTCCCGTACTCTCACCTATTCGTATATCGGACCCGCAATGACCTGGCCCATCTATCGCGATGGAACGATCGGCGCGGCCAAAAAAAATCTCGAGCAAACCGCGCATGCGTTGGATGAAATGCTCGACAACCATCTGGGTGGCGAAGCGCGCATTGCCGTGAACAAAGCCATCGTCACGCAAGCCTCCGCCGCCATCCCGGTTGTGCCACTTTATATGAGCATTTTATTCCGTGTGATGAAACAGAAGGGTCTCGACGAAGGAGCTCTCGAGCAGATGGGCCGCCTCTTCTTCGATTTTCTCGCCGAGGGTGCCACGCCGAAATTCGACGAAGCCGGCCGCATTCGTCTCGACGACCGCGAAATGCGCGCCGACGTGCAGAAAGAAGTCACCGCGCTCTGGCCCGACGTCACCACCGAAAACCTGCGCGATCTCACCGACTTCGCCGGCTTTCAGCACGAATTTCGCGCTCTCTTCGGCTTCGAAGTCGAAGGCGTCGATTATTCCGTGCCGGTGGAAACGCAGCTCTGTTGGTAACGCGATTGCCCGCCCGATTCAAAATTGGCCGTCAGCTCTACTTACGTCCAATCCCCGGCATATCGCTTCCGCGGCCCTCTTTGAGCTGCGCGCATATCTTGTCCAGCAAGCCCGTAATCGATGTCAAGTAGTCGTTCGCCACGCTTTGCAAGTTCGCCAGATTCTCCGGCGTCACGTTGTCCATATCGCTCGACGCTCGGTGCAGTGTTTCCCAAGGAACCTGCAGTCGGTAGTAAACGCATCCTGGCAAACATCCCAACTCATAATCGACCGCTTCCGAAACACTATCCATCAGCACCGGCACAATTTCCTTCGCCCAACCCAGCAATCCCCACCCCTTCGCCGACGCATACGTAATCTGATCCTGCCGATCTCCCGTGCCCACCGAAACAATCACCATTTGTGTCACATCGGGATATAACGTCCGCGCTTCCGCATACGCCGCCATCGACGGATTGTTCACAAACACTCCGCCATCCACCAGCGCATAGTCCTGATTGCCTTTCGCCAAATGAAACGGAGGAAAGAATGTCGGCGCCGCGGACGTCGCCCGCGCAACTTCCATCACTTTCCAGTTGTAGCTCGGGTCCGCCGCAATTCGATGGCTCTTGAAGAAAAACGGCAGTTGTCCCTGCAGATCATAGCTCGATATCAAAAGTGGAGTCAGCGCCGTCTGCAACTCAGTATCTTGGAAGAATTTCGTCAGCGTTGCTTCTAATGCATCCGGGGAATATTTTGGAAGAATAAGCTGTCTCGCCGGTGTGAAAAAATTCTTGCGGAATATTGCCGGGCCATTTTGCACATAAAGGTCCAGAAGCTCACTCGCTGAATACGGCGCACCACTATTCGCCTGCGTGCCGATTCCCAGCGCGATGATGCCGCCCGTCGACGTCCCGGCAATCAGATCAAATGTCTGCCAGAAATCCTTGCCAATGCGTTTCTGCAGTTCGCCAAGAATCACCGCCGGAATAATCCCGCGTATTCCGCCGCCATCAATCGCCAGCACCTTAATGCTCTTTTCGCCCGGATTCGCCATGTCACAACTGATTGTTCTGCTTCAACGCGGCAAGCTTTCGCGCGAGCCAACAGAATACAGCCGATACAAAAAGCACAATACAGACGTCTACAATCAATTCTGACGGAAAAGAATAGGGATACTTCGCCCCAGACTTTCGGGCGGCCATTCGAAATTGCACATAATTGATGCCACGGACCACGAAGATGAGAGGAATGCCGACGCGGAGGATAGACTGCCAATAGCTCGTACACCGCAGCATCCACTGGCCTAGTTTCCCCGCGAATGGGTCATTATCCATCGGAGTGCCGATGTTACCTTTTCGAAGATTCCGCGGCAATCTTTACAGATACGGACCACCCTGGTGCTACTCGAACCGATTATCGCGTTTATGCGGACTTTGGCCTATCAGCGGGATGCTCTCTCACTGCGTTGACTTGCCTTGGGCCGGATACTAATATGACGCCGCGAAAGGCGGTGGCTCCGTGGCGGAATCTCGGACCGTGCAGCTCTCGGATCGCTTTGGCGCAACGCAGCGCCGCGACTTGTGGTGGCTTCAGCCGCTGGCCGTGGCGATTGGTTTTGGCCTGTTTGCGATTTATGCGACGCTCCGTGCGTTCCAAGGGCATTTCTACGAATGGGGACCGTACCTCTCTCCGTTTTATTCTCCGTTGATTGATCCGGAGCATCACTGGTGGCCGCTTTCACCGGCGGTGCTGGTTTTGGGCGGCCCGCTGGGATTCCGCACGACGTGCTACTACTACCGCAAAGCATATTACCGCGCGTTTTTCCTCGATCCGCCTGCATGCGCGGTCGGCGAGCCAAGACACAGCTATGGCGGCGAAACAAAGTTTCCGCTGATCCTTCAAAACGTCCACCGTTACTTCTTTTATCTGTCGTTTGTCTTCCTGGTTTCGCTGTGGTACGACGCCGCGCGCGGATTCATCTGGAGCGGGCACTTTGGCGCGGGCGTGGGCTCGTTCATCCTGCTGATTAACGCGGCCCTGCTGACAACCTACACGCTCTCGTGCCATTCGTGCCGCCACATGGTCGGCGGCAACCTGGATTGCTATTCATGCGCGAAGTTTGGCGGCGCGCGGCTCAGCCTGTGGCGGCGCGTCACTTCGCTCAATGAACATCACATGCTGATCGCCTGGACCAGCCTGTTCTTCGTGGCGTTCGCGGACCTGTACGTCATGCTGACTGCTATGGGAACCATCCGGGACCTGAGACTCTTTTGAACGAAAAATACGAAACTCACGAACACGATGTCCTCATCATCGGCGCGGGCGGTGCTGGCCTCCGAGCCGCCGTCGAGGCGCTCAATCAAGGTGCGTCCGTCGGCGTCGTTTGCAAATCGCTACTCGGCAAAGCGCATACCGTGATGGCCGAAGGCGGCATCGCCGCTGCCATGGCCAATGTGGACGCCGGCGATAACTGGCGCACCCATTTCTGCGACACCATGCGCGGCGGAAAATTCCTCAACAATTGGCGCATGGCCCAGCTCCACGCGCAGGAAGCTCCTGACCGCGTCCGCGAACTCGAACAGTGGGGCGCGCTCTTCGACCGCACTGAATCTGGCGACATCATGCAGCGCGCCTTCGGCGGCCACACGTTCAAGCGCCTCTGCCACGTAGGCGATCGCACCGGCTTGGAAATGATTCGCACGCTCCAGGATCGCGGCGTCAGCATGGGAATCGACGTCTACATGGAGTGCACCGTCACGCGCCTGCTCAAGGACGGTGACCGCATCGCGGGTGCTTTCGGCTATTGGCGCGAACAAGGCCGCTTCGTGCTCTTCAAAGCCAAGTCAATCGTCATTGCCACCGGAGGCATCGGCAAAGCCTGGAAAATCACTTCGAATTCCTGGGAATACACCGGCGACGGCATGGCTCTCGCCTACGAAGCCGGCGCCGAACTAATGGACATGGAATTCGTGCAATTCCATCCTACTGGCATGGTCTGGCCTCCCGGCGTGCAGGGAATTTTGGTCACCGAAGCCGTTCGCGGCGAAGGCGGCATCCTTCGCAACCGCCTAGGCGAACGCTTCATGGAAAAATATGATCCGAAGCGCCTGGAACTCTCCACGCGCGATGTCGTCGCCCGCTCAATTTACACCGAAGTCCGTGAAGGCCGCGGCACGGAGCACGGCGGCGCGTATCTCGATATTTCGCACAAGCCCGCCGACTACGTGAAGCGCAAGCTCCCCGGCATGTATCACCAGTTCAAGGAACTGGCCGATGTCGATATCACCAGCGGGCCGATGGAAGTCGGCCCCACTTGCCATTACGTGATGGGCGGCATTCGCGTCGATGCGGAATCCTCGCAAGCATCGGTCCCCGGACTCTTCGCCGCGGGCGAAGCCGCGGCGGGCCTTCATGGCGCGAATCGTCTCGGCGGGAACTCGCTTTCGGACTTGCTCGTTTTCGGCCGTCGTGCCGGTGCTGCCGCGGCGAAGCACGCAAAGGAAACGGCCGCGCCGGCTCTCGACGCCGCACAAATCGAAGAAGCCGCGCGCGAGATGCTTGTTCCCTTCGAGCGCCCCGACGGCGAAGGCCCTTACGAAATTCATCGCGAGTTGGAGAACACCCTCCAGAGCCTCGTAGGCATCTATCGCAATGAGGAGGACCTCAAGCGCGCGCTCACCGAAATCGAGCGCCTCAACGAGCGCGCCTCGCACGTACGCGTCGAAGGCTCGCGCCTGTTCAACCCCGGATGGCATCTCGCGCGCGATCTGAAATCCATGTTGACCGTCGCCGAATGTGTCACGCGCTGCGCTCTCGCTCGCAAGGAGAGCCGCGGCGCTCACAGCCGTCTCGATTTTCCGGAATATGACGCGGCGTGGGGGAAACAGAACAACATCATCGTTCGCGATGGCGCAGCGATGACGTTGCGCCAAATTCCCGTGCGCGAAATGCCCGAAGAGTTGCAGCGGCTCTTGGCCGATGCAAAGTAGATACAGCAGACTTCGCGGCCGTTTGGAGAACGCGTAACTTAGGGGGTCGCACCTTTAGAGCCTGTGTGAGAACTCGTGTCTTATGTAAGGGCACGGCTTTAGCCGTGCCGTAACTGACGCAAAATCAGTGCGGCTTTAGCCGCTGAGGTACGGATTTTGTAGTCGTCACACAGACTCTTTAGGTGCGACATTACTGATGGCAGATAAGCTTCCAACGCAAGCCCAGCGCAAAACGATCAGCGGAGGCCGCTCGTGGCAGAAGCCGTCTTAGCCGTGTTTCGAGGCACTCGCGAAGGTGGCGCCGCAGTCAACTATCGCGTCCCCATCGCGCCGGGCATGGTCGTTCTCGATGCGCTCCATTACATCCAGGGTCATCTCGCTCCCGATCTCGCCGTCCGCTGGAATTGCAAGGCCGGCCGCTGCGGATCGTGCTCCGCCGAAGTCAACGGCCGCCCGCGCCTCACGTGCAAGACGCGCATGGACTCGCTTCCCCAGGACAAGCCCATCACCGTCGCGCCGATGAAAACGTTCCCCGTGATCAAAGATTTGGTCACCGACGTCTCTTGGAATTATCAGGTGAACAAAAAAATCCCCGCCTTTTCTCCGCGCCCTGGAACCGACTGGAAGATGCTGCAAGCCGACGTAGACCGCGCGCAGGAGTTTCGCAAATGCATCGAGTGTTTTTTGTGTCAGGACGTTTGCCACGTCCTCCGCGATCATCAAAAACAAGAGCAGTACGCCGGCCCGAGATTTTTTGTTCGTGTTGCCGGTCTCGAAATGCATCCTCTCGACAATCTGTCGCGCATTAAAGGTATTAAAGACCAGATGGGCATCGGCTTTTGCAATATCACCAAATGCTGCACCGAAGTTTGCCCCGAGAGCATTCACATCACCGACAACGCTATCATTCCGCTGAAGGAACGCGTCGTCGATCAGTTCTACGATCCCTTAATTTGGATCGCTCGCAAATTCAGGCGTTCCGGCGATACCTAATCCAGAGCGGAGGGCCCCATGGAACACGCATTAAAGTCCATTTCGAAGGCCGGAATTCCCGAAGCCATCGCCAAGACGGAGCTCTATCGCTATCTGAATGAGCCCGAAGAGGCGGAATCGATTTGCCACGACATTCTCGCCATCGAGCCCAATCATCAACTCGCTCTACGCGTCCTCGGCCTGTCCATCACCGACCAGTTCACCGGCGCCCCTTCGGATCGTTATGCGGAAGTCCAAAGCATTTTTGAACGCCTCGAGAATTCCTACGAGCGCTTCTACTATCTCGGCCTTCTCAATGAACGCCGCGCGAAAGTGCAACTCCGCGCCGGCCGCCCCTTGCACGCCTTGCGCGTGTTGTTTGAAGAAGCCCAGCGCTGTTTCGCCGAAGCCGAAAAAATCCGTCCGCCCGGCAATGACGATGCCGTCCTTCGCTGGAATCGTTGCGTTCGCTTGCTGCACAGCCATTCTGCCGCTGAGCAGCAAAATCCTGAAGAAGCCATCGATTTCGGCGACAGCAATCCATACTAATAGGTATGTCGAGTCGTAAATGAACACTGTGAAATTGGCCCGGCGCTTCGCTCTCGTTGGCTTCCTTGTTTCAATCTCATTTTTCTTTTTCTGGTATCTGGATGATAAGTTCAATTTTTTTCATTTGCCAACGGTGGAGACCCCACCCCCGGGCAACTACGGTGAACCTTATTTACGCGCTTTGCTTGAGAAGCTGAATTTTGTTGTTTGCCCGCCGCTGCTTATCACATTCCTCGGCATGGATTCGGGATCATCAGTAAATCTGGTTTTGGATGCGATCGTGGTTGTCCTCAATACCGCGTTGTATTTCGTTCTAGGCGTGCTTTGCGGAACGGTCTGGAATAGAGCCGCTCGTTTACACGTCAAGTAGTATGGTTTACGCCCTACTCTCGTCCCACTCCCAGCGCGTCCGCCACTCGGTTGATATAGTTGAACCATGCCGCGATCAATGTGATTTGCAGAATGCCACGATCGTCAAATCCGGCGGCGCGAAGACGCTCATGATCCGCGCGGCTGATCTTCGTCGCGTCCTTCGTCAATTGCACCGCGTAATCCAGCATCGTCCGTTCTTGCTCCGTGATAGGCGCACTTTTGTAATTCCGCCGCAGAGCTTCAACCAAATCCGCATTCAAAGTTACTCGACGCAGAAACTCTGCGTGCGATTCAATTCAATAGAAACATCGGTTCGTCACGGAGACGACCGTCGTTATCATTTCGTGTTGTCGGCGGGAGAGCGGCAAATCCTCCGACATCAGCGCTCCAAAGGTCGAGAAGGCGTGATTTAGCGCCGCTGGAATCAGGCTATGCGACGCCACGATTGCGGATGGCCCGTCTTTGGTCGGGAAAACGGGAACAGCATATTCCGCCGGATATAGCGCCCGCTGTCCTTCCATCGCTTCCCGCAAAGTCTGGTCGGCTTCAGACAAAGGAATGGTTCGAATCCACGTCACGATGACTCCTCCCTTGGATTTTTTCGGTTCTCTACGATAAGTTTAAACACATAAAAAGCGCTGCCCGCCATAGTGTTAAAATGGTATCGAAGCGCGGAGTAACGGGAGAATTCCATGACTGAAATCGCCACATTCGGAGCCGGCTGTTTTTGGGGAGTCGAAGCGGCATTCCGGCGTTTGCCGGGCGTCGTGGACGTTGCCTCAGGCTACAGCGGCGGGCACATGCCGAACCCGACCTATAAAGATGTTTGTTCGCACACGACAGGCCACGCCGAAGTCGTGCAGGTCACCTTCGATCCACAGAAGATCACTTACGATCAGTTGCTCGACCTTTTCTGGCAGATCCACAATCCAACGCAAGTGAACCGCCAGGGGCCAGACGTTGGCTCGCAATACCGCTCCGCAATTTTCGTTCACTCGCCGGAGCAGCAGGCCATCGCGGAGAAATCGAAAGCGGCATTGGCAGCGAGCGGTAAATTCCAGCGTCCTATCGCCACCGAAATCACCACGGCAGGTCCCTTTTATCGTGCGGAGGAGTACCACCAGAAATATTTGGAAAAGCACGGCGCCGCCTCCTGCCATTTCTAAAATCTTTTGCGCGATTCCGTCAGTTGTCCGCGCCGTCTCTCTCTGAGAGTTTGTTGAGAAACTCTATTCATTGTCATTCCGACGAGCAACCGCGAGGAGCCTGCCTGCCCCAGGCAGGGAATCTACAGTGTCCTTAGGTTCTTGTAAACTACGGCAAAACAAAATCGCCGTATAAAATTCCTCCTCAAATTGCACGCTAGTTCCCGTTTCGTGTCAATTCCGAGGTGGCTTCTAACGGGATTGTGGAAATCGGTTTTGTTGTCGCTATGACTGGGGCACGATATTTGCGTGGCGGGCAACTTCTTGCCAGCGTCCCTGTTGTTTCATCCAAATCGCGGTAAACCGGAGTTCCTGTTTCTTCCCGGCAATCGGCATCTTACCGCCCCAAATGACGGTTTCGCTGCCTGCTAGGATCACGGTGTCGCCATAGACGCGCGCGTATTCGATGCGACGGTCGTACGACGTGATTACGAGAAACCCGGACTTCATCATGCCGAGCACGTCTTGTTTATTCACGAACTTGTTCAAGGGGTTCGTGACGACGAGGTCGTCAGACCATAGCCGCGCCATTTCCTCTGGATCCTTGCGCAAGAACGCCTGCACTTCCTCGTCGCTTGCTTGGCGTACCTGTTGTTCCGCCAGCTTGTCGGCGGAGGGTGAGGGCGCTTGTACCGTAGCGCATAACAAGACCATGGTGAACAGCATTGTCAAAGCAGAGAGTTGCATGGAGCCTCCCCAAAATACCTAAGTCGGAATCTTTTTTTGAACTCGGAAATGGCGCCATTGTACCCGGTTTTGCCCGTAATGCGGGTAAGAATCACAGGTAGGATTGCAGGAGGTAAACGTTATCATCGTCCAATACCAACCAGACCGGCTTTGAGATGGTTCGTCCTGACTTTCTGCCAGTCACACTCAGGTTAATTTCACGATACCGCGAAAGGCGGTCTTTGAGTGCGTCGTTCTGTGCCTGCTTCTTGCTCATCCGAATGTCCCTCGTTCTCTCTTTTGCTGCTCAGCGGCCCACCATTTTCTGCAGTTCTTCGGGGTACCGAGCGCCTTGCACCGCGATCTTTGAGGCTGCAGTCTCCAGTTCCCGGAGATCGTCGGACGAAAGCCCAATGTTCGTGGCTCCGATGTTTTCTTCCAGGCGCTCCAGCTTGGTCGTGCCCGGGATCGGCACAATCCACGGTTTCTGCGCAAGCAGCCAGGCGAGTGCGATCTGAGCAGGCGTCGCTTTCTTCTGTTGCGCAAATCTGCCAAGCAGATCCACCACCGCCTGATTCGCTTTCCGGTTCTCTGGCGTAAAGCGAGGGACGATGTTGCGGAAATCGTTTTTGTCGAACTTCGTGTCCTCGCTGATCTTTCCCGTGAGAAAGCCTCTACCGAGCGGACTGAATGGAACGAACCCGATCCCCAGTTCCTCCAGTGCCGGGAGCACCTCCGCTTCAGGCTCTCTCCACCAGAGCGAATATTCGCTCTGCAGCGCGGTGACGGGCTGAACTTTGTGTGCGCGGCGAATAGTCTGCACGCCCGCTTCCGAAAGTCCGAAGTGCTTCACTTTGCCTTCCTGAATCAGCTTCTTCACGGCTCCGGCGACGTCTTCGATCGGAACGTTCGGATCCACACGGTGCTGATAGAACAGGTCGATGACATCAGTCTTCAGACGCTTGAGCGAGGCATCGGCAACCTGGTTGATGTGTTCTGGCCTGCTGTCCAGCCCAACCTGTTTGCCGGTATTCGGATCAAATTTGAACCCGAACTTCGTGGCGATCACCACCTTGTCGCGGAATGGCGCGAGCGCTTCCCCCACAAGTTCTTCATTCGTGAATGGGCCATAGGCTTCCGCAGTGTCAAAAAACGTGATGCCGCGGTCCACGGCCGCATGGAGAAGATCGGTCATCTCCTTCTTGTTTTTGGGCGGTCCGTAGGAAAAACTCATTCCCATACAGCCCAACCCCATAGCTGAAACCTCCAAGTTGCTTGTTCCAAGTTTGCGTTTCTTCATTTGCTTCTCCTTCAGAACCGTATCAGATGTTCTCGGCAACAATAGTACGAAATCACAGGCAGAAAATGGACCGGGGTGTGAAATGGTAGGCCCGTGCGGGCTCGAACCGCAGACCTCTACCGTGTCAATCTTCGTGATTAGATTTTACAACAACTTACAAGACCGCGGGGACTGCCAAAATACGCGGAAGCCGTGCAGGACACCATGCTCTGTGGGTTCGAGTGTGGGTTGGAAATTCGAAAAAGTCCACGAACTCCGAAGCAACCCCCATTTCTCCCAGCCGGCGCCCGGCGGCGAATCTAGGCTTGCAGTTCAAATCCGCTACATTCAAATGGAGTTCCTCTTGCTTACCGACGGCAGCGGGCGTATATTGTCATCGGTTACCGAGGACATAAACATGAGCAAACCTTCCGATCTGGTGCAGGGCACGCTGGACATGCTGCTGCTGAAAATTCTTGCTCTTGAGCCGATGAACGGCTTCGCCGTCAGTCAACGTTTGAAGCAAGTGTCCGGTGACGTTCTGCAGATGAGCGACGGGTCGCTGCTACCCGGCCTTGCACAAGCTGGAGCAGGAAGGCTGGATTACAGCCGAGTGGAAGACGTCCGTAAATGGTCGCCGCGCGAAATACTATTCGCTGACGCGGTTGGGGCGGCGACAGCTTGAAAAAGAAGCCGACAACTGGGGCAGGTTGTCGAACGCGATTTCGCGTGTGGTCAAACTGAAAGAGGCGTGAGCGGCGCGAGCGCCAAGGAGGCGGCGATGCGACCGGAACATTGGCTCTACACGATTCCTCTGCGATTGCGGTCGCTGTTTCGTCGAAGTCAGACGGATCAGGAACTTGACGACGAACTTCGGGATCACGTCGAACAAAAAACCGAAGAATACGTCGCGAGGGGCATGACGGCGCAAGAAGCGCGCCGCACGGCGCTGCTCGAAATGGGCGGTGTCGAGAAGCGCAAAGAAGAATGCCGCGACACGCGCCGCGTCAATTGGCTTCAGGACCTGACGCAAGATTTGCGCTTCGGCCTGCGCATGCTCCGCAAGTCCCCCGGTTTCGCCGTCTTGCCGTTCTCACACTCGCCCTCGGCATCGGCGCCAACACGGCGATCTTCAGCGTCGTGGATTCCGTCCTTATACGTTCGCTACCGTTCCCACACGCCGACCGCCTCGTGTGGCTTGCTGAAGTCAATCCGCAATGGGGCGACGGAGAGATTTTTGCTTCTCCACCCACTTTCCTCGACTGGCAGCGGCAGCAGCGCACCTTTTCAGCCCTTTCGGCCATCTCGCAAGATGCCTTAACTCTGACGGGGAACGGCGAGCCCATCAGGCTCCAGGCAGCCGATGTTTCAGCGGGCTTCTTTTCGCTCATAGGAGTTCACCCTGAACTGGGAAGAGATTTGCTGCCCAGCGATGATCGGGTCGGCGCCGCACCAGTGGTGATTGTAAGTAACCAATTATGGCGCGACCGTTTGGGCGCTGATCCCCGCATAATTGGCCGGACCATCAACTTGGACGACAAGGGGTTCACCGTCGTCGGCGTTGCCCCGCCTGCCTTCGATTTCCCCGCGGAGCTCGGTTTTAAGGTCAGCTTATGGACGGCAGTGATCCCAAGACTCGGCGCAGATGCTCTCTCCGAGCGTGGCGCTCATTTTCTCGCGGTGATCGGCCATGTCAAGCCGGGCGTAACCGTGGCCGCTGCAAGGGCTGACATCATCGCCATCGAAGATCGAATCGCAGCTGACAAGGCGAATTACTGCCAGGGCTTCCACGGTACTCTACTCCTTTGAAGCAGTATATCGTCGGCGATGTCAGCCTTGCGCTTTGGATTTTGCTCAGCGCAACGGGATTTGTTCTGCTCATCGCCTGTGCCAATGTATCGAATCTCGTATAGCCAGAAGCGCTGTTGACATCGAGAGAACTGGGTTCGCCGTGCTCTTGGTGCCACCGGCGCAAGGTCGCGCGCCAACTGCTAACCGAGAGTCTGCTGGTGGCATTTGCCGGAGGCGCCGTCGGAATCCTCATTACGTACGGTGAATTACTCGCGCTGCTCGCCGTCGCCCCTCAAGAGCTGCCTCGCTTCGCGGAAATTCAACTCGGCGGCCGAGGTGCTCGTGTTCGCAATTGCTGTGTCTGCGTTAGCTGGAGCAGTTTTCAGCGTGGCCCCTGCATGGAAGGCGGCAAGATTTCATCCTGCCTGCGCGCTCCAGAGGCGAGAAACTGCCAGCCCGTCCGGACTTTCTCGCGATGGCAGCGTCGCCAGGACGCTGCTCGTTGCCGAGATCGCCATCACTTTGGTCCTGCTCGACGGGAGCCGGTCTGACGCTGAAAAGCCTGCGCGCCTGGTTAGTGTGAACCCGGGCTTTTCCCCTCACAACGTGATTACCTTCGAGTTCAGCCTCGACGCGTATCGCTATCCGCAGAAAGCGTCGCAGGCGGAATTCTTCAACTTGCTGCAGCGAGTGCAGGCGTTGCCCAGCGTTCGATCCGCGGCTTTAGGCAAGGACTTGCCAATGCTCCAGAGCATAGAGCTCCGTACCGATACGAGCTAGATGCTCGCGAAGGCGCCCGGGTTCACAGCAGTGGCAGTGCTTGCGCTGGCGCTGGGGATTGGCGCGAACACGGCGATGTTCAGCGCGCTATACGGATGCGTGTGCAGGACCTGCCTTACGCGATACGTCGCGGCTGGTGATACTATGAACTAGATGGCAGACGGCATGAAGCACATTTCTGTGATCGATTCGTTAATTCTGCAGCCAGCGAAGAGTTTCAAGGGTATCGCAGCATCACTTTCTGCGACTTCATCGCAGTCTCTCAGGCCGGACTCGGGAGCTGGAGGTGCGCATAGCAGCCAGAGTACTCGCGCGTACTTTCAGTGTTGAGAATGGCACCCTTGCTCGGACGTCACAGCAGCGAGGGCGTTCCATCACTGAATGGACGACGATGGCAACCCGCGCACGTCACAATTCTGAGCTATGCATGCTGGAGCAGCATTACAGCGACCCTGACGTGATCGGCAAGACGATCACTCTCAATAAGTTTAGCAAGAAGACGTGCACGATTGTGGGCGTGATGCCGATGGTGTTGATTTCCTTGTCCACTCAGGCCGAGCAGAGCCCGATCTGTGACCAACACGAGCACTCATCCGACCCAGTCTGGGGAAACAACTCTGGAAGATGAGCCACTTGAAAGTTGGCGTGGTCTGGCCAGAGCACAGCAAGGATGCGCACCATTGCGGATCGCGTTCGCGCTAGTATAAAGGTCAGGAAGGTGGAGTGTCAGCATCGTGCCACTCAGCAGCAGCTGATCCAGATGTGCGCCAGCGTTTTCAGGTTGCCTCTTGGCTGGGCCTTCGGATCGTTCTGCTGATCGTTTCGCTGATGTGGGCCATTCTCTTGCTGGTCGCGCGGTCTGGCGCCGAGGAGGTGATGCGTAGATGCGCGCACGTTGGGCACGAGCAGATTCGCGCTGATACGCCAGATGCTGGTCGAGGCGATCCTGGCGCTGGCGGAGGCGCGCTGGGGTTGTTACTGGCTCTGGAAGATTCACGCTTTTCTCGCCCTGCTGCACAAACGATGCGTTCCGAGTTCGATTCGGTGGCCCTGGATTCAGCGATGCTCGTCGTGGCCGGACTGCTCGGTCCGCCGTTTCGGAGCCTCAAGCAGTTCAATTTCTTCATCTCCCCCTGTGGACCTTTGTTTCCGAAAGCCCGCGCGATCTTTCTATCCTTCGTGAAGCGCCCACTAGAGACGCCCTCGGCCATGGATATCATCCGGTATTTCCGAGTGCGGAAGCTTTGGATATCCAGAGAGTTTGCAGCCCTGAAAACCGAGGACATTGAGTTTCTGAATGAAGCAACGCTCCGTTTTGCTTCTGCTCGCGTGCAAGAGCTTTACAAATCTTGGGAAATAGGCGAACTCCCTGACGCACGGCTCGCGCTGCTATTTTCCTATTTCCAGCCGCCGACGACCGGTTGGTTTTGACACCTGTCTCGTGAAGCCCCAGCGGTTTCTTGCCGCCGCCGCAAACGCGGCGTGGACAGAACACAGAAACACACACAGTGTTCTGGCCTAATTGAGGCTCTCGCGTTCTGTCGCTCGCTCGCGCAATCGTCTCCAAACGAGGCGGCTGCAAGCTCCGATCCCTGAAAAAAGACCGCGGACAAAAAACGCAGCTTGGGCGGGAGCGACCCTACATTGCGCGGCTCGTTCAGCCGCCCTAAAGGTTCGTGGGGTCGCTCCCGCCCTGTCACGCATACTGCGTGAGCCGTTTTGGCCGCGCCTTCGGAGTCGAAGCAAAGTTCTTGTAATGCGCCGTGTACTACGAAGCTCATTACAAAAGGAGGAAAAAGCACTTGGCACTGTTAAAAGCACCATCGAAGCAACCAAAGACTACAACCCTTCAGGTTCGCCTGGACTAACAAGTCAGGCACAACTTGAACAGATACGCCGAGTTCATTGATGCAAATTCGTCCTACGTTGCCAGCGAAGCGCTCAAGCTCCTGTTCAAGCGCGACGATGAGTTCAAACGCCGGCTGAGTCAACACTAAGAACAACATCAACCATAAGTAAGTCAAAGGAGACGTTCTTACGAAGACCGCGTGACAACCATGAAGCCCCGTTCAACCCAATTCGGTGTGCGCGAGAATACAGCGTCCTCAAGACAGCATGCCCCGCGCCTTGCAGTGGATTCGTTGCCCTCGATGTCCGAGACCCTTCCAGGAGGTTTGCAACATCGACAGCCGACTCAACTCTTGGCATCCCGTGCAAACGAGCCGGACAAGTCAATCATTACCATGCCGCTGGAAGCGGCCACACGAGGAGAAACGCGAGATAGTGCCGAAACTTTTTCCTCTCCTGCGACGGTTATCACTGCCAAAGAGTCGAGGCAAGTGACCGTGGCGCCGGAGCCGTTTGTCTCGGCCCAGAGGCGGCGCAGTTCCTCTGCGTCAAGCGCCGTTATCTGCTGGAGCTCGCCCGCAGGGGCATCGCCGGAGCCTATCCGCTTGGCACGGGAAGCAAACGGAAAGTCTGGGTGTTTCGCCTCTCGGAACTCGCCGCCTCCGTTGTGCGAGAATGAGAACCTCGATCCCAAATCCGCCGAAACCGTGTACGATCGGATCTGGCAGTCCCCGCTGAAAAGAGGAGCTATGTCCTATCAGCGAGGATCACTCAAGAAAGTACGCCGCAAGGAAGGAGAAACCTGGGTGCTCAGATACCGGGTCCCGAGTGCGGACGGGAGGCGGGTCGAACACATCACGCCCATTGGACTTGTCCGGAAATTTCCAAAGGACGGGACGCATGGCGCGAGGTGGACCGGCTGGGAATCCTGATCCGAATCAACGATGCCCCTGCTTCGAGCCGCATCAGGTTCAACTCCCTGGCGGAGCATTACCTCAAGGCCGATTTCGGTGCGGATGCTGTTCGCCCGAAGTCGGAAAATATCGACGAGCATCGTGGAACATATCGTGCGCGACTATCTCATTGCCCGCTTGGGGCAATGAAATCGCGGAGGACATCAAACCGCTCGAGATTCAGCGGTGGCTTAAATCGCTGAATACCGAATCAAAACTTGCATGGACGACGATTGCAAAGATGCGGGGCGATCATGAGCCGCATCTACAAGGTCGGCATACTGCACGAGCGGGTCACGAAAAATCCTGTGCTGCACTGTCGAAACACGTTGCAAAACTAACTACCGGGCTATCGTCATCACCCCTGCCCAGACGTTCAACATTCTGAAATCCCTGACAAATAATCTTCATCACACGCTGGTGCTCACCTGTGCGGCGACCGCGACTCCGTTCGTCGGAGATTCTGGCGCTACGCTGGGCGGACATCCTGTGGCACGAAGAACGGATCCGGGTTTCGAAACGCTGGGCGAAGGGCAATGGATGGTGAAACCAAGACGGAAGCATCCGACGGCTACGTCCCGTTGCATCCAGTCTTGGCGGATCATCTGCGGCGATGGCGCGGCCAGACGCCCCACACGAAGGATACGGATTTTGTGTTTCCGTCCTTCAAGGCGCATGGTCGCGTGCCTCTGTCCTCTTCCGTATTTGTTGCCGATCATCTCCGGCCGGCAGCGAAAGCAGCCGGAGTGCTGATTCGAGGACGGCCAACGGTTCGGACTTCACAACCTCCGTCACTCGCTTAGCAACTGGCTGGTGAACAAGGCGAAAGTCGAACCCAAGACCGTGCAGGGCATCCTGCGTCATTCAAGAATTCAGACGACGCTCGATCTCTACACGCAGGAAGACAACGACGAAACACGGGCGGCGCAGGGCGAATTCCTGACAGCAGTGGGAGTGAGTACGGAAGTGGTGCAGTAAATGTTGTTGTGGGTTGGATTGTGGGTTGGAGATTTTTCGGGTCGTTGTCCCGTAACCCTATTGAAAGATATGGTAGGCCCGTGCGGACTCGAACCGCAGACCTCTACCGTGTCAAGGTAGCGCTCTAACCAACTGAGCTACGGGCCTATAACTTCCGAACATTTTAGCACATCGGCCACCATCACCATCCGCGCGCCATTTTTTACGCCGAGCGTTCCACCACCACCGCCGTCCCGTACGCCAGCACTTCCGTGACGCCCTGCATGATTTCGTTCGCATCGTAACGCACGCCGATAATCGCGTTCCCGCCGCGCTCCGCCGCGTGCTCCATCAACAATTCCAGCGCATCCTCGCGCGTCTTTTCGCACATATCCGTGAACAGCGTGATATTTCCGCCCACGATTGTCTGCAACGACGCGCCAATGTTTCCAAAAATGCTTCGCGAACGCACTATGATCCCGCGCACCAATCCCAGCGACCGCACGATGCGATACCCCGGGAGCTCGAACGTCGACGTCACCATGCTCATGTCCACTCTTCCGTTCACATTGCCTCCTTATCTCCTTATTGTCATTCCGAGCCTGCGCGCCGTGGCGCGCGAATGCGACCCAGCATTCGGCGAGCCAACCTACCGCTTGCCCGGCTAGGCAGGCAGGTAGGTAGGGAATCTGCTTTTTCTCTTCCATGTTGATCGGAAACCTGGACCACGATAACGCACATCACCGCTGTACCACCGGTATCTCGACGTTCGACGGATATTTCCTCGAACGATAAATCCGCTGCGTCGCCTTGATGTAATCGCTCGCCGTCGCCTTGAAAATGTTCGGCACGAATTTCTGCGGGTTGCGGTCGATAATCGGGAACCACGTGCTTTGCACCTGCACCATAATCCGATGTCCCTTCAAAAAACAATGATCGTTCGTGTGCAGGTCAATCGTGTACGGAGTCACTTGATTCGGCACAATCGCTTCCGGCTTTTCGAAGCTGTTGCGGAAACGCCCGCGAAACACTTCATCCGCAATCATCAACTCATATCCGCCCATCGACGGCTCCGCCGCGTATTCCTCCGGATACACATCGATCAGCTTCGCAACCCAGTCGCTGTCGCTTCCCGTCGTCGAAGCATAAAGATGCGTGACAATATCTCCGGCCACGCAAACATCATGATCCAACGTTTCCGTCGTCCAGCTCACCGTGTCCGGCCGTGAATCCACAAATCGCTGGTCCTCCACCAGCCACGTGTACCAATGGCTCCCCGGCCCGTATGTCTCCTCCACGGGACGATGCCGGTACGGCACCGGATGCGCCGGATCCGAAATATAACTATCGAATGCCTCCGCTCCCGTTTCTTCGGGCGCATCGAACGACAATTTTCCTCCGCTTTGAAAGTAAAGCTTCTTCGCTGTCACGTTGCTTTTCGGCGGCCACGCATCGAACGGTACCCATTTGTTCGTCCCCGTCTGAAACGTCAGCGCCTTCTTGAACGGCAACTCGCCTTTGTCTTTCAGCCAGTACGCGAACCATTTCGCCTGCACATTCGCGCGAAAATATTTGCTCGTCGCACTCCCAAATTTTATCCGGCCCAGACTTTCTCCATCGCTGCGCGCCCACCCGCCGTGATTCCACGGCCCCACCACCAGATAATTCAAATGGTCGGTGTCGTGCTTTTCCAGCGTCTCGTAAATTTTCACCGGCCCGTAAAAATCCTCCTGATCCCACCATCCCGCCACATTCAAATCCGGCACCGTCAAATGCATGTCCTTCAAATACGGATAAAAAGCCTGTTTTTGCCAAAAACTGTCGTAGTTCGGATGGTTGACGAAGTCTTCCCACGTGGGCAGCTCGCCGTGCAAATAATTCTTGTCCACGTTCCCAAGCGGCCCCAGCGCCAGATACCATTCATATGTGTCGTATTTGTCGAAGTGAAATATGAAATTCGTCTTCCCGGTTTCCATCATGGCTGCGTATTCGAAGCCATAGCTCAGCCGGAAAGCCCCGTTGTGGTGGAAATCATCGCCGAGGAACATATCCGCCGGCGACGCCTGTTCCGAAACCGCCTTCAGCGCCGGATGTGGTTCCAGCAGCGCCATGGTCGTCAACCAGCCGCCGTAGGAAATTCCCAGCAGCCCCGCGCGCCCATTGTTGTTCGGCACATTCTTCAGCAGCCAGTCAATTGTGTCGTACGTGTCCGTCCCTTCATCGATCGACTTCGGATCCTTTCGGTCGCGCGGCGGACGCTGCATCACGAATTTTCCCTCCGACCCGTACCGTCCGCGAATATCCTGCATCACGAAAATGTAGCCCTCCGGAATCATCTCCTGATAAATATCAAACAGCCTGCTGTCGCCCTTTTCATCGTCATTGGTTCCATACGGCGTGCGCGTAATCAGGAACGGCAGCTTCTCCGCCGAATTCTTCGGCACATAAATCTCCGTGTGCAATCGAACGCCGTCGCGCATCGGAATCATCGCGTCCTGCTTCGTGTACAGAGTGCTCACGTCAATCAAAGCCGATTGCGCGCGCGCCTCGCGCACATGCAGCCAGCCCGCCCACGCTCCCGCAATTCCCGCCGCCACGCATAGCACAGCCGTGACGCACAAAATCACCGCAACCTTCGTTGCTCTCATCTTTCGCACCCCGCAATTGCCGCCAAGATTAACCAGACAAATTCCGTTAACGATACCGGCGCCCTGCATTCAGATTTTGTTGTGTGCCTGATCCCTGCTTCTCCAGCAGCGCTCCTCGGTCCCGGCGCAAATCTCTTCCGCTGCGCACCGTCGGATACGCCACCTTCGCACCCATCAGCCCGCGCCACAAAATGCGGTTGAACTTCGCCGAGTCAATATGATCTTCCACATTGAAATCGAATCCGCGCGTCTTCGCCGCCCAATACGCCGCGCTATGCCGCGGACTCGCGTACGCCAAATCCTTGTCTGAAGTTCCCGCTCTCGCCGATGTCGCCGCCGGCACCGGCAATTTGGTGCTCCTCAAAATCTGCGGAACAATCGCCGTATAACTCCACGCGTGCGCTTGCGTCGTAAACACATCCGCCATGGGTTCGATCACGTCGTCATTGATTCCCATCGGCCCCATTCCCAAAATGTCTTCCATGGTGCGCAGCATATTCACGGTCGTGTAGTGCGTCGACACTACCGCGCCCCGCTTCACGTACGCTCCCGCGATCAACGCGATGCTGCGGTGCGCGTCCACGTGATCCGGTCCGTTCTGCGCGTCATCTTCCACAACAAAAACCACTGTGCTCTTGGCGAACGGACTCTTCGCCACTTGCTCGATCAACTTGCCAATCGAATAGTCGTTGTCTCCCATCTCCGCTTCCACTGTGCCCGTTCCGTCAATCGCGCCCGCGAAATCCCCAAAATGATCGCGGCCCAGCCGCACCAGTTCCAGATTCGGCAGATTGCCCTTCGCCACGTAGCCCTGAAATTCCCGATCCCATTCCGTGTACCGCCAGTAATCGGGAAACTTCAAATCGAACCCGCGAAAATACGGATCCGTAATTTTCATCAGCGCCGGCTTGTCCGCAAACGCCACTTGCGTCTTTGAAGCGTAGGGATCGCGAATCAAGGGTATGGGTCCAGCTCCGCCCTTCCGCGCAAAATAGCGCTCTCCGTCCACAAAAAAGCCGTAATTCCGCACGCTCAACTTCGCTCGCAGCGCCGCGTCCCACAGATAACCCGTCCCTGCATCCCCGCCCGGCCCGTCCGGCGCGTCCACGTCCGCCGTCCCCGGCAGCAAATCCTTGTCATCCGGTGTGTCAGGATTGGCCGCGCGCCGGTCGGCCAGCCTCGCAAACCCCACGTTGATGTTCCGGTTGTCCCCTTCAAAATCGTATGTGAAGCCGCGGCCCGCGTAGTTGATCGGAACCGTATTTTCGACCATCTCCGATTCGCGCGCCGCCGTCGACCAGTTCCAGCCTTCGCCGCTCACGTCCCCGCTGTCATAAAAATTATCCAGGTCCACGAATTGCTCTGCCAGCCGGTGATGATTCGGACTGAGCGCCTGCGGAAAAAGCGTCAAACGCGGATCGCCATTGCCCTCCGGCAAATCCCCGAGCACCTGGTCGTATGTGCGGTTCTCCTTGATGATGTAAATCACGTGCTTGATGTGCGCCCGCAAAAAAGCCATCGTCTTTTTGTTCGCCGCGTGCTGCGCATCGCTCACGTAATGATTGTTTTCCGCCACCTGCTTCGTCAGCGACGCGAGTTCGCTTTCTTGCGGCGTCGGAATCGTCTCGAACCCGCCTTTGTTCAATTGCAAAATATACTCATTTTGCGCATGGCACGTGTCAAGAGCGTCCCGCGCGATGGAAGTCGTCCTCCGACAACCTCCCGGATTTGGCCCCGGCACGCTCTTGCTGTTCACCGCGTAAAGCATCTTCCCGTCGCGGCTCACGCTCACCGAACTCGGATACCACCCCGTCGGTATTAGTTCGCTCACCGCACCCACTGGTATATGGCCCACCGGCCATCAATAATAGTCCCGGCCTTCCATGTCGACGAGATTTAATCGACCGCAATCGAATTCGCTCCGCCATTCGTCACGTAAAGCGTCTTTCTCATCCGGAGACAAGCGCCAAACTATTCGGATTGCTTCCCATCAGCCGTGCTGGAATTCGCAAAAACCGCCTGTGGTGCCGTCGTGCTAGATTCTCCCAACAAGTCATTCCCAGTTCGTATGCGAATCACCGCCACCATGTCGTCACTCGGCAGCGCCGCGTACAAATATTTCTGCTCGCGATCCAAAATCATCCTCCCCGGCTCTCCCGGCACGCCAATTCGCGCCTTCACCTTCGGCTCGCCCGAAATATCCACCACCACAATCTGCCGGTCCCGTGGACTCGACACATACGCCGTGTCATTTCCCTTCGTCACAATCCAAAACGGAAATTCCCCTCCCGTCACGCCGCTTTTCTTTGGATCGCTTTTCCCTGGACGCAAATCCAGCTCCGCAATTTTCTTCCGCGCCGCCAGATCAATCTCGCTCACCGAATCATTTTCGAAATTCGCCACCAGCAATTTCTTCCCATCGGCCGTCACGCCAATCCCCGCCGCCTCCGGCTTCACATCAATTCCCAATCCATGTGCATGCCCCAGCTTTATCGCCGGACCCGCTTCCGCCCACTTGCCATCCTGCTTTGCGAAAACATGCACATCATCATCCACGCCGCCCGCCACATAAAATTCCTCCCCATTCGGATTCCACGCGATGCCGTCAAACGTGTTTGGCACTTCCAGCGCTTGTAACTTCCGCGGCTGCCCCTGCGAAACGTCAAACACGAAAACGTACTCGTTCGAATCCGCCTTGATCTCTCGCCCCGACGCATCGTCCATTCGGTTGTATCCGCTCGTCAGCACCAGCAACGTCGCGCCATCCGGCGACACCGCCGTCGTCACCGGCTGCCCCGCCACAAACGAAGGCATCCCCGACAACTCCGGATTCAGTGGCACAAAAGCCGCTCCTCGCGCTGCCATCGGCGTAATCGTCATCCCCGTCGGCAGCACTTGGCTGCTTTCGAGCGACGGCATTTCCGCCACGTGCACAGACCCGTAAACCCGGCCCGCCCGGGAGTGCGAGAAGCGCGCCCCATCATGCATGCCAAAATAAACGGCCAAAATAATGCCAACAACCAGAGCTAAGATCCCGATTCCGCGCCGCCCGCTCATGTCTCCCCCTCACCGCCGAATGCGGACGCCATTCTTGCACAACTCATCGCGTCCCGCCTTCGCATTTGGACCTGTTTCGCCTACAACTCCGCCACTCTTCGCTCCAGTTCCTTCGCGATCTCCTCGGCGTCCGCGTCCGCCGCAAACGTCACCGGCTCGCCAATCGTCACCTTCACCGCCCCGCGCGGCACCGGCTTCAGCCTCGAAGATTTCTCCGTCAGCCGCGCCTGCGCCAACTCCCACAGCCCGTCAATTCGCACAGGAACCACCGGCAAATTCAGCTTCGTCGCCAGCAATCCAATTCCGCCGCGAAACGCCGCCAGCTTCCCATCCTTCGTCCGCGCGCCTTCGGGAAACACCAGCACGCTCCACCCGCGGTCGGCCAATTCCCCCGCGAATGCAAAACTCTCCCGAAATCCCGATTGCTTCGGCAGCGGGAACACGTTAAACAGCGCAATCACCAAAAAATAATCCATGCGGTTCACAATTCGCAGGAAGAAATTCATCTCCCTCGACGGATGCCGCATCCCATACAGCCGCTCCGCCTCCATCGCCGTCGCCAGTCGGTGACGAAATCTCGCCGGCAGCGCCGCCAGCACGCATCCAATGTCCACGTACGTCACGTGATTCGCCACCACCAATATCGGCCCGCGGACCCCGCTCAAATTTTCTCTCCCGCGAATCGTCGGCTTCGCCAGCAACCACGTTGCCGGCCACGTTAGCGCGTAATAAACGCCCATCCGAATCCACGTCACCGGCCACCGTTGCGCCCAGCGAGGAAAGTTATATGTTTTTGGCCGCGCCGTCGGCTCGCGCAGCAATCGTTCCAGTTCGCCGACTGTCTTCGCCTCCGCGAATCTCGTCTCTCCCAAATCCACCTGATATTTTTCTTCCAGCGCGCTCATCAATTCCACGCGGTCCAGCGAACTCATCTGCAGATCGCGCTCCAGATCAGCATCCGCCGTTACTCGCGAATTCCCGCGCCGCGTCACCTTGGAAATCAATTCCCCAATCGCACTTTGTTTCTCACCACCCGCCATTGCGTCCGCTGACGTACCCATTTGTTCTGCCGCCGCTTCACGGATTCGCGGCAACAATGGCTTCTGTGTCGGCGTCCGCGGAAAATCCGGCTCCTTCCACACCATCCACTGCCGCATGCGCTGGTATTCCGCCAGCGAATGATTCGCCGCGTCCACAATCGCCGCCGGATTCGCGCTCGGATTCTCAAGCAGCAGCACCGCGCATGCCTCCGCATTTCCGTCGCGCTCGATTCCCACCACCACGCAATCGCGCACGCCTGCTTGCCGCCGCAGCGCCCCTTCCAAATCCTCGGGATAAACATTCATCCCTGCCGGCGTCACAATCACGTTCTTCCGCCGCCCCTTGAAAAAAAGATTCCCCTCCGCGTCCATCTCCCCCAAATCGCCCGTGCGAAACCATCCCGCCGCATCCGCCATCGCCTCGAGCTGCCGTCCCTGCCAGTAACCCGACGCCACGTTTTCTCCGCGCACCAGAATTTCCCCGTCCGCGCTCAATTTTATTTCCATCCCCGGCAGCGCCTTCCCAATGGATCCCTTGCCTGTGCGAAACGGATGATTCACGCTTACCAGCGAAGTCGTCTCCGTCAATCCATAACCCTGAATCACCGCGTACCCCAGCCGCCGCCAAAAAGTCTCCACGCGTTCCGGCAGCGCAGCGCCGCCCGAAATCAGCGCCCAGAATTTCCACCCCAACTGCCCGTGAACGCGCCGGAAACGCCAGCAGCGTTTCAAAAAATGCTCGCCATCCGCGGCCACAAAGTTCTTGCGAAATTTCTCGATGCGTCCCTGGGCTTCCACTTCCTGCTCCACCTGTCCTTGCAACGATTCAATCAGTCGCGGCACACTCACCAGCGCCGTCACGCGTTCGCGCCGAATCGTCCGCGCCACTTCCGCGGGACTCAGCGTATCCATGAAAATCACCGTCCCGCCCAGCAGCGGCGGAATGAACATGCTCATCAACTGCCCGAACACGTGGCTCAACGGCAGCAAATTCAGAAATCGCAGCGGGTGCACGAATTTCTCGTAGCGCAAATATTCCTGAATCTGCGCCTCCAGCGGTTCGATGTTTGCCAAAATATTCCCGTGCGTCAGTACCACGCCTCGCGGCTCTGCCGTCGTCCCCGAAGTAAAAACAATTTCGACTGTGTCTCTCCGCGTAAAACTCAGCGCCGTCTCTGGAATCCTCGCTTCCTGATGCTCCGCCTCGATGTCCTCTAGCGCGATTCTCGCCAGCCGCGCATCCATCTCCGGCGCGCCACGCGACGCAATCAACAGCTTTGCCTCCACCGTTTGCGCCACGCGTCCCGCGAACTCCGCGGTCGCCACGCGATCGATCGGCACAACCACCGCGCCGCGCAACACGCATCCAAAAAACGCCGCCACCCATTCGCCGCAGTTGTCTCCCCACAGCAGCACGCGATCTCCCGGCGCAATTCCGCGTGCCGTCAACTCTCCCGCAAATCCGCGTGCCGCTTCGGCAATGCGTCCGTACGACCATCGCTCCATCCGGTAGCCGCGCCGGTGCGCCACCGCGATTTCCTCGCCTCGCCGTCCATATTCGTCCAGAAATTCGATCAGGGATTGCCGCGTCATTCCGAAGGGAAGTTTCTCTCATCCGGGGCAACTTGCAAAGCGTCACGCGCGCAAAACGCCGCGCAAAAGAAAAAGCCCGGCAGCGGTAATCACCGCGCCGGGCTTTTTCGTAAACGTGCTTCTGCTTCTACTGAGGATTCTGTGGAGGCTGCGGATTCTGTTTTGCCACGTCCGCCTTCGTCGGGTCAGCGGCAGTCGCATTCGACGAATTTTGATAGCGCGTCAGATACGGCATAAATGGCGTGACTTCAAAGGGCATCTTCTCCCGCGCCGAAAGCAACTGCACGGGTTTGGTCTTCACCAGGTCCACGCTGTCGTCCCACGAATTCAGCATGATTCGCGAGCCCAGCGGCAGCGCTGCAATCTGGTCGATTTTCATCGGCTGCAATTGCGGTGCCGCCTGAATCAGTTGCGACGCCATGAACACTTCGTTGCCCAGATTGGCGCTGATCAACGCCGGCAACTGTTTCTGTTCCGCCGCCAGCTGTTTCAGGAAAAGTCCCGCGGTCCCTAGTTGGTTTTTGTACGGCGAATTCTTCAGCAATTCGATCGCTTTCTTCGCCGCGATTTCTTCGTCGCCTTTCGTGTTGCGGAAAGACATGCGCTTGATCGTATCAGCCGTGGAAACCATGGTCGTGTCGTTAAACGAGTACACGTCCGACAGCGGCGATCCGGTGATCACCGCGCCAAGTTGGTGCGCGAGTATCGCCGCCAGGCTCGGCTCATCGGGCAGCACGTCCAACAACCCCCGGCTCACCACAATCGTGTGCCCGATCGTGAACGCTTCCAGTGTCGATGTCAGCAGCACGCGGCACCGGATATCAGGCTCGATATCCAGATTGTTCGTCACTTCCAGGTTGTTCACCACCGTTCCCATCACTTTGTCCACGGGCCCCGGCGGTGCCAGCAATCCATTGCGTTGCAGACGTTCGATTACGTTGTCTTCGCCTTCGCGCTGCCACTCACGTTCCGCCATCACTGGCGAAACATCTTTCGACGCGTCCGCTTGGTCCTGAATCGGCTTCGCCGCTTCAATCTGCAGATCGCTGAATTCCGTCTCGCGGCTCCCGAGTCTCAAGTTATAGCCCCATAGCCGTGTTTGCGAGCGGTACGTCACATGCCCGAATGGGAAATCCTTTAGGTCCGATTCCGCGCTATAGATGTACGATGGAATCCACTGGCCCGGCGCCACGTTGGTGCGCCAGCTATCGAAGTGCAGGTTCCAGCCAAATGTCCGCGCGATCGGCAAAAACACTCCATTGAATCGCACGATCGTATAGTCCTGGTCTTCCACCCAAATGCGCCCCTGGAATCTCCCATTGCCCGATTTCGGCAAAGGCGTCACATCGAACACAAGACACTTTATCGATCCTAGAAATTCACGGCGCACATAGTCAAATTTGTAATGTTGCTTGTCGAAATAAACCGGATCCACGAAAATCATTTGCAGAAAACCCGCTGGCACGTAGGAGTTGCCCAGCAGCGAACTGATATCCTTGATCGGATTCAGTTTTTGCTTCCATCCACTATCCTGACCCGGAAGCATTGACCGGTCGACTACCCCTTTGCTGAGCTGCGCCACGCCTAGGTAATAATGATCCCTCTCCGGGACGGCTCCCAACTGTGGGTCCGGGCGCATGTCTTGAATGTAGGTTTCTACGATGGGGCTGTAATGCCGCAGGGTCGCCACTTCTTGATGCTCCCGCGCGATGATGCGGTCCTCCACTTCAGCCACTGTGGTCGGCTGGCTGGGAGTAATAACAAGATGTTCAGGAGTCTGCGCTGGCGGCGTTTGCGTCGGCTGAGTTTGCGCTCTTACTCCCCCTGCGAGCGCCAACCCCATAGCCGCAGCAACGACGTACCGTAATCCCCTACCCATGACTTCTCCCCCTCAAATCCACAATTAGTACGCTAGCTCGAAGTCGATCCGAACGTTGGCCGGGAAATCGACTGGCTGTCCATCTTCGCGCGCTGGTTTAAACCGGATCTTTTGCGCGGCAATCTCCGCGTTTTGATCCAGCCCATGGCCTAGGCCCTTCAACACGCGCACCACTTGGACTTCCCCTGAAGCCTTGAAAATCACTTGCAGTAAGACGTCGCCCTGTATTTTCAACTGCTTTCCTTCTGCCGTGTACTCTGGTTTCGGTTTGTATAAAATTACCGGACCTTCCTCGCGCGCCACCGCCGCTTTCTTCTGCACACGCGGCCCCGAACTCGTGGCGCGATCATCGGCGAACACTCCCTGCTCCACTTTTCCGCCGTTTCGCACTCCCCCCGCAATCGCCGTCCCGTTTCCAAACCCTGCGCTCGCAACCACCCCTTCGACGCCCTTCTTGCCGCCCGTCCCGTTGCCTTTGCCCGGCCCGACCGGCATATCAAATCCGCCCGCTTGCGCGACGTTCACCGGCTGCGTCACCTTCGCCTTCGAAGGCAATCCATCCGGGTCGCCGAATCCTCCCGTCTGCACGGGAGCCTTCGGCCGCTTCAAATCCGGGATCGCCGAACTCCCCAGCGATGTCGTCGGCTTGTCCGGCACCGCGCGCGCAAACACATTTATCTGCGGCGCCTTCGTCAGATTTCTGCGGATCACTGGCTTCGACACAATTGGCTTGTCGAATACCGGCTCGATCATTTTCGGTTTCGGCGGTACCGGCACCGGCACGGGTTCGAGCTTCGCGACTTCCACACGCTTTACTGGTACAAGCTTCGGTCGCACTCTGGGCTGCGGTTTCCAGGCCCGCACCGGAGGCGCGGTAATTTCCGTGATCATGTATTGCTTCGCAACGTCCATTTGTTTCGGAAACAACAGCGGAATCCACAGCGCGCATGCGAGCACTAGAAATTCAACCCCAAATCCGGCCGTGAAGGATCGCCACCGCGGCTTTCCCGCGCTCAGCAGTGTGAAAGGCGCTTCGTAGTCTGGATAACGTCCGTTTCCGTTCGACGACATCGGTGCCTTCCCCCGCCTCGGTGCTTTGCCCGTTGACCTTACGACGCTAATCGGCGCGATGGACATTGTAGTACTGGGGCCGGCAGCCCGGTGAATAGTACGATTGTACCAGTCTGAAACTTGGTTGCCTTAAATGATACTGTAAGCCGTGCCCTAGTGTTCCCCCTGTGGTAGTGTTTCCTGCTTTTTAGTCCTTAATTTCTCCCCGCTTGACGCGCAACTTTCATTTGCGGTCTTCTCCACTCACTTTCTCTGCACGAATTGCTCCATACTCGCTCGTTTTTCCACTCTGGCGCTACTCAGCATTCCTCGCCTATCTGAATACGCTTCTACCGCGTTGTCAATCGGGTGGCGGGTGTATAGCCGGTCGAAAAAGTCTGCATACCCGCTTAGGGTGGTGGGGGTAATACGGGCGAACCGCGCTTCTCCTGCCCGTGTAAAGATTTCCTGTTCGGGCAATTCCGTCAACCTGTCCTGCCAGAGTGATTTTTTTACCTTTTTTTGGCAAAAACGAACAGGGCCGGTACTGCCCTCAGCACCGACCCTGTTCACGTCGCTCCTTCGTCCCTTTCTCGTTACGATTGAGGTTCAACCAAAATATACTCCGTCACATCGCTTTGGGACCTTGGCCTCACCAGTAACAGCACGGGTTGGTCGCCAGCTCCCGCCAGTGCCGCGCGGAAGTCGGCCATGTTATTGACCGGTTTATGGTTAACCTCCACTATCACGTCGCCCCTCTGCAATCCAGCCGTAGCGGCCGCGCTCGATTGGTCAACCGAGTCCACCACCACTCCTCGAGCCGAAGCTGGCAAATTCAGCTGCTGAGCGATTTCCGGCGTCACATTCTCCACTTGCACACCTTCCATCGCCTTGCTGCTGCTTTGTCCTGTCCCGTTTCCTGACGATTCAAACGATGATTTTCCGCCCTTTTCCGGCAGTTCGCCCAGCGTCACCGGCACTTCAAATGTCTTCCCGTCGCGGAAAACCTTCAACTGAACCGACGTCCCTGGCGCTGTGCTCGCGATGCGCGCCGTCAGATCGCCGTAACTATTGAGTGCTTCGCCATTCAACCCCAGAATGATGTCGCCGCGCTTGAGTCCGGCCTTTGCCGCCGGGCTGCCCGGTGTCACATCACCCACCAACGCGCCTCCGCCTCCTCCGTTGTAGTTAAATTCCTTCGCCATTTCCGGAGTCAGCGGATTGATATAAACGCCCATGTACCCGCGTTCCACTTTTCCGTGCTCGATAATCTGCTCCATGATGTTGCGCGCCATGTTGATCGGAATCGCAAATCCGATTCCCTCGTTTCCGCCTTCGCCGCCCATCGATGAACCGCTCGAGATAATCGCTGTGTTGATCCCCACCAAATCGCCGTGCAAATCGATCATCGCTCCGCCGGAATTTCCCGGATTGATCGCCGCATCCGTTTGAATGAAATCTTCATACGTCTGCTTTCCGCCTTGCACCTGTGACTCAAGCCCCAGGCTGCGGCCCGTGGCGCTCACGATTCCCATCGTCGCCGTTTCCCCAATCCCAAATGGATCGCCAATCGCGAACACCACATCCCCCACTTGTAATTTCGAGGAATCTCCCAGCGCAATCGTCGGCAGGCCCGTCGCGTCGATTTTCACCACCGCGATGTCCGTCAACGGATCCGTCCCCACCACTTTCCCGGCATAATTCTTGTTGTTCCACACCACTTTAATATTCCCGCCGTGCGCCACCACGTGATTGTTCGTCAGTATGTAACCATCCGAATTGATGATTACCCCCGAGCCCAAACTCGTTTCCTTTTCCGTTTGTGGCCTCGACTGTCCCCCGCCGAACTGGTTGCCGAAAAATTGCTTGAAAAACGGATCACTGAAGAATCCCGGCATATTCTGCTGAATCTTTATCACCTTCGTCGTGGATATATTCACCACGGCCGGCAGCGCCGGACGCACTACTGAAGCAAATCCATTTGTGAAAGTCCCCAGCTGCACCGGATCCACATTCCCCGCCAGCGTCAGCGGAACTTTCGGCGCGCCCAGCACCTTCTGTCCCGCCCACCGCACTGCCCACGTGCCCAGAAACCCTCCGGCGATCAGCGCGACGATCAAGATGCTGATTCCCACCCATTTCCGAACTTGATAAACCTCCCTGCTCATGTGGTTCACTCCTTTTTTCGTTTTCTCGCGGGCGCATGGGCCCGATTAGTTTGGACGTTCCAAAAGCTCAAACGTACCTTCGATAAATTGCGGCCAAGCGAAAAGCATTGATATTGCTGTGCTTCCAATTGTGGAATCTTTCGGTCAGCTTGATTTGCGTGGACGTCATACAACACCAGCTTCGGGCCTCTTCCGCCCGTTATTTCTTATCTTACCGCCGATTTCTGGCCCTTCAAACTCAATTCCCCAGTCCAACCACAACAGCTCCAATTCTTTGATGCAATTTCAAGCCTTTGCGTCTATCGCTTGCGCCACGTCTCGCGATTTGACAGAATGGCCGCCGCTCAAACGGAATTTGGCAACGGGAGACTCTAAAATGAATCGCAAAACTTCCACGCTCGCCGTGGCTCTTTTTTTCGCCGTCGGAATCGCTTTCGCCGCCACCGCAAATAATCATTCCGTGCCTCCGCCATCCGCAAACGACGCTTTACTCCCGGCGCTCTCCTCCATCACTGGCCACGGCATGTTGGACATTCACGCCTATCCGGAACTCGAGGATTTGAGCGACGACGTCGGCGCCCGCGTCACCGGCTCCCCGCAATGCAACGCCGCCATTCAGTGGGGCCTCGACACCATGAAAAAAATCGGCCTGCAAAATGTCCACGCCGAACCTTGGCAAATTTTTCGCGGTTGGACGCGCATTTCCGCCGACGCCGAAATCATTTCGCCCGCTCCCCACAAACTCATGGTCGATTCCATGGGCTGGGTCGGCTCCACTCCCGCCGGCGGTGTCGATGCCGACGTTGTCACCGTCAACGTTTACAATCTCCAGCAGGAGGAGGAGCAAAATTCCTCCAACTGGCGCGGCAAAGTCATCATGGCCGTGCAGCAGGGCCCGCGCCCCGAAAACGGCATGGCCGCCTTCGCACAGTTCGGCCCCTTCCTGAAAAAAGCCCATGACGCCGGCGCTGTCGCCGTCATCGGCGGACAGGGCGGCGGAAAATCCCAGGGCATGCACCTCACGCATACCGGCGCGCTCGGCTTCAACACGTTTTACGACATTCCTGTCGTCAGCATCGCCGCCGAAGATCAGGAAATCCTCGAGCGTCTCATCGCCCACGGCAAAACCGTCCGCCTCCACATCAACGTGCAAAACAAAGTCACCGACGGCGCCGTCAACACCGCCAACGTCGTCGGCGAAATTCCCGGCACCGAGCATCCCGAACAAATCATCGTCGTCGGCGGCCATCTCGATTCCTGGGATCTCGCCGAAGGTTCCACCGACGACGGCGTGGGCGTCGCCACCACTCTCGGAGCCGCCGAAGCCATTGTCCGCTCCGGCTTCAAGCCGCTCCGCACCATTCGCTTCGTCCTCTTCACCGGAGAAGAGCAAGGCCTTCTCGGCTCGCTCGCCTATGTAAAAACTCACAAAGACGACATGGCCAATCACGTCGCCGCCGTCATTCTCGACAACGGCCAGGGCCCTGTCACCGCCCTCAACATGGGCGGCCGCGACGATCTCGTTCCCGCCGCCTCCGAATTCGCCGCCACGCTCGACGCCTTCGGCACAATCACCGCCGACGACAAAACCGAATTCGGCACCGACGCCGGTCCCTTCATTCTCGCCGGCCTTCCCGGCATCAATCTTGATCAGGACTCGCCCGAATACCGCTACACCCATCATTCGCCCGTCGACACGTTCGACAAAATCGACGAAGCCGTCCTCGATCGCGACGCCACGGTCCAAGCCCTCGTCGCTTTCTGGATCGCCGACCGTCCCGAGCGCCTCGCCAGCCCCTGGCCCCCACAAAAGTCCGCCGAAATGCTAATCAAGAATCACGACGACATCTTCCTAAAGCTCTTCGGCCTCTGGCCTTTCGGCACCAAGGTTAACCTCCGCAGTAGTCCGCGCCCGTTGCCGGTTTCGTCATTCTTTGCGCAGCTTGTTTGCCGATGTCGTTGTCCGGGCGCCTTGCTTGTCCTGACGCAGAAGCTGCGCCGCGCCTGCCCGCCGTGGTTTTTGTCATCCTGGCGCAGCGAAGGATCGCGCTTGACGCCGCTTTGCTTTCGCCGGCATGCGTCAGCGCCAACCTTACCCGCTCACCGAGACGCGTTTGTCATTCCGAGGAGCCATGCGACGAGGAATCTGCTGGGGTTTTTCCTCGCCGAAACCTGGACCTTTCTTTGCGCCCGCCCTTGCCGCTGGCTGACGTGAGGCTCTTGCTCGCGATTTGTTCGTCTCCGCTTTCCTGAGTGAGGGATATGGTTTCGCCTTTGCCTTTGTGGGTGCCCCATCCTGAGCGGGTTTTGCGAAGGGTGGGGATTTTCCTCACATACACCTCGGACTCTCTTTGCGGCCATCACCTCGCCACTTCGCGGCGCCTCTCTTCGCATGCTTTCGCCCTTGTGCGTGGCCCAGCTCGACGCCGCTTTCCCTTCACCCGCATGCCCCACGCGCCAACCTTACCCGCTCACCGAGACGCGTTTGTCATTCCGAGGAGCCATGCGACGAGGAATCTGCTGGGCTTTTCCTCGCCGAAACCTGGACCTTTCTCTGTAGGTCTTCGTTGGCTCCCGCGCGGTTCACTCACGCGCTGGAATTGGGCCTGTCTGTAGCTCACGTCCCACCAGCGCCGCCCTTGCGCTGGCTGACGTGAGGCTTTCGCGTTCGCCCTTGCCGGTACCGCATCCTGTCTGCGAATTTTGCGAAGTGAGCGGTGTTTGCGAACCGCGCCTTTTGCGCTCTGGATGCTTCTGCGAAGGGTGGGGATTTTCCTCAATAGCAGTCGCGTCAGTAGCGTCAGGGCACGGTTTCAACCGTGCCGCAACTCGCCTTACCTTAATTCTCTTTCCTCTTTGCGCGCTTTCTGCGCAAATCGCCGTCATGCTTTCTATGTTTGCCTCGATTTTCCACAGTCACCACCCTTTGCCTTCTCGCCAACATCGGCTCATTCTTTTCTCAAGGGCAACCGAAGCACGTGGTCCGCAGGCCTTGCGCTAAGGCTCCCTAAAACTAAATCCAAGGAGATTCACCATGGCAACCAGAACCGCCACGCTGTCCTGCGCGTACCAAACGCGCCCGCGCATCGCAACACGCGTCAAACCGCGCAACCCACGCTTCTCATCTTTCCCATCACCAACGCAAATGCGTCATCTGCCACCATCCCGACCGCGAAACCATCGAGGAAATGTTCGTTCACTGGCACAGCCCTTCCCGCATCCATCGCCGCTACATGCTTCCCGACCGCTCCACCATCTACGATCACGCCCACGCCACCGGACTTTTCGCCAAACGCCGCCGCAATCTGCGTTACGCCCTCGAAAACATGATCGAGCGCGCCGATGAATGCGATATCTCCTCGCACGGAATCGTCGCCGCCATCAAAGCCTACGCTTCGCTCACCACTTCCGGCGAATGGGTCGAGCCTGCCCGCCGCGTCATTTACACTTCCGTCTCATCGTCCGCACCTCAGCGCGAATCCGCAAATCATTCTCCCCGTCCGCTCGCGAATAAAAACGCAGCTTACGTTTATCCTCAACCCCAAAGTCGTCCATCTGACTATCCATCTAACTACGATCCCTCCGACGGCTGGTGGGCCTACAGCGACGCACAGGCCCGCAACGCCGCCGCTCTCGCATCTTCATCTTCCCCGAGCAACGGGAAGCCAGCGAATCATGAACCGCAAACTCAAAACGCAAACCCCGCACCTCCAGCGAACACATCCGCGCCCGTCGCCGCCCGCGCGCCACAAACCACAACGCACAGCTCCCCGACGCCAACGCACCCAACCACAACCACCACTCCTGGCGCGCCGCAACAAACGCCAAAACCACGCCGCAACCCGCAAATTCTAATCGGTACACCTCGGGATTAAAAATCCCGCCAACCCACACAAAACAAACACCCGCGCCCCATTCTAATCGGTACAAATAACATGTTTCACGCGCGCATATTTGCGAGGCCAATCGGCGAAGGAGGCGCCCACAAACCGAATGCGCTAATATAGAAAAGCATTCTGAAGTGACATAAGAGGGAAATAAGAGACGATGAACCACACCACCGTATACATCGTCAGCGCCGTGCGCACGCCGATTGGAAAATTCGGCGGAGGCCTTGCGGATTTTACTGCCCCGGATTTGGGCGTGATCGCCGTCCGCGCCGCGCTCCAGCGCGCGTTTCACGGCGAATTGCCGCCGGAACGCCAGCCGGGAGTCGGCGGGAAAATAGAAGACAGCATCAAGCAAGCGAACGAGAGCACCGTTAAAAGTCATCTCGCAACCGGCCCTGGTCAGGGCACGGCTTCAGCCGTGCCGAAAAATCCGAAAATCCAGGGGTTTTAACCTCTGAGGTCGGCACGACATCTCGCGACCCGGCGCCTCGCGAATTTCCATATCACGTTGACGAATTAATTTTCGGCAACGCGCGCACCGCTGGCGTTGGCCCCAATCCCGCGCGGCAGATTGCCTGGCGCGCCGGGCTGGGCGACGACGTTCCTGCTTTCACCGTCAACATGGCCTGCGCCTCCGGCCTGCGTTCCATCATGCTCGGCTGGCAGGAAATTTTGCTCGGCAACGCCGGGATCATCGTCGCCGGCGGCGCCGAATCCATGTCGCGCGTTCCCTATCTCGTCGAAGCGCGTTGGGGCGTGAAAATGGGCAACCAGCCGCTCGTCGACGCCATGTATCGCGACGGATTTCTGTGCCCCATTTCGCAAATGATCATGGGCGAAACGGCCGAACTGCTCGCGCAGCAGTATAAAATTCCTCGTGAGGAGCAGGACGCGTTCGCGCTCGAAAGCCATCATCGCGCCGCGCGCGCACAACGCGAGTGTCGCTTCGGCCGCGAAATCATTCCTGTCGAGCGCACGGACAAAAAGGGCAACGTCGTGCGCGTCGAAAAAGACGAGCACGTGCGTCCCGACATCACGCCTGAACAAATGGCCAAGCTGCCGCCCGTCTTCAGCAAAACGGGCACTATCACCGCGGGCAACGCCAGCGGAATCACGGACGGCGCTTCGTGCGTCGTGCTCGCAAGCGAAGAAAAAGTTCGCGAACTCGGCCTCAAACCGATTGCCCGAATCGTCGCCGCCGCTGTCGCCGCCGTTGACCCCCGCGTGATGGGTATCGGCCCCGTGCCCGCCGTGCGAAAACTTCTGGCGCGCACCGGCACGAATCTCGAAGACTACGCGGCGATTGAATTGAACGAAGCGTTCGCCGCGCAAGTCCTCGCCTGCGATCGCGATTTGCATTTTCCTCGCGAACGTCTGAACCCCAATGGCGGCGCGATTGCCCTTGGTCATCCCATCGGCTGCACCGGAGCGCGCATCATCACCACGCTGGTTCATGAAATGCGCCGCAACGAAAATTCTGCAAAAAACAAAAAAGGTCTCGCGACCCTCTGCGTCTCCGGCGGCATGGGCGTCGCCGTTGAAATCGAAATTGTGTAATTGACTTCGCGCAAGTTTGTGGCATCCTCCTGCGCAAGTCCGCATTGCAGAACATCGCGACAGGGGTTTGCGCGTTCAGCACCGCCGCTGAAAGCCTTCCGCACGCCGCCCCAATTTCAGAGTACGATTATTTCTCGCTCATTCGCCGCAGCCGGAGGGTTTCATGCAAAGGTCTTCGCCCAAAACTCCTCGCGTCGCTGTCGCCGGAAACGTCGGCGCCGCGCCGCCCAAGCCCGAGGAATTCAAATACGTTCGCTTCCGCATCGACGGTGAAGTCGCGCGGCTCACGCTCGAGCGTCCCGAGCACAACATGCTTAACGAGCGGATGCTTTCCGAACTCGCCGTGGGCATCGATTCGCTCGAAGGCCGCGGCGACGTAAAATTAATTGTCCTTGATTCCGCCGGACAATCGTTCTGTGGCGGCATCGAGCTCGGCGAATACACGCCGCGCCGCGCGTTTCAGGTGCTCGACGCATTTCAGCGCGCGTTCACGGCCATGCTCGATACTTCAAAACCGTTTCTCGTTGTCGTGAATGGTCCCGCATTTGGCGGTGGCGCGGAACTCGCCGCGCTCGGCGATTTGGTGGTCGCCACTCCGCGCGCGAAATTCGCGCAGCCGGAAATAAAACTCGGCGTCTTTCCGCCACTCGGCGCGGCCATTCTGCCGTACATCGTAGGGCCCAAGCGCGCTCTCGAATTGGTTCTCACCGGCGAAGTGATCAGCGCCGAACGCGCGCTCGGCCTGGGCCTCGTCAATCGCGTGGTGACGGAAGCTAAACTCGAAGCGACGGTAAAGGAAATGTCCGAGCAAGTCACCGCGCATTCCGGAGCCGTGCTCACGATGGCGAAAAAAGCGATTCTTGGTTCCATGGGACTTTCGCTTCGCGACGGCGTGCGCCAATCGATGGCTGTGTTTCTCAATGAGCTTTCCAGCCTCGAGGATTCGAGCGAAGGCTTGCGCGCCATCGCGGAAAAACGCTCACCGCAATGGAAGAATCGCTGACGCCCGCGTTCCACTCGATACGCTTTGCGAGCGCGATTGACTCGATTGGCCGTCGGGCATAGACTCAGTTCGGAAAATTTAGTCGGCTCGCGGGAAAACCCTTCGAATCGCTCACTGGGCGATTCTCAGGGTGAAGAGAAGGCCGTGAAAATCGGCCACGGTCCCGCCACTGTAATCGGCCGGCGCTGCTGACACGCAATCCCCACTGGTACGTTTTGCTTATCGCAAACCCGCCGGGAAGGGCCGCTCGAAAAAAGCGGAACAGCGCCAGATTTCTTCCGGTGAAGCGCCGCGCCCTTTTGCGACGAAGAATCCGGTGCCGAAAGTCAGGAAACCTGCGCGAGCCGATTTGTGCTGGCACTCTTCGCGAGAAGGAGTGTGGCGATTCGCCCCATTATTTCTCGTGGGGCTTTTTTATTGAGCAAATAAATTTTCGCGTCGAACGAACCATAAACGCGCGTGAAGCAAATTAGACAAGCGATGCGGCGAAATCAAATCGGCGGCGCGTGCGGCATGATAGCGTTACTTTGCGGCGCCGGGATTTGCGCGGCGCAGGTTGCAGCGAGTGCAAACGCCGCAACGAAACAGCAAACGCAACCGGAAACGAAATCGGAATCGAAAGTGAACGCGAAACAAACAACGCGCGAGGTGATCGACGAAGCGGGGCGGCGCGTGGCCGTCCCCGTTGAAGTTCATCGCATCGTTGCGCTCGCGCCGAATCTTGCGGAAATTGTGTATGCCCTTGGCGCGCAGGATCGCCTGGTTGGCGTCAGCAACTACAGCGATTATCCGCCCGCAGCGAAATCGAAGCCGCGTGTCGGCATGCCATTGAACCCGAATCTGGAAGCAATTGTCGCCCTGCGCCCCGATATCGTTCTCCTCACGGAGGCGGGGAACCGGCGCGAAACTGCCGATGAGCTCGCACGGCTAGGCATCGCTGTGTATGCGACCAATCCGCATTCGGTCGAAAGCATGCTCGAATCCATCGAGCATATCGGCGGCGTGATCGGTGCGACAGCGCAAGCCGAATCCGTGGTTGCAAATCTCCGGCAGCGGCTGAATGCACTGCAATCAAAACTCGCGAATGTTCCGGTGAGGCGCGTCTTCTTCGTGGTGGGAGAAAGCCCGCTGATTTCTCTTGGTGAGCACACCTTCATCGCGGATGCCTTGCGCTACGCGGGCGCGCAATCCGTGGTGCACGCGAAACAAGATTGGCCGCAGATCAGTTTGGAAGAAGTCGTGCGGCTGAATCCCGATTATCTGGTGTTTGCGAGCAGCGGTTTTGGCGGCGAGGATTCCACGGCGAAGCAGCTTGCGGAGCTGCGCAGCGAAGCAGGCTGGCGCGAACTTGCGGCCGTGCGCGAGGGCCGCGTGGTTGTGGTCAGCGATGAAATCGATTTGCCCGCTCCAGGATTGATCGACGCGATTGAAAAACTCGCGCGTCGACTGCATCCCAATGTTTTTGAAGACGCGGCGCGGCACGCGCGTTTGCGTCAATTGCCAGTGTTTATCCCCGTGCCCGTGCATTTGCAAAGCGCCGTTTCGCAACATTCATGCAGGGAGGAATTTGCATGCGGCCACTGACGCCCCGGCGAATCGCGGGAATTTGCGCGCTGCTTGCCGGCGTGCTTTTCATCGTGGTGGTTTTCTCGCTTCAAGTGGGCGCGTATCCAATCTCGGTGCGCGACGTGGCGATGACGCTGCTGCGCGGCGCGCTTGGCCACTGGAACAACATTCCGAGTTCGGACCGGCTGATTGTGTTTGGTTTGCGGCTGCCGCGCATCGCGCTGGGGATTTTGGTTGGCGCGGCGCTTTCCGTTTCCGGTGCTTCCTTTCAGGCGCTTTTGCGCAATCCGCTTGCTGATCCGTATGTGCTCGGAGTTTCAAGCGGCGCGGCACTGGGCGCGATATTGGCGCTGGTGTGGCTGCCGCAATTTCCGTGGGCGATGCAGGGCCTGGCATTTCTGGGAGGGCTGGCAACCATTGCAGCAGTTTATTTTCTTGGCCGACGCAAAGGACAACTCGACAGCACCACGCTGCTTCTCGCCGGAATTATTACCGCGTCGTTCCTCTCCGCCATCATCATGTTTTTGATGACCACTGTGAGCGGGCGCGATTTGCGAGGAATGGCTTTCTGGCTGATGGGCGACCTGGAAACGGCGCCGGCGATCGGCTTGGGATTTCTGTTCCTGGTTCTGCTGATCGGCATCGGCGCGATTTACACCACGTCGTCGGATTTGAATTTGATTTTGACGGGAGAGCAGGAGGCGCGCCATCTGGGCGTAAATGTTCCGCGCGTGAAACTGGTGGTGTACGTGAGCGCTTCGCTGCTAACGGGCCTGGCTGTTTCCGTCAGCGGCGCGATCGGTTACGTGGGTCTGCTGATTCCTCATGTGATGCGCATGCTTTTCGGCTCCGACTATCGCGTGCTGATTCCCGCGTCGGCCATCGGCGGGGCGATTGCGGTCGCGCTCGCGGACACGCTGGCGCGCACCGTCGTGGCTCCCACGGAGCTTCCCGTTGGCGCCGTGACGGCGGCGATTGGCGCGCCCGTATTTATTTATTTGTTGCGACGGAGATTCGCATGAGCGCGCAGGGAATGCCGATTCCGAATGCGGGCCGTGATGCGGCGGTGGGCTGGATGCAGAATCCGGCGCGCCTGCTTGTCGAGCAAGCGAGCTACGCGTATTCAGCTTCGGATCGCGACGCGCCGGATTTCACACTGGGGCCCGTGACGTTCAGCGCGCGGCAGCGCGAGGTAGTGGGCATCCTGGGACCGAACGCCAGCGGAAAATCCACGCTGCTGCGTTTGCTTTCCGGAGAATTCAAGCCGTTGTCGGGCCGCGTGGAACTGGACGGGAAGCCGCCGAGCCAACTGCCGCTGCGCGAGCGCGCGCAACGCATCGCGATGGTGCATCAGGAAAGCGCGCTCACGTTTCCACTGCGCGTGTGGGAATACGTTTTGCAGGGACGCTATCCGTACGGCCGGCGATTGCGATTCGAAAACGAAGGAGATTGCCTGATGGCGGAAAACGCGCTGGCGCAAGTGGGCGCGAAAGCGCTGCTCGACCGTCGAATGGACCAGCTTTCCGGCGGCGAAGGACAGCGCGTAATTTTGGCGCGCGCCCTGGCGCAACAGCCGATGCTGCTGCTGCTCGACGAGCCCACGCAGCATTTGGACATCGGCGGAAAAGTGGAATTGATGCGGCGGCTGCGAAAGTTGGCGGAAGAAAACCGCTACACGGTGGTGGTGGTGACGCACGAATTGAATCTGGCGGCGGAATTCTTCGACTCGATTGTGCTGGTGCAGCGCGGCAAATGTTTGGCGTCGGGCAAACCCGAGGATGTTTACCGGCGGGAATTACTGGAGCAAGCGTTTGAAACGGAGCTGGACGTGGAGATGAACGCGAGCGGAAAACCGCGCGTGATTTTGCGCGGCGGCGCGGAGACGGAAGCCGCGGAAGGCTCTGCGGAAGCACCAGAAAAGAATTAAGAAGTAGTTAGCCGCTGCTGCCAGGCGACCCGCAAGGGGACAAAATGCTGGAATGGTTCGGTCGTTACCTCCGACGACAGCGCGACCTTGCGAGAGGAGTAGACGCAGATCTAGTCCAAGGCAACCGTAGAAAATTCAGGCTTGCAAGTTCGTTTTTTGGCCTTGCGTCGCTACTTTCAGTAATCGACCGAGTCGCCAGACCGCATGGCCTTATTCAGGAGGTTTTCTTTTGGCTTATCGGAGTATTGTTCTTGGGTAGCGCATTCGTCGGGAGGTGGGCTTGGCAGGAGCGAGTATTTCTTGTCAAGCCTGATCCGAAGAAGCCGCCTAGTCTTTTCAAGTAGTGACTAACACCGAGGATTTTGCTCGAGCTCAACTCGAAAAGGTTCTCGGGCCACAATCACAGCGAGACTCCGTGCACGGGAAGACGGTGTGAAGCCGTCGCCGCTGCGCGACTGTAAGGCGGAAGAAGTCGGGCACGCGCCACTGCTTCGGTGCTTCGTCGCAAGACGCGGCACCGCGGCGGGAAGACCGCGCCCAGCAGAATGCCGCCAAGCCAGGAGACCGGCGGAGTTTCCATCTCGAATGCAAGCTGCGCGCAAAACGACAGCTTGAATTTCGGGACAGCCTTCAAACTCCCGCGCGAGAGGGAGCCGGAGGATAAAAATGAAACTTCGTGTGCGGCTGTTTTTATTTGTTTTTTGTTTTTCACTCCTGGCGATTTCGAATTCAATCCATGCACAATCGAACGCAACACTTTCCGGACGCGTGACGGATCGCAGTGGTGCGGCCATCGCCGGCGCGCAAATCATTGTCGAGAACACTCCGAAGAATATTTCGAACAACGTTTCGCACAACACAATCGCCAAGCAATTGAAAAGCGGCGCGGATGGCTCGTATTCCGTGGATCTTCCGCCGGGAAAATACAAGATTCGCATCGAGCACGCGCAGATGGCGGCGAGCGAACAAGAATTTACGCTCGCGGCGGGCGAGCATCGCACGTGGGACGCGCGATTGGAACTGGCGCCGCTGGCGTCGACCGTGGTCGTGTCGGCGCAGGCCGAGCCGGCGCCGGCAAACACAGTCGCCTCGCCGGTTACGGTGCTGACGCGTAAAGACATCGACGAGCGTCAGGAAATTTGGCTTGCGCCGCTGCTGACTTCGACGGCGGGCGCGAATCTGGCGCGTCTGGGGCCGATGGGCGGTGTCACGTCGTTATTCTTGGATGGAGGGAATTCGAATTTCACAAAAGTGCTTGTGGACGGCGCTCCAGTAAATCAGCCGGGCGGCGACATGGATTTTTCGAATCTCGATTTATCGAACGTGGACAAAATCGAAATCGTGCACGGAGCGTCGAGCGCGCTTTTTGGTTCCGACGCGATGACCGGAGTGGTGCAGATCTTCACGCATCGCGGAAATACTTCAACGCCGGAATTTACGGCGATAGGCGAGGGCGGTTCGTTCAGCACGCGGCGCGGCGAAGCGCAATTGAGCGGACTTGCGAATCGTTTTGATTATTCGAGTGCGATTTCGTATTTCGACAGCAATGGGCAAGGGCCGAATGACAGATTTCGTGATACGACGATGTCCGGGAATTTTGGGTGGAAATTCAGCGACACGGATCATTTGCGCCTGTCGCTGCGCAGCGCGGCGAGCGACGCCGGCCAGCCGGGGCAGACGGCGATCGATTTTCCGACGTTCTTTCAGCCGGGCCAGTCTTCGGACTTGCACGATTTCTCGGCGAATTTAAGCTGGGATTTTTCGACGGGCAATCACTGGCAGCATCACGTCGCGGGAACCGAATCTTATTTTCGCGATTTTGGCGCGGACGTGCCGTTTTTCACCTTTATTGATCAATTCAATCGCGCTGCATTCGAAGAACAGTCCACTTATTTATTTCGCAACGGCGCGATTTCGCTGGGCTACGACTACGAAGTGGAAAATGGATCGGCGTCCGGGCCGCATGAGCGGCGAAACAATCAGGGTGGATATTTCGAAACGCATTATCAATTCGGGCGGCGACTGACGGCAATTGCGGGAGGACGCGCGGAAGATAATGCGAGCTTCGGCACGCGATTCGTGCCGCGCACGGGGCTGGCGTATCTGGCGCGGTTCGGCAGCAGCGGATTCTGGGGCGAAACGCGGCTGCGCGCTTCTTATGGACTGGGGATCAAAGAGCCGAACTTCACGCAATCGTTCGAGGCGGACCCGTGTTTTCCGGGAAATCCGACTTTGAAGCCGGAGCGCAGCAATACGTTTAATGCGGGCATCGATCAGGTGATGGCTTCGGAGCGCGTGAAATTCTCGGCGACGTTGTTTCACAACAGCTTCAGCGACATCGTCAGCTTCGCGTCATGCCCGCCTCCGGGATTTGGGCCATGCTCGCTTGCGGTGCCGCCGGGATGCCCCGCAGCGGAATTAAGTTCGTTTGGGTATGGCACGTTTTTCAATACGGATTCGGCGCGGGCGTTTGGTGCAAACACGACGATCGAGGCGAAGCCGCTTTCGTGGTTGGGAATCATCGGCAACTACAGCTACGACGACACGCGCGTGCTGAAAGCGCCGAATGCGTTTGATCCCACGCAGGCGCCTGGGAATCGACTGTTCTTACGGCCGCTGCATTCCGCCGATTTGATTTTGAATGCGGCGTTTCGGCGGATGGACTGGAATCTGGCGGGATATTTTGTGGGGCGCGAAACGGACAGCGATTTTCTAGGACTGGGGTTGACGAGCAACCCGAGCCATTTTCGTCTGGACCTGGGAACGCAATTCGCGATGGGACGCGGCGTGACGATGATGGGGCACGTGGAAAATTTGCTCGACCATCATTATCAGGACGCGATTGGGTATCCGGCGCTGGGATTCAACTACCGCGCGGGTTTGAAATACACGTGGGGAGGAAAGTAGCGGATAAGTGGGCGACGCGGAAAAGACAAAGCAGATTCCTCGTCGCGGTTGCTCCTCGGAATGACATAGCTTTAAGCTTTTGGGCGCTACAGTACTCGGTGCGTGAAAACAGTTTTTGCGTGGGCGAGAATGTTGTTGCGCTTTGGGAAGTAAGGCGCGTACATTTTGAATCAGCCGGCGCGCGCGAAGGTTTGTGCCGCCGTTTGTGCCTCGCGCGGAGGGCACGACAAATTAATGAACACGAATCACCATCCACCGATTTTGCTGACGATTGCGGGATTCGATCCTTCCTGTGGCGCGGGCGTGGCCGCCGATCTGAAAACATTTGCGGCGCACAATTGCTACGGCGTGGCGGCGGTGACGGCCCTGACGGTGCAATCGACGCAAGGGGTGACGGCGGTACATGTGACTCCGGCGGCGACGTTGCGGGCGCAGCTTGATGCACTGGCGAGCGACATGCAAATTGCCGCGGTCAAAATTGGAATGCTGGGCAACAAAGCAAACGCCGCGGCGGTGGCGGAATTTCTGGACAAGCATAAATTCGCGCATGTGGTGCTCGATCCGGTGGTGAAGTCGTCCGCGGGAAACGCGGAATTGCTCGATGCCGCGGGAGTAAAATTTCTGCGCGACGAATTGATGAAGCGCGCGGACGTAGTCACGCCAAACATGGACGAAGCGGCGCTGCTGACGGGAGTGGAAGTGAAAGACCTGGCGGGAATGAAGGTTGCGGCGCAGAAGCTGGCGGAGATGGGCGCGAAAGCCGTGATCGTGACGGGCGGGCATTTGGAGAAGCCGACGGATGTGCTCTACGAAGGCCGAGAAGCGAATGCGTTTGGCGGCGACCATGTCAAAAGCGAAAACACGCACGGCTCAGGGTGCACGCTGTCTTCGGCGGTGGCGGCGCAGCTTGCGCTCGGGCAGCAGCTTCAAGAGGCGCTAATCCTTGCGAAGGCGTATGTGTTCAAGGCGATCGAGAAAAGTTACGGGATCGGCAAAGGGCCTGGGCCGCTCAATCAGTTTTACCGCTTCCATCAAGAGCCGCCGGCGCGCGGCATTCACGAAGTTCCTCAACACGGCATGCATCCAGCGGCGGAGCCTGCAGCGCACTAACCTGAGCGGTGCGGTTCACTTGCATATTTGCGCCTCAAATACAAATCACTTTGGAATCATTCCGATCGTCTCCAGCCACGTCTCCACTAACTGAGGCCATCGCGTTATCGGAAGCTTCGTGCGCCGCAGACCAAACGCATGTCCTCCGTGAGCATACAAATGCATCTCCACGGGAACGCCAGCCTTCTTCAGCGCAATGTAGTACGCCACCGATTGGTTTACGCCGTCCACGTGGTCATCCTCGGCCTGCACCAAAAACGTTGGCGGCGTCCTTAGCGTGACCGGAACATTCGGATTCAACCCGTAAGCGTCACCGCCAACCCACAGATGCCCCGGATAAACGCCCACCGCAAAATCCGGACGACAGCTTTCCTTGTCGGCCGCATCGACAGTCGCGTACAAACGGTGTTCGAAGTCCGTGCTGATTTCCGCCACCAGATACCCGCCCGCCGAGAACCCGAGGACTCCAATCTTGTGCGGATCGATGTGCCACTCCGCGGCGTGAAATCGCACCAGCCCTATCGTCCTCTGCGCGTCTTCCAGCGGCAGTGTCGATCTCACATGATTGTCGGGACGGCAATCGCAATGCCAGTCATAAGGGAGGCTTGGCACGCGATACTTCAGCAGCACGCACGTGATCCCCTTGGACGTCAGCCAGTCGCAGACCTCCGTGCCTTCCAGATCGATGGCCAATCCCTCAAAGCCCCCGCCGGGAAACACGACGACCGCGACGCCGGTATTCTTTTCTTTGGGCGAATAGACCGTCATCGTTGGCCGCGTGACGTTGGTCAGGTAAAGCCATGGCGTGCCGGCCACCAGGTCGTTTTTCACTGTCTCGACATGCTCCGGCCCCGGAACAGGCTGCGCATCAGGCGCCGCCCCAGGCCATATCGGTACCTGCGTGTGGCCTGGCGATGGCTGCCAGACATTCGTCTGCGCGCTCAGACCGCCAAACGCAAACACAACAGAGAGACCAAAGATCAAAGGTTTCATTACAATCTCCACAGCTTAATATAAGCGAGTCACTACCGGAAACCGTTGATCGGAACCTGCCAAGTCGAATTGAGGCAAGGGTAGGAGCGCGCCTGGTCGCGTGCCGGACGAGCGCGCGGAGATGGGAAGTGCGAGATGACCGATTGGGCGCGGAGGGCGGCGCGGCGGTGGATTTTGCGAGCGGGGGATGCTACACATTTATATAGAGCGAGAGCCGGGGTGAGAGACAAGAGCCAGCCGGAAAGCCTTGGGATGCCATGTATGTGAATTGCGAAGTCGTTGGATGCAAGACGCGAGTGCCGCAGGAGCTTGAGGCGGAGAAACGCTGCGTGCTGCACTTCACGCTGGAGCTCGAACAAGCGTGCATGCTGATGCGGCGCGAGACGGCAGTGGGCGCGTGCACGCGGGAACGTTTCGGCGAAATGAGACAGTATATCGTGGAGCACGGCGCGCAACTGGCGCGTTTGGCTACCGGCGGCAGCGGGCTGACGGACGAAACGAAAGCGCGGGTGCTGAGCACGTTTCTAACACTGATGAACTCGCGCGAAAATATCGAACGGATTGCGATCCGGCAGGACGCGGAGCGACGCATCGCGGGTTGAAGACGCTGCTGGACTTCATTTCTGCTGCAACCTTATTTCTGCCGGACATTCTGGGGAACATTCTGCTGGATCACTTGCTGCACAAGGCCGATTTTCGGGAATTATATACTTAACTCCCTTAAAGTGGGAGAGACCACAGCCCGGTCGGGCTATCAGGAGAAAAATAAATGAAATCTTTTCTAATTATTCGCATAAAAAATAACGGGATGTCGGCACACAAAGTGTGGGTAGTCTCTAAGCGTGCCGCCCTAGAGCTAGTTTGGCCCGACGAAAACGCCGTAATCGGGAAGTTTGTCTTAGCTATCGCCTAATTTTTTTTTGCAATTTTTGCATTGGCGGAGGCCGCCCATACCCGATATTCGGTCGTAACTCGGAATTTCGGCACCGGCGCCGCATTTGTTGTTCGTGCTTATCGTGCTTCGGCTCATGGGCTATCCTCTGAGATAAATACTACAGCAAGCCTTACTGTTATGTCAAGGGAAAAATGACTAACGAATTTTCGGGGGTGCCTTATAGCATCGCCAGAACTCAACGTTCTACACAGGAGGAATCGGCACGTCAAAGCCTTGCTAGGCAGACGGGGCGGTCAACGGTGGATCAGGGCGAAGAAGAAGTTCGTTCGGCGATAAATTATTGAGTTCGGCACGTACCCGTCGCCGTCGCGTTCGCCGTGTAAATGACCGGATAATTTGGATAGTTTGAGGTTACATCTACACTATCCTGTAGATCGGATACCGTTCCCGTGCAATTGCTACGGGCCTCGGATTCCGCTCGCGAAATAGCTTGCGATTTCGCGTCATACTCGTTATCTGCCGTGGCGGAACCGCTCCCGGAAACGCGATAGTCGGCGGCTGCGAAAGATATCGTCCCGATAGCCAGCAGAAGTATTACGACTACGCCACTTAGAGCGAACCGAATCGTTTGCTTTTTCACGAGAACCTCGTTTGCTCAGGTTGCGCCGGATTTTAGTAAACGTCAACAGTATGAGTTCTTAACAGTCAAGAAGGGAAGAAATGTTACGTCAAAGAGGAAAATATGAAAGTTCGTGTACACGAAGCTGAACTTCGCAAGATTTGAGACTAGCATTAAGAAGTTTTATGCTCTTGTTGAGAAGACTCAAGCCGACGGCGAAGAGATTCAATCTGCTGTAGAAGTTCTTCGCGCCCCTCTAGCAACTTTTGAACAACGGCTGATTGACTTGCAAGCATCTTGTCAACGCGGTTGAAGTTTGCCTTGAGTTCGCTAAATTCTTTTCGGAGTCGTTCCAGTTCTTGTTCCATGTGGGAGCATTATACGTCTTTTTTAGGTCTGCCGCCCTTGCGATTCTTTCGCATAGCGGCGATCTTACGAAAGTATTCAGGCCCACGCTTGGCGGTCTGCTTCCCGCCTATGCGACCGGAATAGGCGGTAATTAGCGAATCCTTGATGGGGTGGTCGCAATAGGGACATTTGAACATATCAGTAACTTAGAGCAAGGCTTGCTGTAAGTCAAGAAGGAAGAAAGGGAGTTAAGTATATAATTCCCCGATTTTCCTTTCACTTCAATTCGAATTCCGATTCCAACATCAGATTCAATCCACGGTCATCGCACGTGAACGCCATAGGAATTGGCGTGGGCGAGGCGATCGAAATAATCGAAGACGACGCGCGAGACGCTGGTGATGGCCGCGTTGCCGTCCGTGCGATTGTAGGTGGTCATCACGGAGATCACGTAGGGGCGCCCTGCGACGAGAACGATTCCCGTGTCGCACTGTGCGCCATTGAGCGAGCCGGGTTTTTCCGCGACGGTGATATCTTCAGGGACGCCCGCGCGAAGAGGACTGTCCTTTGGGTATTCGAGAATTTCGAGCGTGGCTTTGGTGTGTTCCGCGTCGAGCAATTTTCCGGCGTACAACTGCTCGACGAGCGCAGCCATTTCGCGCGGCGTGGAATGATTTTCGCGATCGGATTGTTCGGCGGCGATGTCGATCATTTTGCGGGCAAGGCGCGTGTTGTGGAGGCCGAGTGCCGTCGAGCATGGAATTGACGTTGCTCATGCCGACGCGATCGATCAGAAGATTGGTGGCGGAGTTATCAGAGAGCAGGATCATAAGGATGGCGAGGTCGTGAATCGAGATGGAAGAACCGCCGTCAGAAAAAAATTGGAGCACGCCGCTGCCGCCGACTAAACCAGCGCGGCGAATGTCAACGCGGCTATTGAGATCGATTTTCCCGGATTGCGCCTGACGCATCAATTCGATCAACAGTGGAATTTTGATTGAGCTGGCCTGCGGGAAAATTGTATCGGGATTGACGGAGAAAGTTTGCCCGCTAGTTAAATCCTTGACGTAAATTCCCATCACGCCATCGTAATCGGCGGACATGTGATTCAAAGTTGTCGCCAGTTTTGCACTCAAGTCTTCGGCGAGAGCGGGGGATTTTTGCTGCTGCGCTGCCGTCATCTGCGCGGCGAAGAGAACCAGCAAGAGCACGATGGCGGAAACGCGTACGGATTTGTTCATGGCGGTCCTTTTCCTGTTGCAGTCTCTAGAAAACATTTCATGCGCCGATATAACGAGCGTAGAGCGAACGCGCGACGGCGAGATCGCGCGTGCCTTTGATGACCGCGCGGCCATCCGGGAAGACGGTTAGTTCGTAAGGCGGCACGCGAAAACGCAAAAGGAAATCGTTGCGGCGAACTCCGGCGACGGTTTTTTCGATGCGCCGGCCCAACTCGCCGAGATCAAGACGGCGGCTGCGTTCGTGGATTTGCACCGAATCGCGGCCACACATGGTGATGTGCGGCTGGGCTTGGCCTTCGAGATAAATGAAATCGCGGCGAACGCAGGCGCGGCATTCAGGATTCTTCGCGACGCGGATGGACTGGAAGCGGCCGGTCCAAACATCGCAAGAGACGAGGCGGCCATTGAGCGCTGCGGATTTCCCAGCAAGAAGCTTGGTCGCTTCGGCCGCTTGGATGGAAGCGATGGTGCTGGCGGCGCTGTTGAGGATGCCGGCGGTGTCGCAGGTTTCCTCGATTCCGAGGCCGGCGAATTTGCCATTTGATTCGAGCAGGCAAGAGAGGCACGGAGTCTTGCCGGGAAGGATTGTGAAGGTGAGACCGTAACTGGCAACAGCGGCGGCGTAAATCCAGGGAACCGCCAGCGCGATTGCGGCATCATTGATAAGGAGGCGGGTCTCGAAGTTGTCGGTTCCGTCGAGAATGACCTCGAAGCCAGAAAGCAGATCGCGCGCATTTTGCGGATTCAGATCGGCGACGAACGGGTCGACGGCGGCATCGGAGTTTATGACGCGCAAATGGCGCGCGGCGGCGACTGCTTTGGGCAGGGACTCGCGGGCGTCGGATTCGTCGAAAAGCATCTGACGCTGAAGGTTCGAGATCTCGACGAAATCGCGGTCGATGATTCTGAGGCGGCCGACTCCGGCGCGAACGAGGAGATTGGCCGCGACGGTGCCCAGCGCTCCGCAGCCGACAAGAACAGCGCTCGATTGGAGGAGGCGCTGCTGGCCTTGTTCTCCGATGGCGGCAAACAGAATCTGGCGCGAGTATTTCTCGAATTGTCCGGGGTCCACGATTCCCTCGAATGAAGGCTTCCATCATATCGCCTTTTGGAAAACAAGAGTCAGCGCGTATGCTAGCCTTCTCTTTTTGAGCGCCTTTGAGTTGGAGAGAGGATGAAATGCAGGGGCAGAATGCCGGACGGAAGAAGACTTGCGGGCACCGGTGTGCTGGCGTTTCTGCTTGCTGCATGCATGACTTTTCCGGCAGCGTGGGGGCAGGATGCGTCGCTCGAGGGAAAGCACATTGCCTCCGTGCGGTTGGTAGACGATAAGGGGACGCCGATTCCGGAGCAACTGGCGCCACTGCCGCTGAAGGCGGGTGACGCGTTTCACATTGACGCCGAACGGGCGAGCTTGCGCGCGCTGAATCAAACGGGATTGTTTTCAGACGTGCAGACGAAGGCGACAACGGAAGCGGACGGGTTGCACGTTGATTTTGTGGTGACGCGGAATTATTACAACAACATTGTGCGCGTGAATGGGTTGAAAGATCCACCGAATGAAGGCACGGCGGTGGCGGCGCTGCGGATGCCGCTGGGAGAGCCGTTTCAAATGCAGGCGTTGAACGATGGATTACAACGACTAGGTCAGACATTGCGGGACGATGGATTTTACGAGGCGCAATGGCACTACGGGCTTGTCAAGCATCCGGAAACGCGGGAGATGGATATCACGGTGGACGTGACGCCGGGCCCGCGGGCGAAGATTTCGTCCTTGGGACTCAACAATCAGACACCATTCACCGGGAAGCAAATCCTGGGAAAGGCGAAACTGAAACGTGGGAATACGGTGACATTGGAGCGAGTCGACCGGGGCACGGAGAGGCTGCGCGATTATCTGGTGGCGGAGGGGTATTTGGGCGCGCGCGTCCTTTCGAAACGCGGCGACTATGATGCGAACAGCAATACATTGCCGCTTACGCTGGATGTGACCGCCGGACCGCGGGTGCGCGTGGAAGTGACCGGCATGAAGATTTCCGCGAAACAGGTGCGGAAGCTGGTGCCTGTGTATGAAGAGGGCGATGTGGACCCGGATCTATTGGGAGAAGGCCAGCGGAATATTCGCGACCTATTGCAAAGCGAGGGCTATTTCAGCGCCACGGTGAATTACACGACGAGCGGGGACATGAATTCTCCGCTGGAAGTGATTCGATACAGGGTGGACCGGGGAATACGTCACCGGCTGGTGGGCGTGAAAATCGAGGGGAATAAATACTTCAACACGCAACTGCTTTCGAGCAGGCTGCAGATCCAGCCGGCGGGGGTGTTGTCGCGAGGACATTTCAGCCAGCAGATGGTTCGCAACGACGCGAATGCCATTCACGGAATGTACGTGGCGAACGGGTTCTTGCAGGCCGAAGTGCGTCCGGAAGTGATCGACGACTACCACGGAAAAAGAGGGAATCTTTTTGCGACATTTCATATTAGCGAAGGGCAGCAAACGCATGTGGCGGATTTGCAAATGCAGGGGAACCACGCACTGACGACGGCGCAGTTGCTGACGGTGATCGCGTCGACGAAAGGGCAGCCGTTTTCGGACGCCAATGTGACGTCGGACCGGGACAACATACTTGCGTATTATTTCGATCAAGGGTTTCCGAATGCGCAGTTCGAAGCCAAGGAAACGCTGGTGGGAACGGATCGCGTGCAACTGGTTTATCACATTACGGAGGGACAACGAGTCGATGTGAGCCAGGTATTGCTGGCGGGCTACCGGTATACGCGACCGGGAATCATCGAGCGGCAAGTGTTGGTGAAGCCGGGAGGGCCGCTCCGAGAAGGAGACGTGATCGCCACGCAGCAGAAACTGTACAACCTGGCGATCTTTGATCGCGTGCAGGTGGCGCCGCAGAATCCGGAGGGGACGTATCCGAAAAAGAATGTTGTGGTGGCGGTGGAAGAAGGGAAACGGTACACGCTGAGCTACGGATTTGGCTTTGAGGCGCAGAGGCTGGCGTCGACATCGAGTGCGACATCCACAACGCTGAAAGTGAGCCCGCTGGGGATTTTTGAGGTGTCGAAGATCAATGTGGGGGGACGCGCGCATACAATTTCGTTGAAGCTGCGCGGCAGCACGCTGGAATACCAAGGATTGCTGGGATATACGGCGCCGAATTTTCTTACTCACCCGTCGCTGAATCTGATCGTTACAGGATTTGCGGATAAAGCGAGCTACGTGAATACGTTCACGGCCACGCGCTATGAAGGCAGCGTGCAACTGGTGCAGAACACTTCTCCCGCGACTTCGTTCACGTACCGCTATTTTTACCGGCACGTGGTGGCGAGCAATCTGCAGGTTTCGGTGGAAGAAGTGCCGCTGTTCAGCCAGCCGACAAAAGTTTCCGGCTTTGGGCTGACGTGGATTCGCGACCGGCGCGACAATCCGGCGGACGCGTCGCACGGAACATTCAATACGGCGGACTTCAGCGTGGCCACGAAATCGCTGGGATCCACGGCGAGTTATTTACGGTTTCAGATACAGAATTCCACGTTCAAGCCGATTGGACGGTCGCTGGTGTTCGCGCGCTCGACGACGTTTGGCATCGAGCAGCCATTCAGCGGATCGACGTCCGACAACATACCTCTGCCGGAAAAGTTTTTCGCGGGCGGCGGCACAAGCATTCGCGGATTTGCATTGAACCAGGCGGGCCCGCGGGACGTCACGACGGGCTTCCCGATTGGCGGGCTGGCACTGCTGGCGTTCAATCAGGAATTGCGATTCCCGATGCACCTGCCGTTTGTGGGCAATCACCTGGGCGGTGCGATTTTTTATGACGCGGGCAATGTGTACTCGGACATTCAGCACGTAACGCTGCGGTACAGCCCATTGCCGGCTTCGGCGCTTTGCCAGCCGGGCTCGACACTTTTGCAATCGCAGTGTCCGAACCTGAATTATTTCTCGCACACGATTGGATGGGGTTTTCGCTATGCCACGCCCATCGGGCCGGTGCGAATCGATTTGGCGTACCAACTGAATCCGGCGACGTTCCAGTTCGAGCTGCCGAATACGACGACGATTCAAACATCGCGATTGCCGCATTTCCAATTTTTCTTCAATATAGGTTCAGTATTCTGATGCGAAATGCAGGCGCGATATTGGCGTTGCTGTTTTGCCTGGCGTTGCCAGTGGCAGGGCAGAGTGCGCCAGACAAGGGCTCCGCGCCACCGCAGAGCGATTCAAAAGCAGCGCCGGCAGCGCCACAGACAATGAACATCGATGGGATCGCAGTGCGAATCGGCGACGACGTGGTGACGGACAGCGAAGTGAAGCAGCTCGAGGATTACCAGCAGCTGATCGACGGGCACGCGCAGAGCCGCGCGACGGTGGTGCAGGAACTAGTGGATCAATGGATCGTGCGCACGGAAGCAGTCGCGACAAAATTCCCGCATCCGGCGGCGAGCGATGTGGCAACGGAGTTCCAGGCGTTGGTGAAGCGATTTCCCTCGGAGCAGCAGTTTCAGGAACGGCTGGCGCGCGCGGGGCTTACACAAGACGAAGTGCACCAGGTGATCGAGCGGCAGCTTTATTACGTGCGATTCCTGAACTACAAATTCCACGCTGCAACGCAAGTGACTTCCGCGGAAATCGAAGCCTATTACCAAAAGCAGCTTGCGCCGGAGCTTCAAAAGAAGGGAATGTCCGTGCCGCCGCTGAATCAGGTGGAAGCGCAAATCCGCCAATTGCTGACGCAACAGGAAATCAACAAGAAAGCGACGCAATGGCTTGAAGAAGCGAAGGCCCGGATTCGAATCGTCCTCCAGCCCTCGGGAGGGGGCGGATGAGACGGCGAGTGATTCGCGCCCTGCTGGTGATGTTGGTTATTGTGGTTGCGTTCGCCGCGGTGATCACGGTGATTCTGGAAACGGGCGCAGGGGAACGCTGGGCGCGCAGTTACATTGTCAAGAAAATCGAGAGCAGCACGGGAGGCCGAGTGGAACTGGGCGCGTTCCACTTCCACCTGAGCGGCCTGCGCGCTGAACTGGACAATTTCACGCTTCACGGACGGGAATCGGCGGGCTTGCCGCCGTTCTTCCACGCGGACCAAATCCGCGTGGGCGTTCACATCATCTCCCTCTTCAAGAAAAGAATCTCACTCAGCGATTTGGAAATCGAGCGGCCATCTGTGTTTGTGCGCGTGAGCGAAAACGGGCACAGCAACATTCCCATGCCCGCAGTGAGCCATCCCGGAAAGCCGTGGCGCGAGCAGCTATTCAATCTGCAAATTGCGCAACTGAAAATCATCGAAGGGGCGATGATGTTCAATGACGCGAAGATTCCGCTGGACGCCGAAGGGAGCGATTTCCAGTTCGTGATGAACTATGAGGCGCGCACGCCGGGGAAAGAGGCGTACGTCGCGCAGCTTGGATGGAAGCAAATGCAGATTGTGGCGAGGAGGTATTTGCCGTTTCGCTCCGATCTGGCAATGAAATTCACGATCACGCGGAATTCACTGTCGATCGATGATTTTCAATGGAAAATGCCGCATACGGAAGTGAACGCGCGCGCAGAAATCAAGAATTTCAAGCCGCTCGATGCGGACTTTCACTGCCGTGTGCATTTGTGGCTGCCGGACCTGCGGCAGGTGTTGCGCAAGCCGGGAGTGCCGGATGGGCAGGTGGATTTCGGCGGCAATGGGACGTATGCGGCGACGAAACTCGCGTTGCAAGGGCACTATTTGGCGCAAGGGATTGCTTTGAAGTTCAAGTGGTTCCATGCGGGGGGCATGCAGAGCTGGGGAAATTTGTATGTGGCGAACAGCCATTTGACGATGCCAGTATTCGAAGCGAAGGCGTTCGGCGGCGGATTGAAGGGCCGCCTGGACATGGACTTCCACGGGCTGGCGTTTCGCACAGCGACGCAGATGACCGGCGCGAGCCTGGCGGAAGTGCTCGATGCGGTGAACAACCCTTCGATGCCCGTGCGCACGTTGCATTGGCGCGGCGATATGAGCGTGAATACGGTTACGACGTGGAACCGCGACTTCAAGGACTTGACGACGAAGGGCGTGACGACGTGGACGCCTTCCGCAAAGGCCGCGGCCGGTACATTTCCGGTGACGGCGCAACTCGGCTTCGATTACGCGATGGACCGCCACGGGGTGGTTCTGACGCCGGGCAGCACGATCAGCACGGCGAATAGCCGGCTCGCCGTGGAGGGCACGCTGGCGGCGAAACATTCCGCGCTGAGTGCGGATTTTCACACAACGAGGCTGGAGGATTGGGAGGACTTCATTTCGTATTTGCGAGGAGTAAAAAAAGATTCGGAGCCGATCACCGGAGCCGCGGATTGGAAGGGCAACTTGACGGGGCCGCTGGACGGGCCGACGTTCGCCGGAGGGCTTGAGGCGCAAAATGCGCATTTCGGGCGGCTCTACTGGGACGACATCAAAGCGCGGATGATTTATTCGCCGTTCCAGTTTCAACTTTCGCACGCGATTGTGAAGCGCGGTCACTCCACGGCAAACCTGGATTTGCATTTGCAGTTGAACGGCAAGTGGAGTTTTAAGCCGGACGACACATGGAGCCTGGACGCGCACTTCGATCACGCCTCCACGGATGATTTGCAAGGGCTCTTTGGAACTTCGTATCCCGCGAGCGCGGTGATGACGGCGGATTTTCAGGGGAGCGGAACGCGACAGGATCCGGTGCTCGATGGAACTTTTGCGCTGGAACAGGTGGTGGCGTACGGAATCCACGCGGACCGCGCCAAGGGACAATTGAGTTTGCGGCACGACGAAATTCGAATTACGAATGCGGAGCTGGAGCGGGATACAGGGCGCGTGACAGGCAACTTGTTTTACCGGCCTTCGAGCCGCACGGTTGAATTTCAAATGGCCGGTAGCACGATTCCTATGGGGAAATTCCATTTTCTGCAAACGAATGCGATGCCGGTGAACGGGGAAATGAGCTTCCATTTGAGCGGGAGCGGGCCCGTGAAAGCGCCACGGGCGCACGGAATGATTGAAGTGGCGGATCTGCAATTCGGATCGGAAGTGCTGGACAGTTTCGAGGGCCGGCTGGATTCGGACGGACGTATTGCGCAATTGGAATTGCGGTCGACCAAAACCGCCGGAAAACTGGATGGGCAACTGCGAGTAGGATTGTCTGGAAATTATCCTGTGAGCGGCCGGATGAAGCTGGACCACATCGACCTGGATCCTTTCATCATAGCGGGATTGCATCTGCGCCAACTGACGGGGCACAGCAGCATCGACGGGCTGCTGAATTTTTCCGGCGAGGCGCGTCAGCCAAGCACGATCGTGATGCAGGCGAACCTGTCGCGCATCAGCCTGGATTACGAATACGTGAAGCTGGAGAACGAAGGGCCGGTGCGGCTGAGCTACCGGAAAAGCGAAGTCCGCGTGGAACAAGCGACGCTGAAGGGAACGGATACAAATTTCCAGATTTCCGGGGACGCGCGATTTTCCGGAGACCGCGCGCTGAATCTGCATGTAGGCGGGAGCATTAATTTGCGGCTAGTGTCGGCGCTGTTTCCCGAACTGGATGCTCGCGGAGTGACGCAATTGAACACCACAATCGCAGGAACTTTTTCGAGTCCGCAGATCACGGGGCAGGCGAAGTTGAGCAACGTATCGGGGCACTACGGAGATTTTCCCGCGGGCATAAATAATCTGAATGGCGAAATGGTGTTCGACCGAAGCCGGCTGCTATTCGACAATCTGACGGCGGAGGCGGGTGGCGGCAAGATGACGATTTCCGGGTCGGCGGGATACGGCGAAGGGCACGTCCAGTATGAAATAAACGCGGTGGCGGAGCGCGTGCGGATTCGCTATCCGGAGGGAATGAGCTGGCTGACGAGCGGGAACATTCGCTTTAGCGGAACGACGTCGACGGCGCTGCTTTCCGGAAACGTGACGGTGCAACGAATCACGTTTGCGCCGAATGCGAGTTTTGCTTCGTTGGTGGTGGCGTCGCAGACGGCGACCATCTCGGGGCCGGCGACGTCGTCAGCGTACCTGCGGAATTTGCAACTGGACGTGCAAGCGGAGACCAGTCCTGGGGCGCGGATTGTCTGGGCGGGAGCGCATTTCACGGCGGAGGGCGGCGTGCACGTTCGCGGCACGTGGGAACATCCCATTGTGCTGGGCAGCATTCACCTGCTGACGGGGGAGATGGCGTTCCACGGGAACACGTACCGGCTGACGCGCGGGGACATCAATTTTACCAATCCGTTTCGGTTCGATCCGGTGTTGAATATCGAAGCTTCGACGACGATCAATCCGTACGAAATCACGCTGGATTTTACCGGGCCGGCGAGCCGGATGCAGCTTTCTTACCGGTCGGACCCGCCACTGGCGGCGAGCGACATCATCAGCCTGCTGGCGCTGGGAACGCAGGGGCAGGAAACGGGGCTGATGACTTCGTCTTCCGCGCAGGCGCAAAACTTCGGGGCCACGGCGCTGCTGTCCGAGGCGATTTCGAGCCAGTTGGGAGGGCCGATCGCGAAACTTTTTGGAGTCACGAATTTCCGGGTGGACCCGTTCCTGGCAAGCAGCCTGGCGACCAATGGCGTGGAGCAAAGTACGGCGGCGCGCGTGACGATTCAGAAACAGGTGACCCGCGATTTGAGCGTGACGTACAGCACGAACGCCAATTCGAATCAGCAGCAGGTGATCGAAGTGGATTATTCCATTCGCCGCGACATCACGATTGTGGCGCTGCGCGATATCAACGGGATTTTCGGCATCAACATCAAATTCACAAAACACTTCAAGTAAAGCGACTTCAAGCAGACCGCGCACTGTTTCCGACTACAAGTCATCTATTCATCTCATAAATAGCGAGAGGCGATCAGACCACTCTACTTCAGGGGCTAACGCCCTTGTTTTTCAGGAGTTTTATGCCGGAGCTAAAGCTCCGACCCCCTAGGCCATTTATAAGACGAGGCAGCTTCTACTCCGGAAGAACCATAAGGGACTCGGGAGAAAGTTGGACGTGCCAGGGTTGCGAATGCTCGCGCATACGCAGCCACTTGTCCTTGAAGAGCTCCGCTTGCAGGTGATGCTCGCCAGTCGCGCCGGGTGGATTGTGCAGACGCAGATAGAGCGTGATTCCGAACGGGGTTTCCGACGCGCGTACGAGCCAGCACGGAAATACATTCGCGCTCGAGGAAACGCAGGATGCAGCTTCGAGGAAATCAACGTAATGGGCGCGAATTCCGACGTAAGCGGGCGTGGTTGAAATTGGTTGCGCGATGCGCAGAGTGCAATTCCAATTGAGGGCTTCGACGGTGTCCGCTGAAATCTGTTTTGCACGTGAGAAATTCTTGAGGCCGGTGAGCAGCGCGACTTCCAAACTTGGCGGATGGCGAAAGATTTCTTCCTTGGGGCCATGAGCGGCGACGCGACCCCTAGTTAGCACGACGAGGTTCGTGGCGATGCGATAAGCCTCCTCCATATTGTGGGTGACGAAAAGCGCGGGGCGGCGGAAAGCGGCGAGCGAGATGATCAACTGACGCTCGATCTGGCTGCGAAGATGCGTATCGAGCGCGGAAAGCGGCTCGTCGAGCAGAAGGGCTTGAGGTTCGATGGCGAGGGCGCGTGCGAGAGCGACACGTTGCTGTTCGCCGCCGGAGAGTTCGCGCGGAGAACGATTCTCGAGGCCCGCAAGATGCGCGTGCGCGATTTGCTGTTTTACGCGTGCGACGCGTTCGGCGGCGGGCAGGCCGTCGAGGCCGAAGGCAATATTTTCAGCAACGGTTAAATGCGGAAAGAGCGCATAGTTTTGGAAGAGCAGGCCGATGCGGCGCTGGCGGCTGGGGAGATCGATCTTTTTCGAGGAATCGAAAAGGACGCGGCCATCGAGCGCGATGCGGCCGCGGTCGGGGCGTTCGAGACCCGCGATGCAGCGCAGCGTCATGCTTTTGCCGGCTCCGGAGGGGCCGAGAACGGCGAGCGGATCGGCGTCGCAGGAAAATTCGACATTCAAATTGTAGCCGGCGAGGCGCTTTTCGAGTTGGACTTCGAGAGCCATATCAGCGATGCGACTCCCTTTCCCTTGTCCACTGCGGGCGCGCGGGATTTTGCAGGTGCGTCCAGTAATACATGCCGGCGACCATGGCGAGGGAAATGAAGATGTCGATGAGCGACCAGGCGACGGCCTGATGCATGTCGTTGGCCTCGACGGCAAAATAAATGGCGATGGGGATGGTTTGCGTTCTGCCGGGAATGCTGCCGGCAAGCATGAGCGTGGCGCCAAATTCGCCGAGGGCGCGCGCGAAGGCGAGGACGGTTCCCGCAAGAATGCCAGGCCATGCGAGAGGCAACGCGATGCGGCGGAAAACGCGCCACTCGGATGCGCCGAGAGTGCGCGCGGCTTGCAAAAGATGCGAGTCCACTTGCTCGAGAGCCGCGCGAACGCTCAGGTACATCAGCGGAAACGAAACGACGGCGGCGGCGATGACCGTGGCGGGCCAAGAAAAGACCACGGTGGCGCCAAAGTGCAGGAGCAAACGGCCGAGCGGGCCGTTGCGGCCGAAGAGCAGCAAGAGCAAGAAACCAACCACCGTGGGAGGGAGCACGAGGGGCAGGAGAAACACGCTGTCGAGCAGAGCAGGGCCGAAACCGCGGCGATTGGCGCGCCAAATGGCCGCGGCGACGCCGAAGACGAGCGTGATGGCGGTGGCCGTCAGGCTGGTTTCGAGCGAAATCCAGATGGGCGATAGGTCGAGCGGCATCGGGGATTAGTGTACTGCGGCGGGAGCGGGCGAAGCGGTGAAACCATATTTTTCGAAGAGGGCGAGCGACTGGGGCGATTCAAGCGCGTCGAGAAGCGCGCGGGCAGCTTGCGGAGACTTCGAGGCGTTCAGCAAGGCGACGGGATAGAGGATGGGGTCGTGGGAAGCGGATGGCGCGGTGGCGACGACGCGAACGCGGTTGGAAATGCGCGCGTCGGTGATGTACACGAGCCCGGCGGCGGCGTTGCTGGTTTCCACGTAGGCGAGGACTTGGCGGACGTTCGCCGCATAAACGAGCTTGGATTTGAGCGCGGGGAGCAAATGCAAATGTTCGAGGACCTGCTGCGCGTACATTCCGGCGGGAACGGTGCGCGGCTCGCCCGCAGCGACGGATTTCACGGAAAGTTTTGCGAGATCATTGAAATTGTGAAGTGTGGTGGAATTCGCGGGCGCGATGAGCACGAGTTGATTGGCGAGCAGATCGCGGCGCGTGCCGGCGGTGAGCAGATTTTCATTTTGCAGCGTGTCCATTTGTTTTTCGCCGGCGGAAATAAAAATGTCGACGGGAGCGCCCTGCTCGATCTGCTGCTGAAGCGTGCCGGAAGCGCCGTAGTTGCAGACGACGCGAACATCGGGATGCTGTCGGTTGTAATTTTGCGCGAAGGCGTCGAGAGGCTCTTTCAAGCTGATGGCGGCGGAGACGGTCAGGCTGACGGGCTGGTTGGGCGAATGAATGGTGCTGCCGCCGCAGCTAGCAAGGAGCGCACAAAGGCCAACTGCGACCGTGCATGCGAAAAAAGCATGTGGCTTTCGCAGTGCGAGGATTCGCATAGCCGACCGGAGTCCCAGAGAGCGCAGGCCATTGACGTCGGCTCGAATATAAACTTCCAAAGGATTTCGCATATTCTTTTTTCGCGCTTCGCAATGACGCGAGGCCCCATCCTAGACGAAGAAGCGGCGAGGTGCAATTTCAAGCGGTTCTGATACGATGGCGGGCAAGGTAATTGCGCCTGAACCTCAGCGAAACGGCGAGGGAATGTTCATGGATGAATTGTTGAAGTGGCGGGACGAGTTTCCGATTTTGGAGCACACGACTTACCTGATCAGCAACTCGCTCGGAGCGATGCCGCGGGCGGTCTATGAACGCGTCCACGATTATGCGGAGTCGTGGGCCACGCGAGGCGTGCGCGCGTGGGAAGAGGGCTGGTGGGAAATGGCCGTGTCAGCGGGAGACAAGGTCGGCACGATCATTGGCGCGGACGCGGGAGAAATTTCGCTGCACCAGAATGTGACGATCACGCAGGCGGTGATTTCGTCGTGTTTCGATTTTTCCGGGCCGCGCAACAAAGTGGTGCTGGTGGATCTGGAATTTCCTTCAATTGTTTATTTTTATATGGAGCAGCGACGGCGCGGTGCGCGCGTGGAGCTGCTGAAGAGCAAGGATGGAATTCATTTGCCGCTCGAGCGTTTTCTGGCGGCGATTGACGAGACCACTCTACTGGTGCCGATTTCGCTGGTGCTTTTCCGCAGCGCGACGATTGTGGACGCGAAAGCGATTATCGAGCGAGCGCATAAAGTGGGCGCGCACGTGATTTTGGACTGTTTTCAAGCGGCGGGAACGGTTCCCGTGAATGTGCGCGAACTCGAAACGGATTTTGCCGTGGGCGGCGTGCTGAAATGGCTGTGCGGCGGGCCGGGCGTGGCTTATCTTTACGTGCGGCCGGACTTGCGGAAGAAACTTACGCCGACGCTGACGGGATGGCTGGCGCACCAGCGGCCGTTCAATTTTGAGATTGGGCCGCAGGAGGCGCGCGAGGACTCGTATCGCTTCTTGAATGGCACGCCGCACGTTCCGGCGCTTTATGCTTGCCAGCCGGGACTGGAAATCATCGGCAAAATCGGCGTGGAGAAAATCCGGAAGAAATCGATGCAGCAGACAGCGCGGCTGATTGAGGGCGCGGCGAAACGCGGCTGGCGCGTGAACACGCCGCGCGACGCCGCCGAGCGCGCCGGGACTGTTTCAGTCGAGTGTCCGCATGCGCAGGAAGTAAAGAACGAATTGATTGCACGCGAGATCATGGTGGATTACCGGCCGGGCGCGGGAGTGCGGCTGTCTCCGCATTTTTATAATCGCGAGGATGAAATTGATTTTGCGCTGGCGCAGATCGAGGAAATCCTCGAGACGCGCGCGTGGGAGCGCCACCTACAGCCTGCCTGAGCCGGTGCTATAATCCGCGACCGTGAGATCCGCGAAGGAATCCCGTTTTTCAATTTTTGCGCGCACGTTGTGAGGCGAGGTGTGGAATGACGAGATGTGAGATACCAAAAGTAACCAGGATTCTGTTGCCGGTTTTGGCGGGACTGCTGACTGCATCGATTGCGACGCCTGCTACGAAGACATATCAGGGGCACGCGAGCGCGTCCGCGTCGACGGAAAAAGCCCGCCCGGCGTATAGCGAGCCGGGCGTGTCGCCGGATGGGAAGGAAATTGCGTTTGTATCAGGCGGCGATATTTGGACCGTGCCTGCAGCCGGCGGCGAAGCGCGACTGCTGGTGGCCGATGACGCGACGGATTCGCGGCCGCTCTATTCTCCGGACGGCGCGCGTCTGGCGTACGTTTCAGCGCGCGGCGGGATTGGCGACATTTATGTTTTGACGATTGCCACCGGCCAGGTAATCCGCCTGACTTATGACGACGCGCCTGACGGCGTGGATGGATGGTCGCGCGACGGCAAGTGGATTTATTTTTCGTCGACGAACCACGATATTTCCTACATGAACGACGTGTATCGCGTGAGCGTGGAGGGTGGAACGCCGATGGCGGTTGCCGCCGACCGTTACGCGAATGAATATTTCGCGGCGCCGGCGCCGGATGGAAAGACGATAGCCATCACCGCGCGAGGAATTGTTTCCGAGCAGTGGTGGCGCAAAGGGCACAGCCACCTGGATGAATCGGAGATTTGGCTGGTGCACGACGGAGCGACGCCGAAGTACGGAGCGGTGACGGACGGGTCGGCGAAGGATTTGTGGCCGATGTGGAACGCCGATGGACGGGAGCTGTATTACGTTTCCGACCGCAGCGGCGCGCAAAATATTTGGGCGCAAGCGCCTGGCGGGAAAGCGCACGAGGTGACGCAGTTCAAAACAGGACGCGTGCTGTGGCCAGCGATTTCGGCTGATGGGCGGACGATTGTGTTTGAGCGGCATTTTGGGATTTGGAAGCTCGACACGAGGACGAGCCGGGTGAACGAAGTGCCCATCACGAGACGCGGAATTCCGGCGGGTCCGGCGGTGGAGCATTTGCGGCTGACGGATCACATCGAGGATCTGGCGCTTTCGCCGGATGGCAAAAAAGTGGCGTTCGTGACGCATGGCGAAGTGTTTGCCGCATCGGCGAAGGATGGCGGCGACGCGATGCGCGTGACGTTCACTCCGGCGGAGGAATCGCAAGTACGCTGGGCGCCGGACAGTCGACGATTAGTTTATGTGTCGGACCGCGACGGCGTGCCGCATCTTTTTCTTTACGATTTTGCGACCAGCAAGGAAACGCGGCTGACGCACGGTGCTGGAGCGGATGCAGCGCCGCGATTTTCGCCTGACGGCAAAATGCTCGCGTTTGAGCGCGGCGGGCATGAACTGCGAGTGATGGATTTGGAAACGAAGCAGGAGTACGCGATTGCGAGCGGACATTTCGGGCGTCCGCCGTTTGAAACCGAGGGGCCGCTGGTTTGGTCACCGGACGGGAAATGGATCGCGTACATAGACATCGCGGATAATTTGTTCCGGAATATCTGGGCCGTTCCAGTGGCGGGCGGAGAGACACGTCCCCTGAGTTTTCTGCCCGACGCTTTCAGTGGATCGGTGACGTGGAGTCCCGATGGCACGTATGTGCTTTTCAACGCGCGTCAACGGACGGAAATGGGGCAGATCGCGCGCGTGGACTTGATTCCGCACGCGCCAAAATTCCGCGAAGATGAATTCCGCGATTTGTTCAAGGAAACGCCAAAGACTCCGACAGGAAATGCAAAAGGGGCACCGACGGAGGCGGCGGGGAAAGCAAGCGCGGCGCCAGCAAAGCCGGTGATGATCGACTGGAACGGCCTTCGCGAACGGGTTTCGCTGCTGCCCATAGGACTCGATGCGGGGACATCCGTCATCAGCCCGGATGGCAAATGGTTGTTGCTGACGGCTACGGTGGCGGGGCAACAGAACCTGTACTTATATTCGCTGGATGAGCTGGCGAAAGAGCCGCGGGTGGCGCGGCAACTGACTTCAACGCCGGGGCCGAAGGACGACGCGCAATTTTCTCCGGACGGGAAGGAAATTTATTATCTCGACCGCGGCAAGATTCAAATTGCGACCGTGGCCACGCACGCAGAGAAACCTTTGGCGGTGACCGCCGAGATGGATGTGGATTTCGCGCGAGAGAAAGTGGAGATGTTCGACGAGGCATGGACGTATCTGCGCGATTTCTATTTCGACCCGAATCACAATGGCGCGAATTGGGATGAGGTGCGCAGCGAATACGAGCCGCGCGTGGAAGCGGCGGCGAATCCGGACGAAGTACGGCGGCTGATATCGCTGATGCTTGGAGAATTGAATGGATCGCATTTGGGGATTTCGGGTCCCGAGCGGCCAGCGCCCGTGGTCGGAAAGCTGGGAATGGATTTCGACCGCGCCGAATATGAGCACGACGGCCATCTGCGCGTGACGAACATTCTTCCTCTTGGTCCCGCGTCGCTTGCGGGCGGAATCAAGGCCGGGGATTATCTGACCGCAGTTGATGGCCACGCGATAGGTGCGCATACGAATTTGGACGCGTTGCTCGAATACAAAATCGGCAAGCGCGTGGCGTTGACGACGGCGTCCTCCGCAGATGGCGCGGATGCGCGCACGGTGGTCGTGCAACCGATTGCGACTTCGAATGAAAAGGGACTGCTTTACCGTCAATGGGTCGAGCGCAATCGCGCGTACGTGGAGAAAATCAGCGGCGGGAAACTGGGGTACGTTCATATTCCGGATATGTCGGAGAATTCGCTGCAAAACTTTTATCTCGATTTGGATACGCAGAACCGTTCGCGCGAGGGCGTGGTGATCGACATTCGCAGCAATACGGGCGGGTTCGTGAATGCGTATGCGCTGGACGTGCTGTCACGAAGGCCGTATCTGTCGATGACGCCACGCGATTTTCCGACGGCGCCAGCGCGCTCGGAACTTGGGCAGCGTTCGCTGGAGCTCCCCACAATTTTGGTGACGAACCAGCAATCGCTTTCCGACGCGGAGGATTTCACCGAGGGGTATCGTTCGATGAAGCTGGGAAAAGTGGTGGGCGAGCCGACGGCGGGGTGGATCATTTACACGTCGGGGACGCGGCTGATTGATGGGTCGTTTTTGCGGTTGCCGTTCATACGAGTCAACGCCGCCGATGGCACGCCGATGGAAATGCATCCGCGTCCGGTGGATTTTTTGGTGAAACGGCCGATGGGAGAGAGCTACACGGACCACGACGTCCAACTGTACGCGGCGGTGCGCGAGTTGCTTAAACAGATCTCTGCGAAGTGACGTCGGGCCAAATCGTTTCGAGGTGTCGATACGGGCGCGGGAACTATTCCGGATTGGGAATCGCAGCGGATGCTGATGGTGGCGGAGCAGATTCGCAAGCGCGGGATTCGTTCGCCGAGAGTGCTGGCGGCGATGGAGCGCGTGCCACGTCACTTATTCGTGCCGGAGGAGATGGCGGCGCGTGCGTACAATGATGAGCCGGTGCCGATTGGGGAACGTCAAACGATTTCGCAGCCGTACATGGTGGCGGCGATGACGGAGGCGCTGGAATTGGAAGGGCACGAGCGAGTGCTCGAAATTGGCGCGGGATCAGGGTATCAAGCGGCGATTTTGGGGGAGCTGGCGCGCGAAGTGATTACGATCGAAGCGCGGACGCCGCTTGCGGACGCGGCGCGAGAACGGTTGGCGAAACTGGGTTACACCAATGTTCTCGTGGTCACAGGCGACGGGACGCATGGATGGTCCGAAGGCGCGCCGTTCGATGCGATTCTCGTTGCGGCGGCAGCACCGCAGGTTCCTGCCCCGTTAGTCGAACAGCTCGCGGAAGGCGGACGGATGGTGATTCCCGTGGGGAAAAGCGATCGGCAAATGCTGACGCGCATCCGCAAATCCGGCGGCCAGATTGTGCAAGAGCAACTCTTCCTGTGCCAATTCGTGCCGCTGCAGGGCGAGCATGGCTGGCCCGCCGCTTCCGCCGAATGACCGTACGATGACCGCACTGGTCGATCTTTCCATCGTGATTCCCGCGTACAACGAGGAGCGCCGCTTGCCGCGGACGCTCGAACGCGTGCATGAATATGTGTGCGGCATCCATCCAGCGTGCGAAGTGATTGTGGTGGACGACGGATCGAGCGACGGCACCGCGGAAGTTGTCAGCAAAATGAGCGCGGAGATGCCGGAGCTGCGGCTGGTGTCGAACGGACAAAATCGCGGCAAAGGCTACAGCGTGCGGCACGGGATGCTCGAAGCGCGCGGGCGCGTGGCACTGTTCACGGATGCGGACCTATCCGCGCCGATCGAGGAAGCCGCGAAATTGCTGGAAGCGCTGGAAGCGGCGGATGTCGCTATCGGGTCGCGCGCCATGGATCGCACACTGATTGCGGTACATCAATCGCGCATGCGGGAACTGGCAGGCATCTTGTTCAACTGGATGGTGCGTTTATTTACGGGCGTGCGGTTCAAAGACACGCAGTGCGGATTCAAAGCGTTTGCGCTGCCCGAGACGCGAATTATTTTCGAGCAGCAACGGATCGAGGATTTTGGATTCGATCCGGAGATATTGTTCCTGGCGCAGAGGCACGGTTTGCGAGCCACCGAAGTGCCGGTGCGGTGGGCGCACGACGCAGCGACGAAGGTCCACGTAGTGCGCGACAGCGCGCGAATGTTCGTGGACCTTTTCAGAATTCGCTGGAACGCGCTCGCGGGACGCTATCCGCGACAGGCAAAATAGTCCAGAAGCGATAGTTCACCGTGGAATCTGGACGCGGCTGAACTATTTCATGTTCTTCTTCATGTTCATGGGCTGTCGCTGCGCGGTCGGCGGAAGCAGTCCGTTGAGGCGCAGGTACATGGCCGCTTGGCTGTAATGGTCGAACAAATCATTGGTGAGCGTGATCATCACTGCCGCGCGCGGTTGAGATCCACGGAAAAACGGAACGGATTCGCCGAGTTTGGAATCGTCGATCTTCGCCAGAGCATCGTTGCAAAAATCGAATGACGCTTTCAATGCGGCGACCAGCTTGTCCTTCCCGTCCGTGTCGGAGACTCTCGGACTCTCGGCAGGCTTCGTTCCGGAGATCGCGGAACACAAACCGAAGTTCGAACCCTGCAAGTGCATGATCAGGTGGGCGAAAGTCATCTGCGCGGGCGTGGGTTTGAAATTGTATTTATCCGCGGGCATCTCTTCGGCGGCGGCGGTCAAGATTTTCGCACGCTGGGCCACGATTTTTTTCACCGTGTCGGAGACGGGGTTGGATGCTTGGGCGCCGGCGGCAAGGGGCATGCAAGCGGCGACGATGGCGCAAACCAGAAAACGCTTCATGATGAATCCTCCTCTTTGAGTTAGCGGGAATAAACGGGGAAGGATAGTCCGGCAGGCGTGGATGCAACAAGAGATTTTCGAAGGGCCGGGGCGGTTTTACTTTGTTTCACAAAGTACTTGACAGAATGTGATTTTATGCTAGGCTTTGGTTATGCGTTCGACGGATCCGCTGCGCCGTACCGATGCACCGGTCGCGATTGACGACCACGCGCGGGAGAATCTGCGCTTCATTCGGGAAACGATGGAGCGGGCCGGGTCGTTTACGGCCGTTCCGGGCTGGGGCGGAGTGGCGCTGGGAATCACGGCGCTGGGAGCGTCAGTGGTGGCGTCGCGGCAAGTGAGCCCCGAGGCGTGGCTCATCGTGTGGCTGATTGAAGCGGCAATCGCGATGGCGATAGCCGGATGGAGCACGCTGAGCAAGGCGAGGCGGGCGCACGATTCGCTGCTGACCGGGCCGGGGCGCAAGTTCGCGCTCAGTTTTGTGCCGCCGATTTTCGTTGGAGCCATTCTGACGTACGTTCTGTATCACTCGGGATTTGTCGCGACGATTCCGGCGACGTGGCTGCTGCTCTATGGGACGGGCGTTGTGACGGGCGGGGCATTTTCGATCCGCGTGGTGCCGTTCATGGGATTGTGCTTCATGGTGCTGGGGACAGTGGCGTTTTTCTGTCCTGCAGCATGGAGCGACGCTCTGCTGGCAATTGGGTTCGGAGGATTTCACATAGTGTTCGGGACAGTGATTGCGAGGAGTTACGGTGGGTAAATCGGCGGCAATGCGCGCATCGCGCGAAGCGAAGTCAGAACGGCAGGAACTGGAGACGGTGCGAACCCGGCCGGCGGAGGAAGCCGCGCGTTCTCTCGACCGGATCATTCACGAGCGGACGCGGCTGGGAATCATCAGCGCGCTGGCGGTGAACGCGACGCTGAGCTTCAACGAATTGAAGAAGCTGGTGGGCGCGAGCGACGGAAATTTAAGCGTGCACGCGCGCAAGCTGGAAGATGCGGGCTACATTGCGTGCACAAAATCTTTTGCGGGGCGGCTGCCGAAGACGGAGTTCCGTTTGACTACGCCGGGGCGGCGCGCTTTAGAGCATTACCTGGATCATATGGAAGCGTTGATCCGCGCGACGCGGGAAGGATAGGAGAGGCAAAAAATTTTGCCCGGTGACTTTATGGTCGAAAGTACTTTGTACATTGTTCCGCCGCAAGGATTGCATGTGGCGATTTTAATGGATGGGAACGGACGCTGGGCGGAAGCACGGGGCTTGGGGCGTTCGGCGGGACACCGCGCGGGAGTCGAGGCTGTTCGCCGCGTGGTGGGAGCGGCGCCGGCGATGGGCATCGACACGCTGACGCTCTTTGCGTTCTCGGCGAATAATTGGCAGAGGCATCCCAACGAAGTGGGATCGCTTTTTGGTTTACTCGAGACTTATTTTTTTGCGCAGGCGCTGCGCGCGGCGGAGCACGATGTGCGCATCAGCGTGATTGGCAGACGCGACCGTTTGCCGAGCGCGCTGGTGGAGGCGATTGAGGCAGTGGAGACAGCGACCGCTGAACATGATGGACTCGACCTGCGAATCGCCGTGGATTATTCGGCGCGGGAGGCGATGCTGCGGGCGGCGTGCTGGATGATGTCGAGCACAGAAGTGACGCAGGAGGAATTTTCGCGGCGCGTTGGGCAAGTGACGAATGCGCCGGATGCTTCCCCGGATGTGGATTTGCTGATCCGCACGGGTGGAGAACAGCGGCTGAGCGATTTTATGCTGTGGGAATGTGCTTATGCGGAACTGCACTTCACCGAGCGCATGTGGCCGGAATTCGGCGCGGAAGATTTGGAAAATGCGGTGCGGGAATTTCGCGCGAGGGATCGGAGATTTGGGCGCATTCCCGCCGCGCGCGCTGCGAACGCAATCGTGAGTTGATTTACGGTCACGACTTGAATCACGGGATAGGCGGTCGCAAGTGGCCTCAAACATTTGTTACAAGGCGATTTCGCTGGTAATCCTTGGAGCCTGCCTCTTAGCAGTCGGCTGTGGCCCCGCGACGACTTGGAAGGAAGAGGTCCGATCTCCAGATGGGCTGTGGCTCGCGACGGCTCGCAGTCAACAGTGGAGTGGCCCCGGAAACGCCTACGATGCAGAAACTGTCGACCTGAAGTGGATCAAGGGGTCACAGCCTCGGACGGAGATATTGGGCTTCTCTCATCAGTATGCGACGATGAATCTGAAGATGAAGTGGCTGACTCCAACGCACTTGGAGGTGATGTATGGACCGAGCGCAAGACCCGGAGACCAGGTAAGCCTCGATTTTCAAGTCATCAAAATCGCCGGCATCGATATTTCGGTGCGAGATCTTTCCAGTCAGGCAACCGACACTTATTCAAAATAGGCCCGGCTTTGCAGTTCATTTCACGGCGGAGCGAGGCGCATGAACACACCAGAACCGGTTCAGTATCTGCAGAGTGATGAGTTGCGCGGAATCCTTGACGATGCCATCCGTTTTTGGGAACTTCGCCGCGTCCCCTATAACCTGATTCTTGCCGCCGTGGTCGTCATCTGGGCTGTGCCGTTTGGCCTTGGAGGCGTTATTTTTACCTGGCAGGGAGCCCTCGCGCTTTTTGTTATGGCGCCGCTCGCGAACGTTCTGTATTCCGTGGTGTATTGCCTCGACGTTTTCGTCCAGTTCTCGTCCTTCAGGGATTTGTGGCGTCGGCGGCGCTGGATGTTGTGGCTCGCGGGGACGCTCTTGGCTGTTGCGTTGGCAAATGTCTGGATCATCAGCCAGATCAACTAGGGTTGCGTTTCCAGGATCGGGACACATCAACTTTGGAGCAACAAACCCTGCCTCAGGGGCTGAAGCCCTTTTTCCTCTTCGGCTTGACCGGCACGGTTAAAACCGTGCCCTGACGCAACCATGGGTCACCTTTCTCGGTTACGCGACACTAGGGAGTGATTCATAGCAATTCTGCCGCGGAGGTTGGACATGAATAGACACGATTCGCTTCCGTCTTCACAGCCGGTCGAGCTGCGCGGCATTCTTAGCGACGCCGTGGGTTACTGGGAGCGGCGGCGTATCATTTACAATTTTCTGCTCGTGGCAGTCGTGCTGATTTGGATTGTTGGGACGTGGCCGCATTTTCGCCCCGCGTTCATGTGGTCCTCACTCGGGGCGCTGCTGGGTTTTGCCGCGCTGGCGAATCTTTGTTACTGCGCCGCTTATGTCGCCGACGTTCCACTGCAGCATTCATCTTTTCGCGATCTTTGGCATCGCTGGCGCTGGGTTCTGTGGCTGACGGGAACGCTGTTTGCAATCCTGCTGACGAATTATTGGATCGTCGACGAAATCTATTCCTATGTGCCCAACGTCCACTGACGTATCACGCCCTCACATTTCAACAGGGAAATTTCAATCAGCGAATGACGTGAAGAGGCGCGAGTGAAAGCCAAATGGTTCCGTGAATGGGGATGGTTCTACAGGCCGGTGGTGTGGCCGGGTTGGTTGGCGCTGACTTTGACCGTGGCTTTTTGCCTGCAGGTGTTTACGGCCATTGATCGACACTCGCATTCAGTCTCTGACACGCTGTATGGCATCTTTCCATTCCGGGTGTCGGCGGGAACTCTTTTGGGCTGGGTAGCGTCGCGAACTTCGGAACGGGCTCGCTGATGAATTGTTCTTTCGGCTAGCAGGTTGCTGAGAATTAGATAAGGCTTCAGGGGCTAAAGCCCCGGCCTCCTGAAAAACCGAAGGCAAAGTGGCGGCTGCACAAGTGGTTCGGAGCAACGCACTGGCCGCAAACGGATGCCAATGAAAAGTCCCTGGTGTTTTGTAGCATTGTTGGTGGAGCTTGACATCATTGCAGGATGTGGCAAGCCAGATAAAGTCGATCGGATAAATTCACCTAATCCCGATGTGTTCTTGACGGTTGAGACGAATTACGCACTAGGACCTGCTGCTGCCGATTTCACCAGAATTTACGCACACCTCGAAGCTAAGGGATACTCTGACAAAGAATTAGTCCTGGACGGACAATATCTCCAAAATACAAAGGTCGTCTGGCTGAGTTCCAATACTGTCATGCTCTGCATTTCCGAGGGCTACACGGAGTCGTTTCGAAATTACGTGGGCCTTCGAGCAGGTGGGGTATCAGAAATGATCCATACTCACTTCGAAGAGCAATGCAACGCACGGTAGGCGGCGTCGAGCCTGCCTGTGGCGGGAGGCACAAAACTGACTGGTCCTCCTGAGAAACTGAACTCTTCAACAACGTGCCGAAGGACAAACGGCTAGCTGTGAGCGGCGCGGTGGCGTTCGCGGGCCATGGCGAAGGCGCGTTTGACGACGCGCCTGGCTTCCGTGGTGAGATTAAAACGATCGAGTTCGTCTTCGGTGGACCACGCGACTTCCGTGACATCGCTTCCCGCCTGCGCGTTCCCGCCCTTTAGCTCGCAAAGATAATCCAAAATCACGAAATGATATTGCGGTGGCTGATTGGGAAGGCGCAGGACTTTCTCATAAATCTCAATCAATTCGAGAGGGAGGACCTGGACGCGAGTTTCTTCCATAAGTTCGCGCTCAATGGCCTGCGCGATGGTTTCGCCGAGCTCGAGGATCCCGCCGGGAATGGACCAGCGCCCCTCGAGAGGCGGCTGCGCCCTGCGAATGAGGAGCGCACGCGCACCGGAAACGACGACTCCGCCGACGGCGATTATGGGACGCTCGGGATATTGCCTGTCGTCTGTCACGAACGCTCCCTCGCAGGATTATTGCTTGACACGGACGTTATATAATACGCTCTCGGTTGCGGAATTACGCTGCGAAGGAGAATGGCCCGTGGTGAGATGCCCGGAATGCGACGCCGAAATTGACGTGGACGAGGATGAAGTCGAAGAAGGCGAAATCCTCACTTGCCCGGAGTGCGATGTGGAACTGGAGGTGCTGCAGGTCCATCCTGTCCACCTGAACGTGATCGCGGACGAAGACGAAGACGAAGAGGAAGAAGAACTGGTGGCCGCAGACGACGGAGATGAACTTGACGAAGACGAGGATGAATCAGAGGACGAAGAGCCTGAGGAATAAAGCCCCGCTGCATCTCTTTCCGTGTCTGCTACCATCATAATTACGTATACAGGTTGAGTGTACAAGCCCGGACTACTGGTTTCTGCATGGTACCGGTCGGAGGAGAAGACCATTGAGGAAAAGTCAGATTGCGCCTTCCCTAATGCTGCTGCTGGCGATCACGGCGGTTTCGGCTGCAAACGTGCGGGCGCAGAGCGAGCGCGACCGTTCCCAGTTGCGCACGGTTCACGGCAGCGTTCTGGATCACGACGACAACCCGATTCCGACCGGCGTGGTCTATTTGCTTAACAAAAAGACGCACACAGTGCGGACATACATCGCCGACTCGGCCGGCCATTACCGCTTTACCGGACTCGACCCCAACGTCGATTTCCAAATCCACGCCGAATACAAGCATCACAAATCGGCCAGCCGCACCATCTCCAGCTTTGACGATCGCCGCGATATCGAAATTAACCTTTCCATCTCGACAAAGTAAAAGACAGCAACGGATTGTGCGTTAAGCGCCGAGGGCTGCGCCGGCCGCAACGCGGAGGATCGCGCCGAGACTTCGCTCGACGTCGGCGGGCGTGGTGGCCCATGAAGAGACGCTAATGCGCATGGCGGCGCGTCCGTGCCAGATGGTGCCGCCGCACCAGCAAGTGCCTTCGCGCTGGAGCGCGGCGATGGTGTGGCGAGTTTTGTCGTCACTGCCAAACGAGACGAGAACCTGGTTGAGGTTGACTTCATTCAGGATTTCGTAGCCTGCTACACGAAGACCTTCAGCGAACCGCGTTGCGTATTGACATGTGCGTTCAACCAAATCGGCGAGGCCGGAGCGGCCCAGGGAGCGCAGAGCAGCCCATATTTCCACGCCGCGGGCCCGGCGGGACATCTCCGGAGTGAATTGATTTGGCTCGCGTTTCTCTCCGCGCAGAAGATAGGCGGCATTTACGGACATGGCGGCGCGCAGATGTTCGGGGTTGCGCACGAAAGCAATTCCCGAATCGTATGGGACGTTGAGCCATTTGTGTGTGTCGGTGGCCCAGGAATCCGCGTCGGCGACTCCGCGCAAGAGGTGAGCGCGAGAGGGGGCCGCGGCAGCCCATAGACCGAATGCGGCGTCTACATGGACCCATGCGCCCGCAGCGTGCGCGGCGCGGCAGATTTCCGTTGCGGGGTCGAATGCGCCTGAATTCACGTTGCCAGCCTGAAGACAAACGATGGTCGGGCCAGCGATTTTCGGGAGTGCATCCGCGCGTATACGGCCCTGATCGTCTGCCTTCACTTGCACAATGCGTTCGCGGCCGAGCCCAAGCATGGCGAGCGCCTTGAGCGCGCTGACGTGGACTTCTTCGCCGACGATTACGGTGATGGGCGGCGCGCCGAAGAGGCCCTTTGCCTCGACGTCCCAACCAGCCTGTGCGAGTACAGCGTGACGCGCCGCGGCAAGCGCGGTGAAGTTCGCTGTGGTGGCGCCGGTGACGAAACCGCCGGCCGTGCCGGGCGGCAAACCGAAAAGTTGCACGAGCCATTTCAGGGCCACTGCTTCGAGGACTGAAGCGGCGGGCGAAAGGACTTCCAGTCCGGCGCATTGATCCCAAGCACAGGCAAGCCAATTCGCGGCAACGGTGATGGGGAGCGCGCCTCCCGTGACAAAGCCGAAATAACGCGGGCCGGCGGTGGCGACGGTTGTGGGCGAGCCAACGTCATCGAGCAGCGCGAGCACATCCGAGGGATCGGTTGGATTTGCCGGAAGTTGCGCGTCCCATTTTGCGAGGTTGGCGAGATCTTCGGGCGATGGGAAAACGCGACGCTCTTCGATTGTTTTCAGGTAATGGAGCGAGCGGCGTGAGGCATCTTCGAGCAGCGACTGCGTTTTGGAATCCACGTGTAATCCTTTCCGCACGGCTGACCACGCATCAGATTCTTGATTCGGCTAACGGCCTAAAGCTCCGAGCTTAACTTCATTTTATAGCTGGCGTTATAGCTCGTGTCGAGGAGGCTGGCGCAATCGGATTCAATCCATATTGGCCATATTGGCAGGGAGATGCGAGGGCAGGATTTTTGGGGCGGCGTTTTGCGGTGGGAGAGCGAAAACGGTGCAACTGCCGGCATTCAGGCCGGGATGGCCAAGTGTCGCGTTGAGATAGCGAACCGCCGCATCATGCTCGGGCGAATCAAAGACCACAATGGTGGAAAGATTGAGTTGGCGAATGGTCGCAGGCAGGGATGGGCGGTCCGCAGCGGGATTGATCGGCGTGTGATAGGTGCCTTGCAGCGACATCAAGGAGCGGAGAAGCGGGAGATCGTAAAACTCGTGCCAGACGTCGCGGGGAACATACGATAAGTAGCCATCGACGAGGGCGTAGCGTCCACGATCGCCGAGCTGCATCCACATGGCCTTCTGAATGTATGGCCACTGTTGCAAAGGAAACGTGAGTACCGCGCCGCGCTGAATGCTTGCGGGTAACGCGCAGCTTTGAACGGGGCCAATTGCGTCCGGAGGGGCGGCGGGATCGACGATGGAGGACTTGGGAAATGGCACGGTCAGCGATTCGAGGATCAGCAGAGCGCTTGCGGTAAAAACCAGCGCACCTCGGTGCCAGTTTCGCCGCAGACTGTCGAGGCACCATGCCAGACCGATGGCGCTCAAGATGGCGAGGCACAGCAGCACGATGAGGTCGAAGCGCGCGGGAACTGAAACGAAACGCGCGGATCGAAAATGATAGAGCAGTGCAGCCGGGCCGGGGATTGAGGTGAGTCTGCCGAGAAATCGAATCCGAGGCCCCAAAGACAACAGATAAAAAATGACGGCTGCGACTGCCGCACGCATTACCCATCGCGGCTGCTTTGCGCGTCCCTTGGTGATGGCAACCGCGGCGAGCAGAAGCACAATTGGTCCCGCGTACACGGTGCCTTCGAAACCGGCAACGAAAATTTTGGGATCGAGGCCGTGCGCGAACGGTCCAAAGAGGACGTTATTCCAGCTGGGTATCAGAAAACCGAGCGCATCAGCGGAATACTGCGTCACGTGCTCTATTGTCCGAGGGCCGGGCACGTCCGCGCGATTTCCGAGCAGCATGACAAGCAACGGGGAGAACGTGACAACGAAAGTTGCAGACGCGACAGCGAGGGCCAGCCACGTTCTCTTGAGCAATACCAGGCCATCGAGGGCAAGATCGACGGCGAGGAGCACGGCGGTAAACAGGATGCAAAATACCGCGTAGTTGTAGTGCGCGAGAGCCGTCAGAAGCAATGCGAGGCCCACAAGAATGCCCTCTTTCCAGGACGGAGCTTCTTTCCGAAGCAAATTATTCAAGGCTAGGACGTAGAGCGGAATCGGAAAAGCGGTGACGAGGCTCAAGTGCCCGAGCGCATGAGCAAGGAGAAAGGGGCCAAGCCCGAATGCGATTCCGCCGAAGATCGCCGCCGTTTCGTTGCGGCAAATCCTGAGACACAACAATCGCGCGAAAAACGCCGCCAATGCGAGTTGCAAAATCAGCGACAAATTGTACGCAATCACGGGGCCCGCGATCAGGCTCAGCGGCAAAGCTATAACTCCAGCGAGAGGATCGAGAGTGCTCCATGCCAGATTCGCGGACGCTGGATAAAAAAGCAGGTGCGTATAAAACGGGTTATGCCCGGAGGCCACGGCTTTGGCGAAATACCACAGGAACCATGCGTGCTGGTAATTGTCTCCGGGATAGCCAAGCAGCGCGGAGGCCAGCGAGAGAGAAGCCGGGAGAGTGAAAATCGCGGCGGCCAGGACGCAGAACAAAAAAATAAGCAGATGATTCCGCAGGGCCACGCGTCTTAGCCCGACGAGCGCAGAGGAAGGAGAATGTCGCCCGAAATTGTTACGCCGCGAAAGTCCGATCGAAGTTTGCAGGTAAAGACCACTCGAAAGCCGCACGCGCACGCTAAATTAGTCTACCCTAAGCGGATGACGGCGCACTATCCGAATCTGGCGGGAAATTCTTGTGAGAAGAGCGCGTGATGCAAAAGCTAAGCCACTGTGCGTACAGATTTGCGGTTAGTACAAGAGAGCCTGAATATTGCTTCCGCGGGGCTTTTCGAGGGAGGTATAAGCATCTTCACGTTCCCGCGATTTTAATCCCAGGGCGTCGCGAAGATTTCGCAGCGCGGAAGGCTCGACGAAGAATTCGCTCGTCACGCCCTGCGAGAGCAGTTGCGCGCGGCCCTCGGGCGGAATGGGAGTGCTCATGAGGATTGTCCGCGTGTGAGGCGAGAGGCGCTTGATTTGCGCGCATAATTCGACGCCGCTGAGGCTCGGCATGCGGAAGTCGACGAAGGCGGCATCGAACTGCTGGGCGCGAGCCATTTCGATCGCGCGCGCGGCACAAGCTGGGTTTTCATAAAGCACGGTGGAAACCTCGCTGCCTTCGTCGCGCAACAATTTTTCGAGGTATTCGAGAACCGCGGCGTCGCAATCCACGAGAGGATTTTCATAATAACGCCCCGCCATATCCGCCAGGGCGTCCAGATGTGTGTCCTGGCTGGTTGTCTGCAAAGGCTCACAGACTTTGTGTTTCTCGGGGCGTTCGCAAACGGCCCAAGTGAGCGATATTATACAGTGTATACAATTGCTCATTCAATGAAGAAAGTCAGAGGGCCCGGACACGCTGCGGCTCGCCCGATGGCTTCCGACGTTTTCTTGCGGCGGGGAAAGAACAGCGCGGGAGGCAGGCGGTGGCTTTGCGGGCACGCTGCTTACGTGCTGCGAGATCTTACGCGCTGGACAAAATGGAAAATGGGTATGGTGCCGGCGGGGGGAATCGAACCCCCGACCTAGGGATTATGAGACCCTCGCTCTACCACTGAGCTACACCGGCACACGAGGAACTTGATGATGCTAAAGGCTGGCTTCCCGAAGTGTCAAGACGCTGAATTTTCAACGGGTGCGGCAGCATCAAACATCAAAAAAGACCGCGCGCGCGACTGGCGCGGGGCGAATCGCTTCGAGAGTTACGATTTCTTTTTAGCAGCTGCGTCGGCGTATTTGCGCTGGAAGCGTTCGACGCGCCCCGCTGTGTCGATCAGCTTTTGCTTGCCGGTGAAGAACGGGTGGCAGCTCGAACAGATTTCCACGCGGATGAGCTCGCCTTTGTGCGTCGAGCGCGTTTCAAACGTGCTGCCGCAGGCGCAATGCACCTTTACGGCATGGTAATCGGGATGGATTCCTTCTTTCATGATGGCTCCCGTCCGTCAGGACCGGTCTGCGCGGTTTGTGTGCCCCGGATGTTTCTGCGGGGTGCGTGTTTGCCGGGTGAATAGATCGCCCGGCCGCGTCGCTAGGTCCGCGGACAAACCCTCATCATACGCGAAATCTGAGTTTCCCGCTATCGGGGCTTTGAGCACGGGTTCGACCGAAAGCGGGAGGGGATGAGATGCGATATGATGGAAACTGAGCAGCGACAAACTTGCGATTCGCCCATGCCGACACGACCGTTCATTCCGCCGCGTGATTTCCGCGCCGTGCTGCGGCGCGTCGTTGCGCTGACGCCTTCGACCAAACATTTTGAGTGGGAAGTCATAGAGGGCGACGCATTCGAATTTTATGCCGGGCAATTCGTGTCGCTGGAGGTTCCGTGCAACGGTGAGCCAGAAGCGCGGCCCTATTCGATTGCTTCCGCGCCGCGGGGCGATTCACGTTTTGATTTGTGCCTGAATCGCGTGGAGGGCGGCTACGTGTCGAATTATTTGTGCGACCTACAAACAAACGCGGTCATAAATATGAAGGGGCCGCATGGTTCGTTCGTCGTGTCGCAACCGGTGGAACAGGATTTGGTGTTCATCGCCACGGGCACGGGAATCGCGCCGATTCGCGGGATGCTGGCCGAAATTTTTGCGGACGCTTCGAAGCGGGGCGAAGCGCTGTCGCATAATGTGTGGTTATTATTTGGCGTGCGGCATCCGGACACGATTCTGTATCGCGAGGAACTGGAAGCGTGGGCGGCGGCGAATCCGCGATTTCATTTTGTTCCGACGCTGAGCCGGCCTCCCGCGGATTGGCGCGGCGAGACGGGGTACGTGCAGGAGCATTTGCGAAAGTTGTTCGCGGGCCGCGGCGATTTCAAGGCTTATATCTGCGGGTTAAAGGCCATGGTAGACGAAGTGCGCTTCATCCTGAAGAATGAGTTTGGCCTGGACCGCAAACAAATCCGCTTCGAAAAATACGATTAGGCGATTTCCCGGCAAAGATCAGGAAGAGTGCGTTGCGCGAAAAATCACGACACGAAAGCGCAACCAACGTGGCTACGTCCGTCGTCGAGTTTGCGCGTATGGATTTTGCGCAGATTGACGCGCAGCGGCGGGAGAATGGGAACGTGAAGAACGGCGAAAAAGGAAGAAGGCAAATCTTCCGGGCTGTCGACGACAAGCGAGAGGCCCCCAGTGCAAAGATCCGTGACCGTGGCATTTTTCTTTTCATTTCCGGAGATGACTGCGTAGGCGCGAGTTCCGGAGAGCGAGACGCGGTCCCATTTACGGCGCTCGGAACGCTGCGGCGGTTTGGAAGTTCCGGAGGGAACTGAGAATGGTCCCACAGGGGCAGCTGTTTTGATGGGCGGCGCCGGCGGTGCAGACTTTTGCGGGGCTGGCTCGGTGTGAAGCGAAGGCGGCTTGGACAGATCGACGGGGCGCACGTGAGCCCGGTGTGCATTTTTGAGTTGATAAAGGCGTTTGTCGGCCAAACGAAGAAGAATTTCTTTTGTGTCGCCATCCTGGGGATACACAGCAATTCCATAGTCGATGGTGACGGCAGTATCGAGTTTTAGCGGGGCACATTCCGACTCAAAATGAGTGCGCAGGCGATCACAGAGCGTCGCGGCTTGCTCGGGATCGGCTTGTGGGAGAAGCAGCGCGAACTCATCTCCGCCGATGCGAAATGCGAAATCAGAAGCGCGCAGATTTTTCCGCAGAGTGGTTGCGGCGAGCTGCAATATTTGATCGCCTTGCAAGTGGCCGTAGCGGTCGTTGACTTCTTTCAACCGGTGCAGATCGAGCAGCACAAGGGCGAGCTGCTGGCCGTAGCGTTTGGCGCGATTGAATTCCTTGTCGCAATATTCCTCGAACAGCCTGCGATTATAAAGACCGGTAAGCGCGTCGGTGGCCGCGTTGAGCTGAAGTTTTTTGAATTCCTCATACTCCATCAGAATAGGCACGCGCAGGAAACTGGAGGCGGCGAGAACGTCGACCATGGCGGTTTTCAGAGATACACGCTTGCCCATGCTCTCGGAGAGCTCGGTGCGGCGCGTGAGGATCTGGCGCCAATAGTCGAGGCTCTGTGCAGGCGTGACGTCGATGCGCGCGATGGCTTTGAAGAACTGCTGGAGAAAAGCTCCACGGACGGACTCCTCGACATTGTCGAGAGTCTCGACAAGAAGGTCGAAGAACGAGTCGTCGGCCGACGGCGGGGTATTAGACTCCGATGGCTGGGGCATCAAAGTATCAGTCGTGCTCTTTCAGGTCTAACCTACCTGGTTCTATTTGAGTGACTCCTGCGGGGACATCGGTGAGCATAGCAATGGCAATGCCAACGCTCAAGGGATTTATTTGCGGGGGGAAGTTCGTAAGTTGCTGAATCGTAAGGATGAAGTTTTGGAAGGTATCTGTAGGGGGTGCCCTTGACCTGTCTGAGCAGGGGAGGAGAGGAAACGAATTCCTACTTTTAGCATATACACTGCATCTGCACGTGTCATTTCGGCGTTAAGTGGCCTATTCCAGAGGTGTTAGGAACTCAACAGCCGCTAATTTCATGTCGCCACTGGATTCCAAGCGGCGTATACGCGCTTGGATGGGCGGGGTGCCGGATTCACCGAACGCGGAAGACCTTGGGAGTGGTGCGGGTATAGTTAGGAGGACAACGTCGTTGTGGCACAAAGACTGCGGACCGATCAACCTTGCGCCTTGGCCGCTGATATCGAGTGTTTTTGCAAGCTCCAGAAACTCAACGCCAAGATTATCCTTGCCGCGAATAAATAGGGGAACCTGAACTCGTAGCCGCGGGAATTTACGACGTTCCTCGTGATTGCCATTGGATTTCGTCATCTCTAGCCCCCAGCTATGGGATTCAATTAACACCACCATAGGACCCCAGTATTAGTACTGATTACGGAGCAATTCGAGTGCTATACCGGCTTTAATTTGATAGATTTAAGTTTATTGTTATCAGCGAGAAAAAGGAACTCGATTCAAACGCTGCAAAGTGACGGAGCAAGGCTTCCGAAAGTGGGCATTTCTTTGCATCTTAAGTGCAAGTAAACGCATTTACCATTGACACCCATACGGGGCCTTTGCCAACATCACTCTTCACGATCGAGGACGATTTGAGAGGCCGTTTTGAGTAAAAGTGTATCCGCCGCCGAGCCCCAAGCGCCCGGGGCGACTTTGTTCGGATTGATGTCGAGCCTTCTGGACTCTCTCGACAAACCACTATTGGTAACGGACCGCAGCGGGAGAGTTCTCTTCGCGAACTTGCACGCCCAAGATTCTGTTCGATGGGACGCGGTAGCCGATGGAGCGCAGCCGAATGTATTCCGCGATGTGTTGCATGTGGATGCGAAGGGACTTTTCGGACAACTGGAAGGCGGGGAGCAGGAAGTCAATCTGCAGATTCAATGCAGCGACGGGCCCGCGCGGGCGCGCATCCGGTGGCTGCCGGAGCCGGACTGGCTGGTGATCTTCGCTGAACCAGCGCCCACCGAAGCGCCGGTGGATCAGGATCAGATGAGGCAAACGGTTCACGACCTGCTGCAAGAGAGAGAGGTCACCTACCGAAATTTGCTGGCGGCCTATCTGCGGTTGCAAGAAGTGAATCGGCAAAAGACAGTTTTTCTAGGTTCGGCGGCGCACGAACTGAAAACTCCGCTGGCGGTGATGAAAGGCTATTACGATCTTTTGCTTTCGGGTTCGCTGGGACGTTTGACGGAGAAGCAGCGGGATATTCTTCAGGAGTCGAAGCAGAGCTGCGATCGTCTAGTGCGCCTGGTATCGACGTTCTTAAATTATACGGCGCTGGAAAGTGGAAAGCTGGTATTGCAATTCCAAGACAACGATATTCGCGACTGCGTGAACGACATGGTGGTGCGTTGGAAAGAAACATTTCGACGCGCGAACGTGCATTTGGAAGTTGTGATGGATGAGAAGTTGCCGGCATTCAAATTCGATTATCAAAAGATCCAGCAATGCGTGACGAATCTTGTGGACAATGCGCTGAAGCATACGCCGGCAGGTGGTACAGTAAAGCTGGAGGCCAGAGCGCATTTCTGGGAGCGCCGGATTTCACCGATCACTCCGGCACAGGAGCGGCGCGCGGCGCGGCGGCCGCAGGCGAACAGCGTGCTGGTTTCCGTCACCGACACCGGGATGGGGATTGCGGCGGAGTTTCACCAAGAAATATTTGAGGATTTCGTGCGTGTGGATCCGTCCTCGTCGGGAATGGGATTGGGACTGGCGATTACCAAGAGGTTGATTCAGGCGCATCACGGCAAGATCTGGGTGGATAGCGAACTTGGCCGTGGAAGCTCATTCAAGTTCCTGCTGCCCACGAAAGTTGAGGCGTATGGCTATGCGTGAGGGGTCCAAGGTCCAAGTGGAAGTTCAGGACGATAAAGAAAAAATACTGATCATCGATGACGAGCCGAGCATCCGGAAATATCTCCAGACGCTGCTGGAGGTGGGTGGGTTCGAAGTGACGGCGGCGGCGAGCGGGACGGAGGGACTGGAAGCGATCGGCGGGGGGGTGAAGCCGGACTTCGTGATTCTGGATGTGTTGATGCCGGAGATGGACGGGCTGGAAACGCTGCGGCGGCTGATGCAAATGGATCGCGGGCTGAACGTGATCATGCTCTCCTGTTCCAATGAAGTGAGCACGGTGGTCGAGGCGATTCGGCTGGGCGCACACGATTACCTTACGAAGCCATTTGAAAAACCAGAGCTGGATGCGGCGCTGCTGAAATGCCGGCAGAAGAAGCAGCTGAAGGCAGAAAATCAGGCGCTGCGCGAATACTGCGACCAGTTGACGGAAGATATGTCTTTTCTGGTTGCCAGCCCACAGATGCTGAAGATCCGGCAGCAAATCCTGCAGATCGCTCCGGTGGACGTCCCCGTATTTATCAGCGGCGAAAGCGGCGTGGGCAAGGAAGTGGTGGCGCGGATGATTCATCTGCGTTCCACGCGGCGGCAACAGGCGTTCGTGAAAGTGAATTGCGCGGCGCTGCCGGGCGAGCTTCTGGAGTCCGAGCTGTTTGGCTACGAACAAGGAGCGTTTACGGGAGCGGTGCGGGCGAAGCCGGGAAAATTCGAGTTGGCAAACAAGGGGACAATTTTTCTGGACGAGATTGCGGAAATGCCGCCGCATCTGCAAGCCAAGCTGCTACACGTACTGCAGGACAATCAATTTTCGCGGTTGGGCGCACGCGGCGGGATTCAAGTGGATGTGCGAGTGCTTGCAGCGACGAACGTGCACGTGGCCGACGCCATGCGCTCGGGCAGGTTCCGCGAGGATTTGTATTATCGTTTGAGCGTGCTTTCCCTGCACGTTCCGCCGCTGCGCGAGCGCACGGACGAGATTCCCATGCTGTTCCGGCACTTCCTGGTGAAATACAGCGAGAAATTTCAAAAGCCAGTTCCCGAACCGACAGAGCATCTCCTGGAAGCCACTTTGCGTTATGCGTGGCCGGGGAATTTGCGAGAGCTGGAAAACTTTGTTAAACGTTACGTGATTCTGGAAGACAATGACGGGAGCCTGAAGGAATTGCTCGAATTGACCGAGTCGCAGCAGCGCGTGTCTCCGCGCGAGGAAGTGCGCGCGCCCGCTGAGCAGGGATTGAAAGCCCTTGTCCGGGGTCTGAAGGACGAGGCGGAGATGGAAGCCATAGCGGGGGCTCTGGAGAAGACGAATTGGTGCCGAAAGGATGCTGCTAAAATGCTGGGAATCAGCTACAAGGCGTTGCTATACAAGATGAGGCAATTCAACCTGGATTCGGGCAGAGGGACGCGCATAGGGGCTTCGCAGGGAACACCGGTTGTACGAGGCATTTAGTTCCGGAACGTCTGCAACTACTTGCATATTGAATGCAGATGGCTAGACAGTGGGGGCTTTGCGTTATCACCAAGCACGCTGCCGAAATAATTTCCTTGTTTCTTTTGCGAAAATTTGGGAAAAGGTATCGCCCTGCAAATAGTACTGTGCAGGGCAAGGGTTTGGGTTGTCAGGAAAGGAGTTGCGCAGTTTTCTCGGGAACGGAAAAGCGCAAGTCCAAATCGATCGGAAGTGCAAACAAAGGGATCGAGTTTCGCGGAAGCTGGGGACAAAGATAGTTTGGAAGCCGGATTGCTGCCTTTAGACCCATGGGGTGGGATTTGTGTCCATGATAGTGGGAGAGGAGCACTGGGGATGACGGAGCGTCGGTTAGCTCGCCGGTACGATTTGGCCCTACCCGTGATAGTTCAGTTGCCCATCAATAAAGAGGCAACTCCCCACAATGGGCAAACACGCGACATTTCCACGCGCGGCGTTTACTTCATACTTCACAAAGAACTTCAACCTGGAACCGAATTGGATTTTACACTTACCCTTCCTGCCGAAATCACTCAGGGAACCGAAGTGTTTGTGCGGGCGCACGGCCGTGTGGTGCGCGTGGACAGGAAAGGTGAAGCGGAGAACGCGGCGTCCGCGAATGTAGGAGTGGCGGCGGTGATTGAACGGTACGACATCATACGCGGTGAACCTGTTCGCGCGTAATTACCCTCCGAATTTCTCACCTCAAAAGTTAATGAATACTTCAATTGTTTCGGCGACAACGGGCTTATTTTGCTGTCTTTCCTAGTAACTCCCCGTCCCAATCTGGCACTTGAGAAACACCACCCCGCGAGCTGGGTGTTGGCTAATTTATCCAAATAGGGCAGGAAAATGGCTTCCGGAATGTGAAAATATTTTCCTCTTGGGCTGACTATTGTTAAGTTACTTTGAGCACAAAGCGGCTGGCAAAGCAGGTTTGTGGAACTGGTAGAAGCTTGTAATCTTTTGATAATGTTATGTTTGGGAGACATTTTGCACCGATGTGAAAATACTGGTAGTGAGGGGATGACGTTGGTTTTCAGTGTGCAAGTAAATGCGGTAGCACGGAGTCGATTTGATGACTCTGTTCTGGGACGGTGTAGCAGTGGGAACGATGACGCGTCCAAGCACGAGTCGCTTAAGTGGAGAGATCAACCTGAGCGTGCCGCCCGACCCGGTGGTGTTTGGCTGCTCGGACGTGATGCGAGTGGTCAAACAAAAACTGGATAAGGTGGCGGGCGCCAACATTCCCGTTCTGATTGAAGGGGAGAGCGGAACGGGCAAGGAGATCATCGCGAAACTGATTCACGTGCGATCTCCGTGGGAAACGGGTCCGTTCGTGAAGGTTAATTGTCCCGCGATACCTGGGACGTTGGTGGAGAGCGAGCTATTCGGATATGAGAAGGGCGCGTTCACAGGGGCGAACGGCACGAAACCGGGCCGTGTGGAGTCGGCGCAAAACGGCACGCTCTTTTTAGATGAAATTGCAGAACTCGAAATGGGGCTGCAGGCGAAGCTGTTGCAGTTGCTGCAGGATGGGCAGTTCTGCCCGATCGGGGCTCAGGAAGACAAACGGGTTGACGTGCGCGTGGTGTGCGCAACGAACCGTAATTTAGAAGAAGAAATCGAGCAGGGAAGTTTCCGTCAGGACCTCTACTATCGAATCAACGTGGTGAACATACACGTTCCGAGCCTGCGTGAACGTGTAGTGGACATCCCGGTGATTTGCGATTTTCTGCGGCAGGTGTACAGCGAGAAATTCAACCGACCGACGCGGCCGCTTTCCGCGCGACGCTTGGACATGATGCAGCGTTATCACTGGCCGGGAAATATCCGGGAGCTCGAGAATCTGATTAAGAGGTACGTGATATTGGGGTCGGAAGATGCGATTACGGTTGAACTTTCGGGTGGCAACGCGACTTCGTTTATTCCAGATATACCGATCAGCGGTTCCATTTCGCTGAAGAAAGTTACGCGGCAAGCGACGCGGGAATTCGAAAGCAAAATCATTCTGAAGATATTGCAAGCGCACAACTGGAACCGGAAGCGCGCAGCCAGCGCTTTAAACATCAGTTATCGCGCGCTGCTGTACAAGCTGAAAGAGGCTGGGGTGCCCGCCCGCAAAGTGGCGGTAAATCCACAACCCCCGGAGTTGGGCAACGATTAGTTTTCGGGAACAAGCAAAAGGAGTGACGGAGATGAAATTGCGTTTCGTGGGAAAAGCCAAGTGGATTGCAGTGATTCCAGCGATGGCGATTGTGGTGCTTTCTTCAGCGGCGCAGGACAAGAAAACGACGACGGCGGCCGCGGATTCGAACTCCGCGGCGAAGGCTGCGCAATCAACGAATCCGGCGCCCAGCCCCGACATAGACGCCAAGACATATGTGATCGGCGAAAATGACCTACTGGAAATCGACGTTTGGAAAGAGAAGGAAATTTCGCGGACGATTCCGGTACGGCCAGACGGGAAAATCTCGCTGCCCCTCGTGGGAGAAATTCAGGCGAGCGGGCTGACACCGATGCAACTGCAGGACGACCTAACGCGGCGGCTGAAAGCGTTCATCGAAAATCCCGAAGTAACGGTGATCGTCGGTGATCCGCGGAGCCACCAGTTCAATGTGGTAGGCGAAGTCAGTCGGCCGGGATCCTATCAGCTGACCGAAGCGATGACCGTGCTGGATGCGATAGCGCAATCGGGAGGATTTAAGGATTTCGCAAAGGAAACCAAGATTTATGTGCTGCGACCGATGGCAGGCGGCATTCGCGTGCGTATCCCCTTCAATTATAAGCAGGTGATCAAGGGGAGAGATCTTCAGGAAAACGTGACATTGAAACCGGGAGACACGATCGTTGTTCCATAAATCGGAGAGCCAGATGAATCGCGGATGGATTGCCATGCTATGCGGGCTCGTGTTCGCCCTGACTCCCGGGGTCGTGCGCGGCCAAGCGACGGGCCCAACGACATCGAACGTGCCTATATTGGCAAGTGGGCAAATGCCTGCGACCAATCCCCGCGAGGACGTGGAACTTTCGAACGTTTTTAAGGGAAGCATTTCGGCCGGGCTCTTTTTCGACGACAACGCAGCGATTGGAACGGTGCCGCGGCAGTGGAATTTGAACTACTCGATCATGCCGAGCCTCGACTTTGAGGAGACCCGTTCGCGCTTGGATTGGGGGTTAACATACGCTCCCGGGTTTGTGAAGAGCCAGAACTTGTCTAATCGAAACCTGTTCTCGCAGAACTTTGGCGGACATTTCATATGGTTGCCATCCCCGCACACCACGCTTTCGGCGCAACAGAATTATATTCGCAGCAATAATGTATTTCAGCAAAGCGTGACGTCGCCGGGGCCGACGATTTCTCCGAACCAAACGATATTTTTTCCGAGTTTGCTGCGAACGTCGATCTTGTCGAACGCCGAATTTTCCTACCAATTCTCGGAGCATTCCAGTATCGGTGTGGGAGGCAGCTTTGCTTCTCAACATTTCGATACGACCCCTAAGTCAGGCCCGTCAACATCCCTGATACATTCCCAGATTGCATCGGGAAACGTGTACTACTCACACCAGTTTTCTGCGCGGAACAAGCTGGGAGTGCAGTACGCAGCCGAGGTTTTGCGGTTCCCGGCGAACAACGCGCGCACAACAACCCATACATTTCTGCTTTTCGACGAAGCGAGATTGACGCCCAACACAACCCTTACGGTGTATGGCGGACCCGAATACTCGCTGACGTTCAACCAAGCAGTAATCAATTTAGGTTTCATCGTCATTACGATTCCCCTGCACGCGAACCAGTGGCAGGCAGCCGGCGGCGTGATTTACGCCTGGACAGGGCAGCGACTGGCGGTAAGTCTGGATTACACACGGCGGACCAGCGATGGAGGCGGATTGGCGGGCGCCGTGAAACTCAACGCGGGAACGGCCAGGATTTCGTGGAGGCTGGCGAATCGCTGGAGCTTGGTATCGACACTTGCGGGAGCCGACGACACGCTGTTAGCCGTCCAGAATGCACAAAACGAGCTGCGAACATACTCGGCCAGAGTGGGAGTGGAACACCAGCTTTCCAAGAATCTTGCGATGGAAATGTCGTACGGGAGATTGAACGAAACGGGGGGGTTCTCAGGTCTTCCGATTGGGAACCACGATGTCGCATACGGGTCGATTACATACTCATTTATGAAGCCGCTAGGGAGGTAGGAATGGTTGACGAACTGCGGGACGAAAAAGCGCGTGGCCTCGAAGAATATTGGGCGATTGTGCGCCGACACCGCTGGCTGATACTGCTGTCGATTTTTGTTTGCTGGGCGGCGGTATGGGGAACTGGGTGGATGCTGCCCGCGACATATAAATCGGATGCATTGATACTTGTGGATCAGCAGAAAGTGACGGCGGAGCTTGTGCCGCCGAACGTTTCCGTGAGTCTACAAGATCGACTGGAGACCATGACGCAGCAGATTCTTAGCCGCACGCGGCTGCAGGCGATCATCGACAAATACCATCTCTATCCCCAGCACCGGGGTTTGCGGGCGATGTTTGGGCCATCCGATCCGGTCGATCAAATGCGTAAGGACATTGCCATCGAACCGGTGCAAGTGCCGGGCCACAGCGATGAATTGACGGCGTTCAAGATTTACTACACCGGCCCCACGCCCGAGATAGCGCAGCGAGTAAATGGCGAGCTGACATCGGCCTTCATCGACGAGAACATGAAATCGCAGCAAGTGCTTTCTCAGAGCACGACCGCTTTCTTCGGCAACCAATTGGCCGATGCGCGTACGGAGCTTGAGCAGCAAGAAGCCAAGGTGCGGGCGTTCAAAGCGCAACACATGGGCGACCTGCCCGACCAATTACAGAGCAACGTGCAAATTTTATCGGGTATCGAGGGCCAGCTAGAAGGCACGCAGCGAGCGCTGGATCGCGCCCAAGAGCAGAAACTTTATCTGGAGTCCGTCATTCAACAATACCAATCGGTGCAGGCGGATCTTGGAAACGGAGACTCCGCGGAAACACCTCCGGCGTTGGATAAAGAATTGAAAAACCTGCGTCTGCAACTAGCGGCCGAACGCTCACAGTACACGGATAACTATCCTGATGTGATCGCCCTGAAGGACCAGATTGCCAAGACGGAAAAACTGAAGAAGCAAATCGAAGGTGAGATAGCGACGAATCAAAAATCGGGCAAGGGGTCAGGCAATTCGACGGCCGACATGGCGGGCGCCGCGATTCAGAATGGCGCGCCGACTCCCATGATGCAAATCGCAAGCCAGCTCAAGGCCAACCAGATGGAGATCCAAGGGTATCAGAAGCAGATAAAGCAATTGCAAGGGCGAGTGGCGGAATATCAGGCGCGTCTAAACATGACACCGGTTACCGAGCAAGCGTTAGCCGATATTTCTCGCGGGTACGAGGAATCGCGGAAAAACTACGATTCACTGCTGGCAAAGCAGTCGCAATCGCAATTGGCTACCGACCTCGAGCAGAATCAGCAAGGGCAGCAGTTCCGCGTCTTGGATTCACCGAGGCTGCCGGACACGCCCGCGTCACCAAACCATATTTTATTCAGCCTAGGCGGGTTGATTCTGGGCATCGCCGTCGGAGCAGGATTGACGGCGCTGTTTGAGTTGACCGATGCACGCGTTCGCGCCGAGGAAGATCTGGAAGGACTCGTGGCAGCTCGCGTTTTGGTGGGGATACCGCGCATCAGCACGCCGAAGGAAGACCTGAACCGGATCAGGAAGCGGTGGATGGGGCGCGCCGCCGCTGCCGCGGTGGTGCTGTTGATTGTAGCGGGAAATATTTACGCGTTCTACAAAGGTTAAGCCATGTACAGGAAATTTTACGGACTGACGCGAAATCCATTCGAGATCAGTCCTGACCCGTACTTTTTTTATCCGACGCCGCGCCATAACGAAGCGCTGGCGAACCTGAATTATGGCGTGCAGCGGCGGAAGGGTTTCGTGGTGGTCACGGGCGAAGTGGGAACGGGAAAGACGCTGCTGGTGCGTTGCCTTCTGGACTCACTGAACCGCAACCAGATTGCATTTGCCTATGTATTCAATCCGCGTTTGTCGGTGCCGGATTTTCTGCGGTACGTGCTCACCGACCTGCGTCTGCCGACGACCGGCCGGACGAAGAGCGAAATGCTGGCGCACTTGAACAATTATCTAATCGCGCGGTTTCGACGCGGCACCACGGCGGCGCTGGTGGTGGACGAAGCACAATTACTGAGCTGGGAACTGCTGGAAGAAATCAGATTGCTGACAAATTTGGAAACGTCGCAGCAGAAGCTTTTGCAAATCGTTCTGGTGGGACAGCCGGAATTGGACCGCAAACTCGATTCGCCGCATTTGCGGCAACTGAAGCAGCGGATTGGGCTGCGGTGCCGGCTTGAGCCGTTAGGGTCCGCGGAACTGCGAGGATATATCCACCGGAGACTGGAATTGGCGGGCGCGAATTCGCACGGAGCTTCCATCTTCACGGAAGATGGAATCGCGGCGATTCATAACTTTTCGCACGGAATTCCGCGACTCATCAACACGCTGTGCGAGAACTCGCTGGTGGCGGGTTACGTGAAACAAATAAAGCAAATCACCGCGGAAATCGTCCAGGAAGTTGCGTCGGATTTTCGCATGGATATTCCATGCACCACCTCTGCTCCCGAATCCGACGACGCAGAGTCCCGTAAAAAGGCCCTGAAGGCGTTGTTCCGGATGATCGAAGAGCTGGATGGCGCTTCCGAAAAACAGCTCGACGAAGCGAAATTCGAGTCAGGAGTGAAAACAGAATGAGCCGCCTATATGAAGCTTTGCGTAAATCGGAAATAGAAAATCAGCAGAAGGGCGAAGTGGTGGTTACGGAGACGCCTCAGCCAGCCGAGATGTTTAACAGTGTAGCGGTTGGTTCCAGCGAGATGGACAGCGCCGTTGCGGTACAAGCGCAGGTAGCGTCCAGCGCCCACCTGGTGGCGTTGACGGAGCCGCAGAGCCTGGCTGCCGAGAAATTCCGCGTCCTGGTGACACGTCTGAATAACATACGGAATCAACGGGAATTGAAATCGATGCAAGTGACAAGCGGCGTAGTGGACGAAGGCAAGACGCTGGTGGCCGCGAATCTTGCGGTGACGCTGGCGCGACATTCGCAGAGCCGCGTGTTGCTGGTCGAGGGCGATCTTCACAATCCGGCTCTGCATTCGCTTTTTGGGCTCAGCCATTTGAAGGGCCTCAATCACTGGTGGAATGACTCGAATGCAGTAATCAGCAATTATGTTTATCGAATCAACGATTTGCCGCTTTGGTTCTTGCCTGCGGGCTCGCGCTTCGATCAACCGGCAGACGTGCTGCAATCGGGAAGATTCGGCGAGGCATTTGCGCAGCTTGCCGGTTCGTTTGACTGGGTCGTGGTGGATTCCACGCCGCTGCTTCCCATGGCCGATCCCAATATCTGGAACCGGCTGGTGGATGGAACTTTGCTGGTGGTGCGCGAAGGAGTGGCGCCGATCAAAGCGCTCAAGAAAGGGCTCGCGAGCTTAGATAACCCGAAATTGATCGGAGTGGTCCTCAACGGAGCGTCGGAATTCGATCGCGTCAACTATTACGACCAGTATTACGCAGCAACGCCCCGACGGACGAACGGAAGTAGTCCCGCGAAGGAGAAGGGATCGGAGGCCAGTGAGTGATTCGGTTTCTCAACGCTTATTTCCCAACACGAACGCTGTTTCTAGGGATTTCGGAGGCGTTCCTGGTGGCGTTCGCTTTCGTGGCGGCGACCGTGGTGCGATTGGGCACCAGCGATGCCACGTTGATGTTGAACTACGAACAGGGGTTTCTGAAGATCCTGATCGTGGCGTGCGTGTTCATCGTCTGCATGTATTACTTCGATCTCTACGATTCGCTGGTGTTGAGCAACCGGCGAGAGGTGCTGACGCGATTGGTGCAGGTGCTTGGCACCGTATGCATTGTGCTGGCGCTTCTTTATTATGCGTTTCCGAAACTGCAACTGGGCCGGGGAATTTTCCTGATTGGTTTTCTGCTGGTGGGCCTATTTGTATTTTTGTGGCGGCGGCTTTTTCTGCTGGTGAATACCATGCCTCGATTTGCCGAGAGGGCGCTGATTATGGGCGACGGTCCTCTGGCAAAGCCTCTGATTGAAGAGATCGAAACGCGATCGGAATTGGGCGTACGTATCGTGGGTCAGCTTCAATCTCCCGGAAATGGCAGCGAGCCACTTTCCGAAGTAGAACAATTCAACCAGCTTTCGCGTCAAGTCGAAACTTACCGGGCCAGCCGGATAATCATCGCGATGGGCGAGCGGCGAGGGCGGTTGCCGGTGGAAGCCCTTCTGCGGCTAAAGGGCCGAGGAGTGAGGATCCAGGATGGCGCGGAAGTGTTCGAGGCCATCACGGGAAAAGTGCCGATTGAATCGCTGCGGCTGAGCTGGCTGCTGTTTTCGAGCGGGTTCCACGTTTCGAGACCCTTGCTGATTTATAAGCGGGCCTTCTCGTTTCTGATTTCTTCCTTTTGCTTTCTGATGACCGCGCCGATCATGGCGCTGGTGGCGATTGCCATTCGGCTGGATTCGCCGGGGCCGGCGATTTTCAAACAGGAGCGGATTGGCGAAGGCGGAAAGCCATTTACGCTGTTTAAGTTTCGCACCATGGTGGACGGAGCGGATCGAGACGACAACCACAGGCCGGCGGAAGAAATGGATAAGCGGTTCACTCGCGTGGGAAAACTGCTGCGACGGACGCGCCTGGACGAACTGCCGCAACTCATCAACATCCTGCGGGGCGATATGTACTTCGTGGGGCCGCGGCCTTTCGTTCCCGATCAAGAACAAGAGTGCCTGGAGAAAATCCCGTATTACCGTCAACGATGGACGGTAAAGCCGGGCGCCACGGGTTGGGCGCAGATCAACCGTGGCTACTGCGCAACGATCGAGGACAATACGGAAAAACTGGCGTACGACTTGTTTTACATTAAGAATATTTCCGTGGGGCTCGATCTGCTGATTATGTTCCAGACAATCAAGATCCTTCTTCTTGGGCGAGGTGGACGGTGAAGTTCACTCACGTGCCCATTGCCGAGTATTTATTCTGGATTTGCCTCTTGCTGATTTTTTACTCGTATTTTCTTTATCCCGTCTTGCTCTTTGGGGCTTACAGCATTTCCCAAATGCGCCGCGACTTGCGTTTTCTGGCTTCCCGGCGGGATCGCCGCGCTCGACTGCTCCCGGAACAGCGACTTCCCACTGTGTGCTTGGTCGTCCCCGCCTATAACGAAGAACGCTGCCTGTTGCAGAAAATCACAAACCTGAGCCAGATCGATTATCCGCCAGATCGAATGGAAGTAATTTTTGTCTCCGACGGTTCGACAGATCGCAGCAACGAAATTCTGAGCGGCCTGAAAAGCCCGAATGTCCGTTCGATTCTTCTGCCGGAACGCAAGGGCAAGTTCAACGCCCTGAATTGCGCAGTCAGGGAAGCGCGCGGCGAGATTCTGATTTTTTCGGATGCCAGCACGCTTTTCGCCCCGGACGCCGTGCGCATGCTGGTCCGGCATTTTTCCGATCAGAAAGTGGGGGCGGTGTGCGGAGCGGTTCAGCTTTTCGGGAACGCGGAGTCCCACCAGACGGAGGGCATGTACTGGAAATATGAAAGCATGCTGCATCTGATGGAAGGCCGGTTGGGCGCAACCGTAACGGCGAGCGGCGCGATCCATGCTTTGCGCAAACAGTGCTACCGTTCGCTCGAACCCGGCGACATCATTGACGATTTCCTGATTCCGATGCATGCGCGGCAGATGGGCTTCCGCGTCCTTCATGACCCCGAAGCGCTGGCGACTGAGTTTTCCGCGGACTCGGTGAAAGGGGAATTCACGCGCCGAGTCCGGTTGGCGGTAGGCAGCTTCCGCGCGCTGTCTCGCGTCAAGGTCAGGCAGCTGGGGAATCTGGCCGGTTGGGCGCTGCTCTCCCACAAAGTGCTGCGCTGGATTTTGCCCTTTCTGTTAATCGGCGTGTTCGTTTGCAATCTGTTTCTTCTCGGGCAGCCTCTGTACCGAATCGCATTTTTCTGCCAACTGGCCTTTTATCTCTGGGCGGCGCTCGGATTCGTGTTTCGGCAGAAGATGCAAGGAGCCCGCTACGCGCTTGTGGGTTATTTCCTGGTGGCCATGCATGTCGCCTTCCTGGTGGGTTTCTGGCGCTACCTGTCGGGGCAGGCGGAGTCAACCTGGCAGAGGGTGAATTGATGGCCGCTACGGACGAAAAGTTGGTGCATGTGAATTCGCCCGTACCTTTGCGAGAGAGGAATCAAAGGAACGGGATGAAATCGATTTTTTCGATTGATGTGGAAGACTGGTATCACATCCTGGATCTTCCCAGCACGCCCGATCTGGAGAAATGGGACTCGCTGCCTTCCGTGGTCGAAAAGGATTTTTTGAAGTTGCTGGACGTACTGGAGGAGAAGCAGGTTCATGTAACCTGTTTCTTTCTGGGTTGGGTTGCCAGAAAGTTTCCGCACTTGGTGCGCGAGGCGAGCGCTCGAGGCCATGAAATCGGCTCGCACGGATTTGCGCACCGCCTGGTTTATGCGATGACGCCGGATGAGTTTGCGCAGGATCTGAGGCTCTCGAAGTCGATCTTGGAAGACATTTTGAGAAAGCCGGTGTTCGGATATCGCACCTCTGGATTTTCGGTGACCGAGGAGACTCCGTGGTTTTTTGAGAAGATTGTGGAAGCCGGCTATACATACGATTCCTCTGTTTTTCCAGCTCCGCGGGGCCACGGCGGGATGAAATCAAACCATCTGGGGCCCTACGTGATCGAGACGAAGAGCGGCAGACTTCTGGAATTCCCGATCACGGTTACGAAGATCGCCGGCAAGGCACTATGTTTCTTTGGCGGAGGGTATCTGCGCCTGGCGCCCTATTCGGTGATCCGCAATATGACCAGGAAAGTTCTAGCCGAAAAACGACCGGTCATCTTCTACGTTCACCCTCGCGAGATCGACCCGAACCATCCGCGGCTGGCGATGGGATTCATGCGGCGGTTCAAGTCCTATGTGAATTTGGGGACCACGGAGGGGAAAATACGACGGCTGGCGGGGGATTTTTCGCTGACGAGTTTCGAAAACTTCATCTCTGAATACTACGACCAGGTGGAAAACCAAAATGTCTAACAGATCCGTGGCGGATTTTTTCGACGCTTATTCGGCTGATTTCAACGCACTCTATGGCAGCCGCAAGAACGCGGTAAATTCGGTGATCGATCGCATTTTTCGAAAGAGCATGCGGCTCCGTTTCGAATGGACGATAAAGGGCTGCACGCCGATTGAAGGGAAATCGGTGCTCGACGTGGGTTGCGGGCCGGGGCATTATTCTGTGCACCTGGCCACAAAGGGAGCGGGCGATTGCTTTGGGCTGGACTTCGCTCCGGGAATGATCCGTCTGGCCAAGGAAAATGCGCTACGCAGCCGTGTCAGCAATCGGTGTGAATTCGCGTGCGGCGATTTCTCGGCCTATCCGTTCGATCGGCAATTTGACTACGCGATCGCGATGGGATTCATGGATTACATCGAGAAGCCGGAGCCGATCATCGACCGGGTGCTGTCCCTCACAAAAGAGAAAGCGTTTTTCAGCTTCCCCGTCGAAGGCGGAATTCTGGCCTGGCAGCGGAAGCAACGCTACAAGAAACGCTGCCAGCTGTTTCTCTATAACCGCGCGCAATTGGATGCCCTGTTTTCTGGCCGGAAATGCAAGCGATTCGAGATAGAGAAAATCAGCCGCGACTTTTTTGTGACGGTTTATACCGCATGAGGAAGTGGTACCGGATGGATTGCTCATGCAGCGGGCGACAGCGGCAGGGTTGCGCGGCTGCGTTTGTGCTTCAGGAATCGAGCGCTGGAGGCGGGAAGCAGGTTCTTTTGCGGGAAGCCCGGTATCCAGTGCATGCGGCGCAATTTCCAGTACCCAAGGTGACCGTATGAAGCTCAACCGGGAAATTCATCTGTGCGTGCTCATCGACGCGCTCGGCTGGAAAATTATCGAGGGTCAGGATTTTCTCACAGACGTGCTGCCGTACCGGCGCCCTCTCAGGACCGTCTTAGGGTTTAGCTCGGGCGCCATCCCGACGATTTTGACGGGCCAGCTTCCCATGAAAACGGGCCACTGGAATCTTTTTTACTACGACCCGGAGGGTTCGCCATTCCGGTGGTTTCGTCACTTCGGGTTTCTGCCAGCCCGTGTGCTGGAGCATCGGATCACTCGAAAGCTGCTGAAGGAGATGGGCCGGCGCGTTCTCGGTCTGGGCTCTTTGTTCGAGTGCGCCGTGAGTCCGCGCGTGCTTCCTTTGTTCAATTGGGTGGAGAAACGCGATATCTATAGCAAGGGAGGAGTGGGAAATACGCCCTCGATTTTCGACCAGCTCTCTGCATGTGGAATAGATCATCGGATCTACACCTACCATCACTGGAAAGATACGGAGATCTTTGAGCGGGCAAAGCGAGACGTCGCGAATACGGATGCGACGTTCTTCTTCGTATATCTGAGTGAACTGGACCATACGTTTCACGAGCATTGCCAGGAGAAAGACCTGGTCAAAAATAAACTGGATTGGTACGCGGGAAAGCTGCGCGAGTTATTGGCGGCCGCCCGACGAGTCGATCCGGAAGCCACCATGGCCATTTTTTCGGATCACGGGATGACTCCAGTCAGCCAGCATCACGACCTGGTAGCGGAGATCGAAGGGCTCGGATTGACCATACCGGAGGATTATTTGGCCGTTTATGATTCGACCATGGCGCGGTTCTGGTTCTTTTCGGACGCGGCGCGCAACCGTATTCCATCGAAACTGGAAGCGCTCTCTTGCGGAAGGACACTGACGGATGCGGAATTGAAGCGACTGGGCATTTTTTTTCCTGACCGGCGATTTGGCGAGGTCATTTTCCTGCTGCACCCCGGTTGGCTGATGACCCGCAGCAATTTCAACGGCCGGCAATGGAAACCAGTTGGGATGCACGGCTACCATCCTGACGACGCGCATTCCGATGCCGTCTTTCTAAGCAGCGAAAAGCCGGCAAATGAAATGCAAACAATCGCGGATCTCTATCCATACATGTCGGAAATTGCCCAGGGTGCACGATGAGGCGTCTGCCTCTTACCGTTTTGCACTTCACGATTACGACCTTTCGCGGCGGTGTGGAGGAGCATATCCTCCTGCATCTGCAGGGACTGGACCGGCGGCGTTTCCGGCCATTGCTGGCCTGTCCGCCGGAGTTAATTCCCGCTTTGGGCCAGGACATCCCCGCGGACGTTGAAGTGATTCCTTTCGATCGGCGGAAGCCGAACCGAATGAGCGCTGCTTTTCGATTTTGCGGCATTCTGCGCCAACAGCGAGTGGACATTCTGCATTCGCACATGTTTCAGGCCAGCCGCCTTGCTTCTCCTCTCGGCCGAATATGCGGCGTTCCTCTAATCATCGAAACTTCGCACGGGCGGGAATCGTGGCGTCACGGGTGGGTCAAAGGAAGTTTTGTGGTGGACCGCCTTGTGGGTCGTACGGTCGATCGCATGATCGCGGTCTCCGAAGCGAATGCGCGCTACCTTGTGAAGGATAAAGGACTCCCCGCGGAAAGAATAACGGTGATTTACCCCGGGGTCCGCTTCGAGCGTTTCAATCCCTCCGCCGCGGTTCCCCTGGATTTGAAGACGCGCCTGGGTTTCGATGTGAACGATCCAGTGCTTCTGGTGGCCGGACGCTTGGAACCGCAGAAGGGGCATCGCGTTTTGATCGACGCATTACCACTGATCCTCCGCGAATTCCCGCGCGCCCGGCTTGTTTGCCTAAGTGACGGCGCGCTGCGATCGGAATTAGAGCAGCGCGTGGCCGAACTCGGACTCCAGAGTTCCGTGCGTTTCACGGGCTACCAGCCGGATTTGCTGCCGTGGCTGGCGCTGGCGGATATATGCGTACTCCCGTCGTATTACGAGGGTCTGCCCGTTGCCGTGGTCGAAGCACTGGCATCGGGCAAACCCATGGTCGCTACAGCGGTGGACGGCACGCCTGAGGTTCTGACTGACGGCGAAACAGGTTTACTGGTTCCTCCGGGCGATTCCGCGAGCTTGGCGAAAGCAATTATCCAAATGCTCGCAAATCCGGAGCAGAGAGCCAGCATGGCTCGCAAAGGGCACGAGCGAGTTCTCGAGCTCTTCGGAAAAGACGTGATGATTGAGCGCACGCAGGATTGTTATCTGCGCTCCTGGCATGAGAAAGGGCACGAGTCTCCCGAACTGATTCCGGTGGGAGGCCAGGCGCAAATGGAAGAATGCCGGAAATGAATCATCAGCCTGAAAGCGGTGGGAATCGGCTGACTGAAAGACTGGGGCCTTCGATATGCGAATCTTTGTGACAGGCGGCGCGGGATTTATCGGCAGCAACTTGGCGGAGCGGCTCGTTGCGGAGGGCCATGGGGTCACGGTCTATGATGACCTGAGCGCCGGGTCGCGAGAATTTTTGCGTGAGTGCGAGAAAAGCGCGCAGTTCCGGTTCGTGGAGGGGGATCTTCTGGACCTGCCGAAGCTGACGAGAGCGATCGAAGGACACGAAGCGGTCTTCCACTTGGCGGCGAATTCCGATATTACGGAAAGCCGGCGGCAGAGCGACCTGGATCTGCGTCAAGGGACGCTGGCCACGTACAATGTTCTCGAGGCGATGCGGAGAACGAGCGTTTCGCGGCTCGTTTTCTCCTCGAGCTCGGTGGTCTACGGCGAACCCAGCGTCGTACCCACGCCCGAGAATTACGGCCCGCTATTCCCGATCTCACTGTATGGAGCGAGCAAGCTTGCGTGCGAAGGCTTGATCAGCGCCTTTTGCCATAACTATGGATTGCAAGCGTGGATTTTCCGTTTTGCCAACATCTGCGGGCGCCACGGAACGCATGGAGTGATTGTGGATTTCATCCGCAAGCTTCAAAAGAATTCGCGTCAATTGGAGATCCTGGGGGACGGCCAGCAGGCAAAACCTTATTTGCACGTGCAAGAGTGCGTGGACGGGATCCTGTTTGGCTGGCGCCACGCGAGCGAACCGCTCAATTTTTTCAACCTCGGGTGCGACGGAAATACGGCCGTCTCCAAAATCGCCGAAATGCTGCTGGCCACAATGGAGCTCTCTGGCGTGGAACTGATCTACACCGGGGGCAAGAGAGGGTGGGTCGGAGATGTACCGCAGGTGAGCCTGGATTGCGGGAAATTGGAGAGGCTGGGTTGGAAGCCCGCGATGAAGTCGGATGAGGCTGTCCAACGGGCGGTTGAGGAACTGACAGGAGAGCTTGAATGCAAGCCGTCATCTTAGCGGGAGGACTGGGAACGCGTCTGCGGCCGATTACGGAACGAATTCCCAAGCCGATGGTGGAAGTTGGCGGACGCCCTTTTCTGGAGTACATCATCCAGCATTTGCAGAAGCATGATTTCCGCAAGGTGCTCGTGCTTCTCAGCTACTTGGGGGAGCATATTCAGGAGCACTTTGGCGATGGGAGCCGTTTTGGAGTTGACATCGAGTATTCCTGGGAACCAAGCCCGTTGGGGACCGCTGGGGCCATCCGTAACGCGCGGGACCTTCTCGATGCGGAGTTTCTGGTCATTTATGGCGATTCGTTTTTGCCGATCGACTATCGACGCGTGCAGGAGTGCTTTCAGAAAGCGAAATCGCTAGGCCTGGTGGTGGCGTACGACAACAAGCTGGGCGACACGGGAGTGCAGAACAACGTTGCCGTGGATGCTGACGGATATGTGGTTCGCTATGAAAAAGGGACGGAAAATCCGGAATTGAAATACGTGGAGGCGGGAGTTCTGTGCTTTCGCAAGGAAGTATTTGACGCACTTCCGTCCGGGACAGCGATTTCACTCGAGCAGCAGATCTATCCGCGACTGATTTCCCAGCGGCAGCTTCGAGCTTTCATTACGCCGCAAAAATTCTTCGATATCGGCACGCATGATCGTTTGGAAGAATTCGCAGCGGCGCACTCATGATCATTTCGCGCACCCCATTTCGAGTGAGCTTTGTCGGCGGCGGCACCGATCTTCCGTCGTTTTACTCCCGGGAGCCAGGTGCCGTAATAAGCATGACGGTCCGAAAATATGTCTATATCACGGTGAATAAGAGGTTTGATGATTCCTTGAGGATTAGCTACTCCAAGACGGAAATTGTGGATTCGGCCGAACAGGTTCAGCACCCCCTGTTTCGAGAGAGCCTGAAGCTGGCGAATTTGCGCAATGGAATCGAGGCGACTTCGATCGCCGACATCCCTTCCGGAAGCGGGCTTGGGTCTTCGAGCAGTTTCACTGTCGGCCTGCTGCACGCGCTCTATGCGTTTCAAGGCCGCCACATGGTCGCCGAGGATCTGGCACGAGAGGCTTGCCACCTGGAAATTGATGTCCTGGGTGAGCCGATTGGAAAGCAGGACCAATACGCCGCGGCCTTTGGCGGTCTGCGCCGCTACCGGTTTAATGAGGATGGGACTGTCTACGTGGATCCTGTAATTTGTTCGCCTGAGACGAAACGAACGCTGTTTGAGCATCTCCTGTTTTTTTATGTGGGCGGAAGCAGGGAGGCTCGCGAAGTTCTAGGAGAGCAATCACGCAATACCGACCACAAGAGGGAATACCTACGGAGGATGCGCGATTTCGTCGATCGCTTCCATGCCGTGCTGATTCGCGGATCGGGTTTGACGGAATTAGGCGAAATTCTTCACGAATCCTGGATGTGCAAGCGGAAGCTGACGAATTCGATATCCAACGCGCGCATCGATGAATTTTATGAACGCGCGCGAGCGGCGGGATCCCTGGGAGGCAAATTACTGGGCGCGGGGAGCGGCGGCTTCTTGATGATTTTTTGCACTCCGCAGCATCACGCCGCAGTTCGAAGCGCACTGGGAGAGCTGCGGGAAATGACCTTCGAATTTGAACCCGAAGGCAGCAAGATCATTTACGTGGGGAGCTAAGCGATGTTGCGCGAATTCGTTTCTTCTTATTTTGCCGGCCTGCAGCAATGCTTCGACGAGCTGTCCGCGGAAAAGCTGGAGCAAGTGGTTGAGATTCTGCGCGACGCGCAACGAGCTGGCCGGACGATCTTCGTGCTTGGGAATGGCGGCAGCGCGTCCACGTCTTCACACATGGCGGTGGATTTGGGCAAGGGAACGAGCAAGAACGCCAGGCCGCGGCTCCGTATGGTCAGCCTGGCCGACAACATCGGGCTGATTACCGCATGGGCCAACGATGTCAACTACGAGGAAGTCTTCAGCCAGCAACTGGAGAATCTCCTGCGCCCCGGTGACGTGGTCATCGCGATTTCTGCTTCGGGTAATTCTCCGAACGTTCTGCGCGCGGTGAAACAGGCGAATGAGAAAAAAGCGACGACCATTGGATTCATCGGATTTGGAGGGGGAAAGCTGAAGGAGCTGGTGCAAGTGGATCTGACCGTGTCGTCAAGAAATTACGGCCAGGTGGAAGACTTCCACCTCAGCTTGAATCATATTTTGTCGCAGTATTTGACCGAAGAGTTCGACTCTCATTCCGGAACCGGAAGTTCGTCAACGAGAGGCGAGAAATGAATGGAATTCTGCCGTTCATTTTTTCCAGCCCCCCGTTGACGGGGCATCGGCCAGCCATTCTGCTGGACCGGGATGGCATCATCAACGAACGAATTCATCCTGGGTACGTTACACGCTGGGATGAATTCCGGTTTGTCGCCGGGATCCGCGAAGCGATTGCGGAGTTGGCTGAATTGGGTCTTCCGATCATCGTTGTTTCCAATCAGGCCGGCGTCGGCAAAGGCCTCGTGAAGGGCGCTTCTCTTCGCGATCTGACATACCGATTTGTGACTGAGGTCAAAAATTCCGGCGGTCGAGTCGATGCCGTCTATTATTGCCAGCATACTCCCGAAGAGAATTGCGCGTGCAGAAAGCCGCAGACGGGTCTGCTGACCAGAGCTGCCGCGGATTGGCGGCTGGATCTCAGCCGTTCGGTGTTGATCGGAGATTCTGCAAACGATCTTGAGGCGGCGCGCGCCGCGAATTGCAAGTCCATATATTTGGCGTCAGAGGGCCATCACGAGTCTCCCCGTGTAGGCGAACTGTGCCAGATGGCTGATGTGATGATCCGAGGCGCCGCTGAAATCCCGAAAACCGTGCAGCGACTCCTGGGTTCGGAGGGGCGAAAAGCCCAGCCTCGCCCCGCGTCGCGAGAGTCAAGCAATGATTGAAGCCAGTGCAGGATTGGAGACGATGACGGGGTCTGGTGATCTCGAACTGTCGCAGAACGTGAGGGGATTCATCTGTGAAACAGTGGCTTCCGTCTGCCTTTCGGCCTTCGGCGATTCCCTCCGCGCCATTATTTTGACGGGCAGCCTGGCGCGAGATGAGGCAACTTTCCAGCGCGCTGGCGAGGGATGGACTCTCCGCGGCGACGCGGAATTTTTTCTGATTTTCCATGGCGGCGCCCCTCTACCTGGGAGACCTCAGACTCTGTCAATCAGCGAAAGGATCGAAGAGGTCCTTCGTGGCCGTGAGCTGCACGCCCAGATCGATCTGAGCGCTGTTCATCCGGTCTACTTGCAAAAGTTGCCGAAACACGTTTCCAGCTATGAACTGCGAAATCGCGGCCGCGTGATTTATGGCGACACGAGCATACTCGCGCTGATCCCGGAATTCCAGGCCTCGGAATTGAGCCGCGAGGATGCGTGGCGCTTGCTCAATAACCGACTGATCGAGCTCCTGGAAATTATCGCGAAATCGCCGAGCGCTTCCGCCGATCAGCCCGGAAGGCTGCAATACCGCGCCGTGAAGCTTTATCTCGACATGGCCACGTCGCTGCTGATTTTTGCCGGTTCCTACGCCCCCGAGTACCGGGAACGCGAGGAAAAACTGCGCGCTCTGGCTGAAAAGGATACCGAGGGCTACCACTGGCCTTTCGATCTGCGCCCGTTCGCACGGCAAGTCGGCAACTGCACGCGCTGGAAACTCCGCCCTTGCGATGATCTGCCGGAATCTGTCTCCAATTTTTGTGCGAGCGCCTTGGATTACGCGAGGTTACTTGAGAAATGGGAATTGCAGCAACTTACGGGCGCCGAGGAGCAATTTTCCGACGGAGATTTACTCCGGCGATGGATGCAAAGGCAGCCTGCCCGGAAAAGGATTCGCGGCTGGCTGTACGTGCTGAGGGCCTGCGGCTGGCACCGCAGTTGGCGGCACTGGCCGCGATGGATCCGCCTCGCCCGAAAAGCTTCTCCGCGAACTTGGGTCTATGCCGCCGCGATCGAATCGCTCGCCCGGCTGCCCAATGCGGAGCGCAGCGCGGATTCGCCTTCCGGGGATGATCGCGAGCTTCTGGGCATCGGCCAGTGGTTGCCGGTGGTCAGCTCCTCGACAAGTGCCGCCGGTAGTTGGCAGTGGCTCGCCTCGGAAATTGCCGCCAACTATCGCCAATTTCTGGAAAGGACACGCTCGTGAGCTCCGCCCAAGTGCCCGCCAGCAAGCCACAGGCATCGCGGGATGCTTTCCTGGAATCATCGAGTGCGAAGCGAGAGATGCCCGCCACAGACACGCCTTTGGTGAGTATCGTTATTTTGAATTACAAGCGGCGCGAAGCGCTCGCCATGACTCTGGGTTCCGTGGTGCGCCAAGATTATCCGAATCGAGAAATCATTGTTGTTGATAACCATTCGGAGGAGGACATCAGGAGTGTCGTTGCCGAACAGGGACCTGATATCCAACTGATGGAACTCGAGCGGAACATGGGCAGCTGTGCAGGGCGCAATGCGGGCATCCGCCAGGCACATGGCGAATTCATCGTGACGCTCGATAACGATGTGCCGCTGGCCTCACCCTTTGAACTTTCCAAGATGGTCAAGGCGTTTCAGGAAAGGCCGGACATCCACGTTCTGGTGTTCCAAATTTGTGACGCTGACACCGGGGAGCTTCGGCTAAGAGAGTGGTGTCACCCAAAATTCTGGAAAGAGTTCGGCCAGACGGAATTTGAAACATATTTTCTGCCGGAGGGCGCGAGTGCCTTTCGCCGAACAGCGTTCGAGAGGGTGGGCTTTTATTACGAACCATTGTTCATATGCCACGAAGGCGGCGACCTTGCTTTTCGCATGATTGAACATGGGCTGCGGATGCTGTATTGCCCGCGGGTCCGGGTCTTTCACCTGATGTCGCCGGAGGGAAGGATTGGGGGAAGGTCAATTTACTTTCACACACGAAATTGGATTTGGCTCGCGTACAAGGATTTCCATTTTTACCGAGGACTAAAATTCGTGCTGCCTCGTATGGCAGTGATGTTTCTCTTTGCTCTGCGGACACGGTGTTTTGGTTACTACGTGGCGGGTATCCGAGACGGCGTGGTTGGCTTGAAGCAAATTCGGAACGACCGCACGCCGATGACTCGGAAGGCAATCAAATATTTGTCGATCTTGGATCAGGGACGGCCGAACCTTTGGGTGCGCTGGGCGCGGCACCGCGAACAGCCGCAGATTTGAGGCAGTTTTGGGTTGCGTAAATCAATTCTTCAGGAGAAGACATGCGATATCTGATTACAGGCGGAGCAGGATTTGTCGGATCCCATTTGGCGGAAGAGCTCCTTCGCCGTGGCCATCAGGTCATGATTATTGATGATCTTTCGACGGGTTCGATCGAAAACATCGAGGCTTTCCGGTCCCATAAAAACTTCCGGTACGTCATTGACACGGTGATGAACCGGCCCGTGCTCGCCGAGCTGGTGGACCAGTGCGACATGATTTATCACCTCGCTGCTGCGGTCGGGGTCCGTTTGATCGTCGAATCTCCTGTCCGCACCATCGAGACAAACGTTCGCGCCACCGAGCTGGTCCTGGAACTCGCCGCCAAGAAACTTAAGAAGGTATTGATTACCTCCACTTCCGAAGTGTACGGAAAGAGCCAGAAGTTCCCCTTCAGCGAAGATGACGATTTGGTTATCGGACCGCCTGACAAGGGCCGCTGGAGCTACGCGTGCTCGAAGGCCATTGATGAATTTCTCGCGCTTGCGTACTGGCGGGAAAAGAAACTCCCGACGATTGTGGTCCGGCTGTTCAATACCATCGGTCCCCGCCAGACCGGCCACTATGGAATGGTCGTGCCGAATTTCATCCGACAGGCATTGGCCGGCGAGCCAATCACAGTTTTCGGCGACGGTTCCCAGAGCCGCTGTTTCGGCTGGGTTGGCGACGTGGTGAATGCCCTGATTGGACTCGGGGACCAGCCCAAAGCGGTTGGCAGAGTCTTTAACATCGGGAACGATGAAGAAGTTACGATCTTGGCGTTAGCCGACAGGATCAAGAGGATCACCGGCTCCCAGTCCGCGGTTCGCATGATTCCTTATGACCAGGCGTACGAAGCGGGATTCGAGGACATGCACCGGCGCATTCCGAACCTCACGCGGATTCGCGAGCTTCTTGGTTATCGCCCCACGAAGACGCTCGACGGCATGCTCGAGTCCATCGTGATCAGTTATGGGAATACGCCGGTCGCTTCGGCCTTGCGCGGGGAGCAAGGCACTGTCCCGGTCGCGAAGTGAAAAGCAAATGTTCGCGCAGCGGAGCATCCCGGCCTACGCGGGAGTTGTGAGGAGACATCGTGAGAATTGAGGCAGCGGCAACGGGCGTTCGTCCACATGTGGATGGCCGGGTAATTCTTGTTCTCTGTCGCCGGACTGTGGCGGAAAAGGAATACTGAAGTGATCTTCTTTTACTTCTTGATCTGGATCATGCCTTACGACAGGCACCCGATCTGGGACATGCAGATCGCGGGCTTGACGTTGTTTTACTATGTAGGCGCGGTTTGCGCGGTCTATGCCGTCGTTCATCTTGGCTTCCGCCGGATGGCTCCGCGCTTCTTTGAAACGTGGCAGGCGCGGCTTTTCGTAGCGTCTTACTTGATTGCGGTGATTTCCTATTTTACTCAGCCCTTTCCGAAATTGATATCCGGCCCTTTCCTGACGTACACGGCCCTGGTGGTTCTGTTTTTCGTGACGCTGTCCGTGGTGGATAATCCGAAACGTTTACGGCTGGTCCTGATGGTTTTCATAGGCTCGGTCGCCTTCGCTTCACTTTATGTCCTCCGGGAGTGGCAGAAAGGTGGCGGCATCGCTGACTTTCGTCCGGGATGGGTGGTCGGCGACTCAAACGCGTTCGCTGCTATTGTGGCGATTTCCGCGCCGATCGCGTTTTATTTGACGCGAGACAAAAGGCCGCGGTGGGAGCGTTTGTTTTTCCTTGGCTGCATGGGCATCAGTGTTCTGGCGGCAATTCTTGGCGCGTCGCGAGGGGGATTTCTGGGCCTGACCGCGGGCCTCCTCGTCGCGGTATATAAGTCGCGAAACCGTTTCCGAAACCTGGCACTTATCTTCGCTATCGTTGTCCCCATTCTTTTGATTGCACCCTATTCCCCGGTGCAGCGCTTCCTTCACCCGACCTGGCGTGGATACGGAAAATATCCAGACTCGCACGGCGGCATGGGAGGGCGGGCTACACATGGTGGAAAGACATCCTCTCTTGGGTGTTGGCCTGGGAAACTTCAAGCCGCTCGTCTTGGAGTACGAAACGGGCACGTTCAAAGAACAAAGTCTCGCGCACAACACGTATCTGGAAATTGCCGCGGAACTGGGCATCCCTGCACTGCTGCTCTTTCTGGCACTGCTCTTTTTCACCTATCGCACGCTTGAAAAGGTTCGCCGCATGAGCAGCCAGTCGAAGAACCGCTTTCTGGAGCTGGCCGCATTGGGGATGGAAGCCGGATTGGCGGGCTACTCTGTGGATGCTCTTACTGTCTCGATTGAGTACCTGAAGGACTTCTGGCTGGTGATTTTTCTCTCGATGTGCATGGTCAGCATGGCGCGAGCAGCGGCCAAAAAAGAAGAGAAACCAGCCCTTTCTGATGCTAGCCCCACGCTCGCTCCGGAACCGGAGCAGGTGGGCAGCGTTTCGTGATGAGCAGAAGGGGCATTCTGGAAACTGAAACCTCCGCACTTGACTCCTGCAAATGATTGAACTCAATGGATAACCGGTCCAACACGGCTGTGCATATTCCGGGGAAGCTCCCCAAGAACGACCGGGATCGTTCCATTCCGAAGGGTGTCTCCACGACGCGGAACATTGCTTGGAACATCGCCAGCAAGCTGGTTTGGACGATTGTTACGATTATTTTGACGCCTATTCTGATTCATGGGCTGGGAGATTTCGAGTACGGCATCTGGGCGCTAACTCTGTCCCTCCTGGGGTCGTACAGCTTGATGGATTCGGGCTTGCGGCTTACTTTCCAGCGGTTCGTTGCGCGGCTAACAGGGAAGGACGAGCGTCAGGGGCTGGATCAGATTTTCGCCACGGTGATGGCGCTGATGATGGGGATTTCCCTGCTTGCCCTCGGCCTCACGCCCATCATGGTTTTCATTCTTCCACGATTTTTCCACATTGCCGCGGCGTCGCGTCCGTTGTTCGGCTGGCTTGTTGTGTTGGTCGGCCTGAGTGTAGCGATTGATTGTCCAGTCCGAGGATTAAACAATTATCTGACTGGCCTGCAGCGTTTCGACCTTTCCAATTTGGCCATGATCACCACTACGACGATCCGGGCCGTTTTGTTCGTTGTGGCCCTTCGCCTGGGGTATGGCCTGCTGGGAATCGCGGGTGTGGCGCTGGGCATGGAAGTATTGTCGGTGCCACTGTATTGGGGTTTGGTGCGCCGGGCCGACCCGGACGCGTTGCTGTGGCCGCGGCTTTTCAACTGGTCACGTGCTCGCGAGGTGCTTGGCTACAGTTTTTTTGCATATCTCAGTTATGGGGGCGACTACCTGCGCTACTCCGTGGATTCCGCCGTTATCGGCAAAGTGCTGACGGTTGCCCTTGTGACTCCCTTCAGCATCGTCGGCCGCCTGATGGATAATTTTCGCGGGATCGTCGGATTATTCACCAGCCCTCTGATGCCGCGCATGAGCGCTCTCGACGGCCAGTCGCGGATGAAGGAGCTTTCGGTTTTTTTTTTCCGCAGCACAAAGGTAACCGCCATTATCAGCCTCTATATCGGCTCCCTGGCGATTCTCGACGGCAAATCGCTGCTGCGCATTTGGATCGGCGAAAGCTATGTGTGGAGTTATTCCCTGCTGTGGGTGCTGGCTCTCGCGTACACGGTCGTCCTGGTCCAATTTCCTTCGGCCAGCCTAATGTATGCCAAGGGCCGGCACCGCCTACTGGGATGGTGGACCCTTGGAGAAGGCATGGTGAATCTTGTGCTCAGCGTTTTCTGGGCCCACAAGTATGGTTTGATTGGCGTCGCTCTCGGCACGGCCGTTCCCATGCTGGCGATAGGGATTTTCATCCAGCCCGCCTATGTCACTTATTTGCTGAAGGTCTCGCCGTTGCATTACTTCCGCAAGGCTTTTCTCCGGCCTTTCCTGTGCGGCGCGATTTTTACCGCGATTTCTCTGTTTGCTTTTTCGGGCCAGACGCAGACGAAACTGCTCCCCTTCGCGCTCATCGTCATTGCACAATCCGTGCTGTTCGGCACGCTGGCGTATGTCATTGGGCTCGATCGGGAGGAACAACGCGAGGCTCGGCAGCGCTGCTTCAATGCCGCGCATACCATGAGACTCTTGCGTAGTTCCTGACACATTCCGGAACGAGGAGGAAGCATTTGTGAATTCTGAAGCTATGTCGCTCTCGGTGATCATCCCGACTCTGAACCGGGCGGCCGACTTGAGCCGCACGCTGCCTACTCTGCTTGCGCAGACGGTCGTGCCCGATGAAATCATCATCGTTGATCAGACTCCGGATGACAGCAGCAAGAAAGTGGTGGACGAATTTTCGGCGAAAGCTGCCGCTCAATGCGGAGACGCTCTCCGGCTGATTTACCTGCACCATCCCGGTCTCTTGGGAGTAGGCGTTGCCCGGAATATCGCCATCGAACATGCCACGAGCGGCATTTTGGTTTTTCTGGATGACGACGTCCTGCTCGAACCGGATTTTCTGGCGGAATTGCTTGTTGTTTACCAACAAGACGCGCGCGTCGGAGGGGTTTCCGGCGTGGTTACGAATTATCCTCTGCCGTCTCGAAAAGAGCGTCTGCTGTATCGCGTTTTTTGGCTCGGACCATTCCACGACGAGCGCCAGCCAATTTACTGGAATTGCGAAAAGCTGCGCCATTCTGGGCCGTTTCCGGTGCGGAAATTCGGCGGCGGCCTGATGAGCCTGAGGCGCGAAGCCCTCGACGGTGAACGCTTCGATCCCAAGTACAAGGGAGCGGGAAGCGAGGACCTTGACCTGAGCTGGAGAGTCTCGGAACGCTGGCCGCTGGTGATAACTCCCCGCGCCCGTTTGGTTCACGTTCGCACGGACCTGGGCCGGCCGCGCGACCACTGGTTCACGTACGCGGTCAAATGCGATCACTATGGCTTATTTTCGGCTCTGGAACAAAGGAATCAAGAACCGCCTCTGCTTTGTCTGGTTGAACTTCGGTTACGCGTTGCTTGCAACCGCATCGAGCGCGAAACGCCTTTCGCTAGGTCCCTGGCGCGCGTTCATCGAAGGTATCAGGCTGGGACGGGAGCAAGTGAAGCTTTCAAATGAGCAGTCTTGACGGAATCCTCTGGTCGGCAATCTTCTACTTGGCAATCTTAAGCCACTGGAGATTTGTGGTGCGAACGGTGCCGAGGAAATCGCCGTAGTTTTTCTCTTCCCCTCCGGTGGCGTAGCCCCAAGGATCCGCGCCCATGGTGGTAGTGCTGCTGACGCCGTCATAAGGATTGTCCTGCAGACTGATCAAGCCCCAGTTCTCCTTTTGCGCCCAACTGTCGAGCAGGGCCCACCAGCGGAAGCCGATGATGGTGTAGTCGTTGTAGACGGTGTTGGAGGTGTTCAGGAAAGCTGGACACGGAGGTGTTGTAGTAGGCAGCGCGGTCGGCCTGCGTGTTGCAGGGACTGCAGTTTTGATCGGCGGGGTTGGTGTAGCGCCAGAGGGCGGAATCGGGGTTGGCGTGCGCACCGTGCCAGATGATCATGGGCTTGTCGCCGAGGTGGGTGGCGATGAAGTTCAATTGGGCCTGAGCGTTGGTGTAATCAATGCTTCCGGCGATGGCGTCGACGTAAGGGGCGGCGGCGGCGAGGACATTGGGATCGGCCGGGGCGTTCCACGTGCCCAGCACTCCCGGACCAAAAACAAGATTGTGGCGGGCGTATTTCCGGATTGTCGAAGTCGCAGTGCTGAAATATTTTGTCGCCAGATCCTTGAGAAAGCCGGCCATGTCCGCCTTGAATGCCGCGTTGGATCCGAGGCGAACAGGATCGGACGGAATCCAGCGGTGCCGTCCGTCCTCATCCATCAGGCCCGTGCCGTAGCCCCAGCCGTCATGAATGTAGTCCACGGAAACATCGGCTCCTGCTGCGGGAGGCGTGGAAAACGTGATGGAGATGGCACCGGACCGATAGTGAATCGAACCGAATTGCACTGCAGGATTTGTGCCGGCCGGCCCGATCAATGCTCCTGCTTCAGGCCCTGCCCCCAGGCAGGCAGGCTGCCTTGTCCATTCGGGACAATCTCCGCCGGCCAGCTTGCCTCCCACACGGACCGCTACGCTGTACGCGGAAACATCCGGATGCTGGAGCTGCGCGGTAAATTTTTTCGTTTCTCCGTTGCCCGTGCCGATCTTTTCTCCGACAATCTGAGTTCCCGTCGTCCCGAACGTCGTGTAATTTGCTCCCCAGGCCGCATTGAGCGCGGCAATGGCCCCGTATTTTTTCTCGAGGAAATTTCCCAGGGCCTCCTTCGAGAAAACTGTTGCAGACGAGTACGCTTCGAAACTCCTAACCAGGCCGCCAGTGGGGTGAACTGTCTGGACGGGAGAAGTCAGCAGCGTGACGAGCGCCTGGCTCCTTTGATTGTGCCCCACCGGATTCGTTGGAAACGCATTGCCGGCACCGCAAAGACCGTTCAATTCATCGCACTCGTCGGTTACCCATCCGATTACCCACGGCGAATCTTCGGCCCGCATGATAATGGTGTCTTTTCGCATTTCGCCGTCGAGCCAGAGCGCAAAATTCGGATCAAAAAGGTCGGGGAATGTGGATATATACCCACGCCAGTAGCGCCGGTTCACGCCGTATAGGGTGTCTTTCACTGCGCCGGGCGCATAATTGTTCAGATTTGAAAGGGAATATAGCGCGGGCTCGACCTGCACGATCATTGGCACCGGGACCGGTTGGTTGCCTCCATTGCGAAGCCATTCGGCAGGACACGTGGACGCTTTGCAGGTCCATGTGGGCCATGTCCATCCACTGGAAAACTCCGCTATGGAATTGAAGCCCCAGGATTTGATTCTACGCACTTGCTGCGGCCCCCAGGTCATATCGAGATTCCCATACTTCCGCATGGCGATCTGGTTGTAGCTGGTCTTGAGATCTGTGATGTGCGGGTCGGAATTCGTGTCGAAGACACCTTCCATCCAGAATCCATGTCCCTGTGGGGTGCAGAACCACCACCGGTTGTTCAGCTTCTCCAGATGAAAATATCCCGTCGCCTTCGCGCAACGCAGCAGCGTCGCGCCGCCGAATTTGTCCAGCTTCTGCTCCGCTACTTGCAGCACCAAACTGCGCGAAGCGGACGCGTTCCTCGAGTCAGTTGCGGCGATGCGGAGAGAGAAAACGCCTCCTGCCGCCGGAGTTCCGAAGATTTCTCCTTTATGAGCATCGAGCGCTAGCCCGGCAGGGAGGTTGCCGGAAGCAATCTGCCATGTGTAGGGAGGTGCGCCGTTTTCAGCCTTCAGGACGGCGCGAAACTCGACGCCCGGGTACGCGAGCTTGAGAGAGTTCGTCGCGATTTGAAACTGAGTTGCTGAGGCTCCATTTTGCGCCATGGATTGCCAGTCAGTTCGGCGATTGTAAAGGAGGATTGATACCGGGATTAAAATCACCGCGACGGAAATTGCCACCCGTTTTTCCATTTTTCCCCGGCTCTGACGTCGCATGGTCGCTGGTATACCAACGTTCGCAACCTTGCAATCCCGCCTTGACTGGAGCTACCCAGCCAGGTTATGGGTCAGCGCCGCCCGAAGTAAATCGTGCGGCCACCACCGAGCGTGCGTCGGTCCAGTCGGATCAAGCTGATGCCTGACACGGCGGCAGCACTCGGTCTGATGCCCACCCATTCTTTTCGGTAAATACCTTTCGGGCCTCCGGTCGAGAAGCGTTCCCGCAAATAGGCTCTGACACGGAGAACGGGTAGCAGCCAAGTCTTCCAGTTCCGTGGCGCCAGAGTGAACGCAATCATGCCTCCCAGCTTCGTGACACGGTGCATCTCGGCCAAGTAGGATCTCAATGCAGCAAGCGACGGTAGATGCTGGAACACGCAGTAACCCAGGGCGAGGTCAACCGATCTGTCCGGGATGCCGGGGAGCGCAAACCCATCTACTCCACGGAAATCCGCGTTTGGTAGATTCGCTTGCCGTGCGATGGCAAGCATTCTCTCTGAAATGTCCAACGCAATTACCCGCCCAACTTCTGGCGCGATCGCACGCGTCAGTCTGCCGACGCCGCATCCAATCTCAACGACCGTGTCGTCCGGCCTTGGCGTATAACCTGAGACCCGCTTGATGTCCGTCCAGATCGTGCGGCCACTAGCCCAAAATTCGTCAAGGTTACGGGTAACATCGTAAGGGCCATAGGACGAGACATACCAATACGGATTCTCATCGGCCGCTCGGTTCCAGAATGACTTGATTGACCCCTCTGAAGTCATACCAGATTCTCATATATCATTTGGTGCTGGCGAAAGCAAGAGACCACCCCAACAGGCGCCTGAAATGCGGACTCCTATAGTTCGTGCCTTCTCGATGGCGGAAAATTTCCGCTCCACATTCTCGCTACTGCCGCCAGGCCTCCCCGGACCGCCGGCACTTAATCCTGCATCCGGTACTGCCCGACCCAATTTGAAGGAGGCGGCTTTCGAGCCGCCTGTCTTTTAGGGGATCGTAAGCCACTGAAGGTTTGTGGAGCGGACGGTGTCGAGGAAATCCCCGTAGTTTTTCTCTTCCCCTCCGGTGGTGTAGCCCCAGGGATCGGCGCCCATGGTGGCAGTGCTGCTGACGCCGTCATAGGGATTGTCTTGCAGACTGATCATGCCCCAGTTCTCTTTCTGTCCCCAACTGTCGAGCAGGGCCCACCAGCGGAAGCCGATGATGGTGTAGTCGTTGTAGACGGTGTTGGAGGTGTTCAGGAAAGCTGGACACGGAGGTGTTGTAGTAGGCAGCGCGGTCGGCCTGCGTGTTGCAGGGACTACAGTCTTGATCGCCGGGGTTGGTGTAGCGCCAGAGGGCGGAATCGGGGTTGGCGTGCGCGCCGTGCCAGATGATCATGGGCTTGTCGCCAAGGTAGGTGGCGATGAAGTTCAATTGGGCCTGAGCGTGGGTGTAATCAATGCCTCCGGCGATGGCGTCCACGTAAGGGGCGGCGGCGGCGAGGACATTGGGATCGGCCGGGGCGTTCCACGTGCCCAGCACTCCCGGACCCATGTACAGATTTTTGGGTGCGTACTGTCTGATACGGGTGCTGGTAACAGAAAAATAGTGGGTAGCCAAGGCTTTCAGAAATCCGTTCATGTCACCATTGAAATTAGCGTTAGTTCCCAAGTTCACAAAATCGCTCGGGATCCACGAATTCCGTCCGTCTTCATCCATCAGGCCAGTCCCGTAGCCCCAACCATCGTGAATGTAGTTCACGGTGATGAGTGTGCCGCTCAATGGCGGAGTTGCGAAATCAATTGTGACCGCTCCCGTCGAATAATTGATGACCCCAGCGGAGCTCGAGGAAATGGCCGGGCTCGCTGAGGACGGACCGGTGAAACTGCCTTCCCCGGCTGCCACGCTTGAGCATGGAGCTACCGCAATCCACTTCGGGCAGTCGCCGCCCACTGGCACGCCATTTACTTGGACCAGGACGGTATAGGGCGAAACATGATGATTCGCCAGCGTCTTGCTGAAACTGGTCTGCGTTCCGTTGCCGGTACCGACTACTTCACGATTAATTTGCACGCCGGTAGATCCAAAAGTTGTATAGGCGGAACTCCAGCTTGAGTTCAGTGCGCTGATGGTCGCGTACTTGGTGGTGAGATAGGTTTGCAACTGCGCCTTGGTGAAGACAGTTGGATTGGCGTAGATCCGTGGCTGCCGCACCAGGCTGAGGCCCGCATTCACTGTTTGCACGGGAGACATCAACAGAGTCATAAGTCCCTGATTGCGTTGATTGTATCCCGGGGGATTCGTTGGCATCGAAGGTCCCGCGCCAACCAAGCCGTTGAGCTCGTCGGATTCATCGCTGATCCATCCAACGACCCACGGTGAATTTTCCGCCGGCAGAATAATGGGATCCTTCTGCATTTCGCCGTTGAGCCAGGCATCAAAATTCGAGTCGAAGATGTCCGGGAATACGCTTCTATATCCAGTGTAGTAAGTTGGATTGATTCCATACATCGCGTCCTTGACGGCGTCGGGCGCGTAATTGTTTTGATTCACCAGCGAATAGCGTGAGGGTTCCACTTGCTCCAGCATTGGCACGGGAACTGGCTGATTGCCTCCATTGTTCTGCCAATCGGCCGGGCAAGAAGCTGATTTGCAGGTCTGGATGGGCAAGGTCCAGCCGGTAGAGAATTCCGCCACGGAATTGAAGCCCCAGGACTTGATTCTCCGCACCTGCTGCGGACCCCAAGTCATATCGAGGTCCCCGTATTTCTGCATGGCGATCTGGTTATAGCTTGTGCCGAGGTCGGTGATGCTTGGGCTGCTGGCCATGTCGAAAATGCCTTCCATCCAGAACCCGTGACCCTGCGGCGTGCAGAACCACCACCGGTTACTGAGTTTCTCCAAATGGAAAAATCCCGTCGTAGTCGCGCACTGCACCTGGAGGGACCCGCCGTAAGTATCGAGTTGCTGCGCATCAATCTGAAGAACCAAACTCGTCGTCGCGGAATGGCCAGCGGAATCCTTCACTTGAAAACCGAGCGAGAACTGTCCGCTCGCAGTGGGGGTTCCCGTCAATTGACCTGCCAAATTGTTCAGATTGTTCAGAGTTATCCCTGCGGGGAAAGAACCTGAAACAAGCGTCCATGTATACGGCGCCGTCCCGCCCGTGGCCGTTAGGAGGGAGACGTACGCTTGCTGCACGTAGCCAAGGTTCAACCCGTTGGTGAGCACGGTCAGCGCAGAAGAAGAGGAGTTGGACGCTGCGATGGTGAAGGTGCGCGAGGCCGTCTTTCCGCTGGAGTCCTTCACAGTGGACATGAAGGTATAGTTGCCAGCAAGCGTGGGAGTCCCGGAGAGCACTCCGGAAGAACTCGATAGGAAAATGCCCAGCGGCAAGGATCCCGAGCTGATGCTCCATGTGTACGGGGTTGCTCCCCCGGAAGCAGTGATTGTCGCCTGATAGGCGGTTCCTATTTGTCCCGAAGGCAAACTCGAAGTTGTAATCTGCGGGCCTGATGTGCCAACGGCGGAAATTGTGATTGAAACGGTGCCGCTCGCCGATTGTGCGGGAGACGAGGAATCCGAAACTTTTGCCGTGAAGGAAAATGTTCCGGTCTGAGTTGGTGTGCCGGAGATTAAGCCGGAGGAAGCAGCCAGCTGCAATCCCGCAGGCAAGGCGCCGGAGGCGATACTCCAAGAATAGGGTGTCGCTCCTCCACTTGCGGTGAGGGAAGCCTGATAAGCGGATTGCGCCTGTCCGTTCGTGAGACTGGTGGTCGTAATCTGCAAGGTACCTGGGGCGGCGGAGACGTTAAGCGTCAAGGGAGCGCTCGCAGTCTGAAGCGGAGACGAAGAATCTTGTACGCGGACGGCAAAGGAGAAAGTCCCGGACTGGGATGGCGTGCCTGAAATTGTCCCGGTCGCGCTTGTCAGGGAGATCCCCGTTGGCAACGTGCCTGATGCTAGGGTCCACGTATATGGAAGCTTTCCCCCAGAAGCAGCCAAAGCTGCTTGATAGGAGCCTTGCAATTGCGCGGACGGCAATGCGGGAGTTGCAACTTTTAAGGCAGCCACAGAAGACGCGGGGGCTTGCTTAGCAGCAGAATTAGCAGTAAGGCCGCAACCACCGAGACATATGACCAGGAGTAGCGCCAGCAGGGCGATCCCTATCGCCCCCGAGCGTCCAGCGTGTAGTACTGGATCTAAGGCTGCTACCAAGCTTGTGCTTCCCTGAGTCACTTGTCTCATTCGGTCGGCTCCCCATTTCCTGATGTGGTGTCTGATAGGTGGAATGTTACTGGGTGGGAAGCTTGCGAACACCTGCTCGGAGGTCGCGAAAAGGGTCAGGTACGGAACCTGTTCTGTGAGTGGTCAAGCAGGCACCTGCGGCAGTCAAGAATCCGAGCAAGAGACACAAAGAGCTATCAAGACGATGGTTCTAAACGGGTTCCTTTGGACTCCCGGGGTACTTTTTGCGTGTTGCGGAAACAATCTTGGTAATTGTGCAAAAGATTGCACAATTGCTGGCCGAATCTGTTCTTGAGAATGATCGCCGGACTCAATGTACGTATGTAAGTCCCTGAATAATAACGGCCTATTCTATCTGCTAGTGCCAGGTAGAACTGCCTGATTAGGCAAGGTTCTTGCACATAGTTTTAAGGAACGGAGCTATAGTGGGTCGTCGTTTCGGCTAATTGTGCCCCAGTGTGCGACCCGAATTTCTGATTGCATTGACTTATGGTTGGGAGAGGGGTTAAAGGCTTGGCACACCCGTCGGTAACGAGAGTGGATCTCACGCAGGATAACGTAGAAAAGCGTGTACCGTGGGGCCTGTGGGCAGGCGCGCTTTCGATTTTGACACTGCTGCTTTACGGTCCGATCCTGAAGAGTCTGGTTCTGAACTGGTGGCAAGATCCAAATTACGGGCACGGATTTTTGGTGCCGGTGTTCGCGGGCTATGTTCTGTGGCGGGAGCGTCACCGATTGGCACGAATTACATGGAAACCATCGAACTTCGGTCTGGTTGTAATGGTGGGGGCCATTGGTTTGCTGCTGGTAGGTTCGCTGGGCGCGGAGCTTTTTACGAGCCGTTTTTCCCTGTTGGTGCTTATTGCGGGCGCGGTTCTATTCATCGCCGGATGGAAGATGTTGCGGGGGATTTCCTTCCCGCTTGGTTTTCTTATCCTGATGATTCCGATTCCCGTGCTTATCTACAACCAGATCACTTTTCCACTGCAACTGTTGGCATCCCGATTCGCTACCTTTTGGCTGCAGTTGGTGAACGTGCCTGTGCTGCGTGAAGGCAATTTGATCATTTTGCCGAACTATATTCTGGAAGTTGTCGAGGCATGCAGCGGGATTCGTTCTCTGATGACGCTAATCACGCTGGCCGTGGCTTATGGTTATTTGATGAATGACAGGCGCTGGTTGCGGTGGTTCCTCGCGCTGCTAATGATCCCCATCGCCATCGTCAGCAATGCCATCCGAATCATGGGGGCCGGCCTGCTGACGTATCATTTTGGGCACGAAATGGCGGAGGGCTTTTTCCACGAATTTTCGGGCTGGGTAATCTTCGTCGCCGCTCTGGTTTTGATGTTCTGTTGTCATTGGCTATTGCGCAAGTTCCCAGGCGCGAACAAGGAGCAGGTGCATGAGTAGCCGCGGTATGACGATACGTCTGTGCATTGTTGCGCTGGTGCTCGTAGGAGGAGTGACGCTATTGCATGCCATGAGTCACGGCGAGGCCGTTGTAGCGCACCAACCGCTCCGGGATTTGCCGTACACCCTAGGACCCTGGAAAGGGCAGGAACAGCCACTCGAGCAGCGCATTGTGAAAGCGGTGAGCGTTACGGACTATACGAATCGCCTGTACGAGAATCCGACGGAGCCGCCCGTGCAACTCTACGTCGGATATTATTCAAGCCAACGGACGGGCGACACAATACACTCGCCAAAGAACTGCCTGCCAGGGGCCGGCTGGGATCCGATTAAATCCGATTACACGACGATTAAACTCGATGACGGGCGGCAGATCGTCGTGAACGAATACGTCATCGCGCAGGGGCTAGATAAAGAACTGGTTTTTTATTGGTACCAAGGTCGGGGGCGCGTAATTGCGAGCGAGTATTGGGGCAAATTCTGGATGATCTCGGACGCGATTACGCGTAACCGAACCGACGGCGCCCTGGTGCGCTTGATCACCCCGATTGCGGGAGCCAGCGATCTTTCCCAAGCCCATACGCGCTTGGTTAAGTTCACACAGGGAATTTTTCCATATCTCAACAAATTTATTCCGAACTGAGAAGATTCGGCCACGGAGGAGTTCATGAGAGCCACATTGAGACGGGTGATATTGAGCTTGACGGCCGCCATTACGGTCTCGCTGTTCCTGGTTTCTTGCGCGAGGGATCCGCAAAAAGCGAAAGCGAACTACGTGGCCAAGGGCATGGCCTATATGAAGAAAGGCCAATATTCGAGTGCCGTGATCGAGTATCGGAATGCCTTAAAGATCGACCCGAGCTATGTGGACGCGTACATCAGGTTGGCGCAAGCGGACGAAGCTTTGGGCGATGGCAATTCAGCGTATGCGGCGCTTGAGAAAGCCGTTCAAATCGACCCGAACCGTGAAGATTCTCGATTTGAGCGTGCCAGATTTATGCTCGCTGTACGTCTGTTTCCTAAGGCAGAAGAGGATGCGACCTTCGTTATCAAACTGGATCCGAACAATGGGGAGGCCTATAGAGTTCGGGGTTCCGCGCTTGTAGGAGAAAAGAAATACGAGGACGCGTTGAAGGACTATTCCAAGGCTGCGGAGCTTGAGCCCACCCTTCCGGGTCCCTACCTGGACATCGCGCTAGCAAATTTGGCTTTGCACCGCCTCCCGGAGGCGGAGCAGAATATGAAAAAGGCCATTCAGGTTGACCCTTCTTCGGCCCAGTCTTATGTCGATCTTGCCAATTTGTACAGGGCACAAAACAAACTGCCGGAAGCCGAGCAAGTGATGGAGCAGGGGGCCAAATGGAATCCGAATGCCATTCCTATCTACATCACATGGGCGTCAATATTATCGAACGAGGGCAAACAAGCAGATGCAGATAGCGTGATCGACCAGCTTCGCGGTCATGTACCGCAGTCAATCGATGCGGCGCGCGACATTGGAGATTTTTACTTCCAGAGAAAGCTCAACGATAAGGCACTCGCAGAGTATAAGCGGGGCCTGGATCTTGCCTCCAAAGCGCCGCTACAACAACGCGTAATCATCCAAGAGCGTATTGAAGACTTGTATTTGAGCACGGGCCAATCGGACCAGGCGGTTGCCATTGACCAGGAACTTACCAAGGAAGTACCGAAGGATGTCACTGCGCGCATTGGACATGGGCGGCTCTTGATGGCGCAGGGGAAGTCGGAAGATGCCGTGAACGCGCTGCAGGCAGTGGTCAGCGATGCTGCGGATTCACCCCAAGCTCACTATTACCTCGGCATGGCATATTGGCAACACAACGAGCCGGGTCAAGCGGGTACCGAGCTGCAGCAGACACTTCGAATTTCACCGGGCCTGCCGATCGCGTTGCAAGCGTTGACGCAATTGAACATAGCGCAAGGGAACCTGGCGGTAGCGCAAATTTACGCCCAAGAGCTTCTCGACAAGGATCAAAAGAATCCAAGTTACCATCTTTTGGTAGGGGATATCTTGCTCCGGCAGGGACAAAGCAAAAAGGCGGAAGCGGAGCTGATCGCAGCAAGAGATCTGGCTCCCACCAATCCCGTGATCCATGTGGCCTTAGGCCAGCTTTACGCAGCCGAAAAGAAATCTCCGCAGGCGGAAAAGGAGTTTCAGACCGCGATAGCTGCGGCTCCGCAGAACAGTTTCGCCATTAGCAAGTATGCAGATTTCCTGATCGCCAATCATCAGCAGCCGAAGGCACTTGCCACGGCGCAGGGATTCGTTACCAGCAACCCGAACGATCCCGCGGGGCATTTGTTGCTGGGATCTATTCAACTCTCTGCCAAGAACTACGGGCAGGCCCGCTCTGAAACCGAGCGCGCTATTCAGTTGGAGCCGAAATTGTTTAACGCCTATTTGCAGCTTGGGGAAATCTTCAGGGAGCAGGGGGACGACAACGACGCTTCGCAGGCTTACGAGAAGGGCTTAGCGTTGCAGCCCCGTTCGGCTCCCGTGGTTGCAACGATAGGAAACATCTACTTGAGCGAAGGGAATCTTGACAAGGCGAGTGAGAAATTCCAGCAGGCATTGGCGATTGATTCCACACTGGCCGTGGCGGCCAATAATCTGGCATGGGTGTACGCGCAGCAAGGAAAGAACCTTGATGTCGCGTTGGGGCTTGCTCAGAAGGCAAAATCGCTGAACCCGGACGTTCCGTCGTTTTCCGACACGTTAGCGTGGGTCATGTACAAGAAAGGCGATTATTCAGGAGCGCTGCCGCTGCTACAAGATTGCGTAAAAAAGGATCCCAAATCAGCTCAATATCGCTACCACTTGGGCATCGTTTTGATCGCGAGCGGCCAAAAGGACAAGGGTAAAGCGGCGCTGGAAGCGGCTCTTCAAATGAAGCTGGACACCGCCGACGCGCAGCAAGCCCGGCAAGCGCTGGGACAAAAGCAATAGGGGACGATATGCAACCAATTGCAGATAAAATCCACTCGCCTTCAGAGGAGCAAGGTACCGTTACTGCGTCAAGCGGCATAGCCTCCTCAAGCACTAAAATAAGCTGCTTTATATCAGTATTATGTGAGCATGTGGACGGGCCTGTGAAAACTCCGACTTTGGCAGGAAGGTTGCACGGTACCCAGTGGGGAATGTAGTTCGGGGAAAATTCAAGGAGGAGACAAAATGGTAAGAACCATCAGTAAAATTGCAGTTGCTGCACTTTGTTTGCTGGCGCTTGCAGTTTTCACGCCGCAGGCAAAGGCCAGCGGTGCCGATTTTGGCTGCAGCGGAGCTACCTGCACGGGCACAGTTACGGCAAGCGGAGGCAACTATTCTTCGACGGGCATTGGTGTCACGGCGGGTTCGTTCAATCTGCCGGGGTTTGACACGGACGAGGCGGGCGAGGCGTTCACCGTCGCGTTCGACACATCCACTGGAGCTATTACGATTACCGACGCAAGCGGCGATGCCGACGCGACTTTCGGCGGGACAATCATGAACCTTACGGTACAGACCGTAGGCACCGGAAGAGCGTTGAACTTCGACGTCCTATGGACAACGCCGGCCGGGTTCGTGGGTATTGGTCACGTAGGATTCCTGCTTAGCTCAGGAAATGCGGTAAATAGCGTTGACATCAGCGTCACCCCCACGCCAGAACCAGCCAGCCTGCTGCTCCTTGGCACCGGCTTGCTCGGTCTTGGTGGTGTGGTTCGTCGCCGGTGGTTGAATTAGTTTTCGGAGTTAAACTCGCGGCCATTCGGTAGTACGCAGGATTGCCGAGGGCCATTTGCTCCTCCAAAGTTTGGGCACCTCCGCCGCGCTCCTCGATTGGGGCACGACGGGGGTGTTCGACTTTAGTTTGCCTGCTGCGCTCTACCCTTCGCTCACACGTAAACCCGTGATTCGCATCATGCTACAATAATTCGTCGATCGAACAGCGAGACATTCAATGAAAATTCTAGTAACGGGCGCTGCAGGATATATCGGGAGTGTGTGCACTGAAGTCCTTCTGGGTCGCGAACATTCCGTGGTCGCCTTGGACGACCTTTCCGAGGGGCATCGCGAAGCAGTGGATTCGCGGGCGCAGTTTTACAAGGCCGATTTGCACGACGCTGAAGCCCTGAATCAGATTTTCGGCGCTAACCAAATTGATGCCGTGATGCACTTCGCGGCTTTGTGTCTGGTGGAAGAGTCGGTGAAGAAGCCGGGGGAATATTATCGCGCGAACGTAGGTGCAGGAATCAACCTGCTGGCTGCGATGCTGCGTCATGGCGTTAAAAAGCTGATATTTTCCTCGACTGCCGCCACGTACGGGGAACCAGAGAAGATCCCCATTCCCGAAGAACATAGCACGGAGCCAATCAACCCCTATGGAGCGTCAAAACTACTGTTTGAACGCGTTTTGCAGGAGTTCAAAGAGAACTCGGGAATAGAGTATGTGACGATGCGATATTTTAACGCGGCTGGTGCATCTGCTGAGCGAGGAGAGGATCACAGTCCCGAGACCCATATCCTTCCGATTCTTTTCGAGGTGGCCTTGGGCCAGCGCGAGGCATTCCAGATTTATGGAACAGACTACCCCACGGCGGACGGCACATGCGTCCGCGATTACGTGCATGTAATAGACATTTCGGAGGCACACGCGCTCGCTGTCGAGCGGATATCCGAAATGGCCGGGCGCGTGTACAATGTGGGCAACAGCCGCGGTTTTTCCGTTCGAGAGGTTGTAGACACGGTTCGTAGCGTCACGGGCCGAGATATCCCCGTTCGCGTGGATCCCCGGCGCGCCGGGGATCCAGCTGTTTTGGTAGCGAGTTCTGAAAGGATCCGCAAGGAGCTCGGATGGTCACCGCGCTATTCGGACCTCAAATCCATAATTCAAACAGCATGGACGTGGAAAGAAAAATTTCCCAAAGGCTACAAATCTGCTGGATAGGCTCTCGAGCTCGTAGGTAAAAAGGGGTGCCCTTCCGCGCGATCTCGTGAGTTAACGCTTCCTCCACATGCCATGAAGCTGCTTATTGCCCATTAGCAACAAATTGGTTAGCCTCAACTATCATGTCGCAAAACTCGCATACTCATCGCCTGAAAGTGTGCCTTCTGTCCCCGCATCCGCTTGTTCGGGCAGAATTCGAGCGCGTGCTTCCGGCCAAGACTTTTCAGATTTCTTTCAAGGCCTTGAACGCGGTTTCTTCCGCTGATCTCAAGGAGTTGCCGATTCCTCGAGCGGCTGTTTATGTGATCGATGCGCAAGCGTCCACGGCTATTGTGCACTCGCTATTCGAACATCTCTTGGAGCGCTATCCCAGCGCGCGAGTGGTTGTACTTGCGTCCAAGCACACGGATGCGGAGACTTTCGAGCTTCTGCGGATGGGAGTGAAAGGTCTGCTTACCTATGGGCAGCCCGAAAAGCAGTGGCAAGATGCTCTACCTTTGGTTGCGGCGGGAGGTTACTGGGTGCCTCGGGCGGTTCTATCGCGATTTGTCGAATCGATTGTTGCGAACCGAAAGACGGGGGCAGCGCATAGCAAGACGCCGGGGAGTTTGAGCCGACGGGAAAGAGAAGTCCTGGATCCGCTTCTGCAAAACCTTTCGAATAAGGAAATCGCCAGCCAGCTGAATATTTCTGAACGAACAGTGAAATTTCATGTGTCCAATCTTTTGGCAAAACACGGTGTCCGGCGTCGAGCGGACTTGATTGTTATGCGCTTCCAAGAAGGCCGATTGAATGCCTGACTTTCTCTTGCCATCCTGATACGTTTTGGCTTAGATTTGGGTCGGTCCCTCTCAGTCCAGTTGACAGGCGTCATTCCTGCTTGCTGACAAGCCACGGCGCGGCTCTTCCGGAACCCCGCCGCAGTGACAAAGAGTCCAAGTCTATGAATTACAGGTACCTCAACTTACTTCGAAGGCCCGTGCCCGCACATGGTACCGGTACTTTCGATACCACTCGATACATCCTTAGAGGTATTGCTCGGGGGAAGTCGAAATTGCTACAAATTCAAGGTTAGGTTTTGGGAACCAAGCTGATGAGTTCACTCACACAACCGACCGGTCCTGCTCCTGCAGCGCCGAAGAAGCGGCTCAAGCCGGGACCGCGGTTATGGGCGATACGAATCATTATCGTCATCGCCTTGATTGTTACGGTGCGTTATTTCTACTGGCGCGTCGATGCGACCATGAACCCCGCGGCAAAATGGTTTTTCTATCTATTTTTGGTCGCGGAGATGTTGAACTTCATCGAAGCAGCGCTTTTTTATTTTACGACGTGGAAACCATCGAACCGCCATCCGCAGCCAGCTGTCTCCGGGCGCACTGTCGATGTCTTCATCACAACGTACAACGAGCCCGTGAGCCTGTTGCGTGAAACAGCACTTTGTGCCGTCAGCCTGACCTACCCGCATAAAACCTACGTACTCGATGACGGAGATCGTCCAGAAGTGGCCGAGCTGGCGCTGGAGCTAAATTGTTCCTACATCTCGCGCAAGGATCGCAGAGGTGCCAAAGCCGGCAACTTAAACAATGCGCTGAAACAAACGGATGGGGAATTCATCGTGACCCTGGATGCGGACCACGTACCCATGCCGGATCTTGTTGAACAGCTGATCGGATTTTTTGCGGACTCTAACGTGGGAGTAGTGCAAAGCACGCAAGATTTCTACAATCTCGATTCATTCCAGCACAGCACTCATATTGAGAAGCAACGCGCGTGGCAGCAACAAGAACTCTTTTTCAGTGTGATCCAGCCCGGCAAGGACGGCTACAACGCAGCTTTTTATTGCGGCAGCCCAGCCATCCTGCGGCGGAAGGCACTCGAGGAGATCGGCGGATTCGCTACCGAGAGCATTACGGAAGACATGCACACGGGCCTGCGGCTACAGAAAAAGGGATGGAAAGTCGTTTACTACAATCGAACCGTAGCGCGCGGTTTGGCGCCGCAAACCTATCGCGGCTTTGCTACGCAATGGCATCGTTGGGGCCAAGGGGCCATGCAGGTACTGCGCAGGGAAAACCCAATTTTCGGACGCGGGCTCAGTTTTGGACAACGGGTCAACTATTTTGCGTCGTTTTATTTTTACTGGATGAGCTTTCAAAAATTGATCTATATCGCCACGCCGATCTTTTGCCTGCTGAGCGGAATCTATCCGCTGATCGCGACTCCCAAAACGTTCGCGATCTACTTCATCCCTTATTTCCTGTTGAACATCATCGCGACAGCTTCGCTGCAAGGAGGACTAAGAGCCTTCTGGCTTAGCGAAGAATTCAATTTGATCAAAATGCCGGTGCTGATGACGACGATTGCTGGACTGTTCAAGGGGGAAACAGCGTTCAAAGTGACGCCGAAGGCCCGGGACACGTCTGCTCGCTGGACGGAAGTGTGGCTGCAAAGCTTGCTCGCGGTCGGAGTGATTATTGCACTCGCAGTAGGGGCTTGGAAGCTCGCTCGTACAGCTCCGGGAGGCTATTTCTTCTGGGCGCTCGTTGTGAATATTACGTGGGCTGCGTTCTATTTGATTCTGCTGATTCCGGTGATTGCGAGAGCCGTGCGGCATCAAGAGTTGCGCGCCACGTACCGTTTTCCCAACCGGCTCGACGTTCCGGTATTGTTTGGCTATAACGCTGATGGCGGGAGCCATGTGGTGGGGCGAGGTTTTGCCCGCAACCTGAATCGCAGCGGCTTTTCGCTGACGCAGAAATTGCCAATTGCTCCGGGGACGGTCGTCGCATTGGAGATCAGTTTGCCGACGGGAACGGTTCATGCCCATGGTCGCGTGGTTCGGAACCAGGAATTTTTCCACGGGGAGAATAAACGCGTTTCGAGCGGAGTGGTTTTCGAGCAAATTGATGCCGCGGACCAGGACGCCATTTCGAAGTACCTGTTCTGGGAAATCGCGCCGCGTCACGGAAGTATTCTGAAGCTCACGCGCAAGAGTCAGACACGGAGTCAACCCCGGAGCGCAAACACATGATTCGTTCGGCTGCTCTGGCGGCGTATTTTTTTGGATTCGCTGGCCTGCTCGTTGCGCCAACTGCGAAATGTATGCCGCAAGGTTCGACGCTGGAGCAAGCACTAGCAGAAGTTGCGCAGGGACACTACGAGCAGGCAGCGCGGCTCTTTGGTCAAGCTCTCAACACCGATCCCAATAATATTGAGGCGCTCGGCGGATTGGTCGATTCGCTCGTCGCCACCGGGCATTGGCATGACTCGTTGCCCGCCCTTCAGCATCTGGTGCAGCTTCAACCCAATAGTGCGGAACGCGTTTTTCAGCTGGGCCAAATGGATAGCTGGCAGCCGGGCCATCGCGCGGAGGCGTTGGAACTGCTAAAGCGCGCGACGGAACTAAAGCCGTCCGATGCTAAGTATGAGAATACGTACGCGGAAGTCCTGAGCTGGAGCAAATCCGGACGCGAGCAGGCGCTTGAGCATTTCAAGAAAGCGCTTGCGATTGACCCAAACAATGCGGCCGCTCTTACTGGCGAGGCGCAGCTTCTCGCGTGGAGCGGACATTCCTCTGAAGCGATGGAGCTCTACGAGAAAGTTCTGCAGCAGGATCCCAACAATGTGGCGGCATTGCGAGGTAAAGCCGAAATCCTCGACTGGCGCGGGCAGCACGCCGCAGCGATGAATCTTTATGAACAGGCGCATGGCCTGGCGCCGAACGACTCAGCCACCATGTTAGGTCTGGCGCAGACTGAATACGAATCGGGCGAATACGCGCGAGCCCGCGCGGACCTGGCGGAAGTAAAGGGCATGGATACAGATGAATTCAGGGATCTGCAGCGCAACGTGAATCACGCGCTGGGAACCTATGTTGAGTTGGGCTATGGCTTGCGGCGAGACGGAAAAATTCTGGACTATGATTCGGTTGACGCGCTTGTTTCCACTCCGCTTGGCGGTTCAAATCGTCTGAGTGCGCTTTACCAGCCATTTCTTTTCAGGACGCAGGCGCGCAATTTCAATTCAAACTATTATGCGCTGATGCTGGATTCGCAGCCCGATGAAAATATAACAACTCACGCGCAAATCGCCGGACGAACCTATCCCGGTGTTTCCTCGCAAATTGAAGGCGCGTTTGACGCAACATTCAGCGTTCGGCCTTCGTTCAAGCTTTACGCAGGAGCCGAGCGAGAATCGGATCAGGAATCGCTTGTCTCGACGCTGGGCGCGACGGCCAACGGAATCTTCGTGGGCCAGGTGGAAACGAACCTTGGCCACATTGGCGGGAGCTACTCAAATTCGCAGCACAATTACGATCTTTCAGTCACTTACACGGATGGCGCATACACTGGCGAGAATCTGGCGCCGAACCGCCGGTGGGGCGTCGACGGAAATTTTGGTAAATCAATTCGCGGCAATCATCCGTACATTCGGATCGCATATGGCTTGAGTTATCTACACTTTGACCACGATGCGGATTTCACGCCGGGCAGCGGAGAGCCTGCTCGCGTTACGGGAGGCTATTACAGTCCCACGCGTTTTTTGCTAAATTACGGGCAGATTTTTCTTTCGACGAATCTGGGACGACACGCCAAATGGGATATGGGAGGGTTGGCAGGCACGCAGAATGCGGAAACAACCTTCGCGGCGTTTTCGAGCACGCAATTTGCGTCGACATTTGCCACGCACTTCACCTGGAACATGAGCGAGAACAACGATCTTCGTCTGGGATACGATTACCTGAACACGTTCAACGCATTTCGCCGGCATCTTTTTGTCGTGAGCTGGCGGCATTATTTTTAACGTGCCGACGCCCAGGATTTTTTCCCAAAACAATCCCAAGGGTGCACCCTCAGCGCCAAGCATGACCGTCCCGGCAGTTTCCAATTCGCGCCTGGCATCTGTGCAGAATTTTCTCCTCAAATTCCGGTTGCCGGTTGTGGTGATCGTTGGACTCGCCTGGTATCTGCGCGCACGCAATCCGCATTTCGCGAGCGCGTACATGGACGAAACGATTTACGTTTTATTTGGACGGATGTTTCTTACGAGGCATTTCGAGGCGCCGCTGAATAACCCGCTGAATTCCAGTTTTGGATGGTATCTGTGGCCCATTCTAGCGGCATGGGCCGATAGGATTCGCGGACTCGTCGGCGTGCGCGAATTGGGCGCGGCGATGGGCGCGATGACAGTTTGGGCCGTGTACGGTTTTTCGAAACGAGTTTTTTCGCGAGCCGTCGGCTTGGCGGCCGCACTAGTCTTTGCGTTGCTCGGCCCCGCGGTTATTGCTTCGCGAATCGCGACGCGCGATGTTGGCTCGATCTTCTTTCTGGCTGTTGGTTTGTGGTCATTCGCACGAGCCCGGCAGGAGCAAGAGTGGCCGACGTGGCTGGCGGCGTCGCTGAGCCTGTTCGCGGCGTTTTTGTGCAAATTCCTAATCGCGATATATTTTCCTTTTCTAGTGATTCTTGGTTTGTGGAAAGGGCGCCGCGCGATTTTGGCATTTGGGTTAACGCTCACGGTTCTCTGCGGCGCTTATGTCGTTTATTTCAGGGAATCGCTGATCGCGCTCGTGCAATATGGTCGGGCATACGGGTCGCTGAAAGCACCTGCGGCCATCGCCTGGCACGTTTATTTTATCGATCGGCTCGATTTTTGGATTTTGTTTGGGCTTGCGATGCTGGCGTGGGTGCCGGATGGCAAAGCTTCATGGCGAAAGGTGGCGTTGCTCTTCGGCGGCATCGCGATTATGCCAATTTTTCAGGTCGTTTCGCGCGCGGATTACGATTACTGGAAGCACGTAAATTATTCATTTCTTTTTTTGGTTCCGCTCGCAATGCAGGGACTCATTGTTGTCCTGCGGCGGATCACGCCAGTGTCATATTCAATTCCGGCCACGGTCATGGCCGGCTGTCTGGCGGTTGGACTTGGCTGGATGGGGAACGCATGGAGGATCAATCGCTTTGTTTTCTGGCCCAACGTGGAACCGGCGGTTGCCTATTTTGACGGCCATTTGGCGTCCGCTGATCGCATTCTGATCGACGACACCGTGTTCCGATATTACTTCTCGCCGCCGCTGCGCCAGTGGCAGATGGTCGATCCGTTTTACTTCAGTTATGGGACGGAGACGGGACTTCCTGCTTATGCTGCCGCGGTGCGCGACGGCTCGTTTGACTATATCGTTCTCGATGGAGGCATTGGCGAGGACGCGCAAGAGATGCAGGCTGCCATACGACCCAATCTCGCTGGCCGGTACAGTCTTCGCGTTAGCACGCGGGATCCGGTCACTGGCCATGCGATCGAAATTTATGAACGGACAAATCCTGCGGCGACGGCGCCGGCTCTGAATGGTCCGCAAATTGTGATTAATGCGCCAGCTGAAGGCGCTGTAGTGCGAACGGATGGCGATTCGGCCACGCTTTCCGGGACTGTGAAAAGCATCCGGGTGGGAGACTACGTGTTGGCGGATGTTTTTACGAACCAGTGGTATCGCCAGGGTGGGAAGATTTTTCCGGGCGCGCCTGATGGAGCGTTTACACAAACTATCCACCTGGGAGGCGGCGGCCGTCAACAGTGCTTCCACATTGTGCGCGCGCGCCTGTTCGATGCCGCCGGGCATTTTCTCGCACGGGCGGTGAACTTCGATATTGCTCGAGCCAACCCGGATGGCACCCCGCCTAACTGCCGTTAAATGTTGCGGAAGGGCCCTTCGAGGCAGGCCAGGAGCCACTCAGCGTCCCGCCCACAAATTACTGAATCTAACATGCTATTCTTTTAAAGCAGGACAAGCAGCCGCCCCGAGGGTTCGCCGCGAAACTTGAGCAAGAGATCTTGCTTTGAGTCGCAAAGAAAGTCACGTCATGGATATACGGGAAATTCTGAACAAACGGATCGTTGTACTCGATGGCGCAATGGGCACCATGATTCAGGCACTGGTGCTTGTCGAGGAAGACTACCGTGGCAAGGAATTTCGCGATCATCCGAAGGACCTGCGGCTGAATAATGATGTTTTGAATATCGCGCAACCCCAGATTATCGAGTCCATCCACCGACAATACCTCGAAGCGGGCGCGGACATCATTGAGACAAACACGTTCAATTCAAACGCCATCTCCATGGCGGAATATGGCCTGCAGGATCGAATCTACGATTTGAATAACGCTGGAGCGGAAGTTGCGCGTCGCGCGGTCGAGCGTTTCACGAAGGAGAATCCGGGAAGCGCCCGATTCGTCGCGGGCTCTCTGGGGCCTACGAGCCGGACAGCCTCGATGTCGCAAGATGTAAACAGCCCGGCGTCACGAGCAGCCACCTTCGATCAATTGCGCAATGCCTATTATGAGCAAGCGCGCGGGCTCATTGACGGCGGAGTGGATTTGTTGCTCGTGGAAACCATATTCGACACGCTGAATGGAAAAGCTGCGCTTTTTGCCATCGATCAGTATTTTGAAGACTCGGGACGGCGCGTTCCCGTTATGGCTTCCGTGACGATCACCGATCGGAGCGGGCGGACGCTGTCTGGGCAGACCGTCGAGGCTTTCTGGATTTCCGTCTCACACATGAACCTGCTGAGCGTGGGGATTAACTGTGCCCTTGGGGCAAAACAAATGCGGCCGTACATTGAGGAGCTTTCGCGTGTCGCGCCCATTTACATCAGCTGCTATCCCAACGCGGGCTTGCCGAACGCATTTGGCGGATTCGACGAAACGCCCGAATCGATGGCAACCGATCTGCGGGATTTCGCTGCCAATGGATGGTTGAACATTGTCGGCGGCTGTTGCGGGACAACTCCGGCGCACATCCGTGCCATCGCCGACGCCGTGAAGGACCTGAAGCCGCATGCGTTGTCGAAACCCGCGCGCTATACGCGTTTCAGCGGACTCGAGCCGCTGGTGATTCGGCCAGACACGAATTTCGTCAATATTGGCGAACGTACGAACGTGACTGGCTCGCCGAAGTTTTCCAAATTGATTCTGAATGGAAAACTCGAAGAAGCTCTTGCCATCGCTCGCCAGCAGGTGGAAGGCGGCGCGCAAATCATCGACGTCAATATGGACGAGGCGATGCTTGATTCCGAGCAGGCCATGACGACGTTTCTTCATTACATCTCCTCGGAGCCGGAAATTTCCCGCGTTCCGATCATGATCGACAGTTCGAAATGGAGCGTAATCGAAGCCGGACTGAAGTGCATTCAGGGAAAAGGAATCGTGAATTCCGTGAGCTTGAAGGAGGGCGAAGAAGCGTTCAAGCAACGCGTCCGCCTGATACGACGTTATGGCGCGGGCATAGTGATGATGGCATTCGATGAGAAGGGGCAAGCCGACACGGTTGCGCGCAAACTCGAAATCTGCATGCGCTCGTACAAAATTGCCACCGAGGAAGTAGGCGTACCGCCGGAAGACATCATCTTCGATCCCAACATTCTGACCGTCGCGACAGGGATGGAAGAGCATAACAACTATGCCGTCGATTTCATCGAGGCCACGCGGCAAATCAAAGCGACGCTTCCCTATGTGAAGGTCAGCGGCGGGGTAAGCAATATCTCATTTTCGTTTCGTGGCAATAACACCGTGCGCGAAGCCATGCATTCGGCTTTTCTCTATCATGCAATTCGCGCGGGCATGGATATGGGCATCGTCAACGCGGGGCAACTCACAATTTACGAGGCAATCCCGAAGGATTTGTTGGAGTTAGTGGAAGACGTTCTGTTAAACCGGCGTCCGGACGCGACGGAGCGATTGCTGGCGTTTGCCGATTCCGTAAAGCAAAAAGGAAGGGCGCCGGTCGAGGAAAGTGCATGGCGGCGAGGTCCGGTCGAAGAGCGTCTTAAACATGCGTTGCTGAAGGGTATCGTCGAATACATCGAAACGGACACCGAAGAGGCGCGCCAGAAATACGGCAGACCCATCGCAGTGATCGAAGGGCCGCTGATGGACGCCATGAACGTGGTCGGAGATCTCTTTGGCTCAGGGAGAATGTTTCTGCCGCAGGTGGTAAAGAGCGCGCGGGTGATGAAAAAATCCGTTGCGTACCTGCAACCGTTCATGGAAGCGGAGAAACTCTCGACGGGCATAGTGAAGGCCAAAGGGAAAGTGCTCCTCGCGACCGTCAAAGGCGATGTCCACGACATCGGCAAAAATATTGTCGGCGTCGTGCTCGGCTGCAACAACTATGAGGTGATTGACCTAGGAGTGATGGTCCCAACTGATAAGATTTTGACCGCGGCTCGCGAGACACATGCGGATATGATCGGATTGAGTGGGCTGATCACGCCGTCGCTCGAAGAGATGTCACACGTCGCCAAGGAAATGCAGCGCGAAGGGTTTACGCTTCCCTTGCTGATCGGCGGTGCGACCACCAGCCGAGTGCACACGGCGGTGAAAATTGCGCCCATGTACAAACAACCGGTGGTGCATGTCCAAGACGCTTCCCGGGCGGTGGGAGTAGTAGCGAGCCTGCTGAGTGCGGATTTAAAGAGCCATTTTGTAGCGGAAAACGGCGCGGAGCAGGAAAAAACGCGAGAAAAGCATCGTGGGCCGAAGACGCAGAGCCTTCTTTCTTTCACCGAGGCGCGTCGACGAAAGCCTGTTTTGGATTGGCCGGCGTACAAGCCGCCACAGCCTTCGTTTACGGGAGTCCGCGTTTACAATTGTATTCCACTGGCGGAGATCGTTCCATTTATCGATTGGACGCCGTTTTTTCATGCATGGGAGTTGCGCGGAATCTATCCGCGAATCTTCGAACAGGAAGGCGTGGGCCCCAAGGCGAAAGAGCTTTTCGACGACGCGCAGAATCTGCTTCAACGAATTGTGCGCGAGAAGCTTCTTGTGGCTCGAGCCGTGATCGGATTTTTCCCTGCCAACAGTGTGCTCGAAGATATCGAGATTTACACGGATGAATCGCGTTCCAGGATCGCGACAGCTTTTCATACGCTGCGTCAACAGATGGAGAAACCCGCCGGCGAATCGGACTATGCGTTGGCGGATTTTGTCGCCCCAAAAGAAACTGGCTTGCCCGATTATTTGGGCGGATTTGCCGTTACGGCAGGCATCAACATCGAGCCGCTTGTCGCGGGATTCGAGAAATCTAACGATGATTACAGCGCGCTGATGACTAAGGCGCTGGCGGATCGTTTGGCGGAGGCCCTAGCGGAACTTATGCACAAGCGAGCGCGTGACGAATGGGGATTTGGCAAGGACGAAAGACTAGCTCACGAAGATTTGCTCCGAGAACGTTATCGCGGGATACGACCCGCGCCGGGCTACCCGGCTTCGCCTGACCACACAGAAAAACGGCAGCTATTCGATCTGCTGCAGGCAGAGAAGAATACCAGAATTCAGCTCACCGAGAATTTCGCGATGTACCCGGCTGCCTCGGTCTGTGGACTTTATTTTTCACACCCCAAGTCGAGATATTTTGCGGTCGGGAAGGTCGATCGTGATCAAGTTGAGGATTACCATCGGCGCAAGGGCATGGATTTGCGCGAAGTCGAGCGTTGGCTTGCACCTAACCTGAATTACGATGCCGACATCTAAGACCGCTGGTGTTCGATTCTATCGTTTCGAAAGACGGTTCGGAAGAAAGCGGTAGAAATACTATTTTTATGACACAAGTACAATATGGCGCATCCCAGAAAGGCAGGTTGATTGCTGATGGCCAGACGTGATCCGCAGTACTTTTCGGGAAAGGAATTGAAGATCGGCATTATCGGTTGCGGCTACGTGGGTTTGCCGCTGGCCCTACGGTTTGCAGAGACCGGGCATTTTGTGTCCGGCTTCGATACCGATCCGTGCAAAGTGGAAAAGTTGAAACGCGGTGAATCCTATATTAAGCACATCCAGGCCGACCAAATTGCAAAACACGTAAAGTCGCGTCATTTTTCCGCAACGACCGACTTTGCTCGGTTGCGCGAAATGGATGCGGTGTTGATTTGCGTGCCGACGCCGCTCGACGACCGGCGAGATCCGGATCTTTCTTATGTCGAAGACACGGCGCGGTCCATCGCCCCTTATCTTCAGCGTGACCAATTAATCGTGCTCGAGAGCACGACGTATCCTGGAACCACGGAAGATCTGGTTCTGCCCATTCTCGAAAAAAACGGGCTGCGTTGCCCGATAGAAGGCAGCACGAAGAACGAGGCGGTAGCGACTGACTTTTACCTTGCGTTTTCTCCAGAGCGCGAAGATCCCGGAAACAAGAATTACGGTCTTGCGCAGATTCCGAAAGTGGTTGGAGGAATCAACCGAGCGAGTGGCGAAGCGGCTACGAATCTCTACGCTCAAATTGTCGCGCGCGTCGTTCGCGTCAGCTCAACGCGGGCGGCGGAGATGTCCAAGCTGCTTGAAAACATCTTCCGCTGCGTGAACATCGCGCTCGTCAATGAACTGAAGCTTTTGTGCCAGCGCATGGGAATGGATGTTTGGGAAGTGATTGATAGCGCCGCGACCAAACCGTTCGGTTTTATGCCTTTTTATCCCGGCCCCGGCCTGGGAGGGCATTGCATCCCCGTCGATCCGTATTACCTTTCGTGGAAGGCGAAGGAATATGATTTTTCCACGCGCTTTATTGAACTGGCCGGCGAAATCAATTCCTCCATGCCGTACCACGTGGTCAACGCAGTGGCGGAAGCGCTGAACGAGCGGCAGAAAAGTTTGAAAGGCTCGCGCGTTTTGGTGCTTGGCGTCGCTTACAAAAAAGACATCGACGATCTGCGCGAATCCCCTTCGCTCAAGTTGATGCAGTTACTGATGGAACGGGGCGCGCAGCTTGATTACAACGACCCTTATTTTCCCACTCTGCACAAAATGCGGCACTACGATTATTCGGCGATGCGTTCGGTGGATTTGAACCGCGCTGCGTTGGCGTCATATGATTGCGTGCTGATCGCCACGGATCATTCGGCTTATGATTACCCGACCATTGTGGAGGCGGCACAACTAGTGGTTGACACGCGCAACGCGACACGCGGTGTGACCAAGCATCGCGATAAGATCGCTCATTGTTAGCGCACGTCGTTTCTGCTGTTCAGCCTTTCAAGGAGGGCAATCGAATGCGCTACCTGGTGACGGGTGGTGCCGGTTTCATCGGTTCGAATGTGGTGGACGAACTGGTGCGACGGGGTCAAGAGGTGACCGTGCTCGACGATTTTTCGTCGGGCAAGGAAGCGAATCTCTCCGGAGTGCACGGCAAAATTCGCTTGATCCGGGGAAGCATCTGTGACTTCGAAGCGGCGCGCGAGGCCTGCAATGGTGCCGACTATGTGTTGCATTTGGCCGCGAGAACCTCTGTTCCGCGCTCCGTCAAGGATCCGATCGAAACAAATCACATCAACGTGGGAGGAACGCTCAACGTTTTGGTCGCCGCTCGTGACGCAAAAGTCCGGCGCATTGTGTTTGCGGCGTCTTCCTCCGCCTACGGGGAAACGACCACTCAGCCCAAGACTGAAACGATGCCAGCCGAACCTATTTCGCCGTACGGTGTAACGAAGTTGGTCGGCGAGTTGTATGCGCAGGTGTTTGGACGCGTGTATGGCCTCGAAAATGTCTCCATGCGCTACTTCAACGTCTTCGGCCCGCGGCAGGATCCTACATCGCAATACTCCGGCGTGCTGTCGCGCTTCATGCTAGCGGTGCTCGAAGGCGCTTCGCCGGTCATCTATGGCGATGGCGAACAATCGCGCGATTTCACATTTGTTGACAACGTTGTGGACGTTTCGCTCCGTGCTTGTGAAGCTCCAGGCGCCTCCGGGAAGGTGTTCAACGGCGGAACAGGTCTTCGGATTACGCTCAATGAAGTGCTGAAACTGCTGGAAAAAATCTGTGGACGCTCGATCCGCGCAAAATATGATTCTCCGCGGCCCGGAGACATCCTTCATTCTCAAGCAGACATCACGCGCAGCCGCGAGATCCTCGGTTATGAACCCCGCGTGAATTTCGAGGAAGGACTACGGCGAACGTGGGCGTGGTACTCCTCTGCCTACGCAAAAAAGTAAAGCGATTCAGACATGTCCACATTTTTCATCAGGAATTTCGGTTGCCGCGCCACGCAAGCGGATGCTGCTTCCATTCGCCAGAGCTTTCTGGCACGAGGATATTCGCAGACTGCATCGGATTCTGCTGCCGACCTAGTTGTATTGAACACTTGTACGGTTACGGCCGCCGCGGATGCGGAAGCACGCGATGCAATTCGTCACATTCATCGCATGAGCCCAAAGGCGCGAATTGTGGTTACGGGCTGTTACGCGCAACGCGCTCCTGAAGAATTGGCGGCGATCGAGGGTGTCGCGTGGGTGATAGGCAACTCGCATCAGACGGAGATACCGTCGCTCGTCGGCAAACGCGATTTGGTTTCGATTGGCGGTCTTGCGCAACAGATTTTCTCGCCAACGCAAATTGTCAGGGAAGAAATGAGTTCCGTAAAACAAGAGCTTGTATCTTCTCCTGAAGATTGTGCCGAGGAACGCACGCGTCCAACGTTGAAGATTCAGGATGGTTGCAACCATCGCTGTTCTTACTGCGTGATTCCGTTCGTGCGAGGGCGGAGTCGCAGTCTCCCGCCAGATCGTGTGCTCACCGAAATTCGACGATTCGTCGAGTCCGGAGTGCAAGAAATTGTGCTGAGTGGAATCGATTTGGGAAGTTATGGTCGCGAATTGAGTCCACGAACGACTCTATATGATCTGATCCAACGAATTCTGAATGAATCGGCGATCGCGAGATTGCGCCTCAGCTCGATCGAGCCGATGGACGTGACGCAAGACTTCGTTGACTTAGTCGCTTCCAGCAGCAGAATTGCTCCGCACTTTCACATGCCGCTGCAATCAGGAGCGGACCGGATTTTGCGCGCAATGCATCGGTGGTACCGCACCGCGCACTATGCCCGGCGAGTCGAAATCGTTCATGATCGATGGCCGGATGCGGCCATCGGTACGGACGTCATCGCCGGTTTCCCGGGTGAAACGGAAAAAGATCACCGTGCGACGATGGACCTTATCGGCCGCCTGCCGCTCGCATATCTCCATGTATTTTCATTTTCGGCGCGCGCGGGCACCGAGGCGGAAAAACTTACTGAAATGGTCGACGACAGCGTTATTCATCATCGCGCTCGGGAATTGCGTGCGCTTGCTGGTGAAAAGGCGAGAGCGTTTCGCGCATCTCAAAAAGGCAGGAAGCTGCGTGTCCTGACGCTTGACCGCAAAAATCGCGATTGGACGCCCGCCATCAGCGGGAATTTCCTGAAAGTGGGTTTGGCGGGCTTGTGGCCTCGCAATCGTTGGATGGATGTAATGTTGAATGGGTCCGACGAACCGGTGATACCGGTGCCGGTCGAGGGTTAGCTTTCCAGAATTACCTGCGCGTACGCGAGATTTCCTGTGTGGGTCATGGAAAGCGAGAATCGATTTGCGCCGAGGCGCGTCGCGTGGCCGGCAGCTTGGCCTGTGAGATGCAGAATGGGTTTGCCGCCGGGCTCGTTCTTTATTTCAATGTCGCGCCAACGCACTCCCTTTCTCCAGCCCGTGCCGAGCGCCTTCATTGTGGCTTCCTTTGCCGCGAATCTGGCAGCGTAACGCTCGAATTTGCTTTTGTGGCGCTCGCAATAAGCGACCTCCAGCGGTGTGAAAACGCGTTCGAGGAAGGCGTTTCCGTGGCGGCGCATCGCTTTTTCCAGACGATCAATTTCCGTAATGTCAACGCCCAGCCCGACGATCACTTCGTCCTCACTTCACTTGGAACGTCCGGTGCACTAGGATTGATGCTTTTGCCAGTAGCGCGCCGCCATTTGTGAACAACACGTTGCCGCGCTCCGACTCGCTTCGAATGCGCATTATACCTATAATCGGAAACGTACGCGGAAGTCGGGGCGCTGAAATAGTTATGAGGAGTCCGAAAAAAAAACCTGCCGGGAAGCACGCTTGGGTGCGTGGGGCAGACTCGCGCTGGCGATTGCGTAAGGCCGGCAAACTGCAAATTTTGCAGTGTCGGCCATTCAGTCAATTCAAGTGGCTCGTTCACGGCTTCAGCACCAGGCCCGGCGGCATAAGTGAGTTGAACGGTTCACAGCGTGGCCGTTCGAAAAAGGAGAGAGTGCTGAATTTCGGCCTTACGGATTGGGATCGTCGCGATCGGGTCGAGGCGAATCGCCGTCATTTTCAGGACGCCCTCGGCTGCGGTGACGCATGCTTAGTCACGCTTCGGCAAGTTCACTCCGATGTTCTACGCGTAATTCAAGAATCGCCTCGCCATGCTGCAAAAGGCGATGCACTGGCGACACGGACACCGAACCTCCTCTTGGGAATTCAGACGGCGGATTGCACTCCGATTTTGCTTATCGATCCGCGTCATCGCGCTGTCGCCGCGATCCATGCCGGATGGCGCGGTACCCTTGCGCGTATTGCGGCCAAGACTGTTGGCCGCCTGGCGATGGAATTCGGGACGCAGCCAAAAGATGTTTTAGCAGCGCTCGGTCCTGGGATTGGCCGTTGTTGTTACGAAGTAGGGCCCGATGTCGTGAAAGAGTTTGCCGCGCAATTTTCCGATGCGGCGGAGTGGTTTGACGGCCCGTTCGCCATGCTCGCATCGGGCGAAGATCCCAATCCGCTGCCGTGGCTTACGATGATGCCTCCCGGACACCAGCCGCCTCCAGCTCGATGTCATCTGGATTTACACGCCGCGAATTCCGCGATCTTGGCCAACGCCGGCCTGCAGCGCAAGAATATTTTCGCCGCCGACTTTTGCACATCGTGCCGCACGGATTTGTTTTTCAGTTATCGCCGCGAGGGAGTCACGGGGCGCATGATGGCGGTCATTGGCGTGGTTTAATCTTTGGGATAACGCGGATGATGCCGCCGCAACCGTTTAGCGCGAAGCAGGGGAGAGCGCCTGCGTCCGAACAATCTCGGGCGATTCGAGCAATGCCAGTTGTCCGCAGGCGGCCATAACGTCCTGTCCGCGCGAATAGCGCACAAAAACGAGCTGACCCTTGTCCGCAAGAATTTTGCGAAAGGCTTCGACGCGCGCAGCATCCGGCGGATGGTATGGCAATTCTCCAGGATTCCACGGAATCAAGTTCACCTTGGCGCGCAAATTGGAAATCAATTTCGAGAGACGCCGTGCATCTTCCGGATGGTCGTTGAATCCGCCCAACAGAACGTACTCAAACGTCAAGTGCTCCCAGGGACGCATCGGATAATTCCGGCACGCGTCGAGCAAGTCTTTCAAAGGATACTTGCGATTGATGGGCATGATCGCATTGCGCTGTTCGTCGTTCGAGGCATTCAGAGAAATGGCGAGCTTCGGCCGTATTGGTTCTGTTGCCAGTTTCTCGATTCCGGGAATGATTCCGCTGGTCGAGAGAGTCACGTGCTTCGGCGAAATTGCCAGCCCTTTCGGATCGAGCAAAATTCTAAGCGCAGCAATAACCGCATCGTAATTCAGCAGCGGCTCGCCCTGGCCCATCAGCACGACGTTTGTCCGCGGTTTCAAGGCCGCGCGATTGTCTTCGAGCGCTACCATCACCTGGCCAAGAATTTCTCCGGCGGTCAAATTGCGCAACAAGCCGAGCGTCGCCGTCAGGCAGAACCGGCAATTCACCGCGCAGCCTGCTTGGGTCGAGATGCAAATCGTTTGGCGTTTCTCTTCGGGCATGAAAACGGTTTCGACAGTCGCGGCATCCGTGCGAGATGCACCGTCGAGCCGCAAAACGTAACGGAACGTGCCATCGTTGGAATGGTGGCGGCGAGAAACCTCAGGCAAGGAAAGGTTGGCGATTGCGTCCAGCCGCGGCGCAAATCCATGGGCAGGTTCGACATTTCGTCGATCGTGCGCACGCGCTCGGCATAAAGAGCGTGGTAAATCTGCGAAGCTCGATAGGACGGTTCGCCCAACGTACCGGCAAGCTCGCGTAGCTCCTCCAGCGATTTGCCGAGAAGGCAAACGCGCTCATTTGCCGGTGCGATACTAGAATCGGAGAAGGTCACAGATTGCTCCCTTTTTACAATCATAACATGCTGGCATAACACGCTGGCCGGGCAAGATTCTAGCGCGCATGCCGTTCAGCGCCCGCCACTCCCTGTAGAAATTTGCGACACTCATTTTCAGCGGAAGTATGACTTTATTTTCGTTCGTGCAAGAATAGGAGCGCATGACTGCCGGAAATCGCAAAGTTGAGGAAACGACGCTGGCCAACGGGCTAGTGGTGGTGACGGAACCGATGGAGCATGTGCGCTCGGTCTCGGTGGGCATTTGGATTCGCAGCGGCTCGCGACGCGAGCCTGCCGAATTGAACGGTATTTCGCATTTCATCGAACACATGGTGTTCAAGGGCACTACGCGCCGCAAGGCGGAAGACATCGCGCGCGAAGTGGACCGTGTGGGCGGAATGGTTGACGCATTCACCGCCAAGGAAATGGTCTGCTTCAATACGCGCGTCCTCGACGAGCATCTCGAAACGGTGTTCGACGTGTTGGCGGACATGATGCTCAATCCGCAATTTCCCGACGAAGAAATCAGTCGCGAAAGATCAGTGGTGCTGGAAGAGATCCGCATGGTCGAGGACAATCCGGAAGACCTGGTTCATGAAATGTTTTCGAAGAATCTCTGGGGGCGCCATCCGCTGGGACGTCCAATCCTTGGCACAGCCGAGAGCGTCGAGCGATTTGACCGCAGACGCTTAACAATTGGTTTCGCCACTGGTACGCGCCAAACAACATGGTGATCACCGCGGCGGGCAATCTCTCGCATCAGCGGCTCCTTGATTTGATCATTCCGCGCTTTGGCGAGCGAGCCGCAACGGAAAACGGTATTTCCGAGGCGCCGCCTCTGCCGCGCGCGGAACTCGCTTCACGTTCCAAGGTGGACTTGGAGCAAGTGCATGTTTGCCTGGGCGCGCCCGCATATTCGATGACCGATTCACGGCGTTATGCCGTCTCCGTGCTAAACAATTTGCTCGGTAGCGGAATGTCTTCGCGGCTGTTTCAAAATATCCGCGAGAAGCAAGGCCTCGCTTATGCCGTCTTCAGCGAGACGAACCATTACCGGGATGCTGGAATGTTGACCATCTATGCGGGAACCAGCCTTGAAACGGTGGAGCAATTAATCCGCTCCGTGATGAGCGAACTGCGTGACCTGAAAGAGAAGCCCGTGAGTGACGAGGAGTTGCGCCGCTCAAAAGCCAATCTGAAAGGCGCAACTCTCCTTTCTCTGGAATCCACGGGCTCGCGCATGAGCGACTTAGCCCGTCAATATCTGTATTTCGGACGGTACCTCTCTCCGGACGACCGCATTGCCTCGATGGAAGCCGTGACGCAGCAAGAAATCCAACAAGTAGCTAATGACCTGTTCCGACCCGATCGGATCGCCGCGTCACTCGTAGGCAGCCTCAACGGCTTTGCTCTGACTCCCGCTCATCTCGCTTGTTGAAGTCGCCGCTCTATAAACATGATATCTGTTGCTTGCCGCGGTTCGTCGGGATATAAGGCTTAGTTAGCTGGTCAAAATATAAAATTGAGCTCTTGGAGGTGTTCCGTGGGAACGAGACGGTGTGTGATCGCCGCTTTTCTTGTGATGTTTGGTATCTCCGCTGCAAATGCGCAGCAAATCCAAGTAAATCGGGACAATCGCACAATCGCCGTTACCGCGACGGACAGCGTGGAAGTCGATGCCGAGGTCGCGATAATCCAGCTCGGGTACCACAACTACGGCAGAACGCACGAAGCCACGTATAACGAAAACATCAGCGCTGCGGACAAAATCGTCGATGCCCTGGTTGGAGCAGGTGTCCCGAAGGCCGACATACAGACACAGACACTCACGCTGGCGGCTGTCGACCCGGAGAAAGAATGGACATCGACACAAAAAGAAGAACGGCAATTCGAAGCCTCCCAAAGCTGGAGGATTCGCTTAGCAGCATCGAATGCCCAGACTGTGGTGGATATTGCGGTGCGAGCGGGCGCAAATAACATTGAGAGCATAGACTGGCGAGTGTCAGACCCGAAAGCGCTGGAGGCAAAGGCGGACGCATCTGCATTGGCAAAGGGACGGACTCTGGCGGAGAACATGGCCACGCGTCTTGGCGCAAAGATCGGAGAATTGGTTTACGCGAGTAATCAGACGCCTGCCAACCGCTTCATCACTGTGAATGCCGAGAGTGCGTCCCTTGCTAGCCCAGCGCCACCGCCGCCGCCAAATTTGAAGCTATTCCCTCAGAAGGTTTCGCAGCAGGCCATCGTGTATGCGGTATTCGCGCTGCAATAACTCCCTTGTTTTTTCTGCGAACGCTTGTTGACGCAGTCGCGTAGGTTTGCCATCATGCACGCAAGCCGCTACACGCTTCGAGCGGCAGTGAGGGCGCATCAGCTTCCGAGTTTCCATTTTGGCGTCAGGGAGTTCCGGCAACGCTACGTTGCTCGAAACGGAGCATACTTGCCTTTTGGTGGACGCGGGGCTCGGCCGCAAGGAAACGCTGCGGCGCTTGGCAGCGCTCGGAAAAACTCCAGAGCGAATTGACGGTATTCTTATCTCGCACGAGCACACTGATCATTCGAGCGGTCTCCCACAGCTTCTGAATCACTGGCGCGCTACGGCATACCTCACAGAGTCAACCTGCCGCGAAATTGTTCGCTCCCTTCCCGAAGCAACCTGCAAGAAGATTGAGCGTGTCGAGCATATCCGTGCAGGGGAACGATTCACCATCGGCGACATCGAAATTTCTCCATTCTCCGTTCCGCATGACGCTGCCGACCCTGTGGGCTACTCATTTCGCACCAATGGAACGAAAGTCGCCATCGTCACGGACCTCGGTTATTTGCCCGAACTCGTGAAGCACCACCTGCGCGAAGCGGATTGCCTGATACTGGAATCCAACCACGATCTCGAAATGCTCAAGGTTGGCCCTTACCCCTGGTACATCAAGCAGAGAGTCATGAGCCGCACCGGCCACCTATCCAACCACATCGTCAGTGAATACTTGGCTGACCCGGAGGGTTTTGATGGACGAGCGCGCTTCCTAGTTCTTGCCCACATTTCCGAGACGAACAATAATCCTGACCTTGTGCACTTGTCCGCCGTGGAGGCTCTCAATCGCCGCCCTGCGGAAGCTGCCTTCCGGGGAGAGCTTATGATTGCCTCTCAGAATACGCCCATGGGTCCGCTAAATTTTTAGTATCAATAACTTGCATCCCTCCAGCCCGGCCCTAATACATAGAAAAAATTACGTGCATGGTGAAAATTGTCCCTTAGATTCGAACTGGGAACACCTTAGAACCTTGGGGGTAAAAGCTTGATACTAGTACCCTTAATTTTTTAGTCTTTGGACGGCAAGCCATTTGCTATCAAGCCGTGGGGTTTGGGGAAGAAACGCAAGCTGGGCCATCGACAACTTCTTGCGGTTTCTTTGTTTTCGCGCTCTGGTTCATATTTCTCATGATCTTGAGTCGAGCAGCTTCTGACCCACCCACCCGATTTGGTCGTCCATCTTCGGTATCACGGGGGGCGGTCATTCTAACCAAGGATCGTAAGGTTCGCCGATTTTTCGGCGCCAGAGAATCTGAAAAAAAAGAACCCATCTGCTCGCTGTCTCCGGGTGTTCTGGTTTTCTCCGAGCGCCGCACCGGAGCATCGCGGTTTCAAGTCGAATTAAACGGCGACCGGGAAGCGGCCATAGACCGGGCTGCAAGCCTATTAGCGATGGGTTGCATGGCTCGCGGTGAGTTGCCTTCCGATTACACGATATGGGTCCCGGCAGATGGCAACTTGATTGAGCGAGTCACGAAGCAGGCAGAAGAATTGCTGCGCCTCGGCCGAAGTTTGTCCTGCTCGGTTCCGCTTAGCCCTCGCGAGGGTGAGGTTCTCAAGGAACTGCTGCGCAATAGGGTAAATAAGGAGATTGCCGATCGTCTCTGCATTTCCGTTCGCACGGTCAAGTTTCACGTGTCTTCTCTGCTCGCTAAATTCGGAGTAGGAAGCCGATGGGACTTGATCCACAAAGCTCAACAGATGCTTGGAACGCGAGATCTGCCCGATGATTTCCCTGGCACCGCGGTTCAAAATTCCGCCGATCAATCCGCCGTTGAGACACGACCTACTCGAAATGCATGGGCCGCCCAAAAGAAGGAAGAACGAGTCGTGCCATTTCGCGAACGGCGGCTGCGTCCGGCTTAGAATTCGGTTCTGCGTTCTCACCATCCGCGGCGAAACGTTTTAATAACCTCGATGCGTGACTAACTTCAGTTATTATATCCTACGGATGTTCCGGATTTCCCAAGAGCGAATAGCAGATTCATGGGCTCTTGCGATTTTCCATTCCCTCGTTAAATCGGGAGTACAAGGATTTAGGAGACGAAGCATTGATTCCACGATACACGCGGCCGGAAATGGGCCGGATTTGGAGCGAAGAAAACAGGTTTCAGAAGTGGCTCGAAGTCGAGTTGGCCGCTGCCGACACCCTGGCCGATGCTGGTGTAGTTCCACGCGAGGCTGCGGCGCGATTGCGGGAACGTTCGAGAATCGACGTCACGCGGATCCTGGAGATCGAGTCGCGCGTTCGTCATGACGTGATCGCATTCACTGTAGCCGTCGGCGAAACAGTTGGCGATCCGGAAGCAGCGCGCTGGCTGCATTACGGCCTGACGTCAAACGATGTGGTCGACACGGCGCAGGCGCTGCTCGTGCGCGAGGCTTCCGCGCTGATTGAACCGGGCCATCGAACGCTTCGGAGAAATCCTCGAGCGGCGCGCGTGGGAATTTAAAGACGTTCCACAAATCGGCCGCACGCACGGTGTTCATGCGGAGCCCATCACGTTCGGATTGAAGATAGCGAATTGGTATGACGAAAATCGCCGCGATTTGGCGCGCTTTCGCGAGGCGGCCAAAGAAATAGCGGTCGGAAAAATCGCGGGTGCCGTCGGCACGTGCGCGCACCTGGGACCTGAAATCGAGCAGAAAATTTGCCGGTGCCTTGGGTTGACCGTGGCCCCAATTTCGTCGCAGGTGATCGAACGCGACCGCCATGCACATTACCTGGCCACTCTCGCAATCGTCGCGGCGTCGCTCGAACGTATTGCTCTTGAGATTCGGCATTTGCAGCGCACCGAAGTGCGTGAGGTGGAAGAGCCGTTTGGCGGGGGGCAGCGCGGCAGCTCCGCGATGCCGCACAAACGCAATCCCGTCGGCTGCGAACAAATTTGCGGGCTGGCGCGAGTAGTGCGAGCGAACTCCGTGGCAGCGATGGAAAACATTGCGCTATGGCATGAACGCGATATTTCGCACAGCTCGGTCGAACGCGTGATTCTACCGGACTCCACGATCCTGGTGGATTACATGTTGCATCGCATGTCAGAAATTGTGGGCAATATGAAAGTGTTTCCGGAGCGCATGCAGCGAAATCTGTATTCGACGCAAGGGCTCGTTTTTTCCGGCCAGCTTCTTCAGGACTTGGTCGAACACGGCGCTCCGAGAGAAGATGCGTATAAGTGGGTGCAAGCGCATGCCATGGCCGCGTGGGAATCGGAATCGAGTTTCCGGGACCGCGTGGCAGTAGATCCCAACATCACGAAAATCCTCGACGCAAAAGCCCTGGCAGAAACCTTTGACCTGGGCCGCCAATTAAAATCCGTAGATGCTATTTTTGCCAGGGTTTTCGGAAAGAAATCTTCAGCAGCGCCGAACTGAAAACTGCAAAATGATCCGGCGCGCCGTGTCGAAATCTGAATCGAGGGTTGCTAGACGCGTTGGATGTAGCGACCTTCGGACGTATCGACTTTCACTTTGTCGCCATTGTTGACGAAGGGCGGCACGTTGATCACCAGACCCGTCTCGAGCGTCGCGGGTTTGCCGACTGCGCTCGCAGTTGCTTTCTGCACGGTAGGCTCAGTTGCCGTCACGGTCAGGTCAACCGTGTCAGGCAGCAAAACTCCCATCGGCTTCCCTTCGTAAAACTCGATCTTCACTTGCAAGTTCGGAATCAGATAATCCACCACTTCGCCAAGAATTTCTTTGTCGAGAGAGAGCTGTTCGTACGTTTGCGAATTCATGAAGTGGTAGCCCGACGTGTCACCATAGAGAAATTCGAATTCCATCTCGTCCATAATGGCGCGCTCGATGAATTCCTCCGCGCGAAACCGGTAATCGACGATCGAGCCGGTGCGCAGGCTGCGCATCTTCGTTTGCATTGAGCCGCGCTTGTTTCCCGGCGTCCTGTGCTCGACGCTGAAAACGGTGTACAGATCGCCCTGGTGCTGAATAATCATGCCGGGGCGCAGTTGTGTCGCTTTGACCATCGTTTGCTCCTGATTCCTTTATGGGATTCTTCTGCAGGCGAATCTTCCGGCAGGTCGTCCCGTCGCTGGCCGTTCGTTGAGGCTCAGTTCGTTGAGGCTCAATTATAGCGGGCGGCGTAGCGAACGGTCAACGCGGGTCTCATGCTAGCTTGTGCGCCGTAGCGGGATCACGCGGACATCAGAACCCGGGGATACCCGTGGCAGCCGGGCGAATTTCCGCTGCATCAGACGCGCGTCCGATTCGGAAGCGCTCCAGCGCTCCTTGTCCGAGCGACATTAGCCCAGTGTAGAGGTAGCCCCAAACGAAAAGCACTAAAAAAGGAATAGTGACGTAATTCTCGTTTTGGATGGCGTAAACGATCGTTGCCGCGAAATACAATCCGAGGAACACTTCCGCATAGGGCACCCATCCCACGCGATTGCGATATCTACGCTTAAGCGGCACGCCGCGCTCCTGGCCCTCGATTCGGTATTTCGGGGTGCGCACAAATTCCGACTGCTTACCGACGAGGGCTTCGATAACGGCCACGGCGTTGCGTACTGAAAGTCCGATTCCGATCGCCATCACAAACGGCAGATAAAAAATGGCGCGCCACCATGTCTTCGGGTAAAGAACGCGCTGTGACGCCAAATAGAAGCTCGAAATCGAACACGTGGAAGCAAGAAACAGGGGCAAATCGATCAGGCACATCTGAAACCACCCCTGATAGAAGCGCACGATCATCGCGGGCAGCAAGATTACGGAGAGCAACACCATCAGCGGATAGCTGATGTTGGCCGTGAGGTGGAAACACGCTTCCGCTTTCACGAATCCAGGTTCGTCCGATTTCAAGACGCGCGGCAGAATTTTTATCGCCGTTTGCATCAGACCTTTCGCCCAGCGCGCTTGTTGCGATTTAAACGCGTTCATTTCCACCGGCAGTTCCGACGGGCAATCCACATCGGGCAAGTAAAGGAAATGCCAGCCGCGAAGCTGCGCGCGATAGGAAAGATCGGTGTCTTCCGTCAGTGTGTCGTGCTGCCATCCTCCGGCGTCTTCGATTGCGGTGCGGCGCCACACGCCGCCTGTTCCATTGAAGTTAAAAAAAGAGCCGCGGCGGTAGCGCGCGCCATGCTCGATCACGAAATGTCCATCGAGGAGAATCGCTTCCGCCTCCGTCAGCGCCGAATAATTGCGATTGATGTAACTCCAGCGCGTTTGCACCATTCCGAGTTTCGCATCGGCAAAATAAGGAACCGTGCACCTCAAGAAATCCGCGGGCGGCAAAAAGTCCGCGTCGAAAATGGCGATAAACTCGCCTTTCGCCGATTTCAGGCCTTCATGCAGCGCCCCGGCCTTATAGCCTTCGCGATTCTCGCGATGGATATACGTGATGGGGATGCCGAGTTGCTGATGGCGCTCGACGCACGCGCGCGCCACTTGCCGCGTTTCATCCGTCGAATCATCCAGGACCTGAATGTCCAGCAGCTCGTGCGGATAATCGAACTGCGCGATACAGTCGACGAGGCGCTCAACCACGTAGCGTTCGTTGTAGATGGGAAGCTGTATGGTAACCTTGGGCCACTCGGTTACCGGCGGCGGCGGGCCCTGCACGTTATGGCGGTAATGATAAAAATTGTAAACCAGGACGTAGCGGTAGATTCCATACGCGGCCAGAATTCCCAGTACGAGGAAGTAGGGAATCATCATCAACAAGTCAAAGGAATTCGGTTGGTAGATGCCGCTGAAAGTACGATTGGTGAGCTTGCGCAGATAGTCCGTCACCGGATTCGTCGCGACCGCAAACATCATCGCCAACAGGGAATGAAAGTCCACTTCGTCTTCACCCTCGCATGAGTATTCGCGCGGAAGCCAGGGAGCGAGCAAGTGTGCCAACTTCGCGTCGCTCGCAAACCGCCATCGCCGTGGCGGGACTGATCTTCCTGGAAATTCTATTCGCCATTCTCTATCACTTCGGCAATCTGGAAGTTCACGTCATCGAAACAATCGCCACCGGCCTGGGCGCCGGCGTCGTCTACTTTGTGATTCTCTACGCCCTCGGACGTTTGCCCGACCGCCGCGCCACGCTCTGGGTGATTCTCCTCGGCGCAGTGCTGTTCCGTCTCACGCTGCTTCCGCTCGTGCCGAGTCTTTCGAGCGACCCCTATCGTTACCACTGGGACGGCCAAGTTCAGCTCGCCGGCTATAACCCGTATCTGGTCAAGCCCGACACCTTGGTGATTGGCGCTCACGAGACGCCCTTAGGTCACCCGTTGTCGGCTCACGATATGCCCAATATCTATCCGCCGCTCGCCGAACTGGTTTTCCGCGTCGCAGCCCGGTTTTTACCTGGCAACGTCGAGTTCAAGCTCCCCTTTTTTCTTGCGGACTTGCTGGCCGTTTTTCTTCTGGCAATTTGCCTGCGGTCCAGCCCTCAGAGGAACTTCCGTCTAGCGATTTACGCCTGGAATCCGCTGGTGGTGGTCGAATTCGCGGGCACCGGCCACAGCGATTCTTTGGCCTTAGCCGCGCTGGTAGCGGCACTCCTAATTATACGGTCGCGGTCTGTGCTGTCAACGATTCTGCTTGCCGCAGCGGCCCTGCTGAAGGTCTTCCCGGCAATGCTGTTTCCGACGTGGCTCCGTCGGGCTGGCTGGCCGCGCTCGGGCCGCTCCTGGGCGGCAGCCATCGCCTCGGCGGCTTTGGCTGGATTGTGCTTTTGGCCCTATCGAGCCGCCTGGGCGCAGATTCCCTCAACCCTGGCCTATTTCGGCGCGCACTTCCAGAATAACAATGCCAGTTTGTTTTCGGTGCTCAGGGCCTTCAGCGGTTCGGCGGATTGGGCGTCGGGAATCGGCGTAGGAATCGTTGTCGCGCTTGCGCTGTGGGCAGCCGCGCGGCGTCTCGAACCCGAGCGCGCCGCCTATCTGATTTTTGGCGCCATCCTGCTGCTCTCGCCGAATGCGTATTCCTGGTACTTCACATGGATCATTCCGTTTCTGTGCTTCTTCCCGAATCCGGCGTGGCTGCTGCTGACGATTCTGCAATTCCTCTCGTACCACACGCTGATCCGCTACGGCATCCTCGGCGATTGGCGCTGGAGCCCGCTCATGATTAGCCTCACCTACGTGCCGTTTTACGCCTGGATTTTGTGGCAGACGATTCAGTCAAAGGGAACCTCCTTGCGAGAATACACAGAATCGGCAGAGCAGTGTGAGGCAGCGAGATAGACGAGAAGCAACTCGCTCAGACGTTCAAGCTGAGTGTCGCTTCCGGTATGAAGTCGGCGGTGCGATTTGCAGCGACGGGCAGCGGCGTCTTCGAGCGATCAACGGGGTTGTACATCGTGTCGCGTTCAAAGGGAACGCGGCCTGCGGCGCGAATCAGGCGTTCGAGTTCCGCGCGAGTCATGTGCTGCGGAGTGGTGGCGCCCGCGTCGTGATAAATCTTCTCTTCGAGGACTGTGCCGTCGATATCGTCCGCACCAAATCGTAGCGCGATCTGCGCGATTTTCGGCGTCAGCATGATCCAATAGGCCTTGATGTGATCAAAATTATCGAGCAGCAACCGCGAAATGGCGATCGTTTTCAGATCGTCGAATCCTGTCGGCTTGGGTAAATGCGTGAGCGCGGTGTTATCCGGGTGAAAGGCCAGCGGGATAAACGTCTGAAAGCCTTTCGTGCGGTCCTGCAACTCGCGCAGCAGCAGCAAGTGCTCGACGCGCTCCTCTGGCGTTTCGATGTGGCCGTAAAGCATTGTGGCGTTCGAGCGCAGCCCGATTTCATGCGCGGTGCGCGCAATATCCAGCCACATGCGGCCGCTTGTTTTATGGTCGCAAATGATTTTGCGCACGCGCGGATTGAAAATCTCCGCGCCACCGCCGGGCAGCGAATCGACTCCCGCATCTTTCATGGCCAGCAAAGTGTCGCGCACGGAAAGTTTTGAGATGCGCGCGTAAAATCCAACTTCGACCATGGTGAACGCCTTCAGATGCACTTGCGGGAAGCGCTGCTTGAGGCCGCGAATCATGTCGAGGTAAAAGGAAAACGGCAAATCCGGATGCAGCCCCCCTACAATGTGAAATTCCGTCGCGCCTTCCGCAACGCCCTGCCCCGCGCGTTCCCAAATTTCTTCGAGCGAGTAGCTGTACGCTCCCGTCGGCCTCTTTGTCGCGCCCAAAAGCGCAGAGCCTGCAATGCGCGCCGCATACATTCGTGGGATTGATGTGCCGGTTGATGTTGTAGTAGCAGACGTTGCCGTGACGCTTCTCGCGAACATGATTCGCGAGCCATCCAATCGCAAGTAGATCGCTCGATTCGTACAGCGTCAGGCCGTCCTCAGCCGAAAGCCGCTCGCCTGCGAGCACTTTTGTCGCGATCGTCGTCAGTCGTGGATCGGTAATGAATGGTTGCATCATGGATTCTGTAAATTCTGTTTGGTTTCTTGTTGTAATCCTTCACGATCAGGTGCTTCGCGGATTCAACGCAGACGAACTGCATCGCACCTGGCTTCTTCTTTGATAGCGGGCACACTTCAAAATCGCCGTATATCTCGACCCCAAAAGTACTTGTATCGGATAACTCGACCGGCATCCAGTAAATCCCGTCAGGATGTTCGTCAGTAGGATTCTCGACGCTGCCGGGGACGTATTCGACGCCGAGAAGCCGGCGAGTACCGATCGGCCATATGCGAACGTTATGCGTGCCATTGTAGAATCTCATCCGTCCGTACGTTCGGAAACATTCGCCGACAAGTTTAGAGTTACCCTTGCAGAGAGGAACCTTCACCTCTTTGCTAGTTTGCGACGCAGATCTTGCAAAGGCGACCCCAAGCGTCAGCGTCAGAGCCAATAAAACTCGCAACGGTAGTCGCCACATCGTCACCTTAGCTGAAAAGCATCGCCGTTCCCCAGAACAACAGGAACAATAAACTAATATAGCCATTCACGGCGAAAAACGCAGCATTCATTTTGCTCAAGTCGTTCGGTTTCACAAGGGAATGCTCATAAGCAAGCAGCGCAGCGACAACCGCGATTCCCGCCCATGCCGGCCACGCCAGCCCGAAGCTCCAGGCCAGCCACGCCAGCAGCGCGACCATGATAACGTGCATCGTGCGAGCTACTGCCAGCGCCCGCGCCACGCCGAATGTCTTCGGAATCGAGTACAGCCCCGCCTGTTTGTCGAATTCAACGTCCTGGCAGGCGTAGAGCACGTCGAATCCGCCGACCCAGAGCGTCACGGCGGCGCACAGGATCAGCATTCGCCAATCGAGAGAGCCACGCACGGCAATCCATGCCGCCGCCGGCGACATGCCCAGACAAAAGCCGAGAACCAGTGCGACCACATCGTGAACCGCTTCGTGTAGGAATAGAGAAACAAAATTGCCAGAGCAACAGGGGATAATTCGAGCGCCAGCCGGTTTAATTGCCACGCGGAAATCACAAGCACCGCTGCCGATGCCAGCGTAAATACCCACGCAAAAGTGAGCGACAATTGCCCGGTTGGAAGCGCGCGATTCTGCGTCCGGGGATTCGCCTTGTCGTAACGAATATCGGCAATTCGGTTCATGGTCATCGCTGCCGAGCGCGCACCGACCATCGCCACTATAATCCAGCAGAGTTGCCAGATAATGATTCGCGGAGCGGGCCACGCATCGCGTCCTGCGCGCTCGGCCAGCAGCGCTCCAACGAGTGCGAAGGGCAGCGCAAACACAGAATGCTCGAACTTGATCATTTCGAGCACAGTACGAATTCGGCTGTGCGTCATCGCGCTATTACCATCGGCAGCTCGGAGCCAAAACTGTTGGGTGTCATGCTTTTTTGTCTCCTCGCGCGCCGCCTTGCCAGCGATATTGCTCCGCCTGAGGCAGGCCTAGTTGCGCCAGCACGCGGTACACAAACTGCTCGACGATATCGCCAATTTGCTTAGGCCCGTAATAAAACGCGGGCATCGCCGGCATTATCACGGCGCCCGCATCATGCACGCGCAGCATGTTTTCAAGGTGAATACGATTGAGCGGCGTTTCGCGGAGGCAAAGCACCAGCGTCCGCCGTTCTTTCAGACAAACATCCGCGGCGCGCGTCAGCAGATCGTCACTGGTACCGGAAGCGATCGCGCCCAACGCGCCCGCCGAGCACGGGATCACGACCATGCCATCGATGAGTGCGCTTCCCGACGCAATGGATGCGCCAACGTCGCGATTCGGCAGAAGTTCAATTTTCTTCGCGGCCGTCCCAGTCAGCAGGCCAGGCAGCTTCTTCGGTTCTTGGGCGACGATGCCCAGTTCGGTCGCAATCAAGCGCAAGCCCGCGTCGCTCGCCACAAAATAGACGTGGCCAACGCGCGCATCAGCATCCAGTGCATGCAGGATTGTCTGCGCATAGATAGCGCCGCTCGCTCCTGTCACGCCAATCGTGATGACCTTGCCTTCAGTGTGCGCCATTAGGAGATGAACCCCGCGATGGGCCGAATTCTTGAGTCTAGGCAGCCGCTTCCCGCAAAGTCAAGGCGCTGAAATGCTAGAATGCTCGTTCTTTCGGGATGCGATATGAACGAATCCGACATTCGCGAATTTTTGGCCGCAGTGAAAAAGGGACGCCTGTCGTCCGAACAGGCGGTGGCGCGCCTGAAAAATCTTCCGTTCGAGGATCTTGGCTTTGCCAAAATTGATCATCATCGCTCACTGCGCCAGGGCTATCCCGAAGTGATTTTCGCGCGCGGCAAATCTCCCAAGCAGGTGGCGGAAATCGCTCGAGGAATGCTGCGCGCGAAATCCACGCACAACATCTTGATCACGCGCGCCGATATGAAAACGTACCGCGTGGTGCGACGCTTTGCACGCGGAGCAAAATTCCACGAACTGTCTGGCGCGATAACCATTCGCCGGAGCAACGCTGTCTCTGGCAAGGGGCTGATTCTGGTTGTTACCGCCGGCACCAGCGATATTCCGGTCGCCGAAGAAGCTCTTGTTACCGCGGAAATGTTGGGGAACCGCGTCGAGGCACTTTATGACGTTGGCGTGGCCGGCTTGCACCGGTTGCTCAAGCATCGCGACAAGCTCGCCGCGGCGCGCGTGATTATTTGCGCCGCCGGAATGGAAGGGGCGCTACCGAGCGTCGTCGCGGGGCTCGTCAGCGTGCCGCTAATAGCTGTGCCGACCAGCATTGGTTATGGGGCAAGCTTTTCAGGGCTAACGGCTCTGCTTGCCATGCTCAACAGTTGCGCGTCCAACATCAGCGTGGTCAACATCGACAATGGATTCGGCGCAGCGTGCGTTGCAAGCTGCATAAATCACTTGTAAAGCTTTGCAACGCGGCAGGAATTTCCACGAGGGCGCGCGCTAACACAACGCCGCAATCACTGCTTCAGCGAGCGGCCCTTCCTCTTCGACGAAAACCGTGCGTAAGTCGATCACCAGCCGATCTTCTTCGATTCGTGCAATCACCGGCGTCCCGCTTGCTGGCCGGCGGAGCCGCTCCTCGATCTGCGCGGCGGAATAGAGGCGGCTCGCGATAGCGATCAAACTCGTTGGCAATTTCTGATCAGGAGTCGAACCACCGCCAATCACCGACGAGCCTTCGCGAATTTCGAGTACCACGCCATCCAGCAGCCGACCGGTCAATCGCGCCACAAACGCGCGCGCCCGTTGCTCAATTTCACTCGCCGTCATCCGGATCATCCGCAGCGCTGGAATTTCGTTCCACGCGCTTCGCCGATACGCGCGCAGAGTCATTTCCAAGACGGCAATCGTCAATTTGTCCACGCGCAGCGCACGGAACAGCGGATTGCGCCGAATTCGCTCCACAATACTCTTCTTGCCTGCGATGATTCCCGCCTGCGGGCCGCCGAGCAATTTATCGCCGCTGAACGTAACCACATCCACCCCCGCGTCGAAGCTCGTGCGCGCAATGGGTTCATCGATTCCAACACTGGAAAGATCGATCAAGCAGCCTGAGCCAAGGTCCTCCACCACCGGAATCCCCAAACGCCTGCCTACCGCGACAAGCTCCTCGAGCTTCGGTCTTTTTGTGAAGCCAACGATGCGGAAATTCGACGGATGCACGCGAAGAAGAAGGCGCGTTCGCTCGGTCACAGCGCGTTCGTAGTCGGCAATCCGCGTCCGATTCGTCGTACCTACTTCGCGCAGTTCAACGCCGCTTTGCGTCATAATGTCGGGAATACGAAACCCGTCGCCAATTTCAATCAACTCTCCGCGCGACACGATCACTTCAGCGCCTTTTGCCAGAGTGTTCAGAGTCAGGAAAACCGCCGCGGCGTTGTTGTTCACAACGATGGCTGATTCCGCGCCCACCAGCGTCGCCAGCAGCTTATTCGTGTGAACGTCGCGCTTCCCGCGCGCTCCTTCAGCGAGGTCATACTCAAGGTTGGAATAGCGCGTGGCCGTCGCGGCAAGATGCTCCGCAGCCGATTTCCCGATAGGCGCGCGGCCGAGGTTCGTGTGCAGAACTACGCCCGTGGCATTGATCATGCTCCGTAGCGACGGCGCCAGTTCCTCTTCAATCCGTTTTGTAATTCGCATTTCGATATCCGCGATGTTCGCGGACAAAGACGCCACTTCGACATCTGCCCGTTCGCGCAAATCGGCGAGCACACGTCTGGTAACCTCGACCGTGAATTCGCGGCCAGCCCGCTGGCTTAATTCGGCAATCGCCGGCCGGTTCAGCAGTTCGTCGACGGAGGGAATTTGCCGCAGAATTCCAGCACGCTCTTCCTGCACCCGTACGCTACGCTCCGACGAGGTCGCCATATTCCAGCCATTTCAACATACGCCGCGCGGGGACGCAACGGCGCCCTTTATACCCTTCCGACACCAGTTCTTACGCAAAGCATTGACGCCCCAGAGAAGCTGGTTTTAGGATAGTAAAGAGCACCTTCCCTTCGTTCACATTTCATATCTAACGCAAAACTATGGCCACCACGCCCGAAGAAGACCTCGTCCAACTCGAAAAAGACCTTCGTACTCTGAAGATTGAGTACGAACAATTCTTCGGCGGCGGCCGCAAACGTCCTCCAGCCGATACGCAGTGGCGGGTCGAATCCTTGATCAAGCGCTACAGCGATCGCGGCGCGCAAATGAACTATTCGCAGCGGTTTCGTTACACCAACATCGCGCAAACATTCGCGAAATATTGCGAAATTTGGCGCAAGAAGATTAAAGAACGCGAGGAAAGCACGACGCACCGCCATTTCGGATCCGCCGCCAAGGCGATCGAAGCCCAGCGCGCCACGTCGGCTGGCCTCATGGAGCCGAAGCGCCTGGCCAAAGGCGAGCGTCCGCCGCCGTTCGCGATGTCGTTTTCCGATCCGGATCATGAAACCAAGAAAATCGAGCAGCTTTACCAAAAGCTAGTCGAGGTGCGCACAGCTACCGGCGAAAAAGGTGGAACGCCGAACTTCGAGGATTTCGGGGAATTTGTCCGGCAGAAAACTCGTGAACTGAAGGGCAAAAAACGTGCTGCGCAAGTGGAATACACCGTCAGCGTTGAAGACGGCCGTGTAAAATTGAAAGCCCGCGTCAGCGGTTGAATTTATTCACCTTCCTCTTTTCCATTCCCGTGCAACCGCATACACTGGTATGCCTTTTTCATCGGGAGGAAGTGTGGCAATCGAACGGGCCCTGATCAGTGTGTATGACAAGACTGGCGTGGTCGAGTTTGCGCGTCAGCTTTCGCAGCTTCGAGTTGAAATTGTTTCGACGGGTGGTACGGCGCGCCTTTTGCGCGAAGCGGGCGTTGTCGTGCGCGATGTTTCCGAGCTGACGGGCTGGCCGGAAATGCTCGGTGGCCGCGTGAAAACGCTTCACCCCAAGGTTCACGGCGGCATTCTATTCCGGCGGGGCAGCGCCGATGATCGTAAGCAAACGGCCCAGCACTCGATTTCGCCGATTGATATGGTTGTCGTCAATCTCTATCCATTTTCTGCCACAGCGAACAAAACCGGCGTCACCGCCGAGGAATTGATCGAAAACATCGACATCGGCGGACCCACTATGATTCGCTCCGCCGCCAAGAATTTTGAAAGCGTTGCAGTAATTACGGATTCAGCGGACTATCCCGGCATCCTTAAAGAGTTGACTTCTGCTCGCGAACTCAGCCTCGGAACGCGCCTCGATCTCGCACGGAAGGCTTTTGCGCTTACGGCGCGCTACGATGGGGAAATCGCTACGCAACTCGAGCGCCTCATTGCCGATCGCGAGTTGCATCTGTCCGCGGCTTCCGAATCTCTACCCCTCCGTTTGCACTATGCCTTCGAGCGTCAGCAAGTCATGCGCTACGGCGAGAATCCGCATCAACAGGCAGCTCTCTATGTCCCAGCGGGCCGGTCGCACGCCGGATTTGCGGCTGCGCGCCAACTTCAGGGCAAGGAACTCTCATACAACAATCTAGTCGATCTCGACGCCGCTTGGACGCTCGCTCAGGAATTTTCCTCTCCGGCAGCAATCATCACGAAGCACAATAATCCTTGCGGCGCGGCAGAACATACTCATCTCGCGGAGGCGTACCGGCGGGCGCTGGCCTGCGATCCGGTTTCCGCATTTGGCAGCGTGATCGCGTTCAACCGGCCCGTAGACGCCGAAACAGCCGAAGAAGTCGCAAAGCTTTTCGTGGAGTGCATTATTGCGCCCGGTTACGACCCGGCAGCGCGGGAAAAATTCACTACGAAGAAGAATCTGCGTCTATTGGAGATGTCTGCTGAAAAGCCTCCTGCTGAGCTTGAACTTAAGCGCATCCACGGTGCGATGCTCGTGCAAGAACCGGACAATCGCTCGTTCGACGATTCGGACCTGAAGATCGTCACCGAACGCGCGCCGAGCGAAGCCGAAAGCCACACCATGCGATTCGCGTGGAAGGTTTGCAAGCACGTAAAATCCAACGCCATCGTCTTCGCCCGCGACGGCCAGACGCTGGGAGTTGGCGCCGGCCAGATGAGTCGCGTGGATTCCGTCAAGATTGCCGTTATCAAAGCGCAAATGCCGCTCGCAGGAAGCGTCGTCGCATCGGACGCTTTTTTCCCTTTTCCTGATGGCGTTGAGGAGGCCGCAAAGGCCGGCGCAACCGCCGTAATTCAGCCAGGTGGCTCGGTCCGCGATACCGAAGTGATCTCGGCGGCCAATCGCCTTGGCCTCGCCATGGTCTTCACAGGCGTCCGGCATTTCCGGCACTGACCTGAAGCTGCCGCCTTGCATCCAATCGAATAGGCATCGCGCGAATGGTAACAACGGGCCGGGAAGCCTTTGACGCTTGTGGCGGCCTATACCATAATGAATGTGTATTTCGGAGCTAGCATGAAAACGCAAAAGATTGGCGCAACGACGCGAACAATTGCCGTCTTAATACTCGGCGCCATTCTCGCCGTCGCACTTGGAGCTGCAGGCGCAGTCGCGCAAACAGCCGTACCGGCCCCTAAAGCTCCCAAGCCTGCCGATACTTTCACGTATTCGCAATCGGACCAATCGAAGCGCGCGCAAGCTTACGCCGATTTCATGCTCGGCCACTTAGCGGAACAGCAGTTTGACGAGACGGGCAAATCGGACCTTGCGAGCCAAGCCATTGACTATTACCAGAAGGCTCAGGCGCTCGATTCCGATGCGGCCATTACGGAGCGTCTCGCCGAAGTTTACGCAGCTTCCCAGCGTACCGACGAAGCAATTCGCCAGGCGCAGGCCGCTCTACAGCAAGACCCGGATAATCTCGCGGCGCATCGTTTGCTCGCTCGCATTTATATCCACAACTTGGGTGATATGAGCGCGAACGACCGCCAAAAGGAAACGATTGCGCTCGCGGTTGAGCAATTAAAGGCTGTTCAGCGGCTCGATCCCACGGATGTGCAATCCCAGCTTTGGCTCGCTCATCTCTATGGCTTCCAAAATAAACCCCAGCAAACGGAGCAAGTGCTTCGCGGCATCTTGAGCCGTTCGGCCGACAATGAAGGTGCTCTCGAGCAGCTCAGCCAGCTTTACCTTGAAGAGGGCAGGCCGCAGGACGCAATCTCTCTGCTGAAAAATGCCGCGAGCGGTTCGAACTCGGCCACACTCTATGATCTTCTCGGCACGGCGTATGTGAAATCGAATGATTTCCCTGAAGCGGAAGAAGCATTCCAGCAAGCTGTCACGCTCGAGCCGGATGAGGTCAGCCATCGGAAAGGTCTCGCGCAGGCTTTCCTCTCCGATCACAAATATCCGCAAGCTCTCAGCCAGTACGAGCGCTTGACGAAGCTCGAGCCCGACAATGCTGAGGATTACCTGCGCATGTCGCAGATCTATCGCCATCTCAATCAGCTCGACAAGTCCGAGAGCAATCTGATGCAAGCGAAGAAATATGCGCCCGGCAGCCTTGAGGTTCTTTACAACGAAGCGCTACTTTACGAGGCGCAAGCGCGCTACAAGGATGCCGTGCAAGTTCTTTCCGACGCCATTGCCGGCGTGAAAGCCCAGCAGCAGGAGGGCCAGCCCGCTCCAAACGCCCTGCCGATTCTGTACGAGCAGCTCGGCATGGCCTACCGGCAAGGTGGCAACTTTTCTTCCGCTGAACGTTCCTTCGAAGACATGCAACAGCTTGGGCCAGCCTCGCAAAAGCGCGGCGAGCTCCTCTTAATTGATACCTATCGCTCAAGCGGTGATATTAAGCGCGCCATCAGCGAAGCCGAGAAAGCCCGTTCCGCCGATCCCGGTGACCAGAGTCTGGCGGTAACCTACGCCATGCTTCTTGGTGACGACGGACAGACGGAAGACGCCACCAAAGTCCTCCGCGGTCTAGTGCATGGGAATCAGACGGACCGCGACACCTATCTCGATCTCGCCCAAATCGAAGAACGTGGCAAACACTATGCGGACGCGCAAACGGACGCGAACAAAGCCCTGACGATGTCGGTGGAACCTTCTGACAAAGAAACGGCGTGGTTTCTCCTTGGTTCGATTTATGACGGGCAGAAGCAATATGATCAGGCGGAGGAAATGTTCCGCAAAGCCCTCGCCGTCAATCCTCACGACGCGATGGTGCTGAACTATTACGGCTACATGCTTGCCGATCGTGGCATTCGTTTGGACGAAGCAATTGCGATGATTCACAGTGCCGTGGTCGAAGATCCCACCAATGGCGCTTACCTCGATAGCCTTGGCTGGGCCTATTTCAAGCAGGGTAATCTTCCTCAGGCCCAGCAATACCTCGAACAGGCTGTTTCTCACAGCGCCAACGATCCAACTGTCCTTGGCCACCTTGGTGAAGTCTACGCAAAGCTCGGTCAAACGGACCGCGCGGAGCAAACCTGGGAGAAGGCGTTGCTCTACTGGCGCAAGGCTCTTCCGGCTGATTACGAAGCGCAAAAAGTTGCTGATCTCGAGACCAAGTTGAAAAATCTGAAACGCCACCGTCTTGCAGAGAAATCAGTCGGTGGCGAACCCAAACCGTAATATTCTCTGCGGATGAAGCGGTCGGTTCGTCTCCCCGCGTTTGCCAAAATCAATTCATGCCTCCATGTTGTCGGGCGTTTCCCCGATGGCTATCACGAGCTGCGCACCATCTTCCAATCGATTTCTCTTCACGACACTCTGGAACTGGAATTATCCGCAGGAGAAATCAGCCTTGAGATTGATGTTCCTTCACTTCCCGCTGATTCCACGAATCTGGTCTGGCGCGCGATTGATGCTTTGCGCCGCGAGATTCGTCTTCGCCAGGGAGTCCATGCGAAGCTGACGAAGGTCATACCCGTGGCTCGCGGCCTTGGCGGTGGTTCCAGTGACGCGGCCGCCGCGCTCATCGGCTTGCTGCGCCTCACGCGCCGCCAGCTCCCGCTCGCGCGCCTTATCGAAATCGCTGCAAGTCTTGGGGCCGACGTGCCCTTTTTCCTTTTCGGAGGGCGCGCTCTGGGCGTCAATCGGGGCGACGAGATTTATCCTCTTCCCGACGTGTACCGCAGAACCATCCTCGTCGTTTCTCCGCATGGCATTGGTGTCAGCACGCGCGACGCCTATGCCTGGCTCGATCCACGATTAACAAACTCTCGTCAATTGACAAAGTCACGCGCAACCCATAGAATATGGGGTTTCTGCGCTCTGTGCTGGAGCCGGCGGGACAACGGAATCTCGAATGATTTCGAGGCCGCCGTTTTTAGCCGTCACCCCCGTTTAGCTAAAATCAAACGGACTTTGCTTCAGGGAGGAGCCGCGGAAGCCGCGCTGGCAGGTAGCGGGTCGGCGGTGTTCGGAGTCTTCCGAAACCCAGCGCAGGCGCGCCGAGTCGCTCGAGAGTTTCCGAAAGAACAGGTTTTCGTAGCGAGAACCCTCTCTAGGGAAGACTACCGCAGGGCCATGCTCCAGCGGGCAATTGTCTGACAAGTTCGTTCAAAGGGCTCAACTGAGAATCGTCCGAGAGGTTTTTGTTGGCTGACGACAAGTTCAAAATTTTCAGCGGCAGCGCTAACCCCGCACTTTGCGAGGCCATCTGCCATTATCTGGGCGTGCCGCGCGGCCGCGCCGAGCGCGGTCAATTCAGCGACGGCGAATCGCGTTTCCAGATTCTTGAAAACGTCCGCGGCGCGGATGTTTTTGTCGTTCAAGCCTGCTGCCATCCGGTCGATTTTCATTTGATGGAGCTCCTTCTGATGGTTGACGCGTTCAAGCGTGCTTCGGCCTGGCGCGTCACAGCCGTGATTCCGTATTACGCATACGCCCGCCAGGATCGCAAAGACCGCCCGCGCGTGCCCATTTCGGCGAAACTCGTCGCCGACCTGCTTGAGACGGCTGGCGCGAGCCGCGCGTTGACTCTCGATCTTCACGCGCCGCAGATTCAGGGCTATTTCAACGTGCCCGTCGATCACTTATTTGCCGCGCCTGTTCTGGTCGAATATTTTCAGAAGCGCGGACTTCACGGATTAACCGTCGTTTCGCCGGATGCAGGCGGCGTTGAGCGCGCGCGCTTCTTCGCAAAAAAAATGGACGCCCCCTTGGCCATCGTCGACAAGCGCCGCATCGACGTGAATGTCAGCGAAGTGATGAATATCGTCGGTGACGTCAAGGCACGTCCCGCGCTGGTGATTGACGACATCATCGACACGGCCGGCACGCTCGTCAAAACAGCAGAAGCGCTGCTGAAAGAGGGCGCCACGGAAGTTTATGCAGGCTGTACGCACGCGATTTTGTCCGGGCCTGCCGTCGACCGCATTTGCAAGTCGCCGATAAAAGAAGTGATCGTCACGGATTCGGTGCCGCTGTCGCCGGAAGCGAAAAAAGTGCCCAAGATTAAAGTGCTGAGCGTCGCCGAACTCCTGGCGCGTGGCATTCGTTCGATTCACGAAGAAACTTCAATCAGTGAGCTGTTCATTTAGGGCAGCGAAGGGAAGGAACGTATGGAAGCCTTTGTTGTTGAAGCCACGCCGCGTGAAGAACGCGGCAAGGGTGTCGCCCGGCGCATTCGCCGCACGGGCCTGGTCCCCGCCGTTCTTTATGGCGGCAAGAATGAACCGGTTCCGATGACCGTCAATGCTCGTCAAGTCGCACGCATTCTGCGTTCAGAGACGGGTCACAACACGATTTTCAGCGTGCAGGTCGCCGGCAATAAAGAAGAGAAAGCCATGGTGAAGGACTGGCAAGTTGATCCCGTCAGCGGCGCATTGCTGCACGTGGATTTGCTGCGCATCGCGATGGACGTCCGCATGCGCGTGCGTGTTCCGGTGCACGTTTTCGGCGAGCCCGAAGGCGTCAAGTTGCAGGGCGGCGTTTTCGAAATGGTGACTCGCGAAGTCGAACTCGAATGTTTGCCCGGCGATATCCCCGAGGAATTCAAAATCGACATCAGCGGCTTAACCATCGGCAAGCAGCTCCGCGCCGCCGATCTGCCATTTGATCCGGAGAAAGTGAAGCTGGTTACTGACCCGCAGCGCGTTCTTGCGCACGTCGTGATTCTGAAGAAGGAAGAAGAAGTGGCGCCCGCCGAAGCTGTGGCGGCCACCGAGGCAGTTGCGGCCGAGCCCGAAGTCATCAAGAAGGGCAAGAAAGAAGTCGAGGAAGGCGAAGAGGGCGCCGAACCCGAAAAGGCCGAGAAGTCCGAGAAGAAGGGAAAAGAGAAGTAGTAAAGCCGCACGGTGGTTTGGCGCCTGGCCAACATTTTGGCTGGCGCCGCAAGTGGGGACGCGCGGATGCGAATCATCGTGGGTCTCGGCAATCCCGGCCGCGAATATGCCTGGACGCCGCATAACCTTGGTTTCCAGGTGATGGATTGTCTCGCTGATCGTTTTGCGATCCGCATCACGCGCCCGGAAGGGCAATCGGTGATTGGGCTTGGCCGAATCGCAGGCCACGATGTGGTGCTCGCAAAGCCTCAGACGTTTATGAACTTGAGCGGCCATGCTGTCGCGGATTTGATTGCGCGATACGAAGCTGATCCGGCGGAAACAATTGTCGTCAGTGATGAGGCAGCTTTGCCCTGGGGAATGATCCGCATTCGTGAGCGGGGCAGCGCCGGCAGCCACAACGGGCTGAAGTCGGTGATTGGCGCGCTGGCAACGGATGAATTTTTGCGGGTCAGGCTGGGTATCAAGCCTGAACACCCTGTAAATGATTTGGCAGCGTATGTTCTCGCCCCTATGGGCAAGGACGTTCGTGAGACCGCGGATGCGATGATCGTCGAAGCGGCGAACGCCGTGGAAATGATGCTCGCGCAAGGCACGGGTCGAGCGATGGCGCACTTCAACCGGCGTGCCACACCGCCGGAAGAAGCCGCCGAATAGAATTTCTGATTTGAGGACGAAAAGAGGAACCATGGAAGAAAGACTGTATGACCTAATCTTCATCTGCCGGCCAGACACGCCGGAGACGGAGATTGATAAACTGATTGCCACTCTCACGCACGCAGTTGAAGAAAAACAAGCGAAAGTCGAGAAGGTTGAGAAGTGGGGCACGCGCCGGTTGGCCTATCGCGTTAAGAAGTTGCGCGAAGGCTTCTATGTTTACATGGTGCTTCGCTCCAGCCATGGCGAGCTTTTCAAGGAACTCGAGCGCCGCTTGCGCGTTACCGACGCGGTCGTCAAGTATCTGACCGTGCGCCTCGACGAAGAAGTCAAGCGTCAGGAGAAATTGTCCAAGCGCCGCGAGAAACGCAACGCGCGGCGTCCCCGCAAAACTGCACCTGCTGCTCCCGGCGCTGAACAGGCCGCGACGGCAGCTGGATAGGGAGAAAATTCAATGGCCGACGAGACGCACGCACCGCAGCAGCATGCACCATCGCACCATTCATCCTCGCATTCGGGCGGCAGACCCCCTGGTGGAGGCGGTGGCCCAGCAGGCAGCAGACCACCGGGGCCGCGCCGCGGAAAGCGCAATTACGTCCGCAAAAAGAAAGTTTGCCGCTTCTGCGTCGATAAGGTTGATCTGATCGATTACAAGAAGCCGGAGATTCTCCAGTCGTTCGTGCAGGAGCGCGGCAAGATTCTCCCGCGGCGAATGACCGGCACTTGCGCGCGCCACCAACGCTGGCTGACGATTGCCATCAAGCGCGCACAGAACATAGCTCTTTTGCCGTTCGCGTCAGAGCTGTAAGGCGAGCGGAAAGAAACTCGAGGATAAAGCCATGGAAATTATTTTGCAGGAAGACGTCGACAAGCTGGGCAATCGAGGCGAGATAGTGACGGTCGCGGAAGGGTACGCGCGCAATTATCTGTTGCCGCAGAAGCTCGCCATCGCCGCAAATTCTTCCAACATGCGGCGTCTGGAAAAAATGCGCGCTGCTTTCTCCAAGAAGGAAGCCACCGAGCGCGAAGGCGCGCAGAAACAGGCGGAATTGCTTTCCGCCGTCGCTCTGAAGCTTTCTCGCAAGGCTGGCGAGAACGATCAGCTCTTCGGGTCGGTCACGTCCGCGGACATTGCCGATGCGCTGGCCGCGCAGGGCTACACGATCGACAAACGCAAAATCCAGCTCAACGACCCGATCAAGACCGTCGGCGAATACCCTGTCGCGATCAAGCTCTACCGCGACGTCATTGCCACGGTGAACCTTACTGTCGAACGCGAAGCCTAGGAGCCTCACTGTTTTTTTCGCGGCCGGACATTCGTCTTCCGGCGCCAGTTTTCATTTTGCGTCAGATGCTGCATCGTTCGTTCTTTTGCACAGCTTGCTGTGAATTCCACAGCCGCCACACGTTGACTTCGCTCTCCAACCCGCACAGAATGTCCCGCGCTAACCCAAACAGGCATTCCGATTCCTGAACTCCCATCGCGGAAGGCGAAAAACCGTTGCGTCAGCGGCATCTCTAGGCGAAAATAAAGCGAATCATTATGGCTCAGGATACGACTCTCGAACGGCCTCTCCCTTACAGCGCTGGCGCGGAGCGTAGCGTCTTGGGCGCCATCCTCCTCGACAATCATTCCTTCAATATCGCGGTCGAAAAATTGAAAAGCGAGGACTTTTTCCTCGATCAGCATCGCCGAATTTTCGAGCGCATCATTGAGCTCGCCGAGGCGCAGCAAGCCATTGATTTGATCACCCTCAGTGAATGTCTCGATCGCCACGGTGAACTCGAATCCGCGGGCGGCCCCGCCTATCTTTCGCAGTTGATGGACGGCTTGCCGCGCGCCACCAACGTCGAGCACTACGTCCGCATCGTCAAGGAAAAGTCAGTTCTCCGCCATCTGATCCGCACCGCCGAAGTGATTATGCAGCGCGCCCTCGACGCCGAAGACGACGCTGACGCGATTCTCGATAGAGCCGAATCCGACATTTTCCAGGTAGCCGAGGAGCGCGTCCGCGCCGGCCTGATCGGCGTCAAGGATCTGATCAAAGATAATTATTCCCGGCTCGAAAAGATGATGGAGCAGGGCCGCCGCCTCACGGGCGTCCCCACGGGATATTTAAATCTGGACAACGACACAGCCGGCTTGCAGCCTGGCGAACTAATTATTCTGGCTGCACGGCCGTCCATGGGAAAAACGTCGCTGGCGCTGAACATTGCTGAAAATGTCGCGCTCAGCAGCGAGCCGCGCGCGGTCGCAATCTTCAGCCTCGAAATGTCGAAAGAGTCTCTGCTGATGCGCCTGCTTGCGTCGCAAGGCCGCGTCGACGCACACAAGTTCCGCACCGGCCATCTTGGACACGAGGATTGGACGAAAATCGCTCAGGCCCTGGCGCGCCTCGGCGATGCCCCGCTCTGGATTGACGATTCCGCTTCATCCACGGTGATGGAGATGGGCGCGAAAGCCCGGCGCCTCAAGCGCGACAAGGGCCTTGATCTTGTTATCGTCGACTACCTCCAACTGATCGCCGCGCGTGGCCGCTTCGGCAATCGCAACGAAGAAGTTTCGAGCATTTCCCGCTCCCTTAAGGGTCTCGCAAAGGAATTGAAAGTTCCTGTGCTCGTCTTGAGCCAATTGACTCGCGCTCCAGAGCGCGAAGACCGCAAACCGCAATTGGCCGACCTTCGCGAATCCGGCGCCATCGAGCAGGACGCTGACGTCGTTCTCTTCATTCACCGCCCCGGTTTTTACAAGACGGATCTTCCCGATGAAGAACGCGCCAAATCCGAACTCATCATTGCCAAGCAACGCAACGGTCCAACCGGCAACCTCAATTTCATCTTCATCAATCGCCACACGCGCTTTGAACAAGCCGCGCCAGATTCTTTTGGCCCCATGCCCGAGTAGCTCGTTTCGGCCCTTGTGGAAATCCCGGTACAGCACTCTTTGCTGTGTTTCCCTGGCAACGCCCCGTGGCTCTTAATCCGAGATCGTTTTATGGTGGTTCGTCAAAATTAAATGGATATTGCTGTCAGCGTCGCGCTAAGCGCATTGCACAAAGTGACTTCCGGGAGTTTCTCAAAAGCCTCCACTGCCTCGACTTCCTGGCACGCCTATTGCTCCATCAGAATCGGTGTTTACTAGAAGCGGGGCAAGCAAGGGAATTCAGGTTACGGCTCCGCGCGCGGCGAGGTACGCTTTTAGTTTACGCATAACCGCATTACAAATGACCCGCGGAATCCAATTCGAAGGCCGTCCCGTCTGGGCTGAGATTTCTCTCTCCGCCATCACCCACAATCTTCACTTGGTCCGCCGAAAAATTGGCAAGAAACGGAGAATCCTTGCCGTCGTCAAAGCGAATGCCTACGGCCTTGGCGCAGTCGAAGTCAGCAAGCATCTCTCCCGTTTGGGCGTCGAAGCGTTTGGAGTTACCTGCTCATCCGAAGGCATCGAATTGCGCGAAGCTGGCATTTGCCAGCCGATTCTCCTCCTCACGGGTTTTTGGTCCGGCGAAGAAAAACGGATTTTGCATCACAATCTCACGCCAACAATTGCCCGCTTGGATCAGCTTCGTTTGCTCGAACGCGCTGCCGCCAAATCGCGCGCGCGAAAATCGCCAAAGAAATTCCGCTTCCATCTGAAAATAGATAGCGGGATGAACCGTCTGGGAATCTCGCCCGGCCAGATCGGCGCATTTATTCGCGAATATGCCGCCTGCCCGCATCTTGAACTCGCCGGCACGTTCACGCACTTCGCCTCTGCCGATGATTTGCGCTCCACTCAAAACGAGCAGCAGGAAAACATTTTCGCTGATGTATTATCGCAATTGCGCGAAGCGGGAGTGTCGCCGGGCATCGTCCACATGGCCAATAGCGGTGCTATCTGCGCGCGCGAATCTACATGGTCGGACATGGTACGTCCGGGCGCCGTTCTCTACGGCTATCATCAGAGTTTCGAGCCTCCCGAGGTCGCTGCCAGCGTCAAACGAGACATGCGGCTCAAACCCTGCCTCAGCTTCCGGGCGCGCATTATTTCCCTCCGCGAAGTTGCCGCGGGCCAACCCGTGGGCTATAGCGCAAAGTTCGTCGCCGATCATTCCTCTCGCATCGCCGTCATCGCCGCGGGCTATGCCGACGGAATCGTGCGTCAACGCAGCAATCGCGGCTGTGTAATCGTCAGAGGACGCCTCGTCCCCCTCGTCGGCACGATCTCGATGGATCTTTCCATGGTCGACGTCACTGATGTCCCGGGAGTCGCCCTCGGCGACGTGGTCACGATCTATGGCCAGGATGGCAAGACCGCAATCCACGCCGACCAAATCGCCCACCAAATCGGCACCGTCACGTCCGATTTGCTCTGCGCCCTTGGCCGCCGTGTTCCTCGCTTCTACATTTCGTGATTCGTTTCTCCCGCCGTTCGCCCAGTGGTATACTCACTGGAGCCACTCATAAATTTATTTCTCGTTCATACCGGCTGTAGTCTGGAAATTCCATAGAGCCGGATAGCATTCTGCACATGATATACGCTTCATAAATTAATAGACTCATTTTTATAAAGGGGCCACGATGACGCGCACTTTTAACCCATCGAATCGTTCCTCCGTTTCAGACAATCCAGAAAACCCCTCGAGCAAGCCGGCTTTGCTTTCCAAGATGGATTCCGGCGGAGTTGGCGGCTTTTGGGACATGGCCGCGATTCGCTTGATCTTTACAGTGGTCTGCGTTGCCGCCGGCTACCATTTCATGCCCTTCACCCTCTCGCATCTTTTCGGTGCGATTGCGGGCCTGGCCTTCGCGATTGCGGTGATTCTCTTTGAGGTTCGCCTGCGCCGCGCCAGCCTTCGACGCTTGATCGGCGCCGTGATCGGCTCGATTCTCGGCATCCTCGGAGCATTTCTTACCACCCTGGTGCTCGTTCACACTTCGATGCCGGAGAGTACCCGTTCCTTCATCAGCCTCGCCGTATTTCTTGTGATGGCCTACATCGGCTTGATCGTGGGCGCGAACAAGGGCGACATGCTCAATCTTCAGGCCCTCGGAGGCCTGTTCGGCACGGAACGCGGCTCGCGCCAAATCTACAAGGTGCTCGACACGAGCGTCATCATCGACGGCCGCGTGGTCGATATCGCCGAAGCTCATTTCATTGATGGCACCGTGATTATTCCGCAATTTGTTCTCCGCGAACTCCAAATGGTCGCGGATTCCGCCGATTCGCTGCGCCGTCAGCGCGGCCGCCGCGGTCTCGAAGTTTTGCAGCGCATTCAGAAAATGCCCCACCTGGATGTCCAGATCGCCGAGGACGATTTTCAGAACATTGCCGAAGTCGATCTGAAGCTCATCGAACTCGCCAAGCGCTACGACGCGAAGATCATCACCAACGATTTCAATCTCAACAAAGTCGCCACGCTTCAGGGAATCGAGATTTTGAACGTCAATCAGCTTGCCAACGCCCTCAAGCCCGTTGTCCTTCCCGGCGAGACGATGCGCGTCTTCATCCTTCGCGAAGGCAAGGAATACAACCAAGGCGTGGCATATCTCGATGACGGCACCATGGTCGTCGTCGACGGTGCGCGCAAAATGATCAACAAAACCATCGACATCTCCGTCACTTCGGTTCACCAGACCACCGCCGGTAAAATGATTTTTGGCCGCTATGATGAGCGCGGCGAACAGAATGCCGCCCGCGCGCCACAGTCGTTGCCCGGTTCCGCAGCGGAGAACGCTTTCCGTTCCTCCGCCCCGGAACTGCGCTCTTCCGATCCTGCTGCTCCCGGCGAACGCGATCGCCCTGCCCGCCCGCTCACTCCGGAGACGGGCCGTACCTAATGCCGTATGCCGCCTTCTAGCGGAGTGCATGTTTATCTAGTACTTCGAATGCGATAGACTACGTCTCCCAAATGAGCCGAATCGCCGCCATTCTTCCTGCTGCCGGACTCGGTACCCGGATGGGTTCCGATGTCCCCAAGCAATTTCTCGAACTCGATGGCGTGCCAATCGTCGTGTTCACGCTTCGGCGCTTATCGCAATGCGCCTCTATATCGGAGTTTCTGATCGCCACTCGCTCCGACGAAGTTCAAGCCCTCGAACAGCGGTTGTCAAAAGAAGACCTCGGCAGGCCAATTCGCGTGGTGACGGGCGGCGAAACTCGCCAGCAGTCCGTCGGCAACGCCCTGGCAAAAATTTCGGCTGATACGGAGTTGGTTCTTGTCCACGATGCAGTGCGCCCTTTCATCACGCGCGAGCAAGTCGATCGCGTCATCACCGAAGCGCGCACGCGTGGCGCCGCGATTCTCGGTGTTCCGGCAATCGACACAGTCAAGGAAGTTCGCCGCGCCACGCTTCCCGAGGACGTCGCGCTGATTTCCGCCACCATTCCGCGCGAACGAATCGTGTTGGCGCAGACGCCGCAAGCCTTCCAGGTCGCCGTGCTGAAAGAAGCCTTCGCGCGCGCGGAACAGGACGGCTTCACCGCATCCGACGAAGCCGCCCTCGTCGAGCGGACGGGCCGCGATGTTTATGTCGTCCACGGCTCCGAGCGCAACATCAAAATCACTCGCCCCGCCGACATGGAATTGGCGCGTTTCTACCTCGACCAGGAGCGCCGCCACAAATAATCATGGTCCAGAAATTCAGTTTCGAGAAATTCAACGAAGAAGCGCGACGATGCATCTTTATGGCCCGTCTCGCGGCCATCACCGAAAAATCCAAAAATACCGGTTTGCCCCATCTTCTCGCAGGCATTCGCAAGGAAAGCCCCGGCATATTCCGCGGCGTAAATTGGGACAAAGTTCCATTGAAACTCGCCCGTCTTTCGCCCGAAAACCTTCACTCTGCCAGCCAGGCGACCGGGGAAATTCCTCTCGACGCGAAAGCGAAGCGCGCGCTGGCCGCCGCTCCCGAGATTTCGAAGAAACTTCACGCCGATCAAATCACGCCCGCGCACCTTCTCGCGGCCATTCTGGCCTCGGATGCGAAACTCCGCAAACAATTCCAGAAAGCAGGCATGGCGGAAATCCCCGCGAAGCCTGCCGCCAGTGAGCGCGCCAAATCTTCAGAGCAAGCACGCAGCTGGCGTTCTGGAATTGGCTACGATCTTCATCGTCTGGCCGTCAATCGCAAATTAATGATCGGTGGCATCGAAGTCCCTTTTGAAAAAGGCTCAGTAGGCCATTCCGACGGCGACGTTCTCGGCCATGCCATTTGCGACGCCCTCCTCGGTGCCGCTGGTCTGGGCGATATCGGCACCCATTTCCCGGACAGCGATCCCAAGTGGCGCGGCGTTTCGAGCCTTGTTTTCCTTCGCCAAGTTCGCCAGTACCTCGAACGCAAAAATTGGAAAATCCGCCACATCGACGCCATCGTCGTAGCAGAACGCCCCAAGCTCGGCCCCCATTTCCCAGCTATGAGGGAGGCGCTGGCCAAGGCCCTTGCCATTTCCGTTGAGCAAATCAATCTGAAGGCCAAGACGCACGAAGGTATCGGCGAAATTGGACGCGGCGAGGTCCTCGCCGCTCACGTCATCGCCACGATTGAAAGCTAAACGATGCTGCCGTGACGCTCACGCCGTCGCGCAAAGCTCGAATTTGAAACACAGTGAAAGGAACGCGGAACCGATTCTGAAATGAACCATCTCGCCGGAATTCACGCTGTCGAGGAAGCCCTCATCGCCGGACGCCCGCTTGATCGCCTTCTCGTGGCGCGCGGCCAGCATGGCGGACGCATCCAGAAGGTTCTCGATCTCGCCCGTTCGCGTGGCGTGCCGGTTCGTTTCGAGGATCGTGCTCAGCTTGACCGCGCCGCCGGCGCCGAGCACCATCAGGGCGTCATCGCTTTCACCGCCTCTCGCGAAGCCGTCGACATCGAAGATCTTCTTGCTGGTAAAGCGCCCGATCAGACAAATGACCAGACACGTGATCAGACACATGGCCAGAAAAATGACCAATTATTTGTTTTGCTCGACGGCATCGAAGATCCGCACAATGTCGGCGCGATCGTCCGCACCGCTCTCGCCGCTGGCGCCGATGGATTAATCATCCCCGAGCGCCGCGCCGCTGGGTTAACCGACACTGTAGCGCGCGTCTCCGCCGGAGCGCTCGCGCATCTGCCCGTTGCCCGCGTCAAGAATCTAGCGCGTGCGATGGAGCAACTCAAGGAAGCTGGCTTTTGGCTGATTGGTCTCGATGAACGCGCGGAAAAAAGTTACACGGAAGTGGATTACAAAGGCCGCATCGCCATCGTCATGGGCAGTGAAGGTACGGGGCTGCACGACCTAGTTCGCAAACGTTGTGATTTTCTCGTTTCCATTCCCACCACTGGTCCGGTGCGTTCCCTCAACGTCTCCGTCGCCGCCGGCGTCGTCCTGTTCGAAGCCCTTCGCCACCGCCGCAAAGCACAAAACACCGGTTAAAAGCTGACTATTCCAAGCCAGTGAACTTATCTCTAAGCAACCAGTGTATCGTTCTCAATGCACTTATCGCGTGGTCGCCCCAGTGCGAATGGAACCCAAACCGCCATTCCCAAATTGCTTCAGTGTTAGCCACGTACTTGTCGATGAGTGACACTCCTTCGAGCAGATCCCTATAAACGTCCGCAACATCATCGGCCAGACTCCCGGGAATTGCCTCATCGTTTTTCAACGGATCGAACACGGTCCAGTACAGAGTCGAGTCGCCAAACTTCTCCTTGAGCAATCCATAGAGCAATCCCCACTCTCCATCGCTCATTGCTGGGCGTTGGAGAATTGGTGGAACATTCTTCGGATCATCCTCTTCGGCTGCGTCGCTGTCTATGTCCGGCAGGCGAATTGCTTCAAGGACAAGTTCAGGCAGAATGCGGTATAGCTCCAGCAGGAATTCCGTTTTACCGATAGTCGCGGCCGCTTCGACGATCGCACAGTACCGTCGAGCAATCACCCCAAAGCGCGTCGCGACTCCCTCATAGTCATTTTCAACAGCCATGTCACTTCGCCCAGTCAGAAAGGGAAATTATCACTTGTCGTACTGAATCAACGAGAAGACCTCAGTCCCATTCAGCTTTTCCCGCCCCTTCAAAAAACTCAGCTCCACCGCAAATGCTGCGCCCGTTACTTCTCCGCCCAATTGCTGCAGCAACTGAATCGCCGCCGCCGCCGTTCCGCCCGTCGCCAGCAAATCGTCGCAGAGCAGCACGCGCTCGCCGCGCTTCACTGCATCCTGATGAATTTCCAGCTTGTCCGCGCCGTACTCAAGCTGATACGTCACCTCGGCCGTCTTCCACGGCAACTTGTTCGCCTTTCTCACTGGGACGAACCCCGCCCCCAACCGGTACGCCAGTGCTGGAGCAAAAATAAATCCCCGCGCCTCGATTCCGGCGACCACATCAATTTTGTTGCCCTCGAATTTGTCGCCCAGTCTCTCGATCAGGTCGTGAAATCCCTTTTTGTCCTGCAGCAGCGTCGTCAAGTCGTAAAACAAAATTCCCGCTTTCGGATAATCGGGAACTTCCCGGATCAGCTTCTTCAGGTCATCCATTCGATTGATCTATCCTTTCGCTGAATCACCAAGTACTATGTTCAACCGTAAAATCCTGCGCGTATTTTTCTTCCACGCTTGCTTCTTCCTCCATCACCTCGGCCACGGAAGCCGCTCGCGGCCCTCGTTCCAAGTCTTGTTTCAACGTCACAAGTTGCACCATCGTCCCGATGGCGTACACTTCCACGCGTCCATCGCCGAGGTTCTTCACGTACCCAGTCATACCCAACCGCAACGCTGCCCTCTGCGCAAAGTACCGATATCCGACTCCCTGCACCGTCCCTGACACGTAATACGTCCTCGCAACCTTGGCCTCTGCCAATTCTCGCTCCCGGTAAGCGCACGCTGCGGATTTTATCAGACACATTCGAATTCGCCATGCCCTTTACATCCATGCAAAGGAGATTGCGCAAAAGTCGAAAACCTTTGCACCAATGAGTTTCTTGCAGCAACGTCTGTAGGATTGTGATCCGCTAAGCCATTGTACCGAATAGCCTTATCTTTTCTCTGCCTGATTCTTTCACTTTGGCCAATCGCTTGCTGATATGCAGCGGTAGCTTTCTTTGGGTGTCCGGAGGGGTGTGATGAGACTTGCGAGAGTGGCAGTGGCTGCGCTAGCGTTTTTTTCTTTCGTCGGCTTAGCGGTAGCAAGTCCCGTTAACAACGATGTAAATCTCGGCATCAAGGACCCAACGTGCTCGGGCTCGTGCATCCTGATTACGTCATCGACATTCTCGTTCATCATGCCGAGCGTCCCATCCGGAGGGTCCAGCAGTGTTACTTTTGAAAATGGCACCAACGGCCCTTTGACAAGCTTCGATTTTGACCTTTTCACCGGTACCGGCGTAACAACAGCCCTCTTCTCATGCAGCATCGATCCTCTTATCGGTCAATGCTTGGTTGCTCAGATTACTTCGACCATTCATGGTGACAACGAATTCCAAATCGTTGTAAGTCAACCTTCTTGCCATCCTAATGGCGAAGACGATAGTGAAACGGATGATAGTTGCGGAGGCATTCCACCGGGTGGCGTTTTCGAATTCTCCTTCACCAATCCACCAGGGTCAGACACAACTTTAGACTGGGCCGGAGCAGGCCTCACTGTTAATGTGTCACCTACACCAGAACCTGGAACTTTAGCTCTCCTGGCGAGTGGGTTGATCCCTCTTTGGAGTTTGCGCAGGAAATGGCTGAATTAGGTCTGCCTGGTTGACCTATTTTGTTTTCCCATATTGTTTCAGTAGATTGGCAAACTCAGCATTGTTCCGCAGATTCCCCATGTCCGGATCAGCCGCCGCGTATTCGGCCGGGTAGTGTTTCTGCAACGCTGTCTTCAAGAGCTTCAATGCCCGCTCTTGCCGTCCCAGAATCGCATTAATTTGTGCTTCATCGTAGATGTGGTTAAGATTGTCCGGCTGAATCGTTCGAGCCCGGTGAATGAAAGTATCTGCCTGTTGGGCGTTGCCTATCTTCGCATAGTACTGCGCGATGTGGTCCATCACGTCGGCGTCCTGCGGATTTGTTTGCAGTTGCTTGTATCCAAGCGTGATCGCACGCTGATATGTCTCCCGCGCCTTGTCTAGCTGCCCGGATAATCGATAGGCGTCAGCGAGATTCCCCATATTGATCTCGTTGTTCGGGTCATATTCAACTGCCTGGGCGTACATCTCCGCCGCTTGTCTGTATTGCTTCAGGAAAAAATAAGCCGTCCCCAGATTTGTGTACGCTGTCCAATCAGGGTTCAGTTGGATTGCCTTTTGGAATGCAGGAATGGAATCTTGATATTTTCCCTCTTGCGTCAGCACCATCCCGGTCATGTCGTATCCCGTGGCATTATCGGGATCCATCTGCGTAACTTGCTGGTACGCTTGTAGCGCTTTTGGGTAATCCCCCAGCCGGAAGAATGCGTTACCCAGAATGTTTTGATTGAACCAGTAATAAGGGTCGAGCTGGATCGTCTTTTCATACGCCTCAATCGCCTTCGCGCTGTCGCCGTTCTTCATGTAAGCGTCGCCAATCAGCCGGTAGGCTTCATCGGAGTTGGGGGCAAGTACCAGCGCTCGTTTGAGTTCCGCGATCGCTTCTATATATTTCCCTGTTGTGCTGTACACGTTCCCCAATGCTATATGCACTTCAGCCAAATTGTCGTTTAGCTGTTCCGCTTGATGCGCCGCTGCCAGCGCCTTCTCGGTCCAAAAGCTGTCTTTTTTTATGTGGTACATCCGCAGACTCGCATCCCCGATTCCCGTATATGCCAGAGCGAATTTCGGATCCAGTTTCAGCGCCTGATTGAAATAATCAAGCCCCAATTGAATGCTCTTCGGGTCTTGCGAATTGCGAAGTGCGTTGCGTCCTCGCAAATAAAGATCGTACGCCGCGACGTTTTCGGTGGGACGCGCTTCCGCCTTCGCCATTTCTTCGTTCGTTGGACTGACGTTCAGCGCCGGCACCAACTGGCTGTAGATTTGATCCTCCAGCGTAAACAAATCGCCCGTCACACCGTTGAATTCCTTGCTCCACAGCCGCTTCCCGTCTGCCACATCTTCCAAATTCACATCAATCCGGATTTTATCTCCCGAGCCTTGCAGCATTCCTTGCACTAGCAGGTTCGCGCCTAGCGCTCGAGCAATTTTCGGCAACGACTGTCTTTGATTGGCTTTTCCCGCCTCGTCCGGCGACGTGATGCGAATATCCTTCAACTGAAATAGTTTCGCCGAAAGCGCTTCTTCTATTCCTTGCGCCAGATATCCCAGTTGCGTTTGGTCGCCCAGCACCTGCAGCGGCAGCACCGCCACGAATCGCCCGCTCGAAAGCGGTGGCACTCCCTGGGGCGGCGCCGATCCTGAACTTCCGGGCTGGTTTGGGAAAATCATGTGACGTGCTGCCGGTATTGCGAACAGCGCAATCAGAATCACCACCGCGCTAGCCGCCACGTACCACCACCGCTTGCCCAGTTCCGGCACCGCAATCTGCACGCTCCGGCCGGCGGAAGTCGCCCGGCCTGACTGCAAGTCCGCCAGAATTCCTTTCGCGCTCGCATACCTCCGTGCCGGGTCCCGCTCCAGACATCGCAAAATCACTCGCGTCAAACTGTCCGGCAATTCCGGATTCACTTGCTTCGGGTTCGGCGGCTTTTCTTTCACGCGCCGGTACATGATCTGGAGCGTTGAATCGCCTTTGAACGCCTCTTCGCCAGTGACCATCTCGTATAGAATCAAGCCCAGCGCGTACAGATCGGTCCGGTTGTCTACCGGTTTTGCTTCTACCTGTTCCGGAGCCATGTACTTTGGCGTTCCCAGATATTGCCCGGTGCGCGTCATTCCAGACGTGCTTGATTCGAGCGACTTCGCAAGGCCGAAATCCGAAACGTAAACGTGGTCATCCTTGCCCATCAGAACGTTTTGCGGCTTCAAATCGCGGTGCACTACGCCTTCGGAATGCGCTGCGTCCAGCGCTTCGCAAAGCTGTCCCGCGATTTTCAGCGCCCGCGCCGTCGGCAGCTTGCCCTCTTCGCGCAGCAGATGATGCAGGTCCTTTCCCTCCACATAGGCCATCGAAATGAATTTCACGCCGTCCGCTTCGCCCAGGTCATGAATGCGCAGGATGTGCTTGTGGGAGATACGGCTTGCCAGCAGCAATTCTTGTTTGAAGCGCTGCATCGCGTTCGGGTCCGTGGTTAATTCCGGTTGCAGCACCTTAAGCGCGACCGTGCGGTCCAGCTCTTTGTCATAGGCCTTGTATACCCTGCCCATGCCGCCTTGCCCAAGCAGCCCCTCAATGCGGTAACGTTCCCCGAGTTCGTCGCCTGGCTCCAACACGCCGTAAATGCTCACCGAAGAGCGTGCGCCAGTCCTCGATGAGGAAGCAGGCCCGGCACTACCACGGGTACCTCGTGAAGGTCCATTCGGTCTGGACGAACTCGGCACGTTGGGTGTTGCTGATGCCGCGGACGACGAATCCAATGTCTCGTCCGCGTCGATTTGCAAATCGAACGAAGAGCCACACTTCGTGCACGCGGAAATTTCGTCGCCATTTTCTGTCCGGCAGTGGGGACAAATCATGAATTGACCCACTCTTTCCTATGACTCGTAAGGGTTTCGAGATTATGACCCAGCTCCACGGCCGCTGCAAGCAACCCGAAGTCAATCCGCGTCTCGCATGACCGGTCTTGTGGTGCGTGCGTTCGCCGGCTCAGTTTGTTGGCCGGTCCGGAGTTATGGGCCTTGGACATTTGAAAATCGGGCGGAAATCCGATAGTAATAGTGAGGCATCGGCAAATCTGTTTTTTCAACAACGCCAGCCGGTGCAATGAATCGATAATCGCGACACCGCGTTTCCGCATCCAAGTGAGGGAAATGACCAAGCAGCGACTACTGATGTATCCGATTCTCTCAGCACTGGTGATTTTTGTGGGTATTTTTGCGGCTGGCTCCACGCAGGCGCAAACCGCTGGCCCCATCAAGCCTCCGCCGGACTTCAAAGTGAAGAGCCTACCCGCCAAACCCAATCCCGGCGCGCCCCCGCTTCCCGCCGACGAAATCATTCATCGCTTCACGCAAAATGAAGATTTGATCAAGAAAGCTTACGAGGCGGGCACCATCGACCAGACGGTCAAGGTGGAAGAGCTCGCCAACCAGGGCGGCGAGTTTACATTCACCGGTCTGGAATACGCCAAGCCCGACGGCCAGCGTTACGAGCGCGTCGTCAAGCCTCCGGTGTCCACTTTGCACTTCACCGAATTCTCACTCGAAGATGTGAAAACCCTGGCTGGCTTTCCGCTCTTCTTCCTGACGACCGATCAGCTCGCTCTCTATAAACTTTCCTATGAAGGTCAGGAAAAACTCGATCAACTGAATACGTTCATTTTTCGCATTCAGCCGAAAACACTCAGTCGCAAGCCGCTCTTTGATGGCGTCATCTGGATCGACAATCAGGATTTCGCCATCGTCAAAAGTTACGGCCAATTCGTCACCGATGCCGGCAGCGCCGCAAATGGATTTCCATTTAGCATGTTCGAGACGTATCGCGAAAATCTCGTCGGTCATCTGTGGTTTCCCACGTACATTCGCTCCGACGGCGAAGTGAAAACTCCGAAGGGCAACGTACCGATTCGCCTCGTTGTCCGTTCCACGAATTTCAAAGCGCAGCCGTCGTCCGTTCCATTGCCGGTTCCGCCAAAGCTCGCTAAGAAGCCTGCGCAAAATTAATCACGTTCGGTGGTTTTGAACGGCACGATCACGCCAGGCAAATCCAAAATCGATTCCAGGAGCACGTCCGGTCGCGCCGCGCGGATTCGTCGCGCGCTCGGGAACGGTCCGATGATTCCAATCGAGCGCACTCCGGCTCGCCGAGCCATTTCCACATCTTCCGGCGCGTCCCCCACATAAACACAATCGTGGGCCCTTATGTTCATGCTGCGCATCGCGCATTTCAGCGGCGCGGGATGCGGTTTGCGCCGTGGCGCATCCTCTGCGCAAATACGTGCGCCAAATAACGCGGTAAATTCAAATTGCCGCAGCTGCCGCCGCACACGCTTGCCGTCCCCGCTCGTCACTAAACCCAGCAGAAAATCGCGACGCAGCTTCGACAAGCATCTTTCGCACGCCGGGCAGTAATCGCGGACTTTCCTTTTCATACGCGCGGCGCCAGAGCTTGTCAGCGAATTCCCACTTTTCGCGAGGAACTCGCGCTGCTGCGTAGACGCGATACCAATCGGGAGAATAATGTCGCGCCAAATCGCGCTCGGTCCATGGAATTTCGAGCGCGCGAAACATGGCCTGATAAGCACGAGCATCCGCGCGAAACGAATCGAGGAGTGTCCCATCCCAATCAAACAGGATTGCGCGTGCGCAAATACGCGGTGGCTTCACGGTAGGGAGAGAATTGCGGGAAATTCGTGGTGAACTTTTTAGTGTGCCTCGGAGGCCAGCGGAATCCGGTCGTCGCGCTGAAAATCGATATCGTCAAACGACGCGGCAAATCCGCTCCATCCGGGAACCTCGCACACGTCTATGCGTACCACATGCGCGGCGGTGCGCAACCGTACGCTGCCGCGGCCCAGCGGCCGTTCAATCAACGCCACTTCCATTTCAATCGCGGTGCCCGGTTCGATCACGCGCGGCGCCAAAAAATAAATTCCCGTCGAGCTTATATTCTTCGTCACCAGCGTTACCGGCAACCCGTCGGTGCAACCGTCAATGCTGGTCAATTGTAGTGGTAGACAGAGGCAAGCCCTGGGACAGCAACGCCGGTCTTCGGCCACACCAATCGCGTGCGTCGGTACGCGCATGAATCTTCGCGGTTGCGGAACTTCATGTATTTTCTCTGCGGGAAATGGAACAAGGCCGGACGACAACTGTCGCTTCAGATTCGAAATCGCCCCCATCACTGACCCCCCAAGCCAGCAGATGCTTTTGCTGGGTAAGGCAATATGCATCGGCCAGCCGCGAGCGTCAACCCTGTCAATAGACGACGTGTCCTGTAGTTCAACAACAGCACCCTCCGCGCTATCGCGCCCGATTGACCTTCCCCGGCGCCCCGGTTTGAATGCAAGAATCGGATAGATATCGCCGCGCGACTGGACTATTTTTATCTCCGGATTCAATATCGTAGGAGCCGCGAACGAAGCACGCGAGCCTCAAAATGGCGCAAGCGCAAAAAACGAATCGCATCGATATTCCCGGTTACTGGCGCGCCGTGCAAACGCGCCGTTCCGCCGCCGATGGCAGTTTCGTCTACGCTGTGCGCTCGACGAAAATTTATTGCCGCCCTTCGTGCCCGTCGAAGCGCCCGCATCGCGATCGCGTGGTCTTTTTTCACCTGCCTGCGGAAGCCGAAAGCGCCGGATACCGCCCGTGCCGGCGCTGCCGCCCGCAACTCGCGTCATCTTCGCAAAACGGAAGCGCCGCGGCGCGCCAAGTGCTCGAAATCTGCCGCGGCATCGAACAGGCGCTTGCCGCCGACCCTGACAAAAAGCTCACGCTTAATGAACTCGGCGGCGCGTTCCATCTGAGCCCGCACAAAATGCAGCGCCTGTTCCAGAAAACCCTCGGCATCACGCCAAAGCAATTCACGGACGCGCAACGCATGGCGCAACTGAAATCGCAGCTTCGCAAAGGAGACAAAGTGACCACCGCAATGTACGACGCAGGCTACGGCTCGAGCAGCCGCCTCTACGAGCGCGCGCCCACGCAAATGGGCATGACTCCCGCCACGTATCGTCGCGGAGGCGCCGGCATGCTCATCCATTACACAATTGTCCCGTGCCCGCTGGGACGCATCCTTGTCGCCGCCACGCAACGCGGCGTCAGCGCCGTCTATCTCGGCGATTCTGGCGCCAGTTCGGACGCGCGCCTGGAAGACGCGCTCGCGCGCGAATACCCGCAAGCCGAAATCCATCGCGACGCGAAGGATCTGGGCCGGTGGGTGCGCGAAATCCTGCGCCACCTGCGCGGCCAGGAGCCGCGTATCGACCTGCCGCTCGACGTGCAGGCCACCGCGTTCCAGCGCCGCGTCTGGGACGAGCTTCGCCGCATCCCCTACGGCGCTACGCGCTCTTACACGGAAGTCGCCCGCGCCATCGGCAAGCCGCGAGCCATTCGCGCCGTCGCCCGCGCCTGCGCCACCAATCCTGTCTCCATCGTCGTGCCATGCCATCGCGTCGTCCGCCAGGATGGCAACCTGGCCGGCTACCGCTGGGGCCTCGAACGCAAGAACGCCCTGCTCAAACAGGAAAAGCACCTCGTCCGAGCCGCAAAGTAGCGTCTGCTCGCCTTGCTGGCGGCTCGACGCCGCTCTAGCCGACATGCGAAAACGCGCCGAAAACTCGCGTCTCTGCAAATGAAACTCATTACCGATCAAGAAAATGGAAGTAGCATATTTTAAAGGGGTTGCGCTTGCGGGACTGTGCATGTCATTACCGATCAAGGATTGGCGTTTTCGGGGAGTTTTTGGGGGTCTTGAGGTGCCTGTTGACCCTGTTGTAGGGCGCTCGCATCCTCGTCTGGGTGATGGAATTTTCGCTCTGAAAACGTTAGCACGATGTTGGACGCGGCGCTAGGTGGCGTGGCTGTGGTGTTTGGCGAGTTGCCACACTCCAAAAGCAAAAGCCCCACGCTCACAAACCGAGCATGGGGCACCCGCAACAACATAGTCTCAAAGGTAGATGGCGCGATGGTATTATGCGAAGTTCCGACGAGAGCCGAGTGTCGCAAAATGCGAAAGTCTGGGCGATTCCCGAAGCCTTGGTCCGTCAGCCTAGAACGGAAGGTCCTCGTCTTTGATGTCTTCCTCAGGAGGTAGTCCGAGATTCAATTTGTGCTGATTGTTCACGAGCCATTCCTCTCCGAGTTCAGTAACAAACCAATTGTCGTAACGGTCTCCGTTCCTATCGTAAGTTTCCCTAGCCTCCACGAGGTTCTTACGTTTAAGCCCGGTTAGCGCGAGCGCCGTCGCAGGTTTTGTATAACCACCCTTCTCCATATCCTGACTCAGCGTCCAGACGCTGACACCGTTTTCGTAGTGATACTGAAAAATGATCGTCAGAGCCAACAGCTCGTGAGGTAGCAGGCCATCGCTGCTAGGGGCTATTGAAAGTGTCTTGGCAGCGTCCACATTTTGCCGTAACGACTCACCTTTTGAGATTGCCGCCAGGAGACGCGCTGTAATTGACCCTTTCAACGATTCGTAATCTGTTGGGAGCGGATGCGTAGGATACCGAATGATCTGTCGGTGCTGAACGTCGAACGGAAATCTCTCGCGGGTCGCCGCGCACACGAGGCAGAGAGGTTTTTCGCGTGCGATAGCGTAGCCCAACTCATACCAGACGTTTGGATTGTCCTCCGAAATCTCGGCGAGGCAGGACGCTGACTCCGATATCTTCTGCTCAATGGCTTCTATTGGGATCGATGCTGACGGATCGCGGTCGACCCGGTAAGGTATGAGGTCTGCCTTGCGTATCGCGGGATCAAAGATCTCGTCGTAAAGTTGGTCATAGTGACCCCGATCAAATTTCTGAATGACAAAACACATCTTTTCCATCGGGCTCTCTTGCTGCGGTTATACCGGAAAGGATAACGGAAGTCACGAGCCAACTCCCGCAAAAAGCGAGGGCTACGCGGCGGGGCGGATTTTTTGCGTACCTTTGGGCCAATGGGGTTTGAAACGCGAGTCGGGAATGCGCGCGTTACGCGTGATGTTGGAATAGCGGACAATGAAATAATCGTCCGTGCCCGTTTCGAAGAATTTCTGCTGAATCGGTTCCCACGAAGCTTCGTCCAGCCACAGATGAATTTTCGAGACTTGGTTGCGCACCTGCGCCGACTTTGGTGTCAGCTCGAGCAACGCCGTTTTGTGATGATCGAGCACCGGCTCGCCCAGCAGCGTGACTAGAAATCCTTTTCGCAATTCGTGGCCGGAAGAGCCGAATCCGAGCAGCAGGAACTGATCCACTAGTTCGCGATGCTTTCCCAGGTTGTATTCTTCCACGCGCTGCAATCCGGGATTGTAAATATAAAGCGTGTCGCCCGCGCGCAAAATCGTTCGCGGGTCGGGAGTCTTCACTTCGAGGCGCATTTTGTCGCCGTGGACCCAAATCTCGCCGGTCTCCGTGGACTTCACATTGACGACGACGGTGACTTTCGTGCGCTCGATGTCGGCCGTGAGGCTGTGAAAATCCTTGGCCTCGGTGTCCAACTCATGCAGCACGGAATCGAGCGTCAGCGCGCTGCGTGTTTGCGGGCGCACGCGCACGCTTGCAGGCGCAAGCGCCATCGTGCCGGCCGCTCCTGTGACGCCGAGCGAGGCGGCGAAAAAAATCGATACAAATCTGCGAAGCAAAGGCACGTTCACCTGAAATGGCCATCTGAAAATCCTGCGGCGGAACGCATGCAATCATAGCATAGCGATTGAAGCGCCACGTGGAGTTCGCGGTTTTATTGCAAGCGAGTGCGCGAAAGAGAAACGGGGCGCTTTGCGGCTAGCGTTTCACGTTGACCTGATAATACAGGATGGAATTATCGGCGCCGCGGATGGGTTCGATGCTGCGAATCTGGAAAGTATGCGTCTTCAGTTCGTCGATGGACTGGCCGAGGATTTCGTGCGTCTTGCGCTCGAGCTCCGGGCCTTTTTGCTGCGACGCCGGCAAAGCGGAGAAAAGCTTCGAGTCGATGCGGTAGATTTCCGTGCGCGTCGCTTCGTCCTGCGCAATCAGCATCACGCCGGAATCGCCCGCGCCGTTCACTTGCGGCTCGTCATGAAACCATTTTCCCGGCGTGAACAGCACGAACAGCACAATGAGAACCACCATCAAATCGTACGGCCAGCTTCCGCGCTCGTACGACCAAAAAATCGTGTTTCGCACTCCGCGCCAGAGTCTTCGCATTTCAGTTCGCGCTCGCGCCGTCGACCACCAGGCCATCGCGCATGTGCAGCACGCGATTTCCGTACGCGGCCGCTTCCGGATTGTGCGTGATCATCACAATGGTCTGGCCAAGATCTTTGTTGAGCTGGCGCAGCAGGCCCAGGACGTTTTCGGAATTTTTGGTGTCCAGATTACCCGTGGGCTCATCGGCCAGCACGATTTTCGGTTCGTTGATGATAGCGCGGGCAATGGCCACGCGCTGTTGCTCGCCGCCGGAGAGTTCCGAGGGCCGGTGATCCAGCCGATCGGTGAGTCCGAGCATGCGCGTCACCACGTCGAAACGGTGCGGGTCGAAACCGTCGCCGTGGATGTGCTGCGCGAGGGCGATGTTGCCCTTGGCGTTGAGCGTGGGCAGCAGATTGAAACGCTGAAAGACAAATCCGACTTTGTGCCGCCGCAGCAGCGTGCGCCCTGCGTCGCCGAGCGCGGCCAGATCGTTGCCATCAAGCAGCACCGTTCCACGCGTCGCCTGCGAGAGTCCGCCAATCACGTGCAGCAAGGTGGACTTGCCGCATCCTGACGGTCCCATGACGGATACAAATTCTCCCGGATACACGTCAACGTTGACGCCGCGCAGGGCCGCAACGTCCAGCTTTCCGGAGCGAAATACCTTCCACAGATTCTCAGTTTTAAGTATCGGCTCCAACGCTGCTCCCCGACAGGAGATTTTTGCTTTTGTGGATAGAATTTATTCTATGCGCGAATCACATATCTGCATAGCCGCATCGGATTGCGGCGATTTATTCCCGAAACTATTCGTAGGCGAGCGCCTCGACAGGATCCTTCCGGCTCGCAATCCACGCCGGATAGGAAGCGCCGACCCAGCCGCCAATCATGGCAATGGCCGCGGCGCGCAGCAACCACAACGGTGCAACCACAATCGTGAGCGTCGGAAACGCAGTTAGAAAAAGCCACCGCACGCTATAACTCATCGCGATTCCCAGAACAATTCCGGCGAGGCACAGCGCGGTGGTTTCACTGAGAATCACACGCACAATATATCCCCGCGAAGCGCCCAGCGATTTCAGCACGCCGATTTCGCGCGTGCGCTCGATGATGGTGGTGTACATCGAGAGCAAAATCACAAGGAAGCCGATTCCGGCGGCCAGCATGATCATCGAGTGAATGAATGTTTGGAGGCCGGGAAGATTCGACGAAGTCATCAGCGACAAATAATCGCGCAGCGGGCGCACTTCGTAATGTGGCAGGAGTTGGCTGATTGCGCCAATCACTTTCGTTGTTTGTTCCGGATGATCGCAGCGAATGAAAAAAACGGAAGCCTTGTCGCGCGCGCCCGATAATTCCTGCAGCGTGGACATCAATACAAACAGCCGCGCGCCTTTTCCGTGCTCGACAATTCCGGCGACATGAAAATCGTGGCCGAGTATGTGGAGCGTCTGGCCAACTTTCACCTTGCGCCCTTTGGCGTACCAGTCGTCCACGAGGATATCGTTCGCATCCTGCAAATCGTGACCGTCGTGAAAGACAAATCCGCCGGAAACTTCGCGGAAACTTTCGGGATCGATTCCGTAGATGATGTCGAGACCATTCGTGGAATTAAATTGGAGCAATACGGGAGCGACGGCGCGGACATTTTTTATCTGCGCAAGCTTCTGACCAATTTCAATGGGCATAGGCGCACCGCTGAAGGCCATGAATATGGACGCGGATGGCGGCTGGACCATGATGTCCGCGCCGATTCCTTCAATTCGTTTGGCTGTGTCGGAGAGCATCCCGGAGGTCAGGCCGACGACGATCAAAACGAGAGTTACTTCGATGGCCACGGCAATGATGGTGATGCACGTTCGAATCGGGCGGTACATCACGTTTCGCAAAATCATGTGGCGGATCAAGGCTGATTCCTGTCGCCGAGCTGAACGAGTTCGGTTCCCGACGGTTGCGCAAGTTGAAATTTACCGCTCGCGATGGGCTGATTCAACGTCAATTGCGTGATTTGAATAGCGAGCTGGTACTCATCTTCCGGCCGCGCAAGCGAAATAGCTTTCGGATAACTCACGCCATCGCTGGGCTGCCAATTGCTTGTGCGAATATCGGAAACCAACTTGCCTCCGTGACCATAGATTTGGATGCGCGCAATTTGCAGAGTTGCGCGGTCAAACCATATTTTACGGTCCAACTCCCATCCTTGCCCGCCGCTCATTGCCAGTGTCAGGACATAATACCGGAACGGGAGAATATCTGCTTCCTCGAGAAGTACGTTTTCGGTCTGCGGAATCAGGGGCCAGATCAAGGCTTCGAAAAGATGTTGCGGGCGCAGATTTTCAATTGGCTTCGCCGCAGTGCGCCGCAAGTTATCAGGACCGACGATGAATTTGTTTTTCGAGGGAATGTAGATGCGAAATGTTTGGCCGTCGCTGGCCATGTCGAAGATGTCCTTGGCGACGACCGGGGCCTGGCCAATCACGCGGATTGAGGCGGGCCGGGCCGCGAGGATGTATCCGTTGACTTCATGATATTGCTCGATGACCCCGCTCAGCGCGGATCCCCCCGTCGGAGATAGGCGCACCGAAGCGTTGAGAGTATCAACGGCGGACGCTTCGCGATTATATAAAGCGATCAGGTCGGCCTTTGTTGCCGTTTGTGCAGGCTGAATTGCTGCCGGAACAGCGACTTTTTTTCTGCTGACGGCGCATCCGTCGACCAGCACGAATGCAGAGGCGAGCATCAACACACTTCGAATGTGGCGAATCCTCAGGGAATTCCCCCTTTATGCGGCAAGACGACAAATTTAGCAGTCGGGGTTGGGGGTGTCAACGAAGGTTGGGCGTGTGGTTTCTGGGTACGCCGTCATCCGCGCGTAAGCTGTCGCTCCCGAGATCTCAACATGTCTGGTTATTGGGCGCAAAGCTAAAATCCTTCACGCAAGTTGGGGAAGTGATATCATTCCGTGATTGGGGCGCTGCCAAAGGGCTAAGGCATGCCGAACAAAATCCGCACAAAATTAAGGCTGAGATTCGTGGCGGGTCTGCTGGCCCTGCTCTCGATCTCGCTCCCCGTACTGGCGCAGGGACAGCGCAGCCCAATCGTCAACGCCATGGATCCTAACAGTATAGGTGTGCAGCCGACGAATCAGGGTGGAACCGCGACCTTGATGATTTACGTCCGGGACGAGTACGGCGGCAGTCCGGCGACACCTCCTATTTTCACGGTCAGTTCGGTCACTTTTAATTCCTCGAACGTGGCTCCGCCGCGCCCGCTGGAAGGCGGATGGGTTCTGACGGGGCTTCGGCCGGGGGATGAGTACGACGTTGAAGTGTCCGTATCGGGATATAAGGTCGCACATCAAGTCGTGATGATCCCCAACGCGAATACGTTCGGCGGAGGCGGAATCGCCGTAAACGCGATCATTTACATCAAGCCGGCAAATGGCAAAGACGATTCACTTTCTCCTCCGGGTGATGTGATTCTTGCGCCGAGGGCGGAGAAGGAAGTCCAACACGCGCTGAAGGACCTGCGCAACGAAAAACCTGCTTCCGCGCAAAAACATCTGGGGAAAGCGCTGCAGATGGCGCCGGGGAATCCGTTCGTAAATTACCTGATGGGAATGTGCTATCTGCGGATGAACAAACTGCCCGAGGCGAAAGCGAGCCTGGAGAAATCCGTATCAATTGACCCCAAAGAAACGGCCGCGCTTCTTGCGTTGGGCACGCTGCGGTACCGCGAAGCCGATTACCCCGGAGCGATCGAAATTCTCGAACAAGCTGTCCAACTGGATGCCACAGCCTGGAAAGCGGACTGGATGCTGGCGAGTTGCTATTTGCATCAGGAAAATTTCGAGAAAGCGCGTAACTATGCGCAGGCAGCGTTAAAGGCGGGCAAAGCAAATGCCGCGCCCGTTGAACTTTTTTTGGGTGAGGCACTGGCAGGCTTGGGTGAGCGCGAGAAAGCGATTGCAGCATTTGAGGTGTTCCTCAAGGCGTATCCTAAAGATCCGAGTGCGGGACAGGTTCACGAATGGATAGGCAGTCTCAAGAAGCTGCCTGCAGCTTCCAATAAAGATAATTGATCTAAAATGCGAACATCTTGCCATTGATTATTAGCCAGTCTCTTTCCACAAGCACAGCAGCCAAAGGAAGCCACGCAGCAACCGTAAGTTCTCTCTGAAATTTGTTCAGACGGGAAGCGGCAGGCTTTGCGGTTTCGGCGCGGCGGCGGCCATGGAAACGAGGAGAGTTCTTAGGCGGGAGCGATCTTCAAGGTCCATGCCGACCATTTCCACGCCGGCTTGATTGGGCTGCGCAAACCTGACCAGAACGTCCAAGTGAATCGGACGTTTGCCGGACGAAATTTGCAGATTAGCCGGTGTTCCCACGGAGAGTTGAAAATCCCCGCTAAGCAAGCCGCCTTCGAGACTGAGGATTTGGACGGCAGGCTGATAGGTGCCGCGTTTCGATTGAATCACAGCGGGAACGGGCTGAGTCATCTTGATGCGCGGATAGCGACGGTAACGGACGAAGTCGCGGTCGTGGCGCGCATCGAGAGGCGCGAGGCTGAGCATATGAGGATCGAGGCCGGATTCGGCGAGCAAGTCCCAGGCACGCTCTGGTTCGAGTTTTTCAAGAGACTGCGCTGCCGCCAAACGGATCTCGCTTGGGTAAACCCAGCGCCAGGCGCGACGCGCTTCGATAAAGCGCATGAGGTGAATGGTGGTTTCGGGCGCGCGAAGGCGGCCGAGAGCCTCAATGGCCTTGACGCGCAAAAAATCGGAACTGTTTTTGAGGAGATTGCCTTCGGCGAGGCGCACCAGGTCGGGCGCGACGCTGGTATCGCCGCACATACCGATTTCATCGAGGGCCATCGGCAGAATCATATGATCCATGCGCTCGACGATACCCATCAAGATGCGGCCGCGCTCGGGAGCACCGGCGATCGAAAGTTGACGCAGAACTTCGTCGTGCACACCGCTTTCGCCCGGCTGGATTTTCCCCGGCAATAGTTCCTCCGCGGAAGCAGGATCGATGCGACTCAACAGTCCTAAGACACGAATGCCGTTGGCTGCCGAAGCGCTTTCGAGAGTTCGGCGCAAGTATTCCTGCGCTGGTTTGCCCAGAGCGCGCGCCATCGCGACCACTTGATCGCGTTCAGTGTTGCGCGTGACGCGCATCAGGCGACTGGCAAGCTGTTCGGCGGCGGCGTGCGGCACATGGCGCAACACTTCGATTAGTTCCGTGCGCAACACTTCGCTCTTCAGTCCTTTTTCAATGAAACCAGGGATGCGGTTTTTAATCCCAATGCGCGGGCGCAGAATGTGCGCCGAATCTGGCTGCGACTTGTCCAGAATCGCCAGCGTGTCAAACGCTTGATGCAGCGCTGGAAACAGAGTTTGCTCGGCGGCGACCTGGCTGAAACGTACGAATGCAGCGTTGAGCAAATCGCGCACTTCCGAATCGCGCTCGACGGCCAACTGTTCGCCGAGGATTCGCACAGCTTCGTGCAAACGCTGGCCGGATGCGCGCGCGTATTGTTCGGCCATCTGCGTAAGTCCAATGGCGGATTTTTTTCGCACTTCCGGTTCGCGATCTCGGACACATTTCACGTACTGCGTCAGAATTTTGTCCGCAGTGGCGAAGTCGGGATCGCGAAAGAGATTATCAACCGATTGTTGCACGCACTCTGGAGGCACGCACCAGCTCTGCGACGAGAGCAGAACGGTTTGCTTTTCGGATTCCGGAATGGAGGACCAAAAACGGCGGTCAAGAGCGTCCAGAAGAATATCGGCATGAAAGTTCCGCGGATGCCCAGTCTTCGACGTCTTGCGTTCGCGCGCGTGGAGAATTTCGCGCAGGGGCGCGAGCGGGACGGCGAAGGTTTCCAGCAATGGCCGCACGGCGTTCACCTTCAAATTGCCACGCTGGAAACTTTCGAGCGTGTAACGAACGGCGAGGCCTTCGGCGATCTGAAAAATTGAACCAGCGTCCAATTTTGTTGAAGGCTGCGCGGCATGCATCTCCGCGATGGCTTCGCGCAGAGGCGCGCGCGACGAGGCAGGGAGACTTGCGATGCGCTGCTTCCATTCAGAAGCATCGGCAGCGCCGGGATGCTTGGACTTATGCGCGGCCTTGCCCAAACTTGCGGCGAACTGCAACAGCGTTCGCATGTCTTCTTCGGAGTGCGTATAGACGAGTGAATTGTTTTCGGAGAGGTGCGCTGTGCCGAGAAGTTCTTCTCCGAAATGATAACCGGAACTCGAGCCGTTTCCGGAGTGTTCGACTGCGGCAATCAGTTCGACGAGTTTCCCGGGGTCGTGCAGCCAGTCGTGCGGATCTTCCGCGTGATTGCCGGAAATGCGAGCGGCGAAGGCAGACGCCGGGAGTTCGGCTTCGCGAGCGATGAAGCGAAGCTGATTGACGCGAATGCCAGACTCGGAACCGTCGCCCAACGCAGATTTCAGGCGTTTGGCAAGATGCGACGGCTTCAGCGATGCCGCCGAGAATGCCTTCACGAAGAGCGAGAACGATCCACGGCTGAGGCCTGGCGTAAAGCCAATACTGGCAATATTCGCCTTGGTGAGCAATTGCGCGAGGCTGTGCTCGGCGGCGGTGGATTCGACCAGAGCGCCGTCGATTAAGAGTTCCGCGCCGGAGACCCCCAGAAGGATCCCCGAAGGGCCAGCCGCGTCGAGGGCGGCGTATAAGTCGTTCCAGGCGCATTCCATCTGGGCTGTGGTGCGGGCATGGTGCAAACCGTAGAGACGCGCGAACTTCAACAGCAGGTTCAGGCTATGAACGAAAGTCCCCGTAACGGGACTCAAAGTGTCGCTAGAGCTGGGCATCGGACCTCGAAATCTCTGGTTAATATGGTGCGCGCCTGCTCGGTCTATTGGAAATGGTACCGGGGTACTAGTTGTTCATTCAGATAAGTGCCGCATGGCGGCGCGGATCAGACTGATTACAGGGACAATGCGGCGCGTCTCAAGCTGCGACGCGAACTTCGACTTTCAAGTTGGCGAGGACTGGGCGGGCGCAGCGGACAATTTCGCTGGCCCAAAGCTGATGGCTTAAGACCACGACCGAGCCATTTTCGAGATCGCAAACGGCGCAGAAAGAGTAATGCGGATAGACTTTGTGGTAGGCGTCGACTCCGTGGCGCGCCAGCTCATTTTCGAGGGGGGCATCTCCTCCTTCGACTGGGCCGCCAGCGCGCATGCCAAAGGTTTCACGTTCAAAGCGTTCGAGAAGCGGGGCGAGCGCTTCGGGACTGAGAGAAGAAAGCACAATCGAGCGTTTTGAGGCTTCACGATAAGCGATTTTGTGCGCATCGCAGAATTCCCGAAGCGGCTCAAGGTGACTGAAAAAGTCGAGCGACCATTTCTGCGCGCCGGCGATCGCAGGAAGCACGCGGCTCCAGATTTGCGCCGCCTCGGGTCCGCGCATGGGCTCGCGGTCAGGGCCTTCGATTTCGACCAATTCGATGCTTACGGCCTTGACGTCGGGCCCCAAGTCCATCGGCTCGACTTCCAGAACAGCCATCGATTAAACCTCTATTCCATTTGAGCGTTCGCAGCGTCATCCGCGGTGCGCTGGAGGAAGCGTTGCTGAAATTCAGGCGACTGCTTGCGAATCTCGAGCCAGTCGAAGAATGCGTCAGGCTGTTCGAGCCAAACCGCGAACCAGCGCGCGATTTCTTCTTTTTCTCCGCGCTTTGCCGCGTCGACCTTATGATTGCGGGCGATCATTTCGGCACGGCGCCGGCCAAGACGCGCGACTTCAAGGACGCGTGCTTCGGCTGCCCGTTCGCCCTCCGTTTCGAATTTGCGCAGCAGCTCGTCGAGCCGCACGAGGCACATTTCCGCATCTTCGAGCGTTGAGAAATGGAGCAAGTCGCGAAATTCTTCCTCGTAGCGGCCCTGCGTATCGCTGTGCGCGGAAAGTACGACACGCATTCCAGCCTCCGCGAGGACGGTGGCGATATACTCAGCAGAAGTTTTTCCGTGCTCGCCCTTGTCGGCGATCAGCTTGCGGCGAATCTGTTCGATTTCCGCCGGCGTGTATGTCACCGTTTTCAGTTCACGTGCTGCGCTTAAAATCAATTCTTTTTTTGCAGGCGCTTTGGTTTGCGTCATGGACGGCTCCGCGGCTTCTTTTTTAAAACACGTTTGTGCTTTGCACGTCGATTAGGTGCAAGTTTCTTGTGCCGCGGCACCGGGGGCGGTTCGGCTGGCAGACCCTGAAGCAGGCGGCGATAACGGACGACATTGCGATTATGCTCCTCGAGCGTGCTGGCAAAGAAGTGTCCACCGGAATCGTTGGCGACAAAATAGAGATACTTCGTGTGGGCCGGGTCGACGACGGCGCGCAAGGATGCATCTCCTGGGTTCGCGATGGGCCCCGGCGGAAGGCCGCGATGCAAATATGTGTTGTAAGGCGAAGCAACGTGCAAGTCTTCAGGAGTCACCTTGAGAGTGGGCTTGCCTGCAAGGTCGAGCGCGTACTGCACTGTGGGATCGCACTGCAGTGGCACACCGAGCTTCAGGCGATTATAGAAAACGCTGGCGACCATCGGGCGCTCCTGCGGCTGCGGTGTTTCGCGCTCGACGAGCGATGCCAGGGTGACGATTTGTTCGGGAGAAAGAGGCGCAACTACGGAACCGGCCGCTTGCCGGCCCGAGTGGCCCGTCGCGATCGGATCTGGCGTGACGGGCGGAGGGGCGAGTGCCTGGAGCCTACTCCATTCCTCGCGGAATTGATGCACCATGGTTGCGGCAATTTCTTCAGGCGTTGCGTTGCGCGAAAATTGATACGTCGAAGGAAACAAAAATCCTTCGAGGCTGGGGGCGCGCGGCGCAATATCGCGTACGGGCGAGGGATCGCGGGCCACGCGCAAAAAATCCTCTTTGCTGGCCAATCCCTGCCGCGCGAGCTCGTTGGCGATATCGAACATGGTCCAGCCTTCGGGCACCACAACCGTATGGACGAAAATGTGGCCGCCAGCAATTTGGTCGAATACTTGCTGCAGCGTCATGGGCTGATTGAAAAGATATTCGCCCGCCTGCAAGACGCGGCGGCGATGGCGAAGGCTGAGAACAACGAACGCGACGCGGCTGCGAATCACGCCATTCTGCTGGAGGAGGCCGGCGATATTCCAGCGCGGCGTGCCTCGAGGAATGTCGACAAAAATCTGTGTCTGCGAATATCCGCGGTAGGGATGCGTGAGCTCGCTTCGGAGCCAGACGCCGAACGCGCCTGTCAGCACGATTACAATGATGATTACGATTGCTGCGCGGCGCATCGCGAATTATTCCTCGTCCTTTTTTCGAACGGGTTTTAGCCCGGGTGCAGGTTCGTGGCTGCGATTGCCGTTGCCGTCGAGAAAGTCGCGCAAGAGTATGGCGGCAGCAACCGAATCCAGATGCATTTTTTTGGACTTGCGTCCGGCATTTTCTTTCAACGTTTGCTCCGCTTCCCAGCTTGTCAGTCTTTCATCTCTCAGCTCGACCGGCAAGCCGAGTTCCTTCTTGATGCGCGAAGCAAAACGGGCGGCCTCTTTCGCCATTTCTCCGGCGTGTCCGGCGAGATGCAGAGGCGAACCAACGATGATGAGAGTGACCTTGTATTTACGCGCGATTTCGCGAAGGCGGCGAATATCTTCCCGACGATTTTTTCTTTCGAGCGTGGCAACGGGCACGGCGGTGATTCCGAGCTCATCGGACACAGCGAGGCCGATGCGGCGGCGGCCGTAATCAATCGCCAGTATGCGCGCGAGCGCAGACTTGGAAGGGAAAGGAGAGTTTCGCTGCGCGGAAGCCATGCACCAACATTATATCCCGCATACGGGGGCGCCTGGATGGTCACGCATCCGTGGAGTTACGAGGTAGAGACGCGGCGAAACAGCTCATAACGTGGCTTACGGCTGGCGGCCGCGCTTGCCATCGACCCACATGGGCCAGAAACCCGTTTCTTTCATTTCCTTTTCGAGGCCGGTGCTGCGCATCAGTTGTTCGATTTGCTTTCGCGATTGGCGCACGCCCAGCCGCTGCGGCAGGTCTGCCACGGCGTATGCCGTGACCGCGGCAATGGCCTCATTGCGTTTGAGCTGCGCGAAATCGACTTTGTCGTAGGTATCGGAAGCGGCGTGGTAATTCATTATGTAGTCGTGAGGCTCTTGATTGGCGACGAGCGTCGGCACGCCTTCGAGCAGGAAATCAAAATTGTCCGTGCCTATGTCCGCGTCGAAAGTATTGTCGAAGGGGCCGAACGATGCGAGTGGGCCGAGGGCTTGTGTGACGTTCGCGGCGATATCTTTTCGACCGCCAAGAGAATAACCGGTGACCTTGCCGTCGCCCGAATCGAAAATAATTGCCGCGTCCATCTGATCGAGCTCCCGGCGATGCGCCAACGCGTACGCCCACGAGCCAAGCATTCCCTGCTCTTCGCCCGTGAAAAGCACGAAGCGAATCGATCGCTTTGGAATGGAGCCTGAAGCGCGAATGGCACGCGCCGCGTCAATCACCATCGCCGCGCTGCAGCCATCGTCGAGCGCGCCCGTGCCCAGGTCCCACGAATCGAGGTGCGCGCCGAGAATCACGAACTCGTCAGGCTTCTCGCTGCCGCGAATCTCGGCGACAACGTTTTCGGAAGGTGCACGTTCGGTAATTTTGTTGGGCATGTCGAGAAGAACTTTCACGTGTTGGCCCGCTGCGATGAAGCGCGCCATGCGCATGGCATCCTCGCGCGCGAGGACCGCCTGAGGCAGGCGCTCGAGTTCGCCAGTGAGCGAGAGATTATGGCGATAGAGCAGCAGGTAAGGGCGCGTCGACATCCAGAGAATCGCCGACGCTCCGGCGTTCACGGCGCGGTCAATGATGGCGGGCTCGAGATAGTACTCATTCATTAGATCGTCCCAGGTTTTTAGGACGTTTGTATGGACGAGCACGATGGCGCCTTTCGCTGACTCACCGGCATGCTTGAATCCGGCTTCGTTGCCCATTCCGACGTCCACCACGTTTGCCGTGAGGCCGCCGGGCGGCGTGGCGGGCGACCAGCCAATCGAAACGAGGCGCACAGGAAACGGTTCCGGCGCGAGAACGTCGAGACGTGTGCGGCCCTCCGACCAGCCTACAGGCACGGTGAAATTTTCGGTGAGCACTTCGTCGACGCCCGCAGCGCGAAAGGCTTGCACCGCCCAATCGATGGCCTTATCGGCGGCGGGAGAGCCAGTGACGCGGCCGCCAACAACATCGGTCAATTGGCGCAGGTTGCTTTCGAGCGGGGACGGGCCGAGGACTTTCTTGATGATGTCTGGCGCGACCTCGGCGCACGGCTTATTGATCGTGCAGCTGCCAACGCCCTGAGGCATTTTCGGCTCGAGCGGCTTGGGTGCCGGCGGAAATTGAGCAGCGGCGGCGGACGCAAGAATTGCGACACCAAGCAGGACCGATGTGGGGAAACATGCGATGCGGCGGGACGTCATCCGATATTCCTCCCAGTTTCGCGAAGCTGATTCGTTCATCTTAACGGCATGCCGCGATTATTCCCAAACGCCTCTATTTTATGAACGCGGGCGAGCAGCGGCAATGCTGTCAGCGATTTTTGCGACTTGCGCCATTTCGGCGACATCATGGACGCGGACGATGTGCGCGCCGCCTAAAATGCTGGCGGCGACTGTGGCGGCGGTCCCCCAGAGACGCTGTTCTGCTGCCGCGCCCCCGAGGGCGTGACCAATGAATGCTTTTCGCGACGTGCCAATGAGCAACGGAAAACCCAGGCGTGCGAGATCGGGCAAACGCGCCAGCAGTTCGAAGTTTTGCGTGTAGTTTTTGCCGAAGCCGATGCCGGGATCGAGGATGATTTGTGATTTGGCGATTCCGAGGCGATTCGCGCGCGCGAGTGCCGCGCGCAAGCCTCGCATTACGTCGGGCAATCCATTGCGCGCGAACGGTCGTTGTTGCATGGTTCGCGGCGCGCCGCGCATGTGCATCAGGATTATCGGCAGGCGATGCCGACGGGCGACTTTCGCGAGTTCGGAATCAGAACGCAGGGCGCTGACGTCGTTAATGATTTCCGCGCCTGCCGCGACCGCAGCTTCGGCGACTTCCGCTTTTTGTGTGTCGATAGAAATGGGAATTTTCAGCCGCCTGCGGAGTTGGTGGAGCACCGGCAGAATGCGATCGAGTTCTTGTTGGACGGAAACGCCGCGCGAGCCGGGGCGCGTGGATTCGCCGCCAATGTCGAGAATGTCCGCGCCGGCACATTCCATTTGAAACGCGTGCTCGATGGCACCGCGCGCATCGAGAAATTGGCCGCCGTCGGAGAAGCTATCGGGCGTGACGTTGAGAACGCCCATGATAAGCGTGCGTTCGCCGAGCACGAGCTTGCGCGATGGCAAGTGCAATGTGAACTTCTTGCGGCGAATCATGGCACTGATTAAATCACAATCATCGCCGCGAGCGGAAATGGAGTGCGAGGAAGATGCACCGGAGAATTCTGCGAGTGTCGGCGAATTATTCAGAGCGAATTATTGCAAATCGGCGGGTGCATAGTAGGAAGCGCGATGAACAACGCGCACGCTGCCGTGCCCGGCGACTTCCACGCGAAGCGAATGCCAGCCGGGTTTTTGGCCAGCGGGAGGATAGAAGCCGAGCGTGTATTGAGCGCTGAGATTTTGGACGATATTGCGATAGGCGTCGGCGATGGTACCCACTTCGTTCAAGAAATAGAGCTGGCCGCCGACGCGGCGCACCAACTCAGCGAGAAAATCCGTGTAGGCAGGAATGCCCAGGGTGAGCGCCGCAGGCGTGACGAGAGAAACATTTTGATGCGCGGCGAGCCAAGCGGACGTCATCACGCGAGGCCGATTCTGCGTGGAAATGGCGTAGATTTCGATATTTTGCGAGGCGAGAGCCTTTACCACATCCTCGAATGTTGCGCGATTTGGCGGGTCGCCACGCCTTGGCCTGACGCCTTCGCCATCTAAATTTAGTCCAAGGCCGCTATCCTGTCCGTCCGTGAGCAAGACGATGGCTTTGCGTCCGGTGCGACCGGGAAAAAGTTCGTTGGCTGCGAGATACACGGAACGATAAATATTCGAGCCCCCCGTGTCCGAAAATAATTTGCGGACGTCGACGCCCGCAATAGCTTTCGTCAGAAGTTTCCTGTCGCGCGAAAAAGGCAGCAAGAGATAGGTGTGTTCGGAGAAATCGACGACGGCGACTTCGTCCACCGGGGAGAGATTTGCGATGAGTTGCCGCGCGGCAAGGTTCATCGTCTCGGAATCGGGGAGGACACTCGGACTCGCGTCGAGGACAAGGGCGATGCTTGCGCCTTCGATGGACGAATCGAAATGCGCGATGGGCTGCTCGACGCCATCTTCGAAAATATTAAAATCCTGCTGGGCGAGACCGCGCACCGCTGTGCCGTCCGGAGCGAAAACATGGCAGCCGACTTCGACAAGGTTCACGCGAATGCGGAGCGTCGCGCGAGCACTGTGTGACTGATTTTCATCCGCGACGCCGCTGCTGCCAATACGGCGAAAAACGAGTTCACCTGTTTGGGAAATGCGCTTACTGTGAACGCCTTTGTCCATCTGCACAGGACGCGGAAGCTTTTCCTTTTTCTGCGCAAAAGAAGGTGCGGCAAGAAGCAGGGAAATTCCAAAAAGGGAGACGAGGGCGGCGGCGCGTGGACGAGAAAACTCCATGACCTGAGTGTATGCCCGGTGGGAGCGCGACCGGAAGCCCGAGTTCAGTCGAGATCAAAATCGCGAATCGGTTTTTCGACGGGCTTGTCTTTAGCTTTTTTCAAGCCCTCGGCGAATTTTCGCGCGAGCACGTCTTCCTTGGTGCGTTCCGCTTCCACCGACTGGCGGAATTTTTGTTCGACGCGCTCGGCCTGTTCCTTGAGCAAGCGCGCGGTGTCGTCGAGATCGACGGACGGCGGCGGTTTCGGCGGCGGAATATGCGAGAGCACGACGCCGAGTTCAGGATCAACCGTAAGCTTCGCTTGGCAGCATGGGCAATCGACTTCAATTGAGGAAAGAGGCGTGTGCGCCATGCGGGTATTTTACGACATTCCGCGCAAACAGGTACTTTTCATGTGAGAGGCGAACGCCGCCGCGAAATCGCTTTACGCTGGTGCGGGTTTTTCGCCCTTGGCCATGCCTGGAATGGCGCGAGGCTCAGGTCGCAAAGTAAGCTGCGGCTCCTTGGACGGCACAGGAGGCGCCGAAGGAGGTGGCGGCAGCGGCTTGTCGGGTAATGGCTTGCCTTCCATGAGTAGCTTGAGTTCGTTTGCGTCAAGCACTTCGCGCACCAGGAGAGCCTGCGCCACGCGTTCCAGCGCCTCACGGTGAGTTTCCAAGATATTGCGCGCGCGCGTGTACCCGGCAGTCACGATGCTGCGGACTTCATTGTCGATCTTGATCGCTGTGTCTTCCGAATAATCGCGATGCTGCGCGATTTCGCGCCCCAGGAAAATCGCCTCTTCCTTTTTGCCAAAGGTCAGCGGCCCCAGAGTGCTCATGCCCCATTCGCAGACCATCTGACGGGCGATTTCGGTAGCGCGTTCGATGTCGTTGCCCGCGCCCGTGGTGACGTGCCGGAGGAAAATTTCCTCCGCGGCGCGCCCGCCCATCAAAACGGCAAGCTGGCTCTCCAGAAATTCCTTCGTGTAGGTATGCTTATCGTCGATAGGAAGCTGCATGGTGACACCCAAAGCCATGCCGCGCGGAATGATAGTTACTTTGTGGAGCGGATCGGCGCCCGGAGTCATCGCCGCGACCAGAGCATGACCTGCTTCGTGGTACGCCGTGTTTTTCTTCTCCTCTTCGGAGAGGATTAGCGATTTTCGCTCGGCGCCCATCAGAACTTTGTCTTTCGCCATCTCAAAATCTTCCATGATGACGAGCTTGCGATTTTGCCGAGCTGCCCAGAGGGCGGCTTCATTCACCAGGTTGGCGAGATCGGCGCCTGAAAAACCGGGAGTGCCGCGAGCAAGAATCGAGAGATTCACATTTTCGGAGATAGGCACCTTGCGCGTGTGCACGCGAAGAATTTCCTCGCGGCCCTTGACGTCGGGCCGGGGCACGACAACACGGCGGTCGAAGCGGCCGGGCCGGAGCAATGCAGGATCAAGCACGTCGGGCCGGTTTGTAGCCGCGATCAATATTACGCCTTCATTGGATTCAAAGCCGTCCATTTCGACGAGCAACGCATTCAATGTTTGTTCGCGTTCATCGTGGCCGCCGCCTAGACCTGCGCCACGATGGCGTCCCACCGCGTCGATTTCATCGATAAAGATGATGCAGGGAGCGTTTTTCTTGCCCTGCTCGAACAAATCGCGGACGCGGCTGGCACCCACGCCCACAAACATCTCGACGAAATCAGAACCGGAAATCGAAAAGAACGGGACGTTTGCTTCACCGGCAATGGCGCGCGCGAGCAAGGTCTTGCCGGTACCTGGAGGTCCGACGAGCAGCACGCCCTTCGGAATGCGACCGCCGAGTCGCTGGAATTTTTGCGGATCCTTCAGGAAGTCGATGATTTCCTGAAGCTCTTCCTTGGCCTCTTCGATTCCGGCCACGTCTTTGAAGGTAGCCTTCTTTTGCTGCGCCGTAAGCAAGCGCGCGCGCGATTTTCCGAAACTCAGGGCTTTATTTCCGCCGGACTGCATTTGCCGCATCATGATGAGAAATACGACGAGAAGCAGAAGGAACGGAACGCCATCGATCAGGAAGCTGACCCAATCGTTGTTGCGGACTTCCTTGATATTGACCTCGACGTTTTTCGCCTGCAGTTCCTTGGTCAGGTCGCTGAGGGTTTCCTTCGGAACAGTGACGCGAAATTTTGTTTTCGGATCGCGGAATTCGCCATCGACTTCGGCGCTGACCGGAGAAAGCATAATTGTGACTTCGCTAACGTTGCCCTTATCCACCTGGGCCTGGAAGTCGGTATAGCTCGGCGTTTGATCGCGCGCCGTCTGCCCCCCGGTCGAGGCCATTCGCCAGAGCAGGACGGCGAGAAGGATCATTGCCATCCAGAATAAAATCGTTTTGACTGTTGAGTTCACCGTTTTACCTCACCCCCTGGAGCCCGTGGCCTTCCAGGATTAGGAACCTCTTATGCACTTGTTATGCACTTGGGCTTTTGCCCCTTAACACGCTTCGTTTCAGTCTGCCGAACCTCGCTTACGGTTCCCACGTACGGCAGGTTGCGATACAGGCCACCGCGGCCCGCCAGGCCATAACCCACCCAATATTTAGATGCAGAATCGAAGCCAATGTATGTGGCCCGCAGGCTGACTTTGCGATCGCGGGGCTTGTCGAACAATACCGCCAAATTCAGGGAACGCGGCTGGCATTCCTCCAGGCGCTTCCACAAGAAATCCTGCGGCACCCCGGTGTGCAGGATGGCATCGACGAGCAAAACGTCGCTCCCTTCGAGCCTGGGAGGCGTCGAGAAGAAAACCTCGGGCCTGCTAAAACCTCCAAGATCCACTTGCCGCAGCTCTGACCTTACAAAATGGCAAACGACCGGCTGCGAAATTTCGCGGACTAAATCAGCCGCGAACAAAAAAGAATTCTCGAGGATCGCCACAACGTGCAGGGTGCGATCGCTGTAATCCTGGGAGATCGCCCGGCCCATCTGAGCCACACGTGTGGCCAACTGTTTGCGGGAGTATGCGACCTTCACGCCGACCTCAATGAACGTCCTCGACAATCCATAGGCCGGTTCGCGTGGCGTTTATTACCGAAAATTCCTCTGCCACAGGCATCCGATCCACCCAAGCGACGCGTCCCGCACTCGTTAGCACGGGCCACAGGGCTCTTTCGGTCAAACCAACACGGCCCCGGATGAACATGCGCGCGAGTTTGCGGGTCTGCCGCCGACCGCAAGGTCGATACGCATCGCCGGGATTCCAGTTCCGCAATACTAGGGGCGCGAGAAGCCGCTCCGCATCCAGAACCATACCTTCATGCTTAGTGTCGCGCTCCGCCTCGGACCAGTCAACCACTTTCAAACGGAAGGAGCGCCCAAGTTCCGGAATGGAAATAGCAGTGGAACCGGAGTTTGGGACTTTTACTTCATAGTGGTAAAGGCGAACTGACAGCGAGACTTTTTGTTTTGGCCCGGGGCTATCGGTACGAACCGGCCGGCAGAAAAGCAATCTGCCGAACTCGCGCTCGACCGTGACGCCTCCGGGAAGCTCCAATTTACGGCCGCTGGAGCCATGTGCGGCTAATCGGATCACTTGTTCAACGTGGTTTCGGGAGAGTTGGCCCTCCCCATCGACCGATTGGGCATGTAAACGGCGCACGAAGCGCTGCGTTAGTGCCCGGCACGGATTCGGTTTCGCAAGGTTCTCGCGAGACAAGGCTGGGATGGGCGAAAGCAGCGAATCGACATCCACCAAAAGTCCCTTTTTGCTGCGCGAGACAAGTTGCTCATAGCGCTCTTCGACAAGCGCGGACCAGAATGCTTCGTCGTCCTGAGCCAGCGATGCCAAATCGCACAGCCGCTCGGTGATAGACGGCGAAAAATTCTGTTCGAGCTCGGGCAACAAGCGGTGACGCACGCGCGCACGGAGCCGCTGCGTGTCGCGGTTGGTAACATCTTCGCGCCATTCTTGCTGGCGCTCGGCGAGAAATGTGCGAAGGTCCTTGCGGCGGATGTCGATCAGCGGACGGATGATTTTGCCGCGGATCGGATAAATGGAGGAAAGGCCCGCGAGCCCTGTTCCGCGAATAACACGCGCAAGGACCGTTTCGACTTGATCATCGGCCGTGTGCGCGGTGGCAATGCAATCTGCCATGCCCTGTGAAATAACTGTAGCGAAAAACTCATAGCGCAGGCGCCGCGCTGCATCTTCCAGGTTCCATCGTTTCTGCTTCGCAATTGCGGCAACGTCCGCGGTTTCGGTGTGGCATTCCATGCCGCGAACGTTCGTCAGGGATTTCACAAAGTTTTCATCGGCGTCTGATTCCGTGCCGCGAAGCCGATGATTGAAATGCAGCGCACAGAGGGTAATGCCCAATTCGCCGCGCAACTCTTCAAAGAGGCGCAAAAGCGCAACCGAATCAGCGCCCCCCGAGACTGCCAAACCGAGCCTGTCCCCGGGGCGCAGCATTTGGCGATGCTGGATGGTATTCCGGACAGTCCATTGAATCGGAAGTTTCATGCGGGGACAAAGATCGCGCAGATATCTTAGCAGGCGGAGGGAATTGCGTACAGGCGTGTCTCTAGGAATTTGACATTTGCTGCGCGAGCAAATCGCGACTGTGGGCGATGCGACGGTCGAGCGCGACAGCGACGAAATACGCGCAGTCCGCCCGTTCGCGCTCTGCCCACGAAGTGACGCGCGGTGCGAGCGTGCGCGCGGTTGAACGCAGAGCGCTCATCATCCAATAATAGACGCCCACTACCTTCAGATCCGTTTGATCGTCGCCCTTTTGAGGGCACAGACGAATTAACTGCACGAGTCGCCCGAATTGATCGCTGCTCACGTTCTGCCCTTCTATTCCCACGACTTCCCGCACTTGCTCGGAAAGGTCCGACTTCCGATACGCGGCGATGATCGAACGCGAGTATGACACGAAGAATTGCAGGAACACTGCAACGGAGATCACGCAAATAAGCGCGGCAATCATGAGTGTTGATGCGCCGCCATTCGCGGTAAGGCGACGCGAGCTGTTTCGAGACGCGCGCCTTCAGAGATTTTCGTGAAGGTATAGGCCCAGGCAAGCGGCAAGAACGTGCCTGCCAGCGGAGGCACCCACTTCAAGAAGTTCGCTTCGAGACCGGGGAACAAATTGCGCAGCGCGTAACAGGCCGCATCCGAACTAAAGAAAATACCAAGCGCCAGCACAAGCTGAATCAGGCGCGTTCTGGTCTCTCGCAACTTCACAACGGCGCCCCAGAGCAGATATGTCAGCACCACTCCGACGAAATAAAGGTTTTGGCTCATCGCGACAACGAAACGGCTCGTGAGGTTGTGGCTCGGCATTTGCCGCACAACCAAATAGGAGAATAGCGCTGTGGCGGAAAGCAGAAAAACGGACGCCCAACGAACGTACTTGCCGACTTCCATCTGCTGAAATATTTGATGATAAAAGCTCATGATGACGAAGAAGAGAGAAATCGTAAGAAGCGCATCTGTGTAGTAATAAACGTACGCGTAGACTGGCGATGAAACGCCGAAGCGATTCCACACAATAGCCTGACCGACCGTGACACCCACAGTCGCCAGCATATAAATATTCAGGGAGAGATAGCGAAGGGAGTTCTTTGATATGCAGAGACGAGCTACAACGTACACCTCAGCCACGAAGCTGACGAGAACAAGAACATAATCAAGCGGACCAAGCATAGCTTTCAATCTTTCTGAGGCCTGGCCCTAGTTGCCTTGCGAGACGGAAGCTTTATTGCCCGTCAGGCATTACTGGCACGGGGTTGCCGGTGCTCACGAACCCATCGGGCATGACCGGCACTGGATTGCCAGTGCTTGCAACTTGCTGGCCTGAAACTCGGCTGACCGTCAAATTGCGAAGCCCAACTGCGCTCGCTAGTACCAACAGCACCAAAACCACCAACATCATAAACCTGTTCATAGGAACTCCCCAAGTTTGAGTAACTTGGGGATTCTATGTGGTTTCGTGCCGTCAAGGGGGAAAAGTCTAGGTCTGTGCCTAAACGGTACACACCCTCGGCCCCTGGGTTTAACCAGAGCCTCGATTCAATTGTCGATCGCGAGCATAGCGGCTAGGTCGAAACGTGTAAATGGTACCTTTGTACCTCCTAAAATAGGACTCGGCGTCGCCGAGCCTTAGCGGTTCCATGCCGCGAAATTCCGAATTAGATATGGGGTGCTCGAATTTTGCGATTTGCAGTTTACTGCGCCGGCTTTTTTTGCGGACGCCCGTCGCGCGACACGGCAGCTCGCATCTCGGTGTAGAATGACGTCCGGTCATGGCCCACTCCCCGCACGCGCTCCCGATGGAATCCGTCGAAAGCGCGGCTCCGCGCGTCACGCTGCGAAACGCGTTCGCGCACCCGTATGACTCGGCGATTGCTGCGGCGCGCACGTGCTATTCGCCGCGCATCATCGCTCCCGAGGAAATCACGGAGAAGCAGCGCGTCAATATTGGCGCGGCCACTTTCTACAGCGGGCACCACACTGTTTATCAGCACGCGCATTTTGAGTTTGGCCTGGAAAATGTGAGCCGGCAATTCGTATGGTCGTTTCTGCACGCGCATCCCTTTTATAATTCTGAGCAACAGAGCCAGCGCTACGTGCGGCTCGATCGCGCGAACGCATATATTCCGCCGGAGGGCGAGCATTTCAGTGCGGCGGACCGCGCGATTTACGAGCATGCAATCGCGCGGGCGTGGTCGTATTACCGCGAACTGACGCGCGTTTTGGAGCCGGAAGCCAACAGGATCCTCGGCGAGATCTGGCATATCGGTCCACTGTCGCATTCGCGCCGCATCGAGAAGGTCAAGCGCGCCGCCGAGAAACGCGCGATTGAAATCGCGCGCTACGTCTTGCCTGTCGCGGCATTCACCACAATGGTGCACACGCTTTCCGGAATCGTGTTGCACCGGCTGTGGCGCATGCAGGCCGCTTGTGACACACCGTCGGAATCACGGGCAGTTGTTCAGGCGATGGTCGAACGCGTTCACGAAGCCGATCCACAGTTTTTCGATCGTTTCGAGACGCAGCCGATGGAGGATTTACCCGAGTGGTCGGCTGCAAAAAATGTCCCGGAGGGCGAAAAATTCGCGGCGGAATTTGATTCACGGCTTAACGGCCACACTTCAGAGCTTGTCGATTATTCGCCGTGTGCCCTCCAGGTGATTGCGGCTGCGTATCGCGCCGTAGTTGGCGTGACTGAAAAGGATTGTCCCGACGCGGAGGCGATTGACCGGCTTCTCAACCCCGCGCGCAATCCGTATCGTCATGAAACGCTGAACATTGGCGTTCATGCACCCATGATGCGCGCGCTGCAGCATGCGAACTTTACATTCGCCAAGAAAATCAGCCACACCGCCGATAGCCAGGACCAGCGCCATCGAATGATCCCCGGCTCGCGGCCCATCTTGACGCTGGCGGATACGCGCGCGCCCGATTACGTTACGCCGATGCTCATCCGCGAGAATCCGCGCGCCCGCGAAATTTACGTAGCCGCGATGGCGGAAGCATGGACAGCGAAAAATGAGTTGCTCGATCGGGGCGTGCCGGCGGAAATTGCGTTATACCTTCTGCCGAATGCGAAATCGATTCGGCTGGTTGAATCGGGTTCGTTGCTTCACCTCCTTCACAAATGGACGATGCGCACTTGCTTCAACGCGCAGGAAGAGATTTACCAGTCCTCGATGGAGGAAGTGGCGCAAGTCCGCGCGGTATTTCCTGAACTCGCGCGGTACATCGGGCCGCCATGCCATCTTCGAGCGGGCATCACCACGCCTATTTGCACCGAAGGCTCGCATTTCTGCGGCGTCAAAGTCTGGCAGAATTTTCCCAACATTCAGCGGCGCATATGACCCGCCACGGCAGCCTGGCGTATTACCTCGCCGCATGGGTCTGCGGAAGTTTCTTTATGAGCCTTGCCATTTGGCTGAAGGATCTCGCAGGTCCCACCGTCGGCTTCATTTCGTTTCGCAGCGCTTTTGGTTTTTTCATCTTTGATTTTTACGGACTCTTGCTGGGCGTTGTATCGGCGCTGCTGGGCGGTCTGGTTCTTCGGCGGATGGCGGTGCTAGCGAAATTCCGCTCCGCATGGCAGTGGGTGTTGACTGGCGCCATCGTCGCACCTGTGTTGATGCTGATCCTGGGCTCGTTTTCGAGGAGCGCGGCCATCCAGCAGACACCCCTTCCCGGATGGCTCAACTTGATTTCGTCCGGCCCTTCCGTTGTGCTCGAGGCTGGTTTGTGGATTGCTGCGCCGGCGGGAGCGGCGACTGCATGGGTGCTATATCGTGTTCATCGCGCGTTCGCGATGCCCGCCGAGGGGATGGACGCAAACTAGTCTCTTGTGTTGGCCGGCGGGCGACCTCTGTTTTGCACTTTTTGCATCTAAGCCAGTACACAGCGGAGAGACCATGCCCAGGAACGTGCGGCCATGCGGCCGGCAAATCGCCGCGGTTTTAATCGTGCTGTTTTTTGCTGTACAGACAACCTCGGGCTACGATTACCCGCTGCATTCAGAAGCGATTCGTGATGCGTATTTTCTCGGCGTGCGAAACAATTTCCAGACCGCGGACTGCCTGCTCGAATACGTTCACAGTTTTACCGAACCTCAAACAGGCGACTATTTCGTCTCGCGCATCGACATCTCGACGCCATACCAGCAGATTGTCCTCCGGGGAAAACGCCAATGGCCGGGCGACTCCGAAGTGCAAACGGAGACCGATTTGCAAGCGCACCCGCTCAAGTTTGTTGTGCGGGTAACTGTGCAATGGACCCGCAACGCCTATGTGCATCCGTTGCTCGGATCCGCGCCCTGGCCCGACCTTTCGCGCAATGTCTCGGTTCACGTCACGCAAGGCGGCGAAATCACGCCTCTCAAGGTCAGCTACCATCCTGTTTATAACCGCAGAGGTCCAAGTGAAGCAATTGTCGCGCTGGAATTCGATCCCGCGAAAATAGATTCCGCGCCGCTGCGCATATCTGTTAAGGCGCCTGATGGTCAAGTTGAGGAAACGAAATTTGATATGGCAAAAATCCAGTAGCGGACATCTTGTGGGATTATGAACGCCAGCGTAGCGTCACAGGCCCATCGAGAGGATGCGAAGCGGGAGTGCCAGTGCGCTGCGATTCCAGATGCGCGGCCTTGAGCTGAAAATACCATTTTGCGGGACGGTCCGCGTCACCAATCAGCATCAGATGAGGATTCGATTTCAGGCCGACGGATTGCTTGGTCATCGTATCGGTATCCTGCGCGATGAAGCGGGGTCCGAGAACTTCGACGATGAATCCCACGATGGGCACATAGCGCAGGACGTTCCATGCCGCGCAGAAATCGAGGCGGCAAAGATCGCGGCGAACGGGCGTGACGACGGCGCGGCTCGAAAACCAGAGATTTCCCGCGCGCACCTGTTCGAACCGATAACTGGGCAGCGTGAAATCTATTGTTGTGGTGATGGGCGCGCCGGTGATCATCTTCAGCACTTTGTACGGCAAACTATTTGAGGACGGAGCGTGCGGGCTCATGCGGAAGCCGCTGGGGATGGGTTCGAATTGTTTGTGCTTTTCGTGAATGCTGCGGCGCTTGCGCCACCACCACGATTGATGCACGAAGGGGCCATGCGCGGGGTCCATCAGGCCAATCACTCCGTGGTCCACGTGAACGGGCATTTCGGCGGAGAGATGCGCGGCGCTGTAACGCTCGCTGAATTTCGGCAGCTCGGGGGCGGGAACGGGCGCGTGTTCGAGACGCGGCGAATTCGGCGCGGTCATGTAAGCCCAGATGTAGCCGTCGCGCTCTTCGCAGGGAAAACTGCCGGCGTAAATGCGGTCGACGCGGAGTTTGGAGTCCGCGGTGATCGACGGAATTTCGCGGCACTGTCCGGTGCGCGCGTCGAAGCGCCAGCCGTGATAGCTGCATTCGACCGTTTCGCCGTCGGACTGGCCGCAGGAAAGAGGCATGCCACGATGCGGACAAACGTCGCGCAGCGCAAAGGGTTTGCCGCGCGCGTCGCGGCCAATCACCAGCGGCACGTCGAGGAGCATCGCGCGCCGGAGATCACGTCCGCGAACCTGATGCGAGCGCAGCGCCGGATACCAAAAATCCCACAGCATTCCGCCGTCGGCGTTCGTCGGTGTGGGGCTTGAAATTTCGGCCATAGGCAGAAGTCATCGTAGTATAGCCGTTGCAATGCGGCAACTTTGGGAGTGGGGTAGAGGGTCAGTTTCCGAGTCGCCGAGCACTCGCGAGTTGACGCGATATTCGTGAACACAAGCGCGTTTCACGGGACTAATGTTGAGTTCGGCAAACATTGGTCGCCGAGCGCATTGGCCTGAAGGCAACAGTTAAGCCAAGGGTCACTTAGCCGGAAATGCGACGATTCGGCCAGCGACGAGAAGCCCGTTCTAACCAAGCCTCCGCCGCCAGCCTTAGCTGTATCTCGCGCATGACGAGCTTCAAAACTTCAACTTCTTATTTCGCCTGCGCTAGCCCCGCAATAACCGCGGCAAGTTTATCGAGTATCTGAACCCAGCCCTCTAGTTGCCCGCTATTTTTTGCGTGCTCCATGGTTTCATTTCCAATCAAGGTAACTTTCGTCTGGCCGTTTCCAAAATCCTCAAAAATAACCACGTCGTTCGCATCCTCTATGGCTTCATGTTCTATTCCATAGTGCGCAGGCTCGACCTTGTTTCCCTTCGAGTCAGAAAAATACATGGAGTAAACGATCTTCTCGTGCAGAACAATCTCGTGGTATTCCGCACCATTCCAGAACTCCTGCCCATCCGGCGCTCTCATGCAGCAGAGAAATTTTCCTCCTACGCGAAAATCCATCTCGCAAAAAGGCGCAGTAAAACCCTTCGGTCCCCACCATTGCATCACATATTTCGGGTTTGTCCACGCCTCCCAAACCAATGCGCGTGGGGCATCAAAAACTCTAGTGACAACCATTCGCTCTTTCTCGTTAACCGTGGTTTTTGTCATCTCTGACCTCCGCTTTTTTCATTTGATTCACAACGACATTCAACTTGTCCAAACTCTCTTCCCAGAATCGGCGATAGCTAATCGCCCAGTCGCTGACTGTCTTTATCGCCTCTGGCCTGAGCGTGCACACGCTCTCTCTTCCACGCTTCGTCTTGATCACAATCCGAGCACGCACCAGGTAGGCAATATGTTTTGAAATCATCTGCTGCGAGAGTGCAAACGGTTCCGTCAATCCATGCACAGAGGCAGGCCCATGGGAGAGTCGTTCGATCATCGCCCGGCGGGTTGGATCAGACAGAGCCGCAAACGTTGTATCCAACTTATCCACAACCATATGGTAGTGAATTATCCGTCGATGTCAAGCGTGGATTTTGGTGGACGGATCACGGGCAAATCGGGAACCGAGCCACTACCTTTGGAATGGCCCGATTTGACAGGGGCGACGCGGGCGGCTATTCTGTGTGCATCGTGACGTTTGCTTCCTTCTATTAGCGCTCGCTTCTGAGCCCCGCGCCGGGGCGTTGCAGTTCTCCGTTCGAACCGATTCACCGCTTTCATTCACGCTGCGATTTCCATTGGAGCTTTTCCATGACGACACTGAGCATGTTTCAAAAACTCGACCAGATCGAGACTCGCTACGACGAGCTGAATACGGAGCTGTCTTCGCAGGAAGTGCACGAGGATTCGGGGCGCTACCAGAAAGTAGCGAAGATGCACGCGGAGCTTTCACCGATTGTCGAGAAATATCGCGAGTGGAAGGAAATTGAAAGAGGAATCGCCGGCGCGAAACAGATGATCGACGAAGCGGAAGATGCGGAGATGAAGCAACTGGCGCACGACGAGCAGCACGCTCTCGAAACGCGCCGCGAAACCGTGGAGCGCGATTTGAAGATGCTGCTGTTGCCGAGAGATCCCAATGACGAGAAAAACGTCATCGTCGAAATCCGCGCGGGCACGGGCGGCGACGAAGCTTCGCTTTTCGCGGGCGAGCTTTTTCGCATGTACTCGCGCTACGCGGAATCGCAGGGCTGGCGCGTGGAAGTGCTGGAGAGTTCCGCGTCGGCCATCGGCGGCGTGAAGGAAATCATCGCGGCGATTCAGGGGCAGAAAGTTTATTCGAAGTTGAAATATGAAAGCGGCGTGCATCGCGTCCAGCGCGTCCCGGCCACCGAGCAGCAAGGGCGCATCCATACTTCGGCTGCGACGGTCGCGGTGCTGCCCGAAGCCGACGATATCGACATCAAAATCGAGGCGAAGGATTTGCGCGTGGATACATTCTGTTCATCGGGTCCCGGCGGGCAATCGGTGAACACGACTTACTCGGCCGTGCGCATCACGCACATTCCGACCGGACTGGTGGTTTCGCAGCAGGACGAAAAATCGCAAATCAAGAATCGCGCGAAAGCGATGCGCGTCCTGCGGACGCGTCTTTACGAAATGGAGCAGGAAAAGCAGCACCAGCTGATCGCCGCCGAGCGCCGCGGGCAAATCAAGACGGGCGACCGTTCGGAAAAAATTCGCACCTACAATTTTCCGCAGAATCGCGTCAGCGATCATCGCATCGGGCTGACGCTTCACCAGTTGACGGAAGTGATGGACGGCAAGCTGGGGCCGCTGGTGGATGCGCTGATTACGCACTACGAAGCGGAGCGGCTGAATCAAGAGTTGGTGGCGAGCTGAGATGGCGGCGAGATGAGGATGGCTATGCCAAACGAGAATCGCGCGACGGTTTCCGGCGAAGCGTCCGGCGCAATGGGCGTCGAGAGCGCGGCGGTGAATGTCCGAGCTGCTCTTCGTGACGCGATGACGCGGATGCGTTCAGCGGGCGTGCCGTCGCACGCGCTTGCGGCGGAATTATTGCTGATGCACGTCATGGGACGCGATCGGGCATGGCTTTATGCGCATCCGGAAGCGCCGCTCGATGCCGATGAGGCGCGGAGGTATTTTGAGTTGGTAACGCAACGCGCGGCAGGCACGCCGACGCAATATCTCACAGGCAAGCAGGAATTTTGGGGCTTGGAATTTGAGGTGACGCCTGCGGTGCTGATCCCGCGGCCGGAGACCGAGCACGTCGTCGAAGTCGCGGTGGAACGTCTGGGCAAAGAACTCGCGAACGCATCGCTGCGCATCGCGGATGTTGGCACAGGCTCCGGCTGCATCGCTGTGGCGCTGGCGCATGAATTTCCTCGTGCTGAAATTTTCGCGACGGACATTTCGGCTGACGCGCTGGCTGTCGCGGCGCGAAATGTGGCGCGGCATAATTTGGCGGGACGCGTCCATTTCATCGAATGCAATTTGCTGCGTGCGTTTGCGAATGAACACGGGACATTCGATCTAATCGTCAGCAATCCGCCGTACGTTGCGCGCGATGAAGAAGTGCAATTGCAGCGCGAAGTCCGCGAGCACGAACCGCACGGAGCTCTTTTCTGCGGCGCGACGGGAACGGAGATCTACGCGCCACTTGTCAATCAGGCCGCTGGACTGCTCAAGCCGGGCGGCTTCCTCGTACTTGAAATCGGCTATGGCGCGCTCGACCGCGTCCGACCTTTGTTCAGCGATTCTTCCGCGTGGACAGAAATTCACGTCGCCAATGACCTGGCGGGCATCCCTCGGGTAATTTCCGCCAAGCGCGCATAGCGACCCCTCTGCGTGTATGATTTCAATCTGAAGGTTCCCTCGTGATGCCGAAGCTCGCCCAATATCGCGCCAAGCAAGATGCCGCGCCGTCGGCCGGGCCGGGGAATATTTCCATTCTTCATGTGGATATGGACGCATTTTTCGTGTCGGTGGAGTTGCTGGACCGTCCGGAGTTGCGCGGACTGCCCGTGGTGGTGGGCGGGCAGGCGAATCAGCGCGGCGTAGTTACGTCGGCGAGCTACGAAGCGCGGCGCTTTGGCGTTCATTCCGCGATGCCGCTGCGCACGGCGGGAAAACTTTGCCCGCACGCGGTGTTTCTCGATAATCGCCACGAGCTGTACTCGCAGTGGAGCGATCGCGTCGCGACAATCCTTGCGAAATATTCGCCTGTGGTGGAGATGGCTTCGATTGACGAAGCGTATCTGGACCTGACGGGCACAGAGCGGCTGCTTGGGCCGCCGCTCGCGGCCGCGGATCGTCTGCTGCGCGATATTACAAAACAAACCGGGCTGCCGTGCTCCGGCGGACTTGCGAGTACACGGCTGGTTGCAAAAGTGGCGAGCGACCAGGCCAAGCCACGCGGCCTGGTTTGGGTTCCGGAAGGAAGCGAAGAGCCTTTTCTTGCGCCGCTCGGCGTCCGAAAAATTCCCGGCATCGGGAAAGTCACGGAAAGCGCACTCGCGAACATGGGCATTCAAAATGTTGCGCAGCTTGCGGCTGTGTCGCATGAGCGCCTCGAGGAGACGTTTGGCCGCTGGGGAACCGCGCTCTACCGCAAGGCGCGCGGGCAGGACACGTATGAGTTCTTCGTGGATGCGGAGCCGAAATCCATTTCGCACAACTGCACCTTTGGCAGCGACACCGCCGACCGCGAAATCCTGGAATCCACTTTGAGTTTGCTGACGCAGAAAGCGGGAAAGCGTTTGCGCGATGCGGGACTCTTTTGCCGCACGGTCACGGTGACACTGCGCTTCACGAATTTCCAAACCATCACGCGCAGCCATACGTTCGCGAATCCTGCAGATCTCGACGCTGCGATTCTGGCGGCGGTTCGCGAATTATTCCACGGCGCGTGGAACGGCTCCGCCAAGCTGCGGCTCGTAGGTGTGGCGCTGTCTTCATTCCATGCGGCCTCATCGGCCACGGGCCAGCTGGAATTGCTCGATGCGGGGCGTCGCGAGAAACTGGAACGGCTTGCGCAGGCCGCCGACCGGCTGCGCGACCGCTTCGGCTTCTCGAAAATTCAGCTCGGCGGCTCGCTGCTCCGGCGCGGTGATTCGTAAGCGCGCACTCGCAATTGCTCGCGGCTCGCGACCTCGCTGCCGTATAATCGCCACCCATGGCCTCCCCTGGAACAGGCTATACACCACCGACGAGCGCTGGTTCGAGAAAACGCGGCGGTCTCCGCGATTATTGGCAGCGTGTGACAGAAGGACTAGCGATTCAGCAGCTCTGGGGCCAGATGAAGGCGGACGCGCGGGCGACCTATTCCTTTTACTCGCACGACGTCGACTGGGAAGCAATGGGCAAAGGGCGGCACTGGAAACGCCCGTTTCGAATTGCGTGGGCGCTCTTCCAGGCGATGCTGATGAAGCTGACGCCCGCGCGCCGTGTTTTACTGCTGATCGCGTGCGTCCTGCTGTTAGTCAACCTGAAGTTCAACTTCAGCAACCGGCAATTCTCTTTCGACCTCGGTGGCTTCGGCACAGCAATCCTGTTCATTCTGCTGGCCCTTGAGTTGGCGGATCGCGTGACGATGAAGCGAGATCTCGAAATCGCACGGGAAATTCAGCACTGGCTGGTGCCTGAACATCCTCCGGCGGTTCCTGGCGTGGACATCGCATTCGCAACGCGGCCGCAAAACACGGTGGCCGGCGATTATTACGATGCGTTCTTGCGCGCGGGTCCCGAAGGTCATGCGGGTCAATCGCTATTGATGGTGGTCGCTGACGTGGCTGGCAAGAGCGTTCCTGCCGCGCTGTTGATGGCCACTTTTCAGGCGAGCATTCATTCGCTTGCCGGGCGTCCGGGGAGCCTGGACGAACTGGCGCGCGATCTGAATAAATACGCCTGTGACCACAGCCTGATGGGCATGCGTTTCACAACTGCCTTTCTTGCGGAGTACGACTCTTCCTCGCGGAGGATCCTCTATATCAATGCGGGGCACAATGCACCGGTTTTGCGCCGCGCTTCGGGAGCAATAAAACGCCTCTCCGAGGGCGGCATGCCTTTTGGAATTGATAGTTCCACGGACTATCGTTCGGAGGCCGTGGCGATTGGGAGTGGCGATCTTCTGGTGATTTTTACTGACGGTTTGGCCGAAGCGGTAAATGGCAGAGGCGAAGAGTACACCGAGTCGCGAATACAATCGCGCGTCGAAACATTCACGCATGAATCCGCCGCTTCGGTTCTCGCGCTTCTGATGGGCGATGTGGATGCCTTCGTCGGCCCGGCGCGCCAACACGACGACATCACATGCATGGCAGTCCGTTTCCTTTAGTCTTTCGCATAATCGTTCGCACACGCATCGCAGAATGAGCGAATCCGGCGGATTCGCATTCCCCGCACTCTTACAGACACTGTAGTTTGCCCTGCCTGCGATTGGGGCACATAATTCAGGCATGGATGCGCGCCAATTGGCGGAACAAATTTGCGAGAAACTGCGCGATGCAGGCTATCAAGCCCTATTTACGGGCGGCTGCGTGCGCGACCTGCTCCTCAAGCGCAATCCCGCGGATTACGACGTGGCGACGGACGCGCTTCCGGAAGAAGTGCAGCGTCTTTTTCCGGGCAGCATCGCGGTGGGCGCGCAATTCGGCGTCGTGATTGTCACTGAAGACGATTTGCAAGTTGAAGTCGCCACGTTCCGCTCTGATCTCGGGTACGCGGATGGCCGGCACCCCGTGGCCGTAAAATTTTCCGCGACACCTGAGGAGGATGCGCGCCGGCGCGACTTCACGATTAACGGCCTGATGATGGGCCCGCGCGACGGCCGCGTGCTGGATTTTGTGGGCGGCCAGGCGGACTTGGCGGCCGGCATCATTCGCGCGATTGGTGATCCGGATCTACGGTTCGATGAAGACAAGCTGCGCTTGGTTCGCGGAGTCCGTTTCGCAGCGCGTTTTGGCTACGTAATCGAGGCTGCCACGCGCGCGGCCATCGTCAAGCGTGCCCCCGAAATTTTACAAGTTTCGCAGGAGCGATTGCGCGACGAGCTGACGAAAATGCTGACGGAGGGCGCCGCGCGGCGCGCCTTTGAGCTGCTCGATGAAACGGGCCTGCTGCGCGAGTTGCTGCCTGAGATCTCGCGCATGAAAGGAGTCGCCCAGCCTCCGCAGTTCCATCCCGAGGGCGACGTCTGGATACACACGCTGCTGATGCTCGGGCAGCTTCCAGCCGGCTGCTCGCCAACACTTGCCTGGGGAGTGCTGCTCCACGATGTGGGCAAGCCGCCCACATTCAAGCTGCCCGCGGGTCCAAATGATCGCATACGCTTTGATGAACATGTGGAAGTGGGTACACGAATGGCCGAGGAAATCTGCCGGCGGCTGCGATTTTCCAACGACGACACGGAGCAAATCTCGCTACTGGTCGCGAATCACTTGCGCTTCAAGGATGTGGCGCAGATGCGCGCATCGACTCTGAAACGCTTTGTTCGCTTGCCGCGATTCGAGGAGCACCTCGAACTGCATCGCCTAGATTGCCTTTCCAGCCACCGCGACCTGACCTGTTACGATTTCACGCAGCGCTTCCTTCACGATACGCCCCCGGAAGCGGTGCGGCCGCCCAGGCTACTGACGGGCGAGGATCTGAAGGCAATGGGATATGCCCCCGGGCCAGCGTTCAAAGAAATCCTGCGCGCCGTGGAAGATGCGCAACTCGAGGGCAAAATAAAAACGCATCAGCAAGCCGTCGAAATGGTAAGAGATACCTTTTCGAATGGGGACCTTAGGATTTCGCAGGGCAGAAACGCATCGCAAAGCTGATTCTGCGCCGGGTGATAGTTAACAGTAATAGATTGAAAACAAGTGGCTTATATTTTTATTGAATATCTTAGTGCCTTATGCTAAGAATATCTAACATAAAGCAATTAAGTGGTTGTAACCCTTCCCGTTGTTGTTGCATCGAATGATTTAGGCAAGGTCACGCTAGGGTTTATTCCTGCGTGGCCGAGAGGGGATTAACATAATGTCCAAATTACGAATTGCTGTTCCTCATGAATTGCCGATATTGCCTCTGCGGGATACGGTTCTTTTTCCTGGAGCGGTGATGCCATTGACTGTAGGCCGCGAGAGTTCGCTGGCGCTCCTTGATTCCTTGCAGGGCGAGGAGAAGATACTGGGCGTCGTTGCGCAGCTCGATCCGCGTATTGAAGACCCAGTCGGCACCGATCTCCATACCATTGGCGCTCTCGGGAAAGTCCACAAGATGGTTCGTACGCCGAATGGCAACGTTGTTGTGTTTCTCGAAGGCTTGCGGCGAATTCGTGTGGTCGAAGTCCTCGGTCTGAAGCCATTCCTTCGCGCGCGTGTCGAAGAAATGCCCGATGTGGACGACGCGCCTGAACCGGAATTGACGGCGCTGTTTCGGAACACCCAGGAACTGTTCCGCGAAGTCGTGGCACGCTCGGCGCAACTTTCCGACGATCTGCAGGGCGTTGCGCTGAATATGGAATCTCCGTCGCAGCTTGCTGACTTCGTTGCGGGAACGCTGCCGTCGCTGAACACGCTGGTGCGCCAGGAACTGCTTGAAACGGCCAGCGTGCGCAAACGTTTGGAATCGCTGATCCGCGAACTGACCAAAGAGAAGGAAGTGCTGGAGCTCCGCGCGAAGATTCATGATCAGGTACAGGAGCAGGTCAACCAATCTCAACGGGAGTTTCTGCTACGTGAACAGCTCAAGGCCATTCAGAAGGAGCTCGGTGATACTGACGATACGCAGACGGAGGTGAACGAGCTGCGCGAGAAGCTGGAATCATGCGGCATGTCCACCGAAGCGAAGAAGGAATGCGAGCGCGAATTGAAGCGCCTTGCGCGTATGACTCCGGCATCCGCGGAGTACATGGTGTCCCGCACGTATCTCGAATGGATGACGTCGCTGCCCTGGGCGAAGACGTCAGGTGTGGAGGACATCGATATACCGAAGTCGCAGGCGATTCTCGACGAAGACCACTATGACCTCGAGAAAATCAAGCAGCGCATTCTCGACTATCTGGCGGTCAAGAAGCTGCAGCCGGGCATGAAGGGCCCGATTCTTTGCTTCCTCGGGCCTCCGGGAGTGGGCAAGACGTCGCTCGGGAAATCGATTGCTCGCGCGCTAGGCCGCAAATTCGTGCGCATTTCGCTGGGCGGCATGCATGACGAAGCGGAGATTCGCGGCCATCGCCGGACATACATCGGCGCGTTGCCGGGTCAAATCATTCAGGGCATTCGCCGCGCGGAAACGCTCGATCCTGTGTTTATGCTCGACGAAGTTGACAAACTCGGCCGCGATTTCCGCGGCGATCCTTCGGCGGCGTTGATGGAAGTGCTCGATCCGGAGCAGAACCATTCGTTCCGCGATCACTACTTGGACGTGCCGTTCGATCTGTCGAAAGTGCTGTTCGTGGCCACGGCGAACTGGATGGATCCGATTCCCGAGCCGCTGCGGGACCGCATGGAGATTCTCGAACTTGCCGGTTACACGGAAGAAGAGAAGATCCACATCGCAAAGCGGTTTTTGATTCCGCGCCAATGTTCCGAAAATGGCCTCAAGTCCGGCGAGCAAATTGAATTCGCCGACGAAGGTTTGCGCGAGATCATTCACGGCTATACGCGGGAAGCTGGGGTGCGCAGCCTGGAGCGCGAAGTTGCCACTCTGGTTCGTAAACAGGCGCGGCGCATCGCCGAGGGCAAAGTGGAGAAGCTCGTCGTCACTCCTGAAGTCGTCCGGGAAACTCTGGGCGTGCCTAAGGTGCATATCGAAAAAGAATTGGAAGAGCGTGTCTCGCGGCCCGGCGTTTCGGTCGGACTCGTTTGGACGCCTGCCGGCGGCGATATCGTCTTCATCGAAGCCACCAGCATGCGCGGCGGCAAGCAATTCACGATGACCGGACACTTGGGCGAAGTGATGCAGGAGTCCATGCGCGCGGCTCTTTCGTGGGTGCGCGCCAACGCCGAACGCTACGGCATCGATCCGGATTTCTTCCGCAAGCAGGACGTCCACATCCACGTTCCGTCTGGAGCGATTCCGAAGGATGGTCCGTCGGCGGGCGTCGCGATGGTGACGGCGCTTGTGAGCCTGTTGAGCGGGCATGCCATTCGTCCGCGCGTGGCGATGACGGGAGAAATTTCTCTTACCGGTGTTGTGCTACCGGTCGGAGGCATCAAGGAAAAGGTCCTTGGGGCAAAGCGCGCCGGAATTCGCGAAGTGATTCTGCCGGCGGAAAACGAGCCGAATGTGAAGGAGGATTTGCCGGCGGACTTACTGGATGGGCTACAAGTCCACTTCGTGCATTCGGTGGACCAGGCGCTCGAACTCGCGCTCGGCAAAATCGAGCCGTGGCCGCGAGCGGTTAGCGGCGCGGGCCCTCGCGAGGAACGTCCTCCCGCCAGTCCCGTCCATTGATGCTGTGATGAGTAGCGTGAAGATCGTTGTTCGGGAGGCCCGGCCGACTAGCCGGGCTTCTTGTTTTTCAGATGCGCTGGGCCTGTTTTCCATTGCGCCAGCGCGCGTGTTCGCGTAGACGTATTATTTCCCTCCATGGCCCCACTCACTCCAAGACAGATTGCCGTTCGCGCACAGGAAGCCGCCTCGGAGCTTTGTGCAGCGCTCGATCGCGCTGGGCTCGTTCAGAAATTTCTGCGCTCGTACGTCAGCGAACAAAAGCGACCGGGAAGGATATCAGAACCGCAGCGCTATCGCGATCTTGTGGAAGCGATTCGCCGGGAAGCATTGCTGGTCCTGGCGCTGCAGGTCGAATCCCGGGCGCTTCACGTTCTCGGCCTTCGTCCGGCCCGGCGTGCCGGCCCGGTGCAATCGAGGCTGGCCGATTTGTTCCGCGACGAATTTTTCATCGGGCTCGGCCGAAGCCTGAATTACGACCACGAAGAATTCGATAATTTTTGCCGCGATCTTGAACTTTTTCGCAAGCTGTATGCGGATGTGCCCCGCGTATCAAAACGCAGCCGCGCCGTTGCGCCTCCCAAGGGCCCTTTCGTCGACCGCTGCGGACTTTTACTCGACGCGCCGATGCTTGACCAGGCGCGCCGCGCCTCCGCCAAATTCGAAACGCAGCTTCTCGCTACAGCGGCAGTGGTGCTCAAGAAAGTCTTCTCTCGCCGGAAGCGCCGCTGATGTTTCTGCTGTTTCCCTGGCGTTAGCCCGCGATCTCCAGCGCGGTCTTAATTCCTTCGCCGCGCTGGGTAAACCACGTCTCGTACTGCGTCCATGGCAAATGATTCGTGATTAGCTTTGCCAGCACACCGGGGCGTTTTGTTTCGATTGCATTGAAATCGTCAATTCCCATTTTGTAATGCCTGGGGTTGGCATTCACGCTCCCCAAAACGATGTTGTTGCCGAGCACAAGGTCTTCGTTGATTTGCGCTGTGGGTTCAGCCTGCTGTTTGTCTCCGCCAGTGACGCTCAGCAAGCAAAGCACCGCCGTTGGCGCAAGCGTCTGCATCGCCTCGAAAACGACGCCCGGATTCCCGGTGCACTCGACGACCAGATCGAGCGGTCCGACCTGCTTCGGCAGGCTCGGTATCGGAACACTTGCGACAGAAAGATATTCGCCGCCAAGCTGCGGAACGAGCTGCGCGCGCAAATCCGTCGCCGGCTCGCGCCCCACGACAATCGTGCGCAGCCCTCGCTGTACAAGCACCGCCGCGGCCAGCAATCCCACCGGGCCCGCGCCCACGACGAGCGCCGTTTTTGGCAGCCACGTAAATCGTTGTTGCACGCGGTATGACTGGTCGATGCCCTTCTCAACGATGGACATTGGTTCGAGCAGCACGCCAATCTCTTTCAGCGACGCTGGAATGTTGTTCATATATTCCGGCACTTCCACGTAGTACTCGGCCATGTAGCCGTGCCGCCCTTTGATTCCCCGCTCGGTGTATTTGCCGCTCGTGCACATGTCGTTTTCGCCGTGATCGCAGAAGTAGCATTGGCCGCACGGCCGCCGCACAGTAGAGACGACAAAGTCGCCCGGCTTGAATCCCTTTGTCTTGACCTCCGCTCCTACATCTTCCACGACGCCGAAATTCTCATGTCCCAAAATCAAATATTCGCAACCCTGCGGTGCTTGACCGTAAAGACCTTCGTTGATTTCCGCATCCGTACCGCACAACCCCACCCGCATCGTTTTCACGGCAATCTGATCGGGCGCCATCTCAGGTTCAGGAACGTCGCGCATCTCAATCGAATCTTTTTCCCCCGGATGAATGACAATGGCCTTCATGAGTGCTCCTTTATGAAACAGTGCTCACAGCTTATTTTGCCTCGTCTGGCAGGGCAAAAGTCAAACGAACGAATTGGCCAGTATGGGGGCCGTGTCTTACCTGTCCGAGCGAACAAATAACCTTTAGGCACCGCGGGCGACCTCTCTCGTTCGCCGAGGCCGTATTCCGTTATCCTTAGTAAGAGATGCTGACTGTTTTCTACATTCTCGTTCTTCAGCAGATCGTCCAGGGAATAGTGTCGTTATGGGACGGCTGGAAGTGGCTCGCCATGGTGCGCCAACGGCTCGCTACGCATCAGGGATTCTATGCCCCCCGTGCTGCCGTAATCTGCCCTTGTAAAGGCTCGGAAACGGGCCTCGAAGGGAATCTCGCGGCCCTGCTCAATTTCGATTATCCCGATTACGAAGTATATTTCGTCGTAGCCAGCGCGCTTGATCCGGCGCGCACGGTCATCGATCGCGTGATGGCAGCGAGCAAGCGGTCTTCGCACCTGGTCGTTGCGGGCTCACCGAAGAATCGCGGCGAGAAGGTAAATAATCTCCGGGCTGGGATTCATGAAGTCGCCGAAAAATGTGATGTCTTCGTTTTTGTCGATTCCGATTCGCGTGCCGGCCGCGGCTGGCTTTCGCATATGGTCGCGCCTCTGGCAAACTCGCGATTGGGCGCCGCGACGACGTATCGTTGGTATTTCCCGAACAAGGGCGGGTTCGCTAGTGCTATGCTCTCGGCCTGGAACGCGGCTATCGCCACGCAATTCGGCGATCATAACCATAATTTTTGCTGGGGTGGCGGTACGGCAATGCGCCGCGAAGTTTTCAAGAGCGCTGACGTCCTGGAAGCCTGGGAAGGAGCAGTCAGCGATGACTGGGCGCTCACCGGCGCGCTCGAACGCTCTGGCCTGCACGTTGCGTTTGTACCCGAGTGCCTTGCGCCAACGGTCGGCGACGTCAATCTGGAACAGTTGGTCGAGTTTACGAATCGACAGATGATTTTGACTCGCGTTTATTCACCGCGTCGCTGGATCTTCGCGGCGCTCGCACACCTTTCCTATTGCGTCACAATTTTGTATTCGATCTATGCGATTTTCGATCGGATGTTCGCGGGGTATTCCTGGACGGGGATGTTTCTTCTGGCCATCCTCGTGTTAATGCTCGCGGCGGGGAAAGGGGCTATACGCGGAGTCGCCGTGCAGGAGGTTTTGCGCGAGTGGCGCGCAAAATGCGATCAGTGGAGTTGGGCGTGGATCGCGTTAGCACCGCTCGTGCCGTTTTTGTTTCTCTGGAATTTCATCGTCTCCGCATTCGAGCGCCAGATTCGCTGGCGCGGCATCCGCTACGAACTCGTCTCCGAAACGCAGACGCGCATTCTCTCCCACTGAAAATTGCTGGTAGCGGTTCGCAAGAAATTGGCGCGTAAGTTTGCGCTGGAGTGTTTCCGGTCAGCGAAGCGAAGCGCCGAGAAACGGGAAATGCTCCGCGGCGGCCATAAAAAACAGCATGGGGAACGATAACCAGAACGCCGTCTGCGACGCGATATTCACAAAGCGCATCATTTCCTGAGCTTTTTCGGGAATGGGCGTACCATTTTCGGCATTCGCTCGCGTCCACTGGATCATCCGTTTCTGCACGCGCCACACGATTCCCCATACATTGAACAGCATCACGAATCCCAAACCGCCGCCGACGCTGATCGCGAGATGCGCGTTCGAAGATTCGGGTCCGGCATTCAAATCCAAAATCACCCACGACGCGGCGATTACCACGATCGCGATTAAAATCGCCCGCACCCATCCGTTTCCGAGCGGGCCTCCAAACGGCATTTGCAACGCGTAAATAATTGCGTACGCCACGATCCACACCAGAAACCATTCGCCGATCCACTTTCCCATCAGCCCGGGCCGCCCGGCATTGTCCGCGTCCGCCTGCAGCAGAATCATGTAATAGCGCAAGCCGACGAGCACCGTCACGAGCGCGGACCAGCGGAACCACGCCATCGCTCGCGACATCAGCGCGGGATAAACTTTCTTGCGCGTCGCATCGTCGAGCGACTTCATCGCCGGGCCGCCAATCAGATTGAAAAAATACAACAGCCCAATCCAGATGATGCCCGAGACGAAATGAATCCAACGCAGCACGATTTCTTCATTGGCTACAGCGCCTTGCGGAAAACTGAATTGCGGTTCGAGATTCGCGAAATGCGTGACGGAATGCAACCAAAAAGAGCCGGCTATCATTATGAATCCTCCCGAGAAAACAGAGTCGTTCTGCTCCCAAGCGCGCCGATAGCTACGCTAAGGAATGCGGCGCGGGATGTCAATCAGTGGAAGCGCGGCCGGTACTTTCGTGCTGCAAGTGTTCGAGCGCCCATTGCGCATGCTCGCCGATGATCGCGTCGTTGCCGGTTGCCAATTGCTCCAGGCGCCGGATGATGCGGCGGTACGCCGGATTTTCACGAGTGATGCGCGAATTCCCAACGGCCACGCACGCATTGCGAATCAACCCGCGCCATTTGGTGCGTTTGACAGGGCTGCCTCGAAAAACTTTGCGAAATTCCTCTTCGTCGAGCGACGCGAGCCAATCGAGCGCCGGGGCGAAAAGCGATTCGTTTGTTCTTTCTCCGGGCGCCGAATCTTGACTCGGGATTGTGAGAGTGATTTTTCGCGGCAGGAATTCCGCGATTTGTGTCGCCGGAGCTTTGCGGTTCCACGGGCAAACGTCCTGGCAAATATCGCAGCCGAAAACCATGTTGCCCATCGCGGGCCGAAATTCCCGCGGTATCGAACCGCGAAGCTCGATGGTCAAATACGAAATGCATCGCCGCGCGTCGAGCACGTAAGGCGCGACGATTGCGTCCGTGGGACACGCGTCAATGCACCTGCGGCAACTTCCGCACATGTCCGCGGGCGGCGGTTCTCCGTGCGAAAGGCTCGGTGTCAATTGCAGATCCGTCAGAATCACGCCGAGAAACAGCCAAGAACCGAGTTGCTGATTGATCAAGCAGGTGTTTTTCGCCAGCCATCCAAGGCTTGCATATTTCGCGGCGACGCGTTCCAGTACTGGCCCTGTGTCGACGTACGAGCGCGCCCGAAATGCGCCGCCAAATTCCGTGCGCATCCACGCGAGCAGTTCCTCGAGTTTGCTTTTCATCACATCGTGATAATCGTCGCCCCAGGCATAGCGCGAAATCCAGCCGCGCGGCCTGCGCGCGTCAGCTTCGTCAATTTCATTAATCGTCGCCGCGGTCGCATCCGCGGCCGTTGAATATGGGAAGGCCGCGTTGTAATTCAACGCGCAGACAATCACCGAGCGCGTGCCCGGCAGCGCGTTCTCCGCGCTGGCGCGCCGCGCATCATGCAAGTAGCGCATTTCGCCCGCGTAGCCACGTTCGAGCCATTCTGGCAATCGCCGCAGCTCTTCGAATTCTTCAGCGGGCGCGACGCCGCACAATTCAAATCCGATTGAGCGCGCATGTTCCACCAGTCGACGGGTTTGCAGCGGCTCGGCCGTTCTCATGTCATGCGCTCCTGCAAGCGCTTATCATGCCTGAAATTTGGCCGCCGGGAGCAAACGTTGCTCGCTGCGTTTTTCTCCGAAGTGCGCTGGCGTGCCCGCGCGACCGTTGATACAATCCCGAGTCATGGCAAACTGGCGGCAGATTCAAGGACGCATTCGCAGAGCAAGGACCAGCGCGGACCCGCTCGCGAAGCTCAACGAATTATTTCAGAAGACGCGCGACGCGATGGTCGCGTTCGAAGCGGCGACGCTCGAAGAGAAGGCTGGGCGAACCGACGAGGCAATCCGCTGGTACACGGTGGCCGCTGAACGTTTCCGGCGCGCCGATTGGCGGATGAAGGCTGCCGAAGCGCTCACACGGCTCGGCGCGCCTGTGCCTGAAGCAATGAGCAGTTCACCGGCGACGGCCGCTTCTGATTCTGGTTTGGTTCCAGAGGAAAACGAAGTTTCCGGAAATATTGCAACGCCCGCCGAACGCGAACCGGACGCTGAGGCCGAGGATGCCAGTGAGCTTGGCGGCTCCGCTGATTCAGAAATGGCGACGGACGTTTCCGCGCCAGCTGCGAAGGAAGGCGCTACGCCTGCACGTCCGGGCGAACGTCACGGCCGTCGTCGTGGACGCCGTGGCGGACGGCGGCACAAGCGGCACGGTGCTGCGGCGTCGACGGGGACTGCTGCGGGGACCGCGAAACCTTCAGAGGCACGTCCAGCGATACCGCGCACGCCAGCGTCGCGTACGCAAGGCACGCCACATCTGGCCGAATCTGTTTTTGCGACTCCCAGCCGCCCGATGTCCGAGGCGGAGGCGCGGCCCGAGCCGGCGATCGCACGATTCGTTCCCGAGCCTACTGGCCCGCTCGTCGAGCGCTCCACATACATTCGCGCCGGCGATCCCGCGCTTGCGTCACGATTCGCGCAACTCGAATCCATGCTCCGGCGCTTGATCTCCGCGCCACTCCATCGAGTCGATGAACTGGAAGACGCGCCGGCAGGTCCCGGCGTTTTTCTGCTATCCGATTCCGATTTGATGACGAACTACTACGTCGAAGCCTGCCAGACGCTGCGCATCGGCACCAGCCAGCTCGCGCGCGCGGGACGCGCCGGCCGTGGTGCGCGCACCGAGGGGAAAGCTTCGCTGCGGGCGCAGATGGCCGAGCACCTTTCGATCAACGACACGCAAGTCACCGCGTATCTCGCCAAGCATTGCGTCGTTCGCTGGCTGCAGCTCGATGAGGACGCGCCGCACCTCGCCCATTTCGCCATTGCGCTTCTCCGCCCCGCACTCAACGTAGACTAGCCCGCGCCGTTTTCTTTCTATCGAGTCTTTAAAATAAAAAGGGCTCCTGCGATCAGCATCGCAGGAGCCCTTGTTGTTTTCAGGCGCAAAATTCTCGCCTCCGGTTGCGATACTTCAGAACGTCAAATGCAGCGCCATCTGTATGAACCGCGGACTCCCAATCGTGTTTTGAATTAATCCGATCCCTTGGCTCGCGGCCGGGGGATTCTGGTAGCACGGTATTGGGCTAAAGCAGTTATTCAGGCTCACATTGTTGTTCGGAGCGTCGAAACTAGGATGGTTGAACAAATTAAAAAACTGCGCGTCGTACCGCAGCTTGAAACGTTCGCTCAGCTTAAAATCCTTAAAGACGCTGAAGTCGAACCGGCTCTGGAAGGGGCCTCTGAAAATATTGCGACCGGTGTTGCCGTATCCGGTTTCGAGATTGTCGCAGATCGTTTGCCCATAGGGTGCGCCGGTATTGGGGTCCACTGCTGGCCCGCACTGAGGCACACCGCTCTGACCCGGATTCAAAAACGGAATCGTGAATGCGTTGGCATCGAAATACGGATTGGCCGGGTTAACACCTCGTGTGCTCTGCAGTTGTACCTGCTGAGACTGTTTTCCCCGAGGCGATCGGAAGTATCGGGTTTGTGATGAAGTCGTCGGCGCTGAAGAATATGTTTCCAACCGATCCCGAAAAATCATAAACGCTGAAGGGCTGCCCGCTTTCCAGTACCGTGATTCCGCCGATCCCCCAGCCGTTCACTGAAAGCACCCGAGAAACCCGTGAATCGCGACACCGTCGGAAGCTGATACACATAACTGAAGACAAACACGTGCGTGCGGTCGTAGCCCGAATTACCGTATGCCGACCTCGGGTTGAGAGGGTCATTTCCGTTGTAGAAAAGTTGCAATCCACTGCCTTCGTCCAGACTGTGAGACCACGTGTACGAGCCTCCAACCTGCAGGCCGTGGCTCATGCGCTTCGTCACGCTGAGAGCCAGGGCGTTGTAGTGCGAGATGCCCTCGGCTTTGTTGAAGTCAGAGTTGGGGTTGTAGCCGATAAAAGGCACGCGGAGCGCTGTGTTTCCGTCCGAGAATCGGACTCCCCGATGCTGGTCTGCATTCCCCCGTCTGTAACGGACACGTGGAGTCCGCGCACTCGCGGGACCCGCAGCGCTGAATCCGTCGCTTGCATGCCGAATGAGACGGTCTGCCCATTAACCGGACTTCGCGCAGTAGCGATAGTGGGCTGGTTGAACGGTATCGGAAGCGTTTCGTGTAGTCCGTGATTCCCAACGTGTACGAGATCGCAACATAACGTGTTCGTGGGTTGCCATTGGAGTCGAGACTCCAGTTCTCCGAATACGGCAAAGTGTTTTGGGGTCGTAGCCGCCAAACAGGAACGGAAAGTTTCCTGGACAGATCGCCGTCGGTTCCGTGCACGTAGGTGTGAACAGGCTCCGCGCATCCGCTGCCAAGTCCGATTGATTGTGAATCAGTGCAGCGACCCGGTCAGATTGCTCGGCGGTGGCGGAGGTGCCGTCGTGCCGAATGGAGCAGCGAAGCAATCCACGCCCGATCCGCAATTGGTCACCACGGGAACCACGAACGGTTGCGCAGTCGTGACGCCAAACGGGCCGTTGAACCCAAATCCGGCGCTCGGCGAGAGTTCCGTGAAAAATTCGCCTCGATCGACGTACATGCCAAAACCTGTCCGAACTACCACATTCTTCACGAGCCGCGGGCTCCACACGAATCCGAGTCGGGCGGCTCAATTCCGCCATTGACGTCCCGTCAGTGTCGAGTTGCTCACACCTTTTGTACCAAACGTTTTATTGTTGCCCGCCACTACGAGTCCGATGTTGCTGACCGTATCGGACGCGAGGCTATACGAGTAGTCCGATGGAACGAAGTTGGTCAGGAAACCATTCTTTTCCGTGAGCGGGCCATCCCAGTCCCACCGGAGTCCGGCGTTCGAGAGTCAAATTTGGCTTCAGCTTAATATCGTCCTGAACGTAGAGACCCACCTGGTTGGCGCGATAGTAGCGATTGCTGGCTCCGTTGAACAAGGTCGAAAATCCGATGCCTGGCCTGACTAAGCCCTGAAGGAAGCTGGGAAAATCACTGAAGGACAGGTTAGCAACCTGATTGTTGTGGTTGATTATATTCAGTTGATTGTGATCCCAACTAAAACCGAATGAGAGGTTGTGAATTCCATGAAACCAGTTGACATTTGATGCGGCTTCCCACTGATTTTGAAACACTCCGGCATTGGCGAAATTGTCCGACGGCCCAATCGTAAGGCTGTCAAACCCGCCGTCTGCATTGCTGAGGAAGATACTGGGAAACTTGGTTGAGCCGAAGAGATTAACACCCACCTGAGACGGAGTCAGAAGTTGTCCAGTCGTCGCAAATGCTATCTCGCGAATGAATCCTGCCCTTTGCTCCCAGGTCGTATTGGTGCTCAGCTGCGTCGTATTGTCGATCGAAATGACTTGGCTGCCAGCGTTCAAGGATTGCGTTGCGCCGAGCAACTGGCTTTCCGCGAACGGACTCGTAGTTGGGTCTCGCTGATAATAGTATTTGGTCGCCGAAGTCGGTCTCTTGTGCCAAAGTCGTAATCAATGTTTCCGTTTAACTGATCTGCGCGGAAGTGCGAGGCAGGTCCCGCTCAGGGATTTCCGAGAACCCCTGCCCGAACGCACCGACGTTATTGGCAGTCGGGACGATAAAAGCCCCCGCCCGGCGCTTTCGCCTGCAGAATTTTCAACGCGACTGGGTCGATGCTCTTGGGGCGAAACAGGCCAGCGACCTGATCCGCCGCAAGGTCCGATGAAGTCGCGTATTAACAACGCGGCTAGTCCCGCTGGGCTCCTGTCATCCGTCAGATCGGGAGGTACGGACACATTCGAGATCCCGTTTACACTGTCACTGCCGCTGTGCCTGGTACGACGTAAAGAAAAACAGCTTATTGTGAATGATCGGCCCGCCCAACATTCCGCCGAATGTGTTTCGGTGCAGGGGAGGCCGTGAAATGCCGGCGGCGTTCAGGAAGAACGCGTTGGCGTTCCATCCTGTCGTTTGGTGATATTCATATAGTTGACCATGATAGTCGTTCGTCCCGGATTTCGTGGTCAGCTCGATGTGCGCACCGCTATTCGCACCTTGCGACGCGTCGTACATGGACGTATTCACGTGCAATTCCTCAATCGTTTCCGGCGGCGGCGTCGGCAGGCCCTGGCCGATCGCGTCGTACACCGAAGTATTCGTCTGAATTTGGCCGCCCGGCAGAAAGTTTTCGTTCGTATTGAGAACGTAAGCGGCCCCTCACTGACAGAGCTCGAGGATTTTCCGTTGAACAGGTTGTTCGCGTTCACGGAATTAAACTGATGCTGTTGCTCGTATCTCGCTGACCGTTCGCCCAAATTTCTGGTTTCCGAGCCCCGCATTCGTCCCCGAACCGCTCAGTAAATCAGCATTCACGCCTGGCGCCAAAATCGCCAACTGCGTGAAGCTCCCCGTCCCCAGCGGCGTCGACTGAATCACATCCGTCCCCAGCGTGTAGCCGTTCGTCGTGTCCGTCTGGTTCAGCAGCGGCGTGCCCGTCACGGTCACTGTCGAGCTGATCTCGCCCGGCTGCAACGTCGCGTTCACTGTGGTCGTCAAGTTCCCGCGCACCAGAATATTCGAGTGCACTTCCGTCTTGAATCCCTGCTTCGAAATCGACACGCTGTACGTTCCTATGGGCAGATTCGCGACGTTGTACGAGCCGTCATTCTGCGTTGTCGCATTTACAGTCAAACCCGTGCCCAGGTTCTTCACTTGCACCGCGGCCTTGATCACCACGGCGTTCGTCGTGTCCGTCACGGTTCCATTGATGGCGCCCAACGTCTGCTGCGCCTTCGTTGCCATCGGCAACCAAGCGCAAAAAATCAGCAATGCGAAAACGAACCAGCAAATTTTTCGTGTCATTAGTTTTCCTCACCCCGAAAGATTATGCGCTTTTACTATTAGTTGCGAAATGCGTCAAGCCGTCCTGTGGATTTCTTGCGTGATTTCAGACTCTCCGGCATTTTCGCGCCCGCAGATTCTTCCGTTTTCGCGTTACGCCTTCTTCGCAGTTTGGTTACGGTTCAATGAATCTCGATGATTCGCGTCCGATTGTCCAAAACTGCTCATCCGGAGCGCCCCTTTCGCTGCTCGATACGGCCATTTAACCCTCAAAACAACCGTTTGGATGTTTAGGCTGGACGAGGCGTTCCGAACACTGCAAACTATAGGCGGGTAATAGTTTAGGGGGAGCTGCCCGTTCACCTCTTTCGTTCAGTGAATGCCCGAACGGCAGCTTCATACAATTCAATTGCGTTAGATTCTATCAACTCTGAGGAAACGGAGGTTCGAGCCATGCCCATTACGGTTCGCAACCGCATCTGGAAATCATTTGACTGGGCGCTTTGCAAAGCAGCCACCGTCACTTTTAACGGCATTCAGTATTTCAACAAGCGCAATCCGAACCCGGCGTTCACGCCGAAGTGGTCCGATAAGCCCATGCTCAAATCGTGGGAGAAGAGCAAGCCGACGCTCGGCTGGCCGCGTACCACCGATTCTCTTTGTCCCGGCTGCGTGAAAGACGCCCGCGAAGCCATCATCAGCGGCAAAAAAGATTGGACTGACCTCGTCCACGAGAAAGTCGGCGAGATCAAAGCGCAAATCGTCGAGCGCGATGGCCAAGTCTGGATGGTAAAGGACTGCCCCATCCACGGCAAATGCGAAGACCTGATGGCCATCGATTCGAAATTCCTCGAATGGATCGAGAAGAATTTCCCCGGCCGCGATATTCCCGCCCACAATGACGAAGATCTCCATCGCCACGGCTCCAGCACCGTCCGCTATGGCCGCGGCTCCGTGCTCACCGTCGACCTCACCAATCGCTGCAACATGATGTGCGACCCCTGCTTCATGGACGCCAATCAGGTGGGCTACGTTCACGAGCTGAGCTGGGAAGAAATTCAGGAGATCCTGGAAAACGCCACGAAGATCAAGCCGCGCCGCCAAATGTCGGTGCAGTTCTCCGGCGGCGAGCCGACGATGAGTCCTTATTTCCTCGACGCCGTCCGTTACGCCCGCAAGGTCGGCTACAACAGCGTCCAGGCTGCTACCAACGGCATCGAATTCGCCAAGAGCAAGGAATTCTCGAAGAAAGCATTCGAAGCCGGCCTTCGCTACGCCTATCTGCAATTCGACGGCATCGGCAACGACGCCAACAGCCATCGCCAAGTCGGCAATCTGTTCGATGTGAAGCTGCGCGCCATCGAAAACATGCACGAGGCGGGCATTGAAATCGTCCTCGTCACTACCATCGTCAACAACGTGAATAATGACCAAGTCGGCCCCATCGTCAAATTTGCGATGGAAAATCCCAAGAAAATCGCCTTCGTCTCCTTCCAACCCGTTTCTTTCACGGGACGCGACGAAGACATCACGCCCGAGCGCCGCATGCGCCAGCGTTACACGCTCTCGCATCTTGCCAAGGACGTCAGCGCGCAAGTCGGCAAAGTCGAGCCCACGCGCGACTGGTTCCCGATTTCCTTCGTCAGCACCTTCGCGGGCTTTTCGGACCTCGTTCACGGTCCCGACTCGCAGTGGGGTGCGCTTTCTTGCGGCTGCCATCCGAATTGCGGCGTCGGCACCGCGCTGATGATCAACAAGAACACCAAGGAATGGGCGCCCGTCCCGCGCTTCCTCGACGCGCCTCAGCTTGTCAAGGACGTCACGGCCATCACCGACGCGGCCCGCGGCAAGAAATTCTCCAACTTCATGATGGCCATGGCCCTCTTGAAGAATTACGACCCTTTCAACGCGCCGCCGAGCCTCAAGCTCAAGGACCTCTTCAAGAAGTTTGACAAGACTTGGGCGCTCACCAAGGACGCCGACAAGAAGTACGGAAAAACAAATCCGGAGCGTACCTACGAAGACGCCATGAAGCGCCGCGCCGAGGATCCGTGGAACTTCCTCTTCATCGCCGGCATGTGGTTCCAGGATCTGTTCAACTACGATTTCCGCCGCACTGAAATGTGCATCATCCCGTACGCCACGCAGCAGGGCGAAATTTCCTTCTGCGCGTACAACACGGGCATCGGCTGGCGCAAAATCATCGAGAACATGTACAAGAACGCGACCGTCGCCCAGTGGTACAAGGAGCACGGCAAGCACGAGATCTACGCCAAGGGCAAGGCCGTCAGTCTCCAGCACTACGAGCACTCGCTCAAGGTTGACGCTTCAGACGCCGCTCGCGTTCGCCACCTCGAGCACGATATTCCTCTCACCGCAGCCGAGGAAGATCGCGCACGCCGCCGCAAGGCCAATGAAGAGGCCGCCAAGGTTCGCGCCATCTACGAGGAAATGGTCCTCAAGCGTCCCAAGGAGGAAGTCGTGCAGATCGGCTCCCTCACGGCTATGAAGACCGCCGTTCCTGGAACAACCGTTAAGCCAGTGCAGATCGCAAACGCCGATGGCAACGGTGCCAACGGCCACAGCAACGGTAACGGCTCGAACGGCCACGCCAATGGCAATGGCCACTCGAACGCCGCCACCGCCAACCCCGAAGTCGCGGAACCAGTCGCCGGCCACTAAGCGGCTCGATTTCAAATCGCTTCGTTCTTCGACGGCCTCGGCTTACCACCGAGGCCGTTTTACTGTTGAGCTTCTTTTGTAGGGCCCGATGAACCCCGAACCCGTCGCCGCTGACTAAATCAGCTTTTGCGGGTGCCCCATCTTAAGCGCCTTTCGCGAAGGGTGGGGTTTTCGCAATGACGGGTGTGCCGTCGGCTAACGGATTAACCGGCTTTCGCTCCGGCTTTTACCGTCATCCGCGTAATGCGGCCTCGCGCCGCCCGGCTTGCAGCATTTCTAATCGGTACAGCAAATTATTAGAATCGCCCGTAACTCGCACAAAACAAACAGCGACCTGCGATTCTAATCGGTACAAAAACACAGTTTTCGCGATCTTCAGGTACAATGGTGAGCCGAACAGGAAGGAAACTGCGATGCCCATCTACGAATACGTTTGCGACGATTGCAAAGCGCGTTATGAACGAATCGTCACCGCAAAAAATGCCGCGCCCGAATGCCCTAAGTGCGGCAGTGCTCGCTCCACTATTCAATTCTCGACTTTCGCCGCGCACACCGGCAGCGGCACCTCAAGTAGTGCGTCCGTGGAATCCCCGGCCGCTTCGGGCGGCTGCGGCTGCACGCCCCATTCCTGCGGCTGCCACTAGCCGGACGTCACTGCCCAACCTTCAACTCCCATCCCTCAAACCTCTAGCCTCCGGCGTCCGGAACTGCTAGTCTCTCCGGTTCCGAGTCTCACGCAGAACAATTTCCATCGGGAGCGTCCCATGCTAAATATCATTTGTGCACGCCTTCGCAAAAATTTCGCGGCTTCGAAAAATCTGCTTACCATTGCCGCGTTAGCCATTTGCTGTACGGCGCTTGTTGTGCCCGTTGTCTCGGCTCATGAAGAGCATGGCACAACCTTCAATGCTCCCGGCGCGACCATCTACTACGAAATGTTCGGTTCGGGCAGCGGCACGCCGCTCTTCGTTGCCAACGGAGGCCCCGGCTTCGACCACCAATACCTTCTCGTCTCGGACGCCTGGGACACCCTCGCGAAAAGTCGCAAGATCGTGATGTGGGACCAGCGCGGCACAGGCCGCTCCGGCCCGCTCAAGCCCGGCCAGTCCTGCACCCTCGCCGACCAGATCAATGACCTCGACGCCCTTCGCGCGCATCTGGGCTTCGACAAAATCGATCTGATGGGCCATTCGTGGGGAGGTTTTCTCGCCATGGCCTACGCCGCACGCTATTCCGAACACATCGTCCACCTCATCATCTCCGACTCCGCTGCTCCACGCTGGAGCGATACGCTTTTCCTTTTCAAGGACGTTTATCCCGACGTGACCGCGCGTGAAGATAGTCACGCCTTCGTCGCCAACTTGAACGAGAAGGATTCCGCCGCGGCCCGCGAAGCCGCCACTACACTCTACGAATCCATGCTCTTTTATTCAACCGAGCACCGCGACGAATTCGCGGCCAAAATGGCCAACGACAAGGAATATTACGAAATCAATCGCGCGGTAAATCACGACGTCGCGCGCTTCGACCTCAATCCCGAGATCAAAAAATTCCGTTTTCCGACATTAGTCATGTGCGGGCGCTTCGACATGAACGTCGCGCCGGTGATCGCCTACAAAATTCACCAGGCCATTCCCGGATCGAAATTCGTCGTCTTCGAAAAAAGCGGCCACATGCCCTTCTTCGAAGAGACTGCGAAATTCGTCCAGGTCGTCAACGATTTCCTCTCCTCCTCCGCGTCTCCGTCCGTTGGCGCTGCCAAATGACAACCGCCGCGCCGTTCCGTCTGAGCGTGTGAACCGAGCAAACGGAACTCCTTGCGGTTCGGCGATCAGAACACGTACACTGAATCTATGTTTTCTTCGCCACGTTCGGCGGATCCCGGCGTTCGAGCAGCACGTCGCCTGTGGCAGTCCGTGATCGTTTCGGGCCGCCCGTGGGCTGCTCTCGCCATGATCGTTCTGTGGACGGCAACTCCAGCCGTCGCGGCCGCGTGTGGCGTCCACTGCCAGGCGGTAAATTTGCACGCCTGTTGCCAGCGACATGGCATGCCGATGCCCAACATGCCGATGCCAAACACGCCGGCACCGCACCGGCATATGACGAATCCTCCTATGCCCGGTTCGTGCAGCGCCTTTGGGTTTGAAGCGGCGTCCGTTTCCGCGACGGTCGCCCCGGAAAATCTTTCCGCCTCTGCGTTCCCGCGCACAGCCGCGACCAGCTCTTCCGCAGCGGTAAGCGGTTCACACTCAACCTCAAAAGCTATTAAGCTTGCTAGTTCGGCAAATCGCGGCGCCCTCGCGTCTGCGATTTCTGCCATTCCCCTTCGTATCTAGCTGTCCCCCCTTCCTGCAAAGGCAGTCCGTCGCTTTTTTATGTCTCGATCCACCACTGACCGCGCTTCATATCCAGCGGAATCGGCGCGCGAGACGATCGGAATTCAGGGGGACAATGTGTTCACGCATTTCAAGTATTGGAAAACAGTTCTTTTCGCCGGTCTGCTGTGGGCCGCGATGCCGGTTTCGCTGCACGCGCAGATGAACCCTTACTTCACAACGATTAATTACCCGGTCGGGAAAGACCGCCTGATGCTCATGGTCTTGCCGGATTTCCAGCGAGCGCGGCAGGGAAACAATTTCTTCACCGGAATGCTGATGGCGGAGTACGGCATCACTCCGCGCTGGACCGCCGGCTTCATGGTCGAGGGTCAGAAAATTTTTGGCATGCCGGTCACTTATGGCGGCTTGCGCGTCAACACGTACTTCCATCTCCTGCAGCGCGACCACCTGTTGAATTTGACCCTCTACGGTGAATTCGAGGACTTGAATGAAGCGGGACTGTACAAGATGGAAGTCAGCGGTTTTGGCCCCGAAGATCTGTCCGGGCCGCTGGGGATCGCGCGCAATACACCGGCGCGCACCTTCGAGCAGCGCCTGATTGTCTATCATAATTGGAGCCGGCTGAACGCGACGTTCAATTTCATCAACGAAACCGGCCTGGAAGCGCCGCACGGCAACAATTTTGGTTACGCGGTAGGCCTGTTCCGCCAGCCTGCATTGATGGCGATGACTGTGTCGCCGATGCCGGGCATGGCAAGCACCCCGCCGCCGGCCGCTCTTTCCATGCGGCGCTTAGGCTACGGCGTCGAGATGATTGGTGCGTTGGGGAACACGGACCAGTTCGGCTTCTACTGGCACCGCCAGCAGCAATACCTCGGCCCCGTGCTCACCTATGACGTCACCTCGCACTGGTCCCTGCGTGTTGAGCCGGCCTTCGGACTCTCCGACGTCAGCGACCCATTCGTCTTGCGCATGGGAGTGGCATACATGTTCGACGGCTTCGGCCACAAATTGGGCCGTATCTTCTGAGTACCATCCAGTGATTCGTCAGTTGGCAAGGACTGAGCGGCCCCACCGGCAGCGCCGGAGGTACAGCCCGCCCGTCACTTCCGCTTTGCGCGCGTTTCGCGCAAAACTTCTGGCCTGCAGTTTACATCGTCAGCACCGCGCGAAATTCCGCCTTCCCGCTCGCCATGCGCGCGTACGCCTCATTCGCTTTTGCCAGCGGATACTTTTCAATCATCGGCCGCACGCCCGTCAACTCCGCGAACCGCAGCGTATCTTCAATATCTATGGGGGTTCCTGAGGCCCATCCTTGGATGCTTTTCTTACCACTGATCAATTGAATTGGCGATACTTCGATCGACTCCATCGTCGCGCCCACCACCATCATTTTCCCGTTTGCTCCCAGCCCGTCCACCAGCGATGACATGGCCTTCGAACTCGGCGCCGTCGCCAGAATCACTTTTGCGCCGCCCAGCTTCTGCAGTTCTGCTGCGGCGTTTGTCGCCTGGCTATCGATGTACGTGCTCGCTCCCAGTTTTTTCGCAAGCGCTGCATTCGCCGGCCCTCGTCCAATTGCCACCACGTTGTATCCAAACTTATTGCCGAACTGAATTCCGAGATGTCCCAGCCCGCCGATTCCCTGCACCGCGACCACATCGCCCGGCAAAGCGCCCGCGTGCCGTAGCGCATTGAACGTCGTAATTCCTGCGCACATCAGCGGCGCTGCCTCCGCAAAATCCAAGCCTTCCGGCAGGGACGCCAGTGCCTCCAGCGGCGCGACCATGTATTCCGCATACCCTCCGTCGTAGCTGATCCCAGAAATTTTCAGGTTCGCGCAATTGATGAAGTCTCCGCGGCGGCACGCGATGCACGTCCCGTCCTGCCCGCCGTGCCACCCCACGCCGACGCGCTGCCCTTTTTTCCAATTCGTCACGCCCGCGCCCACTTCATCGATAACGCCCGCGACTTCGTGCCCCGGCACACGGGGATATTGAAGACCAGGCCACAGATTGTCTTTCACCAGATGATCGCTAAAACAAATCCCGCACGCTTGCACCCGAATCCGCACTTGTTTTGGCGGCGGTTGTGGTATCTCCCGCTCTACAATCTCAAAATCCCCACCCGCCTTCGTAACCTGCGCCACTTTCATTTTCGCCATCACGTTTCTCCTTTTTATTTCACCCATCGCGTCACATTTTTGCAAAATCGATTAGGACTTTTGCGGTCGATAGTTGGATGAACGGGGAACCGACCGCGATTCGACGGCGCTCCGTGGGCGCGATTACCTGGATCGAGCCAGCGTGCGGCTCGCGTTGACTTGGGTTGCGGCGGCGCATTAAGATGCGGGCATACTTTCGAAAGCTTCTCAGGGGGCAATGATGGCGTCGAGGCGATGGCATCTTTTGACGGCACTGCTGGCGCTGGCTGTGCTGGTGGTCGTGTCCTACTCGCTGTTGCTGCAGGGCGTACGGCTCACCGAAGCTGCATCAACGGTCACGCGCACCTCGCGCGCGATGCAGGCGGGGAGCGATCCTCGCCTTGCCGGAGCGTATCGCTTTGCTCGCGGCGGCTGGACTTACGTGCACCTGCAAGGCTCGCCGGAACAGATCGGCTTCCAACATGGCTATCTGCTTGCCCCGGAAATCGCCGACGCCTTTGCAGCCGTAAAGCTCGACGACACGCACACGACGAAGAAAGACTGGGGCTTTTTCCAGCACGCCGCTCACGACATGCTGTGGCCGCACATCGGCGCCGAGTATCAGGCGGAACTGAAAGGAATCACCGAAGGTCTCAACGCTCACGGCGTGAAAATGACTCTCGACGACGTGGTGGCGCTGAACGCGTTTGAGGAACTGCCAGATTATTACGTGCCCTGGTACGACAAGCATCACAAGACGGAGAAGGCGCAGAGCGTGGCGGACATGAAAGTGAAGGGACATTGCAGCGCTTTCGTCGCCACGGGCAGATGGACGAAAGATGGGCAAATCGTCATCGCGCACAATAATTGGACCAACTACATGGTCGGCGAGCGCTGGCGAATCATGTTCGATATCGTGCCGCAGCACGGCTATCGCATGATCATGGATGGTTTTCCCGGAGTGATCACCAGCGACGACGATTTTGGAATCAATTCCGACGGCTTGATGGTCACGGAGACCACCATTTCGGATTTTCATGGATGGGATCCCAACGGCATACCCGAATTCGTGCGTTCGCGGAAAGCTTTGCAATACGCGGGCTCCATCGACGATTACGTGAAGATCATGCTCGATGGAAACAACGGCGGGTACGCGAACGACTGGCTGCTCGGCGACCGCAAGACGGGCGAAATTGCGCAATTCGAGCTGGGACTGAAGGCTTATAAATTGTACCGAACGAAGGACGGATATTTCGTCGGCTCGAATTTCTCAAGCGATCCTCAAGTGACGAAGCTCGATACAACATTCAATGTGAATGACGCCACCGAATCCCCGAATGCGCGCCACGTCCGCTGGGATGAGCTGATGAAGCAATATAAGGGCAAGATCGACGTCGCGCTCGCCGAGAAATTCGAGAGCGACCATTTTGACGCGTACTCCAAAAAACAGGGCGCGGATGTCCGCACACTGTGCGGCCACGGCGACGCTTCACCGAATGGCGATAAGGGATGGGGCGTGAAGCCGTATGATCCCATGGGCGCGGTGCAGGGCAAAGTGACGGACAGCAAAATGGCGGGACAGATGAGCCTGGTGGCGCACACGGGACATCCCTGCGGCGCAACTTTTTACGCCAAGCCGTTTCTCGCCGCGCATCCGCAATACGATTGGCAAGCGCCGGAACTGCACGACATGACTTCGGATCCGTGGACAACGTTCCACGCGGGCGAAAATTCGAACCATTCGAAGTAAAACGCACCCGAAGTAGGTGCGATGGATATGCGGGCGGGCGACGTATTTTGATTTTGTAGCTAGTGTGGTGAGTTGCAAATTCGCTGCATATTCTTGGCGGTCCTCGGGGGTTAAAACCCCTGAACTTGCGACAGCTTATTGTCGGAGCTAAAGCTCCGACCCCCTGAAAACCATGCAACGAACTTCTGACTCAGAACACCAAGCGATTCTTCGAATACCTATTTTAGCCCGAGTTCAGGGCTGGTGATTTTCCCATTTCCTCTCGACTTCACAGCATCGGGAAGCTACACTTCACGCTCCAACCCTTCACGTCAGCCGATACGGAGTTTTTGTGCCCCTGATTGAAAGCCTTCTCTTGCTTCTGATTCTCTCCCGGATGATCGGAGAGGTCGTGGAGCGTTTTGGGCAACCGGCGATGATCGGAGAGATCGCGGCAGGGATACTGCTAGGCCCTTCTGTGCTGAAATTGGTCCATTTCACTCCTGAAATCAAGGCGCTGGCGGACCTGGGTGTGCTGCTGCTGGTGTTTCTCGCCGGTATGGAAATGGATCTGGATGTCCTGTGGAAATCTTTTCGTGGCCGGAGCGCCTTGGTGGGAGTAGCGGGCTTCACCGTTCCGCTGATTCTCGGGATCGGCGTTGGAATCGCGTTTGGAATGGACCGCACGCGCGAGATTTTCGTCGGCCTATGCATCGCAATCACGGCGCTGCCGGTCAGCGTTCGAATTTTGATGGACTTGGGCAAGCTGCAAACGGACATCGGACAGAAAATCATCGGCGCGGCGGTGATGAACGATGTGATTTCGCTGCTGATGCTGGGCGTGATTGTCGACGTGAAGGGTGCGGGGCCTGTGTCGCGGAGCCTGCTCGTGTCTTTGGGGCTGGCGCTGCTGAAAGCTATCGTCTTTATGGCGGGATTCATCACCGTATCTCGCCTGATCAAACGCCATTCGGGCAAGCGATTTGTGCGCTCCCGGAACCTGGTTGACCGCTTGGTTGTGCATCTGAAGGGGAAAGAATCGCTCTTCGCCGTTGTTTTTCTGTTTGTCATGGCATTTGCAGCTTTTTCCCAAATTCTGGGGCTGGATTTTATCGTGGGCGCATTTTTTGGCTCCATGCTGCTGAGTTACGCGGTTTTGGGACGCGCCAATTTCGAGGAGGTTCAGAAAACGGCGTCGAATGTAACCATGGGATTCCTGGGGCCTGATTTTTTTCGCCGCGATCGGTTTGGAATTCGACGCTTCAAGCCTGAGGAATTGGACACTGGTTGCGGCTGTGCTGGTGGCCGCGTTTGTCAGCAAGATATTTGGAGGTTACCTGGGCGGGCGGATGGCGAAAATGCCGAGCAACGAGAGTTGGGCGCTGGGCATTGGCCTGAATGGCCGCGGCATCATGGAGCTGGTTATCGCTAATATTGCGCTGGCCAGGGGATTTATCGACCAGCAACTGTTTACCGTGCTGATCTTGATGGCGACTGTGACGACACTGGTCACCCCATTCTTGTTGAAGCGAGCCTTCAGCCGGCTGCCGGCGGAGCCGGTGGCAATCCCTAGTGCATCCAGCGCCGCGGACTGAGGCGTTGCCCTTAGCGCGGCCGAAACGCCCATGAATTCGACCCAGCATTCCTGCTCGCGGGAATTTTGTGGAGATGGACAAATGCGAATAATCTAGAGAGAGTATTGAAGAGCCTCACCCATGCCTATACCGCCAGATCGGCAAGACATAATGGTGCAAGGGGGTACGGAGAAGACCTCTTCGCGAGCGGCTCTGATCTATGCGGCGATGGTCGCTGGGGCGGTGGGGCTGTTTGTAGTCGTCAAGACGGCCGGAAAAGTTCCTCACGGCCCCGCAACAAAGCGGCCCGGTGCGTTTTGGCAGGATCGCGCAGGCAGCGGCATCGGGTGATCTCGCGCATGTGCTTCTAGCCCTGGTTATCATCATTGTTTTCGCTCGCGCGCTGGGAGCCGTATTCAAAAAAATCCATCAGCCTGAAGTTATTGGCGAGGTGATAGCGGGAATCGCGCTGGGTCCTTCGCTGCTGGGGCGGCTCGCGCCTACGGCATCAAGCTTCATCTTGCCCGCGACCGTGGCGCCGTATCTGAACATCATCGCGTCAGTGGGCGTCATCCTGTACATGTTCCTGGTGGGCGTCGAGCTCGACACGCAGTTGCTCCGCCGGAGAACTCACGCATCGGTCGCGATCTCGCACGCCAGCATCATCACGCCGTTTCTGCTCGGATCAGTGCTCGCGCTTTATCTTTATCCCAGGTATTCGTCCCGGGATGTTCCGTTCACGGTGTTTGCGATGTTCATGGGCGTTTCGATGTCTGTGACGGCATTTCCCGTGCTGGCGCGGATTCTAACCGACCGCGGAATGCACAAGACGCGCATGGGAACCATCGCGCTCGCCTGCGCGGCGGTGGACGACGTGACGGCGTGGTGCCTGTTCGCTCTGGTTGTAAGCATCGCCGCCGCCAAGCCCGGACGAGTGCTGCTGACCGTCGGGCTGACGGCATTTTTCATCTTCTGCATTTTCAAGTTTGTTCAGCCGGCCATGAAGTGGCTGGTGCGGAAACGAGTTCGCGACAAGAAGACGACACAAGGCACCATGGTGATTGTGTTCGCGGCGCTGCTGCTCGCGGCGCTGTCGACCGACGCGATCGGCATCCACGCCCTGTTTGGGGCGTTTCTGCTGGGCGCGGTGATTCCGCATGACTCGGCGCTGGCGCGCGACGTCACGGCAAAGATTCATGACCTTGTCGTCGTGCTGCTATTGCCGGCGTTCTTCGCGTTCACCGGAATGCGCACGCAGATCGGCTTGGTAAACGGGCTGAATGAATGGCTGGTTTGTGGCCTGATTATTCTGGTGGCGTCAGTGGGAAAATTTGGCGGCAGCAGCGCGGCGGCAAGGATAACAGGCCTGTCGTGGCGTCAATCCGCCTCTCTCGGCATTCTGATGAACACGCGCGGCTCGATGGAATTGATCGTCCTGAACGTCGCGCTGGATCTGGGAGCGCTAAAGCCCACTCTGTTCACGATGCTCGTCTTGATGGCCGTGGTGACCACTGTGGCGACCACTCCTGTGTTGCATTTGTTGAGGGGGGAAGAAGAGCTCGAATCTCAGCCGTACCACGGGCAGAAGGAGCTTAGCCAGGCGATGAAGTGACGTCTAGCACCGCGCCGATTGAGCCTAACGACCCAATTTGCGCCGCATCCGAAAGCGGCGTAGAATCAGCTTTGAATTCTCCGATCCTCGGAGCTTGCGGAAGAGAAAATCCATGGTTTCGAGGACGACCTGCGCTATTCAAACGGCGCGGGAAACGCATGCGAGGCGAAATGCTCTCGCGGGCGTTCAGGGTTCGGGCGGAAACTCCCGGGCCTCCCTTCACGGAGAGCCGTGATTTGGAAAGGAGACACACCGGACGCGCGAAGCGTCGCGGTTTTTCTGCCCAACTCCAATCACGGAATTGGGCATTTTTATTTTAGGCCGACGATCGCGCAGAATCGAAGAGCGAACGACAGGAATCCAAACTGGATGCGTGATTTTCATTCAACCATGGACACAATGAGCGCAAAGCTGGTCGACAAATTCGGCAGGCAGATTACGGACTTGCGCGTTTCCGTGACGGACCGCTGCAATTTTCGCTGCGTCTACTGCCGCTCGGCGAACCCTGAAAATCACATGGCCGAGCATAACCTGCTGAGCTGGGACGAGCTCGAACGGCTAGCGCGAATTCTCGTTGGTTTGGGAATCAAAAAAGTGCGCGTCACCGGAGGCGAGCCGCTGGTGCGGCCGGGCGTCGAGGAATTTATTTCGCGACTGCGCGCGCTGGGCGTGCCAGATATTTCGCTGACCACGAATGGACAGCTTCTCGCGGAGCGCTGCGAACGTCTCGTCGGCGCGGGATTGAACCGCATCAACATCAGTCTCGATTCGCTGGACCGCGGACGGTTCGAGAAAATCACGCGCACGCGGTCGTTCGATCGCGTGATGGCGGGAATCGACGCCGCGCAAGCGTCGCCGCTGCGTCCGGTAAAGGTGAATGCCGTGCTGGTGCGCGGGCTGAACGACGATGAAGTGGAGGCGTTTGCGGCATTCGCGCGCGAACGCGACCTGATTATGCGCTTCATCGAGTTCATGCCGCTCGACGCGGACCGCGCGTGGACACGTGATCTCTTTGTGCCCGCGGAGGAAGTTCGACGGCGGATCGAAGCACGCTGGCACTTGGTTCCCATCGCGCACGAGCGCAGCGAAACGGCGCGCAAATATCGCTTTACCGACGGGCGCGGAGAAATCGGGCTGATCGCGCCCGTGTCGCAGCCCTTCTGCGGATTCTGTTCGCGCATCCGGCTGACCGCCGACGGAAAGCTGCGCACCTGCCTGTTCAGCAAGGACGATCACGATTTGAAGGGCCTCCTGCGCGGCGGTGCGACCGATCAGGAAATCGTCACCGAGATTCGCTGCATCGTGATGGAAAAAGAAGCGGGTCACCGGATCAACGAGCCTGATTTTGTTCCGCCGTCTAGGACGATGGTCTATATTGGTGGTTGAACGTAGTTGAGCTGGGACCATGGCGGACGGGGAATGTCGGACGAAGAACAAAGGCTTTTCACGCTGACCGAAGCCGAGCGCACGCGCATCGAACTGGAACCGTTGCTCCTCGAAGCGATGGAGGAGCGGCGGCGCATGGGCGAGTTGGACGAAAAGCTGGGCGAGCTCGCCACGCGGATACAGATGATGGGCGGGATGCGCTTCGATTACGACGAAGCGGCCAAACAACGGCTGGAGCGCAACCGGCACGAAAAATCCGTCGAGTCGGCCGTCGAACGCATCAGCGCGACCGGATGCGTGGTGAAAGACCTCGATGTGGGCCTGCTCGATTTTCCCGCGCGGCTGAATGATGAAGATATTTATTTTTGCTGGCGCGTGGGCGAGGACCGCATACGCTTTTATCACCGGCAGGATGAAGGATTTGCGGGGCGCAGGCCGATTGATCCGCGCGACGCCGATTATCGCAGTCCGATTCAGTAACTCCGCCGCGGCGCCAGTGTCAAATTTCTGACGCACTACGTTTTCCTACCTGAAAGGAATTTGTGAGCGAAGCCCCGGCAAACCGCCTGAAAAATTCCGCAAGCCCGTACTTGCGCTCGGCGGCGCACCAGCCCGTGGATTGGCACGAATGGGGCGAAGCGGCGTTCGCCAAGGCGCGCGCGGAAGCGAAGCCGATTCTCCTCGATATTGGTGCGGTGTGGTGCCACTGGTGCCACGTGATCGACCGCGAGAGCTACGAAAATCCGGAAATCGCCGGACTCATCAATCAATTTTATGTGGCTGTGAAAGTGGATCGCGACGAGCGCCCAGACGTGGACTCGCGCTATCAAGCCGCCGTCAGCTCGCTTTCCGGTCAGGGCGGATGGCCGCTGACGGCGTTTCTGACGCCGGATGGCAAGCCATTTTTTGGGGGCACGTATTTTCCGCCAGAAGACGCCATGGGGCGGCCCGGATTCAAGCGCATCCTTGTTGCCGTGGCGGAGGCGTTTCGTTCGAAGCGAAGTGAGATTGATAGCTCGGCGCTGGCGCTCGAAGACGCTGTACGCCAGGCGGAGAATTTTACAAACGCGCGCGGCGCATTCGATCCGGCGATCGTGCAAGTAATGTGCGCTTCGATCATTGGCAATTTCGATTCGCGTAATGGCGGTTTCGGTCAAGCGCCTAAATTTCCGCATCCTGCGGCGATCGATCTGCTGCTCGAACTGGGACAGACTTCGCGCGACGCGAATCTGCTGCTCGTTGCGAATCGAACGCTTGAGAAAATGGCGCTGGGCGGCGTCTACGACCAGCTTGCAGGGGGATTTCATCGCTACTCCGTCGACGAACGATGGTGCGTGCCGCACTTCGAAAAAATGTCTTACGACAATTCGGAATTGCTGAAAAATTATTTGCACGCGTTTGAAGTCGCGAACATGCGGGGCGACGGCGCCGACGCAGCGGGCGAGACGCAGCTTTTTCGCGCGACCGCCGAGGGAATCATCGGCTGGGTTCTCGACGCGATGTCCGATCGCGAGCACGGCGGCTTTTACGCAAGTCAAGACGCGGACATTTCGCTCGAGGATGACGGCGATTATTTCACCTGGACACTTGACGAGCTGCGCGTCGCTTTGACGCCGGAGGAAGCGCGGGTAATGGAGGAGGTCTACGACGTTGGGCCAGTGGGCGAGATGCATCACAATCCGGCGAAAAATGTTCTGTGGATCGCGAGCACGGCTGAAGACATTGCGAAGCGCAGCGGCCTTAACGCGAGTGACGCACGGTTTGTGATTGCGCGCGCAAAAGGGAAAATGCTCGCGGCGCGCGCGAATCGTACCGCTCCGGCCGTGGATCAGACGGTTTACGTAAGCTGGAACGCGATGTTCGTTTCGGCGTTTCTGGAAGCAGGGCGCGTGCTTGGGCGCGACGATTGCCGCGAATTTGCGTTAAAGACGCTCGAGCGGATTTTGGCGGACGCGTGGGACGAGAAGAAAGGTTTTTGCCATCGCGTGCCGCAGGCTGGGGCGAGTACGTCACGCACGGATGCGGAAAGCATTGGCGGCTTGCCTGCCGTGGCAGGGCTGCTTGACGATCAAGTGTTTGCGGCGGCGGCGCTGCTCGATGCGTATGAAGTCACGCTCGACCGGCGCTATTTCGCGTTTGCCGAACGTACGATGCAGCTTGCCATCGAAAAATATGGCGATGCGGAAGGCGGAGGATTTTTTGATCGCGCTTCCGACGCGCCTCCGATGGGCGGCCTCGAAGTGCGCCGCAAGGCGTTTCAGGATTCGCCGACCCCGAGCACGAACTCGGCGGCCGCGATTGTGCTCGCGCGGCTTTACGGTTTCACGGGCGACGCGCTCTATCGCGAATGGGCGCAGCGCACGCTCGAAGCGTTTGCAAAACTTGCGCCGCAGTTTGGCCTTTACGCCGCGACGTATGGGCTTGCCGCAGTTCTGCATTCGCGGCACACGATGCAAGTTGTAATCACGGGTGCGGCGGGCGATGCGAAAGCGGCCGCGCTCGAAGCCGCGGCGAATTCCGTGTATCGATTTGGCAAAGCAGTGCTGCGCGTCACGCCGGAAACGGTTGCGGCGGATGCGCTCGCGCCCGCGCTGAAAGAAACCATTCCGCATCTTTTCGCTCAGGGACGCGCGAACGTGGCGCAGGCTTTTGTGTGCGTCGGGACGTCATGTCACGCGCCCGTCAGCGAACCCGAGAAGCTGATCGAGTTGCTGACCGCGCCGAGCCTGCACGCCGCAGCGCAGTAAACGAAGCGCGCGAATTACAAAAGCCTCAGGTTAGCCGCGACCGACAGCGTCGCGGCGGGACCTGAGCTACAAAGACATGACACACACACTGGAAACGCCGCGGCTTTTGCTGCGGCCTCTCGAGCTCGCTGACGCCGCACAGATTCAAATCCTGTTTCCGCGTTGGGAGATCGTGCGGTATCTGCGGAACGCGATTCCGTGGCCGTATCCAGCCGACGGTGCGTTGCAATACGTCCGTGATATGGCTCTGCCAGCCATCGCGCGTGGCGAAGCATGGCACTGGACGCTGCGACTGAAGACCGAACCGGAGCAAATGATCGGCTTTATCAGTTTGATCAAAGGCGAAACGGAGAATCGCGGCTTCTGGATGAGCCCGCCGTGGCAAGGGCGCGGCCTGATGACGGAAGCATGCGACGCGGTGACGGATTACTGGTTCAACGCGCTGAAATTTCCTGTTCTGCGCGTGCCAAAGGCCATCGCCAACGCGGCGTCGCGGTGCATCTCGGAAAAGCAGGGCATGCGCGTGGTCGCCACCGAAGAGCGCGACTATGTTGGCGGCCGTTTCCCGACCGAGATTTGGGAAATCACCGCCGAAGAGTGGCGCGCCCGGCGGCGCTCGGATGAGCTAAGTCAATCACGCTAAGCCCGGGCCTCATTTAACTCCGACTCCCACTGGTTTCTGGCGATACGCGACGTCGGGTTTGTTGAATGCGCCGGGCGTATCCGCGATCTGTTGCATAAACCGTTGCAATTCGCCAGGGGATGCCGTGAATAGAATATCGGAATCTGAATCGTCGCCCATACTCTCGTGGGCAATAGAGATCTTCTTGGCATCGAACTGCTGAACAAGCCAATCGTGATTCAATTGCGCGGTCTGGAGCGTGTCCCCGCTTAGCGAAATCTTATAAAAGAGATGCAGAGGCACGACACCATCGGGGAGATGAAGGTTCTTGCCATTCAAAGATTGGTTATCGAAAATCGCGTCGGCGAAGAGATTACCTCCGAGGCGGACCAGGCTCACCTTGTAGTGCTGTTCGACATGGGAGTTTGAGTCTGTCCCGGTGGCTTCATAAGTTCCGTCGGCGTTTTCCCGAACTTGGATTTTGTTGTTGTCTTTGTCGAGCCAGGTTCCGGCGAGGCCGGGTTCGCGGACGTTGTCACTTGTATTGTAGAGCGGGTGAAGCGAATAAGCACAGCCGTTGAGAAGGGTGATCGTTACGACGAGTCCGAGGAAGACGCAAAGCTTCGAGGCGCGCATGGTTCACCTCCAGTGATGCTTGCGCGAATGATACCATTGGATATATTGCCTCACCAGCGAGGCACCGCGCTGTGCGTGGCGTCAGGTTGATGGCGACTGCTGGCGATGCGATAATAAACTTTCATCGCGGGCAATCAGGGAGCTCGCTTCGCGATATCTGTATCGTTGTATTTGTAACGGGGGTAAATCATGGCGTTGAGAGATGCATGGATTGAGAAGCGGCTGGAAACTGCGGGCGTCAACGGGAATCGTAACGTTTCGCAGATGCACTATGCGCGATTGGGAATCGTCACGGAAGAAATGGAGTACGTGGCGAAACGCGAAAAAGTCACGGCGGAGTTAGTGCGTGACGAAGTCGCGCGCGGGCGCGCCATCATCCCTGCCAACATTCATCACCGGAATCTTGAGCCGATGGGCATCGGCGTCGCGTTCAAATGCAAAATCAACGCCAACATCGGAAATTCCGCCACCACATCGAAGATTGAGGACGAACTCGAAAAACTGCATCGCTCTGTGCACTACGGCTCCGATACCGTGATGGATCTTTCGACCGGCGGCGACATCCCGAAAATCCGCAAAGCAATTATCGACGCTTCGCCCGTGCCCATCGGCACCGTGCCGATTTATGAAGCGCTTTCGCGCGTGCGCCGCACGGAAGATTTGACGATCGAGCTGATGCTCGAAGTGATCGAAGAACAGGCGGAGCAGGGCGTCGACTACATGACCATCCACGCAGGCGTGCTGCGCGAGTTTCTGCCCATGGTCCGCAATCGCATCACGGGAATCGTCAGCCGTGGCGGCGCGTTGCTGGCTGTCTGGATGAGCCATCACAAAAAGCAGAATTTCCTGTACGAGCATTTCGACGAGATTTGCAAAATTTTCAAGAAACACGATGTCAGCTTTTCGTTGGGCGACGGCCTGCGTCCTGGCTCGCTCGCGGACGCCAGCGACGAAGCGCAATTCGCCGAATTGAAAGTTCTGGGTGAACTCACGACCAAAGCCTGGAAGCACGATGTGCAGGTGATGATCGAAGGCCCGGGGCACATCCCGATGGATCAGATCGAACTGCAAGTGAAAAAAGAAAACGAGATGTGCCACGAAGCGCCGTTCTATACGCTGGGGCCGCTGGTCACGGACATTGCGCCCGGCTACGACCACATCACCAGCGCGATAGGCGCGGCGATGATCGGCTGGCACGGCGCGTCGATGTTGTGTTACGTCACGCCGAAGGAGCACCTCGGTTTGCCGAACGCGGATGACGTTCGCCAGGGCGTGATCGCGTATAAAATCGCAGCGCACGCGGCGGATGTGGCGCGGCATCGTCCCGGAGCCCGCGATCGCGACGACGCGCTTAGCTACGCCCGATTTTTGTTCGACTGGAATAAGCAGTTCGACCTTTCGCTTGATCCGGAGACTGCGCGTGCCATGCATGACGAAACACTTCCCGACGATTTTTACAAAGATGCGAAGTTCTGCTCCATGTGCGGCCCCAAATTCTGCTCCATGAACCAGACGCAAATCGCCGAGGCGAACGACGGCTTGGATCAGCAGGGTCGCCAGGAGAAATTCGTGAAGCTTCTGGCAAAAGTGGAGAATTAGAACCGTCGGCGGGAACATTTCGCCTGCCGGTAGCGTAACTTCAGCTAGAGAGGTGCGACTATGGGCCTGCTTGTTCTGGTTCTCTTGTACTTTTTGCCGGCGATTATCGGCCACAACAAGCGCGATGCGCTCGGCATCTTTCTGCTGAATTTCTTTCTCGGTTGGACGATTATCGGCTGGGTCGCGGCGCTTTTCTGGGCCTGCACGTCGAGGTCATGCGCGCCCGTGTTCATGGTCGCGGGCCCGGGACGCTACTGCCAGCAATGCGGCACGCCGGCGATGCCTGCGGCGCGGTTTTGCTCGGGTTGTGGCCGCGTGATTTGAAACGCGGTACCCTTCAGCGCGCATAAAATATGTGACAGCAGGATGACGATGCCGGAAATCGCGCAAAACGAAAATCTTCGTGAAGAATTCAACCGCTGGGCCGAGGCAGGCAAGGGCGAGAGCATGGAGATAGAGCATCGCCCGATCGTTGAGCCAACGCTCGCGATGATGAAAATTGCCCCGCACGACGAAGTACTCGACGTCGGCTGCGGCGGCGGCTGGCTGGTGCGCGAAATTGCTTCGCGCGTCCCACAGGGCCATGTGATCGGTATGGACGTCTCCGATGAGATGATCAGCCGTGCGCGGCGCAGCGCCACCAATTTGCTTAACGTCGAATTTGTCGTTGGCGGCGTTGACGCCATTCCGCGCAGCGCGAATTCTTTCGACAAAGTCATTTCTGTCGAATCGTCTTACTATTGGCCGGACCCTGCGGCAGGCATCCGTGAAATCTTTCGTGTGCTTCGGTCGGGCGGATCAGCCTGGATTCTGATCAATTATTATCGCGACAATTTGTATTGCCACCAGTGGAGCAAGACTTTCACAATCCCCACGCATCTTCTTTCCGGCGACGAATGGGCGGCTCTGTTCGGCAGTGCGGGTTTCAAAGACGTTGCGCACCGACGCATTGCCGATCCCACGCCAACGCCCGAAACCTACACAGGCCGGTGGTTCCGCGACGCGACTGAACTGGCTGCCTTCCGCTGCGAAGGCGCTCTCCTCATCCACGGCACCAAGCCCTAGTTTCGCCCCCTTGCTCCATCAGAACTGAAAGCTGACGGTGCCGTACGTGGAAAGCGGCGCCCCGGGATAGGCGAGTATGTATCCAGCGTTCGCCGTGCCGAAATAGCCGCCGCTGGAGATGTATTCGTAGTTGTTGTACTTCTTATTGAACAGGTTCTGCACGGAAAGACTCAAATTCACGAACTTAATGGGCGAGGCGGTAAACGAAAGATTCGCTGTGGTATACGACGGCATCGTGGCGTTGTCGGGTGCGCCGGTCAGGTTATTGAAGAGGTGCTGCGAGCCCAAATAGTCAACCGAGAAACGCGGCTCAATTAACACATGGTCGTGGCGCTCGATTCCGTAATACACCCCGACGTTGACGGTGGCACTCGGCACGTACGAAACCGGCAGATTGTTGTAGGAGAGACAGGACAATCCCTGCGCTTGGCACTCAGCCAGACTGGGACCTCCCACGATGTAATTGCTAAAGACCGCGGATTCGCCGTTGAGGTTGGCGAAAATATGCAGGTTGCCGGCGGGATCATCGTCGAAGAAGGCGTTCACTCCATGATAGGTCGAACTGCCGCCGCCTGAGACTTGCACGCCCGCAGCCGTTTCGAAATCGATTTCCTGATTCGTGTAGTCAAGATGGTAGTACGCGAGGCCGAGGATCATGTTCTTGAGCACCGGGGCATCCTGGAAATGCATCTTGAAGCCAACCTGGCTGTAAGCGCCCTTCGCCAGACTGTAAAAATTGGGATCCACTTTCTGGAACATCCCGCCGCCACCGCCGACCGAGGGCGAACGGAACTGGGTAGAGTATCCACCGTAAACCGTCAGCCAGGGCAGTGCCATGACGCCCACGTTGATCGAGGGTTCTACGTCGCTGCGCGTGGAGTGAGAGCCGCAGATTGACCCCTGCTCTGTCGTGTTTGGTGGGCCGAAGAGATTCTTATAGGGATCGGCCGTGACGGGATTTAGCGCGCAGTGCGTACTGAGGACAACGCGGGGCGCAAAATTGAAGTCGTGCTGGGCCTGGTCGGAGTAGCCAGTCCGAAAACCAACCAAGCGAACTCCAGGAGTGATGTGCAGCCGCGGTATGGGGTGGAAATCGTCCTCCGCGAAGAACGCAGCGTCGTCTTGATCAAAGTAGCCGGAACGAATCCTCCCGCCAACATTCACGGTTGCGGTAGCGCCGTTTCCTCCGATGGTGGGATCGTAGAAGTTATTCCGAGTGTTGTAGAGTTCGTGGATGAAGTAGCCGCCCAAGACGAGTGTATTCAAGGGCAGAACCTTCGAAACCGAGATTTCGTCTCCAAAAGCGTCGCTGTACGGGTTGTTCCATTCGTTGGTCTGTCCAGATCCCGGGCCGCCGGCGAAGATGTCGGCCAGCCGCCTGTGAAACCGGCGAATGTGCATGAACCAGGTCATATTAGAGAGAGTAGTTGTGGAATTCAGCAGTAGGTTTTCACGGCCATAGAGAATCCACATTTCATTCGTGTCGTATTTGTTGTAGGCGTTGTAGGGCAAAGAGCTATAGAAGCCACTGGTCGCTTGGCTGTAGCTCTGCCCATTTGGCTCGATGATGCCCTGATCGGTGAGAGGAATCACTTGCGCGCGGTAGCCGCCGCTCTTGGCGTAGTAGCTGCCAAGTTCGAAACTGCCGGCCGAAAACATCCTTATCGTCTTGATAAAAGCCGCGCCGTCGCTTCCATGATTCTTAAAACCGTCCGGAGCCTGGCGAAAGCTGTCGCCGCTGCCCACACCGCCGCCGATCACCGTTGACCAGCCATGGAACCCACCCGTATTCGCGACGAAAGCGATGTTCTTCTGGTTATAGGTTCCGTAGGTGGCCGAGGCGCTCACGTGACGGCTCACGGTGGGCTGAATCGGCGTGAACTCCACTTGGCCGCCGATGTTGTTGTACCAGCGGTCGACTGCTGATCCGGGCCCATAGGTTACCGCCAAATTCTGCATAAGGAGGTTCTGTGGCATGGTGGCCGATTGCCACAAACCCGTGGCCACATCGGAGATGGGCACGCCATCGAAGGTGACTCCAAGCGATCCCGGCCCAGTGAAGCCAGTGTTCTCGCCGGCCCAGCCCTGATGGACGCCGTTCAACTGGATCGTGTATTTCGTCGCACCGGTTTGTCCATACCCGATGACGTTAGCGCCGGGCGTGTACGCAATCATCTGCGCTCCACCGGCGACAGGACCCGCCGCGTCGAGTTGCTTGCGATCCAAGACGCGAATGGACTGATTGGAGAGCAGCACATCAGTGCGGGTCGGCATAGGTCTGGCCCCGGGTACAACTGTGCCGCGCACAACGACGGACTGCGCCAAGGTTGCGATTGTCATTTTGGCATTGACAACGACGGACGACTCCGTCGCCAGCGACACCTGTTGTATAAAAGCGTTGAAACCAGACTTCTCCACGGCTACTAAATACCGATCCGGGACCAAATTGCTGACGTGGAATTCGCCGTCCGGCCCAGTTGTTGTTCGAACGACTGCCCCGGATGTGAGATCACTAATGGAGACGCTGGCACTGGGAATCGCGGCGCCAGACTCGTCCACCGCTTTTCCGCTAATGGCGCCCTGTCCTGCCGCCCAAGCCAGAAACACACAGCAGAATACAGCCGCACATAAACCCACAATCCTACGCATGAATGCCAACCCTCCTTTTGAATGCCCGTAATTTTGCTTTTTTGCCGTGAGCTGACTGAAAACTGAAAACGGGCTTCGGCAAGTGCGGAGTTTTGCTTTGGAAAGTTGCTCTTGGATTAGCGCAGCGTCAATTCTCAGTTACAGCCAGCAGGGGCGGAACGGCGAACTGTAAATTTCGGAAGCGAAATAATCTTTGGCCAATCAAATCCATAAACTTGTCACAAGCGTCAGAACAGCGGGAATCTGTTGGTCGCCGCAGGTTCGGTTGATTTCGCTTCATTGCATGGCTATACTCTCCGCCCTGACAATACGGTTCGTTCATCTACGGCGAAGCGCAGAGGGAATCGATGGCATTTGAGCGCGCGGCTAAAATCGAGGAAATTCCGCGCGGCCAAATCCGCGAGATCCCGGTCAGCGGGAAGTCCGTCGCCGTCGCCAACGTTGGCGGTAAGTTATTTGCAATCAACAGCGTATGCCTGCATCACGGTGGACCGCTCGGCGATGGTGAGCTCGACGGCACGTTGGTCAGTTGCCCCTGGCATGGCTGGCAGTACGACGTCACAACCGGCAAACTGGCGCAGCAGCCTTCCGACGGAGTCCAGTGCTACCCTGTCGAACTGCGTGGCGATGAAGTCTTCGTCGACGTTGGCTGACGCCGGCATCGCACTTCCGAAAATTTATGCAGGCAGCTTCAGATTTTTGATTGTTTCTCGGGGGCTTCCATGTATAGTTCGCCAGTTACAGCCAGTCTATGACTCGCCCCGTTACCAGACCTCATCAGTGGCTGCTGGCCGTCGACCCGCGCATCTACCATTGGGACACCCTTTTCGTAAAAGGGAAGGAGATGTGGCGGCACGCCGGCGCCAAGCCCGACGCCCTGCGGCAGCTCAAGCAGATGCGCCGCGGCGACCGCGCGCTTTGCTACCATGGCAAGCCAGAGTACGCTCTCTACGCCATCGCCGAAGTGACGCGCGATCCGTATCCCGATCCACACGATCCGGAATCGAAACTGATGGTGATTGACCTGCGCGCGCTCGAACGCTTGCCCCGCCAAGTTTCGCTCGAGGAGTTGCGCGAGGACCGTCTGCTGCGCAAGGTCAAATTCCTGAAAAATCCGCGGCTCACTATCTCTCCCTTGATCGGCGAGGAGTATTCCGAGATTCTGCGTCTTGCCGGAATTGTCGCCACGCCCGGCATTCCTCTGCCATAGCGTTAAATCGCTCGCAAGAACGGAAATTGGAATTAACATAGTAGTTTGGAATTTCGCGTTTCGTTTACGAAAAAGGGAGGATGAAGTGAGAATATTTTCTGCTTCCGCGCGAGGAATTATTTTTGCTGCTGCGTTGACCATGGCCGTCTCGCTTGGCGCGCAAACCAAAAAGCACCAAGCGATATGCAGCGCGCTCATGGGGATTTCTTCCGGCCGCACGCATGTGGTGGACATGACATACGCACTCAACGACCATTCGCCTGCATGGCCCGGCGATACCCATCCGTTCGAGGCCGTCGTGAACGCCACGCCCGCGAAACAGGGCTACTTCACTCGAAAATTCACCATGCTCGAACATTACGGCACGCACATGGACGCACCTGCGCATTTTCCTCCGGGCAAGGAAACACTTGACCAGATTCCGATACAAAGGTTTTTTGGTCCTGCGGAGGTGATCGACATTCGCGACAAAGTCGCCAAGGACCCCGATTACCGATTGACCACCGCCGACGTGCAAGCATGGGAAGCGCTGCACGGGCGCATTCCTCCGGGTGCAATCGTCATTCTACGCACTGGCTGGGGTTCGCGCTGGCCCGATCAGACGCGTTACCGCAACATGGATGCGAAGAACGTGATGCACTTTCCGGGCTATTCTGTGGCTGCCGCGAAATTCTTGATTGCGCGGCACGTCAGCGGCCTGTGCATCGACACCTTGAGCATAGATTACGGTCCTTCGGCGAATTTCGAGGTGCACCGCACCACACTTCCTGCGGGCCTGTTTCACGTCGAAAATATAGCGAACGCGGATAAACTGCCCGCCACGGGTGCCTTTATCATCGCTGCGCCCATAAAACTCGAAGGCGGCTCCGGCGGACCGGTGCGCGTTTTCGCCATTCTGCCGAATTGACGCTTGCCCGAACTTCCCGAAGTCGAAACGGTTGTGCGCGGGCTGCAATTGCTGTTGCCCGGCCGCGAAATTCTGAGCGTCCGCCTCGGCAAGACGGATTTCATCGACGATCCCGCGGCAATTGAACAGAATGTTCCCGGCTGCCGCATCGTCGAAGTGCGCCGTCGCGGGAAATTTCTCGTAGTGTTCCTAGAAAAGAATCGCGCGCCGCAAATCGAGAGTGGCTTCGCACCAGTTCGCTTTCATTTGATCGTTCATCTGGGCATGACGGGCCAGCTCACTGTGCGTCCCGGCGCGATGCCATCGGCGTTGCATACGCACGTATGGTTCGCGCTCGATAACGATCGCGAACTTCGCTATACGGACCCTCGCCGTTTCGGCCGCATGGCGCTGGTCTCTGAATCGGGCAGCGAAAATATTCTTGGCGCGCTGGGAGTCGATGCTCTCGACGCAAGACAGGAAGAATTCCACATCCGTTTGTCGGGCCGCCGCGCGCGAATCAAGGCGCTGCTCCTCGACCAGCGCGTTTTCCGCGGCATGGGGAATATTTATACCGATGAAAGTCTGTGGCGCGCGCGCATTCACCCGGCGCGTCTGGGCGCGTCACTGAAAAGCGACGAAGTCGCGCGCCTTTACCGTGCTGTACAAAATGTGCTGCGCGAAGCGATTCGTCTCGGCGGCTCGTCAATCTCCGATTACGTGAATGCCGAAGGCGCGCGGGGCGAATTCCAGCTTCGCCACCGCGTCTATCAGCGGGAAGGGGAAAAATGCTCGCGCTGTGGCGCATGGATTCGCCGCATGATTGTCGCGGGACGCAGCAGCTATTTTTGTCCTCGCTGCCAGCGAGCTCCGCGCCGTCGCCGCCCGAAAAAAAAGGCTGCCCGCGAAGCCTGCCACACGCCAGCGCGTCAACGCCAAAAATAAATCAGCGCGGCGCCGGCGAGGCTGAAGATCGCGCCATAGAGAAATCCCGCCGCGGGTGCCACCGCTGTCCAGAGCGCGCCGACGATCACGCTGGAGGCGAAATCCCCGATTCCGTTTACCGTTGCGAGCACGCCGAATCCGGTGCCGCGAATTTCTGGTGCGAGCAGCTCCGCCGCAGCTGATTTTTCGAGACCCTGCTGGATTCCGATGTGGAGTCCGGCAATCACGAAAAGGGCGGCGAGCCACGCAATCGTCGCGGGTGCAAAAATGAACCCGATGCACATCACCGCGGCTAACGCGTAGGCCACTGCCAGAACTCCGCGCTTGCCGACGCGATCAGCCAGCGCTCCTGCCGGATACGAAATTACCGCGAATACAATGTTGTGCAGCGTGTACAGCGCAACGGCCAGCGTAGCGCCGCGCGCCGCGCCATACTGCGGCGTGAGGATTTGGCCCGCGCGCAGGATCAACAGCGTCGGCGCAAAATCGCCGATTCCATGCGCGAACACGCCTGCAAGAAACCGCCGAAAGCTTCGGGGAAGCTGGCGCAGGCTGTGCAAAAAGTCAAATGACTGATGCGTTGTCGCCGATTTTCCCGCCGGCACCAGCCACAGAAAACAAATCAACGCGAGCATGCCCGGCACGATTGTCCATGCGAGCGCCGTGCGAATACTCCAAACTGAGACCAGCAGCAGCGCGGTCAGCGGTCCTGCGACGGCGCCGACGGTGTCCATCGAGCGCTCGAATCCAAATGCGCGTCCAAGCTGCGACTTCGGCACCGCATCTGCCAACAACGCGTCGCGCGAAGGGCTTTTTGCGCCGCGTCCCGCCCATCCTGCGGCGCGCAGCACCAGAATGAACGGCCACCTCTGCGCAAGACTGTACGCGAATGTCGTTAGGCCGACGATGATGTACCCGCCTGCGGCGACGGGTTTGCGCCATGCGGGCCGATCCGCGATGTACCCGCCCGCAAGTTTCGAGAAACTCGAAAGGCCGTCGGCGACACCTTCGATTATGCCCAGCGCGATTGCCGGCGCGCCCACCAGCGCGAGTAACGCGGGCAGCAGAGAAGTCGCGGCCTCATGTCCCCAATCGGAAAACAGATTGGCAAGGCCGATTCCCAGAATGCCGCGCGTGAACCATCGTTCGCGTTGAGGTCGGATGTGAGTTTCCGGAGTATTCACGGGAAGAAGTTAGCGGGCGGCCTTTTGTGAGCCGCTCGCTCCGGGCGTTAGTGAGATTGCTGCCCCGAAGATGCGCTCGCCCCAAGCGCTTCGATCGCGCTCATCAAGCCAGACGACGCGTTTGCGTACGCCGGCAAACGCGGAATCATCCATCAGTTCCTTCAGCAGTTCGTGGATGCGCCGCTGGAAGGCGCGATCTTCGGAGCGAAATCCGTCGGGCTGAATCTCTTCCGCTAGCGGGGGTACGCTCGCGAGCAAATCGTATGTTTGCATCCACCACGCAAGCCATCCTTCGAGCCGCTCCTGGCGGCCGAATTTGTTCACCAGGTAACAATAATTATCGAGAACCGAGCGGTCGCAGACCACATTTGCTGCACTCCGCGATGCGTCCAGCTCCGCCGCAATCTGGGCGTGCAAAATCCATAACTGGCCTTCGAGCGTCGTCGCCGCATTCACGGGAAAGGGCGAACGCCGCGCCACTTCCGCGACCAATTCCACGTTTTCGCCCGCTTTCTTCATCCGCGAGCAGATTTCATACGCGAGCGTGGTTTTTCCAACGCCGTGCGTTCCGATGAGCGCGAGTTTCAAATCCCTCCGCCTTTCGTGGACTTCACCGTTTCTAGCACACATTCGCGCGAAGTCCAATCCGCCGCGCGACGTTCTGCCGCGCGAACTTCCGTGGCGCGGCGCTCGGCACGCGCTGCATTTCCCCGAATCGCCGCGCTCGATCATTCTCTTGTCGCATTCGATTCGGTTACTTACAATCAGGCGGCCGGATCGGCGGCAGCTTTATGATGAAGATCATGAGGGCGTGACATGAGAGCCGTGGTGCAGCGTGTCAGCAGCGCGCGCGTGATTGTTGATGGCCGCGTGACCGGTGAAATCGCCGCGGGACTCGTCGTACTCGTCGCCGTGGGGCGCACGGACACACCCGAAACGGCCGCGGTCATGGCCGAAAAAATCGTCAACTTGCGCATCTTTGACGATGAGCAGGGGAAAATGAATCGCTCGCTGATCGATATGGGCGGCGTTGTCCTTGCGGTTTCGCAATTCACTTTGTACGGTGACGCGCGCGGCGGCCGCCGGCCCAGTTTCATTCAAGCCGCGCCGCCCGAGCAGGGCAAAGCGCTGTACGAGGAGTTCGTTAGTGCCGTGACCGCTCTGGGCGTTCGAGTCGAAACCGGCGTTTTCCAAATGCACATGTCCGTCGAACTCACCAATGAAGGCCCAGTGACCATTCTCCTCGATTCCGATAAACTCTTCTGACTTCGCGCTAGGAGGGCTAATGTCCGGCGAAGATGAATCGTCCGGGATTACAATTCGCGAAGCACGGATTGCTGATGCTTCCAAGCTCGCGCCCTTGGCGAAACAGCTTGGCTACGATTCGACTCCCGAAGAAGTTGCCGCGCGCCTTCCCGGAATTTTTGCCGATTCCGAACACATTGTCTTTGTCGCGGAGCAAAACAATGGCGAGCTCGCCGGTTATGTCGAGGCGTTCCTCTTCCGCACCGCGACTTCTAACGTTCGCGCCGAAATTGCCGGGTTGGTGGTCGAGGAAGCGTCGCGCTCGCTCAATATCGGCCGCATGCTGATGGCTCGCGCCGAGGATTGGGCGCGCGAAAAGGGTTGCTCCGAATGCGGCCTGCGCTCGAACGTGATTCGCGAAGGCGCACATCGCTTCTATGAAAATCTCGGCTACCGCGTCAACAAAACGCAGAAATCCTTTCGCAAAAAATTGTAAAGAGGCGCACCTTGCTCAGATTAGCGAGGCAAAATGCAGTCACCTGTGGACTTGATTGGACTTGTTTTTTTCTTCGTAATGGTCGCGTTGTGGACCGTTTTCGGCTTGATTTTTGGCCTGCGCAAAAAACCGCCAAAAACAGCGGAGCACGCACGCGACCCCAGATCACTCGGCGGCCTGCTTCTTCAATCCATCGGCTACGCGCTCGCATGGATTATTCCACGGCCGGAGTTTTCGCCGATTGTGCCGATGCCGAAATGGGCCGAGATCACGGTCGCTGCCGCCGGAATCGTTCTCGCCGCGCTTTCCCTGTCACTGATGTGGCGCGCGATCATTATGCTTGGCAAGCAATGGGGCTATGTCGCACGCATCGTCGAAGGCCACAAACTAATCACGGAAGGGCCGTACAATCTGGTGCGCAATCCGATTTATACCGGCATGTTCGGCATCCTCATCGCCACTGGACTCGCTGCCAGCCGCTGGCCCATGTTCCTTGCCGCCATCATATTCTTTCTATGTGGAACCTGGATTCGCATTCACCGTGAGGAAAAGTTGCTCCGCCAGTCATTCGGCGCCGAATTCGAGGCTTACCGCAGACGCGTTCCCGCGCTCATCCCCTGGTTATTGTAGAAGCGTGTTGAAAAAACATTCCTTGTCATCCCGAGCCGCCATGCGGCGACGGATCTGCTCTTTTTCACTTCGGTTTCTGCCCCTGCGTCCCGCTCGCCACGACAGGCATGGCAATCAAAATACATTTTTCAACAAACTGCCAGAGTTTTCGCCCGATCGCGAACGGTTGACCTCATGAACACACGTATGCGTTGTGTGCGCATTACAATCTTCTAGTTACATCGCCTTACGATATAATGTGCAAATGCCTGTGAACAAACTTGCGCAAAATAAATTCGACTATCAGGCGCTCGCGCAATTCCGCTACGAAATTCGCCGATTCATCAATTTCAGCGAGCAGGCTGCCCGCGCTGCAGGCGTCGAGCCCCAGCAGCACCAAGCCCTCCTGGCGATCAAGGGCTTGCCGCCCACGCAAAAAACCACCGTGGGCGCGCTCGCGGAGCGGCTGCAAATCCAGCATCACAGCACCGTCGAATTAGTGGACCGTCTGGAAGTTCACGGGCTGCTCAAACGGATTCGCGGCGGTGCCGATCGTCGCGAAGTCTTGTTGGCGCTCACGCCACGCGGCGCGAAGCTACTGAAGGAACTGTCGCTACCACATCTCGTGGAACTCCGCGCGGCTGGCAGGACTTTGCTTCAGGCGCTTGAGGCTGTTATGCGCAATGCGACCCTTCCTCGCGCTTCAGGGCGCAAGGTTGCACATTCGCAGCGAAATCACCGTACGTCAAAGACTCGGGATACGCGGAAACGGAGAGGCTTCGTTGGCGGACAATAAGGCGCACGGTAAAATGACATCCAGATCGCCTGAGACGTCCGAGCCAGCCACCTTTCGCCTCGGCTACATTTCGCTTCTGGCAGTTCTGGTGGGGATTGCCGCGGGCATCATTGCTTACGTTTTGTACGACCTGATCGGCCTGTTCACCAACCTCTCGTACTACCACACGTGGTCGTTTCATTTCCGCAGTCCGGAAAATACGCCGTTCCATTACTGGATCATTTTTATTCCCGTAATCGGCGGTCTGATTATCGGCTTCATGGCGAAATATGGAAGCGAAAAAATCAAAGGCCACGGCATTCCCGAGGCAATGGAAGCCGTCCTCACCACGCGCAGCAGGATTGAGGCGAAAGTCGCAATCCTGAAGCCTCTCTCTGCCGCCATCGCTATCGGCACGGGCGGCCCGTTCGGCGCGGAAGGGCCAATCATTCAGACGGGCGGCGCTGTCGGGTCGCTGATCGGACAATTCATCGCCACCACCGCGTCCGAACGTAAAGTTCTGCTCGCCTGCGGTGCTGGCGCGGGCATGGCCGCGACGTTTAACACTCCGATTGCCGGCGTAATCCTCGCCATTGAATTGCTGCTTTTCGAATTTCGCGCGCGTTCTTTCATTCCTCTGGTGATTTCAACGACTGTCGCCACTTCCGTGCGCTGGTTCCTGCTCGGCCAGCATTCCATGTTCTCGATGGACCCGCATGTCCTTTTTGACCCCATCCACGGCTTGCCCTATTACTTGCTTCTGGGCGTGATTTGCGGATTCGCCGCCGTCGGTTTCACGAAATTGCTGTATTGGGTCGAGGATTTATTCGACCATTTGCCCATCAACGACCTCTGGCATCCCGCCATCGGCGCGTTTTTTCTTGGCGTCATCGGGTTTTTTATTCCGCGCGTGCTCGGCGTGGGATACGACACCATTTCCGCTATTCTCCACAACAGTCTCGCCTTGCAAGTCTTGCTGCTCCTCATGGTTTTCAAATCGCTGGCGCTCGTCGTGTCGCTTGGTTCGGGCACTTCAGGCGGCTTGCTCGCGCCCATGTTCATGTCGAGCGCGGCGCTCGGCGGCGCGTTCGCCATCGGCATCAACCACTTTATTCCCGGCGCGCATCTTTCTCCCGGTGCGTACGCGCTGGTGGCCATGGGCGCCGTTTTCGGCGCGGCCGCGCGCGCCACATTTGCTCTAATCGTCTTCGCCTTCGAAATCACGCGCAATTACGATTCGGTGTTGCCGCTGATGCTCACCTGCGTCATCGCGGACATGATCGCCATCCGTTTTCTCCCCAGCTCGATCATGACGGAAAAATTAACGCGCCGCGGATTGACGGTTCCCACCGATTTTGAAGTCGGTATTCTGCAAGTTGTGCAAGTCAGCGAAGTGATGCGCACCGACGTTCCCACGATCCCGCCCGAAATGACCGTCGGCGAACTTGCCGAGCGCATGGGCCGCGGCGAGCCCGGATTCAACATGACGCAGGGTCTTCCCGATTTGCGACGCCGATGGCAAACTGGTTGGCATCGTGACGCAAGGTGATTTATTGCGCGCGCTGAAACTCGATCCAAGCGGGAAAATAAAAGTGCTGGACGCGGGAAGCCAGTCGTTGATCGTCGCGTATCCCGACGAGCGCGCCTTCGACGCGCTCTATCGCATGTTGCAAAACAATATCGGCCGCCTGCCCGTCGTCAGCCGCGACGGCTCGCACAAACTCGCCGGCTACTTGAACCGCTCGAGCATTTTGAGCGCCTGGACGCGCCAAATCGAGGACGAAAGCCTGCGCGAACACGGCTGGCTCGACGCCATTCTTCGCACCGCCGAATACCAGAAATCCGCGCAGCTCCGCATTCTCGTGGGGAAAATCGCGGAACTCACGCAAACGAAAATCGAACTCGACGTGACAACGGAGGGAAAAGTTCAGCGCTTTGAACTTAAACTTGCCGCGCCGCAGCCGGGAATCGCTGTCGGAGACGTGGTGAAAATCAGCTTCCTCGAAGAAAACGACAGCCGCCCAGAGAACCGGATTGTCCAGCGCGTCGAAGAAATTCGCGCCCGCTGAGTCGAGGCCGGCAACGTTACTTACACGTACGACAGCGACGGCAACGCAGTTACGACCGCGCCGAATGCGTTTGGCATCTCCGTGGACGGAAACAATCATCTCACGACCTCGGGGTTCACCTACGATTCTTCGGGGAATGTATTGACTGACGGAGTCAACACCTACGCCTGGAACGCGGAGAGCGAGACGAAGACCGCCCAAGGCGTTACCTACACCTACGATGGCCTAGGGAACCGGGTGGAGAAGTCGAATGGGACGCTCTATTGGTACGGGCCGGGCGGCGAAGTGCTGGACGAAACAAGTCTGACCGGGAGCCTGACGAACGAATACGTGTTCTTCGCCGGGAAGCGCGTGGCGCGGCGGGATGCGAGCGGGAACATCTACTACTACGCCGAGGACTTCATCGGCTCCTCGCGGGTTATCACGCAGTCGAACGGGACGCTGTGCAGCGACGCGGACTTTCTGCCGTTCGGCCAGGAAGTGGACTTCACGAGCGCGTGCGGGCAGAACTATAAGTTCGAAGGCAAGGAACGGGACATCGAGACGGGGAACGACAACTTCGGGGCGCGGTATTACCGTTCGGCGCTGGGGCGATGGATGTCGCCAGACTGGTCGGCGATCCCTGCGCCGGTGCCGTACGCGAATCTGACCAATCCCCAGACGCTGAATCTGTACGCGATGACGAGCGACAACCCGGAGACGTTCGCCGACCTCGACGGCCACACGGGAGGAATTCTGGAGATGATCGCGGAGGAAGGCGGCTTTGGCCCGGATATCATAACGGGCAGCGACGCTTACACCGATGGAACCGATACCGTAATCAGCCTCGATGGCTCTCCCCCACCCGTGCCCATTCTGCCGACAACTCCCCCGCAGAGCCCGACAGGCGTTGCGGCGCAACAGCAGGACCAGTTAAGCCAAACCGACCAAAACAACGTTACGGCTCTCGTGTGCGCAGAGGCCTGCACATCGAGCAAAGCGGGACAAGAAGCCGTCACGTCTGCAATCCTCAATCGTGCAAATAGCGGTGAAAAACAGTACGTTGCGCCCGGCAAGGACGTAAATGTTACGAACGTAGTCGAATCGGGCCAATTCCAGGGAATCAAGCTGCCTACCTATAAGCAGGCCTTAGCCGGAAAACTGAACAACTCGCCGGGTTTCAAGAGTGCGCAGGCGGCCGTCGCCGATGTTCTCAAAAACGGCGTGACCACGAACGCGACATTCATCTTCAACGGGAAAAGCCCACCACCAAACAATACATGGATGGGGAGAGCTGTGCAGAGCGGAAGACTCGCTCCGGCAACGCCCGCAAAGGTCGGGGACTGGTATCTCTATGTCCCGCAGTGAGGATCGTTGGGACATGCAAAGCTGTCGAGGGTATATCGCCATGCAACTGAAATACATATTTATCGCCTTTGGAGCGCTCCTGCTTGGCACCCTTCTCGCAGGAAGGCAGCCAGCCGCGAATCGCAACACAAATTCACCGTCCGTATGCGAAGCCGGTAATGATTGCTCTAGTTCTCCTGTGGCAGTGAGCCGGGGTGCCGTTTTTTACAATCACGTGCCTGTCGGAGTTGTCAAGCTGGACGCTCAAACGGGAAAGCCACTGTGGACCTTCTCGCCTCCGAAGGGCTGGGTGGCGTCCAACCTGCTAACGTTGGGTTCGCGGGTTTTCTTCGCGGGCAACACAGCTGGTCCCTGCGCACCCGTCTACGCGATGGGCACGGGAACCCGGCAGATCGAGTGGTCGAAGGACTACGGCTCATGCCCGATCTGGTCCGACGGGCGGCGACTGTACCTGCAAGGGGGAAACGGCGATGGGGATGGAGTCATCGCCGTGGACCCGTCGACAGGTAAGGAGCTGTGGCACGCGGAAGGCGAGACGCCACGGTTTGTTCAAACATTGGTCGTAAGCAACGGGCGACTGTACACGAATGACCGGGTTCTTGACGCCCAAACCGGGAAGACCCTGTTCTGGTGGCCGAAGGACTCGGATGTTTCTGGTCTTGCGGCAACCAATGCACGCGTGTTTATCGGTGGATACATCGCCGGGCACCATGGTGTGCTTTCCGCGTATGATGCAACCACTCTAGAAAAAGAATGGCAAGCCACGCTTCTGGCGGGAAAGCACATCGTGTCCATTGTGGCTGCGGGCGAACTGGTTTACGCGGTCGGATACGCGGGAAATGCGACGAGCGCGCGAGTTGGTGTTCTCCAGGCATTTGACACTCGCACGGGGCAGCCGGAGTGGAGCTATCAGATCCATTCGTGCTGTCAGGACCTCGATGCCTCGCCCGTCAGTGTGGGAGAAGGCGCTCTGTTCCTGCTGAAACCGGCAGATGCCCAATCGGGTACTGAGTTGGTCGCGCTCGATCCCGCGACGGGGAAACCACTGTGGAGTTTCCAATCGGTGGTAACGCTCCAAGGTCCGCCGTACGCTCATGGCGGACGCGTCTACGTCGAGGACTCCCAGAGCAGACTGATCTCACTAGACGCGGCGACGGGGAAGATAATTTGGGTATACAAGCCGTGATGGGAACCCGGGGACAGACGGGACGTTTTCTGATATCGTTTCCCGGTGATGGCACGTTTAGCCCGTATTACTGTCGTTAATGTTCCGCACCACGTCACGCAACGTGGCAACGCCCGCCAGTTCCTTCTCGCTTCCGACAGCGAGCGCCTCGTTTACCTGGAACTTCTCCGACATTACGTCAAGCTCCACGAACTAGCTCTGCTCGGATATTGGCGGGTGGCAGATTTAACGTGCGCGCAAGACGGGAAATCGTTGATCGCTCCAGTTTTCCTGTCAAAATCCTCCGCCGCCCCCGCCGCCAAATCCTCCGCCCGAAAATCCTCCTCCGCCAAATCCAGAACCGCCCGCGCCTCCCGCGCTGCGCGGTGACGACGCCATTGCGCTCCCCGCCTGCATCGACATCAAATTCAAATCGGTCACGAACAAGTATGCCTGAAACCCCGATCCATACGGCCCTGAATACCACGCCGGCGGCTGTTTGCAGATATCCTGAAACGCGCCGGCCCATTTCTTCTCGACGTGCAGCGCCATTGCGTACGGCAAATATTTTTCAAACATCTCCGGCGTTTTCTCGATCCGCTCGATCCTGTCTTTTTCCACGCGCCCGAGGAAATCCTCGAATCCCAGCACTTTTTCAAGCGCCCGCTCGCCCGGCACCGTTCGCGCGGACATGAAATATCCAAATCCCGCAATAATCAACCCCGTCAGAACTCCCGAAGCAATCGTCGTCACAGCGGAGATTCCCATCGTCGACGAAAGAAAGCCCGCTCCCCACACCATCACAAATCCAATCGCCACTCCCGCGCCCACGAAGCCCTGTCGCAATTTATCCGGCCGGTGCAAATAAAATCCATCGCTCATCAGCCCGTCGAAAATGCGGTTCCGAATCGCCGGCAGGTGAACGTAGAAATGGTTCTGCAAATCCGTCAGCGAAACGGAATCGCTCGCGCCTCCGTCGAAAAGCGCCGCAAGCAGCGTCTGCTCATGCGGCTTCAAATTCGCCCATTCCGTCGCTGCCTTGGTGCGATGGAACACGTAATTTTTGTGATGAACCATTCCGAGCATCTGGCTCGTCTCGGTCTGTTCGATGGTCAAAAATCCGCGCACCGCCAAATCCACAATCGTCGCGGTGATGTCGCGCATCGCCGCTTCATTGTCCACCAGCGTTCCCGATTCGGCGGGACTCATGCCTTCGGGCGGCTCATATTGCACGCTGATCGGATTCCGCCGCGGATCGCGTCCCTTCGAATACCACAGCCAGCCCATGACCAAAAAAGTGAAAATCGGAATGAACAGCGGCCAGTTGCTGCGCAAAAACAGAATCATCTTTGCAAACGCGCCCGGCGGATGCACGAATCCCTTGTCCCATCCCACCACCGCCGTCAGCCCCTCGTGAAACGCTAGCGGCCTCTGCATCCGAATTTGAACTACGTTGCCTTCCACTTTCACATCCGCATCCTGGCCCCGCTGTCCATATCCTCCCGTGAACGCTTCCGCGTGCAAGCCCGTCACGCCCGCCGGTAGTTCGATCCGCGCCGTCGCGCTTTCAATCGCCATCTGCCATTCGTTTCCCGTGACGTTCCAGTACAGCTCGTCGTGGTCGGAAAAAAATCGCAGCCCGTCCAGCACTTCATACCGAATCACAATCGTCTTCGTCGTGTTGTCCGCGCCCGGCACGTAAATCTTAAATCGTTTGTACTGCCCCTCGCGGCTCACTTCGTATTTCAGCGGATGCCCGTCCTGGTCCGTCACGCCCTCGGGTTCGATGAACAGCGTGTAATTCAGTCCCAGCGACCCGCGATATTCCACCGGAATCGTCCGGTAGATTCCGTTCCACGAGCCTTCGAACTTCACTTCGAGGATTTCCGTAACTTCGATTGTCGAATCGGGATGGACTACGACCTGCTCGTCGAAGCTCTTGAGGGTAAGCTGCCGCGCGTGCGCCGGCTGAGCGCCCGGCAATGCGGCCACGAGCGTCAGCAGCAGCAACAAAATCACGCAGCGGAAATTCCGCATCGTGCCTGCCACGCTACTGCGGCGCTCCTGTCTGAAAACTCACTTTGGGTACGTCGCGCTCCGCCGGCGCAGCCACCTCGAAAAATTCGCGCGTCTTGAAGCCGAACATATTCGCGATAATGTTCGACGGAAACTCCGCGATTTTCGTGTTCAGGTCGCGCACCACTGCGTTGTAATACCGTCGTGCGTTTTGAATGCTGTCTTCCAGTTGGCTCAGCGTGGTCTGCAGTTGCGTGAAGCTCTCAACGGCCCGCAATTGCGGATATGCCTCCGCCAGCGCGAACACTTGCCGCAGCGCCGAAGTCAGCATGTTCTCCGCTCCGGCCTTTGCCGCTGGCCCTTGCGCAGACATGGCCGCATTTCGCGCCGCCACCACGCCTTCGAGCGTGCCCTTTTCGTGCGCCGCGTATCCCTGCACCGTTTGCACCAGATTCGGGATCAGGTCGTAGCGCCGCTTGAGCTGCACATCGATGTCCGCCCAGGCGTTGTCGCACTGCACCCTCAGCTTCACTAGCCCGTTGTACATCCCGATCACCACAATCACCGCGATGATGATGATCGCCAGTAAAATCCAAGCCATCTCCGCCTCCACGAAATTATTTACTGAGCCTCGTTTTCTTACACTGTCATTCCGAAGCGAAGCCGCTTTTGGCCGCCGAGCCTGCCTGCCGCAGGCAGGGAATCTGCTTTACGGTCCTCCGTCTTTGCCTGTTATGCCGTGCGGCGCACCTTTTCGATCCCGAGTGCCTTTACGGGACGCCCCGCCTGCCCTAGGCAGGGCTCGACGCCGCTATGATTGTGCAACCCTCTTTCCCGCGCAAGCATACGTTCGCTCTGCCCCTTTGTAAAGCGTTGCCGCTCGTCACGCTTCAAGCCGCTATGGCGCGAACGCAAAAAATTAGCGTTGCGTGGGTGGCGTGATCTTGGAATGCGAACTGACGTGAAATTCCTTGTAAGCGCTGTACTGATCCGTCTGGTTTTCGTTCAGGCCGACGAAGAGCAGTGCCCGCGCGTTGATATGCACCGAAGTGTATGTGGGCAGCCAGACTTGATTATGTACAAACGTCTGCACGAACCTGACGCTAGAACCCTTGTGCAACGACGCCAGCAGGCCGCCGCCAATTTTCACGTTTTTCTCGAAATGAGCGTCGAGTTCAGCGACATCATGCGCTTTCTCGTCAATCCAGATCGTGCCGACCAGCGATTGCGCGACTTTTTGCATGAGCGTTCTTGCGTGGAAGGCGGAATTGGCGGCGAAATCGAACGCGATCAGATCTTCGCCGGCCCGTTGCTCGCGGCGCGGATTGTAAAACCGGTCAGCGTGGAGGAAATCCTGAATCGAGATCGCTGCTTGGTCGTGTTTCTTCTGTTGTGCGGCAGTGTCTGCGTCCTCCTTGTCAAATTTCTTCACTTGCTTCGCGATGCGCTCGTCTTCTTTTTTCTGCTCGTCAGCGCTCAGCGCCTTGCCGTTTTTTTCAATCAGACGGTCGATTTCATTCGAACCAATGAACGACACTTGATAAACATACGTCGTGGTTTTCTTCACATTGCCGTGCTTATCGAGCTTCTCCTCTGTGCGCGTGTCGTCGCACGCGTAGTTTTCTTGGATTTTGTCGACTTTGTCCTGGTTCGCGAGCACTTCCTCCATTAGCGCCCCGATGGAGGGAACTGGCTGTCCCGCGGCTGAAGCAGTGGCGGCTTGAGACGGGGGTGTGGAAGCAGACGTGACACCCGGCGTCGCGGTCGTTGCCGGCGGCGCGCCTGCGCCTTGCGCGCGGCAAGTCTGGCCTGTGACGAGGAAAATCGCGACTGCCGCAAAGGCAACCGCGCTCCGATCTCTCGAGAAATGGAATGTTCCGTGAGTTTTCATCGTGCGGTGCCTCTCTCGCGCCCACGGTTGGGTCCACGCGGCCCCCGCAAATATATTTTGCGAGCCTCCGTGTTTCGTTCCCCGTGCAGGCGTACTTTCGCCCCTCGCCCCTTTGTAAAGCATTCACAACTCAGCTGCTCCAGCATCTGCGCATGCCGCTTGCCGCTACTAACAATCACCTCGTTTATGCTATAGTAACTTGAAGTCAGCAGTGCGATGCAAGCGGCAATGCAGCACAGCGGCCCGCGGGACACACTTCCCCAGTCACACCCCAGATTCCGAGCCAAATCGGCCCATTTCTAATCGGTACAACAAATTATTAGAATCGCCCGTAACTTACACAAAACAAACAACAGCGCCCCGTTCTAATCGGTACAAAAGCCGTTTTTTCTCGCCACTCATTTTACGCTGCTTGCCCTGTTTGTCCTGACGCAGGAAGGAAGGCAGGAAGGGGGACGAAGGGCCGCTCGTAGCTGGTCACTCATCATATTATTTGGTTCTAGCTGGTTGTTGTGGCGTGGAAGTGCATTCTGGGTTATCTTGCAACTGGCAAAAAGGCCACGCCTCCCTCTCGCGATGCTCTTTAAGACATTCAGCGCCGCCGTTTATGGCATCGACGCCTACCTTGTCGAAGTCGAGGTCGACATCGGCCCCGGCCAGCCCGGCAATTTCAATGTCGTTGGTCTCGCGGATATCGCCGTGAAGGAGAGCCGCGAACGCACCAAGGCCGCGCTGAAAAATTGCGGTTTCGATTTTCCGGGCCATCTCGCTGTTACCGTAAATTTGGCGCCAGCCGACATGCGCAAGGAAGGCTCCGCATTCGATCTGCCGGTCGCGCTCGGGCTGCTCGGTTGTCAGGGAACGTTCTTCGGCAAAATTCTCGATGAGTACGTTTTTCTTGGCGAACTGTCTCTCGATGGCAGCGTGCGCTCAGTTCGCGGAGCGCTCTCCGCTGCGCTTGCGGCGCGCGACCGCGGCATAAAAAACGTGGTCGTGCCGGAAGCGAACGCCCGCGAAGCTGCGGTCGTCGAAGGCATCCACGTTTTTTCCGTGAAGTCCCTTCCGAAGGCCGCCGACCTCATCAATTCTCCTGAGTCCTTCGCGCCCGTCAGCGTCGATAGCCAGCAAATGCTTTCGGAAGCGGGACAGTATCCCGTGGATTTGCGCGACGTGCGCGGCCAGCAATCCGCGAAACGCGCCCTCGAAGTTGCGTGCGCGGGTGGCCACAACATTCTTTTTATCGGGCCTCCAGGCGCGGGCAAGACCATGCTCGCCAAGCGTATCCCGACAATCCTGCCGCCAATGTCTCTCGAAGAAGCCATCGAGACCACCCGCATTCACAGCGTCGCAGGCGTTCTTGACGATTCCCGCGGCCTGGTGGCGACGCGGCCTTATCGTTCGCCGCACCATACCATCAGTGACGCGGGACTGATCGGCGGCGGCGCGATCCCGCGTCCCGGTGAAGTGTCGCTCGGCCACAATGGCGTGCTTTTTCTCGACGAGCTGCCGGAATTTCAGCGCAACGTTCTCGAAGTTCTGCGGCAGCCGCTCGAAGACGGAGTTGTTTGCATCGCGCGCGCTGCGCTCTCCGTCAGCTTTCCCGCGCGCTTCATGCTCGCGGCCGCGATGAATCCGTGCCCCTGCGGATTTTTCGGAGATCCCACGCGCGATTGCCATTGCACTCCAATGCAAATTCAGCGGTACGTCTCGAAAATTTCCGGGCCGCTGCTCGACCGCATCGACATTCACATCGAAGTGCCCGCGGTGAAATACAAGGAGCTGCGCGGCGCCACGGAAGCGGAGCCGTCGGCTTCCGTGCGGCAGCGCGTGATGGATGCGCGACGCCTGCAACTCGATCGCTACGCCGCCGACAAAAAGATTTATGCCAACGCGCAAATAACTCCAAAACTTTTGCGCAAGCACTGCGGCATCTCCGCCGACGGAGAAAAGCTGCTCGAAACCGCCATTCAAAAACTCGGCCTCTCCGCGCGCGCGCATGATCGCATCTTGAAAGTCGCGCGCACCATTGCGGACCTCGACCGCGTCCCCGAAATTCAGCCCCGCCAATTGAGCGAAGCGATCCAATACCGTACCCTGGACCGCACGTACTGGGCGTAGTGCTTCGCGCCCATAGCGCCGCGCGCGCCAGATGCGCTACGATGAGCTGATGTTGATGATGAATGCCACCGCTGCGCGATTGATTGACTTACCTGCAGCGCTCATGCGAGCATATCGCGCTTTTATTGTCAGCCCGGGAAACGATGGCAACCCACGCGCAGCGCATTGAAGTGACGCTCGAGACACTTCTTGATAGCGTCGATCTCGCCGAGGACATTGCCTTGCGCGTGGCCGCGGAGGCCGGCTTTGGCGAAGAAGATTGCCACAAAATTGGCATGTCCGTGCGCGAAGCCGTCATCAATGCGTATAGCTACGGAAACCGGAAAGAGCGTGGGCGCAAAATCGGACTGACGCTCGAACTTGACGAGCGCGAGATGGTGGTGCACGTTCTGGATGAGGGCAAGAATTTCTGCCTCGCCGATGTTCCGGATCCTCTGGCGGAAGAAAATCTTCTGCGAACTTCAGGCCGCGGAATTTTTCTGATGCGCGCATTCATGGACGAATTTGATATTCAATGCGGCCCGAACGGCGGCACGGAATTGGTGATGAGCAAGAAGTTTCCTTCGGCTGCCGGCAATGGCGCCGCCGGAAAGCTCTCAGAAAATAAGTAGCGCACGCGTACCGTCACTTTCCACAGATCGGAATTCTTCTCGCATTCGAACAGGATTGCGCGTTCTGTGCTAGCATAAGAAATCTGAATTCCCCGGAGAATTAAAAAGTGGCGAAGCATATTTCTCGTCAGGAATTGAAGACGGACCAGGTTCAAGAAGCTCTATCGCATAGCGCTGAAGCTGTGCTGTCGCACAAGACGGCGCTTATTTACGGCGTGATCGTTGCGTTGATTGTCGCCGCCGGAGTGATTGGCTGGCGAGTTTATTCGCAACGGCAATCGGTGAAAGCCGCGGCTGAGTTCAGCGCGGCCACGCAAATTTTTCAGGCTCCGATAGTAGCAGCGGGCCAGCCGCCACAACCCAACGAAATTAGCTATTCGGACAACACGAAAAAATATCAGGATGCGCTGGCGAAGTTCGAAGATGTAGCGAAACATTATCCGCGCACACGCCCGGGTCAGCTTGCCGATTACTATGCGGCGCTTTGTCTGGAACGGTTGAATCAGAATGCGCAGGCAATCACCAGGCTTTCAAAAATTGAAAACAGCTCAAATCATGATTTCGCGGCGATGGCCCGTTTCGAACTCGCGCAGATTTACGACCATTCAGGAAATGCGGCCCAGGCCGTGCAGCTCTACAACGAACTCTTGAAGAATCCGTCGGTGCTGGCACCGAAGCCCATGGTGATGCTCGCGCTCGCGGAGCACTATCGCCAATCGGATCCCGCGCAAGCGGGGCGAATTTTTAATCAGATAAAATCCGAATATCCAGACACGGGCGCCGCCGACCAGGCGGATCAGGAACTCGCCCTTCTCCCTGTGGGAAAGTCCTAAGCGCGGCGCAAATTCGTCACCCGAGATCAGAAGGCGGCATGGGTTCCCGATGTCGCCGGCTGCAGACGATTCCGCGGCATGCCCCGCGATTATGCGCCGGTGGCGCGCTGGCCTTCGAGACTTGCGGTCATGGTGATTTCGGCTTTGAGAAGCTTGGACACCGGGCAGCCGGCCTCTGCTGCCTGCGCTGCTCTCTGGAACGCGGCATCGTCGCCGTTGGGAATGCGCGCGGTCACGTCGAGATGGCTTTTCGTGATGGCGAAACCGGCGTCTGTCTTTTCGAGCGTGATCGAGGCGGTTGTCTCGATGGCTTCGGGAGTTATGCCTGCTTTGCCAAGTTCAGCCGAAAGCGCCATGGAGAAACAGCCAGCGTGGGCCGCAGCGATTAGTTCTTCGGGATTGGTGCCGCGCTCATTTTCGAAACGCGTCTTGAATGAATAGGGCGACTTCGAGAGAACGCCGCTCTCGGTGGAAATGCTGCCTTTCCCGTCCTTCAGCGAACCGTTCCAAACTGCCGTAGCCTTGCGTGCCATGTTTCCTCCTTGGGTCTTCAGTTCTTAAGGACACTTCTTAGATGAACACGGTTAGTGTACGGCTACGCGCGCGCGAGAGCCAGAGGCTCGAAATAGTCAGCTGACGGATACACGATGATTTCCCGACGACACGCAATCGGAATGCAATTTGTTTACTGAACTTGGTAGACGTAGACCTCGCCGGCCGCAGTGGCTTGCGGCGGAATGGTGACGTAAAGGCGGCCGAGCTGGGGAACGAGGACTTCGTTTTTCCCGCCGGGTGCGGTGGGAACTTCGCCGAGGGATTTGTAGTGGTCCGGGTCCGTTTCCTGGTAGACGGCGATCGCGCTGTTGCCACTGCCGCAGGTTGCGTAGAGGCGTTTGTGCGCGGAATCGAAAACTAGGTCGTCGATGCCTTTGGGGATCGAAAGCGCCTGAAGTTCTTTTCCGGTGCGCGTGTCGAAGACAACGATTTGTCCGCCGCGACAGCCGACGAAAAGGCGGTGCGACGCTTCGTCAAGCGCCATGGCGACATTGAATTTTCCCATGGTGACGGGCCAACTGGCGATGAGTTTGTGCGTCTTGCGATCGATTACGGAGATTTGATTTTTCGCGCGGTTGTTGACGTAGATGCGCGGGCTGAATTTTTCAAGGGCCATGGCTTCGAGCGTGTCGCCGTCGATTTGCGTGTCGGCAACTTTTTCGCCGGTGGTGGTGTTGACGACGCTGAACATGGAAAAAGTTTCATGCGCGTCGCCGCCGCCATCGTCGATGTAGAGGTCATGCGTCGCGGGATCGTAGCCAATGGAGTCCGAGTCGACCTTGAGTTTCACGCTTTTCAGCAGGCGGTAGGATTTTCCGTCATAGATTTTCACTTCGCCCGCGCCGCCGTCGGTGATGTAAATGCGGTCCAGATCTTCGCGGCAAAAAATCGCGTGCGGAAGGCCGATGCCGGTGATGGCGCGAATATATTTTCCGGTGCGCAGATTGAAGACGAGGACTTCGTGAGCGGTCTCGGCAGCGAGGAATAGTCTGTTCCGTCGAAGGTCCACTCCGAGATGATCGAAGCGGCCCTTGACGTCGGCGGGCATTTTATATTTCGCGACGAGTTTCAACGGGTCGGCTGCCCTGGACCTGCCCGCCAAGGTTAGTACAAAGAGAGTGGTCACAAAAATTGCCATCAGCTTCTTCATTGTTGTCCTCCCACGATTCACACGCTTTCGTTCTCATACCATAAAAGCATGGTGTGGCGAAAAGATTTGAAGCGAAGATAAACGGAAATTAATTGTGGTTTAAGTCTGCGTGCGACTGTCGAGCGTAAGATAATGGAGACGAGCCAGCCGCTTATAAAGAAACCAAAAAGGAGACAACGATGAATCGATGGATATATTTCAAGCAGTTCCTGAGAATTGCGGGAATCGCGGCATTTGGGTTTTGCTTTGCGTCCGCGGCAACAATCGCACAGACGGCGAAGCAACCGGCAAAAAGCGTGGCGCAAAAACTGGTGGAGGATACGCACGCGCAGCATCCGGAAGCGACGGAAATCGGAATCGTCACCGTTTCAGCGAAAGGATGCCGAACGATTGCGTCGACGGACAAGGGAGACATCGGCGAGAAGTGCGAGACGGATGATAGCGCGCCGATCCGAACGGGAAAGCCGTACGTCGAGAAAGAAAAAGACGGCTACGATGTTTCGTTGCCGTTGCATGACGCGACAGGAAAGGCCATTGGCGCGGTGGGAATCGAATTCAAACTCGAAGCAGGGCAGACCGCGGCGAACATGACCGAGAAGGCCAAGCAAATTGCTGGCGAGATGGAGAAGCAGATACCTTCGAAGGCTGCATTGTCGAAGTCGGTAATGTAAGAACGCCCGCCGTGCTAGGGGACCATCCAGGAAAGCCAGTGGGCCTGGGCGAAGGCGAGAAGGCCGACCGCGGTGGCGAGAATGATGCTGTGCCAGAACGTGGAGCGCAGCACTTTGCCCTCTTCGCCGATCAGGCCGACGGTGGTGACGCCGACGGCGATATTCTGCGGCGAAATCATTTTGCCGGTGACACCGCCAGAAGAATTTGTGGCGGCGAGCAAAATTGGATTGAGATGAAGCTGATGAGCGGCGGCGACTTGAAGATTGCCGAAGAGAAGATTGCTGGCCGTGTCGCTGCCGCTTAAAAAACACGCCACCCAGCCAAGATAACTGCTGACCAGCGGAAAGAACGCGCCGACGCGGGCCAGCGCGGCTCCCAGCGTGTAAGCCATACCTGAATAATTGTAGAGATACGCCAAGGCAACGATGATAAAGACCGTCAGGCCGGGGATGCGCAATTGACGAAATGTTTTCGCGCCCGCCTGCACGAAAAGTTTCGGACGAGCGCGAAGACAAATCGCCGTAAGCACGGTGGCGACGAAAACGGCTGTGCCCGTCGCCAAGGGCTGGAAGGCATAAAGCGCGGCGTAGGGTCTTTGGTAGAGCGTGATGAGAATGGCGTTGTGTAAACGCGGAATCGCAAAAGTGATTTGGCCGAGATTGAAGAGCTGCAGGTAAGACCACAGCACCATGACGGCGGAAAGCAAAATCCAGGGGAGCCAAGCGGTGAAAGCTTGGCGCGCAGCGAGAGGAGTGGAGTCCGCAGCGGCGGGAGCAGCGGCAGGAGTGTTTGCTCCCACTGGTTTCCAGAGGCGCAGAAAAGCGACGAGAGCGGCGATGGATGCCAGAGCGGCGATGATGTCGGCGGCCCAAGGACCCCAGAAATTCGCCACGAGAAATTGTGCGAAGGCGAAACTGAATCCCGCGACGAGCACAGCGGGCCAAGTTCGTTTCAATCCTTTGCGTCCCGCGACCACCAAAACCAGATAACCGGGCAGGATGAAGGAAATGAACGGGAGCTGCCTGCCGACCATAGACGACAGCTTCATCAAATTGAGGCCGGTGACTCCGGCGAGCGCGACGATGGGAATTCCCAAAGCTCCGAAGGCCACGGGCGCGGTGTCGGCGATCAGCGAGACGACAATGGCGCGGCGCGGTTTGAAACCCATGCCGACGAGCAGAAACGCCGTCATCGCAACGGGCGTGCCGAAGCCGGCCGTGCCCTCAAGAAGCGCTCCGAAGCAAAACGCGACCAGGATGGCTTGAATGCATGGGTCGCCGGAGGCGTGCTGCGTCATCCAGATGCGCAACTGCTCGAACTTGCCCGTCTCGACGGCGAGGTTGTAAAGCCACAGAGCCGCGAAGACAATCCACATGATGGACCACAGCGCGTAAATGATGCCGAAGAACGCGCTCCAAAGCGTGAGCACGAAAGGCATGTGCCAGACAAAAACGGCGAGCGCACCGGCGGAAATCAGGCCGCAAGCCGTGGAAAGCAATCCGCTCTTGCGAAAGCCGCCCATCAAGGTGAGAACAATGGCGAGAGGAACCACGGCGACGAGTGCGGAGAGCGCCATCGAGTGCAAAGGGTCGAGCGGTTGCGGCCAGATCAGAGTGAGCGCGAACGTCATGGGCTGCATCTGCCTTCCGAGAGAACCGGGGCGGGATTCTAACATCAGTTCTGCTCTGATTTGGAATCGCGGGTAGAATGCGGAGTGAAATCTTCGAGGGGGAATCGGTTTTCCGGGGATTCAAATGGAGAGCAAGAAGGCGCTGCGGAAAGGGCAGAAATGGATAAACTCGATGGAGAGAAGGACACCTCGCGACGGCGTTTCCTCCAGGGAATCGCCGCCATGCCCGTCTTGGCACTAACGGGTCGCCAGAACTTGATAGGCCACAGCGCCGGATTGCCTCCGCGCGAAAAAGCGAGTGCACACCCGGGGACACCGGCTTCCGCGTCAGACAGGAAGTTCGTTGCGATTCAGATCGGTGGGCGGTCCTTCGTGGACGAAGGTGTGGAGAAATGTCTGGACACGCTGCGAGAAAAAGGCGGGGTCAACACGCTGATGTCGACGGTGTTCACGTACGGGCGAGGTCTCGCCGGGCGGCAAGTGCCAGGCCAGCCGTTGCCTGACCACGGCGTGCAAGCCTACGACGAAATTCACGGGGGAAGTTACACCAAGGTCCATCCGGAGTTCTACGCCAAGTCCGTCATCAAGAACCTGCGAGCGCCGGAACTCGGGGATTTCGATATTTTTGCGGACGTGATACCTAAGGCCAAAGCGCGAGGAATGCAAACCTACGCGTTGTTTGAAGAAGCATACAATCCGCGGCTGATGCCCAACTTCGAGAAAATTGCGGAGGTGGATATCAATGGCAAAATCGGCCGCAGCACGTGTCTGAACAATCCGGATGCTCGGAACTTTCTGATGTCGATGGTGGCGGACTGGTTTTCGAACAATGAGTTGGACGGCTTGATGTGGGAATCGGAGCGGCAGGGCCCGTTGAATAACACGATTGGCGCGGAATTTGGCAGATTCAGAGGAAACGCGTCCATCAACTGTTTTTGCACGCATTGCGTCCGGAAGGCAGCAGAGCAGGGCATCAACGTAGCACGGGCCCGTGACGGCTATATGGCGCTGGAGCAGTGGGTGAAACGAACACTGAACCAGCCGCGCGCGGACGATGGCGCGTTTGTCACGCTCTGGCGATTACTGCTCGAATATCCGGAAATTATGGCTTGGGAGAAGTTCTGGTTCCACAGCCAGGAAGAGGTATACGGGCTTCTCTATGGAACTGTGAAGGACATCAATCCGAGAGCGCGCGTGGGCTGGCACATCATGCACCTGGTGACGATGAGCCCTTTCTACCGAGCCGAACAGGATTATTCGAGGCTGGCGCGTGTCGCTGATTTTATCAAGCCATGTACGTACAACAACTGTGGAGGGCCGCGCTTGGCGGAGTACATCAGGAATGTGCAATCGACGATCTTCCGCGACTCCACACCCGAGGAAGTTCTTGAACTTCATTACAGGATTCTGGGTTACGAGGGCGAGGCGAGCCTGGACAAACTGCCGACCGCCGGGCTGTCGGCGAATTACGTTGGCGAAGAGACCAGACGAGCCGTTGCGGATGTTCAGGGCGCAGTGCCCATCTATCCGGGGATCGACATCGACATTCCCACTGCATTAAACGAGAAGCGGACCCAGCCCGCGGACGTCAAGGCTGCGGTGATGGCAGCATTCAAAGCCGGAGCCTCCGGTGTGGTTCTCTCCCGCAAATACGCGGAAATGAAGCTGAGCAACTTGGCGGGCGCGGGCGAAGCGCTTCGCGAACTGGGTGTTGCCTAAGGAAACATTCCCGCGTTTGACGCTGCAATATCCCGGAGTCGACGCAGTCCCAGAACAAGCCTGCGGAAGTGTGAAGCGAGTCGGGTTCCGCTACAATGGCGAGATGGACATTGCTGCAAGTCTCGCTGCGTATGCGATGGATGTGCGCGAATCGCGCGGGAGGCGGCATCCCGAGCCTGAGCATCCGTATCGCAACGATTACGCGCGGGATCGCGACCGCGTGGTGCATTCGCGCGCCTTCCGGCGTCTCGAAGCGAAAACGCAGGTTTTCACCACGCGCTTCTCGGATCATTTCCGCAACCGCCTGACGCACACGCTCGAAGTCGCGCAGATCGCGCGTACGGTGGCGGGCGCACTGCGGCTGAACAGCGATCTCGTCGAGGCGCTTGCCCTGGCCCATGATATTGGGCATCCTCCGTTTGGGCACGCGGGCGAGCACCAACTGGATGCGCGAATGCGCGAACACGGTGACCGTTTCAATCACAATCTGCACGCGTTGCACATTGTGGAGAAATTCGAGCAGCGGTATCTGGATTTCCCCGGCTTAAATCTGACGTTCGAGGTTCGCGAGGGAATCATCAAACACTCCCGTGACTACTCGGCCGAAGAATATCCGGAACTGGCGGAGTATCTGCTGGACGAGCGGCCGCCGCTCGAGGCGCAGCTGATTGATCTGGTCGACGAGATTGCGTACAACACGGCGGACCTTGACGACGGATTCGAGGCACGGCTTGTGGACTTGGATGACCTGGTGGCAACAGTGCCCGTTTTTGGCGAGGCTTACAGAGACGTAGACGCACGTTATCCGGGCGGGCGCCGAAAGCTGAAATTCAACGAGGCGCTGAAAAGTGTTCTCGATATATTCGCGACCGATTTAATTGAACAGACACGCGAGGCTGTTGTTCGTGCGCGAGCCACAAGCGTTGAAGATATTCGCCGCCATGCGAAGCGACTTGCAACTTTTTCATCCGCGGCGATGGAACAGAATGCGGGGCTCAAGGAATTTCTGCGCACGCGGCTGTACGAGAACCCGACAATTATTGAGGATCGCGACCGCAGCGTGGCGGCGCTCGACGAGCTCTTTGTGCTGTACATGGAGCATCAGGAGCGCATGCCGCGCGCTTACGCGGATGAGGCGCGGCGAGAACCGCTACATCGCGTGGTCTGCGATTACATCGCGGGGATGACGGACAACTACCTGCTGCAACAGCACGAAAAGGAATTCGGCAGGCAGAAACCGCGCGCCGCCCGGTAAACGACGGGCTTCATCGAACTCGCGAAGCATCGTCCGGCGCATATCCTGAGCAAGAAATTACGGGGAGACGGGGATACTTCGGGAAGCGAAGGTCAGTTTTGGAAAGGACGCACATATAAAATTCGGCGCCGCGATCAGAGGCGATGCGACGCGAATGGCAACAGTCGAGACAAAGCCCAACACGCACGCGCAGAATCTCTCTGTCGTCACTGGGCATGGGGAAAGAATACATCTTAACGCATGTAAACGATGATTGGACGATGTTGGGAAATACTCCCATTCAGTGGCACGCGACGCGTTGACGGGTATGCGTATACGGACGCGAAAAAGGGGACCACGCCCGACTCACGGGGGCAGCCTTGGCCCTCATTGCAGCAAGCCGCGCGCCTCTGCCAGATGATTCTCCAAACTTTGCTTGGTCTCAACCACACGCTGCGGATTCGGCATGATGTTACGCAAATCGAGGGGCGCGTTTGCAATCATCCCCTGTAGCCGTGGAAGCACAGATGGGTCGCTCATGGCACCCACATAAAGTGGAGTGATTTGCGCCAGCGCCGTCAGTCCCTTCGCGCTCAAGGCATGATCCGTCCCGCGATAAAGCTCCAATTCGCGTTTGACGGCGCCCTGCCAGTCCAAGCCAGCCGGGCCTAGTTGCGCCAGTGCCTTTTGCAGCGCTAATCGTTGCGCTGGAGAAACTCCAGCATGCACTATGTTTGGGATCATCGGCAGCTGATCCATCAGCAGGCTTGCGGCGGCCTCGGTAGCAAAAAGCGTCCCGCCACTCGCTACATCGTGTGAGAACCGCAATCCCGCAACCAGAGCGCGCACGGCTCCCTCGGTGTCCCCATGCGTCTCCAGGTACATGACGTAGAGGGCGTTCAGGTTGCCGAGTAATAGCGCCTTCCGAACATATTCGACGGGCGCTTCCGCGCCGAGTTGGTAGTCAATTCCCCAGTCGCAATCCGGCAGCATCGTTCCACGGTACATAGTGTTGAGTGCAGCCTGATTCTTTTTAAACAGCTCTTTGACGCTGGGATCGTCCAAACCGGGGATTCGGTGCATCACCATAGCGGAATCCTGCATTTCCGCAAATGCCGACCAATAACGCAACGCGGCATTCTCACCCAGTTGCTCTCGCGGACCACCCTGCGCTGCCGCGGGCCCGACAAACAGTCCAGCGAACACCACGATCACTGCAATCGAACGAACGGGATTCATGGATTGATGTTCTCCTTAGTGAGCGCCGCGAACGCGCTCTGACTTTTTGGCACTGTTTTCTCTTCGGAATCGAGCACCAACTCGTTCATGGCTGCCTTCAGTGACGGTGCTTCCCCCAGCAGTTGATTTGCGGTGCGAATCGTCAACGGATGAAAAGCTTTTGTTTGGAGAGCTGTGCCGGTCGAGAAATGCGATACCTTCGCGTTCCAATTTGTCGCGAGAACCGCCGCAGTCAAGGCGACTGCGACTGCCCAAGCCCCGAGCGCCAGCGCTCGTCTCGCATGTCGTCCGCGCGTCACCACTGGAAGGGCCTTCGGTGCGCGCGGACGAAACTGCTTCAAGTAAACTTCGAATCGCTCATCATCGGCATGCATCTGCACAGGAATCCTCCCTAGCCCCCATCGCATCACGCAGCTTCTCTAGGGCGTAGCGATATCGCGAGGCCACAGTATTTGCGCTAATCTCCAAAAGACTAGCGGTCTCCGCATACGTCAGCCCGCACCAGACCCGTAGCACGACCACTTGGCGCTGTTCGCTCGGAAGCGCCCGGAGCCCACGGCGTAGACTCAATTCTTCGGCGAAATCCCGGTTCAACACATCGAACCACGGCGTGTCCTCGTCCAGTGCGACATTGCGCTCCTGCGCTTTCGCGCTGTTCAGCACCGCATTTCGCACGCACTGGTATAAGTATGCTTTCGCATGAACGACACCGCCCAATCCGCGTTCAAGCAATCGGACAAAAACCTGCTGAACCGCATCCTGCGCGCTGCTTCGTTCCCCGGTCACGGCAATCGCAAATAGCAGCAGAGCCGGCCCATGCTGCCGGTATAAGTCCTCGATTTCCTTATTCTTAGAATGCATGTCGGCCCGCATGGTGCTCACCTATAAGACAATCTAACCCATCCAATTTGTCTAATGAATTTTTCGCGGTCCCAACCGCACGACTTTGCAGGCCCGGTGGTGGTCCCTTTTTCGCGTGCGTATACGCATACCCGCAGCCCGTTGAATTGGATTGCCGGGCGCCAAAGATGCCGCGCTGCTAGGAGTAGTAAGTTTTCGGTGCGGCTTGGTTTTGTCGCCGGCGTTCGCGTTTGATGCGGAAAATTCCGCACAGTATTCGATACGCGACGGAGGAACGCTTTTCGAGGGGCTTCCTTGACATTGCGTGACCGCACCTTATAATGGCTTTTCACTCTTTTCTGGGAATTTTAGATGTTTCTCGACGTCAACGAACTCGCAACACGGAAAATCCGCATCCGGAAGAATTACGCTCCGGGGACACTCGATTTCCATTCGGGCGAATTTCACCAGACCGAGCCGCTGGATGTGCGGGCGACGGCGGAGCTGGTGGACGACCAAATCCGGATTTATGGGACGTTTCACACGCGGCTGGAGATGGTGTGCGCGCGATGCTTGGAGATTGTGGTGGAGGAAGTGAGCAAGAATTTCGATTTATTTTACCGTCCAATGAACTCGGTGAGCCGGGAAGAGGAATTCCGTTTGAATCTGGATGATACGGAGATTGCGTTCTTTGAAGGCGATGGATTGTTTCTGGCCGATGTGCTGGCCGAGCAGGTGAATTTGTCGCTTCCGATGAAGGTGATTTGCCGCAGCGATTGCCGGGGGCTGTGCCCGCACTGCGGAGTGAACTTGAACCAGGAAGAGTGCCGCTGCGAAACGCATGCTACCGACCCGCGCCTGGCGCCGCTCGCACGCCTAAAGCAAGACTGGTCGAAAAAGCAATAAAATAGGCCTTAGCAAGAATTTTTCAGGCAGGACGCTGTGCGTTTCCGCCGATAGGAGTAGGAATGCCGAATCCAAAACGACGTCACTCGAAAAGACGCTCGAGCACGCGGCGCGCGCATGACCATTTGACGCCGCCCACGATTTCGAAGTGTCCGCATTGCCACGAGCCAAAACTGCCCCATCGAGCATGCCCGCATTGCGGGTACTATAAGGGCCGTGCGGTTGTGGATACCTCGGCCTGATTTAGGGGCGGGTAGTTCCTGCTATATTTCCTGCTAGTGTTGAGCAGTGATCCGATGATTACGATTGCGCTGGACGCCATGGGGGGCGACCACGCTCCTCGCGCCGAAGTCGAAGGCGCCGTGCTCGCCGCGCGCCAGTATGGCGTGCGCATCGTGTTGGTCGGCATCGAGTCCAAAGTACGCGCCGAACTTAATCGGCATTCCCATCGCGGGCTTTCCATTGACATCGTGAATGCCACGGAAGTCATTACGATGGAGGATTCGCCGTCGCATGCGTTTCGCAAGAAGCGTGACAGCTCCGTTCACGTGGGCGCGAAGATGGTGAGAGATGGAAAGGCCGATGCGCTGGTGAGCGCGGGAAACACAGGCGCGGTGATGGCGATTGCACGTTTCGTGCTGGGCCAGTTGCCTTCGGTGGATCGTCCGGCGCTAGCGGCGGCGTTTCCGACAGCCAAAGGGAATCCCGCGGTCTTGCTGGATGTGGGCGCGAATGTGGATTCGAAGCCGGAGCAACTGGAGCAATTCGCGATCATGGGAGAAATTTACTACCGCACAATTTTCGGGACGCGGCGGCCGCGCGTGGCCATCCTGTCGATTGGCGAAGAGGAAATGAAAGGTAACGAGCTGACGCGCGAGGCGTCCAACAGATTGAAGCAGACAGGCTTGAATTTCACGGGTAATGTGGAGGGTAAGGATTTTTTCAAGGGCAACGTGGACGTGATCGTCTGCGATGGTTTCATCGGCAATATCGTGCTGAAGATCAGCGAGGGACTGGTGGAGCATGTGGGAGGAATGCTGAAGAAGGCGTTGAAAAGCAGCGTGAGCGCGAAGGTGGGTTACGTGCTGTCACGGCATGCGTTCGACGAATTCCGCAAGAAGATTGATTACTCGGAGTATGGCGGCGTACCGCTGTTGGGCGTGAAGGGAATTACGGTGATTGGGCATGGGCGCTCGAATTCCAATGCGATCAAGAACGCTATCCGGGTGGCGGCCGAACTTTGCCGTGCGAAGATGAACGAAAAGATCGAACAGGAGCTTTCCGCAGTGGGCGCGGGCGTTCGCGCCTGAATCGGCAATCCGGGCCGGCTGGGCATTCCAAAGAGAGATAGAACCGACCGCGGCATTGTTTGCCGGGGGCATCGCAGAGCGAACATCCACATGAGTAAACTTGCATTTCTTTTTCCGGGACAGGCCTCGCAATATCCGGGCATGGGCCGCGACCTCGCGGAACAGTTTCCCGTGGCGCGCAAAGTGTTTGATATGGCTGATGCGGCGCTGAGATTTTCTCTTTCGCGCATTTGCTTCGAAGGCAGCGAAGAAGAACTTAAGCTGACGGAAAATACGCAACCGGCGATTCTGACCGTTTCGATTGCGGCTTTCCGGGTGCTGGAAGAAAAGGGCGTGACGCCGGATTTTGTGGCCGGGCATAGCCTGGGCGAGTATTCGGGTTTAGTGGCAGCAGAGGGTCTAGATTTCAGCGCGGCCGTGAAACTGGTGCGAGAGCGTGGACGTTATATGCAAGAAGCCGTCGCGCAAGGGGAGGGTGCGATGGCGGCGATCCTGGGACTGGCTCCCGCGGAAGTTGCGGATATTTGCAAGAAAGCCGCGGACACGCAAATTGTTGCGCCAGCAAACCTGAATTCCTCGGAGCAGACAGTGATCTCCGGCAACGCCGCGGCGGTGAAGCGCGCGGTGGAGATTGCTTCGCAGAGCGGAGCGAAGCGCGCGGTGATGTTGCCGGTATCCGCGCCGTTCCATTGCGAGTTGATGAAGCCAGCGGAACTCCGCTTGGAACGCGATCTGCGCGCGACACAGTTCGGGGCGCTGCGCTTTCCGCTGATCACGAACGTGGACGCGGAAGCGATTACGACGGGGGACGAAGCGCGCGAGGCACTGATTCGGCAGGTATGCTCCGCGGTGCGCTGGGAAGAATCAATACACGAAATGATTGCGCAGGACGTGCGTATCTTCGTGGAAGTTGGGCCGGGGCGCGTACTGAGCGGACTTCTGCGGCAGATTGACCGTTCGGTGCGGAGCTTTAATGTCGAGGATGCTGCGAGTTTGCAAGCCACGCTGGAAAAGATTGCCAAAGCGCGCGCGGAGATTTCCGAAGCATGACTCCGGCTGTGCAAACAATCATTCGAACGGCTTATTAGAATAAAATGGGTGACGCAATGTTTTCGTTGCAAGGGAAAGTCGCGATTGTCACGGGCGCGTCGCAAGGCATTGGACGCGCGACGGCTGTGGCCTTGGCGGCGGCGGGCGCGCGCGTTGCGGCAGGGGCACGCAGCGAGGAGAAACTCGCGGAAGTGGTGAAGGAGATCGAGTCCGCCGGCGGCGAAGCACTGGCGGTGAAAATGGACGTCGCCGAGCCAGAGCAGATCAAGGCCGGGTTCCAACAGGCGCTGGCGAAGTTTGGGCGACTCGATATTCTGGTCAACAATGCTGCCATTACGCGCGACGGGCTTGCGCTGCGCATGAAGCTGGAGGATTGGGAGGCGGTTTTGCGCACGAACCTGACGGCCGCGCATCTCTGCACGCAGCAGGCGCTCTCGACGATGATGAAGCAGCGCTGGGGCCGCATCATTAACATTACTTCGGTGGTGGCGGAGACTGGCAACGCAGGGCAATCGAATTATGTCGCCGCGAAAGCGGGGCTGATCGGCTTGACGCGCGCCATCGCCACGGAAATGGCTTCGCGCAATATCACGGTGAATGCGGTGGCGCCGGGATTCATCGCGACACCGATGACTGCGTCGCTGCCGGACAAGGTGAAGGATGAATTGAAGGCGCGCATTCCCCTCGGGCGTTTCGGCACGGAGAAAGACGTAGCCGCGGCGATTGTTTTTTTGGCGAGCGAGGAGGCGGGTTACATCACCGGACACGTGCTCGACGTGAACGGCGGGATGCGCATGGGCTAAGTTTTCACCCGAGTGGATCGCGGGGAAAGAAGAGTGCACGATGAGACGATGGATGTTATCTCCAGTGGTTTTGTTCCTTTTCTCAGTGCCTGCTCTTGCGGTTAGCCAGGCGAAGACTGCTTCTAAAACAGCCTTGGGCGTGACAGCCAATGAAGGCGTGAATGCATTGAACCAGAAGGAAGCGGAGGCGTGCCGCAAAATGGATCAATCCGCCAGCGCGGCGCTCTGGGCCGATGATGGCGTCGATTTGATTCAAGGGTTGCAGCCGATGGTAGGCAAAGCGGCCATATCGAAATGGCTCGACGGGCTTACCGTGCAAACGCGCGGCGCGAAAATGGATTACTGCACGATAGACTGGAAGCAGGTGAAAATTCAGGGCGACTGGGTCTACGAATGGGGCATTACGCGCCAGAAGATTGAGTTTCCGCCGCCGCAAAAATCGTTTGAGAGCGAAGGAAAGATGCTTTTAATTTTGAAACGCCAGCAGAACGACTCCTGGAAAATCGAGTTGGAGTCATGGAACAGCAGCCCGGGAGCGCGGAAATAAATGTCGATCAAAAGCTATAAGGATCTTGTGGCGCTGAAGGCAGTGGGGCGCATCGTTCGGTTAGCGCTGGAAGCGATGACGGCAAAAGTGCGCGCGGGCGTCACGACGGCGGAGCTGGCCGATATTGGCGGCAAGGTGATGCGAGAGAATGGAGCGCAATCGGCGCCGAGAATGGTTTACGGTTTTCCGGGCGACGTGGTGATCAGCTTGAATGATGAAGCGGTGCACGGGATTCCGTCGACGTCGCGAAAAATTTGCGCGGGCGATCTGGTGAAGCTGGATGTGACCTTCGAGAAAAACGGGTACATGGCGGATGCAGCGATCACCGTGCCGGTTGAGCCAGTTTCCGATGAGGCGCGCAGGCTGGTAGCATGTGTGGAGCGCGCGTTTGGCGAGGCGATGAAGGTGGCGCACGCAAACCGTCCTGTGAATGAAATTGGGCGCGTGGTGGAGCAGGAAGTGCGACGCAGCGGCTTTCGCGTGATTCGCGAGTTGGGCGGGCACGGCATCGGCCACACGATTCACGAACAGCCAAGCGTACCGAATTTTGAGGATCCGAGCGTGACGCAACGGCTGACGGACGGCTTGGTGATTACGGTCGAGCCAATCATCGCAGCGGGCTCGGGGGAGCCAATCGACAGCGGTGATGGCTGGACGGTGAAGACGGCAGACGGAAGCCTTTCGGCGCATTACGAGCACACCCTTGTGATCACCGATGGTGCGCCGATCCTGCTGACTGCGACGTGAATCGCTTCCTGCTAGACAATGCTCGCGTGAATGCGTACATTAGGCGGCTCTGTGGTTGACCTGATTTGGCGAGCCGCATAGAATGAACGGGACTGAAATGCCGGAGGAAGCCGCCCGGTTGATTCATATTCGAATAAACGAACGCCGAAAGCGGAGGAAGAAATAGAATGGCCAGCGTCGAAGAACGCGTGAAGCAGATTATCGTCGAACAGCTCGGTGTGGATGAAGGCGAAGTGACGCCCACTGCTTCGTTTGTGGACGATCTGGGCGCCGATTCGCTCGACATCGTCGAACTCGTGATGGCCTTCGAAGAAGCGTTCGGCATCGAAATACCCGATGAGGACGCGGAAAAGATCGCCACGGTGAAGGACGCCATCGCGTACATCGACAAGCACGCCAAGGAAAAAAAATAACTCGCCGGGCCTCAGCGTTCCACGAGGAGAAAACTCCGCATTGAATCGCCGGGTTGTCGTCACAGGAGTCGGGTTGGTCTGCGCCTGCGGGATTGGCACGGAAGAAGTCTGGAAAAATCTGCTTGCCGGGCAGAGCGGCATCGGTCCCATCACGCAGTTTGACGCTAGCGAATTCGACTGCCGGTTTGCAGGCGAAGTCAAAGGCTTCGATCCCTTCCGCTGGATTGAAAAAAAAGAAGTGAAGAAGATGGCACGGTTTATTCATCTGGCCATCGGCGCCACGGACTTTGCGATGAAGATGGCGGCGCTCGAAATTACGCCGGAAATCGCCGACGCCACGGGCGTGTACATTTCTTCGGGCATCGGTGGATTCGACGTCATCGAGCGGGAGCATAGCAAACTGCTGCAAGGCGGTCCGAGGCGGATTTCCCCGTTTTTCATTCCTTCCGCGATTATTAATCTGGCCTCGGGACAAATTTCGATTCGCTATGGGGCCAAGGGACCGAATTCCGCGACGGCGACAGCGTGTTCGGCGTCGGCACATGCTATCGGCGACGCCTTCAAAATTATTCAGCGCAGCGACGCGGAAGTGATGATCGCGGGCGGCTCGGAAGCGGCGATCACGCCGATGGGCGTGGGTGGATTTGCGGCGATGAAAGCGCTGTCGACGCGCAACGACGAACCGGCACGGGCCAGCCGACCCTTTGATGCGCAGCGGGATGGCTTCGTGATCGGCGAAGGCTCGGGCGTGCTGATCCTTGAATCGTTGGAACATGCGCAGCGCCGCGGAGCGAATATTCTGGCGGAAATCGTGGGCTACGGAATGACGGCGGATGCTTTCCACATGACGCAGCCGGCGGAAAATGGAGATGGGGCGTATCGCGTGATGCTGACGTCCTTGAAGGATGCTGAAATCGCGCCGACGGAAATCGGGTACGTGAACGCGCACGGCACTTCGACGCAGATTGGCGACGCGATTGAGACGGTGGCAATCAAGCGCACGTTTGGCGACCAGGCAAAAAAAATTCCTGTAAGCTCAACGAAATCGATGACGGGACATGTACTCGGTGGAGCAGGCGGCCTGGAAGCGGGTATCAGCGTGCTGGCGCTGCGCGACCAGATTTTGCCGCCAACGATCAATTACGAAAATCCTGATCCGGCGTGCGATCTCGATTACGTTCCGAATCAGGCGCGCAAATCGGAGTTGCGCTATGCGCTTTCGAATTCGTTCGGGTTCGGCGGCACAAACGCGTCGCTGGTTTTCAAGCTTTGGGAAGGCCGCTGAGTGGATCTTCGGAGGCTTCGTTGAACATTGTTGTCTGCGTGAAACAGGTTCCCGCAAAGGATGCGCCGCTTGCCATTGACGCAAGCGGAACGTGGATTCGCGAAACGGACATAAGCTTCGAAACAAATGAGCCGGACACGTTCGCCCTGGAAGAAGCGCTGCGACTCAAAGAGAAGCATGGCGGGGAAGTGGTGGCGATTTCGATGGGGCCTGAGCGCGTGAAGCAGACGATCAAAGAGGCGCTCGCGAAGGGCGCGGATCGCGGCATTCACGTGAAGGATGACAAGTTCCACGCGCTCGACCCGCTAGCGTCGGCGCGTTCGCTGGCCGCGGCAATAAAAAAAGAAAAATTCGATTTGATTCTCACGGGCTTGCAGAGCGAAGACCACGGTTTCGGGCAGACGGGCGTGCTGCTCGCGGAATTACTTGGGTTGCCGCACGCAACGATTATCATGTCGATCGAAGCGCAGGGCGATCATTTGCGCCTGAAGCGCGAGCTCGAAGCAGGATGGTTTCAGTGGGTCGAGCTGCCGCTGCCTGGCGTTTTGACGATTCAGTCGGGCATCAACAAACCGCGCTACGCGACGCTGAAAGGCATCATGGCGGCCAAGAAAAAAGAAATTGCCGCGGTGGCGCGCGAATCGCTGGGCGTGCCGGCGGAGTTGACGCAACGCGTGGAGCGCATTTACGTGCCGCACAAAACAAAAAAAACGGAATTCATCACCGGAACGCCGAAGGAAATCGCGACGAAGCTGGTGGAGAAATTGAAGCACGAAGCGCGTGTGCTTTAATCGAGCTGTGAAATGAAAATTCTGCTCATCACGGAACAGCGCGACGCAAAATGGAATAAAGTCAGCTTCGAAACTTTGGTTGCGGCGCAGAAAATCGCGTCCGCAGCGAAAGGCTCTCTTACTGGTGTTGTTATGGGCAAGGGAGTTGGAGCGCTCGCGGATGAACTGGCGGGGTATCAGCTCGATGAAGTGCTTCTTGTCGAGAGCGCGCTGCTCGAGAAGTACACGCCGGACGGCTATGCGATTACGCTCAAGCAGGTGATCGAGCAAACGAAGCCTGATCTGGTGCTATTCCCGCATACATATCAAGTGCGCGACTTCGCGCCAAAACTTGCGGCATCGATGGGCAAGGGGATGATCGGCGATTGCGTGGGATATCGTTACGAAAGCGGCAAACTAGTTTTCGTGCGGCAAATGTTTCAGGGGCGCACGGCCGCCGATGTTGTGTTTCAGGGCGACGCGCCGTGGTTTGCTTCGTTCCAGGCTGGCGCGTTTCGCGCCGACCTCGCCGCGAAGAAATCGGCTGGCAAAGCGGCGGTGAAGACGGCGAGCGTCGAATTAAAGCCAGAGCAAATTCGCACGAAGCCGCTGGAACTCTTCCGCGAAGCCAAGCAGGCGGTGGATCTGACGCAGGCGCCGATTCTGGTTTCGGTGGGGCGCGGAATCAAAGCGCCGGAAAACATCCCGCTGGCGGAAAAACTCGCGAAAGCAATGGGGGGCGAGTTGTCCGCGTCACGTCCGATTTGCGACGAAGGCTGGTTGCCGATGGACCGACAAATCGGGAGCTCTGGGCAGACCGTTTCGCCGAAGCTGTATTTGGCGCTGGGAATCAGCGGCGCGATCCAGCACGTCGTAGGAATGAAAGGCTCGCGCTGCATTGTGGTGATAAACAAGGATCAAAACGCGCCGATTTTTGAGATCGCCGACTACGGAGTGGTAGGCGACCTCTTTGAGATTGTCCCCGCGCTGACCGATGAAGTGGAAAAGTCCAAGTCAAGCTAGCAGCGGCCGCAGTGTCCATTTTCGTGACAGCCCCTTCCGCAAACGGGCACCTGCCCAGCCTGAACATCCATTTACGCAAGGTAAGTAGCTGAATCCAAATTATTTCCATATACAATTGGAGGCAGACGATCTGCTGGGTACTTGAGGCGGATTGTTTCTCAGTTTGCCAAAGGAAGCGGCCCTCACAACTAGAAGCATCAACCGAGGTGAAGGATGCACACGCTGTTGCAGGACATACGCTACGGTCTCCGGATGCTGGGAAAGTCACCCGCATTTACGGTGATTGCGATTCTGACGCTGGCGCTGGGGATTGGCGCGAACACGGCAATTTTTTCGTTTACAGACCAGGTGTTGCTGCGCAATTTGCCGGTGCCGAATCCGCAGCAGCTCGTGGTGCTGCGGTCGCCGGGTCCGAATCCAGGCCGTACGTCGAGCGACATCTCCGACGGCGCGCAGGTGTTTTCTTACCCCATGTACAAGGACTTGCGCGAGCGCAGCACGGTTTTTTCCGGTTTGCTGGCGTGTTTTGGAGTGGATGTAAATGTTGCGGGGCATGGCACGACGCAGAGCGGCAGCGGCGTATTGGTGAGCGGAAATTATTTCCAGACGCTCGGAGTGGAACCCGCGCTGGGCCGCCTGTTTGACGCGAATGACGAAACGGCGCCGGGCGCGAATCCCGTTGCTGTGCTGAGCTACGGATATTGGACGCGGAAGTTTGGCGCGGACCCTTCGATTTTGGACAAAACGTTCACGGTGAATGGAACGGCGCTGACCGTGGTTGGCGTGGCGCGCAAGGGATTCGATGGCGTGCAGTTCGGATCGCTGCCGGACATTTTCATTCCCATCACCATGCTGACGCAGATGGCGCCCACCAGCGGGCTTGATCTGGGAAAACACACAGACCACTGGGTCGCGATTCTCGGACGGCTCAAGCCGGGAGTCTCGCGCGCGCAAGCGCAGGCATCGCTGCAACCCATTTACGCGCCGCTCCTCGAAGAGGACGCGAAGCTGCTGAAAATGTCCGCCACGAACCCACGAACGAAGCAATTCCTGTCGAAGCCTCTGCAGTTGGTGGACGGGGCGGAAGGCAGGCAGGTGGTGCAGCCCGGAACGGAGGAACCGCTGTTGGTGTTGCTGGGCATGGTTACGCTGGTGCTGCTGATTGCGTGCGCGAATCTCGCAAGTTTGCTGGTGGCGCGCGGCGAAGCGCGGCAGCGCGAAATTGCCGTGCGGCTGGCGCTGGGCGCGGGCCGCGCGAGGCTGGTGCGGCAGTTGCTGACGGAAAGCCTGATGATTGGCATCGCAGGAGGAGTGGCCGGAGTGGCTGTTGCGTCGTGGTGCCTGAACACGATGGTGGGCGCGATTCCGTCGGATGCGGGAATGACCGGGCTGACCGCGACACTGGATCCGCGCGTGCTGTGGTTTGCCGCGGCGGTCACGATTGTGACCAGCGTGCTTTTTGGACTCGCCCCGGCGATGCGCGCGACACGTGTGGACTTGCAATCGACGCTCAAGGATCAGGGCTCGAGCGTTTCGGAGGGGCGCTCGAATGTTCGGTTGCGGAAAGTGTTGATCATCGCACAAGTGGCGCTGACAGCGGTACTGCTGGTGGGAGCGGGGCTGCTGGCGCGAACGCTGACGAATCTGGAGCACGCCAACCTCGGCGTGCGCACGGAAAACATTCTGCAGTTTTCCGTCGAGCCGGATTTGAACGGCGACAAACCGGTGCAAACGCTGGCCCTTGGACAGCAGGCGCGGCAAGCGATTGCGGCGCTGCCTGGTGTGCGTTCGGTGACGATATCCGAGGAGGAGGCGTTCGCGAATGACGACAATAGCTCGAACATCACGCCAGAGGGCTATAGAGTCCGTCCGGATGAAGACACCAACGTGTTCTGGGCTTACATCAGCCCCAATTACTTTTCCACTATGGGCATCCCGCTGGTTGCGGGGCGCGAATTCACGGACGCGGACACGACGACAAGCCAGAAGGTAATCATCATCAATCAAGCGCTGGCACGGCGATTCTTCGCGGGACGCAATCCCATCGGATTGCACATCGCGCACGGCGCGGGCAGCAGCGTTCATCCGGACATGAAAATCGTGGGCGTGGTGGCGGACAGCAAATGGGACGGCCCGCGGGCCAAGATTGTGCCGTTCATGTATCAGCCGTATACGCAAGACCCAGAGCTTGGCACGCTGGTGTTCTACGTGCGCACGGAGCGCGATCCGGCGCAGATGGCGGCGACGCTGCACGCGACGATGGAGCGGCTGGATGCGAATTTGCCGGTGAACAACATGCGGACGCTGACGGCGCAAATCGGCGACGAGATGTTCAGCGACCGGCTGGTGGCGGTGCTGTCGATGTCACTGGCGCTGCTGGCGGCGTTGCTGGCGGCGCTGGGGCTTTACGGGGTGCTGGCGTATGTGGTGGCGCGGCGCACGCGTGAAATCGGAATCCGCATGGCGCTCGGCGGGCAGCGGGGCGACATTTTGCGACTTATCCTGGGGCAAGGCGCGCAACTGACGGTGACTGGCGGCGTCGTGGGGATCGTAGCGGCGCTGGCTCTGGCGCGACTGATGTCTAGTTTGCTTTTCGGTGTGAGCGCTAATGACCCGCTGACGTTTGTTGCGGTGGCGGTTCTGCTGGCGATCGTGTCAGGCGCGGCATGTTACATCCCGGCACGGCGAGCGGTGCGCGTGAATCCGATTGTAGCGTTGAGGTACGAATAGTTGAAAGTTGACAGTTAGTAGTCGAAAGTCGAAGAGCCAAGGACCAAGAGACGAAAGACGAAAAACGAAAAACGAAGGAAAGGTATAAAGCCGCCGCAGCGGCTGGTGTTCGTCCGTCTGCTACAATAATCACGTATGCCAATGGAACGCGAAACGCTTGAAGCCGACGTACTCATCGTTGGCGCTGGCCCCGCCGGGCTTGCCTGCGCGCTGCATCTCTCTCGCCTGATTGAGCAGCACAATTCCGCCGGACGCACTCCGCAGCTTTCTTCTGACAACGTTTACGTCCTCGAAAAGGCGCGCGAGTTTGGCGCGCATCAGCTTTCCGGCGCGATCATGGACCCGCGCGCGCTTCGCGAGCTGGTGCCGGATTTTGAGAAATCCGCGCCTCTCGATACGCCCGTCACCGGCGACGCCGTTTATTTCTTTACCGGGAGCCGCGAGTGGAAGCTGCCCATCACTCCGCCCCCATTCAAGAATCATGGCAACTACGTTGTGTCGCTCAGCAAGCTGGTGAAATGGCTTGGCGGCTTGGTCGAAAAGGCAGGCGTGAACGTGTTCACGCAATTCGCGGGCGCATCGTTGATCTACGAAGGCAATCGTGTTGCGGGCGTGATTACGGGAGACAAGGGCGTCGACAAGAACGGCAAGCCCAAGGACAACTTCACTCCGGGATACGAACTGCGCTCAAAAATCACGGTGCTGGCTGAAGGGCCGCGAGGCTCGTTGACGAAGGAATTGGTCAATCACCTGCATCTCGACGGCGTGAACCCGCAGTCCTACGGCATCGGCATCAAGGAATTGTGGGACGTGCAGCCGGGGAAGATCGAGACGGGCTTCGTCGCGCACACGGCGGGGTGGCCGCTCGATTCACATAAATATGGTGGTGGCTGGATTTATGGATTGCGCGATAATCGCGTGTCGCTGGGCATGGTGATCGCACTTGAATACAAAGACTCGCTGTTCGATCCGCACGAAGCGTTTCAGAAATTCAAGACACATCGTTACATCCGGCGCATCTTGGAGGGCGGAAAACTGGTGCGTTATGGGGCGAAGACTGTTCCTTACGGCGGCTGGTACTCGATGCCGCGAAATTACTTCGATGGCGGACTGATTATCGGAGATTCAGCGAGCCTGCTCAATTCGCAGCGGCTCAAGGGTATTCATACCGCAATTAAGAGCGGCATGCTCGCCGCCGAAACAATTTACGAGGCGCTCGCCGGAGGCGATACTTCAACGAAAACGCTGAGCGCGTTTCAGAAGAAGATCGAAGCGAGCTGGATCAAGCCAGAGCTTTGGGCGATTCGAAATTTTCACCAGGGATTTCATAACGGGTTGTGGCGCGGCGTTGTGAACGCAGGATTGCAATTCATCACCGGGGGGCGCGGCTCGTCGACCCAATGCGTGCGCGCGCGGGCTATGAAGATTTCAAGAAACTGGACAGCCCGCTCGAACTGGTCAATCAATCCACGCGATTCAAAGGCGACGGCACGCTGACGTTTGATCGCCTCACCGACGTCTATCACTCCGGGACGCGCCACGAAGAAGACCAGCCATGCCATCTGGTGGTTGCCGACCTGAATATTTGCGCGGACCGCTGCGTGCGCGAGTACGGCAATCCGTGCCAGTATTATTGTCCGGCCGCCGTGTATGAGATGGTCCTCGAAAAGGGCAATCCGCGATTGAAAATCAACGCGTCGAACTGCGTTCACTGCAAAACGTGCGACATCGCCGATCCGTATCAGATCGTGAATTGGATTCCGCCGGAGGGCGGTGGCGGACCGAATTACGAAGGGATGTAATTACGATTCTTAACGGCGGTTTGTACAGGAACTGACTGCGGAAGTTTCCTGAAGAAATTTCAGCTTACGAATTGCGGACTGCTAGCTGCATCCTTCGCCGACACAATCATCCGACTTCGCGGGTGACCCGGCGAAAAGATCGTGGAGCCTGGTCCAAAATCCTTTTTTTGCGGCGGGCTTTTTGGATTGTTGCTTCGCGGTAATGTTCGCTGGCGGGGGGGCTGCTGAGGTTCGGGCAAGTTTTGTCTCTGGCAGCGGTGCGGCGACGGTACCGTGGAATATCCATTCGGGTTGTACCACCCCTTCTTTTGCCAGCATCAATGTCGCGACGCTGAGCGGTTCTGTTGCCGTAGTCACACTGCCTGCGTCGTAGCCAATCGGCGGCAAGTCAATTCTGGTCGGTTGATTCACCGGTGATGTTGCAGCGGCCGTCGAGGGCGATGGCGTGAACTGACTGTTCGTGACCGACGGACGCGGATGCGCGGATACGTGGGAGGGAAGAATATTGCCGCCGGGCGAGGCGGAGTTTGATTTGCGATTTGCACCGGTGGTGGAGTTTGAGTCGGTGTTAGTTGGTGGGGCGTTTGCTGTTGGGAGACGAAAGGCGGTGAAGGAATAGATTGTTGGGCAATCGCCTCGTCGAAGTCGCATCGACAACTTCCTGACGCCACGCGCGCGGCCGCCAGCGAGGATGTTCCTTGGAGCAAAACCTCGCTCGGCTGCGGAACCACCAAGGTTTCTCCGCTCAATTGTTGCTGCACTTGCACGGCGCCTCGCGCGGCGAGAACGCATATGGCTCCGGTGTTCATGAGCCCGATGGTGACGTCGCGCGGCTGGTCTCCGATGGCCATGGGCGTGGCAACAATCATCGGAGTGTAAATCGTTATGGGACGCGATGCGTCGAATTTTACATGTATGCGCCCGAAGCTGAGCGCGACGGTGAGCGCTTCACCCGAAGCCAGGACACTGAATTTTGCAGGGCCGCAAATTTCGAGTTCGCCGCCGCCCACGAATTCCACGCGCGCTTTGCCCGCATGCACGATCACGGTGCTGCCACCGCCAAATGTGATTGCACGCGAAGAATTTCCCTGGACGATGTGCGAGGGCCCGAGCACCGAAATATCGTCCCCGGCTATTTCTCCGAGAATCGGCGCGGTAGTTTGTGCGGCCGCGTGCGTTGCAAAAATCCCGCATGCCAAAAATAACGATGCGCCGAACGCGCCAAATTGTTTTAGCAAGGAAATATTCATCGGAATCCGCAAAACCGTCCGCGCGAATCGCCCCACGCTCACGATTGCTATACTATACGCCGATGAGCGAGCCGGCCGCATCGGATCTCGACCCCCGCGACACGCCAGCCGCGGAGCCGGTCAATATTCACTACGATACGCGCTTGCCGAAGCTGTCGCGCTGGCGCCGCATGCAGATACCGGTTATCGCGTGGATCGTTTACTGTATCATCCGCGTTATCGGGCCGACGATGCGCTTCGAAGTTCTGGGCTGGCAACATGCGCAGCGCGCGTACGATCGCGGCGAACATCTGGTCGGCACATTTTGGCACCGCTCGATTTTTTCCGCCATTTGGTGGTGGCGCAATCGCGGCACAGTAGTGATGAATACCACGAACTTCGATGGGCAATGGACGCGGCGGGTTATCGAGCGGCTCGGATTTGGCACGGCGCAGGGAAGTTCGTCGCGCGGCGGCTTAAAGGGGCTGGTAGTGATGGCGCGGCGTTTGGAGGAAGGCCACGATGTGGCGTTCACTATCGATGGCCCGCGGGGTCCGCGCTACATCGCGAAACCTGGCCCCGTGATGCTGGCGCGCAAGACTGGCCAGCCGATTTTCATGTTCCACATCGGCCTCGAACGGGCCTTCACGTTGGAAAAATCCTGGGACTTGTTTCAGATTCCACATCTTTTTTCCCGCGCCGTTATGGTGATTGCGCCACTCATTTACGTTGCGCCGGATACTTCGCGCGAGTTGATGGAACAAAAACATGCAGAGATGCAAGCGTCGCTCGAACGCGTCCGGGATATTGCGGAATCGTGGTTCAGTCTGAGCGAAACTGAGCGCGCACGCGTGCGTGAGGAATGGAACTTTTCTTAGCAGGATCGGCTACGCATTCGTGGAGGTAGGTTTACTGCGGAGAGCGTGAGGCGATTTGCTTCCACCGCGCGAGCGCTTCGTCGGCCTGACGAGTTGTTTCTTCGAGCGTCCTGGAACAATCGATTCGGTCATCTGCCAGCCGACGCTTTTCATCAATCGGCATTTGCGAAGCGATGCGCCGCGCGGCCTGCTCGGTCGTGAGTCCGCGCTTGATCAGGCGCTCGAGTTGTTGCTCGGGGCGGCACCATGCCACGGCGAGCCGGTCGAAAGTCTTGTAAAAACCGGTCTCAATGTGCAACGCCGCAACGACGACCGTGATGTCCGTTTCGCCGGATTGTTTCAGCGCTTGCAGCCGACGCGCGATTTCCTTGAGCACGTGCGGGTGAATGATGGCGTTCAGGCGTTCGATTTTTTCGGCGTGGCCAAACACAAGTTCGCCCAGCTTCGCACGATCGATTTTCCCGCTTGCGTCGAGAATTCCTGGGCCGAATTCGCGAGTCACTTCTTGTGAAACAGGGCTTTCCGGCTGGAGGTATTCGTGCGCGAGCAAATCGGCTTCGATGATGGCGCAGCCGCGCTGCTGCAGAAGTCTTGCGACCGTAGACTTACCACTGGCGATTCCTCCGGTGAGGCCGACGGTCAGCATATAGTCAGCATGCGATTCGCATTTTGGAGGTCAGCGACGCGACGCGGCGGTTTCCGGGGCGCGCAATCCGCGGCGGAGGCGCGCGGCCTTCACCGTGTTGCTCATGAGCATGGCTATGGTGAGCGGACCTACGCCGCCGGGAACGGGCGTGACCGCGCCTGCGACTTCTGCTACGTCGGGATGCACGTCGCCGATAACCGCCGAGCCGTTCTTCCGGAATTTCTCGAGCCGTTCGGGAAAATTGGCGAAGATTGTTTCGGCCAGCCGCGGGTCCGTGATGCGCGTCACGCCAACATCAATTACTGTTGCGCCGGGACGGATATCGTCGCGTGTAATCATCGCCGGGCGTCCGATGGCGGCGATCACAATGTCGGCTGCGTGTGTGAAATGGCGCAGATCGCGCGTCTTGGAATGGCAAACGGTGACTGTGGCGTTCGCGTGCATCAGCAACAGCGCCATTGGCTTTCCGACGATATTGCTGCGTCCGACGACCACTGCGTCAGCACCTTCCACCGCGATTCCGGTTCGCCTCAGAATTTCCATGACGCCCAGCGGCGTGCAAGCGACCATGTTCGGTCGGCCCTCGATCAGTTTTCCGATGTTCATGGGATGGAAGCCGTCAACGTCTTTCGCTGGATCGACTGCTTCGAGGATTTTCTTCGCATCGATTTGCGGCGGCAGCGGCAATTGCACGAGAATGCCGTCGACGTCGTCGCGCGCGTTTAATTCACGCACAATCGCGAGCAGTTCCGCGGTCGTCGTGCTTGCCGGCGGCGTCAGATGTACGTTGCCGAGCCCCAACTGCTCACACGCGGCGATTTTGCTGCGCACATAAATCTTCGACGCTGGATCGTCGCCAACGAGCACCGCCGCAAGACCGGGGCGAATCCCCATGGATGCCAATTCGGCGATTTCCTGTTTCAACTCCAAGTAAATCCGATCGCGAATCGGGCCGCCGTTTAGTATGCGTGCCGGCAAAATTCTCTCCTTTGAGAATCAAATCATTGCGAAACGCCATCATAACATACGGAATTGCGGCGCAAGCTTGCGGCCATCCCGACGCGGATTCGTTCTGCCGCGCGATTTTGGCGGTGTGCCGTTACAATAGAGAAGAGCCGAAGCGAAGGTTAAGAGGAATCTCGCGAATGTTTTTTGAAGGCAACGAACGCAAAGAGCGCGAACAGGAAATGGCCCGCGCCGGGCGGTGGCCGCCCGGCCAGTCGCTGACGCTGAAATGGCCGGTGCTGCATTACGGTTCCGTGCCGCGCTTCGATCCGGCACGCTGGGATTTCCAGATTGCAGGACTGGTCGGAAAGCCGGTGCGCCTGACGTGGGATGAATTCAATCGCCTGCCGATGAAGGAAGTCACTGCGGACATGCACTGCGTGACGCGCTGGAGCCGTTTCGACGTGCGGTGGGAAGGCGTGCTGTTTACCGAGGTGATGAAGCTGGTCACGGTGAAGCCCGAAGCGCGCTACGTGATGGTCCATGCCGAGCAGGGCTATACCGCAAATGTCCCGCTCGACGATCTGGCGCGTCCCACAACTCTTTTCGCGTTGCGCCACAATGGCGAGCCGCTTCCGGCCGAGCACGGGTATCCTGTGCGGCTGGTCGTCCCGCAGCTTTACGCATGGAAGAGCGTGAAGTGGGTTCGCGGCATCGAATTTTTGCCGCAGGACGCTCCCGGCTTCTGGGAGCAGAACGGCTACCACATGTATGGCGATCCGTTCAAAGAGCAACGCTTCGACACGGACTAGTGAGATGGCGCTGACGTTCAAGGATGTGCGCAAGCTGGCGCTCGGGCTCGACGACGTGGAGGAAAGTACGTCGTACGGAACGGCGGCGTTCAAAATTCGCGGAAAGCTGATCGCGCGACTGAAAGAAGACGGCGAATCGCTCGTGGTGGGTACGACCTTCGAGGAACGCGAAGAGATGATGGCCGCCGACCCGGAGAACTACTACATCACCGATCACTATTTGAAATATCCGTGGGTGCTGGTTCACCTTTCGAAAGTCCATCCCGATGCCCTGCGGGACTTGCTGAAGGGAGCGGTGCGATTGGCGGCGAAGACGAAGCGCGGCTCCACGAAGCGCACTGACAGCCACTCCGAAAGGCAGTGATTGACGCAGATTAATCTGTTTCACTTTCGGCGTGACCACCTTCACGCACGAGAATTGACGAAAGCGATGCGAGGGATTAGTTTTACGGACAGAATGTCTTTGCCCAGCGTCCATATCAGTATTTCGTCCGGCATGATCGCTTTCTACGCCGCCGTTGTTTCCACGGTCACTGCCAGCGTGCAACTGTGGCATTTCCTTCGCGACCGCGCGCGCATTAAGCTCCACGTACGAAGGAACATGGAAATCATCGGAGGTCCGGGCGTCCCTCGCAAGGGTTTGACATTAGTGTACGTGGCTAATCGGGGTCGCCGACCCGTGACAATCACCGCGGTGGGTGGGTTTCGGCTTTACCCGAACAACCCCTTTATCATTCCTGAATGCAATCCAAACTTACCGCATGAACTCACAGAGGGAAAGAGCTTGATAGCGACTCTACCGCCATGCGATTTAGATTTTTCACAAGTCAGTCATTGGGAAGCCTATGACGCTGTAGGTCACCGTTATCGACTATCCGTAGCCGGGTGGTATTTGCGGCTTCGCTCCCGTGCGCAATGGCGCTTGCATTTGCGGCGCGATAGAAAAAAGAAACGGTTGGGAGGAAAACATGAAAGTTAGATTCATCGTGTGCCTGCTATTTCTTACATTTTTTGTTACACGTGGGCGCGGCCAGCAACAGACCCCGCCAAATTTCAATGGGTACTGGTGGTCGGGCATGACGCCAAGTTTCAAACTTGGTTGGGTTTCCGGGTACGCGATGGCTATGGACTCCGCCGCTTCACTTCAGATGGGGACATGCATGGCCAATATGCCGCTGTACAGAAAGGAGTGGCCCAATGCAGACCCCAAGGTTATTTTGCAGAAGATGTGCCTTAGTGAAACGCAACTGGATTTTGACGGGATTGCAATGGGACAGTTCGCGGATGGCATAGACAGTTTTTACAGCGATTACCGTAACAAACAGCTAGATATAAACTGGGCGATTCAGTATGCGCGCGACGCAATCAAAGGCAAGCCCGCCAGTGAATTAGATGCCGAACTTGCCCTGTGGCGAGGATGTTCCGCTGCCGAGCAAAGTCATCCGATGCCGCGAAGTTCCGAAGATGCTGCAGAAATCGCGAAGGCATGTACGCCGGAAACTCCGCATTCCCAACCTCAGTAGATGTCGTACTGTTCCCAGTGAAGCGTTGGGTCGGCCTGAATGATGATGCTCTTTTTCGTCAATTGCTCGAGTTCATCCATCAGCGAAGATTCGCGAGTCTTGAGCGCCTTGGCAATCTCCGGATGGACGCGCAGGGTCAAACTGGCCGCGTCAAGCTCGGGCGCCATCTTGCGCGCTTCGGATTGAATCTCGTAGCAAAGAGTGGGAATCGACTTCACCATGCCCGAGCCGGTGCAATACGGGCAGGGCTGGCAGAGCGTGCGCTCGAGAGCTTGCTTGGTGCGCTTGCGAGTGATGGCGACCAGACCGAATTCGTTGAACCGCAAAACCTTTGAGGGAGCGCGATCGGCCTTCAATGCTTCCTCGAGCGCGGCCATTACTTTCTCGCGATTCCGGCGCTCTTCCATGTCAATGAAGTCGATGATGATGATGCCGCCCAGGTCGCGCAGACGTATCTGGCGGACGATTTCCTTGATGGCTTCGACGTTTGTGCGGACGATCGTATCTTCCAGGCGATTGGAGCCACGACCAACGAACTTTCCGGTGTTCACGTCGATGGCCACGAGGGCTTCGGTATGGTTGATGACGATGTATCCGCCCGACTTGAGCCACACTTTCGGCCGCAGACCTTTGTCGATTTCCTGCTGGATGCCGAATTCCTCGAAAATCGGCGAGGATTTTGTGAATAACTTCACGCGATTCGCGAGCTGTGGCTGGAAGCGGCTGACGAATTCCAGCACTTTGGTGTACTCCTCTTCTGAATCCACCCAGATTGCGGTGTAATCGGAGCTCAAGTAGTCGCGCAAAATTCGCTCGACCAGGTTCAAGTCGCGATGCAGCAGTGAGGGGGCCTTTCTTTGTTCTCCGCGAGCCTTGATCTCCGCCCAAGTCGACGTCAGAAAGTGAACGTCGGCGCGTACTTCATCCGGCGATGCGGCTGCCGCAGCGGTCCGCACAATGAACCCGCCACCCGCGGCGCCCTTCGCTTCCGTCACCAAATGACGCAGGCGCGAGCGCTCTTCCGCCGAAGCAATCTTCCGCGAAACGCCCGTGTGATCGAGAGTGGGCATGTAAACCAGAAAGCGCCCAGGCAGCGCCACGTGACTCGTGATGCGCGCGCCTTTCTTACCGAGGGGTTCCTTCGCGATTTGCACGATGATTTCCTGACCTGCCTTGAGCAAATCGGAAATGAGCTGGGTCCGCTTGGGCTGTCCGCGGAAATGACCGCCATGGCCACGGAACGGCTTGCGGCCGCGACTGCGGTCACGGTCCCTAGGGCCGCGGCGAGCCGGCCGCTGCATCCGGGCGCGGAAATCGCCGCTGACGCGAGCTTGCATCGGCTGCGCTTGCGTTTCGTCTCCTTCCGGCGCTGTCGTTGCTTCGTGTGGTTCGCTTTCGCCCATTTCAATTGCTTCTGCCGCAGCTTCCGCGTCTGCCTCGCTGACGCCAGCGGCAGCTTGGTGCTCTTCAGACTCGTCTTCCGCATCGCCTGTTGCGCTTAAGCCGTTGTCTTGCAGAGCATCGGCATCGTCATGCGCTTCGGCGCGGCCCTGTTCGGTCGATTCCTCGGCCGAGCCGTCCTGATTTTCACCGTGATATTCCAAACCGGTCGATTCGGCAGCGCGGGCTTCTTCCGCATCGCGTTCCGCTTCTTCCTGCTGCGCCTCAGCGACTTGTTCGGCGAGCGCCGTCGCTTCCTCTTCCGTCAGTTCCGCGTGATGCGCTTCTGGCGACTCGATGAAAGCGGGAGCGGCTTCGCGTGGCGTCAGCGCCGCGGGATCGCTCCTCTCTTCCGGAGCTTCCCGATTGAAAAGTTCCTGAGACTCCTCTTGAGACTGCATTTCTTCGGGCACTGCCGAAAATACCGTGTGGGGCTCTTCCTGGCTGGCGGTCTCGTGCGATTTCACTTTGGCGAGGGATTCTCCTGGCAGAGGCTCGAGGGAAGCGGCCCAGCCCGTTTGCTGTGAATCGCCAACTCCTTCGCGTTCGTGTCGGTGGTCCGGTCGATCATGTCGCGGGCGTCCGCGATCGCGGCCAAATCCGCGTCCGCGATCCCTTTCACCGCCGCGCGGAAATCTGGGCGCGGATACCGGACGAGTTTGTTCTCCGTGTGTTTCCGGCGAAGTTTCCCCGGCAGATTGAATTTCGGGAGTGTGCGCCGTTGCGGGACTCGCCGCATCGAGGGTGTTGCTGGATTCTCCGTGTTCACCTGTTTCCGGAAGGCTGGTGGTATCGGCGAAGGAATTTCCCGGATCAAATTGCGCGTGCTGTTCCGCGCGCGGCTCTGCAAATGGTTCCGCACTCGCCGGCGTGGTTTTTAATACGGATAACGACTCTCCGGGCAACAGTACTGGCTCAAACGGTTCTGCAGGTCCTTGCTGTTCGTCTGGCTCATAGGGGCGATGTGAAGCGTACTTGGAAGCTGGTAATTCGCGACCATGACGTCCCGGGCCACCGCGTCCGCGATCGCGCCCGCCGCCACTGTGACCGCCGGGGCGTCCGCGTCCACCGCGCCCGCGATCTCTGCCGCCGTGTCCATATCCGCCGCGATCGTCGCGCGGCCTCGCTTCGTGCGAGGGCCGTCCGTGGAAACCCTCGCGACGTGGAGCTTGCGCGTTGCCCTGGCCCGAGGCTGGTTCGGAGAGTGCGTTTCCGATGCCGATCGTTTCACCGGGCAACAGGGCCACATCCGCGGGCTCGATGGCTCCCTGATCAGCGCTTGCAGGCGTATACACCTGTCCGCCCTGATCTTCCATTTTTTGAACTTTTTCTTCTACTGTGTGAACGATATGGTCGAATTCCTCGAGCTCTTGAAGGAAGTCGGTGACGTAGAGGAAAGCGTCGCTATCGAGGCCAATGTCCACGAAGGACGACTGCATGCCGGGAAGCACGCGTGTGACTCGTCCTTTGTAGATGCTGCCGACTAACGCAAATTCTTTTTCACGTTCGACATAAATCTCACAGAGTTGCCCGTCTTCGAGTATCGCGACCCGCGTCTCGTGCGGGTTCGCGGAAACCACCATCTCCTTCGCCATGAAAACTCCTCAGGGAGCGTCGGCGCTCGTCCGCACGGTGCATAGCTGCACGCGAGTGTCCCGGCTCTGCCGGGGCGGCCGGGAGGGATGCTTGTATTCTTGCACAATGTTCCCTCATCCGATGCGTTCCTCATCTCCAATATAATTTCCGGCGCGCAGTGCGCTGCCGGAGTGCCAATCCGCTCTGCACTCAGTTGACGAAGCGTTTCGTTCGCACATTCATCACCAGGCCCAGAGCCAAAAATCCGAATATCGTTACCGACCCCCCGTAGCTCATAAATGGCAGCGGTATACCGGTCACTGGCATGTACCCTATCACCATACCGGCATTTACCACTACGTGAAATGCAAGAATTGCAGCCACGCCCATGACCAGGTACATTCCCGCCCGGTCTTTGGCTTTCTGGGCGTTGTCCACCAATCGCAACAACAGCGCCAAATACAGGAGCATACAGATCAGCACGCCGAAAAATCCCTGCTCCTCTGCCAGCGCCGCCAAGATGAAGTCCGAGTACCGCACGGGCACAAAGCCCAACTGATTTTGGCTGCCCTTGCCGAAGCCCTTACCCCAAAAGCCTCCGGAGCCTACTGCGATTTCCGATTGCAGAATTTGGTAGCCCGCACCGCGTGGGCTTTCTTCGGGGTGCACGAAAGTGGCCAGGCGCTGTTTCTGATACGGTTTGAGGAAGTGTCCGTTCCATCCGACAACAGCTACCAGGGCCCCAAGCGCGAGCACCGCCACGGCATGCTTCCAATTAATCCCCGCGAGAAACGCTCCAACTATTGCCACCGGGACCAACACCAGTGCAGTCCCGAGGTCCGGCTGGAGCAAAATCAATCCTGCCGGGACTCCTACCAGCAAGCCAATCTTGAGCAAGTCTGCAAGCATCAATCGCTCAGTCCGCACTTCACTGAAGTAGCGGGCGAGCACAATAATTATAATCAACTTCGCCAGCTCTGACACCTGTAAAACGACGCCGCCCACGACGATCCACCGCCGCGCGCCAAAACGCGTATGTCCCACGGCGAGGACTAATAAAAGGGCCGCGAGTCCAACCACGTAGAGCAGTGGCGACTGATCGAGTATTGCGTTGTAGTCGATGCGTGACAAGAGGAGCATCCCGCCGAGGCCGATGGCGATCCACGTCAATTGCTTCCACTGCATGCCGTGCAACGCGCTACCGTGAGTCGAGGAATAAATCTCGAGCAGGCCTACGAGGCAGATCGCCATGACGATGGTCAGCAGCCACCAGTCGAATTCGAAAGTGTGGGTTTTCTCGCTCATGGTCCTTTCATTGCCCTTGTGGCGCCGCTTTTGTCACCTGCGCTACCGTGCGCGCTTTGGGCTGCGCCTTTGCGGCCTGCAACTCCTGAATGGGCTGGCCCTGCTTCTCTTGGTAATACGCTTCCACAAAACGCCCGGCGAGGGGCGCAGCGGCGCCGCCTGCTTCGAGAGCCGTGTCCTGCACCAGCACAACAACAGCAATTTCCGGGTTCCGCTTTGGCGCGAAACCGACGAACCACGTGTTGTATCCGTAGTGACGCCGATTACCTGCCGCGACGCGCTGGAGGCCCTTCGCGCTAATCACCTGAGCCGTACCGGTCTTTCCACAGAAGCCGATATCCTGAAGGTTTGCCTTTTTCAGCTCAGCCAATGCAAAGGCGCCTGTACCGCCGCCTTCGTTGACCACGCCATACATGCCGTCGGTCACCTGTTCGACAGTGTTATCGGATAGCGGGAAACGGGTGACTTTCACTGGGCTGAAATCCTTGAGCAAATGCGGTTGATAAAAAACGCCGCCAGAAGCAATGCCGCTGATTGTGCGCAGGAGTTGCAGTGGCGTCACTTCCGTTGCGCCCTGCCCGATCGCGACGGAAATTGTTTCCCCGGCATACCATTTGCGATGGTAGACATTTTCGGCCCATTCGGGCGATGGCACAAGGCCGGGTTCTTCCCCCGGCAGATCAATTCCCGTGCGTTTTCCAAGTCCCAATCCACTTGCATAGTAAGCGATTTTGTCGATTCCCAGCCGCTCGCCGACGTTGTAGAAGAAAACGTCGCACGATTGCACAATCGCTTTATGCAAGCTAACTTCACCATGGCCTTGCGGACGCCAGTCGTGATAGATGTGCCCGTAAATATCCGCATATCCAGGACAAAATAAGTGGAAATCCGCCGGCGGCACATGGGATTCGAGCATGGCCGTCGACATGATGATCTTGAACACAGAACCGGGAGCCAGTTGGGCCTGAATGGCGCGATCGAGCATGGGCTTATTGGGATCGTCATTCAGCGCCCGCCATTCTTTGTTGGGAATGCGGACGGCAAAATCGTTGGGATCGAAAGAAGGTTGGCTGGTCATCGCCAGAATCTCACCCGTACGCGGGTCGAGAGCAATGATCGCGCCGATTTTCCCCGCGAGTTCCTGCTCGGCCACCGCCTGCAAGGTGTAATCAATCGTAAGCTGGATTGGCTTGCCGGGAATCGGTTCCGTGTCGTCGAGAGTGCGCACGGGCTTTCCCACGCTGTTTACAACGACACGGCGCATGCCGTCGGTTCCGGTGAGTATGTCGTTGTATTCGCGTTCGAGGCCTGCCTTGCCGACGATGTCGCCGGGTTTGTAACGATCGCCGGATTGCTGATCGAGTTGCTGGGGGGACACTTCGCCGACGTATCCGATGACGTGGGCCAGGAAATCGTCGGGCGGATATTTGCGGCGTTGCACCATCATCAATTCAAGCTCGGGCAAATCCACGCGATGGGATTCGACGAAGGCAAGGTCCGCGTCGCTGGCTTCCGGCTTGACGACAATGGGCTGAAACTTGGGCTCGATTTTTGCTTCCTCAAGTTGCTGCTTCAAATCTGCAGGCAGGACGCCGAGTCCCGCAGAGATTTGAGGTAAATCTCTTTTGATTTGCGCCGGATCGTCGCGCAGCAGCAGGATACTGAACGAGGGATAGTTATCCACGATCACGCGGCCGTTGCGATCGAGCATTTGTCCGCGCGGGGCGATGATGGGTATCGAGCGGACGCGGTTCTTTTCCGCCAAATCCGAATAATGCCCCGACTGTATGATTTGCAGTTTCCAGAATCCGAGCAGCAGCAGGATGATTCCGAGGACAATACCGTAGGAAACGAGTATTAAACGCCCCTGAGGCAGTTTCTGGTCGCCACCGATCCAATTCGCCACGCAAACTCCCGCGCGGCGGGTCCTGGTAAACCCGCACGTACCTCTTGTTGGTTTCCGCGGCTATACGAAGAGTTGCGCTTTCCTCGTCAATTTCACGCGGAGAAAAAGGTAATCTTCACCGTAGCACTCGCATTGGCCCTGTGCAAGTCGCCTTGCCCATGTAGATAGCATTGCGGACACAAATTTACACTGTCCGGGCGTACAGGCCGGCGGGAGTCGGCCTTCCCAGGGGAATAATTATTTCGGTGCGCGGAAACGTGAAGCTAATAGTCGCTACTGGGTTTCTTTAGGCTTGCCGATTTTTTCCGAAGAGCCTGTCCAGAAAAGTTTGAAGTGGCTGTAGTGGTGGTAATGGTGCAGATAGTGGCCGCGATACTGGAAATAAACATCGACATTTTGCGGGAGCCAGAGGGTTACCTTGTGCGTTTGAAAAGTAACGGGTCGGTAGTCGATGACGAAATGTTCCCGATTCAGCTTGACGGCTGCGACAGGGTTCACAAGATCCGTCTCCATGTGCATCACTTCGCCATCCTTTTTAGAAATCCATGCTCTGCCTTTCAAGGGCAGCGGATATGTATGGGATGCAGACTGGAACGCCGCCAGACGGTCGGGGCGATCAGTCCGCTGCTCGAATCGCACGACCCATGCAGGCTTGTCTGCCCACTGGCCAAGTCCTTCGCAGCTCCACGTAAAGTCATCCTGAAAAAATGGATGGAATGCCAACACCAGCGAGGGAGCGCCTTCATCCACGAGCGGGCCCGGGATGTCTGTCGCGGACAAGCCCTGATCTCGAAATTCGCTTACGTGAATCGCGCCGGGTCTCGGCTCGTCGATAAAGACCATGTAGCTGAACGTTCGCGTCAACGGTCTCTTGAGATTTTCGTCTCGCTTGATTTCCACCGATTGATATTCTTCCAGCGACGTGAACCGCTGAAGGTCACTCACCAGTTTCGTGGCATTCTTTTCGGCGGCTTTCAAGACTCGCGGCAGTGAGCATGCGGCTCCGGAAACCAGGAATGGTTTCTCCGAATCCACATCCGGCGGTGCCCAATCCTCCTTTGGAGGAAGTTCCGCAGGAAGCGCGGAAGAGTGCATCGCAATCAGATCCGTGGTTGCTATTGTTTGCTCTGCAGCAGGTGCGGTTGCGGGCTTTTCAACTTTTACTGGGTCTTTTCGCAAATTTTCCATCCAGTCGCGAATTTTCGGCGCACTGGGGTCTTTGGGGTAGTCGGTTAGAAACACTTCGAGCGCCGCGACTGCGCCCTGACGCTCCCCTAAACCGGCCAACGCTTCCCCCAGAATAAGCTCGACTCGGCTGGCCGCCTCTTTGCCAGTTGCGAGGGCCTTTTCCGCGTGTTGACGCGCTTGCTGGTAATCGCGCTGGTGGAGATATGATCCGGAAAGAATCCATTGAGATTTCCAAGAAGACGGATCTAATTGCACGGCCTTATTTAAGACATCAATCGCACCAGGATAGTTTGCCTCCTCGAAGCGTAAAGTGCCCAGAGCCAGCAGAGAGGGTACTTGATTGGGATCCACCGAAACGGATTCCTCGAGATAAGGCTGCGCAATGGGCAACTGCTTGGCGAGAAGGTAGCTCATCCCCGTAACGTAATTCACGTAGGGATTGCCGGGCGCCATGTGAATTGCGTTTTGGAAATGCTTCTGCGCTGAAGGAATTTTGCCCGAATTCATGTCGTGCAGGCCTTTTTCCACTTCCTTCTGCGCCCGAGGTGCCAGTACAAATGCGTCGGTCGGGGGATGAAAGGGCAATCGCTCACCCTGGGGCTTCAGAAAGACAGTAACGGCAGCAGAGCCAAAGTCCATGTCGGGAACTGTCACCAGTTCCCGAGCAGGCTGGAAACCATCGACCTTCACTTCGAGGTTGTAGGTGACTCCTGTTGCAAGGCCAGTGAACACCCAGCCATTTCCCTCCATGCGAGGGACTTGGGGCACGGGCGAATTATCCGCGGCGGTAAGAGTCATCTGCGGTAGCGCAGAGACGGGGACGGGCAACCCATGCTCGCTGCGAATGTAAACCATGATCCACCCTGTTCCCTCCGTCTTGCCAAGCGTGCTTGGTAAAGGGGGACCCTGGGCTGCCAGGTGCGCTCCAACACTGAGGAATAGTGACGCGGTGGCCAAGAGCTTGATGAGATTCGATTTCACATTGGCCCCGTAGACAAATGGGTTAGCCGAGACTAAACGGCACTGCTGTTGAGCAAGACTATAAGGAGAAGGCCTGTTGGCTGTCAAGCACATGCCGGGCTGTTGGCCGCCGCTCCGAAACCCGCTTGGCCGTTCTACCTTCGATTCGAGTTGAGTGATTCGCTCCGCTCTTCTATAATCATCTTTCCGACAACGAGGCCAAAAACAGTGCTAAAGAATTTGAGCCAAAGGAAGACGGCGGTAAGGATTGTTCTGGGCGGCGTTCTGGTGCTTATTAGCGGAGCGATGGTTTTGACCATGGCTCCAATTTCGCCCCTGGGGAATGGCGCCACGGCCAGTGCCGACGCGGTCGCCACGGTCGGCGGAGAAAACATAACCGCAGTTGACGTTCGCCAGCAATACGAACAGCAGACGCGTGGCCAAACGGTGCCGCCCGTACTTGAGAGTCTGTATATGCGTCAGATTCTCGACCAAATGGTTTTCAAGCGGCTCCTGGAGATGGAGGCCGACCGCCTCGGTATCCAAGTTACGCCCGAAGAGACCTCCGAACGTATCAAGCAGTTGATCCCGACGGCATTCGTTGGGGGCAATTGGATTGGCGCGGAACGTTATGCGCAGGAAGTGCAACTGCGGACGGGCATGTCCGTGCCGCAATTTGAAGACATCGTGCGCACCAGCGTGCTGATGGAGAAATTCAAAGACCTGGTTACTGACGGTATCAGCGTCACTCCTCAGGAGCTTGAGCAACGCTATCGCTGGCAAAATGAGAAAGTTCAGATTGATTACGTGGAGATCAAGCCTTCGGATCTGGAATCGACAATCAATCCTTCGGACGCCGAACTTGCGGGCTATTTTGCGAAAAACGAATCGAAATACCAGGTGGCTGAACGCCGCTCCGCGAAATATGCTCTTCTGGATATCGATCAGCTAAAGAAGAACACGAAAATTAGCGATGGCGATATTCAGGCGTATTACCAAGAGCATTTAAGCGATTACAAAGTCGAAAATCGCGTTCACGCGGAGCAGATCGTATTCAACACACTGGGCAAGACGGATGCGGAAGTGGCGCTGATCAAGCAGCAAGCCCAGAAAATCGACGATCAAGCCAAGCACGGCGCAAAATTCGAGGACTTGGCCAAGAAATATTCCGAAGACACAAACACTAAAGCCAAGGGCGGAGATATCGGCTGGATCGTTGCCGGTCAGACGGCTCCGTCGTTCGAGAAGGCCGCCTTCAGCTTGACCAAGGGCGGTATTTCCGATGTGGTTCAGACGCCGTATAGCTTCGACATCATCAAGGTTGTTGATAAGGAAGATGCGCATACAAAGAGTCTGGCAGAAGTCCGAGATTCGATCGTGACAACGCTGACCCAGGAGAGGGTTAACGAGGAACAGAGCACTCTCTCCAACAAAATGGCTGCCGCTGTACGCCAGTCGAATCGCCAATCCATCGACGCCATTGCGAAGGAATTTAATTTGCAAACGGGAGAAACCCCGCTCATTGGCGTCAGTGATCCGGCTGGGGACCTCGGCAACTCTCCCCAGCTGCAGGAAGCTATTTTTTCGCTTCGCCAGGGCGAACTGAGCCAACCCATCTCGATTGATCGCGGGTACGTCATCGTTTCTGTCGACAAGATCGTGGCGACCCACCAGGGCACACTCACTGAGGTTCGCGACCGAGTTCTCGCCGACTTCCGCAAGGAGCAGGCCCAAAATCTGGCTGAACAGAAAGCGCAGGAACTGGCTAAGCGCGTGAAAGCGGGCGAGCCACTCGACAAAGCCGCGAAATCGCTTGGGCTCGCGGTTAAATCGACCGATCCAATCACTCGGACCAGTCAAATCGCCGATCTCGGACCGGCAAAACAGGTAGAGGCTGCGTTTAACATGAGTGTTGGACAATCGAGCGCGCCGGTTCTGATAAGCGGGAATTGGGTTGTCTATCAAGTGAAGTCGAAGCAGGGGGTGAATCCCGCGGATTTCGCGAAGGCAGCAGATAGTTTGAAGCAACAGATCCTGGAGGAGAAGCAATCTGTAGCGTTCGAAGCCTTCCACGACGCCCTCCAGAAGCGCTATGAGAAAGAAGGCAAACTCGCCTTCAACCAGGAGAATTTGAAGGTTCTGACGAGCCAATCATCAAGCTAACATACTGTAGATAAACAGCTTATCTTACATTCAAAGACACATTTTTTCCAGTTGCGTCCTGAAGCCCCTTCGTCTAGCATATTTGTTCTAGCAGCGCCTTCCCGTCGCCAGCGGGTATCCCTGAATGGGGTAGGGCTTTCCCGCGCGTTTGAAATGCCTTTCGATCAGCACCTCAGCAGATGGATGTCTTGGAGTCGCGACGGGTCAAAAGGTAACATCGGTCAGGAATACACAGTCAGCTTCCCCAGAATAGAGAGACTGCCATGAATCAAAAATTGATCGCCCAGCGCAACGAGTATCGCTGCTGCATCGAGATTAATCAGAACGGGAAGTATTCTGTCCGCGTGCAGGCAAGATTCGGCGCCAAGGACTGGTCGCTGCCTGTATTTTTCCTGGTGTCGTCCTTTGACACCGCGATGAAGAGGCTTGAAGAGGCCCTACAGCTTTTGCAGCGGCACGAGGATCGTCTGTGGTTCTGGGGCGTCGAGCGCAGTGATGATCCGAAACTTGCCGGCGAGATGCTCAATCAATTTGGCCTTCATTTCGATCAGCGCAAGGATTTTCCCCGGCGCGCCGTCGAAGTTGAAGTTCCGGCGGGCCGCCCTGTGCCAGCATTTCGATTAGCGCAAGCGCGCCGCACGCTGGCCAATTCAATCAGCGTCGGCCGGGCCGCCCTCGCGAGCGACTAGGCTAACTGTCCGGTTTCGGTGACCTGAGGAGATGCGGTTAGCGGACCTGAGCGTCGCGAGGTCGGGGCGGCGGAAAACTACCAACCTTATCCCCAGTTACTTGTCGCGGATAATCACTTCGCCATGGGCGATGACGTGGTCATTGATCGCCAATCGATACTTGAATGACCCGGGGCCAAGGCCGGCGCGCGGTGTGCCGCTCATTAAGCGCACTCCCGGTGGCGCTTGGAAGACATTCGAGGAAAATGGGCACCGCTGGGGATCGAATTCGACGCGGAGATTTCCGCTTTCGGCCACCCATACCACCTGGTCAGCGGTTCCGATGAGCACGACTTCCGGTAAGACTCCCACAAGCACGAGTTTTTCGGCCATGATTTATTCGCCCGGGGACCTAGCCCGGCGTGAGCTTCGAACCATAGCATACCACCGCGCGATTTACATCTTCGGGATGCGTTCAAGAGCGTGGCATAAATAGCCACGATTAGCTGTTCGACGACACGATCTCTTCAGTCATTGTGCGCAGGAGTGCTAGCGTGAAGGGTTTTGGCAGAAAGCGTACACCATCGAGTTCGATCTGAGCTTTATCCGCATCGGCCAGGTTACCGGTCATCAAGAGGAATTTCCTCGCTAAATCCGGCTGCCTCTCGCGGAGAATCCGCAGCACAGACAGCCCGTCCTGTCCCGGCATCTTTAAGTCGCACAAGACTGCATCGAACGCACCATTGCTGGGTATAGAGTTCAATACGGGTTCCAAACGGGTGGAGTCCTGAAGGGTCACGACTGTCGCGCCTGTCTTTGAGAGAACCAATGAGATGAGGTTCAAAATTTCAATGTCGTCATCGATCACCAAAAATCGTCGTGGCGGATTCACGAGAGCGGGCTCTTGGGCTGTCTGTGCCAGCTCTGGCGCCGCCGGCGCAGCCGATCTGAACTGTCGTCTTGCGTGTTGAAGTCATGCGTGGTTGCCAATGGCAGCAGCACGCGAATGGTCGTTCCGCGTCCCACTTCACTTTCGACGCCGATTTCGCCGTCGTGCTGTTCGACGATGCTGTGGCAAATACTCAAGCCCAAGCCAGTTCCTTGCCACGTTGGCCTATTAGTGAAAAATGGATCGAAGATATGATCGCGGATTTCCGGCGGTATGCCGCAGCCATTGTCCTCCACAGTAATGCGCGCACGGCCATCCCATACGTCGCATTTCAAGCGGATTTCTCCCTTGTCGTTGCATTCCCATATGGAGTGCTCCGCATTGAGAACCAGCTGCAACATTGCCTGCAGCAGCAATTCAGCATTGCCCTTCACGAAGATGGGCGCGCGTGCCGGGATGTATTGCACGTGAATATTATTGGACGCGAGTTGATAAGTCCGAAGCTCGAGCATGCGGGCGGGAATTACGCGTAAGTCCATCCGGCGGAGTTGCTCGGGCTTACGTCGTGACATCCGGCTCAGGTTGCCGACCAGGCTTTTTAACCGCAACGCTTCATCGCGTACGGTTCGCAACTGAGTTCGAGAGGAAAGCTCCAACCCGGGACGCCCGAGCACCACTTCGGTGAACCCAAGAATGGACGTCAGGGGATTATTGATCTCATGCGCGACTCCGGCCACTAGTTGCCCGAGTGATGCGAGCTTGGCTGCGCGCAACAGATCTTTATGCGCGGCTTCCAGCTGTAGCGCTCGTTCTCTTACTTTTTCTTCGAGGGAGTCTCGAATGTCACGAAGCTCGGAAGCCATGGTCAGGAACGCGGCGGTCAGCGTTCCCAACTCGACTGTGTTGGGTATCTCGGCTTTCACGTCCAAGTTTCCGCGCTTGACCTCCATCACCATTCGGTGAAGTTGTTCGAGCGGGACCCAGATTTCCCTGCGGTGCGCCTGCCGGAACCACAGCATGGCGAAAAGCGGAAATGCCCCCAGCAGCAGCAGAAAAACGCGCAGCCAGCCCGTGTATTCCGCAAGCTTGCGTGTTTCCACGTCCAAGCTGTGGAATTGCCTTTGTTCTATCTCGCGCAAGACATTTCGTACACGAAGTTCGCGCTTCGCTACTTCATCGAATTGCGGCTCGTCAACCGTCTCTATTTGTTGCCCCGCAGCCAAACGGTCCGTCAGGTCGAAGAAATCTTCTTCGTGTGCCGCCAGTTCGGCCACGCCGTCGCGCTGCGCCTCCGAAGGCGCGGAATCGGCGGATTGTTTCGTCAGAGTGCGTAACCTGCGATCGGAAGCACGGTACTCAGCCAGCAAAGCAGCATTATTTGAACCGTAGTATCGCCAGAAACTTAGCACGCTGCTGTCGAAGGCGTCGTGGAGCTGCGTGTACAAGACGATCTGCTGGTGCAAAACCTGGACTCCCGACGAAAATTGGGAACGAATCGCCGCGCTCATGCCGAGAGCGGCAGCCATCAGGAACAGGGCGAGAGATACAGTTGCGCCTTCCATCAGGATGAAACGGCTCCGCATGGAGCGAGGCTTCGGCGACAAATGGAGGAAAGACGCGACCTGGCGAGCAGGTAGATTAGCGTCTGAAGGAGGCACGTTGCCGATGGCGCAAACGAAATGCCAAACGATTGAATAGAGAGGCCTGTGGGATCAGGGAGTTGCGAGCCTGCAAACTCAGCCACTGATCGAAAGACAGCAGAAACGGGGCATTCGTTTCACAGTGGCACAGACTTGAGAATCTTGTCTCGCGTCAGAACTGCGCTGTTCAGCTCAGTGTGGCGCCAAGCCTGTTAGCGAAGCGCTGTAAGGCCAGTGGGTTCGCCCTCAATTCATAGTGTGAACTGCGTCGACGATGTGCTTGGCAGAAATGCCAAACGCTTCGAGCAGCTCGTCAGGTTTTCCGGAATGTGGCATCCCCGTGACGGCGAGTTTCACGTATTTGTTTGGGCTGGCACCGGCCTCCGCCAACGCGGAAAGAACCGCTTCGCCCAGACCACCCTCCGGATAATGATCCTCGACGGTGATCAGATTTCCGCCCGCAGTCTTCAACTGCTCAGCGAATTGCTTTCCATCAATGGGTTTCACGCAGTACAAGTCTATGACGCGCGCGGAAATTCCCTGTGATTTCAGTTGCTCATACGCCTTCAACGCTTCATGCACGGTGATTCCCCCGCCGACGATCAAGGCGCGGTCATTTGCGCTCTGGCGCAACACATGGAAGCCGGGCACTGGGAATTTGTCCGTAACGGAATAGAGCAGCGGCGTCTTGGGCCGCGAAGTGCGAATGTAAGTGATCCCCGGCATGCGCGCAGCGCCTTCGGTCAGACGTTCCGCCGAATACGCGTCCGCGGGATACAGCACCGTGGAACTGTGAATAGCGCGAAACGATGCAATGTCTTCGAGCGCCATCTGCGAAGGTCCATCTTCCCCGATTGAAACGCCGCAATGCGAGCCGCAGACCTTGATGGGGCTGCGGCTGATTGCGGCCATGCGCACCTGATCGAACGCGCGCGAAAGGAAGCACGCGAAGCTCGAAAGGAATGGAACTTTACCGCGCGCGGCCAGCCCCACGCCGACGCTGATCATGTTTTGCTCGGCGATGTATGCTTGATAGAAGCGGTCCGGATACGCGTCGCCGAAAATTTCCGCGAACGTGGAGTTCTTCACGTCCCCATCGAGTGCGACGATATGCGGATTCACGGCTCCAATTCGTTTCAGCGCGTTGCCGTATGCTTCGCGCGTCGCGACGGAAGCATCCGGCTTATAACTGGGCGCAGGCGGGTCAGCGAAGTCAGGCGGCTCGGGCAATTTTGTTCGCGCATACGAGCGTCCCGGATCGGCCGCAATTTCGATGGGACCGCCCATCTCGGCAATGGCCTTCGCGAGTTGTTCCTTGGAGAGCGGTTTGCCGTGCCAGCCGTCCTTGTCGGCCAGAAAGCTGACGCCATGTCCTTTGATTGTGCGCGCGATAATCGCCTGCGGGCGTCCCGCAACGGTTTTTGCATGGTCGAGCGCCGCCAGAATGGCCGCCACATTGTGGCCATCGATCACTTGCGTGTCCCAGCCTTCGGACTCAAACTTCCTGCGGTAAATTTCCATGTCGTGCTTGTACATCGTGCGCTCGCTCTGCCCGAGAGCGTTGATGTCGCAAAGAGCGGTAAGATTATCGATTTTGTAATGCCCGGCAAATTCCGCGGCTTCCCAGTTGCTGCCCTCGGCGAGCTCGCCGTCGCCGAGCAGCACGTAGACGCGCGTTCCAAGCTTGTCCATTTTGGCGCCGATCGCAAGCCCGGCCCCAACGGAGAGACCTTGTCCCAGGGAGCCCGTTGCCGCATCGACTCCGGGGATTCGCGGCGTTGGATGGCCTTCGAGTTCGCTCGAAAATTGACGCAACGTCATCACGCGCGAAACCGGAAACACGCCTGCCTCGGCAAGCGCCGCATAGAGGAGGGGAGCCGCGTGTCCTTTGGAAAGGACGAAGCGATCGCTTTCGGGCCCATTTGGATTTTTAGGATCGAACTTCATGGCGTAAAAAAATACGCCGGCTGTAAGCTCGGAGGCGGACAAACAAGAAGTTGGATGGCCGGAGCCGGCCGCAGTTGTCGACATCATCGACAAAATCCCCAGACGGCGGGCCTTTTCGCGAATCGTATCGATCGTGGATGATGGCGGAGCTATTTTCGACGTTGCGCTCATCATTTCCTCCTTACAAAGTCAAAGCTCGATTTTACTCTCGTTTGGACCATGTGTGCGCAGGAGCGTTAAGAGAGACTTTTAGGTTTTTCGGGCGCTCGCATCGACGAAGAGGACTCGGTTTTCATCCCCCCAAACGCAATGCCGTGGGCTTCTGGCCCAAGCGCAATCACGACTACGCCACCAACAAGAACAACTGCCGCGAAAATTCCCATGGCATGGCCGTAGCTCATCCGTTTGCCCATGATGGCCTCGAGATAGGCGCTTGACGCCGCGAACAGCACGCCGAGCTGATACGCGAAGCCGGGGAAAAATCCGCGCAGCGTGTCCGGAGAAAGTTCATTGATATGCGCGGGAATCACGCCCCAGGCGCCCTGTACCATGAATTGCATCAAAAAAGCGCCGAGCAGAATCAGCGGGAAATTGGGCGCTGCGATCCACAAGGGAATTAGGGCGATTGCAAAAAGTGCAGCGCCGATCATCGCGCGCCGCCGCCCGCGACGGTCGGAATACAAGCCGACGAGCATTCCCCCGGCTATCGCGCCAATCATCGAAAGCACGGTGATCAGCGCCGTAGTGCGCGGGCTGTAGCCGCGCTGCGATTGCAGGAATGTTGGATAGAAATCCTGCGTGCCATGCGAAATAAAATTCATCAACGCCATGAGCAGCACGAGATAGGCGAAGCGCTTCCAATTTCGAAGAATCGAGTCGAAGTATGCTCCCCAATCCATGTGTGCTGAGGTGGCTTTCCACGCCTCGCTTTCCTTGACTTTTGAGCGAATGAACAACGTCAGGAGAGCGGGCATGCCGCCAATGAAAAACATCGCGCGCCAACCGAAGTGCGGAAACACGAGCCAGTACGCAACCGCGGCCAGCAAATAGCCGAACGCATAACCTTCCTGCAGGACGCCCGAAAGAATTCCGCGCCATTTCGCGGGCACAGATTCCATGGCGAGCGACGCACCCACACCCCATTCCCCGCCCATGCCGATTCCATAAAGCAAGCGCAGCATTAGGAATGCGGAATAGCTCGGCGCGAATCCAGAGGCCACTTCAACTGCCGAATAAAACAACACGTCCAGCATCAGCGGCAGACGGCGACCGTAGCGATCCGCGAGCAGCCCGAAAATAAAGGCACCAATGGGACGCGTGGCAAGACTGGCGGTTATCGCCAGAGCAATTTCAGGGATGCTTTTGTGGAAGTCCTTACCGATCGGCGCGAGCAAAAAGGTCAGAATGAAAAAATCGAAGGCGTCCAGCGTCCATCCGAGGAAGCACGCAATGACAGCGTTGCGCTGATTCGAGCGTTCGGCGGCGGAATTCAGTTCCAGCATCGGCGGCCCGCGCATGTTAGGTCAACGAAAGCCCAAACGCAATCATCACGCTTTCAGCGTCGCAAACGGTCTAGGCCCGCGAAAAGGAAAACGGCCACGGCAGAATTGATGAGCGAAGCGATCAACAATTGAACGGAAAAAAATGGCTCAGAGCTAGCCAGCAACAGGTGAATCGTAATGGCCAGAATAATCTGGTGAATGTGGAAGAATAGAAACATCAGAATGAAGCGGCTGATGGGATGCTCAGTGTCCAGTCGCGCGCCAACCGACGACGCTATGTATCCGATAACCGCCTTCGCGATGCCGTAGAGGCCTATGGGAGTGTGGCTGATGCCATCCTGCAATAGACCGACGAGCGTTCCAAGGAACATTCCCGAGACGGAATTTCTACGGCTCAGCCCGAAATAAACGACGACCAATAACGGAAGCTCGAGCAGCTGGAAGTGCGTGCTGAATTTATTCAGAAAAGCCTGGAGCACCAGTGCGAGGAAGCACACCACCGCAACTGTGCCGCCGTAAAATTTATGAACCTCGATGTGCTGCGCCTCGGAATCCATTCGGACGGTCATCGAGGGCCTCGCGTCATTGCTGCGCTCCTGGCGGCTTCGTCGCGGATAGTTTTGGGATTGGCACGGGTTTCTTTGCGGGCGGAGTTGCCGGGTGCGGCGGCGTTTTCGCGTTCTGCGGCGTCCCCGATGCGCTCGAAGTCTTTCCCGATTTATTGCTCGAAGAAATGCTTTCCGGTGCTATGGAGCCGGCAACTCCGCTCGCGATCTTCGGATTGAGCGAGTGCTCCGTGAGTAGCACGAGCACCTCTTCGAGCCGGTCCAAGTGCGCGGCCGGTTTCAGCTGGATCGTCTGGAATGGGAATCCGGTCTTCGTCGAGGACACCGTGCCGACAGGCAGATCCTTTGGGAAGATCTTATCCTCGCCCGAAGTCAGGACCTCCTCGCCCGCGGGCACTTTTTCCTCCGCCGAGACATAGTCCATCCACAGCAACGGGCCTGCCGTGCCCTTTACGACGCCATGTGTCCGTGTATTTGCGAGCAGTGCGCCCACGCCGCTCTCTCTATCCGTGATCAGGAGCACTTGTGCCGCGTGCGGAAACGCTTCGAAGATTTTTCCAACCACGCCATCAGGCGTAACCACAGCCATGTTGCGCTGTACGCCGTCGTGTTCACCGCGATTAATGAAAATGGTCTCGCTATTGGAATCCGCGCTCGCGCCAATTACTTCGGCGGCAAGCATGGGTGCGTTAGGGTTTGCTTGCCGGAAGCCAAGGAGCTTCGCAAGCCTGGCGGCTTCCGCCGCTTGCCCTTCGAGCTGCTGATTCTTCAGCTGTAGACGCCCGACTTCTTCCGTCAGCCGGCGGTTTTCGCCGCGCGCACGTCGGAGATCGATATAGCCGAACCATGCGCCATCGATTTTCGAAATCACGAACGTGCCCGCGCGCTGCGGCGGCGTCAATACTTCCGCCGACCACAAGCGAATCAGGCGCACATCGTGGCCGCGCTTAATCTGGAATGCAAGCAGCAGCACTTGTGCCAGAATCACGGCGACCAGCAAAACTAGCGGCCGGTTGCGGGAAGGAACATCCATAAGGTCCTAGAGATTAGGGTGGAGCCTCGAAGTTCGAAAATTCAATGCCAAATCACCGCGCTGCGCAGCCTGTTCGTACGCGAGTCGCGCCACGTCCGGCGTTCTTCAATCAATCGAAACCAGGCGCAACAGCCGGAAATCACTCAACATTTTTCCCGTACCGAGCACCACCGAGGCGAGCGGATCGTCAGCAATCGACACGGGCAAGCCGGTTTCCTCGCGAATGCGTTTATCAAGATTCTTGATGAGCGCTCCGCCACCGGTTAATACAATGCCGCGATCACTGATGTCCGCCGAGAGTTCCGGCGGAGTGCGTTCAAGCGCCACGCGAATCGCATTCAAAATCGTCGCCACGCATTCAGAAAGCGCCTCGCGGATTTCGCTGTCGTCAATCGTCACCGTGCGCGGCACGCCTTCGATCAAATTACGGCCCTTGACTTCCAGCGTTAGCGGCTTTTCCAGCGGATACGCCGAGCCAATCTCGATTTTGATTTGCTCCGCCGTGCGTTCGCCGACCAGCAAATTGTATTTTCGCTTCAGGTAGTGCATCACGGCCTCGTCCATTTCGTTTCCCGCGACGCGGACGGAACGCGAATAGACGATCCCGCTCATCGAAATCACCGCAATATCCGTGGTGCCTCCGCCGATGTCGACCACCATGTTGCCAGACGGTTCCTCGATCGGCAGGCCGGCGCCAATCGCCGCGGCCATGGCCTGCTCGACCAAATAGACTTCGCTGGCTCGCGCGCGATACGCCGAATCCTGTACCGCACGTTTTTCCACCGGGGTGATTTCGCTGGGCACGCCGATTACGATGCGCGGATGCACCAGAACGCGCCGATTGTGCGCCTTCTGGATAAAATACGTCAGCATTTTTTCTGTTACTTTGAAATCGGCAATCACTCCGTCCTTCATCGGCTTAATCGCCACCACGTTGCCGGGCGTCCGGCCGAGCATTTCTTTGGCTTCCTTGCCCACGGCGACCACTTCGCCACTATTTTTATTGATGGCGACGATTGAGGGCTCGTTCACCACGATGCCCTTGCCCTTGGCAAATACCAACGTGTTCGCGGTCCCCAAGTCTATGGCGAGATCGGAGGAAAACAGGCTGAACACCGACCTCATCGAATATCCGTTTTTCATGAACCCCCTCTTGCCCTGCGTCCCCTACCCACGAACTCCTCTATCCGATAATATTTCGCTCTAAGAATTCTAAGGAACCACCACGGGAACTCGCTTGATGGCCGTGCCGCCCCTGCGATCCTGTCCGGTGATCACGATTTCATGCGCGCCACTAGTCATTGGCTGCGTGAAATGGCGGAATTTCCCATCCGGACCAACGTCCGCCACCGCCTCGCCGTCAATTATCAGCGCGGAGCCCGGTTCCGTGTGCCCAATCACTTCCACTACTTTGCCATCAAACTCGATGTGATCCACCTCAAGCAGCATACTCTGCTCTTTAGCCTGGTCGACAAGAGTGAATTTTGACGCAGCGGCGGGCTCGCTGGAGGCTCCTTTTGCATCGATCGCTTTTACAGTCCAGAAATATTCGCCCGCATTCAAGCCCGTGACTTCCGCCCCCGTATCCGAGGTTTTGCGATCCGCCAGCACGTGATTGAACATCGACGTATCGCTGATTTCGAGTTCGTATGCGCGCGCCATGCTCACCGGCTGCCATTCGAACCGGATTTGTGTCTCCTTTGGATTCGGCACAATGATCGGCTGTAAATTCACAGGTTGTACCAAGCCGGGAGGTGCCAGCACATCTGTCTTCGTGATCGGCCCGCCCGCCGTGAACGACGCGCGCTGGTTTTGCGCCACCTGCACTTGCTCCCCGTCGCGTTTCACGTCCGCCGCCCCAGCCGCAACCGTGATTTCATTCTGCTTGGTGTTCGGATCGGTCCTCACGTCCGCATGGCTGTTTTCATGAAGAGAAGCGACGGCGTCTTGAAATGACACTTCCGCCTTCGATCCGGGCACCTGCCACGTGCCGGTGGTTAAATCCACGTTGCCCTCACTGATGTGCATGCCGACGCTCGACGCGCTATTCTGCGGCACAAAAATTTCCTCGACGGTGACGAGCGTTTCCGCCTGCACCGTGTACGTGGTGCCATCCGCAAACGCGATGCGCGCGACGCCGTCCGGCCCCGTCTGGATCAAATCGCCCTTGTCAAGAGACATCTGGTAATCGGCAGTAACCCATTGCACGGAGTTCACTTTTTTCACTTGCACCTTACCGTCCAGATTGACGAACCGCGCCCCGCGCGCATTCGCCGGCGTAACGCTGGAGTCTTTCGGCTCCAGCGCATGGGAAATATGCCGCGCCATGGTCGCGAAAGTGTCAGGGAATACCAGATAACCGGCCGCCGTAAAAAGAATCGCAAACGCGAAAATGTAGAGCAAAATCGTCCGGTAAGTCACCGTGTGCCAATAGACTTCAACCCGGTTAACTTTTGCTTTCGACGCGGCAGTGAATTTTTCCGTTGTCATGCCAGATTTCAGCTAATTTGCGAATCTAGCATAGGGGTTGAGGCCTTTCAACATGACCTGCTATAAGTTGCGAACTCGCTAATACTTGACCCGAAGGACAGTTTTGGATTTTCATAGTGCGCTGGTGAACAGGGTGCCCTTGTAAGAACGAGCGGTTGCTCGTGGTAGGATTGCCAGCCTTGCAGACTGACTCTGACACCGTATATCCGAACGCCAGCCGCCGACTGTTGCGTCACACCGTTGCGACCCTTGCCTATCGTGCCAGCAAGGCATTTCGCGGAGCGTCCGCGGATTTTGCGGAATTTCACGCCTCGGAAACGTCTCGCACGCCCGGAGAAATCCTCGCACACATGGGCGACCTCCTTGATTGGGCACTCTCCATTGCCAAAGGGAAGCAGGCATGGCACGATTCGCGTTCGCTGCCGTGGACCGAGGGTGTAAAGCGTTTTTTCTCCACCCTCGAACAATTTGACGCCTACCTTGCGACAGACCAGCCCTTGGCGGTTTCAGAGGAGAAGCTGTTTCAGGGCCCTACGGCGGATGCGTTCACTCATGTGGGACAGATTGCCATGTTGCGCCGCTTGGCTGGTTCGCCGATTCGCGGAGAGAATTATTTTCGCGCAGACATTGTCGCGGGCCGCGTTGGCGCCGAACAACCCGCGGCCGTCCGCGAATTCGACTGATACTGCGGAATGGAGATGTTGTCTCGAAGGTGCTGAAGAAATTCTTCGTTCTACTGCTATTCATCGCGCCGCTTGCCGCCGCACAACGGTCCGGCCCCGCGCTGCTTGCTAAAATTCGCGCGATTCGCGCGATCAATGATCATTCGCCCTCGAAATTGCGCGCATGGTTCTGCGCGGCGACGCTTTGAAGCTTTACGGTTGGCCTGATCGCTGAACCAGAGGCGAATCGTCCGAGGACGCCACGGAAGACACCGTCAATTCGCTCGGCGCGGTAAATCCGCTCAACGCCATCGATAAATCAAAATCGGCGAGCAGATTCAGCACTGCGTCGCGCACTCCCGCTTCTCCCGCGGCCGAGAGTCCCCAAATGTAGAGCCGCGCAATCAACACGGCCCGCGCCCCCTGCGCCAGCGCTTTCATAATGTCCGCGCCGCGCCGTATGCCGCTGTCAAACAGCACTGGAATTTTTCCATTCACCGCCCTCACCACACCCGGCAACGCATCCAGGGCGGCAATCGCACCGTCCACTTGCCGTCCGCCATGATTCGAAACGATCACGCCGTCCATTCCGCAATCGACTGCGCGCTCTGCGTCGTCGCGATGCAAAATCCCTTTAAGAATGATCGGCACCTTCGTCTGCTTGCGCAGAAATGCCAGGTCTTCCCATGTCAGCGTGTTGTTGGTGAAAATGCTGGCCCACAAACGCACTGCTTCGGCAGGATCTTTTTCCGGAGGCTGCCGCAGCGCTGCGCGAAACACCGGATCGGTGAAATAATTCGCCAGCCCTTCGCACAGAAGAAATGGCAGGTACCCGCGCTCCAAATCGCGCTCCCGCCATCCCAGCATCGAAGTGTCGAGTGTCACCACCAGCGCCGTGTAACCCGCGTGTTCGGCCCGCTCGAGCATGCTCGCCGTCAGTTCCGGATTTTTTCCCCAGTAAAGCTGGAACCACCGCGGCCCCGCGACCATCGCCTGCGCCACTTCTTCCATCGGGCGCGAAGAAACCGTGCTCAGCACGAACGGCAGTCCCAGTTCCGCTGCCGCGCGTCCTGTCGCCACTTCCGCATCGCGATGAATGATTCCCTGAACGCCCACCGGCCCGAGCAGCACGGGCGCTGGCAGCTTCGCTCCCAGCAATTCCACACTCAAATCCCGGGCGGAAACATCCCGCAGCATTCGCGGCACAATCCGCCAGCGATAAAAAGCCTCCAGATTCGCACGCATCGTGTTCTCGCCGCCCGCTCCGCCTGCCACGTAGTCGTACGCCCGCGGATCCAGAACCTCTTTTGCTTTTTGCTCAAGCAAGGAGAGCGTAATGGGAATCGACAGTTTCTTCCCGGCCAGGCCAAGCTGATAAATTTCCAGCTCACGCTCTAGTCCAAAATTCCTTGGCGGATTGGCATTCTCAGGCGGCATCGTGCGCGTGATTATACACTTCCCCCAACGACGTATGCTCCGAGCACCTAAATTTCGTCAGAAACCATCTAACCATTTAAAATGGCAAGCTTGTCTTGCTTGGGAGCTCAGATGAGAAAACAATTCACGCTCGCGTGCATTTCGCTCTTCGTTTTGACAACTCTGTCTTTCGCCGCGCCGCTTTTTGCCCAAGACGCGCAGCCCCAGACTTCCTCAGCGGACGTTGTTCGCGTCACCGTCACGTCCATCGGCCACTCGGGGAAAATCCCGCCGAGCCTTGAAAAGGTCGATGTCTCCGTGCATCAGGATAACCAGCCGCGCCCCGTTGTCGACTTGGTTCCTGCGAACGGCCCGAAAGCCCCGCTCGACTTCGTGATCCTCGTCGACGACAGCCTGAGCACGCGGCTCGGCACCCAATTACAGGACATCAAGGATTTCATTCGTTCGCTGCCGGAAAATTCACGCGTCGCAGTCGCCTACGCTGCCAACGGCACGGCCAGGATGCAGCAAGATTTCACCTTAGATCGCGCTGCTGCCGAGAAAGCGGTTCGCTTGCCCCTCGGTCGCTATCAAGCAGCGAACGGTATCTATTTTGCTTTGGGTGAGCTCATCAAGAAATGGCCGCAGGGCGCGGCCCGTCGCGAGGTTCTGCTCATCAGCGATGGCATCGACCTCTCTTATGGCGTCGACGCGACATACCCCGGCCTAAATTCCCCGCTCGACCAGGCCATCTCTGCCGCGCAGCGCAACAACATCACCGTCTACAGCCTGTTTGCCAGCGGCGCGGGAATCTTCGCTCGCAATCAGTTCCTCATCATGAATGGCCAGGGCTGCCTCGGCAAATTGACGCTCGACACCGGCGGCGACTCGTTTTTCCTCGGATTTCAAACACCGGTTGCGTTTCGCCCATTTTTGGAGGAGCTGACGAAAATGCTCGACCAGCAATATCTGCTCACGTTCCGTGCAGCCCTTCCACAAAAAGCCGGTTTTCATGAGTTGAAAGTCAGCACGGAAATGTCCGGCGTCGAGCTGATGGCGCCCTCGCGCATTTATCTCCCCGCCGCGCACTAGATTTCGAAACAGGGGCCCAAGGCAGCGCGAAGTCCGCGTCACGAAACGTGGGGATGCCTGCCCAGAGCCGCGGGGTTCGGATATTTCGCGTCCGGCAGCCAGAAGTGGAAGAAAATCCAGCACAGAATAAGGACCATAAAGCACACAATACTGCCTTCCGGTCCCACCGAACCGCCGGTCAATAATTTCGGCCCGTGGAAACTGGGATTCAGCATGTGTCCCGGGGCGACTTGCCCGCTATCCGGCACACCGTAGAAAAACGTCTCGGCCCAATCCCACGCCGCGTGAAACCCAATCGCCATCCATAAATCTCCCGTGCGTCGCAGAATCAGGCAGAAGAGAAATCCCGCGGACCCCGCCCCCAGCGCGCCCAGCCAGTCCTCGCCGCCGTTTCCGAGGTGCAGCGCGCCAAACGCAATCGATAGCAAAACGGCCGCGGGCCAAAAGCCAACACCCGTCGTCAACGCGAACAATCCATAGCCGCGCGCCGAAAATTCCTCCGAGAATCCGACCAGCAAAAACGCAACGCCCCAAAGCGCCGCGTACTTTGCCAGCGCGCCGCCGTGCAACGCGAACGTCCCAAAATAAAAAACGCCCAGCGCTCGCAAAGTCCCCAGCAGGACGGTCATCGCCACGAAGCCGATAATCGCTCCTTGCCAAAATTCTTTTTGAAACGCCTTGCGCCCGGACAGTCCATAATCGCCAATCGTGCGGCCTTCGATTTTTGTCATGATCCAGCTGGCGAATAAGAACAGCAAAAAGAAGATAGCTTCACCGATGATCACGCCCGTCAAGGAGAATGCGTGCGGCGGCTGTCCGTGAGAGAAAAGTTTTCCGCCATAACGGAGACCTTCCACGAATATGAAGATGATCGCCGCGAAAATCAGCAGCCGCCAGCCCGCGCGTAGTCCGTTCGACCCGAAAAAGATCTCATTCATCGCGGACTTGGTATCCGGCGGTGGCGGCGCGTCGTCGCTCGAAGGAATTCCCTGCGGCATGATTGCGCCGCTGAATAGCGGCGTGGCAGAACTGAATGGAGGCTGGGGCATTTGTTTTTTTCTCCTCATTTTTCGCGGCCGCGCGCATTAGCCAGGATGTGTGTAAGTTTCAGATACACGAGCCTGCGAACGGATGTTCCGGCACTAAAATAGCATCAAACGAGGTGCGCGCCATTTCAAACGTCGGCGAGATGTCAGTGCCTACGAAGATCCAGAAGGGTGGGTTCCACCTAGCGCGGGCGCGTGGTAAGGCCGGCTTGTTTCCAGAGCTTCTCCCAATGCCACACGCCGGGAGTTTTGTCGAGGATGCGGTAGCCGAGCTGGTGGGCCAACATCAAAATCTGGCCGCGATGATGCGCCTCGTGCGAGAACATGTAGCCGAACATGGTCCCTCCGGCGGGCCAGGTTTGCGTCCAACTGCCGCGAGAGAACTTCGTAACGCGGCGATTCGGAGCGGCCGAGAGAGCATCGGAGAGCATCCGCAGACACTGCGCGGCACTTCTCTTGTGCGCGGCAACAGCCTGTTTCATCGTGCAGCGGTCGGGATCGAGAGGCGGCGGACACTTCAGATGCGGCGCGGAGTTCCTCAGCCACGCAAGACGGGTGTTGTGCAGATGCGCGAAGATGGCCGCAATCGTCCGGCCGCTGCCTTTTTGGCCAGGTGGCTGGGCGCGCCACCCACGAGGGTCCAGAGTTGAGAGGATGAACTGGTTCATTGCATCGTTGCTCGCGTAGGTTTCGAGCAGGGAGTCGCGAATCTCGGCAAGCGTCGCTTGGGATTGAAGCGTCACGGAAGTTCCGCCAATTATTTACTGCTGTAGCTGGCGACCCACGCGTCGAGGACGCGCTGTTGGTCGGGTGCGACATCCTCGAATACGATGCCCATCCCGAATTCGGCGTGCACATGCAATACCCGCCCCGCCGATTCAAACACCTTCCCATCCTTGCTAAGGCGCACGCGAATCGCGGTGTCTTCGGCGAAGGGGTTCAGCGCTCCTGTGTAACAACCCGTCGAGCTCAGCTGCGTTGTCTGCGCGGCCATGCGATCGCCCGTCTTGATTTCCACCAATTCCGCCAACGCGACGAACGGAAAACGATGGGCCATCCGGCGTTTCGTGCCGGATTCATCTTGCTGCGGATTGTCGGATGATGAGTTCGGTGGCCGATCAACCATTTTTCCGCCCCTAATCCTGCCTGCGTAGCCTGTCTTGCTTGCGGCCGGCATCCTGCTGTTGGCAGTTCTGCCTACGTAGGCCCGCCTCTCGCTGTCTACACCTTAACCGCCTCGCCCTTTTTCGGCAATAGAACTTACGCGGAAGCGTTTCTCACGGTATGCGCAGGCCAGTCAACGCCAGAGTAAGTGGCCAAGCCGTGTAGACCGACGCCGTTCTTACAGACATCTCGATTTGACGCTGGTGGTATAATGTTATCCACAGGGTAAACATGAACCCTAAGCGAGAAGACAGCGAAGTGCGGGAAAGACGGCCAAAAATGACCATCCGCAAAAATTTTGACCCCGCCTGCTCGTTCCGGCGTCTAACCCTCGGTTTTTCTTTAACTAAACCAGCCAAAAAACCAGAAATTCCTACTGAATTTCTAATCGCTACACCAAACCACAGTCAGAAACGCGTAACTCACACAAAACAAACGATCGGATCTGTTTCTAATCGCTACAAATTTGCATTTTTTCGTCCTGCCATTTTGGCTGTTGACCCCGGCACTCTAAATCCGAGAAACTATGACCTTGCGAGCGGTCGCCCAGCGTACGATCAACGTCTTTCAGGCGCCTCCCGCAACATGAATTAAGTTAAGGACGAACAATGAACTCGCCGATTGGTGAACTGCTTCCGCCGACAAGATTGATGCTCACTCCAGGCCCGTCGTGCATCGACCCGCGCGTCTATCGCGCCATGTCCACGCCGATCGTGGGCCACCTGGATCCGTGGTTTTTGGAAATGATGGGCGATGTCCAGATTCTTCTCCGCCAAGTTTTCCAAACGCAGAACCGCCTCACGTTTCCCATCTCCGCGTCTGGCTCGGGTGGAATCGAAGCAGCGGTGCTCAATCCCCTCGAAGCAGGCGACGAAGCCATCATCTGCGTCAATGGCGTCTTCAGCGAGCGCATGGCCATCATTGCCGAGCGCACCCCGGCGAAAATTATTCGCGTCGAAGCGCCTTATGGAAAGCCCTGCGATCCCGACGATGTGCGCCGCGCAGGCAAAGGCAAAAAAATCAAAATTCTCGGCGTTACCCACGGTGAAAGCTCCACCTCCGTCGTCACGAATCTCGACAACATGCGCAAAGTCGCCGACGAACTCGGCGCGCTGCTTGTCGTCGACACGGTTTCCACCCTCGCGGGCATGCCCATTGATGTCGACAAAACGAAAATCGATATCTGCTTCAGTGGCTCGCAGAAAGCGCTGAGCGCGCCTCCGGGAATGTCGCCCATCACTGTGAATGCGCGAACCGAAGAGGTGTTGCGCGCGCGGAAGACTCCCGTGCAAAGCTGGTATTTCGATTTGACCACAACGATGAATTACTGGGGCAAGGAACGCACGTATCATCACACGGCGCCGATTTCTCTGGTGTTCGCTTTGCGCGAAGCCCTGCGGATCGTCCTGGAAGAAGGCTTGCCTGCGCGCTGGGAACGTCACAAAGAAAATCGCGACGCCCTCGTCGCTGGCCTCGAAGCTATGGGCCTCCAGATGTTCGTTGAGAATCCAAAGGATCGCCAAGTCACAGTGACAGGCATAAAAGTCCCGCAGGGCATTGACGACGCAAAAGTGCGCGGTCAATTGCTGGACGAATTCAATATCGAAATCGGGGGCGGCTTTGGCCCGATTAAGGGCAAGCTTTGGCGCGTGGGATTGATGGGTTACGGCTGCCAGAAAAATAATGTACTGCTGTTTCTGGCGGCCCTCGAAAAGTGCTTGCTCGATCAAGGTTTCCGCCTTCCGGCAGGCGCGGGTGTGGGCGCGGCAATCCGCAGCTACTCGGAGACGCATGCAGCCATAGCGGGCCACAAATAGTGGGAGGATTTTTTAGTCAAGGCGGAAAACAAAGATGAGCGCAACAACGGTAACGCGGATTCCGAATCAAGGCGCCATGAGCGATTTTGTGCGCCCCTTCGAAGTGGCTTCGAAAATGACCGACGTCGTCTACCGCTGCCGCTTCTCGCATTGCTGGAACGCGATTGCGACGCGCCACGCGGACACGATCGACTGCAAATTTTATGTCGACGGCAAAGGCGTGATACTCGGGCTTGCGCACACTGCCTTCATCGAGTTCAGCGGCCGCGCGAAGCGCAATTTGACCGACCGCGAAGCCAGCTTCATTGCCGCGGAATATTTGCGCGAGCGGCTTGAACAGGAAGACGAGCACGCGCTCTACGACGTCTCGCACCAAGACGTAATCCGCATCATCGCCAAACTCGGCATCAAGTAATCGCCGCGTTTTGTGGCACAGGCTCTTAGCCTGTGCGCGCGGCCTTGCGTTTCCCGAAAACTCGTGGTCCGCTACGCAGCGTCACTCATACCGCAACGCGACGATGGGATCGACTTTCATCGCCCGCCGCGCCGGAATGTAACAGGCGAGCAGCGCGACGAGCACAAGCAGAATTGCGACGCCGGCGAACGTCAGCGGATCCCGGCGCTGACGCCGAAAAGCAAGCTCGACATCAATTGCATGAGCCCGAGTGATGCAATGATGCCGATGGCGACGCCCGCGAATGCAATTTTCGCCGCCTTGTTTAAGCACCATCCGCAACACATCGGTATGCTGCGCGCCTAGCGCCAGGCGAATTCCAATTTCGTGCGTGCGCTGCGCCACCGAATACGAAATCACGCCGTAAATTCCAATCGCCGCCAGCACCAGCGCCAGCGCGCTAAATAATCCAAGCAGCACCAGCGTGATTCGCCGCGTCGCCACGGAATCGCTCACCAATTGGTTCATCGTCGAGATCGCGAAGATGGGCTGGTCCTTGTCGATCGCAGCCACCGCGCTGCGAATCGCGGAAATCAGCGCCGCAGGATCGGTCCGCGATTTCACCACCAGGCGCATGCCGCTGTCGGGATATTGCAGGGAGGAAACATAAACTTCCAGCCGCGACGGATTGGCCAAGCCGTAGAGTTTCGTGTCGCCAACGACGCCAACTACGGTAATCCACTTCGGCGACTTCTTACCAGTTGGATCGGGATGCCCGAACATAAATCGTTTCCCAATCGGGTCGTTGTTTGGCCAATACTGCCGCGCCAGTCTCGCGTTCACCATTCCTACAAGCGGCGCTTCCTGTTTGTCTGCTTCAGTGAATGTCCGCCCGCGCAGCAGCGAAATGCCAAGCGTGCCGATGAAGCCCGGACTCACCTCGTGATAATCCGGATGTGGATAATTTCCAGGCTTGGGCGATGCCATGCCTTCGATCGTGATGTCGGTGCGAGAATGAGCGTCCGTCAGCGGAATCACGGTGCCGACCGCTGCCTTTCCCACTTCCGGCAGCGCGCGCACGCGGTCGAGCACCTGCTGCCAAAAATTGAGTATCGCCGGATCCTTGGAATATTGCTGCGTTCGCAATTCCATTTCCATGGTCAGCACGCGATCCGGCCGGAAGCCCGGATCCACGCTCATCAGTTTGTACAAACTTTTCATCATCAGCCCTGCGCCGACCAGAAGAATCAGCGCGAGCGAAATTTCCGCGATGGCCAACGCGCCGCGCAATTTATTTTGTGCCGCGCTGGCGCTCGCCGTCCTGCCGCCCTCTTACTCCGATTGCACGTCAGGCCTGGTGGAGTGCATCGCCGGAGCCAGTCCGAAAATAAACGCGGCCAGCACGATGATGCCTGCTGCGAAGAGCAGAACCGCGCCGTTCAAATTCACATTCGCGCCGGAAAGCATATCCATCGGGATCAGTCGCGCAATTCCGCGGATTCCAGCAATCGCCAGCGCCAAACCCAGAACGCCGCCAAGGCACGCCAGCACAAAACTCTCCGTCGAGCATCTGGCGGATGATGCGGCTGCGACTGGCGCCAAAGGCCATGCGCAGCGCAATTTCTTTCGTGCGGGCCGCGCCGCGCACCAGAAATAAATTCGCTACATTCGCGCACGCGATCAGCAGCACGAACATCACCGCGCCGAAGAGCACCAGAATGGCCGGCCGCGCGTCGCTCACGAATACGTCGCGAATCGATTGCAGTGTCACTCCGAACTGGTCATTGGTCCCCGGATATTCTTTCGCGAGGCGCGCGGCGATTCCTTCCATCTCCGCGCGCGCTTGCGCGAATGTGACATTGGGCGCCAGCCTGCCGATCACGATCATGTCGCCCCGCTCGCCACGTTCATTGGCTTCTTCGGAATTGTTTGTTGCCCACACGCCGATCGGCAGCATCACGTCCGTCTTGTCGAGCGAACGGAAATTCGGCGGCAACACGCCAACAATCGTAAAGCTGCGGCCATCGAGCGTGATCGTGCGGCCGATGGCGTTTCGATTTCCTCCCATGTGTGATTGCCACAGCTCGTAACTGAGCAGCAAGACGGGCGCGGTCCCGGCTTTTTCTTCGGACGCGTCAAAATCTCGTCCGAAGAATGGCCGCACGCCCATCATGGAAAGGAAATTCGGCGAAACGGCTTCGCCGCTGATGTTTTCCGGCTGGGTGACGCCCGCGAGATTGAAGCCGACATCGTGCACTGCGGCCATCTGCGAAAAATCGTGACTCTGCGCGCGCCAGTCGAGGAAATTCGGATACGACACGCTGACGGTGCCGACCTTGGGGGTGGTCTCATTCAGCACCACGAGGCTCGAAGCATCCTTGTACGGCAATGGCTGCAGCAAGACGCCGTAAACAACGGAAAATATCGCCGTGTTGGCGCCGATGCCGAGAGCGAGAGTCAAAACGGCAACAGCGGTGAAGCCGGGATTTTTTGCGAGCATGCGCGCGGCGAAGCGCAAATCCTGCGCGAGATGTTCGAGCCAGGTCCAGCCCCAGGAATCGTGGCTTGCTTCCCGAATCGCCAGCGTGTTGCCGAAACTCTTTCGCGCGGCAGTGTGAGCGGCATCCGGTGAAAGGCCGGCTTCGCGCAATTCGCGTTCGCGCAGTTCGATGTGCAGCCGCACCTCCTCGTCCATCTCGCGGTCAAATTGCTTGCGGCGAAAAAGCATTCGTAAGCGCCGAATCAATTCACCAAGCATCTCTCTCACTGAAGCGGGGAATTTCTCGCGCATAGTGCGCCTCGCTTTCACGTTGCGAACAAAACCGTAATCGCCGCCAGGACCGCGCGGGCCGATAAAGCCGATCGGCCCCTACAGATAATCCTAAGCGGTCTGAATCACGCGGGTGATGGCGCCGACGACGCGCCGGAATTGCGACAACTCGATTTCCAATCGTTTGCGTCCCGCGGCGGTCAGGCGATAGTAGCGGGCGCGGCGATTTTCCGGCGTTGCGCCCCAGTGCGCGTTCACCCAGCCTTTGACGAGCATGCGCTGGAGCGCGGGATAGAGCGAGCCTTCCTCGACTTGCAGCACATCTTCCGAGTTTTGCTGAATGGTGCGGGCGATTTCGTAGCCGTGCAATTCGCCGCGGCGAGCAAGCGTTTTCAAAATCAACAGATGAAGAGTGCCGGGCGGAATTTCATCGCGAACCATGGGACGCTCCTGGCATAGGAGTTCGATGCATAGTTAGACTATGGCAAGGTAAAATAGTTAGCATGGGAGTGTCAAGCGGGGAAAAACGGCCCGCGCGTCAGCGGCCCGGGAGACTGGTATCCATCCCGCCACCGGGCTGACGAGAGCGATGCGGTGTGGAAATCCTCTTTGTGATATGGATTTGAAGAGTATAAAGTTGCAGTGAGACTGGCGGCGAAATGGCGGACGCAACAAAACCTGGCACGGGCGATTATTTGGCGGCGGAGAGAACTTTTCTGGCGTGGATTCGAACCGGTTTGGCGCTGATGGGATTCGGATTTGTGGTCGCGCGCTTCGGGCTTTTTCTGGAATTGCTGCAAGCACGCGAGCCGGGCGTGGCGACACATTCGACGGGACTGTCGCTGTGGTTCGGCACGGCGCTGATCGCGCTCGGCGTGTTCGTCGATGTGGCGAGCCTGTGGCGTCACCTGCGCCTTGTGCAAGCGCTCGACCACGGAGAGACAGGAACGAAGCGGCCGTCAACGCTCGCGATTTCGGTGGCGCTGATCATGGCGGCAGTCGGACTGGCAATGGCGATTTATCTGATTTCGGTTCGCGGGCCAGCGTAAAAAGCGACAGTTACCGCAATGGGTTGCAGAGCTAGGCGTCGGAGAGGGATTCGTTGAAGCCGGGAGCAGGCTCGCGTTCGGCGAGCTCGAAGATTTCACCGCAATCGAGGCATTCGAGATATTCCTCGTGTTCATCCTTGGCGATGAGCAAAGTGCGCGCGTGTGTGCAAGTCGGTGCGGGCAACGACAGAGCCTCCCAGCTAAAAGCATTGTAACACCGCCGACCTGAACTCGAATAATGCCGTGCCGGGCCCGATGCCCAAATTTGCGTCATTGCCCCATTCGCCGAATTTTTCCGTTGCCTTCGCGCTAGGCCTCCGCGCAGCACGGAAACTCAAGGCGAGGTTGACAAAGAGGCGAAAGGAAATTATGGATGCTGCTGGATTGTCGCGCCTGAAGTGTGCTCGGACGTCAGATAACGCCGGAGTCGAATGAAATTGCGGGAAAAAACGATAGCGCAGAAACGGCTGGGCGCGGTGCTGTTCTACGGCTTCATTGCTCTGATCGCCTATTTTGTGTTTCTCGTATTCGAGCCGTTCCTGGTACCGCTGTGCTGGGCGGCAGTGCTGGTGGTTGTTTTCCATCCGCTGGATAAGCGGCTTGAGCGGGAGTGGCGAAAAACGTGGGCGGCGACGGCCTGCACCATTCTGGTGACGCTGTTGCTGATCGTACCGGCCATGGGCATCGGCGTCGCATTCATCCGCCAGGGCCTGCAAGCGGCAGAGTCCGTGCAGCGAGGCGTCAACCATGAGGGTTTCACATGGGTGGACCGCTGGTGGGTATGGCTGGGAGCGCATGTGCCGGGGATGACACCGGAGAGTTTGTCGCAATTGCTGCACAGCGCGATTGAGGCTGCGGCAGCATATCTTGCATCACAGATTGGCGTGATCCTGCGCAACGTCGCGATTTTCGCGTTTGATCTGATCGTCACGATTTTGGGAATGTTCTATCTATTTCGCGACGGCGACGAAATGATGGCGCGGCTGAGGCAGTTGCTGCCGTTCGACCGCGCTTCGCGCGAAGAAATGCTGGGGAAATCGAGAGACTTGATTTTCGCCAGTATCACTTCAGCACTGGCGGCGGCAGTTGTGCACGGACTCGCGGGCGGGATCGGGTTCGCAGTTGTGGGCATTACGGCGCCAATTTTTTGGGGCGTGGCGATCGCATTTTTTTCCCTAGTGCCCGTGGTGGGCGACTTAGTGATCTGGATCCCCGCGATGATCGATTTAATCGCGACGGGACATTGGGGCCGTGCAATATTTCTGGCGGTGATGCTCACGGTGGTCGCGGGCGTGATTGATAATGTGATGCGGCCGTGGTTCATCAGCGGAAGAGCGCGGCTGAGCGGGCTGGTGATTTTTATCGCCGTCATCGGCGGGATGGCGGTGTTTGGACTGCTGGGAATTGTGCTGGGTCCCATTGTGGTGGCGCTCGCGGCGAGCGTGCTGGAGTTATACACGGGGCCACAGGCGCGCGAAGGAACGGTGTAATGTGTTCGCGGTTAGACGAGGCGAACAGGCATGCTAGAGTAGGCCGCTCCTGGTTCGAGTGAGATGAGAAAGTAAAAATGGATCTCAAGGATTTATCGGTGAAAGAACTCAGCCCGGGCCAACTGCGCTGGAGATGCGATCCAGCGACAGTGCCATATGCGACGTCGAACGAAGCGCCGTCGATTGGCGGAGAAATTGGGCAGGAACGGGCGTTGCGCGCTCTGCGCATGGGCGTGGAAATGACGGCGCAGGGCTACAACGCGTTCGTCTGTGGGCTGACGGGGACAAGCCGCGGCGGAATGATCGTGCGGATGATCGAAGGGATCGGACCGAAGATCCAGCTTTCACCAGACCGGTGCTACGTAAACAATTTCAAGAATCAGGACAGGCCGCGGCTGCTGACGCTGCCGCCGGGACAGGCGAATGCTTTCCGCAAAGAAATGGAATCGGGAATTGAATTTTTGCGAAGACGAATTCCGCAAGTGTTCGAAGGCGAGCCTTTCCAGCGGCAGAAATCACGGATTGTGGACCGTTACACGCAGCGCGAAAAAGAATTGATGGATGATTTCACGCGGCGGATCGCGCGAGAGCAATTCGCGCTGGGCCGTATGCAGGTTGGCGCGGTGGCGCTGCCAGAAATTTTTCCTGTACTCGATGGAGCCATGGTGCCCATCGAGGAAATTCCGAAACTCGTGCAGGAAGGGAAAATCGAAACCACGGCGGCGGAGGACCTCGAGCGGAAATACGATCAGTTCCGGCAGGAATTCACCGTGGTGTACCGAAAGACACTGACGCTGTCGCGAGAGCTAGCGAGCGAGATGAGCTACCTGGAACAGGAAGCGGCGTCGGTGCTGGTGGATGGCGTGATCGAGGAGCTCAAGGAAAAATACGCGGATTCGCATGTGGCGGAATATCTGGAGGAAGTAAGACATCACATCCTCGACAACCTCGATCCATTTAAGGAGCGCGAAGGCGAAGATGAGCAGCCGCCTTCGGAGGGCGGCGGGAATTTGCGGCTGGACCGTTCGGATCGAGACCCTTTTCGCGTGTATGGAGTGAACGTGATTTTGGCGCACGGAGAGCAGGAAGGCTGCCCGGTGATTTTTGAGACGATTCCGACTTACGCGAATCTGTTTGGGACCATCCACCGGAGCTACGACGCGCGCGGCGGATGGAGTTCGGACTTTATGGACCTGCGCGGCGGCTCGCTGCTGCGCGCGGATGGCGGGTTCCTAATCATGTATGCGCTGGACACGCTGACCGAGCCGGGCGTGTGGCGGACGCTGAAGCGCACGTTGAACCACAGCAAGCTCGAAATCCAGCCGGTGGACGTGTTTTTTCCGTTTAGTACGGCGGCAATGAAGCCGGAGCCGATCGAAGTTCGCGTGAAAATTATTCTGATTGGCGACCGCGAAATGTACGAGCTGCTTTACAACTTCGAGGATGATTTCAAAAAGATTTTTAAGGTGCGCGTGGAATTCGACGAGGAGATGAAGTGGAGCGAAGAAGTAATCGCCCATTATTGCGGGCGACTGAGGAAACTTTGCGACGACGAAGCGTTGCTGCCCTTTGACCGCGAGGCCATGGCGGTGTTGATGGAGCATGGCGTGCGGCAGGCGGGCCGACGCGGAAAAGTGACGGCGAGATTTTTCGACATAGCGGACGTGGCGCGGGAATCGAGTTACCTGGCGCGAGAAGAAAAGAAGCAGTTGGTGACGGCGGCGCATGTGAAGGAGTCACTGGAAGCGAAAATCGAGCGCCACAACCTGATCGAGACAAAGATTCAGGAAATGATCGAGAAAGGATTATTGCTGATCGACGTAACCGGCGAGCGCGCGGGCCAGGTGAATGGACTGAGCGTGATGGAACTGGGCGGCTACGCGTTTGGCAAGCCGGTGCGCATCACGGCATCGACGGCGCTGGGAAAATTGGGAATCATCAATATCGAGCGCGAGTCGAATATGAGTGGGCGGCTGCACGACAAAGGGATGCAGATTATTTCCGGCTACTTACGGCGGACGTTTGCGCAGGATAAGCCGCTGTCGCTGGCGGCAAGCGTGTGCTTCGAGCAATCGTATTCGGGGGTGGATGGCGATAGCGCGAGTTCGACGGAAATTTACGCGCTCGTGTCCGCGCTGTCCGGCGCACCCATCCGCCAGGATTTGGCGGTGACGGGCTCGGTGAATCAGCAGGGCGATATTCAGCCCATCGGCGGCGTGAATGAGAAAATCGAAGGCTACTACGACGTGTGCCGCGTGAAGGGCCTGACCGGAAAACAAGGCGTGCTGATTCCGGTCGAGAACGTCGACGATTTGATGCTGCGCGAAGACGTGATTGACGCGGTGGCTAAAGGCAAATTCCATATTTTCCCGGTAACCACGGTAGAGGAGGGAATCGAAATCCTCACCGGAGTGAAAGCGGGCAAACAAGACGCGCACGGAAAGTTTGAAAAAGACAGCGTGTTTGCCCGCGCCGATGAACGCCTCCGCGAAATGGCCAAGACCCTCAGCGAATACGAATAGTTTGCTCGCCTGACTTCCCAATTTCGATTAAATCAAAGGTTTCAGCTTTAGCGTGAATTGCAGGTGCTGGCCGTTGCGCAGAACGGTTAGGGTGTGTTCGGTGCCGTCCTGGCGGAACAGTGCGCGAACGTCGCTGAGGGAATAATCGGACGCAGGATTTCCGTCGATCTTTTCGAGCATATCGCCGACGGCGATGCCGGCCAGCGCCGCGGGTGATTTTTCAATCACGCGAGCGACTCCGAAGGCCCGATAGTCGGGAGGAGTGGCCTCGAAAACGAGGCCGCTCATGTCCGTGACGAAAGAGTCGTCGAAGTGCGCGTTGGGCTCGAAGATAGCGAGCTGTCCGGAGTAATCGAGAACCAGCGTGAAGCGGTCAAGAATTTCTCCTCCAATGGCTCCTGCGACGTCGGACGAAGCGCGCGCGGAAGGATGCTCCGACGGTCCGGGAAAAATCGCGAACGGGTCCTGCAAAGTTATTTTGCCGAATTGCAGAGTCTGGATCCGGCCGAGGCGATCGTCAAAATCACTCGGGGTATCGAGTGGCGAGAACAGGATTGTTTTCTCATCGAGGGTGGAAAAGCTGTGAGAGGCCGCGAAGGACGGCGAGAATTTCATGGCTTCGGCCTGTCCCGTTGCGATGGAGAAGAGCCCGTGGAGAGTGCCGCGATGGCGGATATTGAATTTGGCGTCAAAGGCCAGAGCGCCGCCGATGATTTGCGTCTTCAATTTGACGCCTGCGCCCTTGTACTGGAAGGATTTCGGATCGTAGAGCTGAAGCGTCTGGCGATCATAGCGGATGACTACGACGAAGTGGCTGAGGACGTCGGCGCCCAGTACGCCTTGCACGGCGCGACCCACGCGAGAAGAGAGATCACCAAACGAACCGAGCGCAAGCGTCGGGATGGAAATCTTGAGGCTGGGGAATTCGAGGGCTGCGTTGGGCAGTGCTTTCGAGCTGCTATTAGCAGAGCCGGGGGAAAGCAAGCCGAGGGCGACGGCGCGAACATCGTCGAGTGAGGACGTGGGCTGCGAGGTATCGAGGAGGAACCAAGACGGGCGTGCGCCGTTGACGCGCACGGGGACGAAAGCGAGATGGTCGGAAACTTCGAGGGGAACCTGAGCGACGTCGCCTGAAAAAGTGAATTGAACCAACCCGACTGGCGCCGGCGCAGGCAGCGGCCGAGCTTGCGGCGCGGCGGTCGCACTCGATACAAGCCAGAAAAAGCAAAGAATGAGGGGAAACTTAAGCGTATTTGCGAATGGCATATGCGAAGAAGTCTCCGATTTCTCAGAATTTCGCAGCGGCATATGAACTGCGAGGATTGAGAGAGTAACACCAAATGATTTTGAGATGGACGCAGTTGTATTTTCGCACGGATGCGACGCGAGTTTTTACGGGAGAAGATGAGCTAGGGAAAATTCAAGGAGAGGGAGCGAGATATGTCTGGCGCGCGAAGATGCGGTAGCGTGGCTTGTTACCGCCGGTTGCAAGGGGACGGCCCTTAGCGTCGAAAACTTCAAGGTGGAGGGAATGGAATTTTCCGTCGAACGTTGGCGGAGTAAAGCCGAGGGTATATTCGTGACGCAGAGCCTCTGCAATGCGGCGATAAATGGCGACAAATTCCTTATCTTGCCTGGGGAAAAAGGCTTGGCCGCCGCTTGAGTCGGCGAGAGCTTGGAGTGCTCGATTAGCGACGGCGAAACTGAGACCATGCGGCACGGCAGCACCGGGCGCCACGGGCGCGGATCCTTGAAATGAGCGGAGCGAACCGCCCAGGGCGACAGGGAAGATGGTCACCTCGCTGCCGCGCAGTTTTTCGATCAGGGATTGCCAATGCCCAGAAGGAGAAGTATCGAGACCGGTGGTGAGGAGAACAAGGGCCTTTTTGCCCGAAACGTTTGAGAGCCAGTCGAGGGAAGCGGAGACGGAATCATAGAAATTGAGTTCGCCGCTGCCGAGCGAATATTGAAGATTGAGGAGAGTGCAAGCAAGTGCTTGCTTGTCGGCCGTGAAAGGCAGAATCAGGTGTGAGCTGTCCGAGTAAGAAGCGAGGGCGACACGGTCGTCAGAGGACAGGCCATTGAGCAGTGAGTAAGCAGCGGCGAGATGCTGACGATGAATGAGAAAGACAGCGGGACTGGTCTCGATTAGAACCAGGACTTGCGCAGGGGCATCGGTCGAAGTGAAAAAGGTGACAGGCTGCTCGGCGCCGTTGTCAAAGACGCGAAAGTTTTGCTTTTGCAAACCTTCGAGGAACTTGCCGTGCGCATCCACGATGCTGACATCGACCTTCACGAGTGAAACGCGGACCTTCAGCGTCGCCTGCGGCGGGGATGCCGCTGACTGTTGGGGTCGGCCGGGACGCAAGGCAACCGTACGAAAAGCGCAGACGAGGCTGGGCAAGGCTAAAACAAAAAGGGATAGCAGGAGCGTTCTATTGAATGACCGAGTCAAAGTAAATGCCGGTGGAATCTTTCCATGCGCTGCCGCTGGAAGAATGCAAATACCTCGAAATTGTCGCTGGATCGAATCCTGTAAAAAGATGGACCGGGGCCGGCGCGGGTTTTCCGTTTCGCCGAGCTTCGGCTTCAGCTCTTTCATTCATTCCTTTTTCGATAGTGTTGATAATAGCGGCCCAATTGTAGCGGGCCAGATCGCTGTAACTCAAAGCGGCTAATTTCGAGTGCATTGTTGCTCGAGCTCTCTTGAATCCAGGGTCTGTGGACAAGGAATCCGACTGAGAGGAGCCTGGCGGTGTGTGGAGGCGAACGACGGCGTCACGAAGAACATCCTGCCGTTTGGAGGCAATCAGCATCGACGGTGTAACAGCGAAAAAAAACTCGGAGGGTCCGGCCGGAGGAGCCTGTGAAGCTTTGGGACTTTGTGGAAACGTGATGGTTAAGTAGGTTGTATCGCCGTCCTGTTTTTGTGTCGTGGAAGCTCCCGGGATTACATGTTGCAAGAGAGAAAGAACTCTATCAGGGCGCTGAATGGTGAAAGCATAAATGGCCCGTGTGGAGTCCACGTCAGTATGGAAGTTTATGCTGGCGAATTCGCCGGTGAATAGGCCGAGAGCCTCAGTTGGTGGCATACCCCAAAGCGTCGTAGCCAGAGAATCGATTCCCGCGACAAAGCCAGCCTTGTCGGGAGGAAGAGCTGCTGTAAATCCAGCCATGAGGGTCTTGTAAAGTGCGACGAAATCGAAAATCGAGCATTGATAGGCTGAGCCGGACTGGGCGAGCGCGAGCGTGGCGAAGTCTTCGCGGCCGTCTCCAAGGATATTCAGTATGCTCCCCTGCGAAGTATCCCCGAGGACAGCGCCACGCATGCGTGTGCCCTGCGCCTCGAATGCAAGGTTGCCGCAAACAGCATGGACTTGGTCGAGATGAAGAGACTTGATGAACGCAGCGAAATTAAAATTGGCATTCGGTGGCATTTCAGAAAGGTTGAGCCTGGCCGGAAGCGCCAGGAAATTGAGAAGAGATCCCTCTCCGGCATTGCGGCAGGCGGATGGAACAGACGCGGATTCTTCAAAACGCCCCGCCGGCGGGCGCGCTGCCGTGATGCGCGGCAAGATTTCTTCCATGGCGGCCAGAGTGTCGGTGCGAACGAAGTACGGACCGGCTTGCACCTCATAGGAAGTGTTCTTGCCATTGAGAATCTTATAGCCCGTGAAACTGCTGATTCGTAGAGGAGTGCGCGTGAATGCGGAGGCGGAGTTTTTCGCGCGCTCGACGTTAAATTTGTCGATGAGGCGTTGTTTGCCGGTGGCGTCATAGATCAGGAACGAGCTGGCGGATTTTGCCATACCGCCCGGCGCAGTTGCAGGTTCGTTGAGCAGGCCGAAAACGGCCTGATTTTCGAGCAAAGAGAGAATGTCGTTTGCGTGTTCCTGCCTGAGGCCGCCTGATTTTGGATTTTTTTGTTTTGCGTCCCGGGACATGCGAACGATAAAGCTTTGGCGAGCGGCGGCGAAGGATGGGTCGCGCCAAAGGCGCAGAACGGAGTTTGTCTCGCTCGCAGCAGTTAAGGAAGACGTGCCGCGCCAGTGAAGATAGAGCCACGTGTTTGTTGGAAGGCGGTCGACAAGCGAATCCTGTTGGGCGACAGCCGAGCTGGCGAAAAGAGCAAAGAAACAAAAGAAAAGAAGGCAGCGCGCCATGGATCGAATAAGTTGCGGGAAAGTCCGCCCCCGCGCGACGGCGCTTGGACGTCGACCGTTCGAAAATATCATCGGGCGCTCCTCTGAAACTAACGTATGCTTCAAACTCTCGCGAAGTTCGATTATTAAGAGACTAACGAGCCAGCCACGGCCCACGCTTTTAATGACTGGAGGGGCTACTGGAGTTCGCCGGAGCTGCTTCTTTCGGCGTCGTTAGATAGCCGGTGACGCGATCCTTTTTTATATCGTAAACCACGATTTCGTAGGGAGTACGTGCTCCGCGAACATAGAATTGGACAGGCTCTTCGAGCGTTTTGTCCTTCTTCTCAACGTGTTTATCGTCGGCGATGACGTCGAGCGTATAGGTATAGTGCTTTGTATTGACCTTGCGCAGCTGAAGCTGGATGGGTCCGACCTTTTGCGGTCTCTTGGATTTGGCGAGATTAAATTCGTAAACGTTGCGTTCGCCAAGGCGCTTGAGCTCCTCAACTTCCTCGTGATTCCGCGCGATTAAGCCGGACTCAACATTCAAATCACCCATGGCCGTGCCGAGCTTGTTCTTGGTGTCATCGAGATCTTTGCGAGTTGCGTCAACGTCGGATTTAGTGCCATTGAGCGCATCGGAAACCTGTCCAATCTGAGTGGAAGTTTGTTGTTGCACCTGGCCGATTTGCTGGCGGAGTTTTTCGGCGTTGGCCTGTTGAGCGTTTTGCGCCTTGCGGAGGGCTTGAGCCATCCCGCCGCGCGCGGGCCAGTTCGTCCTCGGTGAGGCCGAGCTTTTGTGAGGTGACCTGAAGCTCGGCTTTCAGATCGCCAATGGCAGCGTTGGTTTTATCGAGTTGCGCGGATAGCACGCTGGCGCGCTTCGTAGCAGCTTCGAAAGCCTGGCTGGTTTGCTGGCGTTGTTGATAGAGCGCGTAAAACAAGTAGCCGATCAGCGCAAAAGCGACGACGAGAGCGAGCATCACCCAACGAGGCGTATAGGGATAAGACTCGGGGAGAGGAGGTAAGTTAGCGCTAGGCGGAACGTCAGGTGAATCAGTCATCGCATCTCCTCGGGAATGTCCTTGTTGGGCAAGCTCGCGAGATTATCGCTAACCGGGAGAGGAAAGTCTACGACATGCGACAAGAATTGTGTCGATGGGGCCAGCGGGCTTCGACGTTGGTGAAGAGGCCGCCGCGGGGGGTGAATTCACCGCGGACGAGGCACGAGACAGGTTTCGTAGCGGCCACGATATCGCGCAGCATGCGATTGACGGCATTCTCGTAAAAAATTCCAAGATTGCGATAAGCGAGAAGATACATTTTCAGAGCTTTCAGTTCGAGGCAAAGCTTGCGAGGCTGATATTGAATGATGATCGTGCCATAGTCGGGAAGGCCGGTTTTGGGACACACGGAAGTATATTCAGGGAAGCGAATCGTGATTTCGTAGCCGGGGAAATGATTGGGCCAAGTGTCGAGAGAAGGGAGCTTGGCGTTGATTCCGGCGCGAGAGTGCGCGGCAGTGTAATCGGGCATGCGAGCCTCCGAGGACATTCTACGGCAAGTTGATAGGTAATAGTTGAGAGTCGATCGTTCAGAGTTGAAAGTAAGGAGCAAGAAGCAAGGACGCACAGAAGCAAACAGGCGAGGAAACAGAGAACGAAGAAACAAAGAGGGGGAAAGCATAATCCAGGGTACCGGGCGAATAGCACGAAGGAATGATTGAAGTTGATGCGCGGGTTGTGTATTCTGCGCCGCGAACAGAGGAAGCATAACGATGAATTGTCCATCGTGCGGAAAAGAAGATTGTGTGCGGTCGCACCGGCGCGGAACCGCGGATTGGCTGGTGACGGTTGCGGCGCTGCGGCCGTGGCGCTGCTTGAGGTGCAAGCGACGATTTTATGGACGAGCGGTGGCCCCGATTCCCCCTTCGGCACGCGCACTGTCCGCGATGCGGAAACCTTAAATTGCAGCGCATTGGCAAGCGACAGGTGGAAGAAGGAAAACTGCACTGGTTTTTCCGGGCGCTGAACGCGACGGCTTACCGCTGCGATCCTTGCCGGTTCCGATTTTTTTCGTTTCGCTCGATTCACGAAATGTGCCGGGCGGCGGAGCCGAGCGCTATTCGCGAATCCGCAAGTATCAGTAACCGCCGCATTTCAAATCCAACTTAGAATTTAGGGGAGCAGGTCACAAGAATACGCTGAATTCAGGCGGTCCAGCCGGAGGTTTCCGCCGTTAGAATTAGATTTCAGCTTTGCTCCGGCGAATCCGGAAGCCTTTGACGATGACGTACAAGACAGGGACAAAAATCAAGTTGAGAGAAGTGGCGAAGAGCATGCCACCGAAGACAGTAGTGCCGACGGAAGTGCGCCCGGCGGCGCCTGCCCCGGTGGCGAGAACGAGCGGGAGAACGCCGAGTAGGAATGCGAAGGAAGTCATGAGAATTGGACGGAGACGAATACGGGCCGCTTCGATGGCGGCTTCGTAGAGGTCCAAGCCTTTCTCGCGCAATTGTTCGGCGAATTCAACGATGAGGATGGCGTTCTTGCTCGAGAGACCAATCAGCATGACCAAACCGATCTGGCAATACACGTCGTTGATATTGCCGCGCAACGACTGGAAGAGCAACGCGCCGAGCATGGCCATGGGCACGGCCATCAAAACGATGAAGGGAAGGGAAAAGCTTTCATATTGCGCGGCGAGCGTTAGATAGACGACGAGCAGGCCGAGACCGAAGAGCGCAGCGGATTTGCTTCCCGACTGGATTTCCTCAAGGGATAACCCAGACCATTCGTAAGACATGCCGCGCGGCAAAACTTTGTCGGCGAGAGTCTGCATTTCGTCGATGGCGTCTCCGGAACTGCGGCCGGGCGCGGCGGAGCCATCGATTTCCGCGGAGCGGAATAAGTTGTAATGGCTGATGACCTGCGGACTGGCCGTCTGCGTGATCTGGACCAAATTATCGAGAGGAACCATCTGGCCCGAACCTGAACGCACGTAGAACTGATTAATGTCGTTGGGATGCGAGCGGAACTGCTGCTCGGCCTGGACGTAAACGCGATAGGAACGGTTGTTAAATGTGAAATTGTTCACGTAAACAGAACCGAGAAAAACCTGAAGCGCGTCGGTAATCTGGCTGAGGGGAATATTGAGGCTCTTAACCCTGGCGCGATTGATTTTGACGACGAATTGGGGGTCGTTTGCCGTGAAGCTGCTGAACAGGCCGGAAAGCTTGGGGTCTCGATTGCCGGTCTGGACTAATTTTCCCGTGGCCTGCTGAAGTTCTTGCAGCGATGAATTGCCTTGATCCTCGACCTCCAATTGAAAGCCGCCGAATTGACCGAGACCCTGTACTGCGGGAGGGTTGAAGGGCACTACGACCGCGCCGGAGATGCCGAAGAAGGGCCCTCGGAGGCGATTGATGATTGCCGAAGCGGAGTGAGCGGCGCCTTTACGTTTGGCGAACGGCTTCAGATTGACGAAGACCATAGCGAAATTGGACGCGGCACCGGAAAAACTGAAGCCCGCGACGGAAAAAATGTCGGCGACTTCGGGCTGGCGCTGAAGGATCCGCTCGATTTGATGGCAGATATTCGACGTGTATTCGAGAGAAGCCCCGGCAGGCGCCTGCACGGTAATCATCATGTAGCCTTGATCTTCCGTGGGGACAAAGCCGCGCGGAACCTTGGTGAAAACCCAATAGGTGGTTCCGGCAAGGATGAGGAAGACGAAAGCGGTGGCGAATCGCCAGTTGAACAGGTGCCGAAGCGTGTGGCGATACAGGTTTGTGCCGCCTGTGACCATGCGATTGAATGGCGCGAAGATGTGTTTGCCCAGGCGGCCTTCATGGCGGTGCCCGAGGAAGATTGCGGAAAGAGCCGGAGTGAGCGTAAGAGCATTGAACGCTGAAATCGCAACGGAGAATGCTATGGTGAGGGCGAACTGCCGAAAAAGGATGCCGGTCGTGCCCGGAAAAAGAGCGACGGGAACGAACACGGAGATGAGTACGAGCGAAGTGGCGACGACAGCTCCAGCAACTTCGCTCATCGCGACGGATGCGGCATTGTGCGGCTCGGTGATGCCTTCATTGATATGGCGCTGGACGTTTTCGATGACAACAATGGCATCATCGACGACCAGGCCCGTGGCGAGCGTGATACCGAAAAGAGTGAGCGTGTTGACGGAGAAGCCGAGAAGTTTCACAAAAATGAATGTACCGACGAGAGAAACCGGAATTGTAATGGCGGGAATGAAAGTGCTGCGCCAGTCCTGAAGAAAAAGGAAGATGACGGCGATGACGAGAAGGATCGCCTCGAGCAGGGTAGTGAGCACATCGCGGATACCTTCGGCGACGGCGGTAGTTGTGTCGAAGGCGAAATCATACTTGAGACCGGCTGGAAAAGTTGGAGCGAGTTTTTCGAGTTCGGCTTTCGCCAGGCGATCCACTTCGAGAGCATTGGCATTGGGGAGCTGCTGGACGGCCAAGCCGATCGCTTCATGGCCATTAATGAAGAGGTTACTACTGTAATCTTGAGCGCCGAGCTCGGCATAGCCTACATCTTTAACGCGAACCAGCGTGCCACCCGTGCCTGTCTTCAAAATGATGTTGTCAAATTCGGAGGGCTCAACGAGTTGCCCCATGGCGCGGACGCTAATCTGAAAAGCCTGTCCTTTTGGAGCGGGCGGCTGACCGATTTGGCCGGCGGCGACTTGAACGTTTTGCTCCTGGAGCGCACTGACAACGTCCGTAGCCGTAAGACCGCGCGCGGCCAAGCGAGTGGGATCAAGCCACAGACGCATGGAATACTCGCGCTGTCCGAAAATTGTGACGTTGGCGACACCGGGAACGCGCTTAATAGCGTCGCTGACATAGACGTCCACGTAATTGCTGATGAACAAACCGCTGTACTTATTGTTATCGGAATAGAAGGCGGCGGCGAATACGAAACCACTGAGGCCCTTGGTGATGGTCACGCCGGTATTGATGACAGCGGCGGGAAGCAAGCCGAGAGCAGCCTGGACGCGGTTCTGCACGTCGACGGACGCAAGATCAGGATCACGCGAAACATCAAAGGTAGCTGTGATTGTACTTAGGCCATTATTGCTGCTGGTGGAGGTGAGGTATTTCAGGCCTTCTACGCCGTTGATGGAGCGCTCGAGCGGGATGGTGACAGCGGACTCGACGGTTTGTGCGTCGGCGCCGTTATAGGCGCTAGTGACGGTGACCTGAGGTGGGGCGAGATTTGGGAATTGCGCGATAGGCAGCGTGGGAATCGCCACGGCGCCGCCGAGAATGATAATCAGCGCGCAAACCGTCGCAAAAATCGGGCGCTTGATAAAGAAATCAACGAACAAGGTTCAGCCCACCTTCCGCCACGCAAGCCGTTTGCGATTCTCGCGAAGCCTTCGATTCCATGTCTTAGTCAACGAGAAGCTGCCTCTGAGGGAGAATCCTGAACGGTCTCCTTCACGGGCATTCCGTCGGCCAAAAATTGAAAGCCAGCGACGATCACATGGTCTCCAGGCTTGACGCCGCTGAGGACCACGTAATTGTTGGCCATAATATCGCCGACTTGGATTTGCTGTTGGCGCGCGACCGTTCCCTTGGGGCCATTCACGGCAAGAAACACAAAAAATTGGCCATTAATGCGCGAAGTAGCGAGAACAGGAATAACGATACCTTTGGTCTTGCGCCAGGTGATACGCGCGTTCACAAACTCGTCGGTGCGAAATTGGCGGTTGGGATTTGAGATGGCGGCTTTGGCCAGAACGGTCTGCGTGGCGTCGTCTACCTCTGGGGAAACAAAAAATATTGTGCTGTGAGCGATCACGTTCCCGGAACTACCGAGGAGATCCACAGGTTCGCCCACCTGAAGGTCACGTGAATGCTCGACCGGAACATAGATGTAGGCGTCGAGATTGCCGGGCTGATCAACCGTGGTGAGCAGGGTGGTAGTGGTCACGCGATCGCCGACATGAACAGGAATGTCGCCGACAATTCCATCCGTCGGCGAGGTGACGGTGTAATAGTCAAGTTGTACTTGCTGCTGTCGCACTTGTGCGTCGAGGGATTTTTCTTGCGCCAGTGCATTGTCGTAGGTGGTTTTGTAAGTGTCGAAATCCTGCTTGCTGATAATCCCGGCGTCGAATAACTGTTTACCGCGAGCGTATTGCGCCTGGGCATTGGCGAGAGTGGCCGCCTGGGCATTGCGAGCAGCTTCCTGACTGCTCACGGAAGCTTGCTGCACACGGGGATCAATCTGCACGAGAGAGGTCCCCTGCCGTACGTGCTGGCCGGAATGGACGTTGATCTTCGTGATCCAGCCTTCAACTTGCGGATTAATTGCAGCGGAGCGGCGCGATTTAAGAGTCGCCAAATATTCGGAGGAATCGGGGATGTCGACAAGCTGAGCGATTTGCGTTTTCACGGGCATCGCGGAAGAACCCCGCACTTTAGCAGGTTGCCGATTGCATCCGAAGGCGGCGCTGAGGAACAGAAGCGTTGCGAACAAGGCGAAGTGTCGGCCCGAGGGAAGATTTGATCCGGTCGGGAGATTGTTGTGTGGCATAAGCATCCCTCTGAGATTAACGCAAGGAGCGCGCAAAGGTTACAGGCAAACACGCAAGTGTAGGGTAACCCGAGAAAGAAAGCTACACACACTGAGCATAGATTCGGGATGCGGGATTTGGATGCGAAAAGGGTGTTCGATTTGGTGCGAAAGGAGTGCGCAGTGGGCGAGTTGGTGCCGAGTTGATCGCCGACGAGGCGCGGCCGATTTCTGAAAGAGCGTTCCTATTTTCCGCACCACAAGAACGAGGAATGATATTCAATTCCGCATACAATTATATGAATTACAGTATAGCCGAGATACGTCGGAACCTTCGACGTAAATTGCGAAATTCAATATTTTGCGAACTATACGGAGTAACTTCGCAGAATCCTCGATTTGGAACACAGAATGCACCGGATTTTCGATATCGATCCCGGGGGCTGTCCAATGCAGGCAGGTTTTAACGAACAATACGAAAATACGGATGTTGCCGGAAGCGGATATTCGTATTTTTTTGTTGACAAATTGCGTATTCCGGAATATGACGTGTCCCATCAGTGGGTGTGTGGCGTTCAGGGGTGAACGCTAAAAACTTAAAAATGACAACCGAGAGGTGCTCCACAATGGTCGATTCCTCCAAGAATTCTAAGGGTGTGTCTGTGATTTACTTCGTGGCCCTTCTGGCTGCGCTCTTTTGCCTGTTCACAATTGCGCCAAAAGCAGCGCTGGCACAGAGCTCCAGCACCGGCACAGTTACAGGCGCGGTTGTCGATCCTTCGAACGCCATCGTTCCAGACGCCACGGTTACGCTGACGAACAGTGCAACGTCGGCCAAACGCACGACTACTACGAACAAGGAAGGGCAGTACATCTTTGCCTACGTCGACCCCGGCACCTACAGCGTTACGGTCGCGAAGGCAAGTTTCGAGACGACCGTCGTTTCCAATCAGGTGGTGCGGGTCGGCTTTCAGTTGACAGTCAACGTCACACTGCAAGTGGGAGCAACGTCCACCACCGTGGAGGTGACGTCGACGCCGGGAGCGAATCTGCAAACCATGAACGCCACGGTCGGCTCGACGCTAAACTCGACCATAATCCTTAACTTGCCCAACGCCAGCCGCGACGCCTCAACCCTGGCCACCCTTCAGCCCGGGCAGAACATCAATGGCAACACCGGCGGCGTCGCCAGCGATCAAAATTCCTTCCAGCTCGACGGCGGCTATGCCACCGACGACATGAGTGGAGACAATAACACTTACATCAAGAGCTTCACTTCTGACACGGCTGGAGTAGGCGCCATGCACAGCGCTGGCAACAACCAGGCGCCTTCGGGTGTTATTCCGATGCCGGTTGCCAGCATTACGGAGTTCAAGGTCTCGACGGCCAATCAGACGGCGGACTTCAACGGCGGCGCGGGAAGCCAGGTGCAAATGGTGACCAAGCGCGGCACGAGCGCCTTCCACGGCAGCGCCTACGAATACTATCTCGACAGCACTTTTGGCGGTGCCAACTCATGGGACAATAACGCCAAAGGTAGGAACTCCAACGGAACTGCGAAGGCGCCGTTGCTAAGTTCGCATTTCAGCCGGTTTGGAGCATCCGCCGGCGGCGAGATTCCAAAGATCAATTTCGCGGGTGGCAAGTGGTTCATCTTCGGCAATTACGAGGGATATCGCTTCCCGCAAAGCTCAACCTTCGAGAGAAACTTCCCGATGCCGTCTATGCGGGCTGGCCTTCTCAAACTGAATGGAGAAGTAATCAATCTGAACCCCACGCCCACGCTTGATCCGGGTACTACGAACACCTACGCTGCAAATGCCGCGACGTGCACAGCCTCAGCTGGATGTGACGGCGGGGCGATAACGCAGGGAACCGTGACTCCATGCACGGGAGCAGGAGGCTGCGACCCGCGTGGTTTGGGCATTAACCCAGTGATACAGACTCTTTGGAACACCTATCTGCCAATCCCGAACGACTGCGGGCAGGGCGACGGCCTCAACTACTGCGGATATAGCGGCTCCATCGCCACTCCGCAGAGGAGCAACTTTTTCGTGGCCCGCGTCGACCACGACTTCGCCAAGAACTGGCACTTCAACGCCACCTATCACTACTACAAGCTCACCAATACCGTCGCGGACCAATGGGATATCGGCGGATTCTTCCCCGGAGACGACAATGGGGCAGTATTCGGCGATTCGTCAAAAACCGCAGCAGCCTTGGTTCTACACGGCTGGCCTGACCACGGACATAAGCTCGAACGTCACCAATGATTTCCACTTCAGCTTCACCCGCAACTATTGGGCGTATTTGGATCCCAGCGGCGTGCCAAACGTTGCCGGCTATCCGGCCGCCCTAGAAATCGGCGGGGAAACCAGCAACCCGTATTGGTCCCTATAACACCAACAACCAGTCCACTCGCACGCGCTTCTGGGACGGCAAGGACACGATGTACCGCGACGACGTCACGTGGATTAAAGGCAACCATCTGTTCCAGCTCGGCGGCATGTACCAACACAATAACGATACCCATAACCGTAATGACAATGGAGAAAGCATTAACACTTTCGAGCAGTACCTGGTTGGAGCGGGCAACGGTGCATCCCTCGCCGGCTACGGAATCGACATGAGCGGCTACGTCCCTGCCGGTGTTTCCGCAAACAAGTATGGAAACCTGTACTCGATGGTTCTCGGCATGGTTGACGAGACGCAAAGCCTGTACGTTCGCGGTCTTGGCTCACTTACTAGTGGCCTGCCCCTCGCTCCCAGGACGTCTTGCGCCATCGCCAGTATCGCCGCTACTTCAGGATGCATTTCGTCGCCGCCGTTGGTGAACGATAGCATCATTCCCACATACAACCTGTACTTTACCGATTCCTGGCACATGAAGCCGACATTTTCTCTGAACTACGGCCTTGGTTATACCGTGGAAATGCCGCCATACGAGGTCAATGGCGGCGTGCAAACCGTCATGGTGGATCAGAACGACAACATTCTGTCCGCCATGAACTACCTGAACAACGTCAAGACGGCCGCGCTTCAAGGCAACGCCTATGCGCCGCTGCTCGGTTTTGCGACCGTGCGCAACGTCAACGGTCACTCGCACTATCCGTATAACCCGTTCTTCGGCGGAATTAGCCCGCGCATTGGAATGGCGTGGAATATCAGGCCCGACACCGTTGTCCGTGCCGGCTACTCGCGCATCTTCGGCCGTGTGAACGGAGTCAGTCCCGTGCTGGTCCCGATGCTCACCCCTGGATTGATGCAACCGGCCACTTGCGGCGGTCCGAATCGGCCCTCACGTGCGGCGTCGCTGCGGGTGCGTACGGCGGTGGCAACCCGAATAGCGTCTTTCGAGTCGGAGTGGACGGTATGAACGCGCCGCTACCTGCACCGTCTGCGAATCTTCCGCAACCGTGGTATCCCGGCTTCAACGATGTCGGCACTGGGGCGGGCGAAACGATCGATCCAAATTACATACCGAACCGTTCCGATGAATTTACACTCAGCGTCCAGCACCAGTTCAATCCGAGGATCCTCGCCGAGGTCGGCTACATTGGCCGCATCCTTTCCAATGAAGATCAGTATTACAGCCTGACTGCGGTTCCTTACATGATGACTAGAGGCGGGCAGACATTCGCCAATGCCTGGGCCCAAATAATGGTGGCCACCAACTACGGCGCGTACGTCCCGTCGCCGACGCTTAAGGGTGGAGGTGCGAATCCTGCATATTTGCCCTACCTGAACGCGCTGGCCGCCCAACCTTTCTTCGAAAACTCCCTGGCACCGGGCTACTGTAACGGAAGCGCCCTCGGCTCGAGCGGGGTATCTGGCCTTACAAGCTGCACCGCCCAGTTGTCGCGCAAAATGACGGTTATAACTGAACTACTCCGATCCATTCGATGCCTGGGCTGGCGTCTCGAACGCTGGACACTTTACGTTCGGCCGGAGCTTCACCAGCGATCCGATCGCCGGCGCGTTCGGGGCCAATGGCCAATCGCCGTCTATCGCCACAACCGTCAGCAACGGCTTTGGCAACTACAATGCCGGCTACTTGCAATTGACGTTCTCGGACTGGCACGGCCTGACCATGAAGAGCAACTTCCAATATAGCAATGCGCTGGGTACCGGAAACGTAGTCCAGGCGAGCAGTTCGTTCTCGACGAACGATCCCTGGAACCTGCAGAACGCGTACGGCCCCCAGACCTACAACGAAAAGTTCAACTTCAACCTGTTTTTCAATTATGCGCCGCCGTTCTACGCTTCCCAGCAGGGTTTCATTGGTCGGCTGCTCGGCGGTTGGAGTATTTCGCCGCTTTTCATCTGGGGCAGCGGCTTCCCAGTTGAGTTGAACACGGCGAATTTCGACTGCGGAACCTTCGGCGAGTGCAACACCAACTACGTGGGCGCGCTGGAGAATGATATCATCACGAAGAACTGGAACTACAGCGCCACGCGCCATCAGAACGCGTTTGGAAGCAACTGCGGCTACGTGGGTCGCGGTCAAAACGTGTTCAGCAACCCCGACGCAACCTGCCCGACTCTCGGCCCCGGGACTGGGATATTTGGCGATCCGGTCCGCAGTCCGATCCTCGGCTTTGATGGACAAATGGGGGGCGGCGGGCCGATAACTGGCTTGGCGTTCTGGAACATGGATCTGGGGATCACAAAGAAGATTAATATTAACGAGAAGCTCAGCGGCTCGATGTACTTTGATTTCAGCAACGTGTTGAACCACATGCAGGCTAGCGATCCTTGCTTCAACGGCTACGACACATCCACATGGGGCGTGCTAGGGTGCGGCGGAAACGTTCAGGGCAATACTCCTCGGCGCCTTCAGCTGGGCCTGAGCCTTGACTGGTAAGCCGTAACGGACGGTAGTTTCATCGGGCCGGGAGGTAATCCTCCCGGCCTTTTTTTGTCCATTTTTTGCGCGTTCGCGCTGTGTTCGTGATACATTTTCCCGTTTCACGTTGAAAATTCACTGCTTCTCTGCCGACTGCCATGGGTTTTGTGCGCGACGGGGCAGACGAAGCTATTCAGTCATTGTGACCAAGGGGGGCGGAAATGGCGACTAAGGAGCTATGGATGCGCCGTGGTTTGCTGGCAGTGTTGATGCTGTGCGCGGTGGGGATGCTGAATACGGCGCTGTCGGCGGCGGATACGGCACCGGGGCGCGATCCGAAGCAGCCAATCGATCAGGCGTACACGGCGAAGATCGCCAAGTACACGACGGAGCCGTACTTCACATCGCCGCTGGTGAACTATCTGCCCGCGTCGAAAACCGTGCCGACACCAGAGGCCGTGCTCGGCGATGTCGCTGGCGCGCCCGGCATCCTGCCGTATTCGGCGCAGGTGTATCAATATATGCGGATGCTTGAGAAGGCGAGCCCGCGCGTGAAAGTGTACTCGATCGGACGAACGGAGGAAGGCCGCGAGATGATAGCGGTCGCGGTTTCGTCCGCGGCAAATCTGGCGCACCTGGATGAGAATCGGGCGAATCTGGCGAAGTTGGCGGACCCGCGGACAATCCATTTGAATGACGCCGAAGCGGATAAAATTGTCGACGGAGCGGTGCCTGTCTATTACATTACGGGTACCATCCACTCGACGGAAACGGGCGCGCCCACGGCTCTGATGGAGCTGGCGTACCGCCTGGCCGTCGATGACAGTCCTTATATCCGCGAAATTCGCGACCATGTAGTCACGCTGATCACACCCATCGTCGAAGTGGATGGCCGCGACCGGATGGTGGACCTCTATCGCTGGCATTTGGCGCATCCGCAGGAAAATTATCCGCCGCTGATGTATTGGGGACATTACGTCGCGCATGACAACAACCGCGACGCGATGGCCATGACGCTCAAACTCAGCCAAAACGTCCTGAACACGTTCGTCGGCTGGGACGCGCAAGTGCTCCATGACCTGCATGAGTCGGTGCCGTATCTTTACGACAACACGGCTGGTGACGGGCCGTTCAACGCCTGGGTAGACCCGATCCTGACAAATGAATGGGAAATTCTTGGCTGGCGCAACGTCCAGGACATGACGAAATTTGGGATGCCGGGTGTGTTCACGCACGGCGAGTTCGATACGTGGTCGCCCGGATATTTGATGTTTTTCGCGGCGATGCACAATGGCATTAGCCGCCTGTATGAAACATTTGGGAACGACGGCGCGGATACGGAGGAGCGCACTCTGCAGCCCGACGAGTATTCGCGCACCTGGTGGCGGCAAAATCCTCCCCTGCCCAAAGTGCTGTGGTCCCAGCGTGACAATAACAACTACGAAGAAACCGGCTTGCTCACTTCGCTGCATTTCTTCTCTGACAATCGCGTGATGTTTCTGAAAAATTTCTATTTGAAGGCGAAGCGGTCCGTCACAAAGCCGCAGAACGAAGGCCCGGCTGCATATGTCCTGCCCGCGAACGATCCGCGCCCGGAATTGCAGGCGGAGCTGCTGAAAGTCATGCAATTGCAGCATTGCGAAATCTCGCGCGCGACTTCAGCCTTTTCGGTTATGGTTCCCGTCGTGAAAAAGTCGACCGCGCACACACGCGGGTCCGCACAGGCCGCGCAGGAGAACGCCGCGGAAACGAAGCCGGCGGAGCAGGCTAAAACCACGACAATGAGTTTCCCGGCGGGCAGTTACATCATTCGCATGGATCAGCCCTATTCGCGCATTGCGGATGCGCTGCTCGACTATCAATACTGGAGCCCGGACGATCCACAGAAGACGCCCTACGATGACACAGGCTGGACATTTGGTGAGCTATTCAACGTAAAAGTCGTGCGCGTAACGGATACAAGAATTTTAGGCGTGCCGATGGAGCGGGTGACAAGCATTGTCGCGCCCAACGACGTTTCGGGGGCCGGCACCGTCTTTGCGATCAACAACAACGCGGACACCGCGTTGGCGACTCTGCGGTACAAGCTGAGAGGCGCGCAGATCGAAGCGGCCGAAGAGCCGTTTGAGGCCGACGGCCACCAGTTCAATCGCGGTTCTTTCCTGGTTCACGGCGTAAGCGGCGATGACTTGCACCACGCTGTTTCGGATCTGGGTCTCGAAGCCTACGGCTTGAGCGCCGCGCCTTCGGTGAAAACGCATCCTGTTCGTGCGGCGCGTGTCGCGATTCTGCACACGTGGCTCAGCACCCAGACAGAAGGCTGGTGGCGCCAAGCCCTCGACTCCATGCATATTCCGTACGGCTATATCAGCACGCAGACCGTTGCGAAAGATGCGGACCTCAATTCCAAATACGACGTAATTCTGTTTCCCCCTGTGGGACGATTCGTGAGTCCCGATTTGATCATCAATGGTTTATCCACGGACTGGGGCAATCCGTTGCCCTGGAAGAACACTCCCGAAACCCCCAACATCGGCAAGATCGATTCCACCGACGATACGCGTCCTGAACTCGGCTGGGACGGCGTGGCGCATTTGCAGGACTTCGTCAGACACGGCGGCGTGTTGGTCACCGTAATGGACACCGCGAATCTCGCCGTGTCGCTCGGATTGACGCATGGCGTCACTGTGGCGCGCAGTCCGCGCGAGAGGATCATCGGCAGTGTGGTTCGAGCGGACATTGTGGATCCGGCAAGCCCGATTGCGTACGGATATGGCGATAAGTTATCGGTGTATTGTTTCAACGGGCCGGCGTTTGACGTCAGCAGCATTGCTGGCCGTGGAGGATTCCGCCGACTCGGCCCGGAAATAAACGGCAGGCCCACGGGCCGCGGCACCCTCACCGATCCCGACTTCGTCGTGGGGCGCATAAACGAAGCGGCGCCAAAACAGCCGCTCGTCGAACCGTGGCAGGCGGAGCCGGTAACGAACCAGGAGCTTCGCAACGGCATCGGCGTGATTCCTCCGGCGTACCGACCGCGCGTTATTTTCCGATATGCCGACAGTCGCGATTTGCTTGTCTCGGGTTTGGTCGAAGGCGGCGACGCGATTGCTCAGCATGCCGCGGTGATCGACGTGCCCATGGAATCCGGCCACGTGGTGCTGTTCTCGAATAATCCGATTTATCGCGGCGAAACGCGCGGAAGCTACTCGCTGGTGCTGAACACGATTCTGAACTTCGATAGCCTGAACGCTGGAAGAAAGCTCGACACGCAATAGAACCTGATGAAAATAGCGCGGCCATCCATTACCGACCGAGCCGCTGACACTTGGCGGCCCTTTTTTTGGGGGCGGGGGGCTCGGTAGCGTCAATGCGAAGTCTGCTCTTCGTTCAATCGCCGTAGTCCATCAAGGGGTTGAGAACAAGCATAAACTTCCCTTGGGGGACGCTCCGCCAAAATGTTCGAACTTCAAGCGTCAAACTATCGATAGAGACTTAAAGTCCTATTGGGACAGGCACCCTGACACCGCAGAAAAGTATCTTGCGGGCAATTGACTTCGCCTTATTCGGGCCATCCAGAACTCGAAGACGGTTGAGGGCTCCCAAGACACGCGATATACTAATCCGTCCTGAACGAAGTCCGACGCGGTGAGTCAAAGGCATGACCGTGACGCGCCTTCCCACGGCGATATCGTCTAAAGGTTAGGACGGAGCCCTCTCAAGGCTCAAATCCGGGTTCGAGTCCCGGTATCGCTACCAATTTATCGCACCTCACTCCAGACTACGCGCGAGGGTTGAAGCACAAAAGGTGAATGTTGCCGCCGCGCATGAGTTTTGGTGACGAGGCAGGCATCTATAACGTGAAGGGAGTTTGACGTTCGTCTTGAGGACTGGATGCACATCAAAAAGGCATGGCGCATAGCTCTTCACACCGCAGAGTCCCTCGATCGATCGTCCTTTCGGGGCTTAAAGGAGAGTTTCCCGCAGGGAAACTCCGGATGTAACCTGCGTTTGCGTGATATAGGTGTGTGTTAACGTAAACAGGGCCTTTGAGTTTCCTCAAGGAGAACATTCCATGGATGCGCGGAGCAATCGTCGCAGCGACCGCATTTCCATTTCTTTACCGCTTCAGACCACTGGAATCGACGCGGAGAATCGTCCCTTCATAGACATGGCAACGACAATCGTGGTCAATCGCCACGGGGCGCTGATCGCATTTAACCGACCGCTCCGTATTGGCCAGACGCTTCGGGTAGGGCGGCAGCTCTTTGACGGCTCGCGGCGTGAAGCGGAGGTACGCGTTGTCGCGTGCGAAAAGGAGAGTTCAGGGCTAGCTTATGGCATTGCATTCGTTGACCAAAAATTGGATTTCTGGGGGATCGAGTTTCCCACAGCGGCACAGGCCGTTGACGCAGTCGTACGGCTGCTGGTCGAATGCTCACATTGTAACAGTCAGGAGCTTGCATATCTGAATTCGCGCGAACTGAAGGAGTTCGAATCGAATCGTTTGTTTGCTCGAAATTGCCGCACCTGCGAATCGCCAACGATCTGGAAACAGCCGTTGGAATCGCTAAGACATAACGGGGCTATTGATTCGCGTCGTGAAGAAGCCGGCGCGGACGGCGCAGCGACGTCGCCTGCGCGCGAAACCACGCGGTATGACACGCGGCTAACGGCTTGCGTTCGCGAGCGCATCGGTACCGAAGAAATGGCCGTGTGCGAGAACGTTTCGCGGCAGGGAATTGCATTTCGTAGCCGCCGCAAATATGCAGAGGGCGCGCGGTTAGAAGTTGCAGTTCCGTATACTCCAGGAACGGCGAACGTATTCATCCCTGCTGTAGTCGTCCATGTTCGAGCCATGCCGACGGCCGGCCTTTATCGCCACGGGGTAAAGTATTTGCGGAAGGATAGTGAAGAACCTGTCGAGAAGCAGTAAACAGTAAGAAATCTCCAACCAGACTGTTTTTGCGGATTACCTCAGAATAGCGTCGCGCTCCGTGTGTTGGATGAGATTGTGCCGCATCGAAATATTGACAAAGACGCGACCGCATGAGGTGTCGAAGTAAATAGCCAATGCTTCGGTGTCGGATGTGCCGCGGATCGTCTCGTCGCCCGCGTGCACTTCAGGTGGGTGAACCTTGAACCGATATCCGTGGTCGTTCAGTAGCGTGACGGCATTGCCAATTATCATGTTCGCGAGCTCGCAGAGGGTCTCGCGGACTGCCTGCTCGGATTTTTCTACTTCGTATCCAGCAAGGGCACTCGCGAGGCGCACAGCGGTTGCGGAGTCCATATCAACGATTATCCGACCTTCAATTTCTCCAAGAATGGCGACGCGCGCGGAGAAGCCTTTCGGGCGATAGCCTTCTTCTTCCATACTGAGATCACCGATTCTCGTCGGACCATTGAGCGCATGCGCCAAAACCGAATCGGCGGCGCTAATGAATGGTTGTATCAATTGCATCTTCATCAGCGCACTTCCGCGACGACGGCCGGTGCGGGAACACCATCGTCGTCGTTCAGGACATAGCGGATGATTTCATAGAGCACGTCCGGTTTTACAGGCTTCTGGACGAAATGGCGCGCGCCTTTCTGGAGCGCTGCGAGAATATTGTCCTGGTAGCCAACCGAGGAAACCATGACAATGCGCGCCTCCGGGTGCTGACGGACGATGCGCTCGACGGCTTCAATGCCTTCCATCTGCGGCATGGTAATGTCCATCAGAACGATGTCCGGCTTCGTGCGCGTGTATTCGGTAATAGCTGTGCAACCGTCGCCGGCTTCTCCGGCAAGCTCGCCGCCGAATGTGTCAATCATCTTCGCCAGGCTCTTACGCGCGAAGACTGAGTCGTCCACCACGAGATAGCGGATGGGCTGGCTGTCCTGCTTTCGAGTCAACGGTGTAAATGGTTTCATGACTTTCTCCTCGCGAATATATTCCTATTCTTATTCAGCTATTCCGCGCGACTGATCTCCTGTCGTTGACTGCCACGGTCTGTTCTGCGGCATTGGGCATAAAGAAAGTTAGACAGGGCTTCGAGGTCCAAGACGCGTGTGATGTACCCACGTTCAATGGCGCTGCGCGGCATGCTGTCAACAACACAGGAATTTGAAGACTGAGCGAGCGTCAAGCCTCCAGCATCCTTAACTGCGCGAATAGCCTCAACCCCATCATCGCCCATCCCCGTCATCAACAAAGCGATAGCTTGGTTTTCGAATTCTTTAGCGACCGAACGGAATAGAATGTCCGCCGAAGGCCGATGGCCGTTGATTCGCCCTGATTCCGAAACCACGGCCATGTGACCTGTGTTTGTGCGGCACACGGACAAATGGCGGTTGCCTGGGCAAATCAATACTTGCCCCGCAACGAGCAGATCGCCCGAGCGCGCTTCGCATACCTTAATCATCGAATTCTCGTCCAGACGCTTCGCCAGCATTTCCGTAAAGCCCTCGGGCATATGCTGAGCCACGAGGAAACAACCCGCAAAGTCCGACGGGATTCTGGAAAGCATATATTCCAAAGCGTTCGGCCCACCAGTAGAGACTCCGACTGCTATGATGCGCGTTGGAGGATGGTGACCCTTGATCTTGTGCGAAGCGCTTCTAGGCTGTACAGGCGAAACTTCCGGTATCAACTTGGGAAAACCTGCAATCGCAGCAGCCTTGATCTTAATTGCAAGCTCTTGAGCGATCTCCTGCAAATGCCCTGACGCAGCATTGCGGGGCTTGGTCACGAAATCAAATGCGCCAAGCGCGAGCGCTTTCAATGTAGCTTGCGCACCTTCGCACGAATGCGCACTGACGACGATCACCGGCAGGCGGTGCCGGCGTGTGATTTCGCGCAGCATTGCGATCCCGTCCATGCGCGGCATTTCGAGATCGAGTGTCACAACATGTGGCTTGAGTTCTTCTATCTTTTTCAATCCGAAAGCTCCGTCCATGGCCGTGCCAACAACCGTAATGCTTCCTTCCTTCTCAAGAATCTGCGGGATCAGCTTTCGCATGAGCGCCGAGTCGTCGACCACAAGGACGCGTACGGGCTTGCTCATGCGATTGCTCCAAGTGCCGGAATGCGCGAGACCCGATGCGTCAGCGCCGCTACATTCAGAATTAACACGATCGTCCCGTCGCCTAAAATCGAAGCACCGCTGACCATATCGGAGCTGGTAAAATGGTCATCAAGAGCCTTGATCACCAATTCCTCCTCGCCCAGCAGTCCATCTACGACGATTCCGAATTTGTAGTTGGCTGACCCGATAACTATGACAAACATTTTTTTCGCGACTGGTTTCTCCGGCTGAGACGGCAACGGGTCGACGTGCACAAGCATGAGCAATTGATCTCGAAGGCGGATTACGTCGCAATGATCGACTCGATGCACATCCGCACCTTCTATGCGCACAATTTCAACTACATTGGCGAGAGGCACGGCATAGAGGTGTTCCGCAACTTGGAACAATAGTGCCTGTATGCTGGTGAGGGTCAAGGGGACCATCACGCGGAACGTTGTTCCAACGCCAGATCTGCTCTGTATTTCGACTGTACCTTTTAGCCGTTCCAGGGCTCCCGCAACCGCGTCCATCCCGACGCCGCGGCCTGACACCTGTGTCACTCTCTCTGCCGTGCTGAGTCCGGGCCGGAAGATTAATTGTGTTGCGGCTGCTTCCGTTAGTTTTTCTGCTTCGTCAGCAGAAATGGCACCCTGTTCGAATGCACGACGAATCAGCTTCTGGTGGGCAATACCTCGGCCATCATCTGAAACTTCAATCACCACGTGGTTACCCTGGTGATACGCGTTTAGCTTTATCGTTCCACGCCGTGGCTTTCCGCTCTCCTCGCGCTCCTGTGGCGGTTCGATGCCGTGATCAACAGCATTGCGCACCAGGTGCGCGAGAGGTTCCGCCAAAGCATCGAGGATGCTCTTGTCCAGATCCGTATTCTCCCCGATGATTTCGAGGGTCACATCGCGTGCGCAATGTTTTGCGACGTCTCGCACCAAGCGCGGAAATCGGCGGAATAGTTGCTCGACAGGTACCATGCGGATTTTCATCACCGAGCGCTGTAAGGTCTCAAGCACGCGCGACTGAAAGACTAGTGCGTCTGCCAGCCGGTTTCGCAGAGGGTCTTTGGCGTGGCGTTTATCAAAGTCCACAAGCATGCGGTGAAGCATGGATTTGCCAATGATGAGTTCGCCTACGAGATTTAGTGCTGTATCGATTCGGGAGACTTCGACACGTATCGTATTCGTTGTGGAAGCCGGCATCGCTGCAGATCGCGTGCTGGGAATTGCATTGTCTCCATCATGAATCTCCGATTTTGCAGCCAAAGGGGCTCCATGTGTGGCTGAGGCTTCCGCTTCAGCCTGCAGCAATGTCTCCAGTAGGTCCTGCGAGGGATCGAGTGTTTCGGAGATCTGCTCCACCACAATTCCGGTTACAACAGCAGGAATGTGGCACTTCTGAGTTAGCTCTTCTTTTGAACGCTCGCTTGCGATTGCTGCTTCGATATGTGTGGTGTGCTGCCCCGCAGCCATGTCTGATGGATGGATTCCGAGGAGAGTCCCGGAGCCGGCGAGTACTTTGTGAATGAGTTGAAATGCCGCTGATCGCATTCCACTGGCAGGATCGATTTGCAATGCGACGTTGTATACAGTCTCGGCACGACTCAGCGCATCCGCGATCCGCTCGCGCTCGCTTTCGGTCCAATCAAAATGGGGAACGAACACCTCAGCCGCGGTTGCCACAGCGTGCTCTTGAGGTGGCTTCTGTGCAATTTGGCGTATGCGTTCGCGGAGCGCATCGCCCGCGGGAGGGGCAACGCCCTTGCGATAGGCACCCAACATGGCCTGGAAGTCATCTGCGGCGGTGAAGATGATCTCAACAAGAGAGCCATTTCCATCATGGGCCGCTTGCGGAAACAAGGCGTCTTCCATCTCATGCGCGAGGGTGCTGAGCTCCTGGTATCCGCAAGCTGCGGAATCTCCCTTGAGAGTATGAACGATGCGGCGGACACGCCGGATAACATCGGGATCACCGGCGCGGACTTCGAGTTCCAAGCCTGCTTCGTTAAGTTGTTGCAATAATTCTTGGGCGCTCTCAAAGAAAAGCTCGCGCAATTCAGCGGAACGTTCGTCAGCGAAGAAATTCACGCCGGCACCTCGATCCGCTGATACGCGGTACCGTTATTCTGATGAATCATCTTAAACTTGGTTGTGAGACCAAAGAGGCTTTCCGCATGCCCGACAAATAAATAACCTTCGGGATTCAGACATCGATAAAATTTCTCGATCAGGCGTTTTTGCTCAGCCTCGTCGAAGTAGATCATCACGTTCCGGCAGAAAATAATATCGTTCCGCTCCGGCAAGAACTCTGCCTTCAAATTGCGGAAATCGAACTGGACGAGACGTTTCAACGTCGATTTCACGGCGTACTCGTCGACCATTTTTTCGAAATAGCGGAGACGGAAAGTGTAATCCACAGATTCCATTTGATTGTTGGTGTATGTTCCTTGCTCGGCCTGGAGCAGTGCCGTATAGCTTATGTCCGAGGCTACGATTTCCACTTTCCACGGTGGTGGTACCAACGGTTTTGGCGACGGCATATCGAATGGCAAAGGATTGCGCAGATAGTAGTAGGCGAGCGCGTCGCAAGTCTGAATCGCCATCGTGTATGGTTCCTGACCAGTTGAGCAGCCGGCGCTCCAAAAGCGTAGGGTCCAATCCTGCCGTTGCTGCTTCTGACGCAATAGATTGTCTAGCACCACCTTCGAAAACAGTTCCAGCTGGGGGACGTTGCGAAAAAAACTCGTCTCGTTGACCGTAAGATTTTCAACTAGCGCGGCTAGTTCTTTTTTCCCTTCATGACTGGTCAAAAGCCGGTAATAGCTGTAGAACGAATCGAGATTGCACGCCTTAAGCCGGCGCTGCAGGCGGTCGCACAGGAAATGAATGCGGTGTTCGTCGAAGCACAATCCGCATTCCTGGTATACGAGCGTCTGCAGCAATTTGCGCTCAGGCTCAGTCATCGTAAAGGGAGCCGTAAATGTAGCCATAGGGTCGGTGCGAATTGCTCCTGGCTTTGGATCGTGATCTAGATTGCCGCGACAGGCACGACCGTTTGGTCAAGCCGATGTAATTCGCCGCTGTTTAGCACCTTTGCTAGATCCAGCAGAATAATGAGCCGGTCATCCAGCTTGCCGACTCCCGTAACGTAGTCGACCTCTTCATCGAGAAAGACAGTGCTCGGAGGAGCAATCTCCGAAGGGGGGAGTTTCAAAACTTCCGATGCTGAATTGACGATAAGCCCAACTGTCCGGCCCTCAATCTCGACGACGACGATCCTGTTTTTTGTGTCGTTTTCGATAGCGCTCTGACCGAAGCGCTTGCGCAGGTCCATCACGGAAACGATTTTTCCGCGAAGATTGATCACACCTTCGAAGTATTTGTGCGAATTGGGAACTACAGTGATCTCGGGCACGCGCACGATTTCGCACACCAATGCGATCGGAACGCCATATGTCTCCCGCCCGATTCGAAGACCAACGATCTGGATGTCTTTGGCCATGACCAATTCCGTTGCGTCAAGCCCGCACTAAATCGGAGTGACACGCATCTTCTTCCGGATCGCGTTCTTCCAGGTTGTTTTTGTGCCACGAATGAGCATTGCTCCTTTCCCTGACGTCACGCTCGATTCGAAAGCGATCCATGCTTTCAAGTAATATCCTGGAAAGTTTCGACATTTGCTCGGCTGCGGCAGCAAGCTCTGTGGAGCTAGAGGTAGACTGCTGGACCAATTCCCGCATTTTCTCCATTGCGCGCACCACGCCCTGAGCCCCAGAGGCCTGCTCCTCGACCGAGGAATTGATCTCCTGTGTGATTTCAGTAAGCCGCGTGGTGGCCTTGGCAATTTGAGTGGACCCGTTCGATTGTTCCGTGGTGGCCGCGCCGATTTCTTGTGCGAACTTGTAGACTTCCGTGACGACATTTGAGATTTTTCCGAAGGCTTTGTTCAAATCGAGGCCGAGAAGCAGTCCTTCCTGAACCATTTGGGTACTCTTGCTCATGTTGCCCACCGCCTCGCGCGCCTCTTTCTGAATTCCCTGAATTAATTCGGCGATTTCTTTTGTGGACTGTGTCGATTTTTCCGCGAGTTTCCGAACTTCATCGGCAACCACGGCGAAGCCTAAGCCATGTTCGCCGGCGCGAGCGGCTTCGATCGCCGCGTTGAGCGCCAGAAGGTTGGTTTGCTCCGCGAGATCGTCGATGACTTCGATAATCTTGCCAATATCATCGGCGCGGTTGCCGAGAACCCCGATGATCTCGGAAGACGATTGGATAGAGGCGCTGGTGCGATTCAACCCATCAGTGGCTTTTTCCATCGTAGTGATTCCAATTTCAACTTCAACACGAGAACGGTGACAGATATCCAAGAGAATCTTAGCCGTATCCGCGACACGCTGAATCGACGCGACCATTTGTTCGATGGATGCTGACGTTTCTGCGACGCTAGAGCCCTGCACCTGAGTGTTCTTCACCACGTTTTGGATATTGATGCTCATCTCATGCATCGTGCTCGTCACTTCATCAATCGCCGATGCCGCTTGCACACTGACCTTCGCTGACTCTTCGGAAGCGGCAGCCATCTGATTGGCTCCTGCTGCAACTTGAGAAGCGCTGCCGCGAACCTGGCGAACGATCTCGCGCAATCCGTGGGCCATGCGCGAAAAGGCTCTGGCCATCGTGTCGCGCTTCGAGAGAGGCTCGATTTCCAAAGTCAACTCGCCTTCAGCAACAGAGGCTGAAACTTCGGCCATGCGCTTGAGGTGCTCGACCATGGCGCGGAAATTGTCGGCGAGTTTGCCGACTTCATCGTTTCGGTGAATATCGATATTGTGGTCCAAGTCGCCGGCGCTGCCGATTTCGTGCGCAACCTCAATCAGGTGCCCCAACGGCTGCGTAATCGATTGTGCGGTGTAGTACGCGATTCCCAGACCCAGAAGAATAGCGATAAGCATCCCAAAGGAACTTCCGATAGTGCTGATCGCGCTCGCCTGCGCGGCGGAAGCATTTGCGTCCTCGAGCGACTTTTGTATTTGAGCATTCGCCTTGTCAAGGGTGATTACATCTTTCCCGATCCAAGAGCCAGGTTTCTTTCCAAGGTAAAAGACCTGAAGATCAGAAACGGTGGCGTCGCCAGAATCAACTTGATGGCGCTTGTCAATCAGTGGCTTGGCAAAAGTTTGGTACCAATCCTGCTCGCTTTCCCCTACTTGTAACAGCGCGCTGCGCAATGTCTCGTCGGCTGTCTTCATTCGTTGGTTCTGAAGATAATCGGACAATTCGCCTTCTTCTTTATTGGTTTTGGCTTCCAGTCGAACGTCGCCACTGAGCAAAAAATTTCGCAGGTCGAGTCGAGCTTGCATCATTTGGTATCGGACAGACTCGATTGTCTGAACACTTTGAAGGGTCGCCGCCGCCTTGTTGCGGACGGAATGCTCACGAAGGGACGCAGAAAGGTTAACCACAAATACGAGCAACAGCATTGTGAGAATTGCGCCAAAGCCCAAATATAGCTTCTTGCCGATCGTCATCTCGAAACTCCTCGCTGTATAACCGCGAACTGTGGAAACATCCTTGTTCTTTGATCTCTACTGCTGGGGATTGAAGTCAAATTCCACGATTTCCGTGGTTTCCTTTGGTCCCGCTTCGAATTTCCAGTTCTTTACTGCTCTTATTGCTGCGTCGAGCAGCAGTGGGCTGCCTCCGACCGCGTGGGTGGTCTTGACGTGGCCATCCGGTGCGACGGTGACTTCTATCTTTACTTTTCCGGTGATATTCATCTGACGCGCCAGAGCCGGGTAGTCGGGAACTACTCGGTGGCTGACTTTGCGTTTGGTGCCGGATTCTCGGCTAAATGCAGCCGGGGAAAGCAGGCAAATAGCACTCAGCAAGGCAATGATACTGAAACATCTAAGCACCTTCCTGGTGTCCACAGACAGTTCTCCTTGGAAGAAGCTGAGCTTCCAGAAGCCTAAGTGCACGGGGGTTACCAGTTCCAGGACAGCAAGATGTAACGTAATCAAGGGTGTCAGATACTCCGCTAACCTACTTTTTATCAGTTCCATAGGTCTGATGGATGCTCGATACTGGCGTCGGTCTTTATGGCCCATTTTGTCTCAGTTCGCCGGGGAACTAATCATGCCGTCTCACATTGAGAGGAGTGGGCGCTATGGATGTATCTTTTGGCAACCCTGCCCACGGGGTCTACTTGACTCAAAATGAGATGGCAGGCTACGGTTGTTCGAGTCTCAACTTGGGGTCGCTGGCGCGAGTCCTAATTTCATGCATGCACATTCACGGTCGAGAACCCTCTCTTCTCCTGACGAAGGCAACTTCGCGCGCCTGCTCGCGAGTTTTTTTGCTTTTGATCGGAAGCATTCCCGTTCGGGCGTCATTCGCCTTTACTGCCGATCTGCAAGGGATTTTTTTAACCTGGATGGTGTGAGCTATTGGGAGCTCGCCTCCGCGGATGAAGTTGTCGTGGGCCACTCCGAGGGACAACGGCCCTTGCGTGCTAGGATCCGACTGAGTGAAAGCGCCCTTTTTCGTCGCGCATTCACCCAACGCCGCGTAGTCGTTTCCCACTCTTCCCGCCGAGTCTCCCCTGATGAAGAAGCAATTTTTCGTTCGCCTTGGTGTCTCATTGCGCCAGTCTTAGCTGGCACCGGCCCGCAGGGGATTTTTGTCTTCACCAGACGCACTCTTCGCCGATCCCCCAATCGAGTTATCGTGAAGCAAGCGGAAATGCTTACTTCCGCGTTTGAAGCCGCCATTGGTGCGTCGTTCCGCACCACTGCTACCGGAGTTGCGGAGCTTCGCGCTCAGAGTCTGATGAACCTAGCGGTTGAGCTAAAGCCTTCCCTGCGCCTGCCTGAATTTGTCGGTCGATTTACTCTTCGCGCGGCAGAGATGCTTGGTGCGCGCGCGGCGATACTGGCACTCACGAGAGGTACTCGTTTGGAGACTATTTATTCTCACAATGCCCAGATCCGGTCGAAGTGGCCGGCTCTCGATGTGGCACTGACAACATTTGTGGTCGAGCATCCACAACTCCTTATTCAGGGGACAGCTGCTGCGCTGCTGGGGCCGGAGCCAGCCTCTAAGCTTGGTTGGCACGATCTTTGTTTTGCGCGCCTCACCGGGAGCGAAGGTGATTTATTAGGAGCAATTTGTTTAATCGATCGCGCGCGTGAGCTTTCGGAAGCGGACAGCAACTTGATACATGCGTTGGTAGGTCATGCTTCTGTTGCACTGGAGAATTCGCGGCTGTTTTCCCGCATCGAACAATCAAAACGCCAGTGGGTGGAAGATTTTGATGCCATCAGTGACCTTATTATTGTTCACGATCCCGCGAATCGTATTGTCCGTGTAAACCGATCTTTGGCGGAAGCGCTGGGCTCCCGTCCGTCAGAGCTTATTGGAAAGAGCACCCAGGCTCTTAACTCGATTGCGCGAAATGCCGTTGGCAACACGTGCCCGTTCTGCCGGGACATTGCGCGTTCGGCGGAGGAATCGGTACTGACCTCGGGAACTCAAGCGTTTTTAGTCTCCACATCCCGCATCGGCGGCGGTACAGAGGAAGGTTCGCGCACAATCCATATCTTAAAGGACATCACCGAGCAACGAACATATCAAACTCAGCTTCAGCGCGAGCGCGATTTCAACACGAAAATCTTGAACCACACGCAAAGCATGATCGTAGTGTTGGACACGGCTGGCCTTGTGAGCTATGCCAACCGCCGTTGCTACGAGGCTGGCTATCGTGAGGAATATCTGCTGGGGCGGCCACTCGCGGAGTTCATCCCACGCAGTCGTCGGACGCTCTTCGAGAAGTCTTTCGAGGCCGCGCTCCACGGTGTCGCGGCGGAAAATCTGGAGTTTCCCGTCTTGCGTGGTAATCGAAGCACGGGAAGGTTTTCCATTAGCTTTAGTCCGATGCGTGACGAGCAGGGGCAGGTAAACAGCATCGTCGTGGTGATGTCTGACATCACCGAGACTGCTGTGCTACAAGCCCAACTCCGCCACAGCGAAAAGATGGCCGCGCTTGGGCAACTCGTCTCTGGAGTGGCGCATGAGATCAACAACCCGCTTGCCGCGATTGTTGGCTATTCCGACTTGCTCCTTGAGAATGCAGATATTTCCGAATCCGCGAAGGACGATCTTCGAATTGTTCTGCAAGAAGCCGAACGCACAAAAGAAATCGTACAGAATCTTCTACACTTCGCTCGGCAGACGCCAACGCGGCGTGAGCCGCTCGATGTCCATGCGGTGTTGCGCCAGGTCTTGCAACTTCGTTCATACGGCTCGGCAGGGCATGGTGTCGAAGTCCTAGAACATTTCAGATCATCGGTGTCGCGTGTTTTCGGTGATGCGCACCAGCTCCAGCAGGTCTTTTTGAATATCCTCAATAATGCTTATGATGCTGTGCATGAAACGCAGCGCGCCGGAAAGATTGAAATCATTACTTCCGAGCTCGACGGCATGGTCGAGATTATGATACGGGACAATGGCATTGGCATTTCTGACACCGAGCGCATTTTTGAACCGTTTTACACCACCAAAGAAGCCGGCAAGGGCACTGGACTTGGCTTGAGCATTTGTTATGGTATCGTGCGCGAACATGGTGGCGAAGTTTCATGCGTAAATAACACTGAGGGCGCGGGCTCAACATTTTTTGTGCGCTTGCCCACGGCAGATGCTACGGCGCTTACAACTGTTTCGGAGGGTGCCTGCTAGCGGCGCAAGAGAGGCCTAATGACAAACGACCTGCGCATACGATTCATGGTGGTAGACGATGAGCCATCGATCCGCAGACTTTGCATGACGATTGGCGACAAGCTCGGATTCGTTTGTACCGAGGCAGAAAGCGCCGAAATGGCGCTGGCGAGGCTCGAAGCACAGGTCGCCGACGTGGTGATAGCCGATCTGAAACTTCCCCAAATGAGCGGTGTTGATTTATTGCGGGACATCAAGCGGCTTTTACCCAGCATCGAAGTAGCGATTATGACGGGACACGGCACGATTGAATCTGCGGTTGATGCTATGAAGCTCGGCGCTTACGACTATATCGAGAAACCCTTTCGAGTTGAAAAGCTTCGATTGCTGCTGCAGCGCATGGCCGAAAAGGTGCGGCTCGTGAGCGAGAATCAGGTTCTCCGCGAGCGCATGGATACGGAAGTTCGACTCGATGGCATCGTTGGAACGTCCGCGAAGACTCAGGATGTCCTCAGGATGATCGCGCGGTTGAAGGACTCGCGTACGCCGGTTTTAATCGTGGGGGAAAGCGGGACGGGCAAGGAACTTGTCGCGCGCGCTATTCATTTTCGCGGACCTCTTGCACAGAGGCCATTTGTCGCAGTGGATTGTGGCGCGCTCGTGCCCACATTGATGGAAAGCGAACTGTTCGGACACGAGAAAGGCGCATTTACTGGCGCGATGAAATCCAAGATCGGCCTGTTTCAGGCGGCAAATGGCGGCACGATCTTCCTTGATGAAATCGGAGAGCTGCCGCTCGAGATGCAAGCGAAACTTTTGCGCGTACTTCAGGAAAAAGAAGTGCGGCCAGTCGGCAGCAACGAGAATGTCGCGGTTGAGGTGCGAGTGATTGCCGCTACGAATCGCGATCTTGAAGTCGCGTATCGCGCCGGCACATTCCGTAAAGATCTTTTCTTCCGCTTGAATGTAATCACGGTCCACATGCCGGGCCTTCGCGAGAGACGTTCAGACATCCCCATGTTAGTCCATTGTTTCCTCGATCGCCATGCGCCCGGCGAAAATGTACAGATAAGCCCTGCTGCCATGAAGGTCTTTTTGCAATACGATTGGCCCGGCAATGTCCGCGAACTCGAAAACTCAATCGCCCGAGCTCTCGCGCTCGGAGATCGACGCATCATCGATATCAAGGATCTACCCCCGGCAATTCTCTCCTGCCAGGAGATCGCCACGCAGACGCAAGATGAGGACACACTAACATCCACAGTTCTCGCCGACATGGAGCGTATGACTATCCTGCGCGTCTTCGAACAGGTGGGTGGCGACAAGGCGCTGGCCGGGAAAATGCTGGGCATTAGCCGGGCGACGCTCTATCGCAAACTCAAGCAGTATCAGATTCCGCTGCGCGCTGACACGAAAGTTAGCATCACCGAACTGGCGCGGGCGTAGAGTTTTTGGTAGATCTCCGTCTCATGATGGGCCGCAAGCCACTTCGGTGCATGAGACACTTCCATCGCAACTTGAGACGCCCAAGGTTCCTTGCCGGCGAATACCACCAGTAACCACCGTAGGTTCATAAGTATATGGCCTTAGATTTACAGCCTTGTTTGGCTTTCCTCTTGCTCTTCTATTCCTATTCAGTTAGCGAACGTGTGTATGCGGGTTTGACATAAGCGAGCATGGCAGGCCTTTTGAATTCGAAGCAGCAAACCTACGAAGCGTGCGAACTTCGGACGATAGTTACTGTCCGTGTCGGCGGGGGAAATTGGGACGGGAACGATTAAATGAGCGGCCTTAAGGAAAAGGAAAAAGATGCCCTTGTGAAACAGTCTGTTCCCTCACTGGGAGAAAAGGCTGAGGCAATAGTTTCTGCGTGGGCGGAAGCGCGACTCGTTTATCCACTCTATTTTTACTTGACCACGCATTTCCATCTGGAAATTCCTCCGGTCCATGAACCCACACTTCCGGCGGCATGTCCGGCATCGAATCTTTTCGAACGCATTGTGCAATGGCTGGACGAAATGGACACACGCGTACGGACAAATCAACTACGGCAACTTCTGCATTCGCTAAAGGAAATAAAGCCAGAAAGTCTGCGCGCTGTCATTGCACGCTTGCTTCGCCGCTCGGAAAAAACGTCAACGGACCGAGACAATATCGATCTTCTTCTCGCGACGTATTTCGCGCTTTGCGCTCCCGAGGATCTTTATTCGTGCGAGATCACGCTCGCGGACGTCGCGCAGGTTCTTCACAGCGTCATCGTCGATGCAGATCCGACTGAGCTCGAATGGTGCGTACCTTTGAATCAAGTCCTCGACGCCATGAAACAATGTCAGGGTCTTCGCGAAGTTTTCAGCGCGAAACTCCTGGAGAAAGGCCGGGAGCTTAAAGATGCTTCTGGTTTTATGTTTTATGACCCGGCAGCCCTGGTTGCATTTACGCGTTTTAACTTTTTGTTGCGCAGGTCATTTTTTCGGCTGCTGCACGCAGATTTGCGAGCGATCCGCGAGGGCCTTACCGAGCTCGAGCGCCGCGGTGTCGCCACTGTCGATTGTCGCTCGGCGGGCCTGTCTGCCGAAGAGCCTATAGTTCGCCTGCGGGACATTTCGCTCGCTTGGCGCCAGCCAATTTCCTCAGACTACGCTGCAGAATCGGCAAATCGGACGTTCGAGCAACTCCTCGCCATTCGCGACGCTGTCGAACGAACGCTCGGGATTGTACCCGTCCAAGCGAAAATGCCGGTCATTAAAACTGTTCCGTCCTCATGCGCAGAAGGACCCACCGCAGCCCAAGGATCCACGGTAAGGCAAGAGAATTCTAGCTTAGTCAATGCGCTGGTAGGCCCCGCTCATGGCCAAGAACCAGAGGATGCGAATTTGACTTCCTCCATAAGTGTTCCAAAGGACGTCAAGACGTCCCCGAGCGCAAAGACGCAATCTAAAGTGCCGTCGCCAACGTTTGTTCCTGCAGCGCTTGCAACAACCTCTGCGCCGCGTGCAGGAGTTTTGGATTCAGCCAAGAGTACCGCTGAAGCGAAGCTGCAAAATCGGCCCACACCTCCGATGAGCGGCGTTCCTTCCCCACAGTTAGAAGAGTGCCTCGAAAGCATCTGGGAGCAACTGATTGAGGCGCCGCCAACCCGGGGCCGCTCGATGAGCACTGTTACGATCGGCGGTGCGCGAATTCTACTTTCCGCTTGGGAGGTGAACGCTTTTGTCAGCGATGGGGGCCAGCTCTCCGATGATCTTCGCCGCGCCGTAGCCGCCCGGGCGCTCGTTGTGCTCGGAAGCGAAGAACAAAAGCGTTCTGGGAATTCAGCGAAACTCGATGCGGCGGTCGCACTCGGCCGCGATGAGATGAAGTATCTGCAACATCGCGTGGACGAAGCTCAGCGAATGAAAAACACGGAAGCCGCCGTGAACCTCGGTATCAGTGCGCGCCGTTTGCTTTCAGCTATGGCAGGTGTACGAAACTGAGAGCAGGTTACGTCGCCAAATGTGGCATACAGCATTTCTCAAACACTGCCTATGGAGATTCAATGGTGTGAGAAAGAATCTCACAGTGAGACGATCGAGTGCGCCGGGCGATAATTCAGGCAAACGACAGGGGGATTATTCGGGAAATAAGTGCTTAAGAGTCTGTATTTTATCGTCAACCTATTTCGCCTTCAAACTAATCCCGATTGGCTCAAGTCTTGCATTTGTATTTGTGACCGAGTAGTGGAGGATTGTGTGTTGAAGAAAGTTCTTGTTGTCGATGACTCATTAGCCGCAGTCAAGATGATGCAAGGAATTCTTGACCAGGGCGGCTACCCTTCCGTTGGCTTGAGCGATCCGCTCAGGATCGAAGAGACCATCACCACCGAGCATCCGGGCCTTATTCTTCTCGATATTGTGATGCCCAACCGCAACGGTTTTCAGATCTGCCGCGAACTCAAAGGGAATTTGCTGTTCGGGAGTATCCCCGTGATTCTCGTCAGTTCCCGGAATACGTCAAGTGACAAATTCTGGGGGCAACAGCAAGGGGCAGATGCGTATATCGCGAAGCCGTTCACTCCCGAAGAACTCCTCGAAACTGTGCGGAGATTCGCGTGATACCTGACGAATTCAAAGCCAAGCGCGACTTCGAGCCACAGTCATCCGAACTTGTGGCCGTTGATCCTGCCGCGGACGATTCATGCAACATCGGTGACACGCCGTTGGATGGCGAAGCGCTGGCTGCGCAGGGCTCGTCCGAAAGCCAGTACTGCGTTTTTCGCGCTGGCCGCGAACGCTTCTGTCTTTCCGTTCTGACTGTCGAGGAAGTTGTCGATTGGCCGCCTTTCACGCGCGTTCCACTCGGGCCATCATTTCTAATGGGAGTTTTCAACCTTCGCGGTTCCATCGTTCCACTCGTGGATATTGCCTTTACCGAGGGGCGGCGGCCGGGCTTATCGCCGCGGCATGTCGTCGTAGCCGCATTACTTGATGAGGCCCATTCGACGTACCTGCGCTTCGGTATCGCCGCTGACGAAGTGATTGGAACGTACACTGCCGCGGACGATTCCCTGCTCGATCAGATACCTAGCGACGTGCCGCATTGCCGCGGGATGTTGCGGCATGACGATCGTCTCGCTCTGGTTCTCGATTTGCCCAAGATGATCGAACTGTTTCCGGTGCCGGTGATATGAGTTGAGCAAGACTGATATTGCGGAAAACGCAGCGCCCATTTTGTTTTTTGATTTTCGGAGGATGTCATGAAATCGCGTCTCAGCACGACCATCTGGATGTTGATCCTGTGGGATGTGGCCGCGCTCGGGGGAGTTCTCGGCCTGGCATTCCACGCCGGTGCAGCGGCGGCCGGACAATCCCTGGCCAATTTTTCGTCGCTTCCGGGAAGCGCTTCGGGAAGTTTGCTTGGGGCTGCCGCTCTGATCATCTTCACGTTCCTTCTACATGTGATTTTGCTGCCCAAGCGCATCCTGGCCCCGCTCTCTCAGCTGGCGACCTTCTCCGAGCGTCTGGCTTCTGGCGATTCGCGCGCGAAAGCGGAAGTTGTCTCTTCCGACGAGTTCGGCTTCATCGCCGAAAACTTGAATCGAAGCGCATCGAAGTTTGCCCGCTCCTCGGTGACTCAAGAAGCATCCGATTCGCTGCAGCGTAGCATTACGGACTTGCTTAACTTGATCAACCAGGTTGCGCGAGGCGACCTAACCATGCGGGGACGGGTGACGAATGACGCCCTTGGCAATGTTACTGACTCCGTCAATTTCATGCTCGAGAATTTCAGCAAAGTCATCGAACGCGTCCGCAAAGCTGCGATCGACGTTAGCACAAGCGCGAGCCAGATTCTCCTGGCCGCGGACGAAATGACCACCGGCGCGACACAACAAGACCAGGAAATTACGAACACGTCATCGGCCGTCGAAGAGCTGACAGTCTCGATGAAGCAGGTGTCGAACAACGCGGAAGCGAGCGCAGAGGCTGCTCGCCGCGCGCTGGATGCAGCCGAACAGGGCAACCGCGCCGTGCGCGACACGTTAGACGGCATGCAGCGTATTCGCGCCTCGGTGCAGGCAACGGCTAAGAAAATTAAATCCCTCGGGGATCGTTCCCTTGAAATTTCTGAAATTATCAACGTGATTAACGATATCACCGAACAGACGAACCTCCTCGCCCTCAACGCTGCCATTGAGGCCGCCCGTGCCGGCGAAGCCGGTCGCGGTTTTGCCGTCGTCGCTGATGAAGTCCGTAAGCTTGCTGAGCATTCCCGCAGCGCCACCAAGGATATCGCTGCACTCATAAAGGCGATCCAGGCGGAAACGAACGAAGCCGTCGTCGTCATGGAAGAAGGTACGAAGGAAGTTGAGGTTGGTGCTGGGCTGGCGGACCAAGCCGGAAAAGCGCTCGAAGCAATTTCGAGTGTCGTTCGCCAGTCGGCGGAACTCGTCCAGGAAATTTCCCTCGCTTCGAAACAACAAGTGCGCGGCACAGAGGGCGTCGCAAATGCCATGCAAATTATTTCTGGCATCACACGCCAGACGTCGCAAGGCGCCCGCCAGACCGTCTCGACCGTTGGCACCATGGTCAAACTCTCTGACCAGTTGAACGAAGCGCTGGCCCAATTCCGCTATTCGTCGAAGAATGGCTCGGATAGTGCCGAAGAATCACGACCCGAACCGGTTCCGGCCAGTGTGCGCCGCTGACGATTGATATAAAACACGAATCTGACGCGATCTGGACCGATAATGAAAGGCAAAATCACCATCGCGATTACGGAGTATGAACTCCACGAGATCCGTACGCTCATTGAGCGCCGCTCGGGAATATTGTTCGATGCCTCGCGACAGCGTTTTTTCTCGACGCGCGTCCGCGAGTACATGGCCGCAGAGCATATCGTCGGCGGTACAGATCTGTTGCGCAAGCTTCGTTCGTCAAATGTAGAATATGATGCGCTGCTCGAGGGTCTGCTCACCCAAGAAACTTCGTTCTTCCGTTATCCCGCAGTTTATGAAGCCCTGGAGAAGAAGGTCCTTCCCGAACTGCACATGAAGAAATTCTGGGAGAACCCGCGCACCCTGCGCATCTGGAGCGCTGGTTGCGCCACAGGGGAAGAAGCCTATTCCATCGCAATCAGTGTCGCGGACGCGCTCATGTTTGCCGAAGCATGGAATATCGAAATTCTTGCCACGGACATCAGCAAGCGCGCCCTCAGCCACGCCGACCGAGGCGTTTATTCCGGGCGCAGTTTGGAGCATCTGTCTTCGCGTCAGCTCGACACCTATTTTTCGACCTCGGGAAGTGATCACGCTGTCAAGCCGCGCATCCGACGCATGGTGTCGTTTGCGCCGATGAATCTGGCGCAAGCCGTTTATCTGGGCCGCCTCGACTGTATTTTTTGCATGAATGTGATGATCTATTTTTCCGAAGCTCGGCGGAATTCTCTGATTCAACATTTTTACGAATACTTGGAACCGGGTGGTTATCTTTTCCTTGGACATTCCGAGTCTGTGTCCAGTGTTCCGGTGAAATTCGATTCGGTCGTCTGCGGGGACTGCATCCTGTATCGAAAACCTGCCGGCGAAATGATTTACAGGGCTGCCGCACTCGTCGAAGGTGCTTTGTGAGTGATCCAGCAAAAGGCGCCATCGAAGTCTTTCTTCAGGAGGCCTCCGAGCACTTGCAATTTCTGCGGGAGTATTCAAGCATCCTCCAGGAACCGCGGCCGAATCCGGAAGACCTAGAGCGCCTGTACATCGCAGCACACACGCTCTGTGGCAATTCAGGAACGTATGGATTTCCTCTATTTTCGGAGATTACCGGAAAGCTTGCGCACGTTTTTCAATACACACGTAACGCGCCATTGAACTCCGAAACGATTGCACCGCTTACAGAATTTCTGTCCGATGCGATTTCGGTACTTGAATTCGATTTGCTCGAAATCAGCGATTGCGGAACAGAAGTTGCCGCTGACATTCAGGCATTCAAACAGCGCTACGCATTTGCGTTTCCGGTTGTTCCGGCCGCGCCTTCCCCTTCGCCGCCCTGCTCCGAGGCGACAGCCAGCTCTGACGCTTACGAGACGGCGCAAAGAAACGCGCCAGAAGTGGCATCACCCTACGATCTACTGCTGCCTGACGGCGAAGTCCCCGAAGAAGTTCTGCAATTCTTTGTTCCCGAGGTCGAGGAACATCTGCAAACGATTACAGGATGCTTGCTCGCCCTCGAGACGAATTCCAATTCGGACGACATCAACCGTCTCTTCCGTTCCATCCATACTGTCAAGGGCTCGGCCGCGCAAGTTGGACTACATCGCGTCTCGACAGTTGCCCACCGCGTAGAGGACCTCATAGGACAGATGCGCGACGGTGTGCTCCGCCCTAACAGGGAACTCACTGACCTTTGCCTTGAAGCAGTCGATATTTTGAGGAAATTACTGCATAACGAATGGCCGGACGAGTTGGTCGCCAGAGCGACAATCGACTCATTTCTTTACCGGGTTGCGGAATGTGGGCCCGAGGCAAGTACAACCTACGTTCCAGTTGCCGATGCGGATGGTCCATCCGCTGGCGGCCAAGCGCAACAGGAACTTATTCGAAACTCACTGCCGGGGACACCAGCGCCCAGGAGATCCTCACTTGACGCCCCCCACCTGCATTCTGTTCGAATCTCGCTGGAACGTCTCGATAAAATGATGAATGCCGTAGGCGAATTAGTGATCAACCGGACACGAATGATCGGGCGGCTCTCAGAACTCGAGAAGCTTGTTGAAATTTTGAATTTCTCAAAGGGCCGCCTGATCGAGAAAATCTCGGATTTTCAAGACAAATATGAATTCAACTGGATTAGCTTGGCTCCCGGGCGTGCAGTAAACAGCAGCTCCAATGTTTTCGCCAGCCGCACTGCCAGCGAGGGCACCAACCATCGGGATCGTTTCAACGATTTCAGTGATTTAGAAATGGATCGCTACGACGACTTCAGTATCCTTTCGCGCTCGCTGACCGAAATTTCAGCAGACGTGAACGAAGTCCTCGGACAACTCGGTGGATTCATGGGTCGCGTCGATGCCGACATAGACGAATTCACAAAGTTGGCGCACCGTTTGCAGGACCAAATTACGCAGGCTCGCATGGTGCCCATCGGTAATCTCTACACACGGCTGTCGCGAACAGTTCGCGATGCCGCGAAGGCTACAAGTAGGGAAGTCGAGTTGGTGCTGGAGGGCGCCGACACAGAGCTGGACAACAATATCATTCAGCACATTTCAGATCCCTTAATTCACATTGTTCGCAACGCGGTGGCACATGGGATCGAGGATCCTTTCGAACGACAGCAGACGGGAAAGAATTCTCGGGGGCGGATCATTGTTCGGGCATATCATCGCGGCAATCACATTTTCATCGAAGTGGAAGACGATGGCCGGGGCATCGACCTGGAGAGAATTCGCGTCCGTGCGATTGAAGCGGGCTTCACAACTCCGGACCAAGCTCGTCAGATGAGCATGCACGACTTGCACAATCTCATTTTTGTCCCAGGCTTTTCAACTGCGCGCGACAAAACAGAACTTGCAGGGCGTGGAGTTGGCTTGGACGTAGTCAAATCCAGCGTCGATGCGCTTAACGGAGAAGTGGAAATTCGCAGCGAGGTCTCTCACGGAGCATGTTTTACGCTAAAGGTTCCACTCACGCTTATCATTTCCCAAGCGCTGTTCGTTCGCTGTGGCGCGTCGGTGTTTGCACTGCCGCTCGCGTTCGTTGAAGAAATTCGGCGCGTACGGCCTGAAGAAATCGACGAAATCGGAGGAAAACTCCTCACCAACGTACGCGAAGAGATCATTGATGTGGTTCGCCTTGACGCACGGCTTGCGCTCCCGCTGCTGGAAACTGCGGACGGCTATTTCCGCATGGTTATCGTCAAAGTGTCAGGACGCCGAGTCGGTATTGTTGTTGAAGACATTCTGCGCAAAGACGAGGTCGTCATCAAAAGTCTCGGTGAATTTCTGCGCAATATGAAGCTGTTTCCCGGAGCGAGTATTGCTCCGGATGGGAGTCTGATCTTGCTGCTCGATTTACATCGTCTAGTGACGCAGGAGCTTACCGAACATGCCAGTGTGACAGCGACAGCTGCTGCGGCGCGCGTATTTGCACCGGGTGCCGCGGCTGTCGCTTCGGGAAGTATTCCGGCGGAAGCAATTGACGAAATTCACGAAGAGCGTGTTGTGATCGTTGCGGACGATTCGATCAGCGTTCGCAAATTCGTCGCGCGGATGCTTGAAAAAGCCGGCTATTGCGTTCGCCTCGCATCTGATGGTCTTGAAGCTGCGGAGATGGTTATCCAATCAGGCGCACATTTGATCGTAACCGATCTCGAAATGCCGCGCATGAACGGCTACGAATTAATGAGCCACCTCCGCCAGAATCCGGAGACCCGCCGCATTCCGGTTATGGTGGTCACGTCGCGAGCCGGAGCAAAGCACCGCGATCGCGCATTGAAAGAAGGAGCCGCCGCTTTCTTGACCAAACCGGTCCAGGAAGAGCAGTTGCTAGCGGCGGTAGCGAGGATCCTCGGCGTGGAGAAAACCGGGACACGTCTGCGTGTTCCGGTTGCTTAGGTCATGAACCCGCCAACAAAGAAACTCCGTGTGCTGATCGTGGATGATTCCAGCTTCATGCGCAAAGTGCTTCACGGAATCATTGCAGACGATCCCCAGATGGAAATCGTCGGTCATGCAAAGGATGGCCGTGAAGCGATATCAATGGCGGAATCGCTGAAGCCGGATGTCATTACGATGGACCTGAACATGCCACACATGGACGGACTACAGGCCACTGAGCACATTATGTCCCAAAGTCCTCGCCCCATTGTGGTGGTGAGTTCCGAATCCCGCGAAGGAGCAGCGAGCGCGCTCATCGCTCTGGAACTTGGCGCCATTGATTTTGTTTCCAAGCCCTCAGGTGGAATCGATCTTGACATGAAATCGGTCGCGGTGGATCTAAATCGCAAACTTAAAATGGCGGCAAAGGTCCGTGTTATCCGCACTGCTGCGCGTCCGAAGCATCGTCCGGTCGGAGTACAGCACGCAGCCGCGCGCGCCGAGACCTCAAACCAAGGCTCTGATGGCAACGCTACCGGGGGCCGCTTTCCAATCGTAGTGATTGCAGCCTCCACAGGAGGTCCCGCGACGGTCATGCGCCTGGCGACCGCCTTCCCAGCAGATTTTCCGGCGGCTATTGTGCTTGTACAACATATGCCGCAGAATTTTACGAGCCAATATGCCATGCAACTTGCCGAGGTGACCGAAATCGAGGTGAAGGAAGCACAGGCAAACGAAACCTTGCGGGAAAGCATCCTTTACATCTGCCCTGGATCACATCATCTCCGCATTTCGTCGCTAGGTCGAATTGTTCTTGATGAGGGCCCGCGTATTTCAGGTTATCTCCCGTGTGCTGATGTAACCATGGAAACGGCGGCAAACTGGGCGGGTCCCATGGCAATCGGCATTGTCCTGACCGGAATGGGCAACGATGCAGCGCATGGCGCTCAAGCGATTCGCGCTGCGGGCGGCATTGTCATCGCTCAAGATGAGGCGACATCAGTGATTTTTGGGATGCCTGCGGAAGCCATCAAGACTGGAGCCGTGAATCACGTTCTGGCACTCGATCAAATTTTCCCGGCTACCGAGAAGCACATTCGTCAAATCGCACGTTCGTCACGAGCGATGCTCCGATGAAAATTGTTTCCAGCGAACTTCAACTGCCGGCACGACGTGGACGCACAGAGGCCGTTATTCTATTTGTCGTGGCTTGGCAAACGTTCGCGATCGCTGCCAGCGCGATCGACGAAATTCGCAGTACGGATAGCTTTTCGTTGACTGCATCCGAAATCACTCTGAAAAGCGTCTCAAAAGTGAAGCATCGTCTGCGTCGCGGGGCAAAATGGTACTACGTAGTGAACGCGTGTGCGCATTTTGAGTTGCCTGTATCGCCGCCGACTCTCGTGCTTGTGTTACGTAATTCCCGCATTGCTGTTCTGGTTGACCAGATTGATCGCATCGAAACGATCTCGCGTCTTATGGTAATTCCGCGATGTTTCTCCGGACCTGAGCTACTGTGGTACCGCGGACTCACACTCATTGACGGCAACGTCATACCGGTCGTAAATCCTTCGGGGTTTTTGACCGAGAACGAAATCATGCAACTCGACGTTCTCGATAGTTCCGCTTCTGTTCCCGTTCAAAGTGAAATAACTTCTCGTCGGAGCGACACGCATGGGGTGTCCCCATGAACGCACCGACGACAAAACTGAAAAGCTACATAATCGTGCCATTTGGAAACAGCAGGGTTTCGTTTGCGGCCCACTCCGTGATCGAGTTGATTTCGCTCGGGAAGCTGCAAAAATTTCCACATCGCACATCATGGATTTCTGGGGTAATCGTGCGTCGCAATCGCGTAATTCCGGTTTGTGACGTGGTCGGTCTGTTAGGAGAAACGAACGCGCCGGTTTGCCGCTTTTATTTGGTCGCGGAATGGGAAGAAGGCAGCACGCGCGATTGGTGCGCCATCCCTGTTGCAGGAGAATGCGAGCTTACTAATGCAGAGGCAATTATGCACATCGATGCCGACAACCAAAAGCCACATATTGCGGGTTTCCTTCAGGTCGGCGACGAGCGCATCCAGATCTTGGATCTAGCCAAGCTCATCAAAGCCCGGCGAATGCAGCATGAAGCAAACGTTGCAGAGGCGAGCTCATGAGTACTACAGGAGCTGGCCAACCAAAAGTTTTGCTCATTGACAGCAATGTTTATTTTTCCAAAAGGCTGGGCGACGCCTTGAAAAAGGAGGGCTTCGAAGTTCTGACAAGCTCACAGGCTGCATATTCCCTGACTATGCTCGAATGGAACACTCCGGCAGTCATTTTGTGCGCCACGAATTTGCGGGAAATGAGCGCTTATGAAATCGCGCCGTTGCTGCGCGCAGATGCAAAAACAGCGAATATTCCGTTGATTGCTGTGGGTAATGGCGGGGACCAAGCCCTGATGGAAGCATTTCGCCATGGCTGTGATGATTATGTCGACCGGCGGCGCGGCCCTGAAGGTATTGCCGCTCACGTTCGTGCTTTTCTCATTAGCCGGCAGGAGGGTTTCCAGCCCACACAAATGGTGCCGAGTTCCATCACGACGCTGACCGGCGACCTTTCGCGTCTCGATCTACCAGGTGTAATTCAAATGCTCAATCAAGCACGCCAAACGGGAGCCCTCAACATCAATAGCGGGGATACCGACGGAGTAATTTATTTTGATGCCGGCGAACTTTCTCACGCCGAATGCGGAACGCTTTTTGGAGATGAGGCTGTCATACATATTCTCAAATCCTGCGAAGGCGCAGGTAAGGGTATTTACAAGTTCGTTTATGGTGTCAGTGCGGCTCATCGTACCGTGCTGCGTTCATCGACTGATCTCATGCTCGATGCCATGCGCGAACTCGATGAAGATGCCCGTGACGAGAGCGCAGAGGTACCTGCGCCGTTGGACGGTGCGCCAGCGCATATTGACGCTGTTCCGTGTACAGGTGTCCCCCATCCTGCAAGCGCCCAAGTGATGTCCGACAAATCCGAATTGGAGCGGCCATGAGCGAGACTGCGATTGTGTCCGCTGAACGAATTCCAACAGTCTATTTCATCGACGACAGTGCCACCATGCGCGAAGTCATCAAGATAGCCTTCCGTCGCGAGTCGATTAACGTGGTCACGTGCAACGATGCCGCATCGGCCCTAGCGCAATTCAGCGAAACCGCCCCCGATGCAGTCATTACGGACGTTATCATGCCCGACAAAGATGGCTACGAAGTCTGCCAGTTCATTAAACAGAATCCAGATCTACGCAAAACGCCGGTGATATTGATGTCGGGCATCGTAAATCGGACGGTCGCAGAAAAAGCAATTGCCGTCGAGGCGGATGAGCTCATTCGCAAGCCATTTCAGCCGCAAGAATTGATCGCGCGTGTCAAAAATCTGCTGAGTCCTAAATGTGCTCCCACAGCATCCGACCAAGCCACTGAAGCATCCGAAATGTTAGGTCCTGCTCCAAACGCGCTCTCTGAAATTTTCGCGGCGTCCGTCGCCTCTCCTGCGGCTATGCACCAATCTGCTTCGATCCCATCAGAGGCAAAGCACTCAACGCTAGCTTCTCCGGCGTCGTTGCGTCCAAATGGCAACAACTCAGTCGCCGAGGTTCAGAAACTTCGCTTCGAGCTTCAGCGCTTGGAAATGCTCGTAAAAAAGCTTCAGTCCGAGCTCCAAGCCGAGCGTGAGTATGTTGCTTCTCTCGAATCGCATCTCAAAGCCATGCAGAAAACGTACTGACTGTTCCGCCCGTTCGTCTTCGCAACTGTATCGCGCCTGGGTCATTTCCGCAGTCCCGTCAAGTTCGAGATTAAGGAAGGTTGATCGATCAGGTCGCGATCAATACTTCCGCAGGACGCCGATGACGCGGCCTTGGATTTTCACTTCGGCGGCGGGCAGGATCATGGGTGCCATCTGAGCATTGGCCGGTTGGAGGCGGACCTTGCCGGCGGGCTCGCGGTAGAAGCGCTTGAGAGTAGCATCTTCATTGCCCACGAGCGCCACTACGATTTCCCCGGTATTTGCAACTTGCGATTGCTCGACGACCACGTAATCGCCGTCGAGTATATGGTCTTCATGCATCGAGTCGCCCTTCACTTGCAGAACGAACGTGTTTTGGCCACGGCTGAAATCGGCGAGCGAAATCGTTTCGCGATCTTCTACGGCTTCGAGCGGCCGGCCGGCAGCAATGCGTCCGACGAGCGGCAGGCCAACGGTGTGGCGCTCGATCACTTGGTCGCGCACAGGTTTCGGAAGTTGCGTGATTTCAATTGAGCGGCTCTGATTGTAGCCGCGGCGAACGAAGCCCTTTTTCTCGAGCGTCGAAAGATGCTTGTGCACCGTCGCGAGGGAAGTCAGTTTAAGAGCGCGCGCGATCTCTTCGAAGCTGGGCGAGTAGCCGTGCTTGTTGAGAAAGCCAACCAGGTAATCAAGAACTTCCTTCTGTCGCTTCGTCAAGGACATGGCTTTCCTCCTAATGCCTAAAGCTGGCAGAAGTATGGGCGAATCAAAAGCGAAAGTCAATCAGTTACTGTCTGAGCGTTTTTGCTTTGAGAACTGATCGCGCTGAAGTGCTTGCCATCCCCGGACTGCATCGCACAAATCCAACTCGATCTGTACCGCACATTTCGGAATGTAACTTGTATGGTCGGGAAGTGGTCTGCTAGACTGTCGCTGCTAACGCGATGGGGCACGAATTTGCCGGGAGCGAGATGATTGCGGAAAAATCCATCTGTGCCGTCGATCGAGAACGCATACGAGGCATGCTGCGGCGATTGTTGCCGGCGAGGAATGCGACGGTCGGCGGATGTGCGCGGTAGCGACGATGGCATCGAAGCGGTCAAAAAAGCCAAGGCTCTTGACGCGATATAGCGATTCTTGACATCTCGATGCCCAGAAAGGACGGTGCCTCAGCGGCTGCGGGGCGAATCAGTTTTGCCCTGACAAATCACCGTCGTCTTGTGCACGGGCCTGAGCGACCGCAGAAAAACGACCACCGAGGCCACGTCTTCATCCGACATGCTGCGAAAATGAGAATAAGGCATGATGGGAAAAAGTGCCCGGCCGTCGTGACCTATGCCCTCGCGAATCGCGCGCGCCAGCTGAAGCTGACCACGGACCCGCTCCCGTCTCCATATCCGGCGTAAGATTTGGAGCCGTGATGGCGCCCGGCAGCCCCGCAAGGGGGAAACTTTCGCCGGCACCTTCCGTGCCGCTCGGGACCGGCGCATCATGCTTCGTCCAGTCATGCGGCGAATGACAATCGATGCATCCGGAAACGTTTTCGGCCAGGTAGCGGCCACGTGCGAGCCTTTCGGGTGTGCGGTCGAAAGTGCGAGTCGTAACTGGGCGCATTCGTGGTCCGACGAAGGGACGCCAGCCAATCGTGAACGTGATGCCGGCCGCCAGCAGCACCACCAGGATGAGAAGAGAATAGCCCAGAACCTTGCGAAATTTTTTCAAAATATCTTCCGTTAGCAATCCCCAGTCTCGGAATTGTACACGAGCGAACCATACTGGCAAGGTAGATTCTCGAGGAATTATGACAATTCAAGATATCCAACAATACTATTCGGGGCCGAGTGGTAGGAAATACTGCGTGCCCTTCACCGGCTGGCGGAGTCGGCGCAGCAATTCCTGCAAATCCTGGTTGCGCTCGACGAAGTCGATGTCCGAAGTGTCCACAACGAGCAAATTCGAGCCTGAATAGCGGAAGAAAAAGTGCTCGTAGGCCTGAGCGACCGTCTCCAGATATTCCGGAGAAATATTCGATTCGTTGCGAGCGGCTTTTTTCGAAATGCGCTGCCGCAGAACTTCGGGCTTGGCCTGCAAGTAAATCACCAGGTCCGGCGCTGCGACGGACGCGGCCAGCATTTCGTAATACCTTTCATAAATCTTCAGCTCTTCATTTTCCAGATTGATATACGCAAAAATCTTGTCCTTCTCGAAAAGAAAATCGCTGACGACTGGCCCGGGTTTCTGTTCGCGGTCGATTTCCAACAGCCGCTGGTGCCGCTCCATCAAGAAATACATTTGCGCTCGAAAAGCGGCTCCGGGTTGCTCGTCATAGAACTGGCTCAGGAACGGATTGTCCTCGCAGTCGAAAACGCGCCGGGCATGCAAACGCTCCGCCAGTATTTTTGCCAGGGTTGACTTCCCGACACGTATCGGTCCTTCGATGACAAAGTATCGTGGCGGCTTGAATTTTGGTTCGGGCATGGGGCGGCATTATAGCAAAGGCCGCAGAGTGCCCTGCGTGGTTTGTGAAATGCGGTAGCGTCTCTGGCGGAAACAGGCTGTGCGGGGGTGCGCCCACCAGGCTGGCGTTCCAGTACGAAGCAGAGTGGAACCGCGAAACGTAAGCTGGCGTATCATTGTGAGCGTCCTTGACCAGCGAACTTTTGGAAGGTCTGACCCGTTTGACATTGATTATACAGTATTTAAACGGGCAGGGATCGCCTATACTTTAGGGCAATTTTCGGCTATAATGTGCGCATGGCTATAAACGTGCTCCGTATCCCAGGTCTCACCTATGACCGCGTCCACGAATATCGCGTGGGCCCCAGCGGCGCGATTGAGCATCGCTGGACTTTGCAAGAGGGCGGCCAGCGCAGCGACGGCACCAGCGAATGGGTCGTCGCCACCAACGATTTCATTCGCACGGCCGTGTGCCATGCGCAGTCGCACGTGAGGGACTGGTTCCAGGCTCGCGGAATTTCCTGCGAACGTATCTCCGCGCTCATTGAAGAAGAGCGGCGAACGAAGAAGCCCACACGCGGCAAAACGGCCCCAATGCAAGTCGCGGCTCGCAAGAAATAATGTTTCTTGGGATCCGTGCAATGCATTTGGCGCGATGCCCGCGCGCAACACGTCGCCATCTATTTTACCAGCTTCGTGCGACGGCGCCGACGATGTGGGCAAGGGCGTCCAGATCGCGAAGGTCGATCACTTCGCCTGGCGAATGCGAATAACGCAGCGGCCAGCCGAGCGCGACATCGATCGAGCCATAGCGCAAAAACGCGGAGCCATCATTTCCCCCGCCCGTGACGCCGTATTGAACGGGAATATGATTCGCGCGGGCGAGCGCTACGACTTTTTCCTCCAGCTTGCGCGGCACAACATTGGAATTATCAACCGCACGAACAACGAAGCCATCGCCAACTTTCGCATCGCCGAAACGCTTTGATTCAAGCGGCGAATCAGAACTGACGAAGGTGTCCACGGCAAAGACGTAGTCGGGCTCTTTGCCTTCGGCTGCCAGCCGCTTCGCCAACTTCCCCGCTCCGACCAGCCCCAGTTCTTCGCCTGTGGACCAGACGAACGTCACGTCGCGGCCCTTCAGATTTGGCCCGAGCGCCCATACTGCCGAGATCAACGCGGCGTCGCCCACGCGGTCGTCGAAGCTGCGGCAATTCGCACGCGTACCCGCGAGCCTGCGATACGTTTTCGGTATCGTGATGTAATCTCCGACGGCGATTCCGAGCTTGGCCACTTCCTCCGGCGAGCGCGCGCCCACGTCCACATGCGACAGCAAGGCGCGGTCGCGCGGCCATTGGAATCCCGGCTCATCCCATCCTTGCGGCAGTTCCATAATTCCCGGGACGGATGCGCCGGTTTTGGTATGCACCAGAGCCGCGTGCCCCACGAAGAAATATGGAATTCCGCCTCCGCCGCTGACGGCGAGCCGCCCGTTCGGCATAATTTCTTCGACAATGTAGCCGATTTCATCCGTGTGTGCGACGACCATGATTTTCGGCGCGTGCGCGCTCGCCGGTGCAGTCGCGACATGCAGAATTAAATTTCCCGCATCGTCCGTCTCAGGCTTTGCCCACTGGGGCAGCAGACTTTTTACAACTTCGCGCACTGGCCCTTCGTGCCCGCTTACGCCGTAGGTCTCGACGAGCCGGGAAAGGAGTTGCTCATTCGTTGGAACTCCGTGAATCGGCGGAGGCGGTAAGGGCAAATAATCGTGTGCGATTTGCGGGTTATTGGTCGGGGGCGATCCTTGCAGATAGGCCTGAAGCAAATCCGTCAAATCCGCCAAGTCGTTGTTACTGATTATCTCCGCGGGAGTGGAAGGCCACGCTGTAGCGATCGCCAAATGGACGGTGCGTTCGGGCATCTGGGGCGCTGGCAAATAACTCCGGGGCATCAGCGCCGCGGAATAATCCTCTTCGAACGGGATTTTGTTTTCCGCAGCGACCTTTTGTAGGTCCGCACTCAGCCCTGAAAACTTCCCGGTGACATCCTGATCGCCCATCAGCACGCCGCTTCCCAAATCGCGCCTCGGGCCGCGATGCAAGGTCGGCTCGGTGGGAATTGGCGGACTAGCGGTTAGCCGCCCCACAAAAATCAATTCGTCGGGTTTTTCGGCATCGACCACACGTTCGAGCCCGCGCGCCCCAGACCACTGTTGCGCCACGAACGCCACGACAAGCGTGCCATTCAATTTCGACGGGTCCAATCGCCGCAGCAATTCGACGAGCGCTACGTCCCCGAAGCGATCGCCAATCGCAGGGGCTGTTTCAAAGCCAGAGCCCATGTTGTAGAGCGTGCGGTCCATCACGACGGGGCTCAGCAAATCGGCACCGATTCGCTTCACTGCCGCCGCGGATGTTGCGCCCACGTCGACCCACATGTTTTCAATGTCCGATGGATCCGGCGGATTCAAGCGTCCCGGCAGCAAGTGCACGGAAAGTCCCGCCACGACGCCGTTAATCCACCTGCCCGAAGCGGCCTGAATTTCCACGGGTTGGGCAGAGTAAAGTTCATTGAACATTGGCAGAGGCGCGAATTGCGGCAGGCGCTGAAGTTGAATGTAGCCATCGTCCGTGATGTTGCTGACAACGTATCCCGGCTCGTCCATGGGCGCGACCAGCAGGCGCTTCGGGCCGCCGCTGCCGAGCGTGACGATCACGTCGCCCAAATTGTCTGTCGTCGGCGACAGTGCGCTCAACCGCGCGCGAATCTTCGCCGCGAGATCCGCTTCGTAACCCGGAATCGCGGGCGTCTCGACGAACTCCTTCATGTCTTGCGCCATCGAGCCCGGCACTTTGCTCGCATTTGATTGTGCGAACGCGGGCCGCGCGGTCGCCGCAAATGTCAACACGCAAACCATTAGACAAAATCGCTTCATGATGATTCCCTTCCTCCTCCGCTTATATGAAGCCGGTACGCAGCGGACTGAATCCATCTACTCCGCTCGGCAAAGTTCCGCGGTTAATGTTTCGCGATGGCTTTGCACCAAGCGGTCAATTTTTGTCAGGCTGAACAAATACACTGCCGCGGCGGCGGCCGCGAACACAAGAAAAATCGGGGTCGCCAGCGCCAAACGATCGAAATGCTTCGTTAGCAAAAAAACGCCCGCGCCCAGGCCGATCAATATGCCTTGCGTTACCATGCCGACAAACATCGTCACGCCAGCCAATTTCTTTTTTCGGAATGCGCCAAAATCAAGGCGGCGTGGAAAACATACGGATAAGACATTTCCCACCGCGAAATTCGCCAGCGTCGCGTACAGAAGCCCCGCAAACGTGGCCGCCACGATGACCGCGGGAGGTGGCACGAAAATCCAAGCGACCGCAACCCACACGGCCAGCGCCTCAATCACGGCCGCCACGCCCTGAAATAAATTTTTACCCGCCATCACATCGCGAAATCGGACAGGAGAAACCAAGAGAAACTGCACTCCAGCGCCTTCGTAGGCGAAACTGTTGAACACCATGTTCATCTGAATCAAGAACGTGTAGGCAATCGCAATGGGAAAAATCATGTCCGGCGCATGGCGAAAGAAGTTCACATTTCTCCCCTGCTGATGAAATGTGATCCCGAAAAAGATCACGATTATGACAGGAACCACGAAATTCAAAAGCATAGGGCCGCTGCGAAAAGCGTAGCGCATCTCTTTTTCGAACACCGCACCGCTCGCTCCGGAAACCAGCGGAATTTCCCACGAGGAGGCCGCAACGGTTCCGGCTGCGCGGGGCGCTGTCGCAGGACGAGGCGTCGCCGCCTGGGCTTCGCTTAAATTCTCGCCGCGATATTGCGCGACCAGGCGGGTTCGCAGCAGAAAGAGAAACGCCGCGGCATACAACGCCAGAAAGAGCAGCCACGATGGCGCGAGCGCAAAATCGCCTGCGAGAGCGTAAGTCAGCGATTGCGCAGCGACCCCTGGTGGAAGCACGCGAGCCACTGGCAGCAACATTGTCAGCCAATTGGTCTGCATCTGCGCGTGATGACTCTGAAAGTGATTGATGGCAGGCCCGACGAACTGAAACGATAGCATCACCAGGATAAAAATAAACCCCAAGACCTCGCGCGTCCGTCGTCGCGCCAGCCATTTCTCCGTCCACGCCAGGATCATCCGTCCGAGCAGCAAATTCAACGCCGCAAAAACGAGCAAGACAATCAATCCCCACGCTAACAATCCCGGCCGAGCAATTCCGAGTCCGACCCACATGCAGAACAGCCAGAAAAGCGACGCGACCGCTCCCGGATCGAACAGGCCGTAGATCAAACTGAGAACAAAAAAACTCCCGAAGCGCAACGGAAAACGCAGCAAATTCGCAAAATCAAATTGTACGCTCACAGACGCCGCGAAAAGCGGATACAATTGCCAGAAGAAAAAAACAATCCACAGCAAACCGGCGATCCACTGCCATGCGTCGCGCTCCACCAGCAAGAAGGTGGTAACGCCAAGCAATATGCCGCCGCCGAAGACGAGACCGCTCATCATCAGGGCGATCAAAACGGTGGATACCGCTTCGAGGCGGCCCTTCAGGCTCCGCATCGAGTTGCGGAAAAGCTGCCAGCGCAGGCGCGCGATCAGCCCGATTTGCTCGCGTGTTCCCGGAATCACGTTTACCCCAGCCACGTCAATTCCTGTTCGGTCTGGCGGCTGCCGCCGACGATATCCAGGAAAATCTGTTCGAGAGTCAACTTGCCATCGGCCGCAGCGCCTGCAGCCGCTGCACTTTCGCCGGCTCCTTGACGTGCTTCGACGCCCGCGCGCAGTTCTTCGAGCGAGCCCTGCGCCACCAATTTGCCATGCGAAATAATCGCCACGTGGCTGCAAAGGCGCTCGACAATTTCAAGGACATGCGACGTCAAAAATATCGTCGCACCGCGCGCAATCATGCGCTGCAACATCGTTTTCAGCGTGCCCGCGGCGATCGCGTCCACGCCCTCGAAGGGTTCATCCAGAAACAAGATTCTGGGCGAATGAATCACGGCGGCGGCCATCGCCAGTTTTTTCTGCATGCCGTGGGAATAATCGGTGATCAGCGATTTCGGGCGATCCGCGAGCTGCATGAATTCGAGCAACTCTCTGGTTCGCTGCGCCGCTGTGTCGCGGTCGAGCCCATACATGCGTCCCGCAAAATTCAAATACTCCGCGCCCGTCAGCCGGCCGAAAAGAGCTAGGCCTTCGGGCACGACTCCAATTTGCCGTTTCACTTCGACGGGATTTTCGGTGAGATCGACATTCAAGATGCGCATCGTACCCGCAGACGGCGCCAGCAGGCCCGTCAACATTTTGATCATCGTCGACTTGCCCGCTCCGTTTGGTCCAAGGAAGCCGAAGAATTGCCCGCCATCTACGCGCAGATTTACTTGGTCTACCGCTATCAATTCGCCGAAGCGGCGCGTCAGGCCTTGCGTTATGATTGCGGACTCAATCCACACGGTACACGAATCTAACACAAGGAGGTTCGAGGGCGAAGCAGGTGTGGGATGATACTTTAGCGAGTATTGGCGGAGGTGGTAGCGGCCAATTGTGGGAAGAGGGCCAGCACTGCCGGGAGAATCACTCGGAAGGTACATCCACCTTCGGCGCGATTGAATCCGAAAATTTGTCCGCCGTGTTCTTGCACAATTCCATAGCAAATGCTTAACCCGAGGCCCGTCCCTTTTCCCACCGGTTTCGTGGTATAGAACGGATCGAACACACGCTCCGGCTCGCGCAGCCCCGGGCCTGAATCGGAAAAATCGAGCACCACACTGCCGCGCTCCGTACGCATGCGCACGATTAACACTCCGCCGCCCACCGACTCCATCGCATCCACGGCGTTGTTGATTAGGTTATAGAAAACCTGCAACAGTTGATTGGGGTCACCGCGCACGGCGGGAAGCACGGCCGGATTGTCCACGTCGATGCGAACTTTCTTGTCACGCAAATCGAGTTGGCGCAGCTCGATGGCGCTCGTGACCACGGATTTCAAATCGAGCAATTGCTTTTCCGTTGGCACCTGTCTAGCAAAACTGAGCAAATTCGTCACCAGGACTTTTGTACGGCGCGCCTGCTCGCGGATTTTCTCGCCCAGCGTGCGCGAACGTTCGCTGGCCGTACTGTCGGCTTGAATCAATTCCGCATACCCGAGAATCGCCGTAAGCGGGTTATTAATCTCGTGCGCGGCTCCCGCCGCCAACTGACCGAGCGAGGCGAGCTTCTCAGCTTGCACGAATTGCATTTGCAGACGTTTGAGGTGTTCCAGTGAATCCTCTAAACCTTTCATCAGACTCAATCGCTCCCGGTCCACCAATTGCTGCCGCAAGAAAACAAGACTTGCGCCAACGATTATCGTGATTAGCGTGAGCACTAGTCTGAAATTTCTGACAGGCGCTGGCGCATGGCTGAAAAAAGCACTCCACGCAGCCATCACAGGCATAGACAGAATGCACAAAATCGCTAATTGCGCCGGCCATTGCGACTCGCGCCGCGGGCGATCATCAGCCCCCTCCGGCGCTGGCGCAATCCGGTGCGCCACGATTCCCGCCGTCCCGAACCATACAAACGCCGCGATGATAGGTAACGTGGTCAGGCCACCGAAATCGATCTTGCCTTGCAAGTTCAAGTTCACAATCAGCGCGATCCCGATGATATACGTCGCCGCTGCGCCAAAAAGATTCGCATAGATCTTGCGCCATCCTCGCTTCGCGCGAATTGCGAGAACTCCCGTGCCCGCAAGGAATATAAGGTTAGCTATTACATAGACTTGTAGGTCGCGGACGCGATCTAGATTCGTGTGCGCCGGGTCTTGCGACCACGCTACTGCCATGAACAAATACAGAAACGTCCACCAAACCGCAAGCAGCAGCAGATCCAAGTAACCGTAGCGCAGCGTTTCGCGCATCTTCCGGGCGTGCGGTAGCAACGCGAGCGCGGCCATCAACGGAACTGTATGCAGGAAAACGATGATGTCTACGGCAGAAAGCGAGCGCGGCACCGTGTGAAGTACGAGCCCTTGATATGTCGCCATCAAGCGGCCAGCCAGCCATAAAGTGCAGCCGAACGCCAGCAGCATCCAAAAATTATTTTGCCGTCGGTAGGGCGAAGAAGCGTTCCACAGCAGGCAGGCATTGGCGAAAAGTGGCACGATACACAGTGCAACGTCGCCGAACGTCTTGCGCGCATCGCCGGAAGGCATGGCGAGAGACACAACGGCGAATCCGCCGACAAACACAATCCAAGCCGCTATGATCACCCAAGTAGATTTCGCCAGTTTCATTGCCGCCTTAAAAGGGAGCTTACTCTAGACTAGCACGGGCCGGAGCGGTGCCGCCTACGCCGAACCCTATGAATTAACAGAGTTTTCGTATGCCCGACACATAGTCCTGGTACCACACTCTGGAGCACGCTAAGTATCGCGCCGAGCCACTGGACATAGGAGTCTTGCAGGGAACGCTGCTCCGACTATGACTTGCGAGACAGTGAGTTTCGCCCGGAAAACTTGGCGCCTGCGCCTAGTTCTTCTTGGATGCGGAGGAGTTGGTTGTATTTTGAGATCCGGTCGGTGCGCGACGCGGAGCCGGTCTTGATTTGACCGGTGCCCATGGCAACCACAAAATCGGCGATGAAGGTGTCTTCCGTTTCTCCGGAGCGGTGCGAGACGATCGAGGCATAGCCAGCTTTGCGCGCCATTTCGATGGCGTCGATCGTTTCGGTGACGCTGCCGATTTGGTTCAGCTTAATGAGGATTGCGTTGGCGATCTTCTGCGCGATTCCACGAGCGAAAATTTTAGGATTCGTGACGAAAATATCATCGCCGACCAATTGCAATTTGCCGCCGAGAGTTTTTGTCAGCATCCGCCACCCCTCCCAATCCTGTTCCGCCATGCCATCTTCAAGTGAGATTATCGGATATTGCCGAACCCAGTTGGCCCAGAATTCAACCATCTGCTCAGAGCTGCGTTGCGACTTATCCGATTTTTTGAACACGTATCTCTTGGTTGCCGTATCGTAGAACTCGCTCGCGGCAGGATCAAGGGCGATCGCGATCTGCTCCCCGGGCTTGTAGCCCGCAGCGGATATGGCTTCGAGGACACGCTCAATGGCTTCTTCGTTGGATTTCAAATTCGGAGCGAAGCCGCCTTCGTCACCAACGGCGGTCGAGTAGCCGTTTTTCTTTAGCACCGCTTTCAAATGATGGAAAACTTCGACACCCCAGCGCAGCGCTTCGCGAAAATTTGGTGCGCCGATGGGCATCACCATAAATTCTTGGGCGTCGACGGAATTGTCCGCATGCGCGCCACCGTTGAGGATATTCATCATGGGGACGGGAAGCGTATTGGCTGAATTGACGCTCGAGAAGCGCGCGAGATATTTGTAGAGCGGCAGGCCACTTTCGTTTGCGGCGGCGCGCGCGGCGGCCATTGAAACGGCGAGAATAGCATTCGCGCCGAATTTAGATTTGTTGGGGGTTCCGTCCGCGTCGAGCATTCTGCGGTCGAGTGCCTGCTGGTTGCAGGGGTCCATGCCTGTGACGGCTTTGGCGATGGGTCCGTTGATGTTTTCTACCGCTTTGCATGTGCCTTTACCGAGGTAGCGCGATTTGTCGCCGTCACGCAACTCGATGGCTTCGTGCTCGCCCGTTGATGCGCCGGAAGGAACGGCGGCGCGTCCGCGCTGGTTGCTTGCAAGGATGACGTCGGCTTCGACGGTTGGATTACCGCGCGAATCGAGGATCTCACGGCCAACGACGTGAGCGATTTTCGCATGATCTGTTCGCATGAATGAAGGCTCCTTCGCCATAAGAGAAACGCCGCCCGCCTGTCCTTTAGGAACGGGTCCCGCGCGAAAAGGTTTGTACTTACGCTGAAAATATCAGCCGGCCTGTATCGCAGCTCTTGGGTCGACTTCGTCGGAAACCACAAGAGCAAACACCAGCGCTATTCTGGCTCCTCGAGCATGGATTCTTCGCGGACCACCACAACAATGCCGTTATCACTGATGTGGTAACGCTTACGGTCTTCGTCCATGTTGTAGCCGATCTCGGTATGCTCGGGCAATTTCACGTGGCGGTCAATGATGGCGCGACGAATGCGTGAATGGCGGCCAATGTTGACATGATTATAAATGATGGAATCTTCGACGTCACAATAGCTATTCACACGCACGTCGTAGCCGACGACGGAGCGTGAGACGCGCGCTCCGGAAATGATGGAGCCGCCAGCGACGATGGAATCGGTTGCTGTGCCCGTGCGACCCGGGTCTGCAAAAACAAATTTCGCGGGTGGGTATTGTTGTTCCCATGTCTTGAGCGGCCAACTTTTATCGTAAAGATTGAAAACGGGCGAGACAGTCGTCAGGTCCATGTTGGCTTCATAGTAGGCGTCGACGGTGCCGGCGTCACGCCAGTAGAGCTTCTCCTTTTTATTTTCATCATAAAAATTGTAAGCAAAGACGCGGAACTTGCCAATGACTTTGGGAAGAACATCGTGGCCAAAGTCGTGAGAGGAGTTTGGATCCTCCGCATCCGCTATAAGTGCCGGCAAGAGAAATTGCGTATTGAAAATGTAGATGCCCATTGAGGCGTCACATTTGCCCGGGTGCCGCGGGGAGAGTTTCGGGGCAGCAGGCTTTTCCTCGAAGCCGAGGATGCGGCCTTCCTTGTCGGTTTCGATTACGCCGAATTGATGCGCGGCTTCGGCGGGGTCCATCTCAACCGTGGCGACGGTGACCTCCGCGCCGCTATCCACGTGTTGCTCCAGCATCTTCTGGTAATTCATCTTGTAGATATGATCGCCGGATAAAATGAAGACGTAACTCGATTGCTCGCTGCCTATGGAATAAATATTCTGGTAAACAGCGTCCGCGGTGCCTTGGTACCAGTGCGCGGAGACGCGCATCTGCGGAGGTAAAATTTCAATAAAGTCGCCAATACCCATCAGCGACGACCAGCCCTGGCGAACGTGACGATTGAGGCTGAGGGCTTTGTACTGCGTGAGGACGAAGACGCGGCGCAGATCGCTATTGAGGCAATTCGAGAGCGTGATATCGATAATGCGATAAATGCCGCCAAAGGGCACGGCAGGTTTGGCGCGGTCGCGCGTCAGCGGCCAGAGACGTTCACCCTGGCCGCCGGCCATTAGCACACCGATCGCACTTTTCATCAATGACATCGAGATCCCGTTCCAAACAAGCGTCCTATTCTAACAATATCTTTGCCTGGAAATGCCGAAGCGCAGAAAAAAAGGTAGCGGTGCGGCAAAGAGAATTGCGCCGCCACGGAAATCAGCCGGTGCATTCGCGGGCCACGGCCCGACTGAAGTTAAGTGCTATTCAACGACGACGAAAGCGCTAGTGAGACGACTGACGGGTTATGAGCAAGTACACTTACAAGGAGAATAGATAGCACTGTGTGTGGCGAGACGAACGCGAGGTCTACAAAATATAATACTTGACTTACGGTGTAGGGTTCGCTAGAAACGCCCCATAAGATGTGTCCTGTGGCGGGATTCGTCTAGTAGTACCCACACCAGCATATCGAGCACAATATCCTGAACGGGGGTGAAACTGCGTGGCGGAAGTCGTAATTCAAGAGGGCGAATCTTTGGAGAATGCCCTCCGGCGCTTCAAGAGAAAAGTCCAGGGCGAAGATATCATCAAGGAAATAAAGAAGCACAGCTACTACATGAAACCTGGAGAGAAGCGGCGGGCCAAGGAAGCTCTTTCACGCAAGCGTCTCCGTAAGAAGCAGCGTCGGGAACAGGATTAGACTAGGCGGCGAAAAACTTTGGGTGTTTCCTATAACCTTCGTTCCGTGCTTCACGTATTTGAGGCGGGGAAAGCAGGGAGTCCCATCGATTTCCAGCGTAATCTGATTCTGGGAGAAGTGTGCCCGAACGTATCCCAGCTACTACCGGGAGCAACCCATGGAATTCCACGATAAGGTTTTGAAGTGCGCTGAATGTAACGCGGAGTTTGTGTTTACCGCTGGCGAGCAGATGTTTTTTGCCGATAAGGGCTTCAAGAACGAACCGAAACGCTGCAAGGCTTGCAAGTCGGTTCGCACGCAGGGTGGGGGCGCATCGGCTTCGACGGGAACCCAACGCGTCGAAACGAAGACCATGTGCTCCCAGTGCGGCAAGGAAACCACCGTGCCGTTCAAGCCGACGCAGGGACGTCCCGTGTATTGCCGGGAATGTTTTCAGCAGCGGCGGACGATCGGCGGCGACGCAGCGCAGGCGGCAAGTTAGAAGCTGCCCGCCTGAAAACCGGTCGCTACACAAGCAAAAGCAAAACTGCAAGGTTCGCCTTCGTTGCGGTCATACCGTGGCGGAGGCGATTTTCATTTTAGAGATGGGCGCTCCTCGGTCCTGCTGTTTGGCTATAAGGTTTTGAACTCCCCACTTTGTACAACTCTCAGAAGCGTGGGAATGTTCTTCACCGGCGCATCGAGAGTGGCCCGCCACGCCCGTTCGCCGTTCCCGTACCAGAAAACGACCGCATTGAGCGTGTCAACATAGCCGCCCTGTTCATAGACTAGGACCGCGACGTCGTTACTGACGCCAGCGAAGACTTAAGGCGTCGTCGCGGGGCGGAAGTTATAACGTCGCTGCTCAGGGGCTTTCCAGGGTCGGCCATATCGGGTGGGAGACCGGTAAGGTTCGTAAACGATTGCGTCACCCCTGATGGCACCTGGCATACTCGCCGTATCACTCGGAAACGCTCGACCTTCGGCAATTTCTCCAGGTCGGCTCGGTTCAACGTGGGAGCATTCTTGGACAGTGCGGTAACATTCAGCGTCGGAACGGAACGTAAGTTCACTAATGCCACGGTCCCAACAACAATTACCGTAAGGACCACGGCCGCTTCTAGCCACATCCGTTTTGTGCCAAGTTTCACTTGCAAAGTGATGCGCCCAAAATGTGTCAGTCTCCCAAACCTAGGCCGCTACGTTAAGCCGCGGCGGATTTCTGCGCTGCGGGAGCTATTTGACGGAAGGCGGCGAGGAATGCGCGCATCTCCTCGGGCTTGCCGACGGAAACGCGGAGCCACGTGCCCATGGAGGGGAATTTCCTGCCGACCATGATCTTTTTCTCGCGGAAGGCTTGAATCACAGGCGTGACGTCTCCTCCGATATCCACCATAAAGAAATTCGCTTCCGAGGGAATCACGCGGTGGCCGTCTTTGGCGAGTTCAACCGTAACCCATTTGCGCGTTTCGTTGAGACGCTTTTTGTTCAGGGGAACGATTTCGGGATCGTTGAGGCTGGCGATGGACGCGGCGAGTACGGCGGCGTTGCCGTTGTCGAAAAGCACTTGTGGATGCATCGCGGCAATGGTTTCCTTCTGACCCACGGCGTAGCCTAGGCGCATTCCCGCCATTCCGTACACTTTCGAGAACGTGCGCGCAACGATCAGGTTTGGATGCTGCGGAATCATGTCGACGACGCTCGAATAGCGCGGCTCTTCGACGAAATGGAAATAGGCTTCGTCGACGAGGACGTATGTGGGAGCGGGAACCTTAGCGAGAAAATCAGCGAACTCGTCGCGCGTGTTGATTGTGCCGGTGGGGTTATTCGGATTGCAGACGTAGACGAGTCCTGTGCCGTGCGAGCACGCGGCGGCCATGGCGGGCAGATCGTGGCGGAAATTGCGCGTGAGCGGAATTTTCACGGCTTTTGCGCGCGAGACGTTTGCGTAATAGGTGACGGCTTCGAAAGTGGGTTCCGCGACAACGAGATTTTTGTCCGGGCCGACGAATGCGGCATCGCAGACGCGCAGAATTTCCGTCGAGCCGCAGCCGAGCGCGATATTTTCCACGCCGACTTTGTGAAGCGCGGCGATGGATTGCTTTGCGCGAGCGTAAAGGCCGTCGGGATAGCGGCAGGCGACGCCTTCCGAGCCGGTGATGGCCGCGATGGCATGCGGCGAAGGGCCATAGGGATTTTCATTCGAGTTGATTAGGATGACTTCGTCGCGCGAGGCAGCTTTCGGTGTTTCGCCGGTGACGCCGCGAATTAATTTTGGCGAAACATATGCGGCGGCCAGCAAGGTGCCGAAGGATTGGCCGAATTCGCGACGAGTTGACTTCAAACGGGGAATTTCCGCGGACATGAAAGTACCTCCTTGAGACTGCGAAATAGTGAAAGACGAAACTCGAAAAGCAAAAATGGATTCGGGCGAATTATCCGCCTGTCGCACGGGATGCGCAAGTGGAGTGGTAAACTGGAAGGACCGCTGGCGCTTTCATTGTGCTGCATGAGCGTGTTTGACCTGCATTGCCCGGCGGCCTAAGATATTTGCATGAAACGCATACGAAAAAAGAAAAGTACGAGACGGCCAGCGAAGTCCAAGCCTGCGCAAGCCGCCAGGCCAGGAGTCAACGACAAAGCGCTGCGGGAACATTTGGTGAAATTGTTGGGCGGAGGGCAAGCCTACGCGGACGTGCATCACATTCTTGCGGAATTGCCGGAAGGACAGCGCGGCGTGAAACCCGCCGGTGCGCCGCATACTGCGTGGCAACTGCTCGAGCACTTGCGAATCGCGCAGTGGGATATTTTGGAGTTTTCGCGGGATCCGAAGCACGTTTCGCCGCAATTCCCGGAGGGCTACTGGCCTGTGTCCGAGACGCCGCCGAGCGCGGACGCATGGGATAAAAGTGTCGCGGCAGTCGAGCGGGATTTGTCAGAGATGAAAAAGTCGTTGAACAATCCTAAGACGGATTTGTTTGCGCCGATCAAACACGGCACAGGCCAGACCATTTTGCGTGAGGCGTTGCTGGTGGCGGATCACAATGCGTATCACCTGGGACAGATGGTCCTGCTGCGGCGCTTGCTGGGCGCTTGGGCGGGATCGTAAATATGTAGGGCGGTGAATTCAAACAACGCACCAAAATTATCAGGGCCAACAAGGGAACCGGAATTGAAAAACAAATCTGCGGTGATTGAAGCGAACGGAATCTCAAACGAAAAGCGCGAAGCTGTGTTCGAAGCGTTTCGGCGCTGGGGCTATCTTGAAGCGGACCTCGATCCCCTGGGAGATTTCAGGCCTGAGCGTGTGCCGGAGCTTGTGCAGTTGACAGGCGAAGCAGCGGACGAAGCGCGGCGGATTTATTGCGGCACGATTGGCGCGGAGTTTATGCACATCCTCGACGGCGACAGGCGGCGATGGATTCAGGAGCGGCTGGAAGCGCCGGCGCCGGAAACGGATCGCGCGCGAATTCTGGAGCGGCTGGTGCGCGCTGAGCTGTTCGAACAGGTGGTGCAGAGCCGGTACCTGGGAAACAAGCGATTTTCGCTCGAAGGATTGACGTCGCTGATTCCGCTGCTCGACGAGACGCTCGAAACGGCTGCGGAGAATGGAGCGGACGAGCTTGTTGTCGGAATGAGCCATCGCGGCCGGCTGAACGTGATGATTCACATCGTCAATCGCCCGGCCGAAGACATTTTTGCGCGCTTCGAGGAAGTGGACGCGCGCAGCGAGCTTGGCGGCGGCGACGTGAAGTATCACATTGGCGCGAGCGGCGAGTACAGGACACGCAACGGGAGCGTGATTGGCATTCATCTGGTGTCGAACCCGAGCCACTTGGAAGCGGTCGATCCCGTGGCGCTGGGGCGCGCGCGTGCGAAGCAGACGCGCCGCGGCGAACGCGGAATCGCGGAAGTGCTGCCTGTGGTGATGCACGGCGACGCAGCGTTTGCAGGGCAGGGGATCTGGGCGGAGACGCTGAACTTTTTGATGATTGACGGATTTTCAGTGGGCGGCAGCATACACATCATCGTGAATAATTTGATTGGGTTTACGGCAGTGCCCAGCGAATGCCAGTCGTCCCGATTTGCGTCGGACGTCGCGAAGCGTCTGCCCGTGCCGATTTTCCATGTGAATTCGGAAGATCCCGATGCGGTGGTGCGCATCGCGCAGCTTGCCGTGGAGTACCGCTACGCATTCCAGAGTCCCGTGGTGATTGATTTGATCGGTTACCGGCGCTACGGACACAGCGAAATCGACGACCCAACCATCACGCAGCCGCTGCGGTACCGAAAGATTCAGGCGCATCCGCCGCTGTGGAAACTCTACGCGGAGAAAACGGGCGCCGATCCTGCAGGCACGGTGGAAGAAGTGCGCGCGGAGTTCGAGAAGGCGCAGAAAAGTGCGGTGAGCTTCGAGAAAATTCCGAAGTTGTGGCAGCTCCCACCGTACTGGAACAATTTTGAGGGCGGCAGATACAAAACCGAGTTCGACGTCGATACAGGCGTGCCGACGGAAAAGCTACACGAGATTACCGCAAAGCTCACCACATATCCGGACGGCTTTGCGATTCATCCGAAGGTGAAAAAACTGCTCGAACAGCGCGCGGCCATGGGCGCCGGGAAAAGTTTGGTGGATTATGGAATGGCGGAAGCCCTGGCGTTCGGCTCGCTGATGATGGATGGTGTCCCGGTGCGGCTGAGTGGCGAGGACAGCAAGCGCGGGACGTTCAACCAGCGGCACGCGGCGCTCATCGACACGCAAACGGAGAAGGAATTTATTCCGCTGGCGAATTTGTCGCCCGAGCAGGCGCGATTCGAGGTGTACAACACGGCGCTTTCAGAAGCTGGCGTGATGGGATTCGAATACGGGTTCAGCCGCGATTTCCCGGAGGCGCTGGTGCTGTGGGAGGCGCAGTTCGGTGATTTTGCGAATGGCGCGCAGGTAATCATCGACCAATTTGTCGCCGCGGGCGAGGACAAGTGGAAGTTGCTTTCGGGGCTGACGCTGCTGCTGCCGCATGGCTACGAAGGACAAGGGCCGGAGCATTCGAGCGCGCGCATCGAGCGATATTTGCAGCTTGCGGCGCGCGACAATATCCAGGTATGCCAGCCGTCGAACGCCGCGCAGTATTTTCACTTGCTGCGAAGACAGGCGCTGCGGCGGTGGCGCAAGCCATTGATCGTGTTCACGCCGAAAAGCATGTTGCGGAATCCCACGGCAGCATCGCCGATTGCGGATTTTTCGAAGCCGCGATTTCAGATGGTGCTTCCGGATGCGGAAGTGCAGCAGGCAGAGCGAGTGCTGTTCTGCACCGGGAAAATTGGCCACGAGCTCGCGACCGAGCGCAAACGGCGGAAGGACGCATCGACGGCGATTGTATTTCTGGAACAGATCTATCCGTTTCCGGAAAAGGAATTGGAGGCGGTGCTCAGCGGATACGCATCCGCGCGTGATTTTGTGTGGGTGCAGGAAGAGCCGGCGAACATGGGCGCCCTGAATTTCATGATGCCGCGATTGAAGCGCGTGCTGCGCGGGCGTGCGGTGCGTTCAGTGAAGCGTTCGGGGAGCGCGAGTCCAGCGACCGGTTCGGCGAAGGCACATGAGCTCGAGCAGAAGACGCTGTTGGCGCTGGCGTTCGGGACAGGGAAGGCTTAGGCCATTCGGGGCATTTTTTACTTTGAATCAGGAACATCGCAAGGAATTCGTCGGGCGGCCACGTGCGCGATGCGCGGAACAAACGGCAGGGCGTCGAAATGCGGATGCGCCCAACCCCTCAGTTCATTTCCCTTTTTTCTGAGGTCGAGCCTGACACCCACAAAACCGGTAATCCAGCTCAGCCCTACCCGATTGTTAGGCTTGACCTGCCAAAATGAGGAGTACCTGCTTCTCACCGGAACGTCCTTGGGTGGCGGAATCTCGCGGATAAGAAGTTCGCCTTGCTCGAATCCCTGTGTGCCGCGCTCGGAAAGCAGTTGGATGCGGCGCGGCGGCGTTACGGAGTCATCTTTACCGAATCCCCAAGGCCACCATCGGCCGCGCTTCAGACTGTAGCAACCCGCGAAAGACGCAATTTCTGCCGTGCGCTCCTGCGAACCAGTTGATTTTATTTGAGACGCCGGGGATTGCGCTAAGCCAGAGGGCAGAGCGACGAGAACTGCAATGGCAAGGCTCGCGAGTGATTTCATGTGGCACTTTCTTTTCATAGGCTACAACTCACCGTGGCGACAAGCAATCGACCACCGTAGAGGGGTGTCAAAAACACAACGCATAAATTACGGCGTCGCCATTTGCCGTCACCATGAAGTTGCGGAGTGGTCGTAACCCCCAAAATACCAGCGCACGCCGATGGTGTTGTAAATGCCCAGCGGCTCCTTGTTGGGGCCGGAGTCGAACGCGCCCAGGCTCTTGTCGAATGGGCTGAACGAAGTGACGCCGTGATTGGTCACGCGCAGCTCGAAATGCTTGGGAAGCTGAACGGCAAGGCCCATGGTGCGTTCGAAGGCCAGGGGAGCCATCGAATAGGTATATTTCACCTGGGGAATGTTGTTGCCAAAGAAAAAATTCGGCTGGAAGAAAAAATACGCGTGTTTCAGCGGCGTGCGCGCGAAGGGCTGAAACTCGATATAGCCACCCATAATGTAGCGCGCGAAAGCGGAACACGTTGGCTGCGGCTGATTGCAGCGGCCCAGGTCAGGCTCGTTGTGCGGCGGCGCGATTTCGAAGTCGCCGTAGCCGCGGAGAAAATTCTTGCCGAAAAGCAGCCGGCCTTGATTGTAGTCTTTCGACGAAGAGATTTGCGAAGAGGCTTGCGGAGATGATTGCGACGTCAGTTCTTGCGTTTGCGCGGGAGTTTGCGCCGCGGCGGCGCTGCAAAAGATCAGCGCGACCGCGAGCGAAAACAGGAATGGGCGAAATGCGTTGACGGTCTGGCAAAGCGGCGGCTGTGAAGTTCGCATGGAAACTCCTTTTTTCGGCGAAGTGAATTTGTATTGGCGGCTCGGCAGTATGGCCGAGCCGAATCGCAACAGGCACGGATCAGTGAAGACCGACTGACCCGCGGACGGATTCGATCAATTTCGCGGAATCGTAGCCGACACCGTCCTTGAAAACGAGCTCGGTTTTTTCGATGTCGCTGATCTTCGTGGATGGGTCGCCATCAATAACAACGATGTCGGCCTGTTTGCCAGCGGCAAGCGTCCCGACGCGATTGTCTTCGCCGAGGAATCGCGCGCCATTTTCCGTGTAAATGTGGACCGCTTCAGCGGGAGTGAAACCGGCTTGCACCAGAAGCTCCAGTTCGCGCTGATCGCCAAACCCTGCAAGATCGCCGCCGTAGCCGGTGGGGTCTTCGCCAGCCAAAAGAACGCCGCCCGCATTCACAAAGTCGCGCTCGAACTGCATTTCTTTTTTGAGCAGCACGGGCCACGGAGAATTCGCGTCTTCGGCGATATGGGCGCGCGTATTCAGATAGGTGATGGCGGCTTCGGGAAGCAGAGCGTCCAGGACGCGCTGCTCGAGCGGCGGCTGATTGGGCGCTAACGTTTCGAAAATCACGATGGTGGACGTCACCGCAACGTGATGCGCCACCAGGTCGCGTATTGTGCTCTGCACGGGTGCGCCCTCGATGTCGATTCCCGCCAGCGTTTTTGCCGTGAGCTGCTGCGAGGGGCAAACGTCCGGCGTTTTGCCGGGATCGAATTCCGTATCGACCATCAAGCCGTGCTCGAGATCGTCGATGCCCAGCCCGGCAGCTTCCTTGAACCCGATCGAGCACAAGTGACCAGTGATTTTCAGATGGCGTTTGTGTACTTCGGCGATGGCGGCGGCCAGCTCCGCGCGCGTGATGTGCATGTACGCCTTGAACGAAGTGACGCCTTCATCGGCCCAGTAATCGACGGTGTTGCGCGCGTCGTCGGGACCACTGAGCTCGTGCATTTGCGGAGTAAACGAACCGGCGCCCTCGAGATACGGTCCAGTGACGTGGATTTTTGGTCCAGCGAGCTTGCCCGCATCGATCAATTTTTTCAATTCCAGGTCGGTGTAAGGTTCGATACTGCCGGTGGTACGCAGCGACGTGACGCCGTTTGCGAGATACAGGCGCGGAAAGCTGAAACCCATTTCGTTGTACATGGCGACGGCCGTGCGCCCTCCTGCGGGATAGAACATGTGTTCGTGCATGCCGACGAGGCCCGGGATGACAGTCTTTCCCGTGAGGTCGATCACTTGCGCCCCTGCGGGCACGGAAGTGCTCGCCGAATCGCCGATGGATTGGATTTTGCCGCCTGAAATGATGATGGTCTGATCGTTGCGCGCGGGCGAGCCAGTGCCGTCAATCATGCGTGCGTGCGTCAGAGCGATCTCCGGCGCGCTGACTTTCACGAATTCGCGCACGCCGGGCGCAAGAGAATCCGCGGTCTGCGCCCGAACTTGCGCCGCGGCGCAGAAAATCACACCCATAAGCATCGCTGCGAATACGAATCGTTTCATTGGTCGTGTCCTTTCAATGCGCGCGCCATTTTGCTCCAACCCGTCCGCAGTGGCAAGCAGTGTAAAAACGCATGCGCTGCCAGAACGTTGCGGGCAGCGGCTCGTTGACTTGGCGTTGCGCGCGGAATAGGCTGGCATGATTTCTTACGCGAGGTGCGGAATGAAGATTGAGCCTTTCGCGCTGGAACGATGGCAATCGGTGTGGGAAAACCGCGTCGAGCTGAATATTGCCGAAAGCGGCGTGGAGCCGCTGAACGTACGCGAATTGGTCGAAGATGCGGCGGATCTCGGTCGCGTACTCGACGCCCGCCTCGGGTATCCGCAGACGAACGGCAGCGAGGAGTTGCGCGGGCGCATCGCGGCACTCTATCCGGCGGCGAAAGCGGAAAACGTTCTGCTGACGTGCGGCGGCGCGGAAGCCAATTATTTGGTCACGTGGGGTCTTGTCGAGCGCGGCGACGAAGTGATTTTCATGCAGCCAAACTACATGCAAGTCGCCGGGCTTGCGCGGGGATTTGGCGCAAACGTGAAGCCGTGGTGGCTCCGCGAGGACTTGCAATGGGCGCCCGATCTCGACGAGTTGAAACGACTCGTGTCGCCAAAAACCAAGTTGATTGCCGTTTGCAATCCCAGCAATCCCACTGGCGCTGTGCTCAGCGACGGCGCCATCGACGCGATTTGCGCGGCGGCGCGAAAAGCGGGCGCATGGATTTTGGCGGACGAGGTCTATCGCGGCGCGGAGTTCAACGCCCAGACGACGCCGAGTTTTTATGGCCGTTACGAACGCGTCCTGTGCACCGCGGGCCTCTCGAAAGCGTATGGGTTGCCGGGGCTGCGCACGGGATGGCTCGTGGGGCCCGCGGAAATGGCGGAGAAATTGTGGGGCTATCACGATTACACGAGCATCGGGCCGACGATGCTGACGGACCGGATTGCGTCGCTCGCGCTCCAGCCGCAGCGGCACGCGAAGTTGCTTGAACGGACGCGGCGAATTTTGCGCGAAAATTATCCGGTCATGAGTGAATGGCTGCGCAAGCACGCGGATTTGTTTACGCACGTGCCGCCGCGCGCGGGCGCGATTGCATGGATCGGCCTGCGCATGAAATGGAATTCGGCGCAGGCCGCGGAGGAATTGCGCGCCCAAAAAGGCGTCTTGCTTGTTCCGGGCGAGCAGTTTGCCATGCCGGGGTATTTGCGCGTTGGATTTGGAGAAGACGCGGGAAAGTTGCGCAAGGCCCTCGGGAGAGTCGATGAATGGATCGCCGAGCGAGGAGTGCGCGCCAAAGGCGATGCCGCGTGAATGGACCGAAAAGCGAAATTCAAACCTCGAAAATAAAAGCAAATCCACGCTGAATTGCACTTGTAACCTTCCGCGCCATGGTTCCGTGAAACGTCGACATTCACAAGCGCGTCGAATTCCCTGGTGATCGAATTCTGATGCGAACGGGGAGGGCACCTCCATGACGATGGGAGGATCCAATAAACGCCGGGGGCCGCTCTGGCTGGCGATTATCGCGGTCGTGATTATTGTGGTGTGGGTCACTTTGCCGCCGACGCGGCGGCTGACGCAGAAATTCTTTGGCTCGCTGCGGATGCAGAAAGTGCAAGCCGTGAATGTGAACCTGTCGAGTTTTGTCGGCCCGAATGCCAATTCCACGCTGCAGCAGATGGTCACGCAGATGATTTCCGACAAAGTGACCGTCACGGTGAACGAAAAGCCGCAAACCGCTGCCGATGCCGCGGCGGCGACCAAGCTCGCAGGCTTTCACGTGCAATTGCCCAGCAAGCGAACCGACGCGCCTGTGCTTGACGTCGCGGGCATCCATGCGTTTGATCTCACCGTCGACCGCGCGCGCTTGCAGGCCATTCTCAAAGAGGCCGGCCGCTCGGACCTCTCGTTGCCGCAATCGATTGACGGCGCGGTGGTCGACGTGAAAATCCCCCATCGGGTTCGTGCCCGTTACGGAACATGCCCCGGGGTTCCCAGCGCCACGGCGAATGTCGCAACCCCCACGCCTTCATCGATGCAATACAATGACTGCGTGATTTTGACCGAAGGCCCCAGTCCCGAAGTCAACGTTCCCGCCGGTTTGGATATCCAGCAGCTTGCCGAAATTGGCCTGGAGCTTGCCGGAATGACTCCTGCGCAAGCGCAACAATTCCTGCATACCGTCGATTGGAAGTCGACGCTGGGAATTTCCATACCGCGCTTTATGCGCTCGTACGAAGCGGTGAAAGTCAACGGAGTGCAAGGAACGCTGCTCGATATGGCCGGCAGGCGCGGCCCGACGATACACGTTGATCTGGGCGAAGAATGGAACGGTCTATTCGCTCACAGGATTCGGAAATTCCGGCGACGCCGTTGCTCTGGCGAACTCGGTCGAATAAATCGAGGAGAAGCCACTGGCTGCGTCGAATCACCACGCCATACAAACCACGGAATTGCGCAAGGAATTCGGGAACAAGGTTGCGGTCCGCAAACTTTCGCTGACCGTGCCCCGGGGCTCCATCTTCGGTTTCCTCGGACCGAACGGCGCGGGCAAAAGCACCTCCATCAAAATGCTTCTTGGCCTTGGTGAAGCCGACCAGCGGAGAGGCATTTGTTCTCGGCGAACGCGCCGGCGATGTGGCGGTGCGCCGCAAAGATCGGTTTCCTGCCTGAACATTTCCGATTTTACGACTGGCTGACCCCGGCCGAGCTTCTCCGGCTGCATGGCCGCCTTTGCGGCATGGCGGCGGCAAAATCTGCGCGAGCGCATTCCCCGTGATGCTTGATCTCGTGGGCCTCACGCCGCATCGCGACAAGCGCGTCCACGATTTTTCCAAAGGCATGATGCAGCGCATCGGTCTGGCGCAAGCACTCATCCACGAGCCCGAAATTGATTTTTCTCGACGAGCCGACTTCCGGCCTCGATCCCATGGGACGCCGGCTCGTGCGCGACGTGATTCGCGCGCAGCGTGAACGCGGCGCGACCGTGTTCCTGAACTCTCATCTGTTGAGCGAAGTGGAAGTGACTTGCGACAACGTCGCGTTCTTGAAGGATGGCGAAGTCGTCGCCGCGAAGGATTTGCACGCGCTGGGAGAAGCGGAAGTCCACGTCGTCGTGCGTGCGCGCCAGATATCGCCGCAGGTTGTGGCCGGGCTTGCGCCCTGGACTACGGCGGCAAGCGTCGAGGGCGAACAACTTACGATGACCGCGCGCTCGAGCGACGTTCTTCCTGACGTGGTCCGCCATTTGGCCGCATCGGGCGCGGACATTTACTCGTTTATTCCTGAACGCGCCTCGCTCGAGGATTTGTTCGTTCGCATCATGGGCGAAGATCGGGGATTGTGAATGGGCTGCTGGGTGATGGCGGGAATCACGTTTCGCGAAGCCGCGCGAAAAAAAATCCTTTGGACGGCGCTTCTCGCCGGACTCGGCTTTCTGGCGCTCTTCGGCATCGCTTTGCACTATCAGATCGAGGATTTCGGCGCTCATTCCACGGCGCCCTTCATTCGGTATCAGATTTTGAGCGCCATGCTGATGGTCGGCCTTTACGTCGTCGATTTGCTCGCCGTCGTGATGACGATTTTGACCTCCGTTGATACCATCTCCGGAGAAATCAGCTCCGGCACGATTCACGCCATCGCCACCAAGCCGATTCCACGCTGGCAGATTTTAATCGGCAAATGGATCGGATTCGTCGGCATGATTGCGGGATTTGTGGCCCTCACGTTCGGCGGCACCATCGCCGTCGCCTATTGGGTGGGCGGTGTAATGCCTGAAAATGCATTCCACGGCGCGCTCCTCGTATTTCTGGAATGTCTTCTCGCGCTCTCCGTCACATTCATGTTCGGTACCTGGTTTTCCACGCTGACGAACGGTGTGATCGTGATCGGCCTGCACGGACTGGCCTTCATGGGCGGCTGGCTCGAGCAGATGAGCGGGTTCACGGAAAGCGCGCGGCTGGTTGCCGTCGGCGTCGTCACCAGCCTGATCATGCCCAGCGAATCCATTTGGAGGCGCGCCGCATTCGAGATGCAGACGCCGCTCGCGGGCTCGCTCCCATTTTCACCGTTCGCGAATGTTTCGATACCCAGCCCGACGATGATCGGTTACGCGGTCTTCTATTTGCTTGTGGCGCTCGCTGTCGCGGTCTACCATTTCCATTGGCGCGATTTGTGACGTAGTGATTTGAGCGCCGAGCAGCAGCTTTCCGCCTTTGCTCGTCAATGTGCGCGGTTTACAAGTCGCTTCGGTATCGTCAAAATCCTGCAATCTGCACTCCATAAAGCATACCGTCTACGGTGCCCCACCCGCGGCTTGACGCCCGTAACCATCATGTTAGAGTAACCACCAACCGGGGGGAATGTTATCTAGTCCAGGAGGGAAAGCTCATGAAGTCAGTCAACTTGCTGGTTTGCATGTTGGTCTGCCTGCTGCTGGGAGCTAGCGTGGTGCGCGCGCAGGGCGTCGGCGCGTCTGGCAGTATCAACGGAACTGTGACGGATCCCTCGGGCGCGGCGGTACCCAATGCTACGATCACCGCTGTCGAGATCGACAAAGGCATTCAGCATGCGGCTGTGAGCGACGATACCGGCCGGTATCAATTCATTGGCCTGCCGCCGGCGATTTACAGCGTGACCGCGAAAGTATCCGGTTTTCAGACCGTGATGCAGAAGGGCGTGGTTGTCACCGTCGGCGGAACGGCCCTTGTGGATTTTCAATTGAAAGTAGCCACTGCAGCCGAAACGGTCGAAGTCAGCGCGCAACCTCCCGTCGTGGAAACGCAGCGCGGCAGCGAAGCAGACACGCTCACCGACCGCTATATCGCCGACCTCCCGATTGACCGCCGCGATTACCTGACGTTCACATTGCTGATGCCCGGCGTATCGAACTCTACCCGCCTCGCCGATGACCAGGATTTTCGCGTCAAGCAGACGCCCCAAAGCGGCCTTTCGTTCTACGGAAGCAATGGCCGCGGTAACAGCGTCACCGTCGACGGTGGCGAAGCTGGCGACGATGCCGGAGGTGTGCGCCTCACCCTCAGTCAGGACGCCGTCCAGGAATTCCAGGTGAATCGCAGCAACTACGCCGCGGATTTGGGCGGCGCTACCGGCGCGAGCATCAACATTGTTTCCAAGTCCGGCACCAACGACGTGCATGGCAGCCTCTACGGCTATTTCCGCAACGATGCCATGGATGCCCGCGACCCCTTCGCCTTCAGCCAGGCCTTGCTGCCCACCAGCACATTTTCCTTCAGTGCTGTGGGCCAGCCGGTCAAGAATTCCTTGAGCCGCTATCAATACGGCGGAGCGCTGGGTTTCCCCATTCACAAGGACAAAACCTTTCTCTTCGTTTCATTCGAAGGCTTGCTGCAAAATTCGCAGAATGCCGTGCCACTGCTGACGAACAGTTTCATTTTTGCGGGTCCCACAGCGGCAGCTCCCACCACGTTCGCGGCAAACGATCCCCGTGCGGGCCAGCAAGCGGTTGTCACGGGGCTGGTTACCGAGGCGGGAAATCCCACCGTGCCTTGCCTCAACAATCCCAATGGCACAATCACGTTTCTACCCGCCCAAACCTGCGCTGGCGCGCTTCAAAGCGGTTTAACGGTCAGCCCCGTCACTGGCCTGACGCCCGTGCAGAACGGCCTGAACAACTTCCTCATCAATCAGTTTGAAACCAACGGCGGGCTGTTCAATTACAACACCCGCGAGTACCTCGCCTCCGGACGCCTCGATCATCATTTCAACGACGCGAATCAGGTTTCTTTCGATTATCGCTATGGGCACGACCTCGAGCAGTCGCCCGACGTCCAGTCTCTCACCGGCTTCTCGGCGGGCAGCTCCACTCACACGTACGACAGCACCATGCTCGGTTCGTGGTATCACGAGTTCAGCCCAAGCGCCCAGAATGAAGCCCGCGTCCAGTGGGATTACGAAAGTTTCAATGTAATTCCCAACGAGCCGGGAGAAGTCGGCTTGCAAATTCCCGGCTTTGCGAACAATCTGGGCACCAACATTTTTCTTCCCAACTTGACCATCCTTCGTCGCTACGAATTCACGGACAACATCACGCTCATTCGGGGCCACCACACCATGAAGTTCGGCGGCACCGAACTCCTCCGCGGCAACCACACCGAATCGCACACATTTTTCCCGGGCCGCTTTGTTTTTGGTTCCTTGCCCGGACTCATCATGAGCCCATGCTTTGCCGCCTCTTCCGGTTCCACGCCGAATCCTTGCGGTTTGGTTTCGCCGGGCGCCAGCCTCAATTCGCTGCAATCAATTTCGCTGGGACTGCCCCAGTTATTCCAGCAAGGCTTCGGCAATCCCGCGTATCCCGCGTATACGCGCCCGTTGACCGCGATGTTTTGGCAGGACGCCTGGCAATTGCGCCCCAATTTCACTTTGAATTACGGAGTCAGATACCAGATCGACAAACAGTTCCTGCCCTTGAATACTGAGTATCGCGATTTCGCTCCGCGCATATCCTTCGCCTGGGATCCGTTCAACGATCATAAGACCGTCATCCGCGGAGGATACGGGATTTTCTACGGGCCTATCGACGCCCAGATTCCCCAAGTAGATTTGAGCCTCGGCGTTCTGAACAGCAATTACAGCACTGTCGAGAATCAGAACAACACGCAGCAAATTCCGAATCAGGTCAACAATGTCGTCGCCACGTGCGGCATCGCTTTTACCGGTTCGCCATTCGTAGGAAACGGCAGCAGCCCTTGCACGCGCTTCATTTCCATTTATATCGATCCGCTCACGCCGACCGGTGTTCCGGGCCTGCAGAATTCTGCGGTTGTTTTCCAGACGCTCTTCGGCGCGGGCAAAATCCAATGCACCACTCCATCCGCGGGAAATCAAGCCTGCATCACGCCCACGGATCTCGCGCCGTTTGGAATTCGCGTGGCGAATAGCGGCGCGCTTTCCCCGCTACAAGTGCTTTTCAGCAATCCCCCGAATTACAAGACTCCCTACTCGCAGCAAGCGTCGCTCGGCATCGAACGCGAAATCGCAACCGGCCTTTCCGTTTCCATCAGCGGAATTTATTCGCACACGCAGCGCCTCCCCGTTGCGATCGACACCAATTTGCTTCCGGCGCCGTTCACCACCTTGCCCCTCGCCAATGGCCAGAATGTTTCCTACCGCAATTGGAACACCAGCCCGGCCACCGATCCGCTCGGCGGCACCGAGCCCGGCGGACTTCCCTGCGCGCCGACCGTAGCGAACCCGCTCGCTCCCTTCGCTTGTTTCGTGAATCCGCTGATCGTGCAAAATAACCAATACACCTCCGCGGCCTCCGCGCTATACGAAGGCGGCATCCTCGAGATCAAGAAACGCTTTGGCAATCACTACACCGTGTTTGGGAATTACACCTATAGCAAGGCCTATGACACTTCGACGGATTTCAACTCTGACTACGGCCCGCAGGATCCCACGAACCTGGGCCTCGACCGCGCACTTTCTGAATTTGACGAGCGCCACAAAGTCGTGATCGCCGGAGTGTTCGATAGCCCCTGGACGGAGAACATTCTCTCCGGCTTCGAGCTTTCGCCCATTTTCAGCTATCACAGCGGCCACCCGTTCAATTTGCTCGCTGGCGGCGAAGTGAATGGCAACAATCACATCACCAACGAGCGCCCGATCGGCGCGCCGCGCAATTCCGGCTTGGGTCCCAACTACATCGATTTCGACATGCGCCTGAGCTGGCAGCACAAAATCAGCGAAAAAACCAATCTGCAGTTCACCGCGGAAGGGTTCAACCTCGCGAACCGGACGAATTATGCGAGCGTGAACAACGAAGTCAGCCCGCTTTTCGGCTTCGCTCCCGGATTCACGACGTTCAACGTGCATGGCAGCGCTGCTCTTTCGCCCAGCCAGCCATTGGCGTTCACTTCGGCGCTTCCGAAACGCCAGATCCAGTTGGGGCTGCGCCTCAGCTTCTGAGCGTTTTTGGTGAAGCGAGGAGCTATGGAGTGCGGCGGACTCCCGAAACCGGAGAATCTGCATTTCTCTGCGTTGTCATTCCGCTCGCCCTGAGCGTTTCTGGCGAAGGGAGGCGAAGCCGCCCTTGGCCGCCGAGCCTGCCTGCCGCAGGCAGGGAATCTGCTTTTTTTCTTGAGCTTTGTAAACTGCCGGTCTCTCGCGCGGCAGGAACGAAAATGGGTGAAATCCAGCATGTATGAGGCCGCATGAATCTTATCAATCACAAATTCGAACTTGCCGCACGCCCTGTCGGCATGCCGAAACGGAGCGACTGGAATTACAAGCAAGAGTCGGTTCGCAATCTCGCTGACGGCGAGCTTCTCGTAAAGATTCTCTACATCTCGCTTGATCCCGCCATGCGCGGCTGGATGAACGAAAGCAAATCGTATATTCCGCCGGTCGGCATTGGCGAAACCATGCGTGCCCTGGCATTGGGCCGCGTCCTCGCCTCGAAAAATGCGAATTTCGCCGTTGGCGATCACGTTTATGGCCCGTTGGGCGTGCAGGAATTCGCCATAACCAGCGGCGCCGCAATCATAAAAGTTGATCCCCGCGTCGCCCCTCTTCCGCTCTATCTCAGCGTTCTCGGAATGCCGGGAATGACCGCGTATTTTGCGCTCCTCGATATCGGTCGTCCGCAACCCGGCCAGACCGTCGTCGTCTCCGGCGCCGCGGGAGCCGTGGGCAGCGTCGTCGGGCAAATCGCCAAAATCAAAGATTGCCGCGCTGTGGGCATCGCCGGAGGCGCCAGGAAATGCCAATACATCGTCAAGGAACTCGGCTTCGACGCCGCTATTGATTACAAAACAGAACCCGTCGCAAAAGCCCTGCAGCAACATTGCCCCAAAGGCATTGACGTTTATTTTGACAACGTCGGCGGCGACATCCTCGATGCCGCGCTCACGCAGCTCGCCCGCGGCGCGCGTGTCGTCATCTGCGGCGCCATTTCGCAGTACAACAACACCATGCCAATCAAGGGCCCATCCAATTATTTGTCGTTGTTGGTCAATCGCGCCAGCATGACCGGCTTTTTGGTCTCCGACTATGCCAGTCGCTTCGCCGACGCCGCCCGCGAAATGGCCGCCTGGCTCGCCGCTGGCAAACTCAAATCGCGCGAAGACGTCGTCGACGGCCTCGACAAATTTCCCGAAACGCTTCTCAAGCTTTTCACCGGCGAGAACTTCGGCAAGCTCATCCTTAAGCTTCCCGAATCGTAGCCTCCGGCGTCCCAGATGTGGGAGTGCGGCGGTCCGTATTCTGGCCTCCGGTGGAGTCCACCCGGCTCCCCAACCGGAGAACCTGCATCTCTTACGCTGTCATTCCGAGGCGAAGCCGCCTTTGGCCGCCGAGCCTGCCTGCCGCAGGCAGGGAATCTGCTTTTGGCAAGATATCGGCTCCACAGTTGTTGTACATCGGCCCTGGGTCACGGCCGCAGCCGCAGCCGCTTCCCCCTCTCGAAGGCCGTCGACGGTATCACAACCTTGCCGGGTCGGCGCATTCCGAATCCGAGGCATTGGAGAATTCTCTTCGGGTTAGCCACGTCGCCAGGCTCATTGTCTCTTTAAGAACGGCAAAGGGTGCGGCACCCTTGCGTCTCAGTCCCACCATCATGAGCGCCGTGTGTGATGCGACAGCGAGCCCTTCGACGCCCAATCAGAGACAGTTAGGTGTGCCACCCGCCAAACTGCGGGCTTCTCGCGCCAATTTGAAACCACGGTCAAGATCCATTTTCAGCAAGTTGCTAAACAATTGGTGGGCCCGCAAGGATTTGAACCTTGAACCAACGGATTATGAGTCCGCTGCTCTAACCGTTGAGCTACGGGCCCCACGCGTTTACAACATACTACAGGACAAATATTTAGTGAATTAAAGCGGCTTCATCGCCAGCGCGACTTTGCTTGTAACCCTGCTGAATAGTCGAGATATGCTGCGCGAAGCTATGCCAAGGAGTCGGCCGGCAACCAGTTTCTCAAAAATATCCTTCCCCCTGGGAACTTTGGTTTCCGATAGAGCAATAGGGCCGTAGATGTCTTTTTTTCGCTGCCTTTCAATGGCCCTTGATCTGAAGCAACGAAGTTACGAATCCTGGGACACGTTTCCTAAAATTCGCGCGACGTTTCGTTTTCTTTTTTTACGCTTTGGGCGACGTCTGAATCGGCGGGATGTTCTGGTTCCCAGCGAAAGAAGTTACGGTGGTCGTAATGGCTTTTGACTGCCACAAGGCGATCCCACCGTTCGTTGTAAGCCTCCTTCACGCGGTCTTCTTCGTCGCCGCTCATAAAGTTGACGTACACGCCGGGTTGCATCTCCGGTCGAACCTCGGCAATCTGGAGAGATCCTGGCGCGCCTCCAACGGTTAGCGGCAGGCCCTCAAACAGCGGATACGTACGCCAACAGCACGTCGTTTTGCCGGGGCTAAAACGTCAGACGAACCGCGAGTTGCACCTGACGGGGATTGTTCACCGAACTCGGCGTGCCGTACAGGGGGTTCGGCGAACCTTCAAGGCTGCCCGCATGCGTCGAGCCACCACAACCTGGCGCCGCGGGATCGGCGGGGCAGAAATCCGATGCACCGTAAGTGGTATTAAAGTAGCGAATATTCACGGTGTTCATCAGGTTGAAGATTTCGCCCAGAACGTCGAGCTTCATCGTTTCACGAATGGGGAAACTGCGCTCGAGCCGGATATCGACCGTTTGCAGCGTGTCGCCCCTGAAGGTGTTGCGCGGCTCGATTCCCACACGGTCGTTATTGCCGAACACATCGCCATTGACGTCTGAACCAGCGTACTTTGTGAAAAACTGCGGGGATTGCATCGTAACGATGGTGCTGAACGTAAAATCGCGCGCCAGTACATTCCAGCTCTTCGGACTCACGAAACTGGCGTTCCCGACAAAGCGATTTCGGACGTCATCGGCCGAATTCGCGCGCTCACCGCGCAGATTTCCGCTGTCTTGCGGAATCAGGACGAAGCTCGGATTTGGTCCGTCATCAATCGAATGCGAGTACGTGTAGCTGATGCCGTAAGAAATATTTCGAACAAGCTGTTTCTGCAAATTAATAAGAAGCCCGTCATATTGAGAATCCCACCGCGAAGCGGCTTCGAAGAAAACGCTCCAGGTCGGGTTGCGAAATCCCGGGAATAATGTCTGCCCCGGTATTCCGGGATACGGAATGCAGGGATTCCCTGCTGGAAAATTCGAAAAGAACACATTCTTGCAACCGACCGCCCCGCCCGAGCTATGCACCTGGACTTGCCCCGTTGAGTTGGGCTGATTTACGTCGAAGAAGCTGCCCAGATGCACGCCGCGCAAATGTATTCCGGAAATGCTCAGCAACGTGCCCTTGATGGGCTCAAATTCAAGCGAGGCGCTCGCCTGGATGCCGTAAGGGGTTTGGCTATTTTGCTGAAAACGCACGATTGTCGCGTCCTGCTGGAAGCCGCAGTTGTTCAGCGTTGCTCCACCGCACAATGGCGACGGAGTCGCATCCGGGTAGGTGGCGTTCTGCAGCAGTCCATTTAGGGCCGCCGCCGTGAACGCGGGTCCGAACCCGGCATAAGAAAACAGACGAGTATTGGCGTTCAGTCCATCTTCAAAGGGACGGCCTGTGAACTTTCCCAGCACTCCGCCGCAGGAGGGCGCTTGGCACATCAAGAGAGGTGAAGGGAGGGTCCCGTGGAACAGTCCGAAGCCGCCGCGGAAAATAAAATTGTGGGATGTTCCGATGTCGTAGGCCAGGCCGAGCCGCGGATCAAAGTTTTTCCACTGCGTGTTGAGCGCATTCGAAGGCCATGTCTCAAATTCCCAGCGTAGACCGCCATTCAGAGTCAGCTTGTCCGTTGCACGCCACTTGTCCTGCACGTACAGTCCGTCGTAAGTGTGGTCGAGGGTACCGCGGGCCTGATCGCGGACGGATTGCGAAATCGCGCCCCCTTGATAGATTGCCGTGCCACCGGCCAAGCTTGGCTCGGTAAAATTGCTGGCTTGATTAAAACGCTCGAAGAAGATCACGAAGGGATCAGGACACTGAGACGCGCAACCGGCCACCGCGCCATTAGTCCCGAGGAAATCGCCCAGAGTCGCGAAATCTGCCTCGAAGGGATAGAAGAGAGGAAAGGACTCGTCTGTGCTTACCCGGTTAAAGTCCCCGCCGAAGCTAATCGTATGGCTGCCCGCGCTATGCGTTACATCGTCCACGATCTCGAAGCGCTGCTCACGGTAGAAATCCGGGTTGCCGCGGTTTACGCCCACCGCAAAAGTGTTGGCAACCTCCAGGTGCGGCTGCGTCGAGACGACGGGAAAATCAAACGAGCGGCGCGCGAATTGCATGTGCAAATCGTTGACCCATGAAGGAGAGAACGTGGTCGTCAACCCGCCGGCGAGCGATTGGTCGCGAATGAAATTGTTCTTGAACGCAGAGGGCAAATCGAAGCCGTTGTTGAGCGGCGATTGATTGGTCAAGCGATCATCGTTGATGAAATAGCGCACATAAAGGTAATTCCGGCTGCTGAGGTTTTCGTCCAGCCGGGCAAATCCATTGTCGGTATTTCCGGTACGCAAGGCGAGCAGGTTCTCGGCGGGCAAGCCGAACACCGTCGTTTTCACGTTGTTGATCGCTGCAATGTTGTTTAGTACGGCAGAGTTGTAGATCGGCGATTCCGCGCGCCGCTGCGCTTCATAATTGGCGAAAAAAAACGTCTTATCCTTCTTGATGGGTCCGCCCAGCGACACTCCAAATTGGTTTTGTCTGAGCACGTTGAAGCCGGGCGCGGAGAGAATGCTCTTCGCATCCATCGTGCTGTTTCGAAAGTATTCATAGACCGAACCGTGCAATTGATTCGTTCCGCCGCGCGTGATGATGTTCACAATGCCGGCCGTCGCCCGGCCAAATTCCGTGGTGTAGTCCGTGTTGATTACGCGAAATTCGCGCACGGAGTCCTGCGGCGGCGTCCCGCGCTGGATTCCCGAGGCCGTCGAAATGTCGTCGGCTCCGTCAACGGCTATGAAATTGAAGTGGATGTTCTGGCCCGCGAATGACAGTTTTGTCACGGGCTCGACAATCACGTCCGTGCTGCCCGACGTAGTGTCGCCAATCTGCACTCCGGGCGACAATAAGGCAAAGTCTATGAACTCACGGCCGTTCACAGGCAGGTTTTGAATTTGCTGCTGCGTGATCACAGTACTCACTTGTGTGCGCGTGGGTTCCGTAACCTCCGACGTCGCTTGGACGACGACTTTTTCCGTGGCTTCACCTACTGCCAGGTTGAAATTGAGCGCGGCCGTCTCGCCTACTTGCAGGGTGACGTCTTTCGCTTGCGTCTGGAACCCCGCGCCTTCCGCTGTCACCGTGTAATCGCCGACGGGGATCGCAGCCAAATCATATTCGCCGGAACTGTTCGTCGTGGTGGTCCTGGTGACACCCGTAGCCTTGTTGACTGCGGTTACCTTCGCATTGGGAATCGATCCGCCACTAGGGTCGAGAATTTGCCCCTGCAGTGTCGCCGTAGTGGTTTGCGTCCACGTGGGAATCGCAATGGCCAGGACAAAGGCAAATACACACAACAACCCACCCCATCTCGGCATCCTCATTGGCATCCTCCGACAAATGTTTATGCTTCCCGCGGGCCCGAGCAAGTACCTCGCGTTTATATTATGAGTGCAAGCCTGTCAAGGGAATTTCTCCAAAGGGATGGCAGATAAACGTCTGGGCAGTGTTCGCACATTACAAGGCAAGTGTCTGATTTTTGCGCGGCGCAAAAAGTGGAATGGAAGCGTGCCCTTTGCGAGCCAACTCTCCAGCGCATCATTTTCGCGAAATTCCCACTGGCGCCTGAGACGGCGGAATGTTTTGATTCAATCGAAAGAAGTTGCCCGGGTCGTAGTGGCTTTTCACCGCCACAAGGCGATCCCAACGCTCGTTGTAAGCCTCCTTTGTGCGGTTTTCTTCGTCGCCACTCATAAAGTTGACGTAGACTCCGGGTTGCATGGCGGGCCGAAGTTCCGCAAATAGATTTCGCACCCAGGAGATATTTGCAGCGTCCTCCGCCGCCTCAGACCAGTCTGCCAAAATATTCATGATGTATGGCGCGTGGCGACTACCGAAGGCCGTTTCGGAAGCGCCAACGCGCCCGGCCGCGCCTCCCAAATACGCAAGTTCGATTTGGCTATTGGCCGAAGGCACCGAAGACAGCGCGTCTATCATCTGGAGGATGGAGTCATCGCCGAGCGTTTTGAAGTACCCCGACTTGGTGTAGTATCGCCGGCCGTGCGGGAACTCCGCGTCCGCCATCGTTTGCAGTTCCAAGAAAGGAATCGTTCTTTTCGTGACGGTAATTGGATGTCCCATCGAGAGAACGTGGTCGAGTTGACGCTGCCCCGCCCTTCGCTCTCCAAACCAAGCTATCGTCTCGCTCAATACAGGCGCTCGACTGCTCGCGACGGCCGTTCCGGCTGAATTAGGCATGACGCGCAACGAAAGATTCCACTTGAGCTCGTCAGGAGCGACAGGCATGAAGTCGCGCCAATAGCGTATGGTCCGGAAAATCTCATCCTTGCCGCACAAGCCGCTGCCCAGCATCACCGTGGCCAAGGGATGAAGCTTTAGCGCGAACTCAGTTACCACTCCAAAATTCCCGCCGCCTCCGCGCAGCGCCCAGAAAAGCTCATCGTTTTCTCGCGCGCTGGCACGCACGATGGAACCATCCGCGGTAACCAGAGTGAATTCTTCCACGTTGTCGCAAGACATTCCAAACATCCGAGTCAGCCACCCAGTCCCGCCCCCGAGGATCAAGCCAGCAGCGCCGGTATGAGAAACCACGCCTGCCGGGTAGACGAGACCCACTTGCTGCGTTGCTGCATCGATCGTCCCCAATAGGCATCCGCCAGCGGCATAGGCGAGCCGCGCCTGCTCGTTGACCACAACGCTGCGCATTCCGGACAAATCGATCACTAATCCGCCGTCGCAGGAACTGAATCCAGCCAGGCTGTGCCCCCCGCACCGCACGGCTGTGAGGATGCAAGCAGCGCTTGCGGCGCGAACAGCCATTTGCACGTCGGGAACGCCGTTACATCGCGCAATCAGGCCTGGATTCCGCGCAACACTTGCATTCCAGATGCGCCGAGCGTCGCTGTAGCCCGGATCCTCGGGACGAAGCAACTCGCCCTTGAATTTGCCTTTGAGCTGATCCGCAAGGTCTTCGAGAATTTTTGCCATACGGATGACACCAAGAATTAGCTCGGTGCTGCTGTGCCCAATGCGATTTCCCGTCGCGTCCGACTAGTTCGAATCCGCAGCAGCAGCCGTCGAAGATGCATTCACCGATGAATGGACCAGCGCAATTCCCGCCGCTTTTAGCTGGGCATTAAACGCGGGGAGGTCCACATTCAAAACGCGCGTTAGACTAGCCAATTGCTCGTTGAGTTTGCCGGACAGCTCTTTAAAAACGGCAATGTCTTGAGCGGTGGGGCCGTAATCGCCTCCCAAATAACTCTGCATCGCGGCCAGACGGTTGTTTAGCTGCAACGGATAGATAAGTGTTTGGTCGTCAAAACCCGTAAACCGCGGCTCGTACAAGTGGTGCAGGATCACGTCGAACCGCTCGTTCAGCGTGTGGGCTGCTCCAGTAATAGCAGCATTTTCGCCAGCCGTTTTTGAAGCCGCGGTCACTCGCTGCTGAATTTCTCGGATTTGATTGATGGCGTCATCGGCGGCCGAAAGCTTGTCCCGGGCCGAGAGCGCGAGGGCCAGTTGTTCTTTGTATTGCGCCGCCGTGGTGGCGACGCGCGGGTCTTTCTTGATGTCGAAGGTCTCCGTGGCCGATTGATCCCCGACGGTGAGCTTCACCTTATACTCGCCGGGCGCTGCTTGCGGCCCGCGCAAGCTGCCGCCTAGGAAGAAAGTACCTCCGTTAATGCCGTGCGCGTCTGGATAACGCATGTCCCATGCGAAGCGGTTCAGGCCGTGCTCATTCGTGACGACGGCCTGTCCCCGTCCTCTCGGCTGGCCACCGCTCGTGAATTTCCGAATTGTTTTGCCGTTGGCATCCTGAAATTCGAGCGTCACTGGTTGCTCCGATGCTTGTGCCAGGTAGTAATCAACGATGACGCTTCCCGCGTACAATCCTGCGCCGCCTCCGCCTCCGAAACGTCCGCCGCGTCCGGTGCGATACGCCGCGCGAGGCTTGAAGAGCTGCATTTGCGCGCCGGCGTTGTCAGACGTGGCTTGTTCGAGTGGGCTGATGTTATCAAGAATCCAAAATGCGCGCCCCTGCGTGGAGGCTATAAGATCGCCATCTTTCACCGTCAAATCCGTGACGGGCACAACGGGTAAATTCAACTGGAGACTCTGCCAGTGGTCTCCCTCGTCAAAGGAAACGTAGACGCCCGTTTCGGTTCCGGCGAAAAGAAGTTCCGGGCGGACAGAATCTTGACGAACGGTGCGCACAAATGTGTTCGAAGGAATCCCGTTTACGATGAGCGTCCACGTCTTGCCGTAATCGTGCGTGCGATAGATGTAGGGCCGGAAATCATCCATTTGATAACGGTTCACAGCAGCAAAAGCGGTAGCAGGATCGTGCGCGGAGGCCTCAATAATGTTGATTCGTGTCCAAGGTTTAACTCCGGATGGTGTCACGTCCTTCCACGTTTTTCCTCCATCGCGTGTGACGTGAATCAAGCCGTCATCGGAGCCGGCCCAAATGATGTTCTTATCCACCGGAGATGCAGCGATGGTGAACACAGTGCAATAGACATCTTCGAGGCGCCCACCGTTTTCGCGGGTTTTGTCATTTCGCGTCAGGTCAGGACTAATCGGCTGCCAACTTTCACCCTGGTCTGTCGATTTGAATACCACATTGCCGCCGACGTAAATCACGCCTGGATCGGCGGGAGTCTCGGCGATCGGAAAAGTCCACTGAAACCGGTATTTCTGCTGCGTGCCGGTTCGCCCTCCCGGATAATCCGGCCAAACGCTGACGTTTCTGGCGATGCCGGTTCGCCGGTCAAAGCGTGTCAATAGTCCCCAGTACGCACCAGCGTAAATGATGTTTGAGTCTTGCAAGTCCGGCAGGACGTAACCGCTTTCGCCGCCGCCAACTTCGTCGAAGGCTGGCGCCGCCGCCCCCGGCCCTGCGCCGCGTCCTGCCGCTGTCGCATCGCTGGAGATGGAAACGGTGGTGTTGTCCTGCTGTGCACCGTAGACGCGGTAGGGGAAACTGTTATCAGTTCTGACGGTATAAAACTGAGCGGTCGGCTGATTGTTCTCTGAGCTCCAGCTTTTTCCACCGTCGAAAGTTACGGTGGCCCCACCGTCATTCCCATTCACCATCCTTTGATCGTCGTGCGGATCGATCCAGAGGTCGTGGTAATCGCCGTGGGGTGTTTGCATTCTTCCCCACGTAGTTCCCCCATCGATGGACTTGTAAAAACTCTTTGAGGAGAAAGTGTAGACTGTGTCCAATTGCTGAGGGTCGGCAAATATGTGGCCGTAATAGTATTGGCGTGAATGCATCTGGAAGCTGCCATTCAGCAATCGCCAGGTTTTCCCTGCGTCGTCCGTGCGGTAAATCCCGCCGTCTTCGCCCCCAATCGTCGCCCAGACTCTTTGAGAATTCATGGGCGAAACGGTGAGGCCAATCTTGCCCATATCAGTTTTGGGAAGCCCATCGGTTAGACGCGTCCATGTATCGCCTCCGTCAGTCGTCTTGTAGATTCCAGATCCTGGCCCTACTTCATCAATGTCCCAAGGCATCCGAAGCACTTGCCACATCGCCGCGTAGATAATTCGGGGGTCATGAGGATCCGCGGCCAGATCGGCCGCTCCCGTCTTATCGTCGACGTAGAGAATCTTCTTCCAGGTCTGCCCTCCGTCCTCGCTGCGGAACACGCCGCGCTCCTCGTTGGGCCCGTAAGGATGCCCAATGGCAGCAACGTAGACAAGGTTGGGATTGCGTGGGTCGATGAGAACCTTGCCGATTTGGCTGGTGTCTCGCAGTCCGATGTTGCGCCATGTCTTGCCGGCGTCAGTGGATTTGTACACGCCATCGCCGTGCGAGATGTTTGAGCGCAAGCACGCTTCCCCCATGCCGACGTAAATAATACTGGGATCGGATTCGGAGACCGCGATGGAGCCTACCGAGCCCGTCTTGAAAAAACGATCCGAGATCGGCGCCCACGTGATGCCCGCGTTCACCGTCTTCCACACGCCGCCGCCTGTGACGCCCATGTAATAAGTCCGGCGGTCATTCACCACCCCTGCCACGGTCGTGACGCGCCCTCCGCGATCCGGCCCAATCGAGCGCCATCTAAGCGCCTGATCAAAATTGAGGTTTTCCTGCGCGCCAAGCATGCGCGCTCCGGCAAGTATGAAAAGCAATGCTGCTAGAAGCGCGAGAAACCGTCGCGGATTCATGGAAGGCTCCTTGAAAGAAATGAAAATTCAAAACAGTAGAATTTTTTTGGGACTTAATTGTCCGCATTCCAAATTGCGCTCCGCCTCTCGCTTACTGGCTTCGCAGTCTTGCGATTTCACTTTGCACCGACTGCCAGCGCGCCATGAGCGTTTCGCGCTTTGCCTCATAAGTTTTGAATACTTCGTATGTCTGTGCCGGCGGAGCGGAATCAGCGCTCTCGACTGCGTTCATCAAATCCGCATATTGAGCGTCAAGCTCGATGGGATAAACTAGCGCAGCCCATCGCGTGACGGATGCGACTTGAATAAGCTGTCCTTCAATCTCATCCATCTGCTGCTTGATGCTCGCGATAGCTTGCGCGGACCCGGCACTCTTTTGCGCGTCAAGGGTGGCCCGCGCGGCGCGAATGGCGTTTACGGTATTGTGTACTTCGGTGACGCGATCGCGGAGCTTCACAGCAAATTCGTACTGCTTCTCAAAATCCTCACGACTAATTTTCACTCGTGGGTCAGGCTTCACAGTGAGCGGCGTGGTGTAGTCCTGACCGGCGACGGTGAGCTTCACCTCGTAGTTTCCGGGCGGCACCAAGGGACCGCCGCTCTGCGTTTCCATGATGACCATGCCTGGCACGGATGTAGGTCCATCCAACCGGTAATTCCAAACGAAGCGATTGAGGCCGGGCCGCGCCGAAAGGGACGTACCGCGTGCTCCTGTGCGGCCACCTCGAATTTCGTTCCGCTCGCCCTCTTGCCTTTCGCTTGTGGCGTGATGCACGACTTGGCCGTGACTGTCCAAAATGTCGAGTGTGACTGGACCTGAAGTCGTGGAATTTAGGTAATAGTCAATCACGGCTCCGCTGGGAGGATTTTGCCCAGCGTTTCTGCGGCTCCCTTGCCCGCCGCCACCGAATCCGCCGCGCTCGCGATAGGCAACGGCGGGAGTAAACAAATGCGCGGGTTGCGACGCAATCGCGGGGCTTGCCTGCCGGAGAGGAGTGATGTTGTCCAGCACCCAAAACGCGCGTCCGTGAGTGGCGATGACTAAGTCATTGCCGTGAATGGCCGTATCGTAGACGGGCACGACGGGAAGATTCAACTGAAGCGACTGCCAATGTGCGCCGTCGTCAAAGGAAACATAGACACCCCGTTCCGTGCCCGCATACAGCAGGCCCTTACGCACCGGATCCGCGTGAACGGAATGCACATAGTCCTGATCTCGAATTCCGTTCGTAATTGACGTCCAAGTTTTGCCGAAGTTTGTGGTCTTGAAAATCATGGGACGAAAATCATCCGAAAAGTGGAGGTCTGCCGCAACATATGCTGTCCCCGCATTCCACGGTGAGGGTTCAACCATATCGACGCGCGACCACTCCGGCATTTCCTTCGGCGTCGCGTTTGTCCAGTGCTTGCCGCCATCTTCAGTCACGTGCAATAAACCGTCGTCGCTCCCCGCCCAGATCAGGTCCTTCTGCACGGGCGATTCCGCAATGGCAAACACAGTGTCGTAATATTCGGCGCTGGAATTATCAGGAGTCAGCGGCTCCGGCGTGGAATGCTGTTTGGACTTGTCATTACGCGTCAAATCCGGGCTGATGATGGACCAGCTCATCCCGCCATCAGTGGTCTTGAAGACCACTTCACCTCCAAGATAGAGAACGTTCGGATCATGAGGCGATATCTGCATCGGCGCAGTCCACTGGAAACGATGTTTCACATCTGAGGCAGGATGGGCGCGCGCGCCAAACCAGGGAGCAATATCCTGAATCTGGCCAGTGTGGCCGTCATAACGCGTAAAGTGACCGTTATGGTCTCCCGCGAAAATAATTTCCGGGTCCCGCGGATCTGGACAGATGAAGCCCGACTCGCCGCCGCCCACGGAGTGCCAGTCCTTTTCTCCGATGGCGCCGGAGTCCGTGCGGCTGCGAATGGCGACAGTGCCGCTATCTTGCTGCGCGCCATAAATGTAATAGTTGAATTCGTTGTCGGTGGTGACGTGATAGAACTGCGCCGTCGGCTGATTATTTTCCAGTGTCCACGTAGCGCCGCCGTTTGTAGTAATTGTTGCGCCGCCGTCGTCTGCTTCAATCATGCGTTCAGGATTCGTTGGATCGATCCAGAGATCATGATTATCTGTATGGTTCAGAGGAAGCGTTTTGAAAGTATGCCCTCCATCCGTGGAACGGAAGAGACCCACATCGAGGGAGTAGAGAGTGTCGACGTTCTTGGGATCCGCATAGATGTGATTTTGATACCACGGCCGCACCCACAGCGGCTCGTCGTTCACCATCTTCCAATTTTCACCGCCATCATTTGAGCTATAGATCGCGTTCACCTTGGCCTCGATGATCGCGTAAACGCGATTCGAGTCCGCGCCAGAGATTGCGACGCCGATTCGACCAAGAATTCCATCGGGGAGACCGTGTCCTTCCAGATGCCTCCAATGGGTGCCGCCGTCGATAGACTTGTAGAGTCCGCTCCCGGGACCCCCACTGATCATGCTGTAGGCGGTGCGGCGGACTTGATACATCGCGGCAAACATGATTTGCGGATTCTTCGGATCCGCCACCAGATCGGTCGCGCCGGTTTTGTCGTCAACGTAAAGGATTTTCTGCCAAGTCGCGCCGCCATCGGTGGAGTGGAATACGCCCCGCTCGCTGTTCGGACCGAACGCATGTCCGACTGCCGCCACGTAAACGTTGTTCGGATCTGTGGGATTCACAAGAACGGTGGCGATGTGCTGCGTATCGCGCAGACCGATGTTTTTCCACGTCTTGCCCGCGTCCGTGGATTTGTAAACGCCGTCCCCAAAGGTGATGTCGTTGCGCAAGCACTCTTCGCCGGTACCCACATAAATAATATTGTGATTCGAGGGCGCGACGGCGATGGCGCCAATGGATGAAGTTGGCTCGTGGTCAAAGATAGGCGTCCACGTAAGACCGCCATCCGTCGTCTTCCAGACGCCTCCTGCGACCGCGCCGAAATAGTACGTGTTCGGGTCGCCGGGAATGCCCGTCGCTGCTTCCGCTCGCCCACCGCGGAAAGGCCCCACCAATCTCCAACGCATGCCTTCGTACAAGCTTGGAGGATAAGATTGTGCGAATACTGTGGCGGCTAGAAGCATTCCACCAAGCAGCGCAAGTAGCGAAGAACGGCACGTGTGGCGAACACCAGCATCGATCATGGTTGTCTTTTTTCCCCTTCTCGGATTCGAAGTTCTTTCCAAATCGTTTGCCTTTGGCGCGATACGGTTCAGGGCGCGGGATTCTCAGGCGATTCCGCCGATGCAATGGCGCTGCCTGTGCTTTGGCCGCGTCTCCAAAACAAATAAGAGATCGTTAGAAATGCCAGCCACGGCAACCCGGAAAGAATCGTTGGGCGCATTCCGGGCACCCACCAGGTCGTGATAATGATTCCCGCGACAGCCACAGCGCCGAGTATGGATGTATACGGGTATCCGATCATCCGCACCGGCAGCCGGCGTCCGCCCCGAGCTTTCCAAGCGCGACGAAAAAAAAGATGCGTTATGAAAATCATCACCCACACGAATAGCCCGCCAAACAGCGCGATCCCAAACAGGTAAACGTAAGCGCTCGACGGGTAGAGGATCGCGACAACCGTAGCGATGACCAAGCCTGTCGTCGACAACAGCAGGGCCGGCAACGGAACTCCTCTCGCTGTGACCAGGCCCAGGCCTCGGGGCGCGTATCCGCCGCGGGAAAGCGAAAAAATCATTCGCGTGGCGAGGTAGAGGTCACAGTTCATACTGGAAAGAGCCGCCGTGAGAACCACGAAATTCATCACTTGAGTGGCCGCGGGTATGTGCATTAACCGGAAGACGCTGACGAAGGGACTGGCGGTGACGTTGGCGCCCGGTTGAATGCTCATCCATGGCACCACTCCCACAAGAACAATCATGGAACCGATGTAAAAAAGTATCAGCCGAAACACCATGCGGCGCATCGCTTTCGGCACTGCTTCGTCTGGAGCCTGCGCTTCACCTGCCGTGACCGCCACGACTTCCGTGCCGATATAACTGAAAATGACGAAACACATGGCCATCCAAACGCCAGTCCATCCATGAGCGAAGAATCCTCCGCCGCTGGTGAAGTTCCGCAAGCCGGGGCTCGGCGCGGACGGCATGAGCCCGAACAGAACAACGATGCCAAATCCAATGAAGGCGAGAATCGCGACAACTTTGATCATGGCGAACCAATATTCGAACTCGCCAAAATTCCCGACGCCGCTCGCGTTGACGATGACCAGCAACAGCGAAAACAGGACGATCCATATCCACGGCGCAACCTGCGGAAACCACCAGCGGCAGTAGATCGCCACGGCCGTCGCTTCGCCGCCTATTGCTATGCACTGGCAAGCCCAATAGGTGTAACGAACCACGAAGCCAGCCCAGCGATTAACATATAGCTCCGCATAAACGCCGAAGGAACCGGCAGTCGGGTGCGCAACGGCCATTTCCGAGAGCGTTCCCATCAGCAGCAGGGCCAGTACGGCCCCAAGCAGGTAGCTGGCAATCACCGCGGGTCCCGCCGTATGCACAGCCAAAGAACTGCCAAGAAACAGCCCCGTGCCGATCGCGCCGCCGATGGCAATCATCGTCATCTGACGTGTGCTTAACGCTCGCGACAGGCCTCGCTCCTTGTCGAGAACTCCGTCAACGGCTGCTTGGTGATTGAGTTTGCTCACTGTCGGTGTCAATTATTATTGTTCCCACCGGCGACAGGCGCTTGAGATCTGCGCCTACACTGCCTGTTCCTCGTGCGCCATTAGTTCAGGAAATTTCTCGAGCGCATCGAGCACCTGGCGTACATCATCGAACGTGTTGTGCACGTGAAAGGAAATCCGCAGGCCATCGTGACGTCCAGACACGACGATGTTCTGCTCCGCGAGCTTCGCAATTACTGCGTCCACGTTATTCGATTGCAGCACGACGAGCGGTCCCACGCTGTCCAAAGGCGTTTTCACGCGAATTCCCAGGCCGCGCGCCCCTTGGATCAGCGCTTGGGCTAGCGCGCACACTTGCTGCGACACGTTTTCGAGACCGATCTCTTGCAGTAGCGCGATTCCCGCGCCGGCCGCGTATATATTCGGAATCGGCGGTGTGCCGGCCTCAAAGCGACGCGCGTCTTCAGCCAGGTCCAAATGCTTTACGTCAAATGCAAACGGCTGCGCTTGGGCAAACCAGCCCGAAATCGTCGGAATCAGCGAACGGATCAGGTTCTTCCGCACGTAGAGAAATGCTACGCCCGAAGACGCGAGCAGATACTTGAGCGTGCCGCTCACGTAAAAATCTACGTCCAGGGACTTCACATCCACGGGTCGCGTGCCGCAATCCTGATAATCGTCCATGAACACCAGAGCGCCCTTCGCATGGGCCAAGCGCGTGATCTCTGACACATCGGAACGGAAGCCATTCATGAAGCATATGTGCGTCAGCGGCACAACGGCTGTCTGATCATCGATTGCGCGCGCATAGGATTCGGCGGGCAAGCGTCCTTCTCGGGCCGCGATAAACTCAATTTGCGCTCCGCGTCGCTGCTGTGCCAGCCACACGTGGCCCATCGTCGGGAACTCGAATTCGCCCATGACAACTTTCCGTCGCAGGGTGAAGTCGAAGGCGCTGGCAATCGAGTTCATTCCCGCCGAGGCGCTTGGGATAACGGCAACTTCGCTTGCTTCAGCCCCAATAAACCGCGCAAACTGCGCCCGCACAGCCTCGTATTCCTCCACCCAAAGATCCCAAGGCGAGCCTCCCTCGTGCCAGGTTGCGATGTACTGGCGCAAAGCCGCATCCACCGAATCCGAAAGCGCACCTTGCGAGCAGGAGTTCAAATAAATCTTGCGTCTAAAGATTGGGAACCGGGATCGAATTGCCCGTATCTGACCGTCTGAAAGCATTCCTTTTTCCTTTATCCCCGTTTATCCCTGCCGACCTAGCGCAGTCCCGTTCGGCTATTACGTACTGGATCCAGCTACGTTTAACTGCGAATTGTGGTCAAACGGCACGGAGCTTACCACAGGCTGGCAACGAACGCTACGCATGGATCTGATATACCAATCGCATATCAGTCCGAATCGCTGCAAGGGCGGCAACCGAGGGCAAAGAAAAGCGCTAAGACTGAATGCGGCTAATTCTACCCTGCGTGTCCGCTCGATGGAAAAGAGGCGAGGGAGTTCCTTTCACGGATATTGACGGAAATCGTGCAGGATATTGGCGAAGCGATGAATCTCCCCGAGGGTGTTATAGTGCACCAAGGAGGCGCGGACTGCTCCCGCTTGCTCGCTTAGGCCAAGTCTTCGCATCAATCGCGGAGCATACATATGCCCATCGCGCACGCCAATTCCCGCTTTGGCCAACGCCTCGACCATTGCGCCCGGCGCAACGTCCTTGATATTGAAGAGAAGGGTGGGAACGCGGAGTCCAACGAGCGCCGGATCGCGTATCCCATATACGTCTGCGCCAGAATCTGCCAGGACATGCAAAAATTCCCGCGAAAGAGATGCTTCGTAATCGCGAATCCCTTCCATCGCTCGCACTATCCTCTGGCGCCTCGATTCGCGGGCTCCGTTTGACGTGAGGCGTTCTCCAAGGAACTCCAAATAAGAAACCGCGGCATCCATCCCCGCGATATTTTCGTAGACGCACGTGCCAACTTCAATTTTTGCAGGCGCTTCGTTGGGAATGAAATCTTCACGGAAGGTCGGCAGACGGTCCAGCACTTCCCGGCGGCCCCACAGAAACCCCATGTGCGGCGAAAAAATTTTATATCCCGAGCAAACCAGATAATCGCAACCGAATTCTTGGACGTCAATCGGTCCGTGCGGGGCATAGTGCACGCAATCCAGGAAAACTTCCGCTCCTGCCGCGTGCGCCACGCTGGCCACTTTTGTGACATCAACGATTGACCCGGTGGCGTTTGAAGCCACCGTGCACGCCACTAATCTGGTCCGAGATGAAAGAAGCGGCTCAAGATCCTCCACATGCAGGCCGCCATCCTCGCGCATGCGCCACCACTGAAATCTTGCGCCTTCTCTTTCCAATGCCAGCCACGTGGCGATGTTTGCTTCGTGGTCCATGTCACTGACGACAATTTCGTTCCGCTCGCCTAGACTCTGACCGATAGCCAGGCTCACCAGCCGGATAAATGAAGTTGCATTCATTCCGAAGGAAACTTCTCGCGGGTCACTGGCATTCAAAAAATCCGCCACGCTCTGCCGCGCACGCGCAATCGCCGCGTCTACTTTCTGGCTCCTTCCATAGCGTCCGCCGCGCTGGACGTTGCACTCGATCAGGTGCCGCGTTACTGCATCCACCACTATCTGGGGTGCCTGAGCGCCGGCGGCATTGTCGAAAAAGACGAAATCGTCGGAGGTTTTTAGTGCGGGGAAAAGCGCCCGAATGTCCTCTACCGGGAATGCCCGGGCTTGCGTTGCAATTTGCTGATCACTGGTCTTGATCATTGAACATTTCGACCCATCGCCATTGTATGTTGCGGACGGACGCTACACCGCCATCATTCAAAGTGTCAAGACAATCATGGTATACCAAACGCATGCAGGTCCTCCGGCGAAAGCTGGTGCGCGATGGCACCTCGTCGGGCGGGTTTCGATTTCTTGCACTTTCATCGAATCTCATTTACTCTTTCATTTCACACCAAGGAGCGGGTTTGCCAAGCTCGAAAAAATCCCACGCTAGCAAAGTTCGCCGTCCCAAGGCTCGGCGACCGATGCCTTCTCGACGTTCGCAGGGAGGGTTTCGGGATTCCTTCGCGGCCCCTCAGAATGGCCGCAGTACCTTGAGTGAGCGCCTTTATCAGGGCCTAAAACGAGACATCATTCGCGGGGTTTACCCCCCGGGCGAGGCGCTCGGTGAAAAGGAACTCGCGAAGCGCTATAAGAGCAGCCGCACTCCAGTGCGCGAGGCCGCTGTCCGTTTGCAACAAGAAAACTTACTGCGCATCGTTCCTAACCGGGGCTACTTTGCGAGCTCGATGACCATCAACTGGCTCAACGAGATTTACGAATTTCGCGCCGCGGTGGAGGGAGCATGCGCTGAATTGGCGGCGCGCAAAGGCAATGATGACAAGTTGGCGGACGAACTTGAGCGGCTCGCCCAGACGGAATACGAAACGCGGGATCGTGCGAGTTATGAGCGCTTTATCAAGGCGGACACAGCTTTTCACATCGGCATGGCTCGCCTGACGCGTAACCCCATGCTGGTGCGCGCCGTTTCCGACATGCGATGCCATATGGAACGCGTGATGTATGCGGCAATTGGCATCGGTTATTACGGCGAGGCCCCGGTGAAGGAACATTCCGAGATTGTCCAAGCCATTCGCGGCCACGATCCGGAATTGGCGCGGCGCCTGATGTACGAGCACATCATTCAATCGCGCGCTAAAGTTCTTCGATTAGCGTACGGAGAATCACCCATCCTTTAATCCTTAGAGCTCTGGGATTCAATCCCGGGACGTCTCTCTCCTGTGGCGCCTCGTTATCAGGGGCCTTCAGCGTTGTACTGCCCAAATCAAAGACCGTTCAATGCAAACTCACCGCTTGGTGGCGTCTCACATTGTTCGTATTCAGATTGCATATCAGTTGTGCCAACTAATGCATACAGCTTTTTCTCTTGACTTGAATTGTTGGCCTCCACTATAGTGCGCGGCATCCATGGTTCATCTCGGCTGTTCTCAACGGAGGTGGCAAATGTTGGGTCGGCGTTATGGTTTCTTTCTTACTTTAATTCTGTCTTGTTTGATCGCAATTGCTCCGCCGGTGCTTTTCGCACAGTCGGCGACCACCGGCTTGATTTCTGGCACAGTCACGGATCCGTCCGGAGCGATCGTGGCCGGAGCAAGTGTCACGCTATCGCAACATACCACCAATGTAACGCAGACCACGCAGACGGATTCCGCTGGGCGCTATGTCTTTCCCGCCGTCAATCCCTCCGATTACACATTGACTTTCTCAGCTAAGGGATTTCAGAACGCGGTCGCCAACGCTGTTCATGTTGAAGTATTGAAATCCTACACCATCAACATCATGCTTCAAGTGGGCGCTGCAAGCCAAACTGTAACTGTGAGCGATGTTGAGACTGCGGAACTGCAGACCACAAGCGCTACGGTTGGCGCGGTGCTTGGCGGCGTCGCTTTGGAAGAACTTCCCGTCTTCACGCGCAGTGCCAGCGCACTGATGTTTTATCAACCAGCGGTTTCGCCGTCCGGCCAGATTGCCGGCGCTCGAGACGAACAAGTAACGTTCAGCTTCGATGGTGGGGACGTGACGAGCGACCTGGAAGGCAATAACGCGTACGCATCGCCGCCGGGAGAGCCGTCCCCCTCGCCCGTGGTGCCCATACCCATCGAGAGTACGCAAGAATTCCAGGTGTCGACCACCAATCCCAACGCCACGTTCGGCCGTTCGTCTGGGGGTCAGGTCGCGCTACTCACAAAGTCCGGCGATAACAACTTCCACGGCTCCGCCTACGAGTATCACAACGACGATGCGCTGAACGCCAACAGTTGGACCAATAACCGCTTGGGCATTAATAGACCGCAAAGCGTGGACAATCGATTTGGCTTTACCGCAGGCGGACCCATTTTGAAGGACCGTTTCTGGTTTTTCGGGAATTACGAAGGTCGCCGTTTCCATGACGCTTCGATTTTTAACGCTGTCGTCCCCACCGCAACGATGAAGCAGGGAATTTTGCAATTTCGCGATACGGCCGGGAATATTGTGCCGTACTCGTTTCAATCCGGTAGCATTACCACCGCTTGCGGAGGCGCATCTTGCGATCCGCGCAACCTCGGTTTCAACCCTGTCATTCAATCGCAATTGGCGCTTTATCCTACGGGCAACAACGCGTCGCTGGGCGACGGCTTAAACACGACAGGGTTTACTTTCGACGCTCCAACACCAATTTCGGAAGACATCGCTGTAGTACGCTTGGATTATAAGATCAATGCAAAATGGAGCGCCTTCGCCACATATCACTATGCGAACGTAGCCCGTGTCGGAACCGAACAGTTCAGTATCTTGAACACCTCCGCGCCCCACTCCACAGCCCAAGATCCAATAAAGCCACAGTTCTGGACGTTTGAAGTAACAGGCCAGCTTTCCCCGAACTGGACTTCAGTGAGCCACGGCTCATACTTGCGTAGTTGGTGGGGCTGGACCCGGCAGGCTCCAAGTCCTTTGGTGTCGGGAACCCAGCAAGCCTTGGTCCTCGCCGGTGAGGGACCAGGCACGAACAATAGTACGTCAAAGCTGCTCGCGGACCCAGTCAACATGGCTACACAGTCCGCTCGATCGCGCGTCTTCGACGGACATAAATGGTATCTGGCCCAAGACTTCAGCTGGATCCACGGACGTCATTTGTTCCAGTTTGGTGCCTCGGGTGATCTCTCCCACGATTACTTCGTCAAGACCGACAATTTCGCGGGCGGTCTGACCGCAGGGCCGCTTCTTTACAGTGAATCAACAGGAAATGGTAGCGGTGAGTTCCTAAAAATCAGCAGCACTTATGAGCCTTCGATCTGTCCTTCGAGTGGTGCAACGGCGAACTGTCTCAAATCGAGTGACGCGCTTCGGTGGAACGAGCTGTACGCGACGGTGCTCGGCATGGTTGACCGCAGTTCGCAAGTAATCACACGCAACGGCCAGTTCCAGCCGAATCCCCTTGGAACCCCGGCTTTTTCGCAAAGCTTCATCCCTGCCGTCAATGGCTATCTTCAAGATATTTGGCAAGTGCGCCCTTCGCTTACTCTGACGCTTGGCCTGAATTGGGGCGCGCAACCTGTCCCGACGGAGGCGAACGGTAAATACGACGTCCTCGTATACGCTGCCACCAACACGCCAGTCGATTATCTAGGCTACTTGTCAAGCCGCGCGAATTCGCTGAATAACGGAGTCCTGCCAGGCCAAGCTTTCAATCCTCTCTTCGGTGTTACGCCCGTCAGGTATCTTCCTGCTCCGTTCACAGGCGATATGCGTGTTACTAACTGGCATCAATTCGCGCCACGCATCGCTATGGCGTGGCAAGTGCCATTCAAGAACCGTATCTTCGGCGACAATAAAACCGTTTTGCGGTTCGGTTATGCGTTGGTTTATGACCGCATGAGTGACATCAACCAAGACTCATTGCCTTTGACGACGGGCGGCTTGCTCGACGTCAGTGCATGCGCGGGCCCGGTCTTCACCGGCGGAGGGCCGGTGTGCTCGAATGGCGCGACCGATCCCACCAGTGCGTTCCGCATCGGCGTTGACGGAAATAATGTCCCGATTCCTGCTCCTGCGGCAGCGCCGATTCCTTATGTTGTCAGCGGCACGGCAGCTGCTCCTTTCGGGCTGTTCATGCAGAGCGGATTGGATCCCTATGCGATTCCAGGCCACTCCCACAGTATCGACCTCACGATGCAACGCGAACTTCCCCATCACGCGATTTTTGAAATTGGTTACATTGGACGCTTGAGCCGCAATCTCCCCCAGGATATTGCGTACAACGCAGCCGATTACTTGATGAAAGATAAGCAGAGCGGCCAGACGCTGGCGCAGGCGTTTGACGGAGTAGCGCAAGCTTTGCGAAATAAGACAGCCGTGCCAGTCGAGCCATTCTTTGAAAACCAGATTGGAGCGTCCACCTGCATCGGAAGCGGCTTTTCGAGCTGCAGCCAGATGGTCGCGTCGCAGGACCCAACCGACCTCATCAACGGCTCTTTGAACTTCTTCTCATTGGATGAATTGAATCGAGTCACACCAACGCCGCTCGATAATATTCAGTCCTTCCAGTCCTACGGCATCACGGATGGCGGCTTTTCGAACTATCAAGCTGGGTTCGTTAGTCTGAACAAAAGTTTTGCAAACGGTCTTCAGTTTCAAGCCAACTGGACTTGGAGCCACGCCATCGGCAATCAGGGTGTAGATCAGCAAAACGGTTCATCGGCGAACAGCCCCTACAACTTCGGTCTCGATAAGTCGTCGGAATCCTTCGATCGTAGGCATGTGGTCAATGTTTGGTTTTACTACCAGTTGCCCTTCGGCAAGGGCACAGCCCATAATATGACTGGGGCGCTTGATCGAATCGCTGGCGGTTGGTACACGTCCGGCATCTACAGCTTTTACACCGGCACGCCGTTGTATATTTCCGCCAATGGTGACTATGGCGCATGGGAAAGCAATGGCACGGCTGCCATTTGCTCCACGAGGCTGCACGGCCTCGAAGGGCAGAACTACAACGTTGTTGGCTCGGGCGGGGTTGCCACCGCCGGGAATGCGCCCAAGGGTAGTGGTTTGAATATGTTTGCCAATCCAGCAGCAGTAGTCAGTTCTTGCTCTCGGCCGCTTTTGAGTGTTAATGGGCAAATTCCATTTGATCAGCTTCGTCTCCAACCGAGATGGAATTTGGATTTTTCGCTGGGGAAACGGATCCCGATCACCGAGCGGATTCACTTGGAATTTTCGGCTGAAGTTCTGAACATATTCAACCTAGTAAATTTCGCGGCCCCTTCCTTGAGCCTGAACAGCCTATCCAACTTCGGAGTGTATTCGAGCCAGGGTAATAACCCTCGACGCCTTCTTCTCGGGGCGAAGTTGCAGTTCTAGTTCGGCGCGTCTTGGCCTCGTTCGACGCTGCTGAAATCATTGTCGATACTCCGAGCGGGCCAGCAACCACAGGGCACTAGCTCGTCCAGTTCTTGGCGAAACAGCGAAACAAGCCGCGTTCCTCCCCGCCTCCCACGTTCTCATCAATCTTCGGGATACATGAAATAACGTAGGTGTAATACCTGATATTTTAATGGGACTTTGCCGGGTTCCTAAAGCCTGTATTATCTGTAAAATACTCCGCCGAACGAGGGAGTCCGGGCTAAAGAATCGACCTCTTTTGGCTTCACACTGTTCTAAGGACTTTTCCCCCCGCGAATGCAGCGCTCGACCGATAGCGCGCCAGTCGAGTTACTAATAGGCTGGCGCTTGGGCCCAGAAAACAAACTCAGGAAGACGGTATTGCTTTGCGATGTAGGCGTTCCTAAAAGGCGTACATTCGCGAAAATCACTTGGCCAGCACAGCCGTCCTGACCCGATTCGAGGAGCAATAATGAGCGCTTCGCCCCGCGTCATTTCCTTCAAGGAGACGTCGCCACAGAAGCCTAGCTTTCCCCCTGCCAGTGCTACTGGACACGAGATGCGGTTCACGCATAGTCCAGCCATAGAAGAGCTCAGTAAGCAGATTGAACGCATTGCTCAAGTCGATGTGCCGGTACTATTGCTTGGCGAGTCAGGGGTGGGAAAAGAATTTTTTGCCCGCGCTCTGCACGCAGGGTCTCCAAGGTCACAAAGCGCGTTTTTGAAGGTGAATTGCGCCGCATTGCCATCCGAGCTCCTGGAAAGCGAACTTTTCGGATACGAGGCTGGGGCCTTCACGGGAGCGGTGAAGTCGAAGCCAGGTCAATTTGAGTTGTGCGATCATGGAACGATTCTGCTCGACGAAATCGGTGAGATGTCCTCGGCACTTCAGGCCAAGCTGTTGCACGTGCTGCAGGACCAACAATTTTCGCGCCTCGGTGGGCGGCGAACGCTCACCGTCGACGTGCGGATTCTGGCGGCCACCAATATCGATATTCATAAGGCTTTAGACGAGCAGCTATTTCGTCCGGACCTCTATTATCGTCTCAATACCATCACCCTCCGCATTCCTGCGTTGCGCGAACGCCGCGAAGATATTCCATTGTTCCTTAACTATTTTATGGAGCAGTTGTCCACCGAGTTGGGCTGTCCGCTGCGATCATTTTCAAAGCGAATCAAGAACGCATGTGTCCAATATTCTTGGCCAGGAAACGTCCGAGAGCTGAAAAACTTCGTCTGCAGGTATCTGGTACTGGGCGATGAGGACACACTTATAACGCAGCTCCGGGAATCGCGACTCGAAGCGGTAGAGCAAGCCACGCCTGAACCCGGTCTGAAACAACTGGTGTACTCGGTTCGGGCAGACTCGGAGCGGCGCATTATTGAGGATTGCTTGGCTAAATCGCGTTGGAACCGGACCGAAACGGCCCGTGCTTTGCGTATAAGCACCAAAACACTGTGGAATAAAATGCGACAATATGGCATTCGTGATTCTTCTCGTCAATGTGAGGTATCTCATGACAAATCCGCGGACGAATTACCAGAACTGGCTGTCTGAACGCCGCATTCTGCTGGCCAATGCAGGAAGCCGGCTGAGCCGTGCAGTATCGAGCGAGTGCATCCGATTTCGACGCTCAAGCTGGCCAAGGGCCAAGCAGGCTCTCCTCGGGCTGTTGCGCAATAGCGCTGCCTTTCTGACGGATCCGCTATATCCGAATTACAGGTCGGCTGTTCCAGCAGGCGCAACCGCTACGAATGGGCGGGCCCGAATGAACGATATGCGCCCGGTGAGGGAGAGCCTTGCTGACGGCCACCCCTTGGGTCACGACAATCGCACGACTACGCGACAGGATAGAGCGGTTCCGGTCGTGGAATCGGAAATTGGATGTGATGAGACGGCGGCAACCCGCTTTTCGATGGGCGCGGAAGACCTAGGGAATGACGCTCACGAGAGTTTTCAAGCCGCTCTCGCGTCTGCGATAGAGAACATGGTCCATGTCGAAAATTGCCAGTCGACTGATCAGAAGCTCGATGCTCAGCTATGCGAACTGCTCAACCATCGATGCAAGGAGTTTTGCAGTTATATCGAGAGCAAACTGAACTTTTCCTACGATCAGACAGTGCTACGTCTCAATGCGCTTTCCGATCAGATCGTAAAGAGGTTTTGCGAGTCCTTGAGCCAACAAGCAGCAGCCACCCTAAATGCGGTCGTGGTAGCCTCGGCGCGGCAAAGCACATCCGCGCTTACCGCAGAATCCCAGAATGCTCTCGACCGGTTCGGGCGGCAAATAAGCGATTTGACTGAGGCACATTTGGAAGCCCACAGGAAAGAAGTGCAGAACTTATCATCAAACCTACAAGTCCGATTACGCCGTGTGGCGTATACGTTGGAAGATGTAGGTGTCGCAGCATTACCCAGAACCTGAAGGGCACGCGCCCATAGTTGCTTACACTGGGAATACTGTCTGTCACAATTCGGCTGGCAACGAAGCGTGTTCTTTTCCCAGGCCCAGACGTTCGCCTCCCGAATACACAACGAATCGCCTGTCACGCAAAAAACCGACAAGTGTCATATTGACTTCACGCGCCAACTGCACCGCAAGACTGGAACAGGCTGATACCGAAGCCACAACGGGCAGGCCCGCCATCGCCGCTTTTTGAATGATTTCGAAGCCGCCTCGCCCGCTAACCATGAGGACCGAATCGGAAAGTGGCAAATGATTTTCGCGTAGCGCCCAACCAATAATTTTATCCACCGCGTTGTGACGGCCAATATCTTCGCGCTCGGCGAGCAGTTTGCCGCCTGCATCGAACAGCCCCGCGGCGTGAAGGCCACCTGTGCGTCCGAAAATCTGCTGTGCGGAACGGAGTGTCTCCGGAATGCGGCAAAGAGTTTCGGGATCAAGGCGAAAATTTTGATTCGGCGGGCGCATGCCGCGCGCGCGCACCGATTCAATGGTGGCCTTGCCACAAATGCCGCAACTCGACGAAGCGAAGAAATTGCGCTGGGTGTTTTCGAGATCCAACGCGGCGTCGGAAACAAGCTCGATTTGGACGACGTTGCCGCGTTCGGTAGGTTTGCAATCGGCGGCATGGTCGATGGCAACAATTTGCTCGCGAATCTGAATCAAGCCTTCGGTGAAGAGAAATCCAGCGGCGAGCTCGATGTCGTGGCCGGGCGTGCGCATTGTCACGGCAAGGGGATGCTTCCCGACTCGCATCTCCAGCGGCTCTTCACCGACTAGATAGTCTTGGATGGAACGGACGCAGCCACCACTCCACTCCTGAACCAGCGTAACGTTAATGTCGCGACGGGAGGAAGGCATATGCTTGAGCTCTTTTGCGCAGTGGTGGTCATTGCAACCGTCACTCACTGGGGTTGCGCCACATTATTTCGACGATTGCATCGGAGTCGGGCACACAGAAATTGCAAAATCCGCGGTACGGCGGGATTATGCGTTGATCACCGCCAGTCTTTTCTATACCGTTTTCATCCCATGGTCAAGCAGACGCGGCTGCAACGGCCCGCGCCCCGCGCGAGAGATATAATTCAGGTTGGTGAATGCAAGTGCATCACAAATTTTATCTCGCAATGGCAGATGGCGTGCTCTTCGCGCATCTCACTTTTGTCGCGTGGGTCATTTTCGGCTCATTATTCACCCGACGGCGGCCCTGGCTGGCCTGGGTCCACGTGGCGACTATTGTTTACGGAATGATTGCGGAAACGACGGCGCTCATTTGCCCGCTGACGCTCGCTGAGAACTGGTGCGAAGCGCGCGCGGGGGTCGTGCCCTACAATGGGCCCTTCTTATTACATTGTCTTGATGCTGTTGTTTATCCGAATGTTCCGGCGACGCTGCTGGTCGTAATTGCCGTCGCTGTATGCGTGTTCAATTTAGGAATATACGCCCGGCGATTTCGCAAACACGCATCCCTCGGCTAAACTGACGCGAACCACGTTTGTAGGAGGCCGCGATGGCAGACAATCTTGAGGACTATGAAAACTTTCGCAAGGACATGAACGAAGAAATTCTTGCATGCGGACATCTGGGCATCAAGCGCTTCTTCGCCCTTGATCATCAGGCGTATGAAGAAGGAGCACTGCCCGTCAAGACGAAGGAGTTGCTCGGATTGGTGGCGTCGGCGGTACTGCGCTGCGACGATTGCATTACTTACCATGTGCAGCGATGCGCTGAAGTGGGGTGGAAACGTCACGAAGTGATCGATGCGTTGAACATCGTGCTGATCGTTGGAGGATCAATTACGATTCCGCATGTGCGGCGCGCGCTTGCAAGAATGCGCGAAATTCCGGCGCTGAAGGCTTAACAATTCACCTCGGCAATTCCGGCGACCCGCGTCACACAAGAAACGCCCAAGCATATGTACTTGGAAATTTCAGTCGAAGGGAAAGGGAGCTTCGTGGTCGTCGATAAAGGTAACCCCGACGCCTACACGATCTTTATCGTGCCCAACATCGCAGTGAACCACTGACGCGCGAAGGACGATGGGGCTCGGGTGTTCCGGGGTGCCACAATCAACTCGAATGTTCATCTGCGACTGCAACTGAGGAGCATGCGACAGCCACATGTAGCCGCCGCGCAGATTCAATTCTTTGAGCACTGCGTATTCTTGAAACGGCACGCCATCCTGTGATCTTCCGCTGACCGTCGCGGAGAAATGCACCGGGCGTCGCTGTCCGACGCGCGATTCGCGGAGTTTGAATTCCACATTCCGGTCTTCGAGCTGAATCCCCATCCCATCGGTTGCTGCCCACGTATTGGGAAATTCCTGTCGCGCTGCGTAAAGATAGCCGTCCACGACCCGGTCGGAGGAATCTGGATCGTGGTGAAACAGGACCAGGTTTTTCGCGCCGCATTCGCGTGCGAGCTTCACGCCTTCCAGCCAGCTCGAATGGCCCCATCCTTTCCGCGTGGAAGCCAACTGTTCAGGAGAGCACTGCGCGTCGTTAATTAAGACGTCGGCCCCGGCCGCTAGCTCACGAAGATTCTTATCCATTTCCGGGACTCCCGGCTCATTGTCCGTGGCATAAACGATCGTGCCGGCCGGCGTTTCCATCCGATACCCTAGGCACCCTTGAGGATGGTTTAGCCATCGGGCCGTCACTTTAGTGCCGTTAACATCGAACTGGTTGCCTCCGGTAATTTCTGAAAATTCGCGGTTCGCATGCATCAGAGATAAATCAACGGGGAAATAGGGGCGTGCTAACTGTGCTTCGAGCACCTGGCGAAGACTATCGCGTCCCAGATACTTGGATTGGAAGCTGTAAAAGTGAAAGTCATTCTGAGGCAAATAAAATGGCCGAAAGAAAGGAATGCCCTGGATATGATCCCAATGATAATGCGTCACAAAAACGTGTGCTTGTAGAGGCTGGTCGCCCTGGGTGTTTGCCCAATGATTGCCAAGCATGCGAAGACCTGTGCCGCAATCAAGGACGATTCGCGTACCGTCCGGCGTGGCCATATCGAGGCAAGGCGTATTTCCGCCATAGCGCCACATTCCGCGATCTAATGTCGGAATAGAGCCGCGCACTCCCCAAAAGACCAGTTTGGTGACATTCCGGCGCATCGAACAGGGTTATCGTTGGACTGAGCTGCTCCCGAAAAACCCACCCCAAAACGCAATACGGGAGGCTCAATTTCATCGTAGGGGCGACGGTTGGTGAAGTCAAATGCTTGTTCGTCGCAGGTGTCGTGGTGGTGAGCTTCCGCGGGCCTTGTTGAATTGGAGTATTTTGTTGAGCGCGGTACTACGCGTGTCGGCTTTCTGCAGGTAGAATCGCGCCATGCATTTGCACGCTGATCATCAGGGCGAAGGCCCTTCGCACGGCTACGCGACCGGCTCAAGCGGCGTGCTTGGCGCTGCGATGCTCGCCACACTCGTTCTTGTGGTCGTCGAATTTACCTCGGGCATGCTGGGCCATTCAATCGCGCTCATAAGCGACGGCGTACACAATCTCACGGACCTTCCCACCATTCTGATTTCGTGGATTGCGGTGCGGTTGTCCGTGCGGCCGCCCACGGCGGAAAAAACCTATGGGTATCATCGGTCAGGAATTCTTGCGGCATTCGTGAACGCAATTCTGTTGGTGTTGGTAGCCGGTTATATTTTATTTGAGTCATACCAGCGGCTGCGGCGCCCAGTCGAAGTACACACCGCGATGATGCTCGGAGTCGCTGTATTCGCGCTGTGCGTCAACGGCGGAATCACTCTAGGGCTGGTGGGCGGGCGAAAAGATCTGAATCTTCGCAGTATCTTGATTCACAATTTCGGTGATGCGCTGTCGAACGTGGCGATTTTTGCAGGCGCGCTGGCGATTCGCTGGACTGGCGCGCGCTGGGTAGACCCGGCGATCGGGATGGCTATCGGCCTGATGGTGCTATGGAGTGCGCTAGGAATCTTGCGCGAGAGCAGCCACATTTTATTGGAGGGTTTGCCGAGACATTTGAAACTGGATAGTGTGGCGCAAACAATACTTGCCGTCGATAATGTCAAGGAAGTTCACGATATTCATGTCTGGACCATCGGTACGGACCTGCAAGCGATCTCCTGTCACGTGCGCATTCCTGACATGCACATGGAAGATAGCGAGCGAATCTTGAGGGCAATTCGCGAACGCCTGGCAGACCGCTTTCACATCACGCACACTACGATTCAATTCGAGCGCGCCGGCTTACCCGAGACAGGCTACTTTATGCCTGGATCAATTCATCCTTCGGGGAAATAATCTAGAACGCTTGTTTTTGATATCCGGCGGTGTCCGAACAGCCGGCATATCTCTTCTTAAAGCGTAAGCTGAAGGGGTGTTCCGCGCTCGTTGTTGAAACGTCGCGTGGCGGCAACGTCAAAGTTGTCTATGGGGAACGACCGGCGCATTCCATCCGCCGTGATGTAGACGATGCGATCACTCTGTCGCGTGAAGGCTACTGCGTGGATTTGCGTGCCATCATTCAGCACCAGCACGAAATCGCCCACGTTTGGGAGTGGCTGCTGCTGCGCCGCTGCTGCGACTTGTCCTGAAGATGCGGAAGCTTCGGTCGCCATCTCCTTCGCTTGCAGCTCCGGCTGTTGCACGACGATCACCTGTGGGGGCTGTTGTTCGAGCATTACAACGGGTTGCGACTCAGTACCAAAAAACGGGAAACTTATCGGCGTTGTTGGTGTCTCTTGTAGCAGGCGCTCACTCAGGGCGAGCTCTTGCTGTGTAATCGGGTCGATCACAGCGCGAACGGCGAGGTCGCGATTGATGGCGGCCAGATTCGAATAGTCGAAACCCAAACCAGGAACGGGATTGAGGAGTTGGCTAAGAGTTACTTGCGAGCCCGCGATTCCATCGGAATTCGGATTCGAGGAGACGAACAAGGAACCGAACTGTATTGTCTGCGCCGCGGTCGCTGAAGAACCTCTCATGCTCAGAATATGCCGCGCGACCGGACGGACAGGGACTAGCGTAACGATGGGGCGTACATTCACGGGGGGCGCTACATTCGGCCGCGAGAAAGCGGCACGCGCCGTTGATGCGAACACCCCTGCATGGCCGAATCCACGCTGCGCTGAGGCAGCGGTCGACACCGCGAGCCCTGCAATTATCAGCAGTCCGAGTTTTACGACGCGCTGCATGGATTCGATCATGGGGGACGTCCTCATTGTCTCTGCTGATGTCGTGGCGCGAACGCCAGTCGCATACAGATTAGCGCAGTAGGCCGTCGCAGTGTGATGGATTTTCGTAGTGGCAGGCTATGCCTTTGCAATATGTTGCACGATGCTTTGCCACGTGAACCGGATATGCTATAAACGTTTGGCCGATGGATACCCAAGGATTGCTAACAACGGAACCAGAAGCCGCGGTCCATGAATCGAATACACCTGCGCCCCGGAATGCTGGCCTCGGGACGGCTAATGCTTCGGTCTATTGCCCCGTATGTTTTTGTCGATTAGATCAGAATCACTGCAAGCTGATTTGTGGTACTTGTGGGTATTATATGTCGTGCTCGGACTATTATTGAGGCATCGGCGCGAGACGCCAATCAGTCAGGACCTCTCATAGGAACATATCATCGTAGTCGGATTTGAATTTGCCAGGAGGCGAAAACGTGGCACTGAGAATGACGGATCGAGAAGTAAGCGGGGTCACAGTCGTGGATCTGGACGGGCGAATCGTTTTGGGCGAGGAAAGCAATTCCTTCCGTGAACGAGTCAAGGGTTTGCTAGCCAGCAACCATAAAAAGATCGTGCTGAACATGTCGAATGTCACATACATCGACAGCGCCGGATTGGGAACATTGGTGGCCACGTTCCACAGCGCGCGATCGCAAGGCGGGACGCTCAAGCTCTGCAATCTGGGCGCGAAATTCAAAGAAGTGCTGCAAGTGACCAAACTGATGACGGTCTTCGACGTATATGACAACGAAACCGCCGCTGTCCAGAGCTTTAGCAAGTAAACGATTTTTTCCCTTTGATGTGGCTCTAAACGTGGGCTAAGGGCCGCATTTTGTATTGGGCGGTCCGTAGGGCATTTTCTCGGGTATCCCCGACAGGATATTGCGCTACATGTGTAGGAGCGGTATAATATGGCGCATTCTTGGTCCGGGGGAGTGCTTCTTGTGAGTATCATCTGGGATTTGGTGGATTCTCTCGAAGATAATGAACGTCGAGACGCTCTGTCACGGAATATTCCGAATTCCGTGCTCCGTTCCAATGTCGATCGTCGCAGGAGCGAACGCGTCAACGTATATGTTCCGCTGTTCGTCTACGGCTATGATTTGGCGGAGGAACCTTTTCATCAAGACACGCACACACTCGAAGTTAGCGCCGACGGAGGACTGCTGAAGCTTGATGCCAACGTCCGCCGCGGTCAGAAGCTACTGCTGATGAACCGAGTAACAAAGCAGGAGCAGGAATGTTATGTTGTTGGGCTAAAGAGTCACCCAAAGCGTTCACATCAGCATGTTGGCGTATCTTTCTCCCAGCCTGCCCCTGGTTTTTGGAAAACGCATCGCGCCTAAATTTCCTACCCCCAATATTCCGTCCATTTTGGAATTTTCATCGACAATCAGCTCTTGGCGAGTGGCAATCGCAGCCGGGCTTCGCATCCGTGGCCGGATGCGACGTTTTCGAGACTTAAACTTCCTCCATGGGCCTCAGCAATCTGTCGGCTAAGTACCAGGCCAATGCCGGAGCCTCCTGGTTTGGTCGTGAAGAACGGGACAAATAAATTGGCAGCGTTTGGAATACCAGGTCCCTCATCCTGCACCCAGACTTCCAAAAAACTGTCACGCGTCGTCCAACCTACCAGCACGCCACCGTTCGTTTCTGCGGCAGCATCGATTGCATTCTTAATCAGGTTAATGAGCACCTGATCGAGCTGGTCGGGATCGGCCTGGATCGTCAATTCGGGGCCTGCCTTAACGGGAATCTGCATCCTAAGATCAAGGCTGGCGACACGCTGAATCCAAGTGCTTACATTCACTGGACGGAACTGCGGAGCTGGCAGGCGGGCGAGCCGCGCGTACGCATTCATGAAACGTGCCAATCCATCTGTGCGGTTGGCAATGACGGTGAGGCCCCGGCTCATGTCGTCTTCCCAGTCGGATGGTTTCTGGGGGCGCGCCATCATTCCAGCAAGACTCTCGGCGACAGACTTGATAGGCGCCAGCGAATTATTCAGCTCATGCCCGATGACTCGAATCAGCCTCTGCCAAGCCAAACGTTCCTCTTCGCGGAGGGCCTGACTCAAATCGGAGATCAGGATAAGTTGGTGGGGTCTGCCGCCTTCGCGAAAACTTCCGCGGTGAATTTCCCAACGGCCCATTTTCCCAGGGAACGCAATTTGCGCCACATAGGGAGTTTCCACCGTAAGGCAATATTCGATGCCGAGTTCGTTGGCAGTTCTTCCCACCGCGCGCTCCGCAGATCGGTTCAGAATGCGCTCGCCCGCTCGATTGAGCAGGCGCAAGCGATCGCTCGCATCAAACGCGAACACTGCTACGTCAATTTCCTCCATCACTTTTCGTAGCAGGGCGGTTGCCTCCACGGCGCCGAGCCTTTGCTGCCGCAAGGTCTCACCAAGGGCGTTGACCTCGCGCATTACTTCGCCCAACGCGTCGTGATGCGTCGCGCCACGCGCGCGAATTGAGAAATCTCCCTCCCGCAGAGCAGCCAGCATGTTGGAGAGTGTGCGTAGCGGAAACGTCACCCGGTTTTGCGCGCTGAAAGCAAAACTAAGCCAGGCAACGATGATAATTACGGTGAGCGTCCATGATGTTTTTGGGTCGTAACTTCCCGTCCAGAGGAGAATCAATGCAACCGTGGATCCGATCAACCCGGCAAGCAGGGCGCGGATCAGGATGCGGCGTTCATAAGCAAGAGGCTTCACAGCCCGTATTTTTGCAACCGTCGATACAGCGCGCTGCGGCTAAGACCGAGCGCCTTGCTGGCATGGCTGACGTTGCCGCCGTAGCGGCTCATGGCTTTTTGAATCAAGGCGCGTTCCACGTCTTCCAAGCCCATATCCTCGATTCGTAAATTTCCTTCACGTACAGGACGTAGGCCCAAATCGCTCGCCCGCACTTCCGGGCCCTCGGCGAGCAAAACAGAACGCTCAACCGAGTGATCAAGTTCGCGAACGTTGCCGGGCCACGGGTGGTCCAGTAACAGTTTTATGGCCATGGGCTCAAAGCCGGTCAGGTTTTTGCGGTAGCGCTGCGCCGATTGTCGCAGAAAGTGCATTGCGAGAAGCGGGATGTCTTCTTTGCGCTCGCGCAAAGGCGGCAGATGAATTTCGATAGTATTCAGACGGAAAAGGAGGTCCTCGCGAAATCGCCCCGCCTCCACCTCTGTTTGCACCTCGGCGTTCGTGGCCGAAAGAATGCGGACGTCGACGCGGCGTGTCGTGGAGGAGCCCACGCGCTCGAGCTCGCCAATTTCCAGCGCGCGCAGCAGTTTGGCCTGAAGATTTAACGGCACGTTTGCAATTTCGTCGAGAAAAAGCGTACCTCCGTCAGCGAGTTCGAAGCGCCCCACGCGGTCCGTTTTTGCGTCGGTGAAAGCGCCTTTCACGTGTCCGAAAAGCTCGCTCTCGAAAATTCCCTCGGGCAGACCCCCGGCGTTCACCGTGACAAAGGGTTTTCCCGAGCGCGGCGAGAGCGCTTGTAATGTTCGCGCAATCACTTCCTTTCCCGTCCCGTGCTCGCCGGTAATCAGAATGTTTGCGTCAGACGGGCCCACGCGCGTCATCAATTCCATCACCGGACGCATCGCGGCCGATTCCGCGATCAATACTGGGCGGCCGTCAGCTCGCAGAAGGCGGTTCTCCGCTTCCAGGCGCAAGCTGTTGCGAATTGCACGTGCGAGCTCGATCTGCGTTCGCAGAACCGCCAGCAAGCGCGCATTTTCCCACGGTTTCTGGACGAAATCCTTGGCACCCCGGCGCATGGCTTCGACCGCGAGATTAAGCGTGCCCCACGCCGTCATTACAATCACGGGAACGCTGCCGTCGCGTGTGCGGATTTCCGTCAACAGGTCCAGACCCTCTTGGCCGGAGGTTGTGTCGCGGGCATAGTTCAAGTCCATCAGGACCGCGTCAAATTCGCGCGTGTCGAGGACCGTCAGCAATGCCGCCGGAGAGGCTACGGCATCGATATCGAAACCCTCACCCTTGAGCAATAAACGAAGCGCTTCGCGCACGTCTGGCTGATCGTCCGCCACAAGCACGCGGGAGCGGTGTGAATCGGATAGCATGATTGGCCTTTCTAACCCGATAGGAACTTTTTCTGTATTACTCGCACTCTGTATCACTCGTAACGCAGAGCAATCAGCGGATCCACTCTTGCAGCGCGCCTCGCCGGAATATAGCAGGCGAAAAACGCGATGCATGCAAGCACTGCGATCACAATGACGAATACGACCGGGTCCGTCGCTGTCACGCCGTAGAGCTGCCCGGCGAGGAGACGCGTGGCCGCGATGGCTCCGGCGAGGCCAATGACCAGGCCAATCAACGCGAGAAGCATTCCCTGGCCGACAACCATGCGGAAAATATCGAGCGGGCGAGCGCCGAGAGCCATACGGACGCCAAGTTCGTGCGAACGCTGCGCAACGGAGTATGCCATCACGCCGTAGATTCCGACGGCGGCGAGGATCAGCGCCAATCCCGCAAATACGCCCATAAGTGTCATCAGAAACGAATTAAACGCCAGCGACGTGGAAAGCACTTGATCCATCGAGCGGACTTTTCCGATGGGCAAATCGGGATCAATCTTGCGAACGGCGTTCGTTACGGCCTCGCTGACTGCCAAGGGATTCTGGCTGGCACGGACAATGATCGCGGTGGGAAACCATCCTTGGAAAAGCTCGTCGGTCCCCCGGCTGGCTTGTGCAGCCGGAATGAAAATTGTGGGCGGAACATTTTGAGCCATTTCGGATTTCACATTGCCAACGACTCCGACAATCTCGCGTGTGGTAGTGGGATCTTGCAAATGCTCCCCGATGGGGCTGTGATTTGAGAAGAAGCGCTTCGCAAAGGCCTGATTGATGATCACCACCTTGTTGGCATCGGGAGAATCCGTATCAGCGAAGGCACGCCCCTGAAGCAATGGAATGCCCATCACTTGAAAATAGTTTGGCGTGATCTCACGGTAATCGGCTTCGCGCCATTGGGAATCTTTGTCGCCGACCATCTTCACGCCGTCGTTGCCACCGCGTTCGAAGGGCAATCCCGCCGCGATAACGGCGGCGCTTTGCACTCCGGGAATTCCCTGAACCTGCTCGGTAATATTCCTGTAAAAACGGTCCACGTCCGCCATCGAGGAATATTTCGAGCTGGTGGTCCAAATTTGCAACGAAAGAATCGGGTGGGGATCAAAGCCGGGATTCGTATTCAGAAGATTCGCAAATGTTCTGATCAGCAGCGTCGCGCCTGCGAGCAGAATCAACGAAAGAGCAACTTCGCCGATGGCCAGCGCGTTATGCAAGCGCCTGCGCCCAGCACCGGAAGTGGCGCGGCCAGCGCCCTCCTTGAGGGAATGATTCAAATTTGCCGCAGAGGCTTGTAAAGCAGGAGCAATGCCGAAAAGAATTCCGGTCACCAGAGAAGCAAGCACCGTGAATCCAAGCGCCCAGCGATCCAGAGAAATTCCGTGGGCGCGAGGAAGAACAGTGGGCGCGAGTGCGAGGAGGGAGTCGAGACCCCAATACGCGAACAACAGGCCGACCGCTCCTCCGAACAGCGCCAGGAGCAAACTCTCGGTGAGCAGTTGGCGGAAGAGCCGCTTGCGACTCGCGCCGAGCGCTGTGCGAATGGCTATTTCCTTGGTGCGCGTGGAGGCCCGCGCCATCAGGAGATTTGCAACATTCCCGCAGGCGATGAGAAGCACAAACCCGATCGCGCCAAAAAGGACCAGCAGCGGCGCACGGTAATCGCTCGAGACGGCGTACAGGTACGGAAACACACCCATTCCCAGAAATGCCCGATAGCGCTTGGGGAATTCGGCGCGCAGGCCGGCAGAAGCGATGTTTATGTATGACTGAGACTGCTGTCGGGTCACGCCGGGCCTCAGGCGCGCGAGAACTTCATAGTTTCCACCGGAGCCAATCGTATTTGCCACCTGACCGATCGTAGTCCACGCATCTGCCGGGCGAGTGCTGGGGGATCCGGCCGGCGGGATACTTGAGAATCCCGCGGGCATCACTCCGATAACGGTAAAGGGAGTGCCATCGAGTTGTATGCTTTTTCCAATAAGGTTAGGATCTCCGCCAAAATTCGACTTCCAGAGACCGCTGCTCAGAATTACAGCGTTGGGGCCCCCGACCCGGTCTTCAGTCTCAGAGAAATCGCGTCCCAGCAATGGCTGCACGCTGAGTACATGAAAATAATCGGAGGATACGCGTAGGACGTCAATGCGTTCCGGTTCACTTCCTCCCGCAAGGTTAAATCCGACGGGTGTATCCGCTGCGATGTACTGTAAAGCCTGGCGATGCTGCTGGAAATACCGGAACTGATGGTCGTCCAGGTTGTCTTCCGGCTGTCCCTTGTATGTCCATTGAATCGACACGATGCGGTCTGGCTGAGGATAGGGCAGTGGGCGAAGTAAGACACCATAAACCACGCTGAACATAGCGGTATTCGCGCCGATGCCAAGCGCCAGCGTTAGAATGATAAGCGCTGTGAACCCCGGGTTTTTCGTAAGTGTGCGAAAACCGTACTTAACGTCCTGCCAGAGAGTCTCCATGCCGAGCACCTTGCAAATGAGAGGCACGTGCCGCGCCTAGTTCCATTCGAACAGCAAGCGGCTTCATTTGAAGAGCTTATCACAAGACGATTGTTTGCAGATTTCAGGATAAGTGTCCGATTTCGAACACACTTTTACCCATAATGAACAGGTGTAATCTGCCGCGTTCAGAACACAGTTTACGTTACTCGTAGCGCAGAGCCTGAACGGGATTGACGCGCGTCGCACGGCGCGCCGGTATGTAGCACGCAAGAAATGCCACCAGGAAAAGCAGTAACACCGCGATGGCGGCCGATGCCGGATCAAGGGACTTGATACCGAACATGGCCCCGGAAAGTGTCCGAATCAGGGCATACGCCGCCGCAAGGCCAATTACGATGCCGATCAAGGTCAACCGCACTCCTTCCCGAACAATCAGGTTTACAACATCTCGTGGCTGCGCTCCTAGTGCCAGCCGAATGCCGATTTCGTGCGTGCGCTGCTCCACGCCGTAGGAGATGACACCATAAATTCCAATTGCCGCTAGGATCATCGCGAGCCCCGCAAAGAAGCTCAGCAGCGTTGTATTGAGAGCTTCCGATGAAATCGATTCAGAAAAAAACTCTTCCATCGATTTAATTTCTGTTACCGGCTGGTTCTTGTCGAATGCCTGCACGGTTTGTCTCGCAGTAGTTGCAAACCTATCGGGAGAACCGGCTGTTCGTAAAACGATGCGCATCATCCGTGAAGGAGCTTGGAGATACGAAAGATAAAGGATGCCCATGGCCTGCTCGCCAACTTCAGGCTCTCGAATGTCGCCGACGATTCCGACGATGGTGAACCAATTGTCACCAACGGCGGGTCGCCAAGGGACTGATTTTGACTCCTTCAAATGAACACGCACGCGCTGGCCAATGGGATTCTGATTCGGCCAGTAGCGTCTGGCGAGATTCTGATTAACGATGGCTGCGCCCTGCGAGTTTTCAGCGTCGCTGCTGGCAAAGTATCGGCCGCGGAGCAGCGGAATTTGCATGGTTTGAAAGTATTGGGGGTCGACAATCCGATAGTGAGCCACGAATTCCTCGCGGGGCGGGGGAGATGCCCGGCCAGCAATGTCGAAATTCGTCAAGTCGGTCCAGCCGGTCAAGGGCAGGAAGTTAATCGCGCTGGCGGATTCCACTCCTGGGATCGCGCTCATCCGCTCGATGAGCTGTTGGAAAAATGCGCGAGCCTGCACGGTCCCCGGGTAATGGGATTCGGGCAGCCAGATTTGCATCGAGAGTACATTCTTCGGGTTGAAGCCAGGATTGGCGACCATTAAATCATGCAGGCTACGGATCAAAGTTCCCGCGCCAATTAAGAGAACGAGCGACAATCCCACTTCGATGATCGCTAGAATGTTCCGCGTTAGGCGGCTCTGCAACCCGCCCGAGGAGCTGCGGCCACTTTCTTTTAAAGAATCGGTTAAGTTCGTCTTGGAGAATTGAAATGCGGGCGCCAACCCAAAAATAATTCCAGTAAGGATTGCTATACCAATCGTAAAGCCAAGAACGGTAATGTTCATGCCGACCAAATTCATGTGCGGCACCTCGCCGACTCCGCCCGGAGCCGGAAGAACCGCCGGCAGAACTTTGAGTCCGTAATAGCCTAGGAGAAGGCCGCACGCACCGCCAACGAGACCCAGTAGTATGCTTTCTGTCAGGAGTTGGCGAATCAACCGGAAGCGTCCTGCGCCCAGCGCAGAACGAACCGCCACTTCCTTTTGTCTCCCCGCAGCTCTCGCGAGCAACAGGTTGGCTACGTTCGCGCAGGCGATAAGCAAAACAAGGCCCGCAGCAGCGAGCAACAACAACATACGATTGGCAAGGTTATGCGTCAGGTCCTCGTGCATGGAGACAACTCGAGCGCCCGTGCCCTGGTTGGTGGCAGGGTATTGCATTGACAAACGATGCGAGATTGTTTGCATATCCGAATTTGCGCGCTCGATCGTGATACCCGGCTTCAGCCGCGCGAAGACAATTAGCGATGGGTTGTCGCGCCGCACTTCGCTGGCTGGCAGCGCGAGCGGCATCCAAAGGTCTAATCGGCGCCTGATCCCGAAAAGACTGAAGCCTGTGGGCAGTACGCCAATCACAGTATACGGTTTGTCATCGATGGTTATGCTGCGGCCGATAACGCTCGGATCTGCGGCAAAATGCTGCGCCCAGATTCCGTGGGTGATGATTACCACACGATCGTGTCCAGGCTGGTCTTCGTCGGGATTAAACGTTCGGCCCAGCGCAGGTTTTACGCCCAACAGATCGAAAAAATCCGCAGACACGCGGGCTCCCCAAAGCTGCTCGGGTTCGCCAGTTCCGGTGAGATTATAAAACCAGGTTTGAAAGGCGCTGATGTGCTGGAAGACTTGATTTTGAGCGCGCCAATCGAAAAAATCAGCCGGAGGCGTTGTGCCACGCTCGATCTGCCGGTTTGCGTCGGTCTCCCATACGATCACTAATTGTCGCTGATTCGGGAATGGCAATGGCCGAAAGATCACGGCATCTACGACGCTAAAAATAGCTGTATTGGCCCCGATGCCGAGCGCCAGAGTAAGAATAGCAACTAGGGTGAAGGCCGGACTCTTAAGGAGTAAGCGGCCGCCGTAATGCAGGTCCTGCCAAAAAGTGCCCATTTGTACCTTGGGTAAGCGAAGCGGCGATTCAAAAAGCTTGGTGCGCCGGTTATGCTGGCAGCCTTATATATCATAAGTCAATACCGTTTAATCTATCCATATCGAAGAACGGCGATGGGATCAACACTAATCGCTCGGCGGGCAAGGAAATAGCATGCGGCGATGGCCGCCACGGGAAGAACTGCCGCGACAGTAACAAATGTCACATTAAGTGTTTATCCGCTGTGCGCGGGTTGCAAGCTACCCAACCGCGAGCAGAACCAGCGTCGCGTCATCCTGAAAGTTTTCTCCATTAAATTCAGCGATTCGATTCATGATGTTCTTTTGAATCTTGGTCGCACCGAGCGCGCGGTTTTCCTGCAGAACAGCCAACAATCTGGTCTCGCCGAATTCTTCTCCGTGACGATCCGTGGTCTCGGTGATTCCATCGGTAAACAAAATCAAGCGGTCGCCTTCGGTCAAGATAATTTCCTCTTGCTCGTAGGATTGGCCTTCGGAAATGGAGAGCGCTTGGCCGCCGCAGCTCAAGCGCCTAACGGAACCGTCGCGCCCCAGCGCAATCGGCGCATTGTGCCCGGCATTGCTATAAAGCATTCGGCGATTCTGCGCATCGAACGCGGCATAAAAGAGAGTAATAAAACGATCGGGCGCTGTGTTTTTGCCGACCAAGCGGTTAACGCGTTCTGTCAATTCAGCCGGATCCAAATTCCGCGCGGCCAAACTACGCACCGTCGCCTGCAGATTCGACATCAGCAGCGCGGCCGCGATCCCTTTTCCGGCGACATCGGCAATGCAAAGCGCAAAGCGATTGGCGCCAAGCTTCAAAACGTCGAAGTAATCGCCACCGATGCCGTGAACGGGCAGCCATGCGCCCGAAAATTCGCAGCCAGGAATTTGCGGAATTTCTTTTGGCAGAAATCCGAGCTGCGTCCGCTGCGCTTCTTCCCAGTCACCGTCTTGGTAGTTGTGATTGCCGGTGCGGCCATCCGTTTGATTTTGCTTCGCAGCGCGCGCGCGCTGGCCCTTCTCGATTTCGGTTCGAACCGTGTTCAAAACTCTGCCGTTGTCCCACGGCTTGAGGACAAAATCGCGCACGCCCTCGCGCATAATTTCAACAGCCAGTTCGACGCTGCCCCAGGCAGTCATAGCAACAATGGGAAGCATGGCGTCCATTTGATGAATCTGAGAAAGCAGATCGAGGCCTTCTTGGCCGGACGTTGTGTCACGCGCGTAATTCAAATCCATAAGCAGCAGATCGAAAGAGCGGCGCGACAACGCGCCAAGCAAAGCGGCTGGCGAATTCACCATCTCCAGTTCGTAGCCTTCTCCCTTCAGAAGCAGGCGCAACGCCTCGAGCACGTCCGTCTGGTCATCCGCGACGAGTACGCGTGGGCCCGCCACCAGCTCGGCTGTCGAGCTCGTTGGAGAGCTAGGTCCTGCTTGCCCTGCACATTCCCACACCATCTCTTGTTTTCCCTCGTTTTTTCGCCGTCGCAGAAGGCCGAACCGGAACCATCCGCTGAAACAGTATAGGGCAGCTGGAGCGCCATTCCCGCCACCTCCTATTCCGTTGATTATAAATAGCCTATTGTTTTATCGAGGTATCTTGGGACGAGACCTTCGCCCGCTTGCGGGACTTCGCTGTTGCGATTCCGAACAGCGTTCCCTAGTACCCAGCGTCGAACACACGACTAGCGGTGCTCCAGACATGACGGGATTCGACTCACGAACGGCTAGCGCGTGTCAGGCTTTCGTCGCTTGCGCGCCGCCATCGACGATCCAACCGTCGGCAAGCTGAATTATCCGGTTGCCGTAGGCCGCCCAGGCCTCGTTGTGCGTGACCTGGATGATCGTGGTTCCTTCGTCATTGAGCTTCTTGAGGAGATCCATGATCATTTTGCCTTGACTGGAATGCAAGCTGCCTGTGGGCTCGTCTGCAAGAATGAGTTTCGGATTTCCGATCACCGCGCGAGCAACTGCGACAAGCTGCTGCTGTCCGCCCGAGAGTTGATTGGGGTAAAGACCCTTTTTCCCGACGATTTGGAAGCGGTCGAGAATGTCTGCCACCATGCCGTCGCGCTCGGATTTTTTTATATCCCGATAGGAAAGAGGCAAATCGAGATTTTCGGCAACAGTGAGATTGTCGAGCAGGTGATACTGCTGGAAGACAAAGCCGATGAATTTCTTGTGGAGCTCTACGCGCTTGCGGTTGTCGAGCTTGTGAACCTCGTGGCCGGCGAAGTCGAAATGGCCTTTCCACGAGCCATCAAGCATTCCGACAATGCCCATCAATGTGGATTTCCCCGCGCCGGAAGGGCCCATGATGGTAATGAATTCGCCCTCGCGAATGTCCAGGTTGATGCGGCGCAGCACCCAGGTTTTTCCTGCGCCTGATTCATAGAACTTTTCGACGTCCACCATTCGGATCACGTGTAATCTCCCTCAAACGCAAAATGCTAATTTGTACCGATTAGAATGCACTCGGATCCTTTATTTTCAATAACTTAAGTCAATTTCTAATAATTTTCTGTACCGATTAGAAATTCTGCTGCGCGGCAATTTATGCGCCATATCATCACTCATAGCGAAGCGCGATCATAGGATCGACATGGGTGGCACGTCGTGCTGGGATGTAACACGCCGCGAACGCCACAAGCAGCAGAAGGCTCGCAACGGAGAGGACCGTCACGGGATCATTCGCATGCACATCGTACAACATGCTGGACAAATAACGCGTGACGCCAAGCGCCACGCTCACGCCCACCGCGGCGCCTACAGCGGCTAGAATAATTCCCTGGCCGACAACCAGCCGCAACACATCACGTTGCTGCGCGCCCAGCGCCATGCGAATGCCGATCTCGCGCGTTCGCCGCGCCACTTCGTACGAAAGCAATCCGTACAATCCAATGCACGCCAGCACCAGCGCCAGCAAACCGAAGAAGCTCGAGAGGCGCGCAATCATGCGCTCCTGAAAGAGCAATTGGTCGATCAGTTGTGTTTGCGTATGTACGTCAAAGACCGGCAAATTGCTGTCCATTTGATTCACGATGCTGCGCACTACCGCGGTGAGCGCCGCGGGATTCGCGGCCGTGCGCAATTCGAAGCTGGTGTTGCCACCGCTCGACGGCACATACATCGTCGGCTCAATCGCACTGCGCAAGTCTTGATACTTCGCGTCGCTGACCACGCCAACAATCGCCCAGCCATTCCCTTCCGATTCGCCGAAATGCAGTCCCAGCACATTCACTTTTGGAAAATATCTTTGAACGAATGTCTTGTTGACGATCACCGGCATCGGCGCTTCGCTTGCGGAAGATTTTGCCGGGGCATTCGCGGCGCCAGACGCGCTCGGATTTGCCGCGCCCGAACTTCCTGCGGCGCCTGCCTCTTTCGCTTTCTGCGCTGCTTCCCAGGCTTCATAATTCTCCGCCGCTGCTTCCGCCTGCGCAAAATCGGCCGAATTGAAACTGCGTCCCGAAAGCAGCCTCATGTGCATCATCGAGAAAAACTTCGCTCCCACAGCCAGTTCATCGGCTTCCGATTGCTGATCCTTCGGCGTGCCCTGCAGATGGAAGCCTGTGCTCCATAGGTCGCCGCTCAATAGCGTGCTGCTGGAATAACTGACCGACTCGACTCCTGGAATCGCCGCGAGGCGTTCCTGCAAATTCCGGTAGAACACGTCAATTTGCGGCGTTTTGTATCCGATGAGTGTCGGATCCAAGCGGAACGTCAGCAGATTGCGCGTGTCGAATCCGGGATCCACATTTTTCAGGCTTTGCAGCGTCCGCACCAGAAGCCCAGCGCCAACCAGCACCACCACAGCGAGCGCGACTTGCGCCACCACCAGCCCGTTGCCCAGCGTGAACCACCTGCCGCCCGCGCGGCCGGCTCCCGTCGAGCTGCCCGAACCTTCCTTGAGCGCCGGCGTCAAATCGATGCGCGCGCCGCGAAACGCCGGCGCAAGTCCGAAAATAATTCCCGTGAGCACGGAAGCAGCGAGCGTGAACGCGAGAACGCGCCCGTCGATTCCGGGAACAAATCCAAACGGGTCGTCTGAATTGCTCGCAATCAGCGAAACAATTGCGTGAGTGCCCCAAATCGCAAACAGAATCCCCAGCGCCCCGCCGAGGAGCGAAAGAAAAACACTCTCCGTCAGCAATTGGCGCACAATTCGCGCGCGTCCCGCGCCCAACGCCAGCCGCACGGCTATTTCTTTTTGCCGCGCCGTCGCACGCGAAAGCAGCAATCCGGCAACATTCGCGCACGCAATCAGCAGCACAATTCCCACAGCCATCATCAGAACGTACAGTTCCGTCGAAATGCCCGTGGTCGAGCCGGTCAGCCCCGACTGCGCCGGAAGCGTCGCAACGCTCGGATCGTCTTCGGGTTTCGAGAGCGGCTTCGCGCCGTGCAGCATGTCGTTGCGGAAAAGCGTCGTTACATCGACCTGCGCTTGCATGCGCGTCACGCCGGGCTTCAGCCGCGCAATCACGACGAGCCACCAACTGTAAATGTCCGTCGCGCTTGCTTTTTCCTGCGGATTCGGATGAAGCGCCGGAAGCACGGAAAGCGGCACCCACACATCGTAGATGTTCCCGGGACTCAAACTGTCAAACCGCGCATCGGCGACGCCGATGATCGCGAACGCAACATTGTTCAGTCGAATCGTTTTTCCAATCGCGGATGGCGAGCCGCCGAATTCGCTTTTCCAGTAGCCGTAGTTCAACACCACAACCGGCGGCGCGGAAACGCTGTCGTCGCTTGGCGCAATCAAGCGGCCAGCGGCGGGCCGAATTCCGAGCGTCGGGAAAAATTCGCCGGAGACTGCTTGCGCACGCAGTATGCTCGCCGGTCCGTTGCCGCTCAAGTCAAGCTGGCCAGCGCCGGAAAACGCGGCGACGTTCGAGAACGCGCTCTTCTGTTTCGCGACTTCGCGGAAAAACGGTTCGGAAAACGAGCAACTGGATTGCGGTCCGCCGCGCCCGCGTTCCTGCGTGCAGTCGCCATTGCTGCTGTGGTGGTGAATCTCAATCCTGTGACGCGCGCTCCATTTCAACACCACCAGGCTCTGCGCATCCTGCACCGGCAACGAACGCATCAGAATCGCATCAATCATGCTGAAAATCGCCGTGTTCGCACCGATCCCCAGCGCCAGCGTCAGTATCGCCACCGCCGCAAATCCCGGCGACTTCAGCAGCATTCGCGCTCCGTAGCGCAAATCCTGCAGCAATGTCTGCATCGTTTGCTCCTCTTCGGGCGCTATTCGTAGCGTAATGCGATCATCGGATCCACGCGCGTGGCCCGGCGCGCGGGAATGTAGCAGGCCACTAGCGCGACAAGCACCAACAACACCGCGGCTCCGGCGAACGACACAGGATCGGCGGCGCTGACTCCATAGAGCAGGCTTTGCATCGCCCGCGTCAGCAAAAGCCCGGCGACGGCTCCCGCGAACACGCCCGCAATCGCCAGTTTCGCGCCCTGCTTCAGCACCAAACTCAGCACATCAACCGGCCGCGCGCCCAGCGCCATGCGAATGCCGAACTCATTCGTGCGCTGCGTCACGCTGTAACTGATCAGCCCGTAGAGGCCCACGGCCGCGAGCAGAATCGCCAGCCCCGCAAACACCGCCAGCAAATTCGTCGCGAAACGCTGCGGCCCCAGCGATTGCGCGATGCGCGCGTCCATTGTGCTCATGTCGGAAACCGGCTGATTCGCGTCCGCCGCGCGTACCGCCTCGCGAATCGCCGCTTCCGCCGAAGCTGCGCTGCCATTCGATTTCGCAATCAAGAATCCGAGCGGCGCTTCCGTCTGGTAAATGGGGAAGTAATAGACTCCCTTGCTGCCACTCTGCGCGCCTTCCGAGGACGATTCTTCCCCGACCAATTGGTTGAAGCGAATATGCCCGACCACGCCAACAATCGTCGCCCACGAATCGTGGCTATTGCGCTGAAGCCGCTTGCCGATGGGGTCCGTATTCGGCCAATACTCGCGCGCGAGATTCTCGTCGATTACGGCAACCGCCTGCGATCCCTTGCGATCGTCATCAGTGAAGTAGCGCCCTCTGAGGAGCGGAATGCCCAACGCGGTGAAATATCCCGGTGTAACGTAGCGAATATCTCCATGCGGTCCGGGATCGCCCGGAGGCACAGGCCGCCCCTCAATACGAAACGAAGCTGATGCGTTTCCTCCCGCGAACGGGACGGGAAAGCCAGCGCCCACTTGCTTGACTCCCGGCGTGTGGGATAGCCGGTCAAGCACATTGCGGAAGAACGCGAATTGCTTGTCGGGAGTGTTGTACTGCTGCTGGGGCAAAGTGAGCGCCGCGGTCATCACCCCGTGGGGGTTAAATCCCGGATTCACGTCGCCGATGCGCGACAAACTTTTCAGTAGCACGCCTGTGCCAGCGAGAAGCACCAGCCCCAGCGCCAACTCTCCAGCGACCAGCAGCGAACGGAAATTCTGCCGCCCGCGGCTTCCCGTTGACGACCGTCCCGCTTCGCGCATCGCGTCGTACGGATTCACCTTCGACATGTGCCACGCCGGCACGGAACCGAAAATTAGAACGGCGACAATTCCAACCAGCGCCGTGAACCCCAGCACGTATCCATCGAGCGGGAACGCGATTCCCGTCGCCAAATCTTGCGGCGCCGCCAACAGCAGCGCCTTCAATCCCCATTGTGCGACCAGAAGCCCGGCAAGCACGCCGAGAACGCCCAGTAGCAAATTCTCACCCAGCGCCTGCCCCATCAGCCGCGCTCGTGAAGCGCCCAGCGCCGAGCGCACGGCCAGTTCTTTCGAACGTCCAGCGGCCTTCGCCAGCAGCAGGCCGGCGATATTCGCGCACGCAATCAGCAATACAAACGCAACCGCGCCGGCCAAAATCAGAATCGGGGTGCGCAAATCTCCAAATACGAAATCCGCCAGGGGCATCAGGAACATACCCCACTGCGAATCCTTCGCGTAGCTCGATGCGGGATTTTCAATCACGCGATGCGACAGCACACTCATGAACGCGCTGGCTTGCGCAAACGAAACATTCTGCTGCAACCGCGCCACCGCCAGATAATTTTCGTTGAAGGTATTGCCAATCGCGAATGCACTCTGCGGCAGTCCCAGCGGCGCCCACACATCCGTCTTCGGATTTGGCCAGTGAAAATCGCGCCCCATCACGCCGATAATGCGATACGGCTGCTGGTTCAGTTGAATGGTGCGGCCAATCGCGCTTTTGTCGGAGCCGAACCATCGCTGCCACGCGCCATACGACAGTACGACTTCATGATTCGCGTTTGGCTCGTCTTCCGCTGAAGTGAAGACGCGGCCCAAAATCGGTTTTGCCCCGAAAACGTCGAACCATTGCCAGGAGACCTGCGCGCCCTGAAGCTGCTGCGGATAATCGGCGCCTGTATAATTGAAATCCGCCTCGGTCTCGAGCGCCGCCGCCGCGAAAACGTTTTTGCTGTCGCGCATCTGCGCAAAATCCGGCGCGGAGACCACAATGTTTTTCAGTCCCAGCTTGGCGTAGCGCGCGCGTTGCACCACTACTCGCTCCGGATGCGCCACGCCCGGCGGATGCAAGAACAGCGCGTTCACCACCGAAAAAATCGCGGTATTCGCGCCAATGCCGAGCGCGAGCGTCAGCACGGCGACCACGGTAAAGCCCGGATTCTTAATCAGCATCCGAATACCGTGCCGCACATCAGTCCATAGGGTGCCCATGTTGGCTCCTTTTCATACATAGGTGAAGTGAATCAAGGGGGAGCCGCCGCCGACTAGCGGCTCCCGGCCATGTCGCGCTTTCTAATGCTATTTCGCCGGCGGCTCGAACTTCGAGTCGTCGACAGGGACGTTATTCTTCATGCCTTTGATTGTGTATGTCGATGATTCTCCCGCCGTGAACCAAACAGTCTTAAACGGGATCTTCACTCCATCGACGTCGCGATAATCGGAGTAATCGGCTTCGATCGGCAGTGCGCCAAATATCGTTCTATCGCGGATCATGCGCCGTACCAACAGGCCGGATTGCTCGTCGAAAAACAGGAACTCGACAATGCCGTCGGGAGCTTTTGCCATCATGACGTAGGTTGTTGCGTCTCCGATCTTCGCTTGGCCTCGGACTCGCCGACCTGTGTAGCTCTTGAGCGCGGCCACGGGATTCACTTCAGCCTCGCGCGACAGAACAATGGCGTCGAATCCTTCGGCGGCGCGTGTTCCGCGATCGGTCGTGACCCATGCGCGCGTGCCGTCGAAGCCACTTGTCACGGATCCCTGGGGCAAAGTGGCTACGGCGTACATTTTGTCTGGGGCCTTCTGGAAGGCCTCCATCGCGTAGGTCTTGCCGTCACTATCATCTTCTTCGAGCTGAATGGATCGCGAAGCGACTTTGTTCAAATCGTCTTGGCTACCGATGGCCTGTGCGTATTTGTCGAGGACGACGTCCGCAGTCGGCAGCGGCTGGCTTTGCACGCCTGGAGTCGGCCGGATAAATTGCGGCTCCGTTGCTTCGGCAGGAAGCGCTGGCACGCCCATGGGCTCGTGGTGTCCCTGGTGGCACGTATAGCAACTGACCTCGGGGCGTCCGCTGAAATTGTTGGCGTTGATGGCGGTAAGCATCGTCATCATCTGGCGGGCGGTTTGCTTGGGGCGCTTGTCATCACTCGCGAAATTATCCTTTACGTGGCAATAATCACATTTCACCCCAAGGGATGTCGTGATGTAGCGCATCCCCGGCAGAAGGTCAGAGGCAGGAATGCCGTTCAGCACCTTAATGTTCTTGTAATACTGCCCAGCGGTTTTGTCTTTCGGCGGCTGCTCGGATTGCGCGCCCAATCCGACGGCAAGTGCGAGCACGACGGCCGATGCAATCAATGTAGGGTTGACGAACTGGCGAAACGCCGCATTCAGTTTTTGTAAAACACCTTGCATCACATCCTCCCAGAAGTGAATTTCGTGAACTTGGGCCGCCATGCTTCATCAGCGATGAGGCGCAGCCAGTTCAGGTTTCCCGATTCTACGCGAGTTGCCATTTTCTGCGCAGTTTTCAATGCTCCGCCGAAAGCATTATTCGTAGCGCAGCGCTTCCATCGGATCCAGACGCATCGCGCGGCGCGCAGGGATGTAGGAAGCAGCCAGAGCAACGAGCACGATCAAAATTGAGACGCCGATGAATGTTGCGGGGTCGGTGGCCGTAACGCCAAAGAGCAAGCTGGACATCAGACGAGTGATGGCAAAGCAAGCCACGAGTCCGATGGCGACGCCGGCGATCACCAAAGTCACGCCCTGTTTGAGTACAAGCCGCAGAACGTCGCGGGGCTGTGCGCCGAGCGCCATACGCACGCCAATTTCGTGCGTGCGTTGGCTGACAGAGTAAGCAAGCACGCCATAGATGCCCAGCGCGGCGAGTAGCAGCCCCAGCGCGCCAAGCGTAGCGGATAGAGTAGCCGCGGTGCGGTACGAGAAAAGGGAAACATAAAGCAAATCGCTGACGGTGCCAGCCTGCAGCACCATCACACTTGGATTGATCGAGCTGGCCGCTGCGCGGACTTCTGGCAGCAAAACTGCCGAATTCTGCGAGCTGCGAATGATGACATTCGATGCCGTCTCGCCTTCCTGCGACGATGGGTAATACAGGAAGGATTCCGGTCGCTCCGTCATGGTGTGGTATTTGATGTCTTTCACCACTCCGATAATCGTTCGAGACGCGTCCCAGGTTTGGATGTGATGCCCCAAGGCGCTTTGGCCGGGCCAGAAACGCTTGGCCATGCTTTCGTTGACGATAATAACTGGCGGTGCGCTTTCGCGGTCTTGCTCGGTGAACTCACGTCCTGCAATGACTGGAATCTGCATGGTCGAGAAATAACCGGGGCCCACAATATTGAAGTCGATATCCGTGTCCTCATTCGGACGGAAAGTGTAGCCTTCGATGCTGTTCACGCCGAGCCGCGTCGAGCCTCTGCCGTAGAACCAAAGAGGCACGTACTGCTCCATGCTGACGGATTCGACGCCGGGAAGCGCGCGAATGCGCTGAAGCAAGGTGTCATAAAACGCATGCGAGGATCCGTTTGTGTATCCGTTGGGCCGAAGATCAAAAGCTGCGAGCAACACGTGATGGGGATTGAAACCGGGGCTTGCGGTTTGGACGCGCTTAAGGCTGCGAATCAGCAATCCCGCGCCAACCAACAGGACGAGCGCCAAGACCATTTCCGAAACGACGAGCAGACTGCGTAAACGACCGTGCTGTGAGCCGGATGAGTTGGTTCGTCCGCCTTCCTTTAACGAATGGATTAAATTCGGTGATGAAGAGTGCCAAGCGGGGGCCGATCCAAAAATCACGCCCGTAAGCACCGAAAGCCCCATGGTAAACGCCAGAACTTCGCCATTCACGCCAACATCCAGTCCAAAAGGCAGATAACTGCCGGGCAAGAAAAAAGAGAGCAGGCTGGTCGACCAGAGACTAATCAGGGCTCCGCCCGCGCCGCCGGCGAGCGCGAGAAGTAAATTCTCAATCAGGAATTGGCGAAGCAAGCGAGACCGGCTGGCTCCCACGGCGGAACGAATGGCGATTTCGCGCTGGCGGGCTGTCGCACGCGCAAGAAGCAAGTTTGCGATATTGGCGCACGCAATCAGAAGAACAAGAAGCGCGACGACGGCGAGAAAAATCAGCCCCGAAAAAAGAATGTCCTGCGCGCCGTAGTGCGCCTTCCAGACGGGGTTCACGGTCATGCCGACGCCACGGTCAGAATCAGGATACTGGCGCGCCAGGCGTTGGGCAATCGTGGAAATGTTCGCTCGAGCCTGCGCGATGGTAACACCCGGTTTGAGTTTGCCCATCAAGTGAACGAAAGTCGGCGATCGCTGCTGCAGATCTTCGCCGGGCAGAACCACCGGCTGCATCATCATGGGAACCCAATAATCAGCGGCGATGCCGACGATGGTTCCCTGGAAACCGGCGGGTGCGATTCCAATGACTGTGAAACCGCGGCGATTGATTTCGATGGTTCGCCCGATCATATTCGGATCAGAAGCAAACTGTCGCTGCCAAAGATTGTGGCCGAGCACGATGTAAGGATCGCCATTGACGGCCCCAGCATCCTTGGCGTGAAAAGTTTGTCCGCGCTCAGCGTGAACGCCAAGAACGTCAAAAAAATTCTCCGTGACAATTTCGCCCCAGACTCGTTCGTCCTGCGCATGGCCAGTCCAGCTCATGTTCACGGGGACGAGCTCAAAACCGATCATTCCGGAAAAAACGTTGTTTTGCTCGCTGTAGTCGCGGAAATCCAAGTAGGAGCTGGTCCGATACGTGCCGTCGGGCATTACCGTTTCGAGGGCGACAAGCTGATTTGCTTTCTGGACGGCTGGAATGGGGTTCAGCAGAACGCCGCGAATCCAACTGAACACCGTGGCGTTGCCGCCGATGCCGAGCGCAAGGGTCAACACCGCAATGGCGGTGAATCCCGAATTCTTCAGCAGCATTCGTATCCCGTAGCGCAAGTCTTGCAGCACAGTGCTCATCGTCAATCTCCTATTCATAACGCAACGCTATCATCGGATCGAGCCGCATCGCCCGCCGCGCCGGAATGTACGAAGCGAGCAGCGCCACCACGGACAAAAGCACAGCCACAACCAAAAACGTAAGCGGGTCGGTAGCTTTCACGTCGAAAAGCAGGCTCGAGATCAGCTGAGTGGCCGCGAGCGAGAGCGCAATGCCAATCACCAAGCCTATGGCGGTCAAACGCGCCCCTTCGCCGATCACAAGCCGCAGCACATCGCGGCGTTGCGCGCCGAGCGCCATGCGAATGCCGATTTCCTGCGTGCGCCGCGTTACCGAATGAGCTACCAGCCCGTAAATGCCCACCGCCGCAAGCGCCAGCGCCGCCGCGGCAAATAGGCCCGCCAGAAGGAGCAAGAAACGCTTTTCGGAGAGCCATCCGCCCATCTCGTCGGCAAACGTAGAGAACTTCACTGGAATATCGGGATCGAGCTCATGGAAGATGCCGCGCGCCGCGGAAACAATCGGTCCGGCTCCCGCGCCACTGCGAAGAATTATTGTTGGAGACGAGTTGCCGCCCACACCTCGCTGTTCGTAATCCACATAGATAATCGGGCTAGGGGGCTGGTCAAGTCCCTCAGCGCGAACGTCGCCGACAATTCCCACAATCGTCAGCGGCTTCATGTTGCCGTCCATGTTGCTGAAGTCAATGACCTGTCCGACAGGATTCTGTTTCGGCCATCGCTGCCGCGCGAGCGCTTCGCTGATAACGGCGACGTTGAGCGAATTAATGCCGTCCTGCTCATTAAACAGCCGTCCTCGCAGCAATGGGATTCCCGCGGTGCGGAAATAGTCCGAGCTTGTGGCGCTGTAGAGCGCGGATCCTGTGCTTCTCGGGTTTTGCGCAATGCGGCCCCATTGCTCGAAGTTCGCGGGAGCCGGCTGGCCATTTAGAATCAGGAATGCGCCATCCGCGAATTCGTCAGCAATGGGCAGTCCCCCTGTGAACCCTGCGGACTGAACCCCCGGAATAGCACGCAGTCGCGAGAGAGCGTCGTCCACAAAATGGTTCTGGCGAAATGTTGTGCCGGCACCCTGCGGTATGGGCAGCGAGAACGTGAGGATGATTAAGTGCTCGCCGTTCAATCCGGGACTGACGGAAATTAGCCGCAGAAAGCTCCGGCCCAACAGCCCCGCGCCGATCAGCAACATCAGTGTGGCGGCAATCTCGCCAATTACCAGCGCGCTGCGTGCCTTCTGACCTCCCGCACTGTAACTCCTCGAGCCTGCGCTCAGCGCATCGTTCAGATTCACTCCGCCAGCGCGCCACGCAGCGAACAGTCCAAGAGCCACGGCAACCGCCAGCGTCGCAATCAGTGTGAACAAAAGGACGGTTGCATTGATGGCTATGCTGTGCTGGCGCGGCAAGTCTGCGGGCAGTATCGCCGGGAGCAAATTCGTGGTCCACAGCGCGAGCAGAATTCCCAGCACTCCGCCGGCGAAAGCCAGCGCCAGCGATTCCGCAAGCAATTGCTCGATGAGCCGTCCACGCCCAGCACCCAACGCTGCGCGGACGGCCAATTCCTTGCGCCGCGCCGCTGTGCGCGCGAGGAGCAAGCCCGCCACATTCGCGCACGCGACCAGAAACAATAGAATCACCGCGCCCAAAAGTGTGAGCAGAGCCCCGCGGACATTTCCGACGATCTCATCGGCGAGCGGAATTACCGCCGCGTCCGTCAGAAAATAGTCAGAAATTTCTTTTTTTCCATACTCCGCGTGAATTCGGCGTGCAATCGTGTCCAAATCCACGCGCGCCTGCTCAATAGTCACGCCATCGCGAAGACGCCCAATGCCTTCTCCGCCGTGCGAAGTGCGGCTGGTAGACCAGCCGTAAGCCTCGCGCGCAACCCATATCGAGACGTCCGGAGGAAAATTGAACCCCTGCGGCATTACGCCAACGACCGAATAAGCTGCGCCATCCATCGACAGATGCACGCGAGAAAAGTTCGCAGTGCCGCCGAGATACCGTTGCCAGTAGCCATAACTCACAATCATCGCAGGCGTGCCGTGAAGGCGCATCTCGTCCGCCACAAACTCACGGCCCCGAAACGGTTCCACGCCCATCACTTTGAAAAAATCCTGAGAAACGATGCCGATGTTCATGCGCACCGGCTCGCTGCCTCCGGAAACGGAGTCCGGTCCCCAACTGAACGTGGCCAGGGCGCTCAGAGTGCGATTTTGCGCACGAAAATCCAGGAAGTTGGGGTCGGCCAAATGCGCTCGATGACCGTGTGCCTCCTGCTCCCATACGGTGACAATTTGTTGCGGATTTGGATACGGAAGCGGCCGCAGCAGCACCGCATCCACGACCGAAAAAATCGCCGTGGACGCGCCAATGCCCAGCGCCAGCGTCAAAATCGCAACCACGGAGAATCCCGGATTTTTGGAGAGCGTTCGTATCCCGAAGCGCAAGTCCTGCCAGAAATTGTTCATGTTCTCGCCCCCCTGCGAATTCGTGCGGACACACTCCGACCGTTCAAAAACCAGCCGGGAGAAAAAAGTTTGCTAACGTTTTCGCTAAACGGCCTGCGTGCGCGCGTGGACCGTTTCTTCGACGATGCGGCCGTCAAACAAATGAATGGAACGGTCAGCGACGCTCGCGAATCGTGGATCGTGCGTCACCATGCAGATCGTCGCGCCTTCGCCGTGCAACTGCCGCAGAAGATCCATCACGGCTTCGCTGTTCTTCGAGTCCAAGTTTCCGGTCGGCTCGTCCGCCAGCAGGATGGAGGGCTGACCCACAAGCGCACGCGCCACAGCGACGCGCTGCTGTTGACCGCCGGAGAGTTGCGACGGGTAGTGCTTCATCCGGTGCGCCATGCCCACGCGTTCGAGTACTTGCTGCACGCGTTGCTTGCGCTCCGCGGACGCCATGCTCCGGTAGGTGAGCGGCAGTTCAACGTTCTCGAACACGGTGAGATCTCCGATCAAGTTAAACGCCTGGAAGATGAAACCGATCTCGCGGTTGCGAATGCGCGTGCGGTCGGAGAGCGACAGATTCGCCACCGGCTGGCTATTCAGCGTATAGGCGCCGTCGGTCGGCGAGTCCAGCAGCCCGAGGATGGAGAGCAAAGTGGATTTGCCGCAGCCGGAAGGACCGGCAATCGACAGGAATTCGCCTACTTTGATTTCCAGATGAACGCCCGCGAGAGCATGCGTTTCGATTTCGTCGGTGAAAAACACCTTGGTTACGCCGTCGAGGTGAATCAGTGCTTTTGTCGTGCTGTCCATTCGCGCTCCTTCGTCGGTAGGTATCTTAAGGCCTAGTTGATCCGGATACGGTCGAAATTGTCGTAGGCAGACATGTCGGAGAGGATTACCACGTCTCCCACATTCAGTCCTTTCAGGATTTGTACTGTACTTACCGACGCCTTGCCAATCTGAACGTTCACACGCACGGCCGCTTTGCCCCCATCCACTTCCTTGAACAGACCGACCGTGCTGTTGGAGTCGCCGTGCACGGGGCGCCCCATATATAGCACGTTGGTCAATTTTTCAATCAGAACCGTACCCTCGACACTAAGGTTTGGCACCGCGCCATCAGGCAGCGGGCCGTCGAGATGCACGTCCACGGTGCGAGTGCCGTTGACCACAGCGGGATCGATGCGAATCACGTGGCCTGGAATGATGCCATTGTGCGTATCAATTGACGCCGTCTGATTGAGTTGGATATCCCGTGCCTGCGTCTCCGCGATTTGCAGTTGCGCTTTCAACTGCGAAGGCTGCGCCACTTTCGCCAATTCAGCACCGGGCGTCACTTCCTGGCCCACTTCCACCGGAAGTTCCTGGAGCACGCCGTCAATACCGGGACGCACTTTCAGTTGATCCACTTGGTGCTCGTAGAGCTGTTCTTGCGCCTTGTCCTGGTCGATCGTGGCTTGCTGCACGGCCATTTGTTCCTGCACGGAGGCCGCGAACGTTTCTACCTGCTTCTGGGCTAGATCGTTTTGCGCTTTCAGTTCAGTCGCCGTGACCAAGGATTTCTCTGCGGTGATCTTCGGGCCCACGCCTTGCTTGAACAGCGTTTCGTCGGCGTCCGCTTGCATTTGTGCCACGTGATAGGCCGAGCGCACTCCGGCGGCCGTCGAACGCAAAGCCATCAGCTGATTTTCCAATTGTGCTTTTAAGTTGCTGTACTGCGCTTGCGCGGATATCAGCTGGTATTTTGCACCCAAATATTGCTGCTCGAGTTGAGGATTACTGAGGACCAGAATCACGGTGTCTGCTTTGACCTTTGTTCCAGCCAGCATCAACCGCTTTTCAACCCTTCCTTCGGTAATTGCCGGAATAATCAGCGTGGTTTCTGGCACTAGCGTGCCGAGCCCTTGAACTTCGATCGTCATATCGCCGCGCTTAACGGTTCCAGAGTCTCCTGCCCAAATGACCGAGCCGTCCACCGACGGAGGCGCCGGTTTCAGCCTTGAAAGTCCATACGTCACCAGAGGCAGCAGAATCAGAATAATGACGATATATATGATCCGCCGAATCTTTTTTTTCCGCTTCGCATCTGGGCGCGCAATATCCAAGTCAATTCTCCTCGCCTACCATAACCGCAATTCGGATACCGTTCGCCGGTAGGCAATTAAATCTTTCAGCGCGTGTGAATTACCAACATTATACACCCAAATTTTCGTCGGCGCGCGGGCGATAGTGGGACTCCAGCGTCCCACTATCGAACACCTCACCGCGCATTCCGCCCATTCCAGCTCTTTCAACATGGACTCCGCCTTGCTATGCAAGCCACTAGGACGGCGTAGCAAACGCAGGAGGGTGTGCCTGATTCTTATGTTCGCTTTGGGCGCGGATTGCGACCACAATTTCGCGCCATGCCGCACGACCTCCGTGATATCCAAAACCCAATATCTTGCATCTAAGCGAAGCGACTGAAATTTCTCGGGGAAGGCTTCCTCTTGGGTGGAGGGGTTGCCTGGTATCGGGCGCTGAATCGTTTCGGCATTGCAACAAACGTTGGAAAGTTGCATCTTGGAATTTCATTCATTGAGCCTACCAGGAGGAAGTTCCGTGTTTCTAAACAACAGCGATTTGCGCCGTGCCAAAACTGGACTCGCGGCAGTCGTGCGTTTTGCCGCCAGTCATCGGTTGGGCGCCAGCTTGACGATAATTGCTCTGCTGCTGGCGGGCTCTCTTGTTCCGTTGGCAGGGCAATCCGATCGTGACCGTGCCGAAGGCAAATATGAGCACGACTCAGCTGCGATGATTCGCAAGCGCGCGGACTGGTTCTTCCACCAGCGCGCGTACCCTCTCGGACATATTCCCGCTGACGCGCGCCTAAAAGCTCTCCAGCAAGTCGAACAGATGCGCCGGACGAAGGGCGTTTACATGGACCGATTCGCCGCAGCGGCGCGCGCGCGAGTCCCCAGTTTCCAGAATATTACGCCGAACGCTTCCACGTGGACACCCATTGGTCCGCAACCGACCGCGAGCTCTTTTTTCGGTAACGTCTCGGGACGCGTGAATGCCCTGGCCGTCGATCCGTGCGATGCATCGGGGAACACGATTTACCTCGGGGCCGCGCAGGGTGGCGTTTGGAAGACGACAAACGCTGGCGCAGGTGCGAACGCGACTTGGATACCGCTTACTGACAGTCAGCTTTCGATTTCTAGCGGTTCATTGGCGGTCGATCCCGTGTTGGGTGACTGCACAGGCGGGCATACCGGCGCGATTTATTACGGCACAGGCGAGGAGAATTTCGCTTTCGACAGTTTCTATGGCGCTGGCGTGTTGACTTCCCACGATGGCGGTGCGACGTGGACTAAAGATAGTACCTTCGTGAATGTAACAAGCAGCACGCCACCGACCATTACTCCGCAAAGCGCGAGCGCGGCTGGACCATTCATCGGTGCCATTTCCGTCGACCCAGCAACGACTGGATCGTCGCAAGTGCTTCTCGCGGCGATTGAGGGAGTGAGCAGCAACGTTCATTCCGGTATCTGGCGTTCGACCGACGGCGGCCAGACCTGGGGCACGGCTCCTGTTTTTCCCAACAGCAGTTCTCCCGTGCCTTTTGACTTCGGCACGGGCGTTGCATTCGATCCGAATGACGCCACGGGTAAGACTGCTTATGCCGCGCTGGGCATTCCTTTTTGCGCGAGCAATACGTGTGGTGCAGCCGGTGACGAAGAACTGGATAACGGCGTCTATACGTCCACTGATAGTGGTGCGACCTGGTCTCGATTGGGCGGTTTGGATACCGCTGTACAGGCGGCCGGCCTGAGCACGAGCAATTATGGCCGCATCACAATCGCCGTCGGGCCTTCCTCGACGCCGGGCAACCCCTCAACGACTGAATTAATCGTTTCCATCGCTAACATATCTGGTAATTTAGGAAATTCCGCCGATCTTCTCGGGGTTTTTAAGAGCACCAATGGCGGGCAGACCTTTACGTCCTTGAGTGGCCCAGCGGCTTTTTGTAATAACCAATGCTTCTACGACATGGCTGCTGCGATTAGTCCCACGAATGCAAATGTGATTTTCCTCGGCGGAGGCCCTGCCGCGATAGGCAGAGATAGTAGCGGTAATTCGCTTTCGCAGCCTTGTGGCAATATTCCCGCCAATCAGGGTATCTCCGCCGTTATAGAGTCCACCGACGGCGGAACAACTTGGGCGGACGTATCGTGTGACAATTCCAGTGGGACATTTATCCATGTTGACACGCACGCTTTCGCTTTCGATCCCAATGGCAGCTTCTACATTGGCAACGATGGCGGCGTCTGGAGTTCCACGAACGTAACCACTGCGCCGGGCGGCCAGAATTGGTCGGACCTGAATAATTCCTTGAGCCTGACGCAGTTTTATCCCGGCAACTCCATCGATCCATCGAATCCGGAAATTGGTTTCGCGGGCGCACAGGACAATGGCATGCAGATGTTCAACGGGCAGCTCGGATGGACCGACACCGCTTCTTGTGGCGACGGCGCTTGGACGGCCATCGACCCCAGTACGCCGAGCACGGTGTATACGACGTGCGAAGCGATTGGACAAATTGGGACGATTCTGAAGAATCAGGAGGACGGCACTGGAGCGAATTTCGGCTCCAACTGGATTGCGCTCGACACGCCGGCAATGGATACCGACAACACGAATTTCATTCCGCCGATGGTTGTGGATCCTTCCACGCCTCAGAATGTTTATTTCGGCACGGACCGCGTGTGGCAATCCACAAACGGAGGGCTTTCCTGGAATCCGATATCGATTGTTCTGCCGAGATCCACACAGTTCACATGCGGAGGCGGTCTCTGCGTGATTACAACATTGTCCGTTGCACCGAACGACTCAAACACGATTTATGTGGGCGCGGACACTGGGCAAATGTTCACCTCAACAGACGCTGCGGGAGCAGCGCCAACGTTCTCTGAAATCAATCAGTCGAATACGCCGGGGCGCACCGTAACGCAAGTCGTGGCCAGTCCCACGAATGCGAAGATCGCCTTCGCGACCTTTTCTGGATTTTCTACGTGTGGAACATCAGGCGCCGCGCCTGAGTGCGACCATCTTGGCCATGTCTTCACAACCCTAAACGGTGGAGGAGTTTGGACAAACATCGACGGCAATTTGCCGGACACGCCGGTGAACGACATCGTCGTCGACCCGAATGATCTGACAGACGCAACGCTCTATGTTGCTACCGACGTCGGCGTTTTCGTGACCACGACGGGAGGAGCTTCGTGGTCCGAGCTGGCGAGCGGATTGCCGCGTGTCGAGTGCACTTCGCTGAAGCTGAATAATACGGCGCGCGTCCTGCGCGTGGGCACTCACGGCCGCGGCGATTGGGATTTGCAATTGCCCGGGCTTCCCGCCTCCGCACTCACCGGAATTTCACCGACGAGCACGACGGCTGGCTCTCAGAGCATTACCTTGACGATCACCGGACAAGGTTTGCCGAGCAATCCAACCGTAAACTTCGGCAGCACGGCGTTAACAGGGGCAGGAAGCGGTTCTCAAGTCACGGTCACGGTTCCGGCCACAGCGCTCGCGAACCCCTCCGTTGCCGCAGTCACGGTAACCGGAGCGCAGCAGTCGGTGAACTTTAGTATCGAAGGCCCCGTGCCGGCGCTTACCTCGATTTCGCCGACCACTGCCAGCACGGGCGCCAATATCACACTCACGGTAAGTGGTTCGAACTTCAATTCGAATTCCGAAGTGATCTGGACGCCGCAGTCGACGGGCGCCAACAACGGCCTAAGCACTGCGCTGCCGCAGTTAGCCGGGGGCACGAGTACATCATTCACTGTTACAGTTCCAGCGAGCCTGCTGACTTCATCTCTGGCGAAGATGGTTCCGATTGCGCCCGCCACTCCAAAAATTAAGGGGCCAGGAGCATTCTGGTTGCTTGCGGCGCTGTCTGCGGCGATCCTCGGAATTTTGGTGTTTGCAGCGGTACCGCGAAAGCGCCGCTTAGTCCTCGGCGCCACGCTCACCACAGTGCTTGTGCTGCTATTGATTGGGGGTTGCGGAGGTGTAGGCAGCAACAACACTACGCTGCCCCCTCCAAACAATAAAAGTGTCACCGTGGCAGTCGACGTTTATAACCAAGCGCCGGGTGGAGGACTGAACGCAGCGGCTCAGCAACAAACTATTACAGTTACTGGGCCATAGCATTGTTGCTGCGACGGTTGGCTTAGTGCGCGCCCGTCCCGGCTGGCTTTGTAAAGACGCAAAGTTTTGTATTTTTGATTTTTCTGATCTTGCGGATTAATACTATCGGCAACTAGGACATCTGGCGCAGGACGTACTGCAAAATTCCGCCGTGCTGGAAATAGGTGGCTTCGACGGGAGTGTCGATGCGCGCGACCGCTGAAAATACCTTCTCTTTTCCGGCGTCGCGAGCGCGCACGCGAAGAGTTTTCCGCGGCTTGAATTGCTCGGCAAGCCCCTCGACGTCGAATATTTCCTGGCCCGTCAAGCCCAGCGATTTGGCCGTCTCACCTTCTTGAAATTCCAGCGGCAACACGCCCATGCCAATCAAATTGCTGCGGTGAATGCGTTCGAAGCTTTCGGCAAGCACGGCGCGCGCTCCCAGCAGCAGCGTGCCTTTCGCCGCCCAGTCGCGCGATGATCCGGCGCCATATTCCTTCCCAGCGATAACGAGCAGCGGCACATTTTCGGCGCGATATTTTTCCGCCGCATCGAAGATAGTCATCTTTTCGCCGCTCGGTTGATGCAGCGTCCATCCGCCCTCAGTCCCCGGCGCGAGTTGATTGCGCAGGCGGATGTTCGCGAACGTCCCGCGCATCATCACTTCGTGATTGCCACGCCGCGCGCCGTAGGAGTTGAAATCCTTCGGCTGCACGCCGTGGGCGATCAAATATTTTCCCGCGGGACTGTCCGCGGGAATCGAGCCTGCGGGAGAAATATGATCAGTCGTCACGCTGTCACCGAGCAGCGCGAGCACGCGCATGCCGCGCAAATCCGCAAGCGGTCCGGGCTTCACGGGCATTCCGTCGAAAAATGGCGGCAGTTTGATGTAAGTCGACTTCGCGTCCCATGCGTAGAGGTCGCCTTCGGGAACTGGCAATGAGCGCCAGCGATTGTCGCCGGTGTAAACGTCTGCGTATTCCTTGCGGAACATGTCGCTCGATACCGATGAGCGCATCAGTGTTTCCACTTCCTGCGGCGTCGGCCAAATATCGCGCAGATAGACCGGCTTGCCGGCTTTGTCCGTGCCCAGCGGTTCTTTTCCCATGTCAAAATCCATGCGGCCCGCAAGCGCGTACGCAACAACCAGCGGCGGCGACGCCAGATAGTTCGCGCGGCAGTAGGGGTTAATGCGTCCTTCGAAATTCCTATTCCCGCTGAGAACCGACACGGCAACCAGATCGCTTTCCTTGATGGCTTTGCCAATTGCTTCCGGCAACGGTCCGCTGTTTCCGATGCACGTCGTGCAGCCGTAGCCGACCAGATGGAACCGCAGCTCTTCGAGGAAATGCATCAGTCCGGATTTTTTCAAATAGTCGCTGACGACCATCGAACCCGGAGCCAAACTGGTTTTCACCCAGGGCTTCGACTTCAATCCGCGCTCCACGGCTTTTTTCGCCAGGATTCCCGCGCCGAGCATCAGCGATGGGTTCGAAGTATTTGTGCAACTGGTGATGGCGGCGATCACCACGGAGCCGTCGTGAAGCTCAAATCGATCGCCGTTGTTTTGCACGTTGGTGCGCTTCGCCGGGCCGGTCAGTGATTTTTCGAACACCGTTTTCGCTTGCGTCAGCGGCACTTTGTCCTGCGGACGTTTCGGCCCTGCAATCGTCGGCACGACATCGCCGAGATTCAGTTCCAGCTTGTCGGAAAATTCAGGGTCAGGCGTCGCGTCGGTGCGGAAAAGCCCTTGCTCTTTTGTATAGGCTTCGACGAGTTTCACCTGCGCCTCATCGCGCGCCGTAAAGCGCAGATAGGTGAGCGTCTCGGCATCCACGGGGAAGAAGCCCATCGTCGCACCGTACTCTGGTGCCATGTTGCCGATCGTGGCGCGGTCGGGAAGCGTAAGGCTCGAAAGACCGACGCCGTAAAACTCCACGAATTTTCCGACCACGCCCTTCTTGCGTAGCATCTCGGTTACCGTAAGGACAAGATCTGTTGCCGTCGCACCCTCGTGCAAGCGCCCGTGCAATTTGAATCCGACGACTTGCGGAATCAGCATCGAGAGTGGCTGGCCGAGCATCGCCGCCTCCGCCTCGATCCCGCCGACTCCCCAGCCAAACACGCCGAGGCCATTCACCATCGTTGTGTGCGAATCCGTCCCAACAAGCGAATCGGGATACGCCCACTGTTTGCCGTCCGTTTCCCTGCGGAAAACAACGCGCGACAAGTATTCCAGGTTCACCTGATGGCATATGCCGGTATCCGGTGGCACCACTTTGAAATTGCGGAAGCTGTTCTGTCCCCAGCGGAGCAGCGCGTAACGTTCAATATTGCGCATGAATTCAAGTTCGGCGTTGAACGCGAACGATTGCGCCGTGCCGAACTGATCGACTTGCACGGAATGGTCGATCACCAGTTCTGCAGGAAACAGCGGATTGATTTTTTTTGGGTCGCCACCAAGCTTGCTCATCGCTTGACGCATTGCAGCCAAGTCAACGATTGCCGGAACGCCCGTGAAGTCCTGCAACAGCACGCGCGCGGGCAGAAATGAAATTTCCTTTGAGGGTTCCGCGGTTGGCTCCCAGTTCGCCACGGCACGGATGTCGTCCGCATGCACGAATTGCCCGTCTTCCTGCCGCAACAAATTTTCCAGCAGGATTTTCATCGAGAATGGCAGGCGCGAAATTTTCCCTGCGCCGGAGCGCTCAATGGGCTCCAGGCGGTAAATCTCAAAGGATTCGCTGCCGACTTTGAGCGTGGAACGTGTGCTGAACGAGTTCTTCGAAAGGAAACCCATGGTGCTCGCTCGACTCCTCTCCGGAACACTCTATGATAGCGCAATCGTGAGGTTGTACTTTCTGGATTTTAATGTTCCGCGGGCTCTACTCGGAATTGTGACTCCCCTCCGCGCATGCCATAATTTCAGAATTGCCGGCAGCCATGAAAATTGCGCTCATTTCGACGTACGAGCTAGGGAGGCAGCCTTTCGGATTGGCGTCCCCTGCTGCGTGGCTGCGCGCGGGTGGCTCGGAAGTGATGTGCGTGGACTTGTCGCGGGAACCATTTCGCGAGGAGGCAATCCGCGACGCCGCGCTTATCGCATTTTATGTTCCGATGCACACAGCGACCCGGCTCGCCGTCGAAGTCTTAAAAACAATTCGGGAACTGAATCCCGACGCGCATATATGTTTTTATGGTCTTTATGCGCCAATGAATGAGTCGTGGCTTCGCGCGCTCGGCGCGCAGACAATTCTCGGCGGCGAATTCGAGCAAGGGTTGGCGGATCTCGCCAGGAGAATCTCAGATGGCCGCGCGGCGGAAGCGCAGTTTGAGCCCGTTGTTTCGCTCGCGCGGCAAAAATTCGCGGTCCCGGATCGCACCGGACTTGTCGCTCTGGATCAATATGCGCGGCTGGCGTTGCCGAACGGCGAAAAACGAACGGTCGGTTACACGGAGGCGAGCCGTGGGTGCAAACATCTGTGCCGCCACTGTCCCATTGTGCCCGTATATAAAGGTGTTTTTCGCGTCGTCGACCGCGATGTTGTCCTTGCTGACATTCGCCAGCAAATTGCCGCCGGCGCGCAACACATCACCTTCGGCGATCCTGATTTTTTCAACGGCATCGGCCACGCAATTCCTCTCGTTGAGGCGGTGCACAACGAATTTCCGCAAATCACGTACGACGCGACAATCAAGATCGAGCATCTGCTGAAGCATTCCGAATTCTTGCCGGTGCTGCGTCAGACAAGATGCCTGTTCGTTACGAGCGCTGTCGAATCAGTCGACGACCTGGTTCTCGAAAAACTCGACAAGCATCATACGCGTGCTGATTTTTTGGATGTCGTCCGCCGCTTCCAAGAAAATCGTCTGATTTTGCAGCCCACGTTCTTGCCTTTTACGCCCTGGACGAGCCTCGAAAGCTACCTCGAGCTTTTGGAAGTCTTGCGCGAGAACGGCCTGGTCGAAAATGTTGCTCCGATCCAACTTGCGATTCGCCTGTTAATCCCCGCTGGTTCGCGCCTGTTTGAATTAAGCGAAGTACGCGCTCTTGGGGCGCCATTCGACGAATCTGCGATGGTCCATCCGTGGAAGCATTCCGATCCTCGCGTCGATGCACTGTCTCAAGAGTTGCAAAAGATCGTTCATGCGGGCGAAAAATTGCAGCAGCCTCGCGCGCGCATCTTTGAACGCATCGAGACGGCAGCGCGCCGCGCCGCAGGAGCGCCGGCGCTCCCAAAGCAGCCGCCCATGATTTCGCGCGCCACGATCCCGTATCTCACCGAGCCCTGGTATTGTTGAGCCGAGCCCACCGGGGACCAGTTGGCCCCTATCGCGGAAGCAAGAAAATCGATTCGACAGACGGACGGTTTTATTTGATGAATATTGCGCGCAAAAAATTACTGATTCTGGCCAGCAAGCTGGGCTACCAGACACGCGGCTTCGCCGACGCGGCAGAGTCGCTCGGCGTCCAGGTTCATTTCGCCACGGATCGCTGCCACAAGCTCGACGATCCCTGGAGCGACGATGCGGTTCCGCTGCACTTCGAAAATCCGCAAGACGCCGCCAAAGAAATCGTCCAGCGATTTGCCAGTGATCCCCCGGATGCAATTCTTGCGTTGGGTGACCGCCCGACGCCGACAGCGGCTTACGCCGCGCGCGCCTTAGGCCTTGCCGGTAATGCACCTGAGGCCGTTGAACGTTGCCGCAGCAAGCTGACGCAGCGCGAAACGCTTCGCGCCGCCGGCTTGCCAGTGCCCGAGTTTTTGTCCTTTCCTCTAAATGAACCGGTCGAAAATATCGTGGCGCGAGTCAAATTTTCTTGTGTGGTGAAGCCGCTTTCCCTCGCGGCAAGCCAAGGCGTGATCCGTGCGGACAACGAAAAGCAATTTCGGGCTGCAATCTCGCGAATCCAGTCACTCCTCCAGTCGCCGGAAATCCAGGTAACACGCGAGCCGGGACTCGATCGGTTGCTGATTGAAGAATACATTCCGGGAAGGGAAGTCGCGGTAGAAGGCTTGCTCGATGAAGGAAATTTGAAAATCCTCGCCATATTCGACAAGCCGGATCCCCTCGAAGGCCCGTATTTCGAAGAGACAATTTACGTGACGCCATCGCGCTTGCCCGATGCGCAGCAATCTGCGCTGCGTGATTGCGCCGCGCACGCCGTCCACGCCCTCGGGCTCACTCGCGGCCCAGTGCACGCGGAATTCAGGATCAACGAGCGAGGTCCATGGATTCTCGAAATCGCGCCGCGCCCGATTGGCGGCCTCTGTTCGCGCGCGCTCCGTTTCGGGCCGCAGCGAATCTCGCTCGAGGAGCTCTTGCTGCGCCACGCGCTCGGACTTGGCGATACAAATGTCGAGCGCGAGCCGGACGCATCTGGAGTAATGATGATTCCGGTGCCGCGCAGTGGAATTTTCGAGCGGGTCGAAGGCCTCGAAGAAGCAGGGCGCGTTCCGAATGTCACGGAGATTCGCATCACGGCGCGGTTAAAAGATTATGTCGCGGCCTGGCCGGAGGGCTCGAGCTATCTCGGCTTCATCTTCGCGCGCGCGCAAACGCCAAATGAGGCTGAAGCAGCACTCCGAGCCGCACACTCAAAATTGCGTTTTGAATTTTCTCCCCGCTTGCCGGTGGAACACCCCATCACAGGAAGAATTTCCGCGTAGGCCGGAGCTGGAATCCGTCTTGCTAGCTTTTCGATTTCTGCGCAACGAAGCCGGGAGGCAGCTGCGCGCCTTCGCCAAAGAAGAAATTTTCCATCTGCTCGGCGATGATTTTCTGTGATTGAGGGTCGAGAGGGTTCAGCCGGTACTCATTCATAATCATTTTCGAGTGCTCGATCCACATCTTCCATCCCTCTTTGGACACGTTGTCGTAGATGCGCTGGCCGAGTTCGCCTTTCCATGGCGGACGGTCGAGGCCGGGCATCTCACGCCCGAACTTTACGCATTTCACCATGTGTGCGCCTTCCGCCGCAGACTGCGATGCGGATTGCGGCTGCTGCGGGCTCTCGCACTTATCGTCGGCCATTCGTTCCTCCGGGGTCGGGCTCCAACACTTTGAAGATACTGCAAATGCAAAGGAATTCCTAGAGGCGCGAGCCAGTGACGCAGAGTCTCTGCTGAACATTGATGAAGGAAATTACACTCGTCCCGATGAAGTCATCGGAGGCATCAGATGCAGAAAGCGAACGGAACAGTAAGTGCCAGAAGGCCCTAGTCCGGATCAATTTAGGATGTGAGCTAGGTCACAGCCGGTTCACGGCGAGAGAATGACAATGATGGGCTACACAAGGAGAAATGTGGAATCCTACTTTGCGATCCGTGTAGTGCGCTGGTTTGGGAGCAGGAGTTGTAGCTAGCGAGACGCTCGCACGGGGCGCGACACCAGTGGTTTCGAGGCTGAGCGCCAGGAGTCAACCATGAACAGTTCTGCACCTAGTAGCCCTTCCCCTGCAACCGTGATCTCTGACGCTCTCACCGAGTTGGCTTTGGACCTGCGCTGGTCCTTCAATCATTCCGCAGACAAGCTGTGGGAACGATTGGACCCGGAACTTTGGGATCTGACCCATAACCCATGGGTCGTCTTACAAACCGTTTCTCGGGAAAGGCTTCAGACTGTTACCACCGACCCGGATTTCCGAACACTGTTGACGGATCTTCATCGCGAAAAACGGGCTGTGGAACGATCTGACGCGTGGTTCCAACGAGCTCATCCCAATTCGTCCCTGAGCACCGTTGCATACTTCTCGATGGAATTCATGTTGAGCGAAGCCCTACCGATTTATTCCGGCGGCCTCGGGAACGTTGCCGGTGATCAACTCAAGACAGCCAGCAACCTAGGAGTTCCCGTCGCCGGCGTAGGTCTTCTCTATCAACAAGGATATTTTCGGCAGGAAATCAACGCGCAGGGACAGCAGCAAGCTTTTTATCCCTTCAACGACCCCGGTCAACTGCCGATCAAGCCTCTGCGCGAGACAAGCGGCGAATGGCTGCGTTTCGCAATCGATTTCCCTGACGCCAAGCTCTGGATTCGCACCTGGCAGGTACAAGTGGGCCGCACGAAACTGTATCTCCTGGACACAAACGACCCAGCGAATATCCCGTCGCATCGCGGCATTACCAGCGAACTCTATGGCGGCGATCGGGACCTGCGGCTGAAACAGGAGCAAGTCCTCGGCATCGGCGGCTGGCGCCTCCTGCGAATTCTCGGCTTGCAACCAGAGGTGTGCCACTTGAACGAAGGGCATGCTGCGTTCGCCGTGCTCGAGCGAGCGCGATCCTACATGGAAGACAACAAGCAGCCATTCGATCTCGCCTTTGCGATTACGCGCGCCGGGAATCTCTTTACCACACACACTCCCGTTGAGGCAGGCTTTGATCTGTTTGTCCCCGATTTAATGAGAAAGTACTTTAAGCGGTACGCCGAAGAGGAACTCTCGATCTCGTTGGCAGACCTGCTTGCGCTCGGGCGCCGGAACCCAAACGATTCCTCCGAGCCCTTTAACATGGCGTACCTGGCCATCCGAGGCAGCGGTGCTGTCAATGGTGTAAGCCGGCTCCATGGGCAGGTCAGTCGCCGAATTTTTCAGGTGTTGTTTCCGCGATGGCCGGAGGCCGAGGTTCCCGTGATGCATGTTACAAATGGCGTGCACACGCCGACGTGGGATTCCATCGAAGCAGATCGCGTCTGGGAAATTTCTTGCGGAAAAGAACGCTGGCGCGGAACGATGGAGAACGTGGAAAAAAAATTTCGCTGCGTTACCGACCGCGACCTGTGGCAACTGCGAGCCGACGCTCGCAAGTCTCTCGTCGACTACGTTCGAAAACAGCACGTTCGGCAGCTGGCGGGCCGCGGCGCTTCTTCCGAGGATCTCGCAGGGGCCGCACAGGTGCTCGATGCAAATACTTTGACTCTAGGTTTTGCACGTCGTTTTGCGGCATACAAGCGTCCGAACCTCCTCCTCAGAGACACAGAGCGGCTCGTGCGAATCTTGACCCGTCGAGACCGTCCTGTCCAATTGGTTGTCGCAGGGAAAGCGCACCCTCAGGACGTGGAAGGGCAAGACATGATTCGCAAGTGGATCGACTTCGCCCGCCGCCCGGCAGTACGTTCGCAAGTAGTCTTTCTGAGTGATTACGACGTGATAATGGCGGAGCATCTTGTTCAAGGTGTGGACGTCTGGGTGAACACGCCTCGGCGCCCATGGGAAGCAAGCGGCACGAGCGGAATGAAAGTTCTCGTGAATGGAGGTCTGAATCTCTCGGAACTCGACGGCTGGTGGGCGGAAGCCTATTCCCCTGAAGTGGGCTGGGCCATCGGTGATGGTCAGGAGCACGGCGATGATTCATCCTGGGACGCGTCCGAGGCCGAAGCCCTCTACGGCTTGCTCGAGCGTGAAGTCATTCCTGAATTCTATGCTCGCAACGAAAAAGGAATTCCAGTCGCTTGGGTTAGGAAAATGAGGGAAAGCATGGCGCGGCTGACTCTCGTGTTCTCTGCAAACCGCGTGGTCCGCCAGTACACGGAAGAATATTACCTGCCGGCGGCAGCCAACTACTTTTCGCGCGCAGCAAACCATGGCCGGCTCGGAGATGATTTACACCATTGGCAGGACGCGCTCTCAAAGCACTGGTCAGCACTGAGATTCGGTTCCGCGAAGGTGGACCAGCAGGGAGAGCAATTTCTCTTTGAGGTTCAAGTTTATCTCGATGAGCTCGATCCCGAAGCAGTTAAGGTCGAGTTGTATGCCGAAGGACAAAATGGCGGCCCGCCCGTCCGGCAGCCGATGCAACGTGGTGAGCGTCTCGTTGGTTCGGCAAACGGTTTCAATTATGCAGTTCGACTTCCCGTCACTCGCCCGGCAGCTGACTACACGCCGCGGCTGATTCCCTATCATAGCGGAGCATCCATCCCACTGGAAACTTCCTTCATCCTATGGCACGACTCGCCCGCATGGAGGTAAATCATCGGTTTCCACTGCGTGCCCTGTTCCGTTCTTCGTCGTGATCGTGGCCCTGGGATGCTCTCCTTGTTGCGTTCTCGTTCGATGACACTAAGCCCTCCAAAAGCATGCACCAACTCGATCGCTGGAAGTCACGCAACCGCAAAGTACATTTTCCCTGGACAAGCCGCAGCCTCTTGTAATTCGGTTACCCAGCTAAGTTGTGGGGCTGCTGCTCACAAGACAAAGACTTCCCGAATTTCAACTCCCGCTGGCTCACTCGAAAACTGCTCGAAAGCAGGTTTTCCGCCGTTTGATATGAAAGGAACAAATATGGCCGCAAGGGCGCAAAATCTTTTAGAATTAGAATCAGTCAAGCGCCCGTAGCTCAGTTGGAAAGAGCGTCTGCCTTCTAAGCAGAGGGTCGGGAGTTCGAGTCTCCCCGGGCGCGCCACTTCATTTTCGTTTCAGCGACTTGCGCGAGAATGCGATCCGATCCGACCTTCTGCTTTTTTGACAGATGGGTCGAGGGGACGGGATAACATTTTATTTCCCGTTTCTTCTGTTGATTCAATTATTTGCGTCAGCCAAATTCATGCGGTTTCCGTCGAGAATTGTGCGCCGTCGTAGGTACGTAATACTCTCGGAACTGGAAGCCGGGCCTGATGAGGCGTCGCCGCCCGTGCTCTGAGCGTACTAGAAGCGGATCGTCGAAGGGGGTATTGATTGCTGGAAATCGTTCGTTCGAATCAAGCCACGGAGCGCGTGGACCTATCTCGTAGGAGGTCGCTGGTTGGAGGCCGTCGCTTCGCCGCAACGTTTGGAGTTGTCGTCGTCGTGGTTCATTCGAAAAGCGTGCGGTGGATGAGAAACTGGCAGTTCAGCGCAAGACCCAGTCGACCGGGTCCTGGTCGAAGTGAAATCCGCAAGTCTGCCCGGGAGTGTCGGGCCATTCGTCGTGGATCATGCGCGCTTTACCGACAACATGCTGGCCTGCCGACATTAGAAAAACCTCGATGATTGCGTCCTTTGTCAACGCCGCGTTGCAGCCACAAAGAAAACCATGTGCGCTGACATTTTCGGTAGCGGTCAACAAGTCGATGGGCTTGCCCGTTGTGTCAGTGCCCTTGAGTTTGAGGATAACGCGCAATTTGACGCGCGCTTCCGAGCGGCGATCGAGTCGTTTGCCTCCTATGACGGAGGCGAGGCGGCCCTCCAGAGCCTCGAAGTCGACCGGCTTCTGAAAATAGCCCTTCGCGCCCAGATTCTTACAGAAGTCTCGATACTGTTGCGCGGATTCGCCTGAAACTATAAAAATCGGGATCATCTGCGTGAAGCTCATCGACGAGAGCGCCTGGCACACTTCAAAGCCTGAATATTTTGGCATCATTAAATCGAGGAGAATTGCGTCGGGCTTCTGCTGGAGCGCCAGAGCGAGCGCTTCTTCCGGCGAACCCGTCTCAATGATTTCGTAGGAGTCCTTTAGTCGAAACCGAAGCACTTTTCGCACAGCACTATCGTCGTCAACAATCAACAATCGGGGCATTTCCGCTCCTGTAGAAAATTCGGCACGGGGCTAGCGTCCTGCCAGAACAGAAATGGATAAGACCTCGTCGACGCGTGCGATTAGCACGTCGCCGGTAAACGGCTTGCGAAGAAACGAAATTCCCGACTGCAAAACGCCATGCGTCGCCACATCGCCGTCCGTATAGCCAGACATATAAATGACCTTAATCCCCGGACGAAGCGTTGCAAGCTCGTCCGCCAGCGCGCGGCCGCTCATGCCCGGCATGACCACGTCGGTGAGAAGCAAATCGATTGGTGACTCGTTTCTTTTCACCACGTCGAGAGCTTCCGAAGCATCGCAAGCTTCCAGCACGGTGTGCCCGGCTTCCTGCAGCGTGTTGCGTGTCAGTTTGCGCAAGGAGTGTTCGTCTTCGACGAGGAGGATCGTGCGCGAGCGTTGCGGTCGCCCAAAAGTCGTGCGCTCTGGAACGGCGTCGCGCACCTCTTCCACGCGCGGCAGATACACCTTGAACGCGGCTCCCTTGCCTACTTCGCTTTCGACCCAGATGTAGCCCCCGCTCTGTTTAATGACTCCGTAGACCGTTGCCAGGCCTAGGCCGGTACCTTTTCCTTGCTCCTTGGTCGTGAAGAAAGGCTCGAAGATATGAGACTGAAGCTCGGCGCTCATTCCGCAGCCGGTGTCCGCCACTTTGAGCATCACGTACTGGCCGGGAATGACGTAGCGGTAACGGTTCACGTCGGATTCCGTCAGTTCCGCGTTCCCCGTTTCGATGATGAGTTTCCCGCCCTTGGGCATGGCATCCCGCGCATTCACCGCCAAATTCAAAATCACCTGATCGATCTGGCCGCGATCGGCTTTAACCATCCCAAGACGTTCGTTCAGCGAAATCTTCAATGCAATATCTTCGCCGATCAGGCGGCGGAGCATCTTCTGTACTTCCGAGACAACCATGTTGAGATCGATGACCTTCGGTTCAAGGACCTGCTTGCGGCTGAATGCCAGCAATTGCTGCGTGAGCGCTGCGGCGCGGTTGCCGGCATTCTGGATTTCCTCAATCGCTTCACGGAAAGGATGGTCGGCGCCCATCTGCTTCTGCAAAGCTTCGCTATAGCCAATAATCACACCGAGAAGATTATTGAAATCGTGCGCCACGCCGCCGGAGAGGCGACCGATCGCTTCGAGTTTCTGTGACAGATAAAGTTGTTCTTCGAGTTGCTTTCGCTCGGTGATATCGCGATTGACAATGACCATCTTCGTCCCGGCGCTGCCGTGGTTCTGGACTAAGCTGGCCGTCGATTCCACAACCAGCCAGCTATCGTCTTTGCGCCGGACACGATACTCGACTCGGCGGCCTATTCCCGACTGGCGCGCTTCGTTGGCTGCAGCGGCAACGAGCGCACGATCATCGGCATGAATATGTTCGTAGAATGTTGTTTGCTGAAGCTCTTCGTCCGAATAGCCAAGCAACCTCTTATACGACGGGCTGCTGTAGAGGCGTTTTCCATCCGCGTCGACCAGAGCGATCATGTCGGCTGCGTTCTCCCCGATCAGGCGAAACAGTTCCTCGCGCTCGCGGACGCGCTGCCGAAATCGATAAATCTGAAACTGCTGAAAGACCACGTACACGTCGAACAGAAGTACCAGCCCGAGCAGGGCATGAATCGCCAGACTCGGGTCTACAGGGAAGTACCAATCCGCCCTGGGACTAAGGACAGGAAGCGCGAAGGAGATGATCGCCACGGTCAGGAGAATCGTGACAATGATACCCGAGGAAGAAAGCCACCATTGGCGGCGCTCGATATGCCGCACGCTCGTGTCGAGCAGACCCGAAGCATCGGCTCTCATCGCTTCTCCGGTTTTACAACGCTCGATCCTGACAGGCTCTAGCCTCCCGAGACGGAATCCAGGCACACTGAAAGAGCCTGGGATCCGCTGCCAACTCAATTTTCACTGAGAGGGCGTCTCTTCGACTGGAAAGCGGAATCCTGCTTTCTTTCGTAAGCAGGATTCTGGAAACTGTTGTCGAGAATCATGCTCTACGGAACTGAATCGAGGTGAAAAGAACCCCACAAAGTAGCGGATGAACGGATCACGCCAGCGGGTATAGCGGAGTCGTTACTTAAGCGGCGCAATAACTGGTTGCTTTCGCGCTTGCTTGTCGTCGTACAACAGTTTGTCGGCATAATGGAAGAGATCTTCGGGCCGATCTCCGTCCTGGCATTCTGCCGCGCCGCTCGAAAAGGTTACAGGAAGGAGATTCACGCCACACTGCACATGAATCGATTCCAAGCGTCCAAGAATGGCGGGGAGATGAGAAGAATTGCAATCGGCGAGCAGAAGCATAAATTCATCGCCGCCCAAACGCGCCGCTAAATCGCCTTCTCGAATGACTTCAGCGAGACGATCGGCAAAGCCTTTGAGAACCGCGTCCCCGGCGGGATGACCGAAGCGGTCATTCACCTGTTTAAAATTGTCGAGGTCAAAAAGCACAAGCGTCAGTGGATAACCGCGGCGGCGGGCGCGTGCGATTTCTGCCTTGAGATGGCGCTCGGCGAATCGGCGGTTGTAAAGGCCTGTCAGCGGATCAACCAAGGCCAGATTACGCCAGAGCGAAGACTGAAATTGTCGTTCGGCAAGCTCAAGGCGAAGCCTATTGATGAGGAATTTCTCGTATGTGAGATAGCCAATAAACAGCAGGATCATGCCCACCAGGCCCAAAATAGTCTTGAACGCGCTGGAGCCTAAAGGAGACCGCCTGTCCGCCAAGATGGCTGGAAAGGAGAGCGAAACGATGCCGGCAGTCAGCATCAGATTGACGACGACGGAAGAACCCCACATCCACCAATCCCGCTTACGAAGCTGGCGCAAACGGTCGGAATAGTCCCAGGAGCGAAACGTCACGTTCTTCGGGTCGACTTCTAGATCCTCAATGCCCATGAGCTCAATCCCCCCAATCAGCAGACAAATCCGACGTGCTCAAAGCGAGCTTTGCCCAACCCTAGGTACCGAGTTGAAGCAGTCACTCAAAATCCTGTAAGGTTCAACAATTACAGCGAATAGTACCTTAGGTCCATTGCCAAGGCGATCCCGATGCACCACACTGGTACACATGATTGCAGCACTCATTTGCGTGATGTCGCTCACGGCGTTACTTCAGTTTGCCATCTCTCAATGGAGATCGATCTGGATAACCATCGCCGCGCAGCCCCTTTCGAGTTCGCTTGAGAGCGCGACGGGTATCGCCAATGCCGAGATTTGTGCGGAGCATTTCGAGATGCTGACCCGGGCATCGGAGGAATTGGGGCGTTCGTTGCACGAAAGCAATCTCTGGATGAAAGAAGTCGTCATCTATTATCAAGCGCTGCGCGCGTTTCGGAAACTGAGCGGGAAAGCGCTTCCATCGATATCAAATTGGGCGAATCGGGAACTGATAGAATGCGCAAAGTTCGCGGCAGCGATGCTGGACCGCCGCTTGAATAACTCCCTCGCATACGGGTCCGCAGGGCAGAATTCCTAGTTCGCGCATCCCCGCGGTTTAAACCTTCAATTCACAACTCCGGCGCGAAGACTCCCTATGATAGGATTGGTGCTTGGCATGCCATGTTCACGAGGACACAGCGTGCTTTGGTGATGTCGAACAGTTGGTTGACGCTTTGCTTTGCAAGCAGGCATTCTAATCGGGAGGTTCCAGGTGGCTTCGTCCAACAGGGGGATGGCCGTGCGCGCCGGCGAACGATTGAAGAACCTGCGGAATCACCTCGGAATCACGACGCGAGAAGTAGAAGAGTTCAGCCGAAAGATAGCGCAGGATGAGGGCAATGAGTATTTTCAAATCTCGAATGCCTGGTTGACACAGATAGAAAACACCGATGCTGTTCCGAGTATTCACAAACTTTTCAGCCTCAGCATCATTTATCGGACGGGCTTCAATGAACTTCTAGCTTTCTTCGGCGTCGACCTGACAAAGATTTTCGGATATGAGTGCTCTCTGCCCTTGGAAAAAACTCATCTTGTAAAGCTGGAAATTCCCGACGAATCTCAGCCCGTTATGTTTCCCGTCCGTTTCGACCGCGGCTTCAATATCGAGCGAAGCAGTCTGTTGTCACGCATGGTGGAGATCTGGGGCGAGGTACCGATACCCATTATTCAGAGTCTTGATCTTCGCCATAGTTTATACGGGTACATCGGACAAAAGGATTTCACTCTTTATCCGTTATTTCGGCCCGGATCGTTCGTTCAAATTGACGGTGAAAAAAATGAGATTCATCCCGGTCCATGGCGAACCGAGCTTGACCGACCGATTTATTTTATCGAACTTCGCGACGGCTATGCATGCTCTTGGTGCGAGCTGTCAAATGGGAAGCTTACCCTTATTCCGCACCCTCTCTCGCCCTGTTCAACGCAGCAGGTTGCGTGGCCCGAGGAAGCCGAGATTGTGGGTCAGGTTACGGCTGTAGCAATGCGGCTCGTGAACTATTCCGAGGATTACTCTCGCGGTGTCTCAAAATTGCCAAAGCGATCTTGACGTTTGAATTGAAGAGTTGCGCGGAAATCGGGTCTGAGGCTAGTGGGATCGTCACTCGATACGGCTCAGCCTTTTCCCAAAAATCGACAAATTCGTCGGCTTGCGCGCAGCCAGAACTGACATAAAGCTCGAATTGCACCAGCAGATCCTCGATTGACAAGCGCACCAAGTCCCGGAAGACGTCGTTGTGGCATTCCTGAAGGGCGCGCGCAGCGAACTCCTGCGTATAAATGTGGGACAGGCCCTCATGGTAATACCTTCCCGTGTTGTAATCGCGCGTGGCAGCGAGGTAAACCAATCTCGCAATATCACCGGGCAGTCCCGGCAAGGTGTGTTTCTTCAGATCGGCAATGGCAGCCTGAATTCCTATCTGTTTGGCCATGAATAAACCCTAAGTTTCACTGTGTTGGCGGAGGCGCGCTGGCTGGTGTCGAAAACTGTGCGGCACCAAGCAGTTTATCCGATACCCCGCGTAATTGCGTAGTGACGCCGACCACACAACCCATCACGGGCCGTATCTGGAACGGACCACGAATGTAAGAAAGCCCCAAGATTAGCTCGTACACGACCAGGAACCTGACGTAGTGGAGTCCCAACTTAATCTCCAGTGCAGGCCGGAGATTAATGTTCTGACGGACCGCACCTGCGTGATAGCTCATCAAGCGACCCACCTCCCGACGGGTGTGCCTCAGCCAAGAGATCGCCAGCGCCCGGCGTTCCTGCTCAAATAACCTTACGGTTTCGGCCGGCGATTCCTTGCGGACGAAAGCGAGGTCGCGTGGGTCGAGCACTCTTTCGATGAGGTCCGCCGGCGGCAATTCCAACCGCAAAGCTTTGGACCTATCCGCCGGGGAAGATCTTGACTCAGAGGCAGACCACGGTCTCCTGAAAGCCCAATAGGTCAGGATCCCCAGAAGCAGGACACCGACCACGATGGAAAATAGAGCTGGGATCACGGGCGAACTGTCCTTGTTAGAAAGGCGCACGCGCGCGAGAGTTGCGTTCTTGTTTGCTGCAAAAGGAGATCGTAGTCGTGCTCGATGCTGAGCACCGTGTCGACAGTTGGTTCAAGAGCTTGCGACCAGAGCGACAGCGTCCATAGACTAAGGCAAATAAGGTAGATGAAGGGTTCAAGCTTGCTCACGAAAATTCCGATGGCCTTTCCCGATTCAGTGTAAGCTGTAAGTTCGACCACTCGCACTCCTACGTAGAGCGTGTAACCGACTATGATGCCCCGCAGGTTTTTGCCAATCGGAATACGATAGAAGCTAACGATGCCAAGGAACGCGCCGAGCAGTATTGCTTGTAGGGTACGCAGGTCGCGTTCGAGAAGCGCTGCCGACGACGCCAGCGGATTTGCGGCTCCGCCAAATAGCTCGGCGAACGCTCTCGCCGCAACCAAAAAAAGCAGTCCCACCAATACGGTCCGTATAAAACGCGCCACACCAGGAAATCTTGCTAATGATCGATTGTAGATCTCCAGAATGACCGCGTAGCCCAGAATTGCCGTCACAAACGCTGTAGACCAGTAGAAGGTCGAATAGAGACTTGGCCACATTGTGTATATGGGGATTGCCGACACGTCTCTTACAAGAACACAAGCGACGTAGCCATAGAAAATCGGGAACCGCTTCAACATCACAGGGACTGAATGAAGAACGAGAATCACTTCCAGCGAAATGCACGTCCACCAAACGAGTTGGCCTGCTGTGTGTGCCACCTTACGTGTGGCACATATTAACACAGAAAAAAAGGGGGGAAGATCGCCGACCTTCCCCCCTTCTCCAATCATTGAGGGTCCCACGTATTCCGTCTTCCATGTTGTGAAGACTTCCAATCCCTCAACAGGATGCCTTCATCTTTGTTCGAGGTCTAGGAGACGCCTGTGACGGTTCCCCACGGCGACGGCGGTGGCGGCGGCATTGGAAGCCCTCCGTCGGCCGTTAGAGTCGAACCGTGCGAAGCCGAAGAGCTAGGTCCCGTCGGCGGCGGCATTGGAAGCCCTCCGTCGGCGCGTAGCAACTTGGTTTGGCCCGAAGAAGCTGCGGAATGGTACGTAACCGAACCTAATGAAACAACTATCAACGCGAATACAGCGAACAAACTCGTCTTCCGGAAATTCATATCCCCTCCTAATTTTTGGTAAATGGTTTCCTAACTGAAACTAGGCTATGGACGGAACGCATCAAGAACTACGAGGTAATTAGCGTGCTTATCTTACCGAGCGGCGAGAAGCAGTCCTCATGGAGTTCTTGTAATTCCCTTTGCGAACGTGCGGGATTTCGGCGCATCTATTCCAGGGTCGCAAGCCGGCGATCACGACCGGAACTGGCGATTATCTTGGCGTCTGGGAGTTTGCGCAGTCTGAGTTCTAGTTTCGTGGTGAATAATCAAGAGAGGTTGCTTTTTCGAGAGCAGGTTTTTCTCGCGGGAATTTCGCCATCTCCGCCCACAAGCGGAGCAGCGATGGAAGAGCCGTCGTCAAATCGGCCGAAGACGGGTGACCGTGGTATTGCCAGCAACGCTTCCGGTCAGTTGACCCCCACTGGTAAAACTGTTCCAGTGAAGTAACCAGAATGACGACGGGAGTGACATAGTTCGCGTCTAGTTTCCTCGCGATCGAATCAAGCATCGGCGGCTGACCGATAAGGATTTGCGCATTCCCCCGAAATAGATAGGACAAACAAGATGTTTGCTGCAAGTTAGCCACCTCCGATAGGGCAACTTGGACGTGTAGTCGGCTATCCGGAAGGAACCCGAAATGCTAACTTATGACTGGACCAAAAACGGGGGGCAGGTCACTGCCGTCATGGAAACGTAATAGTAGTTGTGACAAATCGTGGCAAAACGGCTGCTTAAAAGTGATAAAGAAGGAGCAAGTAGTTGATCAGCATTCGTCACAACTTGCTGATTGTCCTCTGCGTTGCGCTCGCTCCGGCAAGTTTTGATTAAAGTGGTCACGCGACTTCTAAGCAGAGGGTCGGGGGTTCGAATCCCTCCGGGCGCGCCACTTCAGATCTTTGCCCGTCATCGCGTTCTCGCCGGAAGGATTCGCCCAAGTGGAATACGTGTAACGAAAGTTGTGCCACGCCACCTGAGGAATCTTTGCTCTCTTGCACGCTGGCACCAGCACTCGGTTCCGAATATTGTTCGGATTGAGACCCGTGCCACGATCCGTACCGAAAACATTGACCCGGCAAGCCTGGCGGCGTACAAGTGATTCGCAAGAGGCCACTGTGAACCGACAGACGCTGCTTTCTCCTCGCGATGCTGCAAAGATTCTGGGCATAAGCTACCCAACCTTGAAACAATGGATTTACAAGAAGAAACTTCAGACCATCAAGACAGCTGGGGGCCATCACCGAATTCCGGAGTCGGAGTTGGATAAGTTTCTGCACGTGCGGTCCGGACGGAGCCCAGTACCTGGGCGCCGCCAGAACTTCCGTCGAATCAGTGGAAGGAATCAGCTCGTCGGACGCATCACTGAAGTAACTATAGATGGTCTGCTTGCGCAAGTGCGCCTCTCCATCGGTGGGCAGCAGATCACCTCGATAATCACTGCAGATGCCGTACGGGAGATGCGCTTGAAAATCGGCGACGCGGTTGCAGCTCTCATCAAATCCACTGAAGTAATGCTCGTCCGGTCCTAATCCTTGGTATCAGTGAACCCCTCAAACGCCGACCGCCAGACGCGCCCACGTCCGTAATCGTAATAAGTCAAGTTGACATAACTGTTCTAAACGTATTAAAACGTCATATTCGTTTGAGCCGACTGCCAGGCAGCATGTGTCGGTGTCTGCTTATTACTTTAAAGGGGCTTCGGAAATGAAATTGCGTTTGCTCACCGCGACTTTACAATATCGACGCTCGTGTTCATGGCGCGTCCATGTTTTAGCGCTTATTTTAGTTGGCTTTTTATGTGTACCGCCGGTTTCAGCCCAAGTATCAGCCAGTCTTTCGGGGACCGTTACAGACCCGTCTGGCGCAGCTGTCACCGCCGGGAAGATAACGGTTATAAATGTCAATACCGGAGTAACCCGCAGCACGGTCACCGACAATACGGGTCGATATCAAGCCCTCTCCCTTCCCGTTGGCGAGTATGAAGTGCGCGTCAAGAAGCAGGGCTTCGCTGAAGAAATCAGGACGGGAATTCATCTTGTCGTTGGCGAAGCTGCCAGCGTCAATCTGAGCCTCCGTGTCGGGGAGGTTAGTCAAAAGGTGACTGTGAATGCGGATGCGCCTACGGTGAGTATCACAACCACGGACATCTCAGGGCTAGTTGGCGAACAACAGATCAAAGATTTGCCTCTCAACGGAAGAAGCTATGACGAACTGCTGACGCTCAATCCAGGCATCGTCAATTTCACATCAGAAAAGACCGGCGGGATCGGCGTGTCTAATTCTACAGTTGGAAATAACTTTGCTGTCTCGGGCAACCGGCCTCAGCAGAATCTGTTTCTTCTGAATGGCGTGGAATTTACGGGAGCAGCCGAGAACAACATGCAGCCGGGCGGCACCAGCCAACAGTTGCTTGGCGTGGATGCTGTCCGTGAATTTAATGTGCTCCGCGATTCCTATGACGCGGAATACGGTAAGAGGCCGGGCGCTCAAGTGTTGGTGGTCACGCAATCCGGGACAAACCAATTACACGGGACTCTGTACGAATTTCTGCGGAACAACGCGTTCGACGCTCCGAACTATTTCGACAAAGGCTCCGCACCGCCATTTCAGCGCAACCAGTTCGGAGGTTCCCTCGGTGGTCCAATTCAGAAGGACAAGACCTTCCTTTTCGGCAATTACGAAGGATTCCGCCAACACCTCCACCAGACTGGTGTCGATCTGGTACCGGACACCAATGCTCGCAACGGGATGTTGCCTTGCAAACTGGTCACCCCTGCACCAAACCCGTGCCCGGCGTCCGGCCTCGTAAACGTCGGGGTAGCGCCAAGTGTTGTACCGCTGCTTGCGGTCTGGCCGTTGCAGAGCCCGAATGCTCCCGACTTCGGCGGAATCGCGGAAGCGTTCAACAACCCGTTGCAAACGATCCGGGACGACTTTGGGACCACGCGGCTCGACCACATCTTTTCCGGTAAGGACTCTCTAAGCGCGGCCTACACGATTGACGACAGCGCCGACTTAACACCTACCAGCACCAACCTTTTCAGCACGGACCTGGAGAATCTTCGCGAACAGGTCTTGAGCTTGGAGGAGACTCACATCTTTTCGCCAAGATTGCTCAACACCGCGCGCTTCGGCTACTCCCGCGCGAGCTATTTTTATAGCGGAGAGCCGACTCCCGGAACACCGACAGCCAGTCTTTCGGGGTTTGTGATCGGACACCCTGTAGGCGCAATCGTAGTTGGAGGGAGCGCGGCTGCGAATCCGGCCGCCCAGGTCAGCCTTGCGGGAAGCAACATCGGAAGCAATTTGCGCATAGCTCGAAATCTCTTCACCTATGCGGACACCGTAACATTCACGACGGGACGCCACCAATTTAGTTTTGGAGCATGGTTCCAGCAAGTTCAGGCCAACGAGGACCTCGCGCTCAGTCAGTATGGACAGGCAACGTTTACTGGCTTGCAGCAGTTTTTGCAAGGCACTGTCGGAAATTTTCTCTACGACCCTTCGCCCACCGAGATGAACTGGCGTTCGTTGCTCGGAGCGTTGTATGCAGAAGACGTTATGCGTGTGACGCCGAAATTGACATTGTCACTGGGATTTCGCGATGAATTCACAACCGGATGGAACGAAGCGCACGGTCGCGCCGCAAACTTCATTTTCAACAACGGGTTGATTCAAACACAGCCGCAAGTCGGCAGTTCCGCCTTTACGGTCAACAATGCGAAGTTTCTGCCGCAACCCCGAATCGGCGTGACATGGAGCCCGTTCAGCACCAAGACGGTCATTCGTGCCGGGTTCGGAATGTACAACGATCTGCAGGATGCGCTTGGTTATCGGATGGACCAGAATGCGCCCTTCAATCCATCTTACGGCATTGCCAACCTCCCCGTGTCCAGTCTCCCTTTACCCACTTCTCCCGTTCCGGCAAATGCGAAGGTGTTGCCAGGAGGAGTTCAACCCAACATGCAAACTCCCACGTTGATCTCCTATTCTCTTAGGGTCGAACAGGAATTGTCGCCGAATACGGTCCTGACCGTTGGATACGTGGGATCTCATGGCTACCACGAAATCGTGAGTTTGAACGACAACGAACCCACTCCCGTAATCTGTCCGGCGTCGCCATGTCCAGCTAATTATCCGAGCAACTTTCCCGCTCCATTGGCGGGATCACGCATCCTTGCCGGAACCTATTACATCCCTGCGGGCACACCGACGGCGAATCCAGCTCTCGGTAGCGCGTGGGCGTGGTTTTCGGTTGGAGACAGCTCCTATAATGCACTGCAAGTTGATGTGAACCACCGCTTCAGTGGTGGTTTGGCGCTACGCGGTGTCTACACCTGGTCGAAGGCACTCGATGATGGAGATTCGCTCAACGCGACCACGGCGGGAAATGCGCCGGGACTGGTGTCCAACCCGTTCAACTTGCGCGCGGACCGGGGACCTGCTACTTACGACGTGAGAAACGTCGGCGTGATTAACGGCACGTACGAGCTGCCGTTCGGACACGGCAGACGTTATTTCGATGGGCTGAGCGGTGTCAGCAATGCAATCGCAAGCGGCTGGACGGTGAACTCGATTGTGACCTTGCAATCTGGCTTCCCGTTCACGCCACAACTCAGCTACAACCCGTCGAACAACGGAGACACGCGAAATCCGGTGCGCCCATTTCTAAACCCCTCATTCTCAGGCCCAGTGATTCTTGGCACTCCGAAAGAGTGGTTTAATCCCGCTGCATTCCTTGCGCCTCCCAACGGCAGTGGATTTTATGGAAACCTCGGGAGAGACACGCTGATCGGTCCGGGACTCGCTGCGTGGGATTTGTCTTTCCTGAAGGACACACCGATTCACGAACGTCTCACGTTGCAGTTCCGAGCGGAGATTTTTAACCTCCTGAATCGGGCGAATTTCAACACGCCCAATTCGATTGTCTTCACTCCAGCAGGGGTTTCGCCCACAGCCGGAGTGGTCACAAGCACATCCACAAGCTCACGGCAGGTTCAATGCGGCCTGAAACTACTTTGGTGACGAGACGATGCCGTCTAAATCCTCTCGACTGTTTAGGGGAGTCCTGCTGGCAGTGGGCGCGCCACTGTTAAGTCTAAATACTGGGTAGCTTTGCCCAAGGACTCGTTGCTGTTGTCCGAGTACGTCTTTTTACATGATTCACTGGATTGAATTTTGGCGCCATTGCGCCTACTCTGGCGACGGTTCATTAATCACTCCCGATTGGCGATCTTGTCCTTAACGGAGTGACTGCACACGGCAGCCCCTGACGGGCCTTTGCAGTTTGACCGCCTCGGAAGCTGTTCTTGGTCGCCATCGGGCAACTCATCACAATAGCCAGATGAGCCAAATGAGTGATGTTCTGCCGTCTCAATATCGCAGCGTTTTAGCCGGTACAGTATTTACAGTATTGCAGTACCCGCAAACGAGCGACTAAATTCCGATGGGAACTTAACCCCAAGGAGTAACGAGTCATGGCCGACCTGTATCAAGATGTGCCCACACGGGATCAAATTCAGCTTCGCGCCTATAAGCTGTATCTTAGGCGTGGTGGCGAAGACGGTCGAGACGTTGAAGACTGGCTTGCCGCCGAGGCTGAACTGCGCAACCAGCATTCGTCGTCTACCGGGAGGTTTGACAAGCGGGACGATTCGCAGCAGAGGCCAAGAACGCTGGTCGCCTCTAGCGGTTCGAAAAACCTGTGATTGCTTGCTCTGCCGTGCGCCGTTTCCTGGATGTGCAGCGCCGGGAACGGGAATAATTCTTGCGGCTATCGCATTCGCTCCAGAAGCTTCACCGCTGGTTCAAGCTCCTGGCGCTGCTTCCAGAAATTTGCCCACAGGTCGCCAGTTTTTTCCAGACGCCGGTCGAGTGACTTCAAGTTCCATTTCTCCGGAACAAGCTTGCTATCGAGTTCGTTCGTTTGCACTGGAGTCGACACGGGAGCATGTGGAAACGCCCGCACGGAATACACCGACGCCAACGACTGCCCCTCGGAATTCTGGTGCGCATCGATTAAGATTCTGCCCTTCGGACGTTTCGCAACGCTGCGCTCAAACGTGAGCAGGCCCGGATGCTTTGCGTCAACCAGCGCCGACACAGCCTGCACAAATGTCCGCGCTTGTTCATAGGTGTACTGTCGCTCAACAACCGGCAGGAAAATATGGAAGCCGCTGGCTCCCGAAGTTTTAGGGAAAGCCGCTAATCCAGACTTTTCAAATATTCCCAGCAGGATCTTTGCAACCTTCGCCACAGTCGCGAACGGCGTTCCGTCCGTTGGGTCTAGGTCAAAAAAAATGTAATCCGGATTCTCGACGAATCCGGCGCGGCTCGACCACGGGTTGTGGTCTATGCAACCGAGATTCGTCAGATACAATAACGTCGCGCGATCGTTCGCAATAAAATAATGGATCTTTTTTCCTTTGCCCTCAGACATAATCGGCGCGGTCTTCACCCAGTCCGGCGTGTTTTTGTCCGCGTCTTTTTGAAAGAACGCTTCGCCCGCAATGCCATTGGGATATCGCCGCAGCACCAGTGGCCGATCCTTCAGAAACGGGATCATCAATGGGGACATCCGATGATAGTAAGCCAACAAATCCCGCTTCCTGATGCCATCTTCGGGAAAGTAGATTTTGTTCAGATTTGTCAATCGCAGTTCTATGCCGTCAATTTCCGCGAATAGCTCTTCACCGGTTCCGCGTCTCAATTCTTCTTCAACTCGTTCCCCGGCGGCTGCTTTCGATTTTGGGAACGACGCGATTTTCGATGGCGTACTTGCCGCCAAAGTCTTTCTTCCGCCGCTCTGTTGTTGCTTCCTGTTCTTCTGGTTCACTGGCTCTTTCAACTCTTTCTCCAGCGTGCATTCCTTCGGAACTCGATCTTCCTGCAATCCCAGAAAGCGCGGCTGTCGCAAATGCGCGCCCTCGGTCCACCCGCCAAATTTCACTCGCGCCACCAGCTCCGGTTTCACCCACGTCGCTTTCTCGCGCGTGGATGGCCGCTCATCAAATGGATAATCGTCGCTCTTCAACCGCTGCAATTGTGCCCACAATCGCTTTTGCAACCCAACGGAAAATCCGGTCCCCGCTCCGCCAATGAAGTTCAGTTTGTCTCCGTCGTACAATCCCAGCAGCAAGGCTCCGAAATATTCACGCGTGCCACGCGGCTCGGTCCAGCCACCCACCACCGCGTCCACTTCTTTGTCCGTCTTGAATTTCAGCCACGCCGTCGTCCGTCCCGCGGGATAGGTGCTCGAGACTTGCTTTCCTACAATGCCTTCCAGTTCACGCTCCACCGCCAGGTCAAACAACTCGGCGCCCTTTCCAATTTGGTGATCCGAATAGCGCACCACGGACCCCGCGCGCAGCACTTGTTCGAGGAATTCTTTCCTCTCGATCAGCGGTACGTTGCGCAGGTCGTGCCCATCGCAGTAAATGATGTCGAACGCGTAATACACCACTGGGATTTCTTCCATCGCCCGCGCCGACGGATTCTGCACACCCATTCTGTTCTGCAGACGCTGGAAATCGCTGCGCCCGTCGCTGTCCAGCGCTACGATCTCCCCGTCGATACAAGCCTCTTTGGCGTTGATGCTGTGCGCGATCACCGACAAATCGGGATATTCGCGCGTGATGTCACGATTCGTCCGAGACAATAGTTTGAGCTTTCCATCTTTCACGCACGCCAGCGCGCGTATGCCATCCCATTTGATTTCGAATAGCCAACTCGGGTCCGAAGACGGATTTTCCGCAAGCGTCGCCAGCGCCGCGTGGAATTTCGCCGGCATCGATCCTGGCCGCGCGCCCTCCAGCATCTTCAGCTTGTGCGACGTTTTCCCTGCAGAAGTCACGGGCAAAATTGGCTCGGCAACTTTTCCGGGCGCACCACTCACATTCGCGGCGGCATCACGGTGCTTGATAAGCAGCCAATTCTTCTTTTGTCCATCCCCACGCAGGCGGACCAGCACAAAACTGCCTTTCAGTTTCTGCCCGTACAATTCGAATTTTATTTCGCCGCGATTGATTTGTTCCGAAGCGGGCATGCTACCTTCCGGCTCAAATGTGCCGCTATCCCAGATGGCGACTTTGCCGGCTCCATAGTGTCCCGCCGGGATCGTTCCCTCGAACGTCCCGTATTCGAGCGGATGATCCTCCGTCTGCACCGCCAGTCGTTTGTCTGCGGGATTGAGCGAAGGTCCCTTTGGCACCGCCCACGATTTCAAAACGCCATCCACTTCCAACCGGAAATCATAGTGCAGCCGCCGCGCGTGATGTTCCTGCACCACGAAATGGTTCCCGGCCTGCCGCGCTACTTTCCCGCTTGGCTCGGGAGTCTCGCGAAACTTGCGCTTGCGCCGGTATTCTTGCAGCAAGGCCATGGCCGGATTATAAGAATCTGCCTCCTTGCTCCAAATATCAAACCTCGCATCTACAACATCAAATTTCCGCGGCTACAGGCTTATCCCGATGTATAGACTGCGCGCCGAGAGAATAAACTTGAAATCGGCTCTTTACCTAAGGGAGGGGGGCAGAATGGCTTCGTCAGCCTGGAAGGGCTTCATCACCTTTGGCCTTCTCTCGATTCCCATTCGCCTTTACGCCGCGGCGCGCGCATCTCGAATGCAGCTTCATCAACTCCACAGCGTGTGCCACACCCGCCTGCGCCAGCCCCTTTTTTGCCCCACCTGCAACAAAATTGTCGACCGCTCTGAAGTGGTTAAAGGCTATGAATATGAAGATGGCAAATATGTTTTGATCGATCCCTGCCGAAATCAAAAAGATCGAGCCACAGTCCGCGCGCTCCATGGAAATTCTGGCCTTCGTCAAGGAATCGGAGATCGACCCGCTCTTTTTCGATTGCTCGTTTTTCGCGGTCCCAGAAGATGCAGGCCGCAAAGCCTATCAGCTCCTCTTGAGAACTCTCGAAAGCACGCAGCGCGTGGGCATAGCGAAAGTTGCCATGCACCAGCGCGAATATACCGTCTTCATTCGTCCATACGATCACGGCCTGACGCTGCACACCATGTATTTCGCCAATGAAATCCGCGAAGCCCCGGGTTACGGCAAGACGGAAGACATCAAGCTGAAGCCGCAGGAAATCAAACTTGCGGAACAACTGGTGGAAAATTTATCGGAAGAATTCAACCTAAAAAAATATCACGACGACTTTCAGGACCGCCTCAAGGAATTGATCGACTCGAAGCAGGAGGGCAGGGAAGTCGCCGCGGCCCCCCAACCGCATCGCGCCCCTGTCATCGACATGATGGAGGCTCTCAAGAAAAGCCTCGCGGCATCTGGCGCATCAAACAAAAAACCAATGCATGCCGGCCGCTCCACGGAGTTGCACCGGCGAGGAACCCGCCGCGCAGCAGGTTAGCGGACCCCAAGTTTGCTGCGCGCGGGTTTCCGCCGTTATTTCCCTAGAACGGGCTCGTCGAAGGCGGCGGCAGCGGCTTGCGCGGCATCATCTCATCGCGATTCGCCGTCAGATACACAAACGACGCCACGATCACCGCCATCTGCTTCATGTCCGGCTCTTGAATCCTCTCGTAAACGTCCATGTTCGAATGGTGCGTCCGCGTCTCATATTCGATGGGATCCTGAATGAACTGAAACCCCGGAATTCCCACGGCGTTATACGACAGGTGATCCGTTCCGCCTGTGTTGCGAATGCTCAGCGTTGCCATCCCCAGATTATTAAACGGACGCATCCATTGCCGGAAAATACGCGCGACAGCCTCGTTGCCCTGCAGGTAGACTCCGCGGATTTTCCCCGATCCATTGTCGATGTTGTAGTACGCGTCGAGCTTCGCCTGCTCCGGCTTCAGCTGCATCGTCTTCGGGTCGCCGAAGTGCTCGTTCACATAGGCGCGCGAGCCCAACAATCCTTCTTCCTCTCCGGTCCATAATCCGATGCGCACCGTGCGCCTCATTTTCAACCCGCTCACCTTCAGAATACGCAGCGCCTCCAGCATCACCGCAGAGCCTGCGCCATTGTCGGTCGCGCCCGTGCCTGCATGCCACGAATCGAAATGCCCGCCCATCATCACCACTTCATCGGCTTTATCGGTCCCTGGAATTTCCCCGATGATGTTGAACGAATTCAAATCATCGTCATAGAACTTGTTTTCATCGTTGATACGCAGCGTCACCGGAATCTTCTTTTCGAGCAGCCGGTAAATTCGCCCATAGCATTCGCTGGCCATCGCGACTGCGGGCAAACTGGCGGGACCATCAGGTTCGTAAGATCCACCCGATTGAACATAAACCGTTCCGTCATCGCCGCGCGAAGCCTGGATCCATCCGGCTGCGTGTTCAGCGACGAGGAAGGCTTGCACCTTCTGTTGCAGCGCTCGCATCGCCCGGAAGCGCGCGAAGCGGTCTGCATTTCTTGCGCCCGGCACTGGTTCCGTCGCGATCTCCGCAAGATCGGCATCCGTGTACCGGTGTCCCTGCGCCTCAAAATGGGCGGGATCGTCCGGCGGCACTTGCGTCAGCACAAACTTGCCCTTGAGCTGCCCTCGATACTTGTCCAGGTCCTGCTCATTCTGAATCAAAGCGAGAACCGCAGGAGCTGTCACTGCGCCGTTCGTGCCCGGCGTCCACGCCAGCGGATACGCAATCAAAATATAAGGACGCGGCGTAATCATCATCGCGGAAAATCGTTCGTTCGACCAGCCGCGGCCAAACTTCCACGGCTCCGTGTGAACGTTCGCGATGCCCCACTGTTTCATTTCATCTTCGGTCCATTGCGCGGCCGCGCGCATGTTTGGCGAATTCGTCAGGCGCGGCCCATAGACATCGGTCAGGTAGCTCATAATGTCCATGATCTGCGAATGGTTGAAGCCGATGTCTTTGATGGTGTAAATCGCGTTGTAGTCGATTGAATCCGGCGCCTGCGCCGCGACAGGCAGAACCACCGAAAACATAAATAACGCCGCTACCGCAATTCCGAGTTTTCGCACAATCGTCCTCCGTCCAGCTTTCTTCATCAAATCTGATTTAGGGATCGCACCCGCGAACGATCTATCTTCGCGTAAGACGGCGAAGCCACAGGGCGCGTTTCAGCCGCAACTGGGAATTGGCAAACGGGGAAGTAAAACAAAAATAATTAAATCTCCGCGTTGCTGCCCGGTCCCGCCTCTTATGCTGTCTCGGCGGTTACCGGTTCTTTGCGCGGACGATTATCAGTCGCCGGTTTTTGCCATCGCTTGTAAAGCCACGCGCCCAGCCTCCACGCGAGCAGCGCGCCAACAATCGCCGCGTATTGCAGCGGCTTGCGCTCGTCCGATTTCACCTGCCAGTAATAATGAATCACGCCGGCGATCGCGCTCAGGTAAATCGCGCGATGCAGCAGCTGCCAGCGCTTTCCGCCAAGCCTCCGGATCCACCCCTTGGTCGAGGTAATCGCCAGCGGAATCAGCAGCACGAAGCCCGCGAATCCCACGGTGATGAATCGCCGCTTCAGCACATCTGCCCACATATCGGAAAGATTAAAAAACCTGTCGATCCCAATCCACGTGGAAAAATGCAGGCACACGTAGAAGAACGCAAACAGTCCGAGCATGCGGCGAAAACGGATGAGTTGCGGTACATGAAGCAATTTGCGAAACGGGGTAACGCAGAGTGTGATAATCAGAAAACGAATCGTCCAGTCGCCTGTCCAGTGCTCGACGAATTCAACCGGATTCGCGCCCAGTTCATTCTGAAATGCTTTCCACACAAGCACCGCGAGCGGCGCCAGGCAAAGGAGGAAGACCGCAACCTTAGTCCACTTGCTTGTCAGAATCGAATTCACGCCGTCCATTTGCAATCAGTAGTATTTGCGAAGGTCCATCCCCGAGTAGAGACTCGCCACCTTGTCCCCATAGCCATTAAACATCTGCGTGGGAATCGGGCGTGCGAAGAGTCCGCCGCCCAGGCGGTGTTCCGTTGCCTGGCTCCATCGCACCGTGTTCACATTCGGATTCACATTCGAGTAGAATCCATACCATGCTGGATTCTCCGTGCTCCACGTCGTCGGCGGTTGATCCTTCACGAAGCGAATTTTCACCAACGATTTGATGCTCTTGAAGCCGTACTTCCACGGAATCACCATCCGCACGGGCGCGCCATCCTGATTCGGCAGCGTCTCGCCGTACATTCCCACGCAAAGCAACGTCAGCGGATGCATCGCCTCGTCGATTCGCAGCCCTTCCAAATACGGAAAGGGAATCCCCGCCGACGGTCCTTCCGGCATCTGCCGCGTATCGTAGTAGCTCTCAAACGCCACATATTTCGCTTTCGGTGTAGGCTCGACCAAATTCGCCAGCGCGCTGAACGAATATCCAATCCACGGCACAACGATCGACCAAGCCTCCACGCAACGGTGCCGGTAAATCCGTTCCTCGAGCGGCGCGATTTTCATAATGTCGTCCATGCTCAGCTTGCGCGGTTTTTTCACTTCGCCTTCCACGGACACGGTCCACGGCGACGTCCTGAAATCCTTCGCGTTTCGCGACGGATCCCCTTTGCCCGTGCCAAATTCATAAAAATTGTTGTAAGTGGTCACGTCATTTTCGGGCGTAATCGGCTCGGCCGTGCTGAATGGTCCTTTTCTGACGTCGTTTAGTTTCACCGGAACCGAACCTGTCGCCGGCCCAGACATCCAGTTTGAGAAACGCTTCCAGCCGGTGACCGCCCCGCCTGTCGCCAGCATGCCAAACAGAAAATTCCGACGGTTCGCGTAAGCACCTTTTGGCGTTATGTCCGAATAGGTCAGCTTCGATGCGGGTTTTTCGTCCATGTTTTTCTCCCCATATCCTGAGTACTCTGGCAAAGCCTCGCCTGGATGTCTGCCTACACCCGGATTGGATGCTACGAAGTTATTTCACGACTGCCCCAAAACACGAAAATTATCGTCGCTTTTCCTTCTTAAGATTCCCCATCCAGCGTATATCGGGATTATAATCGCCCGGCTTAAAATTTGTGTTGTGCAAAATTAACCTGGGAGTGTCGCTTTCATGAAACAAACCGCCGGTACATATCTTTCACACCGATTCGTGCAGTTCGTCTTCGCGATTCTGGCAGCCACCGTTCTTCTTTCCGCCCATTCCGCGCTCGCGCAAAGCACCGCGCCGCAATATGGCGCCGATCCTAAAGCCATCGAGTCCTATCGCAAATCCATGGAAGCCGCCGACCAGAAAATCGCCGGCGAAGTGAAAACGCATTCCGAATTGATGAAAAATGAGGAATATCTCACCACGCAAATTGGACCGCGCCTCACCGGTTCTCCGCAAATGCAGGCCGCCAGTCAGTGGACCCTCAAACGTTTCCGCGATTACGGCATCGACGCGCATCTCGAGACCACCACTGTCCCGCACGCCTGGTATCGTGGCGCCGACTCCGCCGAAATCGTCAGTCCCATCTCTCGCCGCGTCCCCATCCGTTCCATGGGCTGGAGCAAAGCCACCAGCGGAGAAGTCAGCGCCCCCGTCATCTTCATGACCTTCAAGAGCGCGGCTGACGTCGACGCATATAAAGGCAAATTGAAAGGCGCCATCGTTTGCATGGGTGCGCCTGCGACCCTTGCGCCTGCTTCCGAAAAACCGGACAACGCCTACGACGCCGTCATCCCGCCTTCTCGCGGCGTGCCGAAGGAAGGAGCGATAACCTTCGCCGTCTATCGCAAAATCCTCGCCATGCTCGCCGACTCCGGCGCCGTCGCCATTCTTCGCGACAGCGGCAAACCCGATGACCTTTTCAACATGGGCGGCGCTTCCCTGAACGCCTACGAACCATCCGACATTCCTTCCGCTTTTATCGCCCACGAAGATTACAGCCTGCTCTATCGCCTCTCGCAAGCCGGCCCGGTCACCATGAAAATCGATTTGAAGGGCACCTTCAGTGCCGGCCCCGTCCCCGCTTCTATTACCGTCGCCGAAATCAAGGGCAGCGAACATCCCGATGAGCGCGTCATTATCGGCGGCCATCTCGATTCGTGGGATCTTGGCCAGGGGGCAGTAGACAACGGAACCGGCGCGATGGCCGTTCTTGAAGCCGCGCGTACCTTAAAATCGCTCGGCTGGCAGCCCAAGCGCACCATCACATTTATTCTGTACACCGGAGAGGAAGAAGGCGGCGTGGGCGTTCGCCTGTTTCTAAAGAACCATGCGGCTGAAATTCCGAAGATGGATGCAGTGCTGACTCACGACACTGGCACAGGCCGCGTCTTCAGCATCGCTCTCGAAGGCCTCTACGAAACAGGCCCTCTGATGGCTGAAGTCTACCAGCCGCTCCAAGAAGTCTTCGATCTTCGGCCCGTCAGCACGCGCTATTTTGGCTCCTCCGACCATGTCGCCTTTCTCCGCGCCGGCGTCGCCTCCTATTTCTGCGTGCAAGCCCCAGCCGGATATCGCGAAGCCCATCACAGCCAAGCCGATACCTTCGATAAAGTGATTCCAGACCAGATTAACGAAGGCGCAGCCGTGCTCGCTGCTTGGGCGTGGAACGTTTCAGAATTGCCCCAGGCCTTCCCGCATCACGCGGTACAAAAAACGCCGGAATTCTAGGTCTTTTCGGGTCGTCGACATAGTAGGCCGTGCAGGTGGGCGCGATGCCTCGTCTTGCTGGGACGCGAAATCGCGCATTCACGCCATCTTGCGCGTGCTGCCGTCCCGCTTGCTCGCGCTCATTTCACGGTGCGTCCGTTTCACATTTCGCGTCACTTTTTGGCCATGCCCTTGACACTTGTTCGTCGTGCGCCTAGCCTGAATTCTATAGGCAGTACCAAATAGGGTACTCTAAATCCTTGCAGTGAGAGAGCGCATGGGCGTACGCGAGTGTCCTTTCTGTGGAAGGAAGATCTCTGACGCATTCCGGGATTGTCCCCATTGTCACGAGACACTCCCCGAATTGCGTGCCGTCAATGCTTCTTCTTCACCGTCTGGCAGAGGCGGTCCGCTGCGTCGCGGCCTTCTGTACATGATGGTCGTCGCGTTCGTTTATTACCTGCTCTCCGTCAACAGCCCCTTAAAGATTTCCGTGCCTTTTGCCCCCATCCTTACCACCTACTTGCTTCCTCTGGTCTTCCTGGCTGGTCTAGGCTTCGCGATGTACGGCATCTTCCTCCAAGTCAAAGGGTAGGCTGTATCAGGTGTCGCAGCGCTTCTGCACTGCAAGCTGATCCCACCCCTCATTCCAACGCATCCTTCGCTCGCCCAAACAGAATCATGCAGACGAACAATCCCCGTAACCTACTGGCATCCGCGCGCGGAAATCCGCTAGAATAGTTCTATCGACCTTTGCAAAAAGGCAACGCGCGAGCATTGCGCGCAAAGGATTCCATTGGAAGCGGCAATTTCAAAACGCCATAACACGGTCGGCGTCAAAGTCGGCAAGATTCAAGTCGGCGGCGGCGCTCCGGTCGTCGTGCAGTCGATGACCAATACCGATACCGCCGACGTCGCTGGCACCGTAAACCAATACCTCGAACTCGCGCAGGCTGGCTCCGAAATCGTTCGCGTCACCGTGAATATCCCCGAAGCCGCCGCCGCCGTCCCGGAAATCAAACAGCGCGTCCTCGATGCCGGCTGTGACACTCCTCTGATTGGCGATTTTCATTACAACGGCCACGTGCTGCTCACAAAGTATCCCGAATGCGCCAAGGCTCTCGACAAATATCGCATCAATCCCGGCAACGTCGGCAAAGGCACGCGCCGCGACGAGCAGTTCGCCACCATCTGCAAAGTCGCCGTCGACAACGGCAAGCCCGTCCGCATCGGCGTGAACGGCGGTTCGCTCAATCAAGAGCTCGTCATGCAAAAGATGCAGGAAAACACCGACCGCGACCTCGGCCGCACCTCCGAAGACATCATCAACGAGTGCATGGTTCTCTCCGCGCTCCAGTCGACTGAACTCGCGCTTGCCTGCGGTTTGCGCAAAGACCAAATCATTATTTCCTGCAAAGTTTCTCGCCCGCGCGATTTGATCAGCATTTATCGCGAACTCGCGCAAAAAACCGATCAGCCGTCTGCATTTGGGACTCACCGAAGCGGGCATGGGCGCAAAAGGATTAGTCTGGTCCGCATCGTCCATGGCCATTCTCCTCGCCGAAGGTATCGGCGACACGATTCGCGTCTCGCTCACTCCACGTCCCGGCGGCGACCGTCGCGACGAAGTTTACGCCGCATGCGAATTGCTTCAGGCCCTCGGCCTGCGCTCCTTCGCGCCCAGCGTCACCGCATGTCCCGGCTGCGGACGCACCACAAGCTCCACGTTTCAGGAATTGGCCGAGAGCATCCAGCAATACATTCGCGACAAAATGCCCGAGTGGAAAGCGCAATACGAAGGCGTCGAGGAACTGAAGCTCGCCGTCATGGGCTGCATCGTCAACGGTCCCGGCGAATCCCGCGCCGCCAACATCGGCATCAGCCTCCCCGGCACCGGCGAAGAGCCAAGCTGCCCCGTCTACATCGACGGCGAAAAATTCGTCACCTTGAAGGGCACGTACGACGAACTCTCCGTCGCCTTCCAAAAACTCGTCGACGACTACGTTGCCGGCAAATATCCGCGTCGCGCCCCCGGCTCGCTTCCGCCCGCCATCCGCATGCCCGAGCCTTCCGCCGCCGCGCCACGCCTCCACGTCATCTCATAAACACTGTTTGTCATTCCGAGCCCGTTCGCGTGTTGTGCGAACGGTGCGAGAAATCTGCTTCTTTATTTTTTGGAGTGCGGCGGCTCGACGCCGCTTTGCCTTTCGACTCGCGTCCCCGCCCGCCCCCCTCCGCGTCCTCGCCTGCCCCACGCCTCAGTTTGTCATTCCGAGCGAGTCCCGAGCGTTTTTAGCGAGGGGCGACGAGGAACCTGCTGTTGCTTTGAGTTGCGTTCGGAGGGGCGCTGCTTGTTTACCTTGCTTGCCCTGACGCAGAAAGGGAGGAACGAAGGACTGCGCCCACTTGCCCTGATGCAGGAAGGGGCGCGACTCGCCGAATCGCGCTGCGGGTTGACGTGGCACAGGCTTTAGCCTGTGTGTTTTTTACGGAGTGCGGCGCGCTTTTCGCGTCCCGAGTGCTTCCGCGGGGCGACTCGACGCCGCTTTGCTTCGCTTACATCCGGTAAATGCACAGCCCGCTCAGCAGCTTCGGATAAAAGTCCGTCGATTTTTGCGGCATCACATCGCCCGCCAGCGCAATTTCCATCACTTGTCCAACGCGCACTGGATTCAGCAGGAACGCGACCTGCGCCGCGCCGCGATCCACCGCGCCAATCGCAACCTCCATCTCGCGCTCGTAAGTAATATTCGCCTCCGACGTCACTTTCTCTGCCGTGATACCCAGGCACTTGTGCAACACCAGCCTGTGAAGCAGCACCACGTCGAGTTGCCGCTGCGCCGGCGAAATATCCGGCAGCAAACGCTCGATCTCCGCATTGTTCCGCAGCACCAGCAAATAGAAAGCGTGGTTGCCGGCATAAACGCCGATGCAATGTCCTGCCCGCCCGCGCCGCTGCAAATCGTGTTTGAATTCCGCAAAGTTTTCGTCGCGTTCGCTCGCCGCAAACGGATACGCGTACCAGTTGAAGTATTGCGATGCGGCTTCCAAAAACTTCTCAATCGAAAATCCCTTAAGATTGCGAACCACGCGATGCGTCGGCAGTATCGTCAGGCCTTCTTGCTGAGTATTGAAGCACGTCCACATAGCTTTCTCGTACGGCGCCTGCGGATCGATGCGTCCCTCTTGCGCGCGGCGCTCGTTGCGATACGTCAACGCAGTTTCATATCGATGATGGCCGTCTGCGATCACCAATTTCTTATCCATCATCGCTCCCGTGATTTTCTGAATCTGCACCGGATCGGCAATCGCCCACAGCCGGTGACGCACGTCGTACTCATCGCGCACCTCAGCCACTGGCGGCTGCTTCGCCGTTTCCTCCAACATGCCGTCAACTCGCCGCGCCGGGTCGTTGTAGAGCATGAAAAGCTGCCCCGTCTGCGCCTGTGTGTGCCGCAGCAATTCCAGCCGGTCGACTTTCGGCGCAGTCAGCGTGTGCTCGTGGCGGAAGACTACGCGCTCTTCATAGTCCGCCAATCTCCCCAGAGCGATGAATCCTCGCCGCTCCAGCCGCTGATTCGTTCCCGCGATTTTGTAATCTTGGAAATAGGCATAAATCGCTGGTGCATCATCCTGAACCAGTACGCCGCCCGTGAGCCACTCCTCCAGTTTCCGCGAAGCGCGCGTGTAAACATTATTTTCCGCCGAATCCGACGGAAAACTTTTCCCCTTTTCAATCGAAATAAAATTATACGGACTCGCCGCGGTGTACCTTTCCTGCATCTCGGCTGTGATTTTGTCGTAGGGCTGCGTCAGCACGTTCTCGAGCGAGACGCGTCGCCCATCGTATCGCTCGGCACGAAATGGAAAGATTTCAGCCATGTTCCCTCAGCGTAAAATTTCGTTTCAGCCTAAATATGCGATTGTAACAAGCACCTCGTCGCTCTCCAACCCGCCTTCGTCGCCCAAAAAACGGCAGCGTAACTGTTTGCCGTCCGCTACAATAACCTATCGCACTGGATTTTTGCGCGAGACCCATGTCTAACAACGGAAAAAAATTTCGTGGCGTAAACGCCCTGATTTTCGATTTGGACGGCACGCTCATCGATTCCAAGCTCGATCTCGCGCTCTCGATGAATGCGACCCTCGAATATCTGGGCCGCAAGCCGATGGATCATGATCAGATCTTCAGCTATGTTGGCAATGGTGTTCCGGTGCTGATCAAGCGCGCGCTCGGCGAACCCACCTCCGAGGAAGAAATCGAAAAGGGAATCGTACATTTCCTCGATTATTATCGCGCGCACATGCTCGACAACACGCTTCCGTATCCTGGCGTCCTCGAAGCCCTCGACGCGCTCGCCGGCTCTTCACTCGCCGTGCTCACCAATAAGCCCGTCAAATTCAGCCAGGCCATCATCGACGGCTTGCAAATGAACAAATATTTTCGTTTCGTCTACGGAGGCAATAGTTTCGAGAAGAAAAAACCGGATCCGATGGGGTTGAATACCCTGTTGCGGGAATTCGGCGTCGCTCCTCGCGAAGCCATGATGGTTGGCGACTCCGATGTCGACATTCAGACGGCGCGAAATGCCGGCACTTGGGCTTGCGGTGTCACCTACGGAATGGGCAGCGCGAAATTGCCCGCGTGTGGTCCCGATCTGCTGCTTGACAATCTCGCCGATCTTCCCGCCTGCTTGCGAAAATAAATCCGGCAATCATCGGAATAGGTGCGGTATTGGAAGTGGAGAAAAATATTCCAACGTAGCGTGTCTCTCAATCCTCTGGCACGTTCCAGTCGTCCGGCGGGAAACTGATCTGCCAGAATTTCGGCGCGGCCTTGTCGAATTCGATTCCCACTTGAGCCTTGCCGCCCTGCATCGTCGTCCCCACATAGACGATGCGGCTCTGTTGCGCTTCCTGGGTCCCTTTGTGAATCAGCGTGATTTTCTGATCGGCTTTCACATCAGACCGAAGGTGAAGCAGCGCGCCGTGCGCGTTCACCACCAGCGTTTTCGTTTCTTCCTCGAATGTTTTTCCGTCTTGATTTTTTCCGCGCACAATTACTGTCACCGACAGCATCACGCGCAGACTGCGCCGCCGCCCCTTGTCGAGCGGCAACTCCTCGGTGCTGGGAGGAATCGACATTCTTCTACAGTAGCGTCGCCCGCACGCGACCGCAAACGCGACTCCGCCGCGCACAGTGAGTCAGTTAACAGAGCAAAGAAACGGAAGGTTTGAGAATCTTATCGTCAATTTTCTTCAACTGCCCAGACTTCAACCGCTGCTCTCAAGCATACAATGAGTATCTCGACAACTGATGCATGACCATTTAAGCGGTCGGTTTGCCACAGCAGATCTCTTCGATCAGTCCGCAAACAATATGCCCAATGGTGATGTGCGCTTCCTGAATCCGCTGCGCGTTTCGCGACGGCACGTCGATAAGCAAATCCACTTTGCCGGCGAGCGCACCGCCGGTTTCACCCGTCATTGCCACGACAAATGCGCGCCGTGCGAGTCCGGCCTCCGCGCCGCGAAGCACGTTTGCGCTCTTCCCGCTCGTTGACAGCGCCACCAGAATGTCGCCCTCCGCCGCGAGCGATTCGATTTGCCGGGCGAAAATACTCTCGAATCCGAAGTCGTTTCCCGCCGCCGTCAAAATCGACGCATTCGTTCCCAGCGAAATTGCCGCCAAACCGGCGCGGTTTCTTTGTAGTCGGACCACAAGCTCCGCGGCAAGGTGCTGCGCGTCCGCCGCGCTGCCCCCATTGCCAAAAAAAATAATCTTGCGCCCATCCTTCAACGCTGCTGCGCACGCTTCAGCGAATCGAGCGATTCGCCCGAGCAGTTCGTCTGAAAAACTCTGTTTCACCCTCGCGCTCTCGCGAAGTTCGCTACGAATTTGATTGACGAATTCCGGCATGCTTCCTCGCGCTATCCGCGCAGATTTAACGTCCAATAAAGCTGAATAACAGCACCGACAACACAATCAGCGTCAGCGACACGTAGGTCCAGTCTTTTTCTTCGAAGAACGCGAACACGCAAAACGCCACGCGCGCCACCGGAGTAGCTACCAGCATCACAAGGCCAAACTGAATCCAATTGCGTCCGTGCAGGGAGAAAAGTGCTTTGACAATCCCGTGAAACCCGCTCAGGCTAGCCGGTTCCCCTCGGAACATATGGTAATCCGGCACCATCCTCCCGTACTCGAACAAATAAAAAATCCCCCCAATCAGCACCACGATCGACGACAAAATCACGCCGGTGCGCAACAGCACGGAGATAATGCTGTCCATCCTCTCGTCATTCCATTGATTTTGTGCTTGAGCCATTTAGAGTTTCCCCGTCAGTCCCTTCACGAGCATTTCAATTCCCAATATTACAATCGCCGCGCTGAAAAGCATGCGCAGATACTTCGTCCCGGCTCCCGGAAGTATGCGTGCCCCGATGAATGCCCCGGCTAGCACTCCGAGCATCACGGGCATCGCCAGAGCAGGGTCAACGTATCCGCGATGAAAATAAATCCCTGCGCTTGCTGCCGCCGTCACACCGATCATAAAATTGCTTGTTGCCGTCGACACCTTGAACGGAATCTCCATCGCCTGATCCATGCCCAGCACTTTCAGCGCGCCGCTCCCAATCCCCAGCAACCCGGAAAGAATCCCCGCGCAATTGCAAACCAAAAATCCGATCGGTACGCGGCGGACGTTGTAAGTTGTGAGTCCTTGTGCAGTTGGATAATCGCCATTCAAACGCAGCCGCGTCGCTAGCCTGTCGGGCGGCCGCGTATCGACAATGTCCGGCATTTTCCGCAGCGACAGATAGGCCGAGAAGAGCAGTACAAGTCCAAAAATAATCGCAATGGCTGACGGAGAGACGAGCGCCACAAGGTACGCGCCAAACAGTGCGCCCAGCGTTGTCGCCACTTCCAGGAACATTCCAATGCGCACATTGGAATAGCCTTCCTTCACGTACGCGGCCGCCGCTCCCGACGACGTGGCAATCACGGAAATTAGCGACGCGCCCGCCGCATAGTGGATATTCACTTTGAACACGAGCACCAGCAGCGGAACAATTACAACTCCGCCGCCCAGGCCCGTCAGCGCTCCCAGCAACCCAGCAACCAGCGAACAAATCCAAATCAGCAGCGTAAACAACATCACATTCATGGATGGTCCTTAACGGATGTGGCGGCTCGCATTAATTCAACAGCAATATTGCCATCTCCTGCGTTACAGAGACTCGCATAACAGCCATCGAGTCGCAAATTCAATTTGTGGCTTTCCGCCGCGTTTATCAACTCAGTCGTCGCACAAGAGTTCAGCGCCGATGGATCTCACTTCTCAATTCGCGAATCCTGCGTTATCTTCGCCTCCAGATGATTGATATTCATTGTCATATCCTGCCCGAACTTGATGACGGCTCGGATTCACTGGAGACTTCTCTCCAGATGGCGGAAATGGCGATTCAGGACGGTATCACTCATGTCATCGCCACTCCTCATGCGAATGATGACTATCCTTTCGTTCCGAAATTGGTGTCCTCTCGCCGCGATGAACTTCAAGCGAAGGTGGGCGAGCGTCTCCTGATTGGCACGGGCTGCGACTTCCATTTGAGCTACGAAAATTTCGAAGCCCTCCGCTCGGATCCTTCGCAATTCGCGTTGAATCAGAAAAACTATTTGCTCGTTGAATTTGCGAATTTCTCCGTTCCTGCTTCGCTGGATCAAACGCTTCATCAATTGCAACTTCTGGGTCTTCACCCGATTATCACGCATCCGGAACGCAATCCCCTGATTCGCTCCGATTGGGAGCGGCTTTGGGGCTGGCTGCATCAGGGCTGCTTCGTGCAGATCACCGCACAATCGCTTACGGGAGGTTTCGGCGAGCGAGCGCGAGCCGCCGCGGAAACTCTGCTCGATTCGAATGCAATTCATTTCGTTGCCAGCGACGCGCACAACTTGAGCACTCGGCCGCTGCGGCTCAAACCAGCGTATGAGTTCGTTGCCGAACAGAAGGGCATTGAAATCGCGCAAGCGCTGTTTGAAGAAAATCCGCGCGCTGTGCTCGAAGGCCGAGTGCTGCCGTATCTCCCCGCATTTCCGGAAGTGAAATCCTCGCGCGGCCAAGAAAAAGGTGCCGGCCGCCGCAAGCGCTTCTGGTTTTTCTGACTCTTCACGCTTTCTCTACGAAAATAATTCCAGCACTTCCTCGTAACGCTTGAACGGCGGAATCAGATATGCGCCGGGCAATTCGGTGCGCGCCCAATCGAGCATGCGTCGCGCCAGCACGAAGCCGCGGTCGCGCGCGGCGGAGCCGGCCGATTCGAGTTCCTTCAACGTCGCTTCTGGAATCACGATTCCCGGCACTTCGTTATTCAAACGCAGCGCCTGCTTGTAACTTGTGAGCGGCCACAATCCCACCAGCACGGGAACAGGAGATTTGCCGCCGATTTTTTTCAGGAAGGCATGCCAATGCTCGGGATCGAAAATCGGCTGGGTCATGGCGAAGTGCGCGCCGGCCTCGACCTTGGCGAAGAAGCGCTGGATTTCGTTTTCGATGTCGTCCGCGACCGGATTCACCGCGACGCCGATGGTGAAATTCGTTGCGCCGCCCAGATTTTTTCCCGCCCAGTCGGTGCCTTGATTCAAACGCGCCATCACTTTCACCAGGCCGACAGAATCGACTTCGTATACGCCGCTCGTCTCCGGATGATCGCCAAGCGACGGCGGGTCGCCCGTAACTGCCAGCACGTTGCGCACGCCGCCGATGGACCATGCGCCCAGGAGCATCGCCTGCAAACCGATGATGTTCGCGTCGCGCGTGGTCAAATGCGGAACCGTCTCGACGCCGTGCGCTTCGAGGGCGCCGGCCATCACCAACGCGTCCATGCCCACGCGCGCCAGCGTGCCGCTGTTGATGTCGATGGCGTCCACTTTTCCCGAAGCCATCACGCGCTTCACTTGTTCGAGCACGCGGTCGATGCTGGTTCCCTTCGGCGGATCGATTTCGACGGATACGACGAATTTTCTCGCTTGAATTTTTTGCCAAAGCTGGCTGTCCGGCTCGCGTGTCGCCAGGTGACGCGTTTTCTCTCGCGGCTCGAGTGTTTCTTCAACCGCGCCGCCCACGGGAGAAACATGCGCGGCACGCGACGGCCGGAAATTCTTCATCGCGTCGACCATGGCGCGGACGTGCTCGGGCGTGCTACCGCAGCAGCCGCCCAGAATTCGCACGCCGAGCGAAGCAGCGTCGCGCGCAAATTGCGCAAAATATTCCGGAGACGATTTCGGATAGACGATGCGGTCGCCCACGCGCTTCGGGAATCCCGCGTTGGGCATTCCACTGACGCGCACGCTGGAATTCTTTGTGAGATTCGCCAGCTCGCCAAGAATGGGAAGCAGAAGCTGCGGGCCGATGGTGCAATTCGCGCCGATGACTTGCACGTCCTTCGTTCTTATCTTCGCAACGGCGTCTTCGGGGCGCGTGCCGTCCACGGTGCTTCCTTCTTCCGAATAGGTGAGCTGCGCGACGATGGGCAATTTTGAAAACGAGCGAATGGCGTCAATCGCGGCGAGAATTTCTTCCAGCTCGCTGAACGTTTCCAGAATAAATAAATCCACGCCGCGCTCTTCAAGAGCGGCGGCCTGTTCGCGGAAAATTTCGTGAATCTCATCGGGTGGAAGCTGTTTCCCCTGCCGCAAAGTGCCCAATGGTCCGACGGAGCCTGCAATCAAAACTTCGTGACGCGCGGCCTCTCGCGCCTCGCGGGCGATTTTCACGCCGCGATGATTGAATTCGCCAACGCGGTCGCCGAGTCCGAGCGCGGCGAGCTTGTGACGGTTCGCGCCGAAAGTATTTGTCTCGATAATTTGCGCGCCCGCTTCGAGATAAGTCTGGTGGACGCGGAAGACGGCCTCGGATTGCGTCGAATTCAATTCGTCGAGGCAGCGCTGCGGCCCCAGCAGTTCGTAGAGCATCGAGCCCATCGCGCCATCGCCGATGAGCACCGAATCGCGCAGCCGTTCATTGAGATCTTCAATCTTCATTTCGCGTGTTGCTCCCCGGGATGAGTCGCCTGGGTGAAACTTGCCGAAAAAAGAAGCTGACAGTATAGCATTGGACCGCCCCTGCGCCATTGGTCGGGGCGGCGTCGCCTGGGGCGTCGACACAACTTGAATTCATTACCGATCAAGAAAATGCAAATCGCTGGATATAAGGGGCTTACGCAAACGCGACTGCGCATTCCATTACCGATCAAGGTTTGGCGTTTTCGGGGAGTTTTTGGCGGTTTTGAGGCGCGTTTTGGTCTGGTGTACGCCGGCGCTGCTGGCATCATCGAATTTTCGCTCACACAAGGCTAGCACGATGTGGCGCACTGCGATAGTGGGCGTGGCTGTGGAAACGACGGCTAAGCGACAAAACAGGCAGGGATTTGCGCTATCCCTTAGCTGGACGCCGTGTGTCCGCTGCAAGCGCGTCGGCGATGGCGAGCATTTTGGTGACGCTGTTCCAGTTGCGGCCTGTGCCGGATGACTTTGAGCGTTCTTTCGATGAGCGGCCAGAGCTTTGAGCGGCCCATGCCGTTGGGAAAGTAAATGTAAAGCTCGCGGCCCGTCGATGCGTAGCTTCCTCGGGGTCGGTTTTGAGCTTCAGAAGATTATCGCGAGCTTGCGCGGCGGGAGCGCTGGCAAGGAAAGCGACTATGAGTTTGCCTGGCTCGATGCCGCGGCGCTTGGCGAAAGGATTTCTGGCGATGACGTCGCGCAGTTCGTCAGACGTGCGAAGAATCACATCGGGACGAAAGCCGAAGCTGCGTTCGATGGCAGTTTGAATCTGGCTGGTTAGTTTAGCGAGATTGCGCTCTTTCGTTTTGAAGATGACGTTGCCGCTTTGGATGAAAGTCTGGCAGCCGGTGAATTTCAGGGATTCGTAGAGCGCGCGGAGCGCGTCCATTTTAATTTTGTTGTGGCCTCCGACGTTGACGCCGCGAAGCATGGAAATGACGATGGGCATGGGTGGGAGTATATCGTGTCCTGCCTGTGGCAGGCAGGCTGCTACAGAAGAAAAACTCCGACACCTCGCAAGATACGCGAATGGGCACCCGTCAGTTATGCGTCAATTCCCAGAATCATGACGGGAATATCTATGTTTGACACTCCGCGGCTTTCCAAGTCCCAGATGAACTGCTCGAAGTAAGAAACGCCAGTGGACATTTCGTCCGCAAACGCCTTAACAGGGACTATTTCGATTCCGTGATTTATGAAACCAAGATTGTGAAAGATCGTCATCTTGGCACAGACGTTGTAAACCATGAAGGCGTACTTGCCGAACTGGACTTCGATCCCTAACTTGTCCTTCACAAAGTCCATTTCGCTAAATACGCCACGGTTCTTGCTTCGAATCTTGTACTATTTCAGGCACAGGTCGGTGGCTAATCGTAAGCCGTGCGAGGCAGCTCCCAATCGGCTTGACGCTGCACAGTCTCTATGCTGTAGGATTGCTCGGCTATGCCGAATCCGCACAAGGCGAAAGTCCTAAACGATCTCCGCGAGCGCTTTGGGCGGATCAGTAAGATCAAGGGCAGCGAGTCGCTATTTATAGTGGGGCAGGATGCTGCACGTATTTACTTTCGATATTCCAAGGTACACTCTCGCGGCCGCACTTTCTTCGGCCTGAGAGAAGTGGACCTTCGGCAGCTCGAGGGGCAGAATTCGTATCTTGTCTTTCTCTTGGACGACGGTTCTCCTCCTGTCTTCGTTCCATTTGGCGATTTCGAGGAGGTTTTTCACCGAGCCGAGCCTGCAAAGGACGGGCAGTACAAGCTCCAGCTTCTTAGTCAATCCAGCGGCCTAGAATTGTACGTGGCGAGACAGGGACGATTCAATATCGAGGGCTACGTGGGACTGGACACTTTGGAGCGCGGTATCGACGCCCAAAAGCTGCGCGACGCAAGGACTTTGTCGCACTCTCAAATACAAACGCTTCTAGCGGCGATCGGACACGCGAAGGGGTACGACGTGTGGGTTCCAGACAACAATGCCTCTAAGCTTGATTGGTCCTTAACAAGACCCTTTGAAGTGCAACGGAAGCTGCCCGAGGGATTCGAACAGATTCGTGGAATTCTATCCGAAATTGACGTCGTATGGTTCTCGTCCGGCGCGAATGTCCTGGAAGGCCTTTATGAAGTCGAATACTCGACACCCATTTATTCCGGACTGTTGAGGTTTAACGATGTCTTGTTGACAAATCCCGGCATCTCAAGATTTTCCATAGTGTCCAATGATTTACGACGCGAATTATTCTCCCAGCAACTCTTCCGTCCAACGTTCAGGAAAAGCGGCCTTGCCGAGATGTGCAGTTTTTTGGAGTACGCCAACGTGGATGCTTGGCATCAACGTCTTGTTGGAGGACTTAGTCGATGAGAACGGACAGCAGGAAAATCGAAATCTACACAGTCGTACAGGTATGTAGTGGAGTGGCTGTCGAAGCGAAAAGCTTCAGGACTCTCAGGGCCGCCCGCACCTATTTACGTTATTTGCGTCTTGAGCATGACGAGGAACGGGACGATGTTCAACTCTTCTCGAATGCTGTCTAACTCCGAGGCCCTTTGTGAGGGCGGCGACGTGATTATGAGCTTCATGGATCCGCCGGGGACAGTCTTCAATGTTTCCGCTGAATCGCCAGCGAGAATCACAGAGGTAGCTTTAGGGTCGAATTGGTCTGACGTGTCAGCCTTACCGAAAAGTGGCAGATTCATTGCTTGGTTTTTCTTTAGCACTTGGTCTCCGACTTAGAGCCTGCCTAGTTCCGAGCGGATATCATAAACCCGTTTCGTCTTTTCGGATCGCGTTTTGCTGAACTGTCGCGTGCATTTGGAGAAGGAGAACTCAGCGCTTTTGTTCCATGATGCCGGCGATGGTGTCCATGAGGTCGAATTTGGTGAGGATTTCGAATTTGCCGTTGGACATTTCGACGAAGACGGCGGGGCCGGAATGGCTGAGGAGATGGGTGACGCGCTCGACGGGAGAATCGCTGGGGACGCGCGGAAGTGCTTCGGCCATGACTTCGCGGATGACGAGTTTGCGCAGATCTTTCCCTTGCAGCGCGAGATTCAAAATTTGGTCCTCGTAAATCGTGCCGATGGGATTGTCGTCCTCGAAAATCGGCAACTGCGAAATGTCCTGCTGCTGCATGATGTGCAGCGCGTGAAAAACGGTTTGATAGGGGCGAGCGATGACGAGCTCGCGATGCTTGCCGTTCTGCAATTTGACGCGAACGACGTCGGCGGCGCAAAGAGGGACTTCGGATTCGACGTAGCCGTGCTCGCGCATCCAGCCGTCGTTGTAAACTTTGCTGAGATACCTCATGCCGGTGTCGGGGAGGAAGGCGACAACGACGTCGCCCTTGGTGCATTCGCGCGCGAGGCGCAGCGCCGCTGAAACGCATCCGCCGCCGGAGCCTCCGGTGAAAACGCCTTCCTGTTTCGCGAGGCGGCGCGCCCAGACGAAAGCATTCTTCGTCGGTGATTTGCAGGATGTCGTCGAGGACTTTGAAATCCATCGTCGAGGGGAAAATATCTTCGCCGATTCCTTCGACGACGTAGGTTTTCGCTTTGCCGACATTGCCGGTCTTGAAAAATTCGTAATAGAGCGAGCCGATGGGATCGACGCCGATGATTTTGACGGCGGGATTTTTCTCCTTGAGGAAACGGCCGACGCCGCTGATGGTGCCTCCCGTGCCCATGCCGCAAACGAAATGCGTGATTTTGCCTTCGGTGTCTTTCCAGATTTCAGGGCCGGTGGTGCGGTAATGGGCTTCGGGGTTCATGGGATTTTCGTATTGATTGGGGTAAAAGGAATTGGGAATTTCGCGCGCGAGTTTTTTCGCTACGGAATAGTAGCTGCGCGGATCGTCAGGCTCAACAGCGGTGGGGCAGACGATGACTTCGGCGCCGAAAGCTTTGAGGAGATCGATTTTTTCGCGCGATTGCTTGTCCGTGATGGTGAAAACGATTTTATAGCCGCGCACGGTGGCGACGAGAGCGAGGCCCATTCCCGTGTTGCCGGAAGTGCCTTCGATAATGGTGCCGCCGGGTTTGAGGAGGCCTTTGCGCTCGGCTTCGTCGATCATCCAGGTGGCGATACGATCTTTTACGGAGCCGCCGGGATTCATGTAATCGGCTTTGACGTAGACTTCGGCTTCGATATCCTTCGTGATGCGATTGAGCCGGATGAGCGGCGTTTCGCCGATGGCTTCGAGGATGTTTTTGCAACGCATGTTTGCAGCGGCCTTTCGTTTCGTAGAGCTAATGGCAGCTTACGGACTTTGGCGAATGAAGTCCAGACGGTCGAGCGGGGCGGTTTACAAGCCGCGGTTACAATGGAAAAAGACAAAAATTCGGCGCGAAAGTGGGTGGTATACTCATATAAAGATTCGGAGGATTCATGCAGCTCGAGGACTACAAGACAATCCTTTATCGCCAGGAAGATAGCTCCTGGGTCGCCGATGTGCCGGCGATCCCGGGCTGTTACGCGCTGATGCCCACGCGAGAACAGGCGCTTGCCGAACTCTCCAACGTTTTTCGAATGATCGCCGAGGAATATTCGGAAAAGGGGGCTGCTCTGCCCGCCGACACCACTGAAATCCTTCATGCCTAGCGCTACTGCCCGCCAATTTCAAAACGCAGCTCGACGGTTGGGATTTTCCAAAACAAGACAGACAGGAAGTCATGAGCGGTGGAATCATCCAGACGGGAGGGCTGTCACCATTCCCGTTCATAGTGGCCGCGAAATAGGTCCGCCACTGTTCTTCAAGATTCTGCGGCAACTCGGAGTGACGCTGGAAGAGTTTCAGCAGTTGCTGTAAGGGAGGAAAAATGGAGCGGCAGAATGTTTCGAGCGGGACGCCGTGGGAGCCAGTGGTTGGCTATTCGCGAGCGGTGCGCGTTGGCGCGCATGTGTATGTGGCGGGGACAACAGCGACGAATGCGAGCGGAGAAATTATGGGGAAAGGCGACGCGTACGCGCAGGCGGTGCAAGTGCTGAAAAATATCGAGGCGGCGCTGGCGAAGGCGGGAGCGACATTCGAACACGTGGTGCGGACGCGATTGTTCGTCGCCAATATTGCGGACTGGGAAAAGATCGGGCGCGCGCACGGAGAAGTTTTTGGGAAGATTCGTCCCGCGTGCACGATGGTGCAGGTGAGCGGCTTCGTGTCGCCGGATATGCTGGTGGAGATTGAAGCGGACGCGGTGATTTCTGACGGCGAGTGATTCGTCGCGGGTGTTTTCTTACGCGACGCGGCGGACGGAACCTTCGGAGCATCTTCTCACGGTTGCGTTACAATCAAATTGGGATGGGTGATCCGCCACAGGGCGCAATTCGCATCGCAGGAGGCAGGGCATTCAGCCGCGTCGCGATTATTCTTCTGGTTCTTTGCGCGATTGCGTTTGGCTCGGCGGTGGGGCTGTTGTTTGTCTATAGCAGCGACTTGCCGCAGATTCAGGAGCTGCAAAATTACCGCCCCGACGTCGTCACAGAGCTTTATGCCGACGACGGCACGCCGATCGGCAGCTTTGCACTGCAACGCAGAATTCTGCTGACCTACGATCAAATCCCTCAAGTCCTGCAAGACGCGATTATTTCGACCGAAGACCGGCACTTCATGCAGCACTGGGGCGTGGATTTCCCGCGCATCGCCGAAGCGGCGTGGAGCGACATCGTGCACCGCAGGCTGGTGCAAGGCGCGAGCACGATCACGATGCAACTTGCGGGCGGGCTGTTCCTGAACCGTGCGGACCGGAGTTTCCGGCGCAAGACCGAAGAAGCGATGCTGGCGATTCAGATCGAGCGGCATTACACGAAACAGCAGATTCTGACGATGTACTGCAATCAGGTTTACCTGTGGAACGGGAACTACGGTTTTGAAGCGGCGTCCGAATTTTATTTTGGCAAACACGTGGGCGAACTCACGCTGCCGGAGGCGGCTTTGCTGGGGGGAATTATCCGCGGGCCCATCTATTCGCCGACGAGGCATCCGCAGACGGCGCTGGCGCGGCGCAATTTAGTGCTGGAGCTCATGGAAGAGAACGGCAAGATCACGCGCGCACAAGAGAAGGAAGCGCAGCAGACGCCGCTGGGTTTGCATTTGACGTATCCGCAGAACAATTCTCTTGCGCCGTATTACGTGGAGGAGATTCGCCAGAAGCTGGAGCAGGAATTTGGCCCGCAGGCAGTGCATCAGGAAGGGCTGCGCGTTTACACGACGTTGAATGTGGCGATGCAGCGCGCTGCGGATCAAGCAGTGCGTGACGGATTGCATGCTTACGACCGCCGCCATGGCTGGCGCGGCAATCTGCCGAATATTTTTCGCGCGCACCTGGGAACGCTGCAAAACTACGAATCGCCGGACTGGCGCGAGCCGATCGCGACGGGAAGTTACGTCACGGGATTGATCACGGCGGTGGATGCGAATGCGGCTGTGGTGAAAATCGGGACGTATCGCGCCGTGATTACGGCGCCGGATTTCTCGTGGACAGGCGAAAAATCGCCCAAGAAGCTGCTGCACGTGGGCGACCTGGCGAATCTGTATATCGAAAATCTGAATGGTGCGACAGCGAAGGTGCAACTCGAACAAGTTCCGGCGGCGCAGGCTTCGCTGCTGGCCATCGACAATGGCACAGGGGAAATCAAAGCCATGGTCGGCGGTTATAGTTTTGAGGATTCGAAATACAATCGCGCGACGCAAGCGATGCGGCAAACAGGCAGCTCGTTCAAAGTTTATGTTTACACGACGGCACTCGAACAGGGCATGACGCCGTTTGACACGATTCTCGACGCGCCCGTGACGTACACAAGCGGCGGACAAGTGTATTCGCCGCACAACTACGACGACCTATTCGAAGGCCGCATTACTTTACGGCGCGCGCTGGCGGACTCGCGCAATGTGCCGGCGGTGCGATTGCTCGACCAAGTGGGAATACAGAACGTGATCACCACGGCGAGGCGGTTTGGCATTACCAGCCCGCTACCGCCTTATTTGCCGCTCGCGCTTGGGGCCGCGGATTTGACGTTGCTCGAGCACACTTCCGCGTTCACCGTTTTCCCCGATGATGGCATTCATATTCAGCCGCACATGATCCGTCGCGTGACTTCGTACGATGGGGCGATTCTCGACGAAACGCGGCCGAAGGTTACAGATGTGATTCCGCCGGCCGATGCGCGCACGATGACAGCGATGCTCGAGGACGTGGTGCAATTCGGCACCGGCGTGCGCGCGCAAGCGCTGGGGCGTCCGTCGGCGGGCAAGACAGGCACGACGAACGATTTCACCGACGCGTGGTACATAGGGTTCACGCCGCAGCTGACGACGGGCGTGTGGACGGGCTTTGACGATCCAAGAATGTCGCTCGGCAAAAAAGAAACGGGCGCGCGCGTCGCATTGCCAATCTGGCTCGAGTTTATGGAGCAGGCCAGCAAGGGCATGCCGGTGGAGAAGTTTCAGAATGTCGTGCCGCTGGAACAGCTAGTGAAATCAGTGAATGAGCAAGTGGATGTGCCGGACACGGCTCCGCCCGCGGACGTGACGGAGCAAGGTTTGCCGCAGACGACGCCGGTGCAACTGCCGAAGCCCCCCGCAAAACCTCCAATTCCGCACGCCGGGCCGAGTCCTACAGCGCCTGGTGCATCGCAGCAGTAGGATTGCAAGGCTCTCGACTCGACAGGCACGGATTGCTGAAACAAATCAGAGTTCGTCGACGTATTCGAGTCAGGAGTACCAAAACCAGTGCGACCCGTGCTCAAGTTCTTTTTGCTCACATACGCAGTGACGTGGCCGTGTTTCATCGTAGCGGTCGCGATATCCCATGGAACAACGTCAGACATTCCAGCTTTTAGGATAGCTCGCGGGTTCTTGCTGCTTCTCGGAACTTTCGCGCCGTCGCTGGTCGCTCTTTGGCTCACGCTACGGGCGGAAGGAGGCAAAGGTGTTAGCGTGCTCTTCCGCCGCATTTTCGAGTGGCGGGTGGCTGTCAGATGGTATCTGTTCGCCATCGTTTACATGGTGGTGATCAAGCTAGCTGTCGCGCTCACACACCGCGCCATCACTGGTACCTGGCCGACCTTCGGCCATGAATTGCCGGGCGTCATCGTGATAGCGATCATGATCTCGACGCCGGCACAAGCAGGTGAAGAGATTGGATGGCGAGGCTATGCGCTGCCTCGCCTGGCGGCGCACTGGGGCTTCGGTGGCGCTAGCGTGGTGGTCGGGCTGTTCTGGGCCTGCTGGCATTTACCGCTATTCTTTCTTCCCGGAGCCGATAAGTACGGTCAGTCTTTCCCGTTGTTCCTGTTAGGAACGACCGCCCTGTCCGTCGCCATTGCCTGGCTCTATGTGCACACCAATGGAAGCCTGCTCCTTACCATGCTGATGCACTCGGCAGTGAATCAGACCATAGGCATCATTCCAGACGCTCTCGCGAACGCAACGAATCCGTTTGCACTGCGCGGCTCGCCGGAGTTCTTGCTGACAGTCACGTTCCTGTGCATTACTGCCGCGTATTTCCTTGTTCGGATGCCCAAGGCGGAACTGCTGCGCATAAGAGGGGGAGATTAAACGCTCCGATTTCTCAAAGAAGCAGGCTGGGGCGTTATTCTCGGAAGGGATCCCAGCCTTTGGCGAGCAGAGGCGCTTCTGTTCCGTTCTCGCGAACGAGGGCGATTTGCTTTTGGCGCGTGATTTCGCCGATGCAGGTGATGGGGATTCTCGACGGCAGATGGCGAAGGCGATTTGCGAATTGCGAGCGCACAGTGAAAAGCAAGACGTAATCTTCGCCGCCGTGAAGGGCGAGTTCGAGGGCGTTCAGATTCAGCCGTGTGAGGGCGGCGGGAATTTTGATTTTCGGAATTTTGTCGGGCCAGATGCGCGCGCCGACGCTGCTTGCGTTGCATAAACGAGTGAGGTCCGTCGAAAGGCCGTCGGAAATATCCATCATGGCCGTTGCCACGTGTCGCGTGGCCAGCCATTGACCCAGCGCGAGCGGGATTCTCGGGTAGAGATGCGGCTGAAGGTACCTCTGCAAAGTCCGCCGATGCGCGAGGCCACGCAAAATCAATTCCAGTCCCAGCTGCGCGCTGCCCAATTGTCCGCTCACATATATAAGGTCGCCAGGGCGAGCGCCAGAGCGCGCGATTGCCCGGCCTCGCGCTGTTTCGCCGAGCACGGTGATGCTAATCATCACGTTCTGGCTTTTCGATGTGTCGCCACCGACGAGGCGGATATTTAACTCACGCGCGGCGCGCGCCATACCCGCTGCGAAGCGGTCAAACCAAAGGCCGGTTTTTGCCGCCGGAAGCGCGAGAGCCAGCAGAAAGTAACGCGGGCGAGCACCCATGGCCGCCAAATCGCTCGTGGCGCGCGCCAACGATTTGTAACCGATGGATTCGGGCGGATGACTGTTGTGGCGGAAATGCACGTCTTCCAGGGAATTATCGCAACTGATCGCCCAGTCAATCTCCGAGGACCCGCGGAGAATCGCAGCATCATCGCCGATTCCCAGACGTACGCCGGAGCGATCCCCGGCGCGCGCGACAGAAGGAATGCGCCGTGCAAGGCGAGCGATCAGTTCATCTTCCGGCCTTTTATGCGCCGCAGGCTTATTTCGCGCAGTCATTTTCCTGGTCCGTTTCCCCTGTCCTTTAGAACAGTTGTAATCACTTGCCGAAATCTCTAAAATAGTCAGACTGATTTACTACGACCGGATTATGAAGCGATTCGGAGGAGAAAGCGAGCCGGCCCGGCCCAGAAGTATATTTTTGGTTGACTCTGTGGGGTTGAGCACTTATATTCGCGGCGGGTTTCGAACCAAGTCTCCCGGTTCAAACGCTTTTTAGAAATTGCGCAGACCGCGTTGAGGGCCGGCGGTCATCTAATCCAGCGCAAAGAGAAACTTAAGAGCCAAAATGCCATTTATGAGAAAGAAATTCTATACATTTCTCATTGCTTCCTCGGACTCGGGGAACATGCGCCGTTTGCGCATCCCGCACTATGTTGTCCATTTGCTTGCCGTTCTGGTGATTGTGGGTAGCGTGACCGTGGCGGCGGCATTTGGGTCGTATTCGCGTCTGCTGTGGAAAGTCACTGCGTACAATTCTCTTCGTCGCGACCAGGCCACGCTCAAAGTGCAATATAAACAACTTCAAGGCCAAGTAACGGACGCGAATCAGCGGCTGAATTCCCTGCAATCGCTGGCGAGTGAAGTGGCGGTGGCATACGGGTTGACGCGAATTCCAGAAACGCCCTTTAGCGCTTCGAATTCGCCCGTGCAGTCTGAATCCGCATATGAGCAAACGCTCGACCGGTTTAATTTCCTCGAACAGAATGCTTCCGCCGTGGTGCTGATCTCGGATGGCCGCCTAAAGCTTCTCCCCGGAATGAAACTGGCGAACGCTTCGTTTATGCCTTCGCTGTGGCCGGTGATGGGCAGAATCACAAGCCGGTTTGGCGAGCGCCTGGATCCATTCGGCGGAGAAGGTGAATTTCACAGAGGGCTGGACATCGCGTCACACTATGGCGATGACGTGCGTGCCGCGGGAGACGGCGTAGTGATTTTCACGGGCGACCGCGAAGGCTACGGGCGCGTCGTTATCATTGACCACGGTTTTGGACTGACAACGTGGTACGCGCATCTATCGGGATATGCCCTGCAGCCGGGAACGCCTGTGAAGCGCGGCGATGTGATTGGATATGAGGGCGAAAGCGGCCGCGCGACGGGGCCGCATGTGCACTTTGAAGTGCGGCTGCACGACGCGCCGGTCAACCCATGGCCGTACTTGCATCAGGTGGATATGGGCGGTTCTGTCGCAAGCGGCGATTAAGCTCTCGCACCGTTTTACCTTTCCGACGTTTCTCCCTTTGCTCTGGAATCAAACCCACAACGGCAAAGCGCTTCCTTATTTTGTTGGATTTCCCCGCGGGGCGGAGCCCACGGCGGCGCGAAGGATTTGCGGCGTAATTTGAATATGCAGGCGGACGAAGTGGCCGTCGTGGGAAATGTCAGCGGCTTTTAGCAAGGCATCGAGTGCGGGCCATTGCGGGCCAATTTGCCGCTGCGTTTTCGGGTCGGCCATGGCGGCGCGTCCCATCCAGATCAAACCCTCCAGTGCCGTGGACAATTGAAACGCGTCGAGCGTGGAATCGGATTCCGCGGTGGCAGCCACCTTCAGGTTTTGTCCGGCAGGCAGGCCGGCGACGGTGATGTTGTGTATGCTCCGCAGCAAGTGCGCGAGCTGCGCGGAGTGCGTTTCGTCGATGCCGACGTCTTTGGAAAGGTCGGGCGTGCGCGCCACGGCGTAGATGGGAGCGCGGGCGACTTGCGTCACGCGCTGCGACATTGCCGTGTCGAGGCGGTCGCGCGTGGCATCGAGCATCGTGAAAATTTCTGGGCCATCGGCCAGAACGATTTCCGTGGGCGAGAGAAATACGAAGCGCACGGTCCGGGGTGGATTTGTCTCCGGGACTTCGTAAATTTTCCGTTGGCCGTGCTCCACGATTTTTCCGCCGTTGCGCAGGGCATAGCGCTCGATTTTTGCCTCGTTGAATTTCCCCTGCGCAATGGCCACCACCGTTGTGGGCGAGTCTTTGGGCCACACTGCCAGCGCGACGCGATCGAGATCGCGCGAATAATCAAAGCCAGTTGAACGCACGAATGCCGTGTATTCAGGGTCTTGCGCCGGGGTGGGCGACAGGCCGGAAAGCTCTCTTCCAATTGGCGCGGCGCGGAGCACGGCAACATCCGCGAATACCACAGCAGAAGCGCCAGAGGGCAATTGATGAACTAGATCAATTGAATTCGTCGCAATGGATGCTTCGCCGCTCGGGCCCGCGGCGGTGATGCCGGGCTGGGCGAAAAATTGAGCGTCTTCCGCCCGCAATTTCGCTGTTTTTTCGCGCGCGTGATAAACGTAAGCCAGCACCGCGGCAGCGGCAATGCAAGCGACGAGGAGTATAATGACTGTGCGTTTCATGCGGCCGCGTGTGGCGACTTTTTCAGTATAAGTTTCGGCGGGTATGGTGTAAAGTTGATGCTTGGCGGATAATTTTAGAGCCAGCTTGGCACGAGCCGTGCTGGTTGGTCGCACCCCCTTGCAATTTGATTGCCCGCGTGATAGGTTTGCAGGGTTTGGTCGTGCTGGCGTAGCTCAGCTGGTAGAGCATCTGATTTGTAATCAGAGGGTCGGGGGTTCAATTCCCTCCGCCAGCTGAATTTTTTGAGGATCGGGATTTTGGGTTTGGCTCCGGTGAATTCCTCGCATTGAAAAACGGACGGGCTGGTGTCTTTGGACACGAGCCCTTTCTGCGTTGCGAAGTTCCCCGGTCGGGACCAGCGTCTCAAGTCCCGGTGTTCTTGCGGGACGGGTGGGTGAGTGGCTAAAACCAGCAGACTGTAAATCTGCCGCTCCTTGCGGGCTACGGAGGTTCGAATCCTCCCCCGTCCACCATCGTATCGCGAGGGCGCCGAAGCACTGAAAGCGGGAAGCCAGATTCGATCTCGAAAAACTTGGGCGGAAGTTCGGAAGACATCGTTGGGAGTCGCAACACGCGCGGCCAACGAGCCGGTGGATGCCTGGGTAGCTCAGTTGGTAGAGCGCGTCCTTGGTAAGGACGAGGTCACCGGTTCAATCCCGGTCCCAGGCTCCAGAATTTGAGTGGAAGTCGGGCGGGGGTAACTCAGGGGTAGAGTCTCTGCCTTCCAAGCAGATGGTCGCGGGTTCGAATCCCGTCCCCCGCTCCAAAGCTATGGAAGGCTCGAACGAAGAAATTCTACGGAATTGAGAACGAGGTAGGAAGCAATGGCGAAGGAAAAATTTGAGCGCAGCAAGCCGCACCTGAACATTGGGACGATTGGTCACATCGACCACGGCAAGACGACGTTGACGGCGGCGATCACGAAAGTGTTGTCGAAGAACAACCCGAAAGTGCAGTTCCGGGCGTTCGATTCGATCGACAACGCGCCGGAAGAGCGCGAGCGAGGAATCACGATTGCGGTGTCGCACGTCGAGTATGAGACGCCGAACCGCCACTACGCGCACATCGACTGTCCGGGGCACGCCGATTACATCAAGAACATGATCACGGGCGCGGCGCAGATGGACGGCGCGATTCTGGTTGTGGCGGCAACGGACGGGCCGATGCCGCAGACGCGCGAGCATATTTTGCTGGCGCGGCAGGTGGGCGTGCCGGCCATTGTGGTGTTTCTGAACAAGTGCGACGCGGTGGAAGATCCTGAGCTTTTGGATCTGGTGGAGATGGAAGTGCGCGATTTGCTGAAGAGCTATCAATATCCGGGGGACACGATTCCGGTAGTGCGCGGCAGCGCGCTGAAGGCTCTGGAAGGCGACCCGAAGTGGGAGAAGACGATCATTGAATTGATGGAAGCGGTGGATAAGAGCATTCCGCTGCCGCAGCGCGACGTGGACAAGCCGTTCGCCATGCCGATCGAGGATATTTTCTCGATCTCGGGACGTGGCACGGTGGTGACGGGGCGCGTCGAGCGCGGCAAAGTGAAAGTGAGCGAGGAAATCGAGATTGTGGGCTTCCGTCCGACGGTGAAGAAAGTGGTGACGGGCGTGGAGATGTTCCGGAAGCTCTTGGACGAAGCGATGGCGGGAGACAATGTTGGGTTGCTGTTGCGCGGGACGGAAAAAGACGAAGTCGAGCGCGGGCAGGTGATCGCCAAGCCCGGGTCGATTACGCCGCACACGAAGTTCAAGGCGGAAGCGTACGTGTTGACGAAGGAAGAGGGCGGGCGGCACACGCCATTCTTCACAGGCTACCGGCCGCAATTCTATTTTCGGACCACGGACGTGACGGGAGACGTGGCATTGCCGACCGGAGTCGAGATGGTGATGCCGGGCGACAATGTGGCGGTGGAAGTGAAGCTGATCACTCCAGTGGCGCTGGAGAAGGGCTTGCGCTTCGCGATTCGCGAAGGCGGCCACACCGTCGGCGCCGGCGCCGTCACCGAGATACTCGAGTAAAAGACCATGCGCGAAATCATCACATTGCAGTGCGGCGAATGTAAAAACCGAAACTACACGACCATGAAGAATCGCAAGAAGCATCAGGAGCGGCTCGAGACGTCGAAGTTTTGCAATACGTGCCGGAAGCACACGCCACACAAAGAAACGAAGTAAATCCGGACCCTAGTCTCCGGCGGGCGTAACTGAATTGGTTGTGTTACATCGTGTTGAATTCCGAACCGGAGGTTCGGAATTCAGGGGAGTAGGTTCAACGGTAGACCGCCGGTCTCCAAAACCGGATGTGGGGGTTCAAATCCCTCCTCCCCTGCCAGTTTTTTGAGCGGCGGCGGGCACCGGCGGGAAGCGATACGGCGGCAAGGGATTCGCGGGCGGAACGACACCAATGACAGAGGCGCTGAAGGTCAAGGAAGAAGGAAGTCGCGGCGGCGGTGGTGGCGGGAATGCTGTCGCTTCAGCATTCGGCAAGTTTGGCGAGTATCCGCGGCGCTGGAAGTTGTTTTTCCACGACGTCCGCTCGGAAATGTCCAAGGTGGTGTGGCCGTCGCGGCAGGATGTGATTTCGATGACCGGAGTGGTGATTGTGACCGTGGCATTCTTCGGTCTGTTTTTTCTTTTGACGGACACGACGTTCAGCTACCTGGAAACTTTGGTTCTGAATTACTTCAAACATTGAACGACACGGAACAACAAGGAAGCAGCATGGCGAAGCAGTGGTTCATCGTCCACACATACTCGGGCTTTGAAAAAAAGGTCAAAGAAAGCCTCGAAGGGCGCGTGGCTGCTTTCGGCTTGCAGGACAAAATCGGGCGGATGATCATTCCGACCGAATCAGTGGTTGAGGTGCGCGGGGGGAAAAAAATCATTTCGCCGCGGATGTGCTATCCCGGCTACTTGCTGGTCGAGATGGATATGGACGACTACACGTGGCACGTGGTGCGCTCAACGCCGCGGGTCACGGGCTTCGTCGGCTCCGGACAAACGCCCACGCCGCTCAGCGAAGAGGAAGTCGAAAACATTTTGAACCGCGCAACAACCACGGCGGAAAAGCCGCGGCCGAAATTGACGTTTGACCGCAACGAATCGGTGCGCATCGTCGACGGGCCGTTTGCGAATTTCACGGGAGTGGTCGAGGAAGTGAATTCCGACCGCAGCACGCTGAAAGTCAGCGTGACGATTTTCGGGCGCTCCACGCCGGTAGAACTGGATTTCGCGCAAGTAGAGAAAGTCGCGTAGCGGGGCGCTACGGCGGCTCGTCTTTCTCGCGCATAGGGAGTCAAGATGGCAAAGAAAGTCCAAGCAACGGTGAAATTGCAATTGCCGGCGTCGAAAGCCACGCCTGCGCCGCCCGTGGGAACGGCGCTGGGTCCGCAGGGCGTGAACATCATGGATTTCTGCAAGCAGTTCAACGCCAAGACGAACAAAGAGCCGGAAGGGATGATCATTCCAGTTCTGGTCACAATTTACAGCGACCGCACGTTTACGTTCATCACCAAGACGCCGCCGGCCTCCGAACTGCTGAAGCGCGCCGCGGGAATCGTGAAAGGTTCGCCCGAGCCGAACCGCACGAAAGTCGCGAAGATCACGCGCAAGCAAGTGGAAGACATCGCCAAGACCAAGCTGGTTGACCTGAACACGACGAATCTCGATTCCGCGATCCGCACGGTGATGGGCACGGCGCGCAATATGGGCATCGAAGTTGAAGGATAGAAGCACGAGCAACAGAAGCACGAACAGTACAGAACGAAGCGCAGGAGAACGCAATGGGTAAGGCAGGCGGAAAGAATATCGAAAAGGCGCGCAAGTTGGTGGAAGCGCGCGCATACAAGCTCGGCGAGGCTGCGGAGCTTTTGAAGAAGGCCCACTTCGTCAAGTTCGACGAGACGGTCGAGCTTTCGATCAATCTGGGTGTCGACCCGAAGCAATCGGACCAGATGGTGCGCGGCACGGTGGTGCTGCCGAACGGGCTCGGCAAATCAAAGCGCGTGCTGGTGATCGCCACGGGCGAAAAAGTGAAGGAAGCGCAGGATGCGGGTGCGGATTTCGTGGGCGGCGAAGACATGGTCGTGAAAATTCAGGGCGGCTGGACGGACTATGACGCGGTGATTGCCACTCCGGACATGATGAAGTCCGCCGGCCGGCTGGGCAAAGTGCTTGGCCCTCGCGGCTTGATGCCGAATCCGAAAACGGGCACGGTGACGTTTGACATCGCGAAAGCCGTGCAGGAAATCAAGGCTGGAAAAGTGGAGTTCCGTCTGGACAAGACGGGAATCATTCACTCGCCCGTTGGGAAAATCAGTTTCACCGCGGAGAAGCTCGCGGAGAATGCGTTGGCGCTGCTCGGGGCGGTATCGAAAGCGAAGCCCGCGACGGCCAAAGGCAAGTACATCCGGCGCGTCACGTTGACGTCTACGATGGGACCGGGGATTTTGATCGACCACGCGGAAGTGGAAGCGGCGGCAGCGGCGTAACGGAATTCGAGGGAGCCTGGCATGGGGATGAAGAAGGCGGAGAAGGTAGTAAAGGCCGATTCGCTTCGCGCGGAGCTGGCGAACGTATCGAGCGTGATTCTTTCGACGTTCCAGGGCATCACCGTCGAGCAAGACACGCAGCTTCGGCGCGCGGTGGAAAAGGTCGGCGGGCATTACGAAGTGGTGAAGAACACGATCGCGGAACGCGCGGGCACGGGGACACCAGCGGAGAAACTGCTCAAGAATCTTGCAGGAACGAATTCGATTGCATACACCACTGCGGACCCGGTCGCGCTTGCAAAAGTGCTGACGAAAGTCGCGAAAGACGTTCCGGCATTCAAGTTCCGGGCTGGCTGGGTGGAGGGCCGCGTTGTTTCGATCGAGGAAATCCAGCATCTGGCGCAATTGCCGAGCAAGGAAGAGCTGATCAGCAAGGTGATGTTCCTGTTGAACGCTCCCGCGCAGCGGCTTGCTTCCGTGATGGCGGCCGTGCCGCGCAACCTCGCGGTGGTCACGAGCGAAGCAGTGAAGGCCAACAAGTTCGGTTCGGGCGGCGGCGCGGAAGTGCCCATCCCCGCAGCGCAACCGGAATAATTCGCAATAGAGTTTCTCAATTTCTTTACGGAGGATAGGAAAACGCGATGGCAAGCAAAGTGGAATTGATACTGGACGAGATCAAGGGCCTGACGCTTCTCGAAGCGTCGGACTTGGTCAAGAAGATGGAAGAAACATTCGGCGTTTCGGCTGCGGCAGCGGCTCCCGTAATGATGGCGGGCGGCGGCGGAGCAGCGGGCGCGGCACCGGCGGAGGAGAAGACGGAATTTACCGTTGTTCTCACTGAAGTCGGCGCGAACAAAATCAACGTGATTAAGGCGGTCCGCGAAGTCACCAGCCTCGGCCTGAAGGAAGCGAAGGATTTGGTCGACGGCGCGCCCAAGACGGTGAAAGAGGGCATCAACAAGGACGAAGCCGCCACCATCAAGAAGAAGTTCGAAGACGCCGGAGCCAAGGTCGAAGTCAAGTAGTGCGTCCGGCGCGGAGAATTCGCCCGTCGAAAAAGGATTCCGTCAACGCGCGTGCCTCTTCGAGGTGTTCGACCTCGTCACGCGTCCTGCCCGGACTCGAGGCTGCGGTGTCACTGCGGCTTTTGTCCGGTTTAGCCCCGGAAGGGATGAGGTAAACCATGCGGAACGGTAATCGTTCAACAAGGGAACGGGAACGCCTGGACTTCGCGCGGATTCGCGCGGCGGTGCAGATCCCAAACCTGATTGACGTCCAGAAGAAATCCTACGAGCGCTTCTTGCAGATGGACAAGCTGCCGAGCGAGCGCGAGGACGGCGGGTTGCAGTCCGTTTTCACCTCCGTGTTTCCGATTCAGGATTTTCGCGGTCTATCGCAGCTCGATTTCGTCGACTACGCGATCGGCGACTGGGAATGCAAGTGCGGACACCTGCGCGGGCTGCACCATTTGCGCGCCACGTGCCGCAATTGCGGCGCTTCGGTGGTCACCAATCCGTACAAAACCGGCGACGTAGTTTGCACGAAGTGCGGGACGTTCAATCGCAACACGCCCACGTTTTGCAATAAGTGCGGCGATCCGGTCACGTTGCAGCTCAAATACGACGTGAACGAATGCCAGGAACGCGGCATGACGTATTCCGCGCCGCTGAAGGTGACGATTCGCCTGACGATTTATGACAAGGATCCGGAAACGGGCGCGAAGTCGATTCGCGACATCAAAGAACAGGAAGTTTTTTACGGCGATATTCCGCTGATGACGGAGAACGGCACGTTCATCATCAACGGCACCGAGCGCGTGATTGTCAGCCAGTTGCACCGCTCCCCGGGCGTGTTTTACGAGTCGGCGAACAATCGCAGCTACTTCCTCGGCAAGATCATTCCGTATCGCGGCTCCTGGGTGGAATTCGAGTACGACACGAAAAACATTCTGTACGTGCGGATTGATCGCAAGCGCAAATTCCTGGGCTCGATTTTCTTGCGCGCGTTGGGCATGAAATCGAATGAAGACATTCTGCGCACGTTTTATCAGGTGGAGCGCATTTCGCTGCGCGACCGCGAGCTTTTCTGGAACGTCTCGGACGGTCTAGTCGACCGCAAGCTGTCGCGTGAAATCAAGCATCCGCACTCTAGCGACGTACTCGTCGCCGCGCACAAGCGCATCACCGAAGCCATTCACAAGGAACTCGTAAAGGCTAAGGTCAATCAGGTGGAAGTGACGCCGGTGGACCTCGAAGGTGCGGTGACGGTCGGAGAGCTCGTCAACCGGCAGACGGGCGAAGTGCTGCTGGAAGCGAACAAGCCGCTCAATCCGGAGACGTGGGCCGCGCTGATCGAGGCGGGAATCACGGAAGTGGATGTTGCCTTCCCGGAGCGCGACGACGCGGGCGTAATCATCAGCCGCACGCTGGAAAAAGATGCGGTCCGCAACACGCGCGAAGCGCTGATCGAGATTTACCGCAAGCTGCGTCCGGGCGATCCGCCGACGCTCGAAACAGCCACCGCGCTTTTCAACGGCATGTTCTTCGACGCGCGCAAATACGATTTCAGCCGTGTCGGCCGCTTGAAATTCAATATCAAGATGGGCCTCGAGACTCCTCTCGACAAACGCACGCTTGATCCGGCCGACTTTGTCTCCGCGATCAAGTACCTGCTCAAGCTGCGCAAGAATATCGGCTCGGTGGACGACATCGATCACCTGGGCAATCGCCGCGTCCGCGCGGTGGGCGAGTTGCTCGAAAACCAGTTCCGCATCGGCCTGGTCCGGATGGAGCGCGCCATCAAGGAAAAGATGTCCGTGTACCAGGAAATGTCGACGGCGATGCCGCACGACCTGGTGAACGCGAAACCTGTCATGGCCGCGATTCGCGAGTTCTTCGGCAGTTCGCAGTTGAGCCAGTTCATGGATCAAACGAACCCGTTGAGCGAGATCACGCACAAACGGCGCCTTTCGGCCCTTGGGCCGGGCGGATTGTCGCGTGAGCGCGCGGGATTCGAAGTCCGCGACGTCCATCCCACGCACTACGGCCGCATCTGCCCGATTGAGACGCCGGAAGGACCGAACATCGGATTGATCAGCTCGCTTTCCTGCTATGCGCGCATCAATGAGTTCGGCTTCATCGAATCGCCGTACCGCAAAGTGAGGAATGGACGCGTGATCGATTACGTCCAGATCGTCAACGCGGGCGGCAGCGAATTCAAGGCCGGCGAAATCGCCGAACGGGAAAAAGTCGATTCAACGAATGAAGAGCTCTCTCGCGGCAAAGTGACGGCGGAGGCGTATTGCTTCTATCTTTCCGCATGGGAAGAGGACCGCTACGTGGTGGCGCAGGCCAACGCTTCGCTCGACGATCGCGGGAAAATCACCACGGAGCTCGTCAACTGCCGGCAGGCCGGCAACTTCGTTTTGAAGTCGCGCGAAGAAGTGGATTACATCGACGTTTCGCCGAAGCAACTCGTCTCTGTAGCGGCCAGTTTGATTCCGTTCCTCGAGAACGACGACGCGAACCGCGCGTTGATGGGCTCGAACATGCAGCGCCAGGCCGTGCCGCTCATCAAGGGCGAAGCGCCGCTGGTCGGCACCGGCATGGAGCGCGTCACGGCGCACGATTCGGGCGCGGTGGTCAGTTGCAAGCGCGACGGCATCGTGGATCAGGTCGACTCCGAACGCATCATCGTGCGCGTCGAATCCGACCAGTCCGGTGTGCTGAGCCGCGAAGTCGGCTCGGACATTTATCTGCTCACCAAATTCAAGCGCTCGAACCAGAACACTTGCATCAGTCAGAAGCCGCTGGTGCGCGCCGGCGACCGCGTTCGCCAGGGACAAGTGCTGGCCGACGGTCCTTGCACCGACCGCGGCGAACTGGCGCTTGGCCGCAACGTGCTTGTCGCGTTCCTGCCGTGGCGCGGATACAACTTTGAAGACGCCATCCTGGTCAGTGAAAAGCTGGTGCAGGACGATTACTACACTTCGATTCACATCGAGGAATACGAAATCGAGGCGCGCGACACGAAACTCGGCCCCGAGGAAATCACGCGGGATATTCCGAACATCAATGAGAGCTTCCTGCGCAATCTCGACGAAAGCGGCGTCATCCGCATCGGCGCCACGGTGAAGCCGGGCGACATCCTCGTCGGCAAGGTTACGCCCAAGGGTGAAACCACGCTGACGCCGGAAGAGAAATTGTTGCGCGCGATCTTCGGCGAAAAGGCCGGAGACGTTCGCGACGCTTCGCTCTATTGTCCGCCGGGAATCGAAGGCACCATCGTCGACGTGAAGATTTTCTGCCGCAAGGGCGCGGAGAAAGACGAACGCCACAAGGCGATCGAAGCGACGCAAGTCTTCAAGCTCGAAAAGAACCTCGCCGACGAAATTCGCATTCTCACCGACGAACGGCTGAAGCGCTTGAGCACGCTGCTGGGCGGTCAAACTCTCGTTGCCGATTTGCACGATGAGCGCACCAACAAGCGTTTGCTGACCAAGGGCACGGATCTGACGCGCGACATTCTCGAAAAAATCTCGACGCGCAATTTGAAGCGCCTGCGTTTGTCGGACAAAGATCCTCTGCTCATCGAAAAGATCGACGAAGTCGAGGAAATGACCTCGCGGCAAATCGACGTGCTTCGCAAAATCACCGAGGAGCGCAAGGAAAAGCTGAAGAAGGGCGACGAACTGCCGCCGGGCGTCATTAAACTCGTCAAAGTCTATATCGCCATGAAGCGCAAGCTTTCTGTCGGCGACAAAATGGCCGGACGCCACGGCAACAAGGGCGTCATCGCGCGAATCGTGCCCGCCGAAGACATGCCGTATCTACCCGACGGCACGCCGGTGGAAATTGTGCTCAATCCGCTCGGCGTCCCTTCACGTATGAACGTGGGCCAGATTCTCGAAACGCACCTCGGCTGGGCCGCCAAGGAGCTCGGCGGACAGATTTCGAAATTGCTCGACGAAGGCTCGCGCGCCGAAGTAGTCCGCAAATGGTTCAAGGATGCCTTCGGAGCGACTTCCGTCTGGGAGTCGATCAAGGAACTGGACGACGAGGAAATTCTTGCCCTCGGGAACAATTACAAGGACGGCATCCCGATGGCCACGCCGGTATTCGACGGCGCGCGCGAGAAGGACATTCGCCACTTGCTGCAAGCGTCGGGCTTGCCGGAAACGGGCAAGATCACGCTGTACGACGGCATGACCGGCGACGCGTTCGCGCAGCAAATCACCGTCGGCTACATTTACATGCTGAAACTGTCGCATTTGGTCGACGACAAGATTCACGCGCGTTCCATCGGACCGTACTCACTGATCACGCAGCAGCCGCTCGGCGGCAAGGCGCAGTTCGGCGGCCAGCGTTTCGGAGAAATGGAAGTGTGGGCGCTCGAAGCCTATGGCGCTGCGCACATTCTCCAGGAATTGCTCACGGCGAAGTCCGACGATGTGTACGGCCGCGCCAAAATTTACGAGGCCATTGTGAAGGGCGAGCCCGGAATCGAACCGGGCGTGCCTGAGTCGTTCAACGTGCTCGTCCGCGAGCTGCAGTCGCTTTGCCTGGACGTCGAATTGATGAAGCGGCAAAAGCCCCAGATCGAGCCAGCCGCGGCCGATTAACGGCTCCCGGTTTTTTTCGGGAGCCTTGCAACGAATTTTTGTCCCGGACTTCCGGGACGGGAGGTTCGCCCTTGTATCGTTCTAGCCCGTACGATCGCGCCAGCCAGATTGCCGATTTCGATTCCATCCGCATCAGTCTGGCGAGTCCTGAGAAAATCCGTTCGTGGTCCCATGGCGAAGTAACCAAGCCGGAGACCATTAATTACCGCACGTTCAAGCCGGAACGCGATGGCTTGTTCTGCGCGAAAATTTTCGGTCCGGTGACGGACTGGGAATGCCTCTGCGGCAAGTACAAGCGCATGAAGCATCGCGGCGTCATCTGCGACAAGTGCGGCGTCGAAGTCACTCTCAGCAAAGTGCGCCGCGAGCGGCTGGGCCACATCGAGCTCGCTTCGCCGTGCTCGCACGTTTGGTTCTTCAAGGGGCTGCCGAGCCGCATCGGCTACCTGCTCGACATTTCCATGCGCGACCTCGAGCGCGTCCTCTATTTCGAGGCGTTCGTGGTTGTCGATCCGGGAGAAGTGCCGGGAATTAAGGAAAAGGAACTGTTGCTCGACGACAAGTATCGCGAGTTGCAGAAGGAATTTGCCGGCAAGTACCGCGCCATCATGGGCGCGGAGGCCATCAAAGAACTGCTGCGGCGCGTGGACATTGAAAAGCTTTCCGAAGAGCTACGCGAAAAAATGAAGACCGACCCCAGCCTGCAGAAGCGAATCAAATTCGCCAAGCGGCTGAAAGTGGTCGAGTCTTTCCGTAAGAGCGGCAATCGCCCGGAGTGGATGATTCTCGATGTGATTCCGGTACTTCCGCCGGAGCTGCGCCCGCTGGTGCCTCTTGACGGCGGGCGTTTCGCCACCTCCGACTTGAATGATTTGTACCGCCGCGTCATCAATCGCAACAACCGGCTGAAGAAGCTGATGGAGCTTCACGCTCCGGACGTGATCGTCCGCAACGAAAAGCGTATGCTGCAGGAAGCTGTCGACGCACTATTCGACAACGGTCGCCGCGGCCGCGTGCTTCGCGGAACGAACAATCGCCCGCTCAAATCGCTTTCCGACACGCTCAAGGGCAAGCAGGGCCGCTTCCGCCAGAATCTGCTCGGCAAACGCGTCGACTATTCCGGCCGCTCAGTCATCGTCGTCGGCCCCGAACTGAAGTTGCATCAGTGCGGCTTGCCGAAGAAGATGGCGCTTGAGCTTTTCAAGCCGTTCATCTATCACCGCCTCGAAGCCGCGGGCCACTGCACCACAATCAAGCAGGCCAAGGAATTGGTAGAGGCGCAGGATGCGATTGTCTGGGACATTCTCGAAGAAGTGATTCACCAGCATCCGGTGCTGCTCAACCGCGCTCCCACGCTGCACCGTTTGGGCATTCAGGCGTTCGAGCCGGTGCTCGTCGAAGGCAAAGCGATCCGCATCCATCCGCTGGTCTGCACCGCGTTCAACGCGGACTTTGATGGTGACCAGATGGCCGTGCACATTCCGCTTTCGCCCGAAGCGCAGGTCGAAGCGTCCGTGCTGATGCTCAGCTCGCACAACATTCTTTCGCCCGCGAACGGCGGTCCGCTGGCCGTTCCGACGCAGGATATGGTCCTCGGAATTTATTACCTCACGAAGCCCAAACCTGGCGCGAAGGGCGAAGGCCGCGCGTTCGGCTCGACCGAAGAGGTCATCTTGGCGCTCGAAACAGGGGAAGTGGAGCTTCTAACGCCCATCCGCCTCCGTTACAGCGGCGAAGTGATCGACATGACCACCGCGTACGACGATCAGGACGTGACGCACACGGAACTGGTCACGCTCAACAAGCAATTCATGCAGACTACGGTTGGGCGTGCCATCTTCAATGACGAACTGCCCGCGGAGATGCCGTACGTCAACGGCCTGCTGAAGAAAAAGGGCACGCAGCAGCTTTGCCAGTATTGCTACTTGCGTTTCGGCCTCGAGAAGACCGTGCAGATGCTCGACAAGCTGAAGGAACTTGGCTTCTTCTACGCGACCAAGGCCGGGCTTTCCATCGGCATCAGCGACATGGTCATCCCGGGCGACAAGGCGAAGCTGGTGGACAACGCCGAGCGCGAAGTCGTCAAGGTGCAACAGCAATACCTCGACGGTGCGATCACCAACGGCGAACGCTACAACAAAGTCATCGCCATCTGGAGCGACGTGACCGAAAAGGTCGCCGACGAGATGTTCAAGGCGCTCGAGTCTCAGGATAAAGAGGGCACGATGAATCCGGTCTACGTGATGGCCGATTCCGGCGCGCGTGGCTCGAAGCAGCAGATCCGGCAGCTTTCCGGCATGCGCGGATTGATGGCCAAGCCTTCGGGCGAAGTCATTGAGACGCCGATCACATCGAACTTCCGCGAAGGCCTCACCGTGCTGCAGTACTTCATTTCCACGCACGGCGCCCGCAAGGGCTTGGCCGATACGGCGCTCAAGACCGCCGATTCGGGCTACCTGACGCGGCGGCTGGTCGACGTGGCGCAGGACGTCATCATCAACGAATTCGATTGCGGCACCGCGGACGGGATTTACGTCGAGCCCATCCTCGAAGCAGGCGTCGAAGTCGAGCCACTGCGCGACCGCGTAATCGGCAGAGTGTCGCTCGAGAAGATCAAGGACTACGAAGGCAACGTCATCGTCGAGATCAACCAGGAAATCACCGAAGAGCTCGCCAACGCTATCCAGGCGGCAGGCATCGAGCGCGTGAAGATTCGTTCCGTGCTCACATGCGAATCCCGCCGCGGTGTGTGCGGACGCTGCTATGGCCGCAACCTGGCCACCGGGCGGTTTGTGGAAATGGGTGAAGCGGTGGGCGTCATCGCCGCGCAGTCCATCGGCGAACCCGGCACGCAGCTCACCATGCGTACGTTCCACATTGGCGGCACGGCCACACGCGTGACGGAACAGTCCAAAGTGGAAGCGAAGAACAACGGCTTCGTGAAGTTCATCGACCTGAAAGTGGTCGAGGGCCGCGGCAAAATTCTTATTTCCATGAACCGCTCGGGCCTGATCGCCGTGGTCGACGAAAAGGGCCGCGAGAAGGAGCGCTACCACGTCGTTTATGGCGCGCGCCTCAAGGTCGAGGACGGCCAACCCGTCACGCTCGGCCAGACCATGGTCGAATGGGATCCGTACACCTTCTCGATTCTCACGGAGACGGGTGGCACGATTCAGTTCAAGGACCTGCAGCCGGGCATCACCATCGAAGAGCAGGTGGACGAGGTCACCGGATTGTCGCAGTTGGTGGTCACGCTGCCGCCGGGCGATGAAAAACACCAGCCGATGATTTTGGTCCGCGATCCGCACGGCCATGTGCGCAAGAAATATCTCATGCCATCGCGCGCCCACTTGATGGTGGCAGATGGCGACGACGTCCAGCCCGGCGACGTGCTCGCCAAGATTCCCCGCGAGACCACCAAGACGAAAGACATCACCGGAGGTCTGCCGCGCGTCGTGGAATTATTCGAGACGCGCAAGCCGAAAGATCCCGCCGTCATCAGCGAAATCGATGGCGTGGTCAAATACGGTGAAATCGTCAAGGGCATGCGGCGGATTTTCGTCGAGAGCGAAGATGGCGGCAAGGTGGCCAAGACCATCAAGGAATACTCCATTCCGCGCGGCGTACACATCAATGTGCAGGAGGGCGAGCGCGTCCGCGCTGGTGAGCCGTTGATCGACGGCCCGCTGAACCCGCACGATTTGCTCGCGGTGCTCGGCGAAAAGTTCACGCAGGCTTACCTGGTGAACTCGGTGCAGGAGGTTTACCGCCTGCAGGGCGTGAACATCAATGACAAGCACATCGAGACCATCGTCCGGCAAATGATGCGCTGGGTGAAGGTGGAAGATGTGGGCGACACGATGTTCCTCCTCGAAGAGCAAGTGGACAAGTTCCGCTTCCGCGAAGAGAACGACCATGTGATCCACGATGGCAAACGTCCGGCAACCGGGCGGCCGCTGCTTCTTGGAATCACCAAGGCGTCGCTCTCGACCGATTCGTTCATCTCCGCGGCCAGTTTCCAGGAGACGACGCGCGTGCTTACCGAGGCGGCGATTTCCGGCAAGGTGGATTATCTGCGCGGCCTGAAGGAGAACGTCATCATGGGCCGCCTAATTCCCGCTGGCACGGGCCTCGACCGTTATCGTAGCGTTCAACTTCTCACTGAAGTGCCTAGAGAAGAGCCGGAAGCCGAAGAGCCGCAACTTACCGCGGAAGAAGCGGCGGCGCTGGACTTCTTGCGAAAAGAAACTGACACAATCGTCGAACCCTAGACGAAACGTCACATCGACAAAAGGGGCGGCGCGCCATACAAGGTGCACCGCCCTTTTTTTCGTGAAGCGCTAAAATTGCGCATCTGGATATAGGCTCTCCGCACGCATTCCTCATTGAATCTTCCTCGTTAAACCTGTGGAAACTCGCTTCTCTTTGCGGTTTGTCGCAGTGCACGCTGCCTCTACAATTGTTTTACGCGTTCTGCGGGCGCCGCATGCCGCGTGGCAACCAACGAGCCTTATTCTCTATGGCAAATGTGGAAGAACATCCGGAACGTGATGCGCGCTCCAAATGGAAAGAGTTGGAGCGCCGCGAGTCATCTTTGTGGCGCACCAGCTTGCTGCTTCTGGTGCTTCTTGCCGTCACAGTCGCCTTGGTCGCCACTGAAGCGGCTCGTCCAGGCCCCGGCCATTTCAAAATTCTCTCTCTTGCCCTGGTCATTTTGGTCGTGCTCTTCGGCGCTTATGCCTGGATGCAGAGGCGCAAGATCGCGCAGCTTCGCGGCTTTGTACAGGGCTACGCCGAAGGACATGCCGGACCCCCAAGCGATGAACAGTTGGAAAAGTTGTTTGAGGTTGTTGCGCGCTCGCAGCACAGCTTCCGCGACCTGATCGACAGTTTCGACCGTGTCGCTTTCAACATCTCTCTCGACGGCCAAATCCGCGTCATCAACCGCGAATTCGCCGATCTCCTCGGCCTGCCCTTTGCTGAAATCGTGAATCATCCGCTGGAGGATTTTGTCGTCGAGCCCACTCGCGCGCAAATCGAAACGGCATTGCCGCGGTTCATCGAAAAGCGCTCCTGGAACGGCATTGTGAAAGTGCGCTGGAAGGCGACTGCTGAAATCCGCTTCTATGAATGCACGCTCTACGCCGTTGTAAAGAATGGCGAGGTCACCGGCGCCAGCGGCCTGGCGCGCGACGTTTCCGCGCAGCGCGAAACAGAATCGCGTTTCACTGACCTTTTCGAAACGCTCCACGAAGGCGTTTATTTCAGCGCGCCGGACGGCAAGCTTCTCGACGTGAATCCGGCGCTGGTCCAGATGCTCGGCTACGGGAGCAAGGCGGAACTGCTGGCCAAGAGTCTCGGCGACCATTTTGCGGATATGTCGCAGCGCATTCCTCTGCTCAGCGAACTGCGCGAAGCCGGCTTCCTGCGTGACCGCGAAATCGTTCTGCGACGCAAGGATGGCTCGACCATTCGCGCGCTTAATTCCTGCGTCGCGATTCGCGACGCTTCCGGCCACTTCAGGCGCTTTCAGGGCTCGCTGGTGGACATCACGGAACGCCGCAACATCGAACGCGCCCTACGCGAGGAGCAGGAATTCGTGCGGCGCCTCGTCGCGTGCTTCCCCGACATCATCGTCGTCCTCGACAAAAATGGCCGCTACACATTCGTCAGCGCGCGTGTCGAGGAATTTCTCGGTTACACACCGGATGAATACGTCGGCATGGATCTCGGCGCGCGTCCCCACCCCGATGATCGCGATGCCATCATGGAGTTTTTCAACAATCTCGTCACTGGTAAGGTCAGTTTCGGAACAGTGGAATACCGCACCGCGCATAAGAACGGCGGCTGGAAAACGTTTCGCGCCAATGCAAGTCCGCTTACCGATACGGAAGGGAAAATCATTGGCATTGTGGCCTCCGCGCGCGATGTCAGCGAATCGAAACGTCTCGAGCAACAGTTGCTCCAATCGGAGAAGCTTGCGGCCATCGGCCAGATGGTTTCGGGAGTCGCGCACGAGTTGAACAATCCGCTCACGGCAATTCTGGGGATGAGCGATCTGGTGCGCGAGCGCGCCACAGACGATGCTTCGCGGCGTCAAATTGAGCTTGTGCAGAAGCAGGCGCGCAAAGCCGCCGAACTTGTTCAGGGCCTACTGAACTTTTCGCGTCCGTCGCCGCCAAAAAGCCAGCACGTTCGTCTCGCTAAATTGATAAACCGCGCCATTGAGCTCCAGCAGTTCGTGCTTGCCAGCCACAATATCATCGTTGAAATTGGCGCGGCGTCGCAATGGCCGGAGATAGAGGCGGACCCGAATCAAATCGTCCAAGTGTTCGTAAACTTGCTCGCAAATGCGGAACAGGCCATTACCTCCGTCCGTGACCACGGCCAGATCCGCATTCTTGTAAGCGCCATGGGCGGGAATGCGGAAATCCTGATCGACGACGACGGCCCTGGCATTCCGGCCGATTCCCGCTTGAAAATCTTCGATCCCTTTTTCACCACGCGCCGCACGAGCGGGGGATCTGGCTTGGGGTTGACGATCTGCCTCGTCATTATCAAAGAACATCGCGGCACGATCGAGGCGCAATCATCTCCACAGGGCGGTGCGCGTTTCCGTATTCTTTTGCCCGCTTCGCAAACCGCAATGCCATCCTCGGCGAAGGCGCCGTCCATTTCGCGGCGCGGCGGAATCAAGGGATGCTCGCTGCTCGTTGTGGAAGACGAAGACGGAATTCGTGAGTTGGTAGGGGAGGGTCTGAAGGCGCGCGGCGCCACTGTTGAAACTGTCCGCACGGGCGAAGACGCTTGGAGCAATCTTTCCGCTCGCTCTTATGACGTCGTCGTGTGCGATTTCAATCTGGGCGGTCTGAGCGGCTTGGAATTATTCGAGCGCGTGCGCAGCCAGCCGGCCGCGAGTCACACGAAATTTGTGTTCATTACCGGAGAGCTTCTCGACTCGCCTCGAATTGCCGCGTTGGAGGAGAGGGGCGCAATAGCTTTGCAAAAACCATTTCAGCTTGCGGAACTGATTTCGGCGATCGAGAAATCGATCGGGTCCGCAGCCCCGGATCAAAAATAACTCGCGCATCCAAAATTGTTACTTCGGATTCTCCGCTTTCTTTCCGTGCGTTGGATCGACGCCAAAATCCCAGACAAGGAGGCCCATTCCTTCTTTTGAGGAGATTTCAGCCAGCGCGTATTCTCCCGGCTTCAGCGGTTGGCCCAGCGTAAAGCGGTAAACCCCTTTCGCCACTTCCCACTCCTGCAATGAAACTGTCTTTCGCTTTTCGTCTTTCTGCATGAACAGACTGTCAACATCTTCGATGTGCCTCTTGTCGCCGTGTACGTGCGCCTCGATCAATTCCACCTCTGGCTGGCCGGGATCGGTGGTACGCAAATAAAATTCCGGCGACGGATTCGTGATTCGAAACGACGCGTGCGCTCCCGGGAGATCGACGGCGCGTCGCGAAGGCACGATCGGTATCGGCACGACCACCTGCTCTATGAATCGCTTTTTACTCAATTTGCTGGATGCCACCGATTGCTGCAGCGGCAGAATCGCCCGTCCATCCAAAATAAAAATTCCCTCGCCCGGCGGCAAGAAAACGCCCGGCACGATTTCGAGGCTCGCGTCCACGTCGAGCGGCATGGCCTTCGTGGCCTCATCTTCGGTTTTCACTTTTTCATCGAGCGCCGCCGCCTGCTTCGCATCATCGGTCTGCGCTTTTTTCGTGGCGTCCCAGTCCACCATTGCGGCCGGAACTTCTTCCCACTCCCCGCGCTCGACGCTGAAATAACGCACGCGATCGCCTTGTACTTGGTAGCTGCTGGCAATCTGCGAAGTTCCATCCTTCATCACCAGTTTCTTGCCCTTCGGCACAGCGGCGTCAGCCGGTTGTTCTTGGCTGGAACCGGGTGGCTCCTGTTGCGCGACCGCGCAATTCGGCAATATGGCGAGCACGCCAACCAGGAAAACGAGCTCCACAAAAATGACGCTTCGGATTTTAGTCGAGAGTTGCACAGTCGCTCTAAAGCCAGCCCCATGCCGCTTTTTTTAGGATGCTGGCGCGCAGAAGCGCGTTTTCTCGCACGTCGCTGAGTCTAACCCCGCGCGCAGCATGTGGCAATCAAAGGCACGGGCCTCGCGCCAAGCTTTTGGGCGGCGCAAAATGAGAGGAACTCTCTTGGTGAGCGTATGGGAGACAAAAGTAGCGAGTAGATCGCGAATGGAAGTCGAAAATCGCGTGCGCTAGTGTTCGCAGCGCGGACAGAGGACGTTTACAATCATGAGCTCCGAATCCGAAAACAGCCACTTCCCGGCTTCGGCGCTGGCAGCCTCGGCGGCGCGAATCAGCGAGCCGACATGCTTACTCTGTGCCCAACTGCGGAGGTGATCCAGGCAAATCCCCGTCAGGCGGGATACTTCGTCTTCGGTGAACTGCTTCTGGCCTGATCGAATTGTAACCACTTTTTCTTTTCCTTCTCGATAAGCCTAACAGCCTTATCGGTCCATCCCCATTAGATCCTGAGCACGAATCGTGCCAAATTAGATTCCTGGGATGGCGTTTAGGGTGTATGCCTCTTAAACCACAGCACAACTGTGAGTTACTGAAATACCGGCGCGCAGTCTCCGCGCAAGACGTTCCCGACGCAATTCGTAACATGGGAAATCTTTTGCCCATCCTCTGGATGTTTCTACAGTTTTCGGTAGGAATATAATTCTGAGGAGAATTCCGCGATCCTCAGACTGAGAAGCCGCCAGCATTCTCAAACGCATGCGCCAACTGCAGCACGCGCGATTCGGCGAAGCGCGGGCCGAAGATTTGCAAACCCACCGGCAATCGAGCTGAGGTTGTCCCGCAAGGAACGGAAATCCCGGGAATGCCCGCCAGTGATCCAGTAACTGTATATGTATCAGCGAGATACATTGCCAGCGGATCCATCGTCCGCTCGCCTAGTCGGAAGGCCGCTGTCGGCGACGTGGGCGTCACGATGGCGTCGACTTTTTCAAACGCCAGCATGAAATCGCGCGCGATCAACGTGCGAACTTTCTGCGCCCGCAGATAATACGCATCGTAATAGCCCGAGGACAGCGCGTACGTCCCCAGCATGATCCGTCGTTTCACTTCTGGGCCGAATCCTCTACCGCGCGTTTTCTTGTACATCTCGCGCAGCGAATCGGCGTGAACGCGAAGGCCGTAGCGCACTCCGTCAAAGCGCGCCAGATTCGAGCTCGCTTCGGCGGTCGCAACAATATAGTAAGTCGCAATCGCATACTCTGTGTGCGGCATGCGCAACTCAACCGGTTGACAGCCGATTCGTTTCATCAGCTCGATGCCCGCTTCTATTTTCGCGCGCACTTCCGGATCCATGCCTTCACCGAAATATTCGGTGGGAATCCCGATGCGCATTCCGCGAATCGGCTTTTCCATTTCCTCGAAATAATCAGATTGCGGCACGGCGGCTGACGTCGAATCGTTTGCGTCATGCCCCTCGATCACGGAAAGCACCGCCGCGGTGTCGCGCACGGTCGTTGCAAACGGTCCGATGCGGTCAAGCGAAGAAGCGAATGCGATCAGTCCATAGCGCGACACACGTCCGTACGTCGGCATCATCGCGGGAATTCCGCAGAACGCTCCCGGCTGTCGAATTGATCCTCCTGTGTCCGTTCCGAGAGCCGCAACGGCCAGTCCTGCGGTGACCCCGGCAGCAGAACCGCCGCTCGAACCTCCGGGCACGCGATCCGTGGCCACTGGATTTCGCACCGGGCCGTACGCGGAGTTTTCGTTCGAGCTGCCCATCGCGAATTCGTCGCAGTTCGTTTTGCCCAGAATCACTGCGCCTGCCGATTCAAGTTTTTCCACCGCGGTCGCGTCATACGGCGGGACGTAATTCTCCAGAATGCGCGATCCGCAGGTGGTGCGAATGCCGCGCGTGCTGATCACGTCCTTGATTGCCACGGGAACGCCGGCGAGCGGTGGAAGCTTTTCGTTGCGGGCGCGAAGTTTATCGATGCGGTCCGCTTGCGCGTAGGCGCGCTCCGGCGAAAGTGCTAAGAACGCGTTCAATTCCGAATTTTTCTTTTCGATGCGCGAATAAAATTCCGCTGTGAGCTCGCGCGCGGAAATCTTTTTCGCTTCGAGCGCCTCGCGAATTACGGGAATCGTCCACGCCTTCACGGCGCTCATCGCTCGATCACCTTGGGAACGCGAAAATAGGGCTTCTTCGCTTCGGGCGCTTGTTCGAGAATCGCGTCTGCAACATCACATTTGCGGACCACGTCGTCGCGCAGCACTCCGTCAGGACTCGCCGCGGACTGGAGCACTTGCGCCATTGGCTCGACTGCGGAAACGTCGAGCTGCTTGAGTTTGTCGATGTAGGTGAGGATTGCATCGAGCTGTCCGCGAAATGTTTCCACTTCCGATTCGTTCAGCTCGAGATTCGCCAACTCGGCGACGTACAACACATCATCGCGGCTGATTTTCATGGTTTATGCGTGGACATGGGTCGGCGAATGAAGGGAATGTGGTTGTTGTCGACCTCATAGGCGAGGCGCCGGCCGGCGCGTTGCGCAGGCTCCACGCGAATTTCGTTCACCAGGCGGCCGCCCCACGAACGATTCACGCGCTCGCAAATTTCCTGATTCATCAACTCGGTCTGCTTCTGCCATTCGCGCGAGTCCGCTTCAATGCGCAGAACGCCTTTCGCGTAAGCCGATGGGCGAATATGCGCGGCCATGCCGTCGCCCACCAGCTTCGGCCACGTTGCCTTCAGCCACGCCCGCGCCGCTTCAGGATCTTTCATCCTGCGCAGCGCCGCACTCAGAAATTCTCCCGCTCTCTCCATGGAATTTGTGATTCTAACACATTGCGGCGTCCCGCATTCGATCTCCCAAACGCAGTTCGTCATTTCTTCAAGAAGAGAAAGACGCTCATCTGTGGCGCCGATCGTGCCGGACGGGGACACTACTAAGACGGCATGTCTGTTCGCCGCGCGATTGCCAGCATTCGGATGGAGGCGTAAAATGCACGCCCAGTGACCGATTCCTCCCGGATCCTCGGCAGCACCATTTCTCACTACCGCATCCTTGAAAAGCTCGGTGGGGGTGGCATGGGAGTTGTGTACAAAGCCGAAGACGCGGAATTAGGCCGCTTTGTCGCGTTGAAATTTCTGTCTGACCACTTGGCGCCAGATCCGCATTCGCTCGAGCGCTTTCGTCGTGAGGCCCGCGCAGCTTCCGCGTTGAACCATCCCAACATCTGCACGATCCACGAGATCGGCCAGTACGATGGCCAGTCCTTCATCGTCATGGAATTGCTGGAAGGCAAAAACCTAAGCCAGGAAATTCACGGCCAGCCGTTCGCGACGGAGCGCCTTCTGGATGTCGCCATTCAATTGGCCGATGGGCTGGATGCGGCGCACTCGAAGGGAATCATTCATCGGGATATCAAACCCTCGAATCTCTTCCTCACCAATCGCGGGCAATTGAAGATCTCCGATTTCGGCTTGGCCAAGGTCACCCTGCATGGCGCGGAAACGCTTGCCACGCAGGACGCAGCCCATTTTACCGCCGCGGAAGACCTCACCAGTCCAGGCGCGGCGATCGGCACGATTGCGTACATGTCGCCGGAGCAGGCGCGCGGCGAAGAAATCGATGCGCGCAGCGATCTTTTCTCAGCGGGCGCCGTCCTCTACGAAATGGCTTCTGGGAGGCCTCCGTTCACCGGCAAAACCAGCGCGATTATTTTCGAGGGAATACTGAATCGTGAGCCAATTCCGGCGCCGGAACTCAACCCTGCGCTCCCGGAAGAACTCGGGAGAATCATAGGAAAATGCCTCGAGAAGGACCGAGAGATCCGCTACCAACATGCGTCTGATCTCCGGGCAGACCTGAAACGCCTGAAGCGCGACGCGAGCTCCGGCCGGCAGGGTAAAGCGCTGAGCAATACCGATGTGACGCCGGACTCCGCGCAATCAGCTTCCCGGATTGGCAGCAGTGCAATCGCCGCAGCGAAGAAATTCCACGTGGCAACGGCCATATCGGTAGTGGCCGCGTTGCTGATTCTGAGCGCTGCAGGTTATCTAATCTACAGCAGCAGCCATCGCGTCCAGCGTAATCCTTTTGAGACGTATGCGGTTACGCAGGTCACGCAGTATGGCGACTTGAACATGGCCGCCGTCTCGCCCAGCGGAAAATACATGGCTTATGGACGACACTCAAATCTCAACGGCGACAGTCTATGGATTCGGCAATTGTCCACAAGCAGCGATACACAGGTCTTACAAACACTTCCCGGCGGGTTGGTGTCCCTGGCTTTTTCCCCAGACGAGAGTTATTTATTCTTTCGGGTCCGGGCGAAAGAGGCATCGGGGAGGAACGATCTGTATCGAATGCCCACGTTTGGTGGACAACCTCAACTTGTCGTTCGAGATACCGACAGCCAGGTGAGCTTCATTGCGGACGGACGGCAGGTCTGCTTTCTTCGCCACGACCCATCTGCCAACAAGAACACAATCGTTCTGGCGGATGCAGCGACAGGCCAGGAAAAGACTCTGTTGGGCAATGCGCCGATCTATCACTTCAGTGCCGCCGTGGCGTGCAGCGCGGACGGGACAAAAGTGGCGATGGCTTTCAATAAACAACTGGATGTAATCGACATTTCCCACGGACAAATCGGCACCCTGACTCACCTCGCCAAGGCGCCGAACGGCTCCGACGGCTCCGTCAACTCCATTGTGTGGATGCCGGGAGAGAGCGGGCTCGTTCTATCGGCGGTGGGTCTTCCTTCATTACACGGCCAGATTTATGAGGTTTCCTACCCGCAGGGGAAAGTGCGGCGCATCACCAACGATTTGAGCTCGTATGCGGAAGTAACACTGTCTGCGGATGGGAAGACGCTGTCGTCCGTCAAACGGGATGCGGAATCATCGCTTGACATCTTGCCGCTCAATTCGCAGTTTAACGCGAGCGCGACGCCGGAACGACTGGAATACGTCTTGAATCCGGCTTTTTTCGGTTGGTTGACCCCTGACAAGCTCCTCCTTACCAATTGGGAGCTGAATCTCAGTATGGCTAATCTGGCGACGGGAGATGTCAAAATCATCAGCCCCGATCCTCATCGCTCGTACCTTCAACCCAGCCCTTGTGGGCAAAAGTCCGTTGTGTTTTCCGGCGCCGAACGGAAAGGCACTCCACTCGGGCTATGGAAGATGGATCTGGAAACAGGTGCGCTGACACAGCTGACGAAGGGCCCCAGCAATTTGTTTGCACAATGCACGGGTGACGGGAAATGGATCATCTACGGCGACAACATCAACAGCGAGTTGATGAAAGTGCCGGTCAACGGCGGGAATCCCCAAGCAGTTTCTCCCGATGCAAAGACGATCTGGTTCGATATCTCGGCTGACGGGAAACTGCTCCTGTATGGGACATTTTCTCGGAATGCACCCCTCGTTCACGTAGTCTCCCTGGACACGTGGAAGGAGCTAAGGGCGGTTTCCTTGGGGACCGTGCACGTGACCAGAGGCATGGTGCGATTCATGCCGGACGCCAAAGGCGCGATGTACCAGTTGGGTGAAAACGGAGTGGACAACCTCTGGGTGCAGCCGTTTGATGGAGGTCCGAGCAAGGAATTCACGCACTACACCGAAGATGGCATTCAAGATTTCCACTGGTCGCCAGACGGCAAGAAGCTGGGGATTGTTCGCGTTCGCGCAAGCCGGGACGCCGTGCTTTTCACCGACACCAGCAAATGAGGCGGAAATAATCTCGAGTCAAAGACCCAACTGATCCGCAATGCCACGCATTGCCTCCACGCAGAATGCGATGTGTTCTTCCAGCGGAACGCCCAATTCCTCGGCTCCCACGCGAACATCGTCGCGATTCACGCCCCGCGCGAATGCCTTGTCTTTTAGTTTCTTCTTCACCGAGGCCGCTTCCACCTCCGCAATTTTCTTGCTCGGTTTCACCAACGCGCAAGCGGTGAGGAATCCAGCGAGTTCGTCGCAGGCAAATAGCGTGCGGTCGAGCGCCGATTCACGCTTCACTCCCGTATAATCGGCGTGCGCGAGAACCGCGTGAATCATTTCTTCCGGATAGCCGCGCTCGCGAAGAATCCGAGTGCCTTCCGCAGGATGTTCCTTGTCCGCGTGATGCTCCGCATTCGGCCATCGCTCGTAGTCGAAATCGTGGAGCAACGCCGCCTGTCCCCACAGTTCCTCATCCGCGCCTTGTTTGCGGGCGTAGGCGCGCACGCAAGCCTCAACGGCCAGCGCATGTTTGCGCAGATTTTCGTTTTGTGTGTATTCGCACAGCAAATTCCAGGCTTCTTCGCGGCTCGGCAAGTTCGACACTGTTAATCCTCCATCGCGGAAAGTTGATAAGCGTATCAAAAAATGGACGCGTTCGGCGACCCGCTTGCTGACTATTCAATCGATTGATTTGCAGCAGCGCCAGGACTAGAATTGGGCGCGACCTGAGAATCATAAAAAAAGGCTTGACTCCAGATGGGTCGGCAGAGAGAATGTCGCTCGCGCCGGTTTCTGTCTTCCCCTTTGTGACCCGTTCCTTCCCTCCGCACTGTCGGAAAAGTCTGCGAGGAACCGTTGGGTGAAAAGAAAGTAGAGGAAGCCGGTTCAGAGATGGACCGGGAAGTCGTCCGTTGCAACGTTTGTGGACTTGTGCAATATCGCACACGTACGGACAATTGTCGGCGTTGCGTGCGCCTGTTGCCTTCGAAGGTGACGTTTGTCATCCCGACGCCTTCCGCACAGGATTTGCCAGGCGACGATCGTCAATTGCTCGAAGACTGGCCGAACCGCGAAACCGTGGAGAATATCGGTCAACGGATTCGCCAGTTGCGTGAGTCCCGCGGCATGACGCAGAGCCAACTTCAGGCACGCTCGCGCGTGTCGCGTTCTTATCTTTCGCGCATCGAGAGCGGGCAAATGACGCCCAGTCTCGGCACGCTCGAGAAGATCGCCGAAGCGCTCGGAGTCGGGCTAAATCGGTTTTTCGTGCCCGAGTCCACGGGACAAACGCTGCTCGAGGATCCGTTCATTCAGGGATTGCGGCCATTTCTGCGCCAGCTCGACTGGGCGCAGTGGCAATCCATCCTCAAGCGTTTGCAGGCGATCAGCGACCACGTCAGCAACACTCCCATGATGCGGCCGCCGGTGCAGCCGATGCCGCAGCAAATGCAGCAATCGAAGTTGTCGCAACTGTCGTCGCGACGGCATGGGACTCCGATGGCGTCTGCTCATCGGTAAGGTATATCGCAGAAGTTTACTTCCAAGGGGGCGCCGGGCTACATGCCCGGCGCTTCAGGCTTTTCATTTCCCTTTTGTGAACAAATCTTCCCAATTCCGATTTGCCCTTATCAGATTGGGCCGCGCCAATCCCGTTTTTTAATGCTTGGGGCCGAAATGCGGCGGCGCGAGCATCGTAACGATCCACAAGACGAAGACCGCAACGAGCACGACGCCCAGGACAATCAGCCGCTTGCTGGGCCAGTCACTGCGTGGTTGCGCTGGTTCCAAGTGGGGCCGGGGAGGTCCGGACATCGCAATGCCTCCTTGAGCTACTGAATTCAAGCGAGCATGGCCAATTGTTCCGAGTGTATCGCGAGGATCAAATAAAGCGAACTTTTGCGTCTGGCCGTTTATTCAGATGCACACTATCGATGAAGCGCACCTGGCGGTCGTCGTAGGTGAGGACGAGCGAGTGAGTACGCACGCCTTCGCCGAAAAAGCGCACGCCGCGCAGCAAATTTCCTTCCGTCACTCCCGTGCAGGCAAAAATCATTTTCTTGCCGGGAGCGAGCTCATCCGTTTTGTAGATTTTCTTCGCGTCGGTCACGCCCATCTTTGCCAGCCGTTCGTGCTGTTCCGGAGTTGACACTACGAGGCGCGCGGTGATTTCGCCGTTCAGGCATTTCAGCGCCGCCGCCGTGAGGACGCCTTCCGGGGCGCCGCCGGTGCCCATCACCGCGTGCACGCCGGAGCCGAGAACGGCCGACGCGATTCCGGCGGAGAGATCGCCGTCGCTAATCAACCGGATGCGCGCGCCTGCGTTACGAATTTCGGTGATCAGAGATTCATGCCGCGGCCGATCTAGGACGATCACAACCAAATCTTCGACCAGGCGGTCGAGCCGCCGGGCAATCGCTTTCAAATTGTCCTTTACCGGTGCATCCAATTCGACTGCGCCCCGGCACGTGGGACCCACAACGATCTTCTCCATGTACAAATCGGGCGCGTGAAGCAATCCACCTTTTTCGCTCGCGGCGAGAACTGTGATGGCGTTGGGTTCGCCGGTGGCGCACAGATTGGTTCCTTCAAGCGGATCGACGGCAATATCCACCGCCGGATATCTGTCGTTGTGCTTGGTGGCCAAGCCGACTTTTTCGCCGATGAACAGCATGGGCGCTTTGTCGCGCTCGCCTTCGCCGATAACGATGGTGCCGTCCATGCCGACCGTGTCCATTTCGCGGCGCATGGCTTCGACGGCAGCGGCGTCGGCTTTATGACGATCGCCCAAACCCATGGTATGCGCGCAAGCGATGGCGGCTTGTTCGACGACGCGCAGAAATTCGAGGCCGAGTTTATCTTCCATTGTGGGCTCCCGTATATTTGCAAAAATCGCTCATCGAACCGGCTGGATCATTGCATTCACCAAGAATGGGTCTTGGAATTCCGTTTGTTCGCCCGCCTTTTTCCCTTTCACGGGCAGCAGGCGCGCGGCGAGGGGTTTGTGCCATTTGTAGGCGAGGTTCGCAACGTCTTCGAGGATTGGCCTAATTTGAGCCTCGGTCGTGTCGCCGGGCATGGGAATTACGTCCAGACCTGTGCCGCAAACGGCGGAATCCAGCAGTAAGGAATTGAGTGATACCCGCCCTTCGCTCCAGCGGCGAGCAATCACGGAATCCTCGAGCACGGGTAACATCAACCCGGAATAACCTGTGCGTGTGACGCGGATATTTTTTAACGCACGGGTGACGATCGCTACGGCAGTGAGCGTGCCATTCGAACCGAGCGGTTCGTGAGTGAAATTCTCGATGGCGCCGCCGATGGAAACGTCCTTCAGCGGCGCGGGCGAAACATCGATTCCTGTGTAGCGCCAGCCTGATTCCTGCGCGGCGCGCTTGCTGACGGCTTCGATTTCCTGGGCCCATTTGCCGAGCGAGTCTTCAATGGCCTTTTGCGCTTTTTGTGGATCGCTCGTGGAGGCGAGCGCGGCGGCGACGACGTTTGCCGATTGCAGTCCGACGGCGAATGTGTGGTTGCCGTTCATTTGGTACGAGGCGGGAAAAAAGGGCGTGTTTGGCGGAACCATGGCGATGGCGGCGAAACGGAAATTGCCGAGGCTGTTCGGGCTGTTTGCGCCGAGGTAGTGAATCACACTTGCAGCGGGGGCGATGGCGTCCCAGTGAATGCCGTCATCGGAGGCGATGACGACGCTGCCTTCGAGTATCTTCGTCGACGCGATGATTCTTGCAAGGAGATGCGCTTCGCGCGGGTCGTCACCTGTACTTTGCATTGCGGTGCCGATTGACGCATCGAAACCGTCTTTTTGCGCGAGGGCGTCGTATTGTTTGAAAAACGCCAGCGCTTGCTCATCGGAAAGATTTCGCGTGTACTCGGGAAAAGGCTGCGTGGTGATGCGCAGAGTCTGAACTTCGAATCCCGCCTTTTCGTACGCGGCTCTGATTTGTTTTAGGGCAGCCAAAGTTTCCGCGATTTGCGTTTGGTAACGCGTCCAATCGAGTGCGATAAAAGCGGTGATCGCGCGGACTTTGGGACGACTGTCATTCGGCGATGCGGCGAGCGCCGCGTTCGAAAAGCCAAAAGCCAAGCCTGTTGCCAATACACATGCACAAAATAGTGAAAAATGTTTTCTCATTCGAACGCCGCAATTCCGGTGATTCGTTCACCGATGATTAATTTGTGGACGTCGTGCGTGCCTTCGTAAGTCGAGACGGATTCGAGGTTCATCATATGGCGCATGATGCAGTAATCGTCGACGATGCCATTGGCACCGAGAATTCCTCGCGCCATTCGAGCCGTCTCGAGGGCCATCCAGACGTTGTTCATTTTCATCATGGAAATGTGCGAGGGATGGACGCGCTCTTTGTCTTTCAAACGTCCGACTTGCAGCGCCAGAAATTGCGCCTTGGTGATTTCAGTAATCATCCAGACCAGTTTTTCCTGGACGAGTTGGTGCGAAGCAATCGGTTTGTTGCCGAATTGCTTGCGTTCTTTCGCGTAACGCAGAGCTGTGTCATAGCAAGCCATGGCCGCGCCGATTGCGCCCCAGCCGATTCCGTAGCGCGCCTGATTAAGGCACGAGAGCGGACCGCGCAGACCTTCGACGCTCGGGAGCACGTTTTCCGCAGGGATTTTGCAGTCACTCATGGCCAAGCCAGAAGTTACCGACGCGCGCAACGACCATTTGCCGTGTACGTCCCACGCCTTGAAGCCCGGCGTGCCTTTCTCGAGCAGAAAGCCGCGAATTTTGTCGTCTTCGCATTTCGCCCAAATGACGGCGATGTCCGCGAGCGAGCCATTGGTGATCCACATTTTCTCGCCGTTCAAAATGTAGCTTTCGCCTTTGCGGACGGCGCGCGTCAGCATCCCGCCTGGATTGGAACCGAATTGCGGCTCGGTCAATCCAAAGCAACCGATGGCTTTGCCGGAAGCAAGTTGCGGAAGCCATTTTTCTTTTTGCCCGTCGGATCCAAAGGCATAAATCGGATACATCACCAGCGCCGACTGCACTGACGCGAAGCTGCGCAGCCCTGAATCGCCGCGCTCGAGTTCCTGCATCACCAGGCCGTATTCCACGTTCGACATGCCCGCGCAGCCGTAGCCTTTCAGGTTTGCGCCGAAAAAGCCGAGCTCGGCGATTTGCGGCAGCAATTGCATTGGAAATTTTGCTTCGCGATTGTACTGCTCGATGATGGGCAGCAATTGCTCATCGACAAACTTGCGCGCGGTCTGGCGCGCGAGTTTTTCTTCATCGGTCAGCAGGGAATCGAAGTCGAGATAATCGACTCCGGAAAACGCAGGCATACGAACTCTCCTTTAATAACGAAACGGATAAGCAAGAAGGCGAACAAGAATAGCATTCCTGAAGCTCGCGCGAAACGCCAGCCGCGGGGCGAAATGGCGGTGATTGCAAAGCCGTTATTTGTACCGATTAGAATGTAACGCCACCTTTTTTTTTCAATAAGTTACAGGCACTTCTAATAATTTGGTGTACCGATTAGAATTGTCCGAAAATAGCAGTTCCGTTCCGTTGATGCTGTGTTGCCCGTGCTCTCGTCGCGCAAATTTGGTTCTGCCTTCCCGAAGATAAACTAGCACGACGGAGAGAGTTTGTGCAGGGGCAGCGGCTGTGGTTCGCAGGCTGCTCTGCTCGCGAACGGTTTTCGCGAACCAGTTATTCCTGTTGGAAACGGAGAATTTTTTGTGCGGTTTGGGCTGGTTGACGACGCGGAAAAGGGATGCGATAATTGCTGGCTCTGCGATGCGTTAAACGTGTGTCTTAGGCGGCGACGAACCGCTGAACAAAGAAAATCCAGGGAGGCGAGTCAGACAGTTGCGATAGTGTGCGATGGCGATCCTGCAACAGCTCGGCTGGTTGTTCCTCAAGTCCGTACCAACCATTATTACCTTCCTTTTATTTTACTGGTTTTTGCGCGCGATTTTTTTCAAACCACTGGAGCGCACTTTGGCGGAACGCAATGCGCGGATCATCAAAGCGCGCGCGGAAGCCGAAGCCGTCCAGGCCGCGGCGAAAGAGAAAGTACATACCTATGAGGATGCGCTGAAAAAAGCGCGCGCGGGTGTGTTCGCGGAGCAGGAAGCGGCGCGGCAGGCGGCTCTGGATGAACGCACGAAACTGCTGAACAGTGTGCGCAAGGTGGAGCAAGATGCGGTGCGCAAGGAAAAGGAGCGTATTGCGCGGGAATTCGAGGCAGCGCGTGCGCAACTCGAAGGCGAGAGCGCCAATCTGGCGGGGCGAATCGCGAGAATGATTTTGGAGCGTCCGAGCGCGCCGTTGCGAGGGACGCGATAATGCGAGCGATGTGGCGTGGATTTGCGCGCGTGGCAGGTCTGACGGTTGCAGTGGCGTTTGCATGCGCGCTGTACGCTGCACCCGCGCTGGCCGCAACGAATCCGGAAGAAGCAGCCGGGACCACGACCGGCTGGATTTATCGCTGGATTAATTTCGGAATTTTCGTTGCGGTGTTGGTGTGGGTGTTTGTCAAGAAGACGCCGCCGTATTTTCGCGGGCGGCAAGAAGCAATTTCGGCTGCGATTGCGGAGAGTGCGCGAGCGCGCGAGGAAGCGGAGCGCCAGCAACGCGAAGCAGAAGCGAAAATGGCGACGCTCGATACGACCGTAGCGGAGTTGCGCGCGCGGGCGAAACGCGAGAGCGGCGCGGAAGCCGAGCGTATTCGAATGTTGGCGACGGAAGACGCGAAGCGGATCGAGTTGGCTGGGCAAGTGGAGATTCGAGCCGCCGAGCGCGCGGCACAAATGGAGCTTAAAACAATCGCCGCGCGCGTGGCCATCGATCGCGCGGAAACGTTGCTCGCGCAGCGGATGACGCCGCAGACGGATGCATCGCTCTTTCACGAATTTGTCGCAGAGCTTGCAGGGAGCGCAAATTGAGCGCGCTTGCACAACGATACGCGGCGGCGCTGGCGGATGCGGCGTTTGCGCGCAATGCCGTTGAGAAAATCAAACACGACCTGGGCGAGTTTGCCGGAATGCTTGAGAATTCACCCGAGCTGCGAAATGTGCTGACGACTCCAGCGATTGGTCCTGGCGCGAAAAAGGCCGTGATTGGCGAGCTGGCGCAGAAAATGGGCCTGGATGTCGAAGTGAAGAATTTCCTTTTTGTGCTGGTGGATCACGGGAGGACGGGAATCCTGAGCGAGATTCGGCAGGCATTTGAAACGGAAAGCAATGCGCGAATGGGAATTGTGGCTGCGAAGGTGACTTCGGCGCGCGAGCTTTCCGCGGGAGAGAAGGCGCAACTGACAAAGACGCTCGAAGACGTCACGGGAAAGAAAGTGCAGACGCAATATCAACTCGACGCCAGCCTGATCGGCGGCACCACAGTGCGAATTGGCTCGACAATCTACGACGGGTCGGTGCGCGAGCAGCTCAACCGGCTGCGCACGCGACTCGAAGCTCAATAGGAGCAGTGAATGGCGACAATCAAGGCTGACGAGATCACAAAAATAATTCGCGAGCAGATCGAGAATTACCAGCAGGTGATGGCCGTCGAGGAAGTGGGCTCGGTAATCTCGGTGGGCGACGGCATCGCGCGCATTCATGGTCTCGACAAGTGCATGGCGGGCGAAATGCTTGAGTTTCCGCACGACGTGTTCGGGATCGCGCTGAACCTGGAAGAGGATCAAGTCGGAACGGTGCTCCTGGGCGACTACACGGAAATCAAAGAGGGCGACACGGTGCGGCGGACGAAGAAAATTATGTCCGTGCCCGTGGGAGACGCATTGATTGGGCGCGTGGTGAATCCACTGGGGCAGCCGCTTGACGACAAAGGGCCGATCGCGACCGAGAAGCGCAATCCGATCGAGCGTCTGGCGCCAGGCGTGATTGACCGCCAGCCCGTGCGCGAGCCTCTGCAGACGGGCATCAAGGCTATCGACGCGATGATTCCCATTGGCCGCGGGCAGCGCGAGTTGATCATCGGCGACCGGCAGACCGGCAAGACCGCAATTATTCTGGATACGATTATCAACCAGCGCGGCGGCGACATGATCTCCATTTACTGCGCGATTGGGCAGAAGCGTTCGACCGTGGCTCAGGTGGTGAAAACGCTGACCGACAGCGGCGCGATGGAGCACAGCATCGTCGTGGCTGCGACGGCTTCCGAGCCTGCGACGATGCAGTACATCGCGCCATTTGCGGCATGCGCGATTGGCGAATTTTTCCGCGACGCAGGCAAGCATGCGGTCTGTTTCTACGACGACCTTTCGAAGCACGCGCAGGCGTACCGCGAAATTTCGCTGTTGCTACGGCGTCCACCGGGTCGCGAGGCGTATCCGGGCGACGTTTTTTTCCTGCACTCGCGGCTGCTGGAACGCGCGGCAAAACTTAGCAAGGAACTGGGTGGCGGCTCGCTTTCGGCGCTTCCAGTGATTGAGACGCAGGCGGGCGACGTCTCGGCGTACATTCCAACGAACGTGATTTCGATCACGGACGGGCAAATTTATCTGGAATCGGATTTGTTCAACGCGGGCATCCGGCCGGCGATCAACGCGGGAATTTCCGTGAGCCGCGTGGGCGGCAACGCGCAGATCAAGGCGATGAAGCAGGTGGCGGGGACATTGCGACTCGACATGGCGCAGTTTCGCGAGCTTGCGGCGTTTGCGCAATTTGGCTCCGAGCTGGATAAAGCGACGCAGGCGCAGCTCGGCCGTGGGCAACGGCTTACCGAGATTCTAAAACAGGACCAATACCAGCCGCTCCCCGTCGAAAAGCAAATCTTGATTATTTACGCCGGAACGAACCGGTACCTGGACGATTTGCCGGTGGAAGACGTGCGGCGATTCGAAAAAGAAATGTACAGCTTCGTCGAAACCAATTACAACGGCGTGCTGAAGACGATTGCGGCGAAGAAAGCATTTGACGACGTTTTGCGCGTCGACGTGAAAAAAGCGCTCGATGATTTCAAGGAGCGGTTTGTCCCGAGCAATAAGACCGCGGAGGCTGCCACCGCCGCAAGCTGAGCGGCGCGCGAAACCGTTCCATGCCCACCCTGCTTGATTATCGCCGGCGCATCCGGTCCGTAAAGAACACGCAGCAGATCACGCGCGCAATGAAATTTGTGGCGGCGGCAAAGCTGCGGCGCGCGCAAGAGGGCGTATACCGGGCGCGGCCGTACGCGAAAGAAATTCGCCGGGTGCTGCAATCGGCGATGCAGCGCGCGACTGAAACACAGCATCCGTTGCTCGAACGGCGGCCGGAACAGCGCATTTTGTTGCTGGTGCTGACTTCGGACAAGGGCCTGGCAGGAGCATTCAATACCAACGTTCTTCGCAGAGCGGCGGAGTATCTGCGGCAGTTGCAGGGCAAGGACGTGCAATCGATCGCCATTGGACGCAAGGGCGTGGAAGCGTTGCGGCGGCGAAAATGGAAACTTTGCGGCGAGTACGTGAATATTTCGACGAACGTGGAATTTCGCCACGCGAAGGAAATCTCCGCGCGTATCGCGGACCTTTACACCAAGCACGAAGTGGACGCTGTCTACGGCGTATATAACGAATTCAAGAGCGTGATGGTCCAGCAGCTTCGACTGGAGAAGTTGCTGCCGCTTGATCCGGAATCTTTCGCACCCACCGCAGCGGACAAGAAGACTGACGACTCCGCCGCGAAAGCGTCCGCGAAACTGCTCGAGACAGTGGATTACATTTACGAAGAACCGCCTGATGAAATCTTCGCGCATCTCGTGCCACGTTATTTGGAGACGGAAATTTTCCGCATCCTGCTCGAATCCGCCGCCGCGGAACACGCGGCGCGCATGACGGCGATGGACGCGGCCACAACCAACGCAGGAGAGTTGATTACCGAATTGACGCTGGACATGAACCGAATTCGTCAGGCGAGCATCACCAAGGAAATTATTGAAATCGTAAGCGGCGCAGCTTTCGCGGCGTCCTCATAGGCAAGGGAGTTCTCCGATGGCAGAAGATTCGAAGAAAGCGAACCAAACGGCAGAGAAAAAAGGCGGAAACGTTGGCCACGTAGTGCAGGTGATCGGGCCCGTGGTGGACGTGCAATTCGAGGAAGGCCACCTGCCGCAGATTTACAATGCCGTGCACATCACGAGCGAAGGCTTTGAAGTTCCGGAGCCGATCGATATCGTCGCCGAGGTTCAGCAACATTTGGGGGAAGGGCGAGTGCGCGCGGTAGCGTTGAAACCGACCGAGGGACTGGTTCGGGGAATGAAGGGGGTCGACACGGGTGCAGGAATTTCGGTTCCCGTGGGACGTGGAACGCTGGGGCGCATCCTCAACGTGCTGGGCGAGCCGGTGGACAAGCTGGGTCCGGTGGAGGTGAAGGAGCACTGGGCAATTCATCGGCCAGCTCCTGCACTCGACCAGCAATCCACGTCGCTCGAGATGTTCGAGACAGGGATTAAGGTTGTCGACTTGATTGAGCCGTACCTGAAGGGCGGGAAAATTGGATTGTTCGGCGGCGCGGGAGTCGGCAAGACGGTCCTGATCATGGAGCTGATTCACAACGTGGCGATGAAACATGGCGGCGTGTCCGTGTTCGCCGGAGTGGGCGAGCGCACTCGCGAGGGCAACGACCTGTGGCTGGAAATGAGCGAGGGCGGCGTTATCGTGCCGGGGAATTCGGAGAAGTCCCGCGCGGCGCTGATTTACGGCCAGATGACCGAGCCACCCGGAGCGCGCCTGCGCGTCGGGCTGACAGGATTGACGGTGGCGGAATATTTCCGCGACGCGGAAGGGCTCGACGTGCTGCTTTTCATCGACAATATTTTCCGTTTCGTGCAGGCAGGTTCGGAAGTATCGGCGCTGCTGGGGCGCATGCCTTCGGCCGTCGGCTACCAGCCGAACTTGAATACGGAAATTGGCGAGTTGCAGGAGCGCATCACATCGACGAAGAAAGGCTCAATCACTTCGGTGCAGGCAATTTACGTGCCCGCGGACGATTACACGGATCCCGCTCCGGCCGCGACGTTCGCGCACCTTGATGCGACAACGAACTTGAGCCGGCAGGTTTCCGAGTTGGGCATTTATCCCGCTGTCGATCCGCTGGCAAGTTTTTCGCGCATTCTTGACGCGCGCATCGTGGGCCAGGAGCATTACGACGTGGCGCGCTCGGTGAAATCAACGTTGCAGCGCTATAAGGATCTGCAGGACATCATCGCGATTCTCGGTATCGAGGAATTGCCCGAAGAAGACAAGTTGGTCGTGGCGCGCGCGCGCAAGATTCAGAAATTCATGTCGCAGCCCATGTTCGTGGCCGCGCAGTTCACGGGCCTCGAAGGAAAGTACGTGAAAGTGGAAGACACGATTCGCGGGTTCAAGGAAATCGTGGAAGGGAAGCACGACGATTTGTCCGAGCAGGCGTTCTACATGGTGGGGACGATCGAAGAGGCGCGAGAAAAGGCCGAGAAAATGGCGGCCAGCGCGTAAATTGGGAAGCGGAAGGGAAGAAGCAATCAAGAAGCGATGCTACCGGAAAACATCGAGCTCGAGATCGTGACGCCTGAACGGTTCCTGCTGCACGAAACCGTGCAGTCGGTCGAATTGCCGGGCAAGGAAGGATATATGGGCATCCTGCCGGGACACGCCCCGCTCCTTTCCGAGCTTGGCATTGGGACGCTTTCGTACCGCAAAGGCAGCGATGTGGAAGTCATGGCCGTGATCAATGGGTTCGTGGAGGTTTTGCCGGGACGCGTGATTGTGCTGGCGGACGCTTGCGAGCGCGCCAGCGAGATTGACGTTGCGCGCGCACGGACGGCGCTGGAGCGGGCGAAAAGCGAGATGGCTAAGAAATCCTCCGCGGATGCGGATTGGGATAGCGTCAGCTTCGCTTTGAATCGCGCGCAGGCTCGCTTGCAGGCCGCTGCGAAGAGCGGCGTCGCGGGCGCGTCCGAGGAAAGTTCCCGCCATTAGTGCATAGTAGATCCTGCGAATTCCAAGCCTTCCTAATATCTTGCCGCGTAGTTGTCGTTTGATCTGCGATAGCGAAGCGCGCCGATTGAATCTGCCACGTTTGTAGAGCATCTTTAATAGTGAGAGCAACGGGAGATTATTCGATGGCTGTGATTACCATGTACTGCACGCCGTGGTGCGGTGATTGCTGGCGGACGAAGCTCTTCCTGAAAGAGCGCGGAATCGAATTTCGCGAAGTGAATATCGATAAGTCGCCCGAAGCTGAAGCGCTGGTCCTGCGCGTCAATAATGGCCGGCGCAAAGTGCCTACGCTGGAAGTGGATGGGCGGTATTTTGCCAACAGCCCGTTCGATCCTTACACGCTTGCCGAAGAACTAAAAATTCCCCTGAATTCGTGATTGGTCAACGAAGCGCGCTGAAGAACGCAAAAGGCGGAGTCTGAAATGCAGGACTACGCTATTGCGCCGCGACGCCGCGAGTGTAGACGTCGGCGATTTTTAGCTCGGGAGTGAGGAGGACGAGGTCGGCATCGGCGCCCACGGCGAGGACGCCTTTCTTTTTCTCGATGCCCACGCGGCGCGCGGGAATGAGCGTTGCCATGCGGACGGCTTCGATTAATGGCACGCCGAGGCGCACCATATGCTGCAAGGCGCGGTCGAGCGTCAGCGTGCTGCCGGCGAGCTTGCCTTCGCGATTGCGGGAGACGCCACCGGAAACAATCACGTCAAATGTCCCCAGGCGATAGCTGCCATCGCGCATGCCCGTGGCTGCCGTGCCGTCGCTGACCAGAATGACGAGCTCAGGGCCCTTGGCGGCCAGCAGCAGGCGTATCGCGGGATCATCCACGTGGACGCCGTCCGCGATGATCTCTGCCGTTACGGAGTCATCGGTGAGCACGGCGCCGAGTACTCCTGTTTCGCGATGCGAAAAGGGGCGCATGGCGTTAAAGACGTGAACCGCGTGGCGTGCACCGCGAAAGATCGCTGTATGCGCCTGTTCGTAGGTAGCGTCAGTGTGGCCCAGAGCGACGACGATGCCGCGGGCGTAGCCGTGTTCGACCAGTTCAAGCGCGCCGGGAATCTCCGGAGCGAGCGTGAGAATCCGCACATTGCCGCCGGCAGCTTCGAGGTAACGGTCTAGTAGGGCGACGGAAGGCTTGGCGATGGCGCCCGGCGGGTGAACGCCGCGACGGGTCAGACTGATGAATGGGCCTTCGAGGTGGATGCCGACGATTTCGGCCGCTGAGGCGGCAGGCGTGTCCATATTTGCTGGACTTGCGATGAAACGGGCAATGTCTTCGAGGCAGCGGCGCGTTTCGTCTGGTGGCGCGGTCACGGTGGTTGCCACGATGGACGTGGTTCCGTGACGCGCGACCGTTTTCGCGACGGTGGTTAGGGCTTCCTCGGTGGAAGACATCACGTCGTGTCCGCCCGCGCCGTGGATGTGAATGTCGACGAAGCCAGGAATCAGGGTCATGTCGCGCGCAAGGACTTCCTTCGCGCCCGACGGGACCTCGATTTCATCGCGGCGGCCTATGCGAGCAATCTTGCCGTCTTCCACGACGACGGCAGCATCGTTGATTTCTTCATGCGGCGTCAACGCGCGTCCGGCGTGTATGACCAGAGAAGGCATAGCGCACCATCCTACTTGAACTCGTTACTATGCACGGAAAATCATAATGCGGGGTTGCAAGAATGTTACGCTCCGCTACAATCGATAGGCTCGCAATGTGATCCGGAGGATACGCATGGCAAACGACAAGCGGTTCATGGCCTGGAAGCGCCACCACAAAAAGCGGAAGTCGGCGAAGGCCAAGATGAAGCTCTACGAGCAAGGAAAGCTCGCGCATGACAAGCTTCCCGCGCTGGCCAAGACATTCCTGAAACGCAAGCAGCGTTCGCTGGCGAAAGCCGAATAAGCTCGCGCAAAAACAAAAAAGGGAGGCATCCCTCAGGAGTGCCTCCCTTTTTGTGGCTTGCCGCCTCTCGTCGTAAATCGGGGAACGCGAGGCTTTTGTTCGGGTAAAGTCGGTTCTACTCGCCCGTGCCGGTAGTCGCCGTTTGAGCTGTGGTTCCAGCGGTTTTGGGCACGCTTAGATAACCAGTGATTTTATTCTTCCCTACTTGATTGATGACGAGTTCAAGCGGTGTCTGGTAATCGTGCGTATAGAAGTAAATCGGCTCGTCGGCGGAACGATTCTTCTTTTCGAACCGCTTGTCGTCGACGAAGAGATACATCGTGAAGAGCTGCTGCTTCACATTCGTGCCGCGCAACTCGACAGTCAGGGCGCCAACGTGTTTCCGCTCGCCCTTTTTGTCCACGCTGAATTCGTAGATGTTGCGCTCGCCCATCCGGCGCAATTGTGCGATTTCATCGTGGTTCCGCGCGATTAGGTTGCCGAACTGGTCTCGCGCCATTTGAAGGCTCTGCTTGGTCGAATCCAAGTCCGTCTTGACGCCGTTAACGTCGCCGCTGAGCTTGTTGACGTCGTCCGAGTTCGCCTTGGTGGCCAGTTGCGTGTTCACCTGTTCCTGTTGCTGCTGGAACGCGGCAAACTGCTTGGCGTCCATGTCCTTGATCTTCTTGGCCTGGTACCGGGCATTGGCGAGCTCGCTTTGCGTCAGCTTCAGGCGGCTCGTAATGACGCTTACCTCGCCCTGCACTTGCGCCTGCGCTTCTGCAGCCTGTTGCAAACGCTGTTCGAGGACGCTTTGCGCCTGCTTGTCAGCCTGCACCTGCGCGGTAAGGGCTTGCTGATTGCTCTTGGAGGCATTCTCAGCACTCCAACCTACGCCGAGCGCCACCAGCGAAACTATCGCCAGCACTACCACACCAATTCCAACCCACCGGGGAGTCGCCGCTTCCTGCGGCACAACCACTTCACGCTCTTCTATCATCGAATGCTCCTTGAAACTTGAATTCCCCCTGCCGAGGCTATAATAAGCACGGGCATCGCCAATCTCCTTCTGGCGGGCAATGTCTGGCTATATCGTTCAATACAAGCAGTTTATTACGACACTGGCCTTTGGGACAGGGGTACAGGAATTCCGGTATGCCCTGCAAATTTTACATGCATCTGTTGTTTCTGCACTGAGGTCGAAGGACTGTGTCGCAGGGGGTGGGAGTGGTTGAAACCGGCGGTCTTAAAAAATTAAATCGCCGTTTTGCTATCTGACACAAAATCCAACTAAATCCCTTTGCCAGCCGTCAGATAGCGCCGCTTTCAGTTTTCTGGAGTTTGCTGCTTTTTGCCGGTTTTGCGCCATTTACTGTGACAATTTCGTGACAGTCGCTTGATTTTGCCCCCTCGCGCACTTGACTGTCACACGTTTCAACGTAACGGTGCCGAAGTCCGAAGTTCCGTTCTCTGCCGTTAAAGCGGCAATGGCACAAATTGGAAGCGCCGCTCATACGAATAGCCCCCGTGCATTCTATCTCTATTCCGGGGCCCGTTTGACCACTACGTTCCGACAATAGACTTCCAACACGTCGCCACTTTGCATCTCGATGGTCAAGAAATGGCCATCGTTGAGCGTTTTAAGTGCCGTCGAGTTTACCGAGCTACTCGGACCCCACGGCAGAAGCCGAGGGCATTTAAGATTCGTCACGCCGTCCGCCTCAATGATCGCAATCTGGGAAGCGGCAACGCCAGTCTTGAATGTTAGTTGAACCTTTGCGGTTTCCCATTCAAAATCGACGTTTTTGAGCGTCGCGTCGTGCAGGTCGGGTAATGATGTCATTGGTTGTCCTTTTTGATCGGCAGGTGCGCCTCTGGAGATTCGTTCGGAACGACTTGCCCATTCGGTCCAAGTCGCTGTCCGGCTGGGTTATTCACATGAGCATGCGGAACTCGGGGACAGACGGGACGTTTACCGCTTCATTTTTGTGCGTTGGAGTTTGAGAATGAGAATGGAAATAATTATTCTTCAAAGGTCAACTCCGTCTGTTCGCGCACAGCGACGGCGCTGTGCGGGCGTCCGGCTGGCGCACCTTTCGCGGGCGGGTGGCCCACCTTTCGCGGGACGTTTTCCCTCTTGTGACATAGCCACAGCGGACGGATGATACCACTGCGCCAATTCCCCGCACAGTGACTTGGTTTGGCCGTGGGTGCCGCACCCTTTGGTTTGCAAGGGTACGGGTTTTCTTCGATCCTTCAAGCGCGAACATGCGAAATAAACTGCTTTGGATTTATGGCCACGGGCATTTGGCGGGTGGGACACACACTGCCATGCGGTAAACACTCCTTCTGATATTCGCGCCCGGGCCGATAATATCATATCGGATTTCGCCGATGGCTTGTCTGAACACGCGAGGGGTGTCGCATTCTTTGCGGTTTTTGTAAAGAGTGCGGGTTTTCTTCGATCCTGAATTCCTCGTAAGCCGTGTTACGCAGTTTTGTAGAGAGAGCGTCTGCGGCCTGCAATACCGCTAACGTTTAGCCCGCAGCGTCATGTGAGCAGTTGAATCGACGGTCTTGAAAAACGCCCAATTCTCAGAAGCAAGTTCGATGTTTTGTCAGCGGGTGATTTGCATGCGTTTGAGGACCTCGATGCGGTCATCGAGGGGAGGATGCGTGCTGAACAAGCCTGCAAGCATTTGGCGCGCCTGGAGCGGCGCAACGATGCAAAGCGCTGCCGTTGAAGGCGAGATGTTCATGGGGATTTTCTTGTTGTAGCCCTCGAGTTTTTGCAAAGCGCTGATCAGCCCGTACGGATGGCCGACCATTTTCACGCCAGAAGCGTCCGCCTGATATTCGCGCTGGCGGGAAATGCCGAGCTGCAGAAGAAGGGCGGCGATTGGCGCAACGATGAGCATCAAGATTGCAGTGATAGCGTTACCCTCGCCTTCGCCGTCACGCGAACCGCCGAAGCCGCCGAAAATCATTCCCCAGCGGCCCATTTGCGCAACCCACGTAATCGCGCCGGCAAGAGTGGCCGCGATGGACGACGTAAGAATGTCGTAGTTCCGCACGTGTGATAACTCATGCGCGATAACGCCTTCAAGCTCGTCGTCATTCATAATCTGCATCAGTCCGGCGGTGACGCACACAGCCGCATGGTGCGGATTGCGGCCGGTCGCAAAGGCATTCGGCGCCGCTTGTTGGCTGATGTAGAGCTTCGGCATAGGCAGGCCGGCTTTGCCAGCGAGCCGTTCCATCACGGCGTACAGGCGAGGGGCCTGCTCGCGCGTGACCGGCTGAGCCCCGGCGGAGCGCAGCGCAATCTTGTCGGAGAAAAAATACGAAACTCCGTTCATTACGACAGCGATAATCAGGCCGATCGTCATTCCGCGGGGGCCGGCGATGGCCTTCCCGCCGAGAATCAGCAGCAGCGTGAGTCCTGTGAGCAACAGCGTGGTCTTGATGGTTTTCATTTCTTCTCCGTGAATTTCCCCAACACCAGTCTAAAGCGCCGCCATCAAGGCGTCAAACTCGCGCCCTAATTCTTGGATGCTGAGCGCGCGGTGCCCGCACTTGCCTTTTCGCGCTTGAAACGCATTTCGCCCGTTTTCGCATCGGCGTAGACAGTGACCTCGTCGCCGGGCAGCACTTTTCCGTCTAGAATTTCGAGCGCAAGAGGATCCTGAATCATCCGCTGAATCGCACGACGCAACGGTCGCGCGCCATATGCCGGATCGTAACCTTCGCGCAGCAGGAGTTCACGCGCCGCGGGCGTCATCTTCAACGTGACATGCTTGCCATCGAGCAATTTTGACAGGTGCGCCAGTTGCATGTCCACGATGTGCTGAAGCTGCTCTTTGCCAAGGGGCAGGAAGAGCACGATGTCGTCGACACGGTTCAAAAATTCCGGCCGGAACGTTTGGCGCAATGCTTCCATGGCCTCTGCGCGCGCGCGCTTCGGATCGGTAGCTGCCAGCTCGAAAATCGCATGCGAGCCTACGTTCGAGGTCATTATGATCACGGTATTGCGAAAATCAACCGTGCGGCCTTTGCCATCGGTAAGGCGGCCATCTTCCAAAATTTGTAGCAGGACGTTAAAGGCATCCGGATGGGCTTTTTCGATTTCGTCGAGAAGCACCACGGAATAGGGATGCCGCCGCACCTGCTCGGTGAGCTGGCCGCCCTCTTCATATCCCACGTAGCCTGGAGGCGCGCCAATCATGCGCGCGACGGAATGCTTCTCCATGTATTCGGACATGTCGAGGCGAATCATGGCGCGCTCGTCGTCGAACAGAAACTCAGCGAGAGCGCGCGCCAGCTCTGTTTTTCCGACACCCGTGGGTCCGAGGAAGAGAAACGAGCCAATCGGACGGCGCGGATCGGCCAAGCCGGAACGACTGCGCCGCACTGCGTTCGCAACTCGTGAAAGAGCGTCATCCTGCCCAACGACGCGTTGCCGCAGGCGCTCTTCCATGTGCACGAGCTTTTGCACTTCGCCTTCCAGCAGCCGCCCGACGGGAATGCCTGTCCATTTGGCGACAATGCGAGCGATGTCTTCTTCGCCCACTTCTTCCTTGAGCATTGCGCGGCCGCCCTTTTGCCGCTGGGTGAGCGCATCCTGCGCTTTTTGCAATTCGCGCTCCGCCGCGGCCAATTTGCCGTAGCGAATCTCCGCGACTTTCGCAAGTTCGCCTGCGCGCTCCATGCGCTGCTCTTCGGTTTTCAGCTGGTCAATTTCGCTTTTGATTTTTCGGATGCGGCCAATAGCTTCCTTCTCGACTTGCCACTGAGCCTTGAGGCCATTGGATTTTTCGCGCAGCGCCGACAGCTCTTTTTCGATTTCCTTCAGGCGTTCGCGCGAGTGCGCGTCGGATTCCTTCGAGAGCGCCTGGCGCTCGATCTCAAGCTGCATAACGCGCCGCTCGATTTCGTCAATTTCCGAAGGCATGGAGTCCAATTCCATGCGCAATCCCGCCGCGGCTTCATCGATAAGGTCGATTGCCTTGTCGGGGAGGAAACGGTCGGAGATGTAACGTTGCGAGAGCATAGCGGCGGCGACAATGGCGGCATCCTGAATGCGCACGCCGTGATGCACTTCGTAGCGCTCTTTCAGGCCGCGCAGAATGGCAATGGTGTCCTCGACGGAGGGCTCGGGAATCATCACGGGCTGGAAGCGGCGTTCAAGCGCGGGATCTTTTTCGATGTACTTGCGATATTCGTTGAGCGTAGTGGCACCAATGGCGCGCAGTTCGCCACGGGCCAGCGCCGGCTTCAGCATGTTCGAGGCGTCCATGGAGCCTTCCGCGGAGCCCGCGCCGACCACGGTATGTAATTCGTCGATGAAAAGAATGACGCGACCGTCCGATTCGGTCACTTCTTTCAGTACGGCTTTCAGACGGTCTTCGAATTCGCCGCGATATTTCGCGCCGGCGACCAGCGCCGCCAAATCGAGCGCGACAATTCTTTTCGGCTTCAAGACTTCCGGGACGTCTCCGGCGATGATTCTCTGCGCGAGACCCTCGACAACGGCGGTTTTGCCCACGCCCGGTTCGCCGATCAGCACAGGATTGTTCTTCGTGCGCCGCGCGAGGATCTGCATCACGCGGCGAATTTCCTCATCGCGGCCGATCACAGGGTCGAGTTTTCCGCGACGCGCGAGCTCCGTGAGGTCGCGGCCGTATTGTTCCAGGGCGCGATAGGTGGTTTCCGGATTTTGGCTGGTGACGCGATGGCTTCCGCGCACGCTGACAAGCGCCTGAAGAATGGCATCGTGGCTGGCACCGTTGCGCGCCAGCAGCATGCCCGCCGGATCGCGATCGAGTTGTGCAATCGCGAGAAGGATATGTTCCGTGGAAACGTATTCGTCTTTGAAGCGCGCAGCTTCATCGAAGGCGCGGCTTAAAACGTCATTTGATGCCGGGCTCATGTATTGCTGCGCGGCGCCGGATATTTTCGGGAGACGCTCGATCTCGCGGTGCACCTCGGCGATGAGGGCTTCGGGCGCAGCGCCCAGCTTGGCCAGCAGCGGCGCCACAATGCCTTCGCTTTGCGCGAGCAGCGCGGCCAGCAGATGCAGCGGCTCAATCTGCTGCTGATTTGCGGACGCAGCAATTTCCTGCGCGGCCTGCAGAGCCTCCTGGGCTTTCACCGTTAATTTGTCGTAGCGCAGCATGATACGTACTTGCTCCTAAACGTCCAACTGCTGATCTATTTTAATCCCGTCCGGCAAGACAAAGGGGGCCGAAATGCTCCGGCCCCCTGACATTCGACGACGAGAAGTCAGTTCTTTCCGTTTGTGACGTTGATCTTCACTTGCTTCGGCTTGGATTCCGCCCGCTTTGGCAATGTGACGGTCAAGACGCCATTCTTGTAATCCGCCTGAATCGCTTCGGCGTTGACGGTATTCGGCAGCGAGAAGCTGCGGCTGAATGAACCGTACGCGCGCTCCATGCGAAGGTAGCTGTCTTCCTTCACTTGCTGCTCAAATTTCCGTTCGCCGCGGACCGTGAGCATGTTGTTCTCGACGCGCACGTCCAGATCCTTCTCACTGATATCCGGCAAATCCGCCTTGATCACAAGCTCGTTTTCAGTTTCGTAGACGTCCACTGCCGGCGCCCAGGCCGTCAAAGCTTCATCGCCCTTACGCGAGAAAGTGCCTTCGAAAAGCCGATTTACCTGTTCTTGCAGAGAAGAAACGTTCCGGAAAGGTTCCCAACGATTGATACTGTGCATGTTGTGGCCTCCTCATAATATTACTTCACAGAACTTATATAATCTTAGCGTAGTATTGTCAAGTATTTTCTTGCGCAGTTAACGCTTTGTAGCTTACGGCTTCATGATCCTATATAGCCCTAAGAATGAAGCACTTGAGGTAGTGCGTTTCGGGCATGGTCAGCAGGATTGGGTGATCCTTCGATTGGGTTCTTCGTTCGACGATCTGGAGCGATCGTTTCACGTCGTTGGCAGCTTCGGCGATGACCTGCAGGAATAAAGGCTCCAAAATGTGATAGGAGCAGGACGAAGTGATCAGAAATCCGTCCGGTTTCAATATCTTCAGCGCCCGCAAATTGATTTCTTTGTATCCGCGCAAGGCCGCCGCCACGCTATCACGATTTTTTGCAAAGGCTGGCGGGTCGAGGATGATGGCATCGAATCGACGGCTTGCATCGTCGCAGGCCTTGAGAACGTCGAAGGAATTGGCTTCGCGAAAAGTAACGTTCGTGATGCGATTCAATTCCTGGTTGCGGCGGGCCATTTCAATGGCGGATGGGGAGAGATCGACGGCTTCAACGTGCGTCGCGTGCGCGGCAACTGTCAAAGCAAAGCCGCCATGGTATGTGAAGCAATCCAGCACTTCGCCGGAAGCGTAATCGGCTGCCGCTCGCTGGTTTTCGCTTTGATCGAGGAAGCCTCCCGTTTTTTGGCCCTTGTACAAATCATGGACAAAACGTATGCCATTGCGCGAAGCGACGATTTCTTCCGGAACTTCCCCGTACAATAGCGAAACCTTGCGTTCAAGGCCTTCGAGTTCGCGAACGCGAGGATCGTTGCGTTCGAGAATGCCGCGCGGCGAAAACAGCTCTGCGAGGATGGAAACGAATTCTTCCTTGTGGCGCTCCGTTCCCTGGCTGAGCGTTTGCAGGACGAGCCAATCAGCGTAGCGGTCAACGATGAGCGATGGTAACAGGTCCGCTTCGCTGTAGACCAGGCGGTAGGCCTCTGTGTCCCGGACGACGCGCTTGCGATATTGGGCGGCAGCCTGGATGCGCGCCTTGAAAAAGTCGCGATCGACGGGCACGTCTTCGCGCGTCAGCAAGCGAACCGTGATTTGCGAGCGGCTGCTGAAGAAGGCGCGTCCCACGAAATTGCCGCGCTCGTCCTTGACGCGAACAATGTCGCCGCTGTCGGCCTCCGCGCTGCGAACGTCGCTGCGGTAAACCCAAAGATGGCCAGAGCGCAGGCGCTCGGCGCCTCGCTGGCTGATGCTGACCTGGCTTTCGGCCATCGCCTTCCTCGCCGCTGAGTTTAGAACGAGTTCTTCGTTACAATGGATTCGCGCGGCCGTTTACGGATGCAATTTGCCAGATGGAAGACCAGCCCGGCCGGTTGAACTTGATTGCTGTCATAGCATAATTTGTCGCGGCGCGCCAATATCTCGCCAATACTTTTGTTGGCTGTGCGTCACGGGAGAAGCGAGCGAATTGAACCTGAGTGATTTAGATTACGATCTGCCGCCGGAGCGCATTGCGCAATGGCCGCTCGCGGAGCGCGACGCTTCGCGCATGCTGCTGCTTGACCGGCGTTCGGGCGCCTGGGAGGACCGGCAGTTCCGCGAGTTTCCGAACATCCTCCGCGGCGATGAGCTTATCGTCATCAATAATGCTCGAGTCCTTCCCGCGCGTCTCTGGGGCCATCGCAAAGGTGTGCGCGCGCAGCCCGTTGGGAAGAACAGCCCGATTCGCAAGGAGCACCTGAGCGCAGAGGTTGAGGTTCTGCTCCTGCGGGCCTGCGGAGGGGACGAGTGGGAAGCGCTTGTGCGTCCCGGGCGAAAAATCCCCGTCGGCGAGACGATTATTTTCGGCGACGGCGAACTGCGAGCGGAAGTCGTTGGCCGGGCCGGCTACGGATTACGGCGTCTGAAATTTTCATGTCCGAACAGTCTGATCGCGGCGATTGAACGGTTGGGGCATATTCCGCTTCCGCCCTACATCAAGCGCGACGACTCGGCAATTGATCGTGAGCGCTATCAGACTGTCTTTGCGCGGAGCGGAACGGCTGTTGCCGCTCCGACGGCAGGTTTGCACTTTACTCCGGAGATTCTTGCGCGTGTGCGGCAGCGTGGACTGGAAGTGGTCGAAATAACACTCGATGTAGGCTTGGGCACATTTGAGCCCGTGCGCACCGAGCGTCTGGAGGACCATCACATCCATACTGAGTCGTACGAAATTCCGGCGAACACGGCGGACGCCATCACGCGGGCTCATGCCGAGCGCAGACCTGTGCTCGCCGTGGGAACAACGGTGGTTCGCACCCTCGAAGACGCAGCAGAGAAACTTGCGACCACACATGGCATGAAGCAGGGAGCGAACATCGACATGGCCGCAAACGAAAAGTTGGCCATTGCCGCGGGCCGCGCTGAAGCCGAAATTTTTCTGTTTCCGGGCAAACCATTTCGCGTTGTCGACCAATTGCTTACAAATTTTCATTTGCCGCGTTCGAGCCTGCTCGGGTTGGTTGCAGGATTTGCAGGCCGCGAAAATATACTGCGAGCCTACCGTCATGCGGTCGAGGAAGAGTACCGCTTTTATAGTTATGGCGATTGCATGTGGATTCGCTAGCGGGCAGCCGGAATCCAGTTGGCGATGATCGGGCTGGTGCAAGGTGCAAGGGCATCGTCTATAATCCCTGCGTGTTTCAGGAGTGCGCGAGCGGATGAGGTTTCTGATCCTTAGCGATATTCATGCGAACCTGACGGCGCTTGATGCCTCGCTGGCCGCGTCGAAGGGCCAGTGGGATAAGGCCGTGTGTCTCGGCGACATTGTTGGTTATGGGCCAGATCCCAATGAAGTGGTTGACCGCATCCGCGCCCTTGGCGCGGTTACCATTCGCGGCAACCATGACAAAGTCGCCTGCGGTTTGACCAGCGCGGATGATTTCAACCCCATCGCACGCGCTGCCGTCCTGTGGACGCGCGAGCAACTCCGCCCGGAAAATCGCGAGTACATTGAAAAGCTGCCCGTGGGTCCCGTTTCCATCGATGGATTTTCGTTGGTTCACGGAGCGTTGCGCGACGAAGATGAATACGTGGTCGCGCCGGCTCAGGCGCTCGATTCTTTGCTGGAAGCTCCCTTGCCGCTTACTTTCTTTGGCCACACGCATTTGCAGGGTGGATTTTCACTTGCGGAAGACAACGCAATTCATGCGCTGCGCTTCAAGCCCGCGGATGGCGAGCCGTTTGCGAAACTGGAGTTGCAAAAAGGAACAAGCTACCTTTTGAATCCAGGCTCGGTAGGGCAGCCGCGCGATGGCGATCCGCGCGCGAGTTTTGCGATTGCGGATATGGAGCGCCACGAAGTCGAATTCTGGCGCGTGCCCTACGAAGTAGAATCCGTGCAGCAGCGCATGGAGAAAGCCGGACTGCCCGAGCAACTAATTTTGAGGCTTTCGTTCGGCCGCTAGAACGATTTTTTTGCCGCAGACGAGCGTCGTTTGACGGAGAAGACTCGTTGGAACAAGAAGACAAAAGCCGGCTCGGCGTTTCTTTCGCAGTGGGACTTGTCATCGTTCTTCTGATCTTCGGCGGCTTCTATTTTGCCATGCGTTTCTCCAGCCAGTCGAAACCAGTGGCGGAGCAGCCGCTCGCGTTTGGCGCCGCCGAAAAGGCGTATGTCGCGAACGTTGATTTCGAGAGTCTCGAAATGTCGGCCTTCGAGAACATGCTGCACCAAAAAGTGACGTATTTGAATGGCGAGATCTCGAATAAAGGCCCGCGGACGATTCGCGCCGCTGACGTCACGATTGAGTTCTACGATCCCGCGCACAAAGTCGTGCTACACGAAACACGGCGGATCGTCGGCAATGGCACGCGGCCGCTGGAAAGCGGGGAAACGCGCGATTTCCAGATCGGATTTGAGACGCTGCCAGATGGCTGGAATCACAAATTTCCGGCGATCCATCTGAGCGGCCTCGATCTCGAATAGACGTTAATAATCATTACGTTCGCGCGATGTGAATCCTTTTCGCCTTTTCCATGGATGAGTGGAGCAATCTCGAACAGGCCATTGAGCAGCTCGCCGCTTCCGGCGCCGTCGAAGTTCACGAAGATGGCGAATGGCTTGCGGGTCTCGACGGTTTCCGCAGTGAAGTCCGCCGTAAGGGCAAACAGGCGCTGATCCATCTCTGGTCTTCGGAAAGCAACCTGGTCCGCACAATCACGCGCATTTCCGCGTGCGGACCGGCCCGCATTCAACTCGAAGTCCAGCGTTTCGGCCGCGCCAAGCCCGGCCGCCTGGAGTTCCTGAGCACGGCGGTTCGGCGTCCCGCGGCGCGCATTGGACGCGAGCAATTCCGTGAACGCTTCGCCCGCATGCTTGCCGAGCAATTTCCTGATGCGCGCGTCGAGTCGCTGACGACAGCCGCTGATCTAAAGCACTCTTTCTCCGCGCTATACACACGAGGGGTAATGACGGAGGGCCGGTCTTCCTGGTCCGTGATAGGCGCGGGACCCGCCGAAAGCGCGGCGGCGTTCGAAGGAATTTTGAGTTTCGGGCTGTTGTGGCTGGATTGGACGCGCCAGCGGGCCGAACGCTGCGCAATCGAAGGCTTGCGATTATTTTTGCCCGAAGGGCAATGCCGCGTGACACTCGAGCGTTCGCACGCGCTGAGTCCCGGTGTGCGGCTTGAAGTTTACGAATTCAGCGAGCGCGATTGGCGTGTCCGGTTGAAGGAAGCCTCAAGCCACGGAAATGTGGAAAGTTGGCTCACTCCGCGCAAAGAAATCGAACTCACGCTCGCCGCCGCGCGGAACGCGATCGATCACATTCGTTCGTTACTCCCAGACGAGCCTGAAGCCGTTGAGACATTTGTCCCACCGGCAACGCGCGAGATTTCTTTTCGCTTTCGAGGTCTTGAATTTGCCCGCTGGACTGATGGCCGCATTTATTTTGGACTAGGCGACGATCGCCGGCCTCTTCCGAGCGGGGACTCGAAACCGTTGCAGAGTCTCCTGCGTAGGCTCTCGCTCAAGCGCAGCCCAGTCACTTCTGACGCCCACGATCCGCTCTATCGCGGAGCGCCTGAGCGTTGGCTGGAATCGATAATTCGCGCCGACCCCACGCGACTCGATGCGCGTCTCGATCCTCAACATTTCTATTCGCAAGTTCCGGCGCTCGCGAGCGGTGAGCGCGGCGTGATTGATTTGCTTGGCGTGACGCGCCAAGGGCGGCTGGTCGTCATCGAGCTGAAGGCGTCTGAAGATCTGCATCTGCCGTTGCAAGCTGTCGATTACTGGCTGCGCGTCCACCGTCATCTGATCGAAGGCGATTTCCGCAGTTACGGCTATTTCCCGGGAGTCGAGTTCCTCCCCGATCCGCCGCTTGTGTGGCTGGTTGCTCCGAGTCTGCGCTTTCACCCTGCCAACGAAGTCCTTGCGCGTTACTTGATGCCCGATTTGCAAGTGAGCCGCATTGGTCTGAGTGAGAATTGGCGGCGAGGTGTACGCGTTGTTTTCCGGCAGTAATATTTTTCAAAGAGTGGGGGAAAAAATAAGGGAAGCAGCCTTAGGTTGCCCTAAGCCACTTCCCGGGGTGTGTCCTAGAAGTGAATTACCTAAATAGATGCTCACGTTCCCGAAAGGTTGCTTGAAATACGCGAAAACCCCACACGCATCATCTGGAGAAGACTGTAGGCGAAAGTGCGGTGATTAGGAGAATTCTCAGTAAAAGAGATACTTCCGCCACTTTTCATCTTTATGTCCGATGAGGCGCATGAGCTGACGGGAAGTATGCAACGTGAAGGGACGTGGGCGGCGCGCCAGGGTCAAGCCAGCTTCCTCGGGCGTGCGATCTCCTTTGCGGTTGTTGCACTGGTAGCAGCAGGCGACCAAGTTTTCCCAGGACGAGCGTCCTCCCCGTGAGCGGGGCATCACGTGATCCAGCGTCAAATCGGAAGCGGACAACATTTGGCCGCAAAATTGGCAAGTGTTACGGTCGCGCAGGAGAATGTTTTTTCGGGAAAGGGCGCGGCTCTGCTGCGGAATATGCCGATAGCTGAGCAGTCGGATGACAGAAGGCACGGAAACGGACTTGCTGGTCGAATGAACTTCGGTAGTTTGCGTTTCCTCGGCCTGGGCAACACCTTTGAGCATGAGCACCAGCGCGCGCCGCACAGCTGTCACATTGATGGGCTCGAAAGTGGCGTTCAGGACCAGTACAGGCGCCTGCATAACTGCCGGACGCCGCGGGGCTGCGTCGGGTTTGGCTAGCGCTGCGTGGCTCGCCGAGATCGAAATCTTCGGCCGAGGCCGAAGCACGTTCTTCGATTTGGAGCCGTAGTCCATTCTTCCGTTTGAACCGTCTCTCGCTTCCGGTACTTTTGATGCTCTAGACCGGCGGTTGGTTTGCGTTTAATTCACCCACCCGTCCGGAAAACGCACTCCCACGCGAAAGCACCCTGGCGACGGTGATTCCAGCCACGCTCTTCGCGCCCGCCTGCTTCAAGGCTCGTGCGCAAGCGTCGAGTGTCGCGCCCGTCGTAAATACATCATCTATCAGCAAGACACGGAGGTTGTCAACTCGCGTGCCTTTTCGGATTTCGTACGCGCCACGCACGGTTTGCCAACGCTCTGGACGGGAAAGCAGCAGCCGCGGCGGGCGCGGTTTCGTCCTCACTAGCAGGTACGCGCCGAGGGGCAATTTCAGTTTTCGGGCCAGTGGGCGCGCGATCAGTTCTGCTTGGTTATAGCCGCGTTCGCGCTGGCGCGCCGGATGCAGCGGAACGGGCACAGCAACGTCCGCGGCGAATAGGTCCGGCTCAGCGCGAATCTTCTCCTCCAGCCGGGTTGCGAACCAGCCACCCAGACGCGTGAGCTTCTCATATTTGAGTAAGCCGATCGCATGCGACATTGGATCGTTATACTCTCCGTAGCTCCGCGCGCTATCGAAGCCGTAAATCCCGCGCCGGCACGCAAAACATAAAGGCACGGCGGCGTCCGTCGCAATTTCCGACAAAAACGGACGCCCGCACGTGACGCAACATGGCCCGCGAACCGGCGCGAGAGATGCGAGACAGACGTCGCAAATGGGCAGCAGGCTGGCATTCATCAACACGTCGCCGCAAATCTGGCAGGGTGCCGGAAATAGAACAGAGGCAAGCGATGCGAGAGTTTGGCGAAACATCACAGCGTTAAGTTACCGATAGTGAACGGATAAAACTTATACTAATTTTGCGGGTGCGGAAAGGAAGAATGCATAACGATGGATGATTGCGCTGCTTGCGCAACTTCCGCTTGTGTAGGCACGGCAGGCCTTCTTTAAGGATTTTTGGTTTTGAATTTAAGCGAAACGTAGCAGTTACAAAAGCCCTTGTTCCTGCTTTTCCTGGCAGACGATGCAATAGCGAGTCCACGGCACGGCTTCCAGACGCTTCTGCTGAAGTTCTGCCTGGCATTGCGTGCACATTCCAAAAGTTCCCGCGCGAATGCGTGCAATGGCGTCGTCGACCAGTTGCAACAACGCACGGTCATTGTGCGTCTGGCCGAAGAGGAATTCCTTTGTGTAGGAGTTCGCGGCCTTGTCGGCGAGGTCCACTGTGGGGTCCTCGTCAGCCTCGCGGCCCTCCTGCCCAGTCCGCGCGATTGTGTTCAGCAATTCTTCGCGGCGCGTCTGCAACTTTTTCTTGTAATAATCCAAGCGCTTCTTGTCCACAGTCCAGGCCCTCAGAGGGCTATTTGCCCTCGAATAAAACAACCGATTGTACTGGCGAACGCCCGCTCTGTCAATTCGACCCCATCGACCGGATACGCGAGCGGTTTTTAGATGACGCCACGTCTGCAACGGTTGCGCTTGCTCTATGAAGCCGCCGATGTCTTTCTTTTGGCGGGATATACAAAATGGAAGACGAGGAACAGCAGCGAAATGACGACAAAGCAGGCGAGGCTGGCTTCAGGGCCGACTTTGCCTCCGGTGAGCCAGCGCGGGCCGTGGAACGAGGAGTTGAGTAGATGTCCGGGCGCAGCGAAACCGCTGTCGGGCACGCCGTAAACGAACGTCTCGCCGTAGTCCCATGCGGCGTGCAGGCCGACGGCGAACCAAATGTTTCCTGTACGGCGCAGCGTGAAGCAGAAAAAGAAACCGATATATGCCGCAGCGAGCGCGCCCGGCCACGCTTCGCCGGGATTGCTCAGGTGGCTGGCGCCGAAAAGCAGTGACAGGAAAATAGCGGCGGGCCAGAAACCCATGCCGCCGCCAAGAGTGAATTGGCTGTAGCCACGAAACAGAAACTCCTCGGAGAAGCCGGTCAGTAAAAACGCGATGGCCCAGGCGAGCGCGTACACGACGAGCGCGCGGCCGGATAGCGCGACGGAGCCGAATGAGAATCCGTGGAGCGCAGCGATCAGCAACATGACTGCGGTGATGGCGAGAAAGCCCCAGACCGCGCCGGTCCAGAAACGACCGCGGAATGCTTCGCGGGCAGGCAATCCATATTGCGCCATTGGGCGCCGCTCGATTTTTGACATGACGAGCGCGGCGACGAACAGCCCAATGACGAAAATCCCCTCCTGCGTCAGAACGAACGGAGCGGTGAACGATTGCGCGCCCGGCTGCGTTCCCGGAAGGCGAAGGAGGTGGACGGCGATGGCGGCGATTAGCAGTACTCCTGTGCAGACGAAGAAAATGCCGAGGAACATCAGCCAGCGCCATCCGGGGCGTATGCCGTGCGGCCCGACGAAGAGCGAAGCGATGCGGTCTTCGGCGCTTGCTATCTGCGGGGAAGGGGACTTAGGCGACGCCTCGGGCATTTGGCCTATGCTCCGTTCATGTGAGTTTCGCGAGTGACTCGAAGAGTCCGCGCCGAAATGTGCGCGGCCTCGCATCATACGCGAACTGACGCGAAGGGAGCGCGTTTTATTTTTTACACCGTAACGGCGGTGACGCGAGTTTGCGCGGTTGCGGCGCTTCGGCGCGGCTGATAGAATCGATAATTTGCGCGAGTCGAATCGTGTGGCGCTGTGAACGCGCAGGTTTCGATGCGTTTCGAATAGCGTTATCAGAGTGGCGCGGATGGGCGTGATGTCCGCAGGAGGACGAGTTTGGCCAAATACGATTTAGCCATCATTGGAAGCGGACCGGGCGGGTACGTAGCGGCGATTCGCGCCGGCGAATGGGGATTGAAGACGGTGGTCATCGAGAAGGATCCGTTCCTCGGCGGCACGTGCCTGCACGTGGGTTGCATTCCCACGAAAGTGCTGCTGCACCATGCGGACCTGTACGAGGATTTCAAGCGCGCGTCGGAATTTGGATTTGAAGTGAAGGACGTGAAAGTGAATTGGCCGGCGATGATCGCGCGCAAGACGAAAATCGTCAACAAACACGCCAAGGGCATCGAATTTCTGTTCAAGAAAAATAAAGTGGAGTGGGTACAAGGCTGGGGACGAATCGCGGGGCCAGGGCGCGTTTCCGTGGAAAACGGCGGGAAGAAAACGGAAATCGAAGCGACGAACATCATGCTGGCGACGGGCTCGGATGCGCGTTCGCTGCCAGGCGTGGAAATCGACAACAAAGTGATCATGGATAATCGCGGGATGCTGGACATGCCGGCGATTCCGAAGTCGCTGGTGATTGTGGGCGCCGGCGCGGTGGGAGTGGAATTCGCGTCGATCTACAAAACGTTTGGCGCGGAAGTGACGATTCTGGAAATGCTGCCGCGGATGGTGCCGCTCGAGGACGAGGAAATTTCCGCGGAGCTGGGCAAGGCTTTTCGGAAAAAAGGAATTCGCTTCGAGCTGGAGGCTGCTGTTCAGTCGGTGAAGAAAGATGCGAACGGCGCGACGGTTACGTTCAAGGATAAATCGGGCGCGTCGCAGACGGTTTCCGCGGAGAAGGTTTTGATTGCCGTTGGGCGCAGGCCGATAACGGAAAATACGGGCATCGAGAAAACGAAGGCGAAAGTCGAGCGCGGATTCGTTCAAACGACAGCGTACATGGAAACAGCCGAGCCGCATCTTTACGCCATCGGCGACATTGTAGCGGGGCTGCCGCAACTGGCCCACGCGGCGTCGATGGAGGGGATCATCGCCGTGGGGCGCATGGCGGGAAAAGCCGTGCAGCCGTTTGACCGCAACCACTGCCCGAATTGCACGTTCTGCGAGCCGCAAATCGGATCGGTGGGCTTGACGGAAAAGCAGGCACGCGACGCGGGACACAAAGTGAAAACGGGGAAATTTCCGTTCATCGGCAACAGCAAATCGTCGATTCTGGGGCATCACGAAGGGTTCATCAAAGTGGTGTCGGACGAAAAATACAACGAAGTGCTGGGCGTGCATTCGATCGGGTCGCTATCGACGGAAATTATCGCCGAGGCGACGACGGCGTTGCAGCTGGAAGGCACGATTGACGACATGATGGCGATGATCCATGCGCATCCGACGGTGTGGGAAGCGATGGGCGACGCATTCAACTCAGTGATGGGACTGACAATCAACGCGTAGTGGCTCGATGCGAAAAGGAACGCGCGGTTTTTGAAGAACGTGAACGAAAAGACGTGCTGGGTGGTCGAGCTGGGGCTGATGGCGTATCAGCCGGCGTTTGATTTGCAGCGGCGGATTGTCGCGGCGCGCAAATCCGGCGCTGTGCCGGACGTGCTGCTGTTGTGCGAGCATCCGCACGTCATCACGCTAGGCCGCAACGGGCGGCAGGAGCACTTGCTGGCGTCAGCGCATTTGCTGCGGCAGATGGGCGTTGACTTTCATTCGAGCGATCGCGGCGGAGACATCACGTATCACGGGCCCGGTCAGATTGTCGGTTACCCGATTGTGAATCTGGCGGCGATTCGGCGTGACGTGGCGTGGTATGTGCGGCAGCTCGAAGAAGCGATGATTCGCGCGACAGCGGAGTTCGGCGTTGTTGCAGGACGCAAAGCGGGAATGACCGGCGTGTGGGTGGATAGTTTCGGCGGCGCCAGTGGTAAAGCAAACGACGGGACCGGGCACGCTGCTGGCGCGGAAAAGCTGGCGGCCATCGGCGTGCATTTGAGCCGCTGGGTGACGTCGCACGGGTTCGCGTACAATGTGTCGACCGATTTGCGGTATTTCGATTTAATCGTTCCGTGCGGCATTGCGAATAAGCGCGCCACGTCGCTCGAACGATTGCTCGGCCGCGTAGTACTTCGCGAAGAAGTCACGCCACGAATCATCGCGCATCTGGCGGAAGTTTTCGAACGCGAGATGCGGATGGTCTCGCGGGAAAATTTGGAAGAAGTCTTGCAGGAATACGAAACGCCGGCCGCGCATGCCACCGCTTGAATTCATGCCGGCGATTCGGATAACTCGCCGGTTTCGCTTATCGATTTGCCGTAGGATAATGGGGCGTCGCGCAGGGAGCAGAAAATGAGCTATCCGCTCACGCGGGAGCAGCACCTCGACTTGTATTACTACATGAAGCTTAATCGCATGCTCGACGATCAGCTCGTGCGGCTGTTTCGGCAGAACGTCGTGGTGGGTGGCTTGTATTCGAACTTGGGTCAAGAAGCGACTTCGGTGGGCACTGCGTACGCGCTTGAAAAACGCGACTGGATCGCGCCGATGATCCGCAACGTGGGCGGATTGCTCGTCAAAGGCTACAAGCCGCGCGACATTTTGATGCAATACATGGCGCGCGTCGATTCGCCGACGATGGGCAAGGACGGCACTAGCCATTTTGGCGACATCAAAGTGCGGCACGTGGTTTCGCCGATTTCGATGCTTGGTGATCTCGTTCCGGTGATGGCGGGAGTCGCGATTGGCGGCCGCTACCTAGGCCAAAATATTGTGGCCATGACGTGGGTCGGCGACGGCGCGACGTCAACTGGCGCATTTCATGAAGGCATGAACTTCGCGGCTACGCAACATGCGCCGCTGGTTCTGGTTGTCGAAAACAATCAATGGGCGTATTCGACGCCCGTTTCGAAGCAGGTGCCGATCCACGATCTCGCCGACCGCGCGAAGGCTTACGGCATCGCGAGCGCCATTGTGGATGGAAATGATGTTGTAGCCGTGTATCAGACGGCGAAAGACGCGGTGGACCGTTGCCGCAGAGGCGAAGGCCCGGTGCTGATCGAATCGAAAACCATGCGCATGAAAGGGCACGCGCAACACGATCCCGCCGAATATGTTCCCAAAGAGATGTTCGAATATTGGGAAGCGCGCGACCCGATTGCGCGCTACGAAAAATATCTCACGGAAAATAAAATTTGGGACGAGAAGACGAAGAAGGAATTCGATGCGCGCATCGACAAGGAATTGAAAGAGGACCTCGAGTTAGCCGAGAAGTCCCCGCTCCCCCCGCCGGAGCTTGCTGAGCAGGGCGTTTATTGCGACGGCTGCCACACGGTCGAAGCGGTTTGGAAGCGTTCGAAGGCCGAAGTGACGCCGCCGGAATCGAGCGTCAAGCCGGAATGGGAAGTCACGGACTTCGGGGGATTCGATCTGGCGTCGACGATGGTGAAGCAATCCGCGGCCGCGAGTGGCGGAAACGGCGAAAAAGGCGCGAAGGCGATTGCTCCAGCAGCGCAAAAGAACGCCGCGCAAAGACCGCAGCAAAAACCCAATGGCGACGCGGCGAAATCGGCGCAGCATCCCGCGCGAAATTTTGCGCGGCAACAACCATCTGGCCAGAAATTCAAGGGCCAGAAATCGCCGAGTCAGAGAATGATGGACCAGAAAACTAACGGCCAGCCTGAAAAATCGAGCGCCGTGGCGCGCGTCCCCTTTGGCCGAGGGCCTAAAGGCAAAGAGGGGAGAAAATAATCATGGCGCCGGTCACGATGCTCGAGGCGATTCGCCAGGCGATTTTCGAGGAGATGGAGCGCGACCCGACAGTGGTTGCCATCGGCGAAGACATCGGCGTTTACGGCGGCGCGTTCAAGGTGACAGCCGGCTTGCTCGAACGTTTTGGCTGGGAGCGCGTGATCGACACGCCCATCAGCGAGACGGCCATCATCGGCGCGGCGGTCGGCATGAGCTATCAGGGGCTGCGTCCGATTGCGGAATTGCAATTCATCGATTTCATTGCGTGCTGCTTCAATCAAATCACCAATTTCGCGGCGAAATCGCATTACCGCTGGGGCGCTCCGGTGCCGATGGTCATGCGCGGGCCTTCCGGCGGCGGTGTTCACGGCGGCCCGTTCCACTCCGCAAATCCGGAAATGTATTTCGTGCACACGCCCGGATTGAAGGTGATTTATCCCTCGACCGCTTACGATGCGAAAGGCCTGTTGAAGTCGGCGATTCGCGACAACAATCCGGTGCTTTTCTTCGAACACAAATTCTTGTACCGGCGAATCAAGGAAGAATTGCCCGCTGAGGATTACACGGTGCCCATCGGCAAGGCGATTGTGCGACGCGAAGGGCGCGACCTGACGATTGTCACCTACGCGGCGATGATGCACACGTCGCTGGAAGCGGCCGAGGAACTCGCGAAAGAAGGAATCGAGGTGGAAGTCGTCGATTTGCGCACGCTGCTGCCACTCGACAAGGAAACGATTTTGCAATCGGTGAAAAAAACGAACAAGCTGTTGATTGTTCACGAAGACACGCGCACCGGAGGCATCGCCGGAGAAATCGCGGCGGTCGCGTGTGAAGGCGCGTTCGAGGATTTGGACGGGCCGATTCTGCGCGTCACGGCGAAGGACACGCCCGTGCCGTTCTCGCCGCCGCTCGAAGAGCGCTTTTTGCCCAACAAGAACGACATTCTTTCCACCGCGCGCGAGCTGGCGCGATACTGAACTTTTTGAGGAGATACCATGGCGACTGATGTGATTATGCCCCAGATGGGGGAAAGCATTTTTGAAGGCACGGTGACGAAGTGGCTGAAGAAGCCGGGCGAGAAGGTCGAGCGCGACGAGCCGCTGTTTGAGATTTCGACGGACAAGGTTGACGCGGAGATACCGTCGCCAGCGGCAGGCGTCCTCAAGGAGATCAAGGTCGCCGAGGGCCAGACTGTGCCGATACAGACTGTCGTCGGCGTGATTGACGCCGATGGTGCCGGCGCGGCGTCGGCGGCCCCGGCTCCAGCTCCACCAAAGGCGGAAGCGAAGCCACCGGCAAAGCCGGAAGCAAAAGCCGAAGTGAACGCGGAAGCGAAGCGGGTGGACGAAAAACCGTCGCCGGCTTCCGCTCCGACGAAGGCCGAAGCCGCAAAAGCAGATTCAGTGAAGCCCGCGCCGTCACCGGCGCCCGCGCAAACTGGGGCCAGACCTTCTGCTGCACCGCAGCGCCCGGCAGGTGAAAAAATTCGCAGCTCGCCATTGGTTCGGCGGTTGGCGAAAGAAAACAACGTCGACTTGTCGCAAGTTCCCGGCACGGGCGCGGGCGGCCGCGTGAGCAAGCGCGACATTTTATCGGCGATTGAGGGCGGCGGCGCACAAGCCCGGCCCGGCGCACAAACGCCGGCGTATGCTGCTCCGGCAGCTTCACGTCCATCGATGCCTCCTCCTTCGCAACCGGCAGCGACGGGCGCGCAAACTTACTCGGCGTTTGATTCCGCCGTTCCGCGCGAGCGCATGTATTTCGGCAATTACTCGGTTGAGCCCATGACGGTGATGCGCCAGAGAATCGCCGAGCACATGGTGGCCTCCAAGCGCGTTTCAGCCCACGTTTATTCGATCGACGAGGCCGACGTCACGGGAATCGTCAAACTGCGCAGTCAGAAGAAAGACGAATTCGAGCGCACCACCGGCTCGAAGCTCACGTTTATGCCGTTCTTCATCCGCGCGGCAGTGGAGGCGCTGCACGCGTTTCCCACCGTGAACTCGTCTATCGACGGCACGAACATTGTGTTTCACCACGACTGCAATATCGGCGTCGCCGTGGCGCTCGATTGGGGTCTGATTGTTCCGGTCATCAAAAATGCCGAGGAGAAGAACTTCCTCGGCTTGCAGCGCGCCATCAACGATCTGGCCGAGCGCGCGCGCACGAAAAAGCTCAAGCCCGAGGAAGTACAGGAAGGGACTTTCTCGATTACGAATCCCGGAGTGTTTGGCGGCTTGATGGGCTTGCCGGTGATCAACCAGCCGAACGTCGCGATTCTCGGACTGGGCACAATCGAGAAGCGCCCTGTGGTGATTGACGACGCCATCGCCATTCGCTCGATGGTGTATCTCACGTTGAGCTACGACCACCGCGTCGTCGATGGCGCAGTCGCGCACCAATTCATGAGCAAGATCAAGCATATCCTCGAGAATTGGAGTGAGGGTGTTCTGTAGGGGCAATTGACAGTCGATCGTTTACAGTCAAAAGTTCGAGACCAGGTACTCGACCAAGTTGGTTGGTTGCGCTTGAACTCTTAATCGACTATCCCTGCATTCTTGGCCGCAAACGTTCCGCGAACATTTCCACCTGCGGCAGCGGCACGATCGTGATTTTCTGCTCGTCGAAGAGCCGCACGATGAATTGGTGCCGCTCGTTCTCGCGCTCCGGTGCAATCTCAGTAATCGCCGTGAATTCCGAATCCTTTTGCCGCGCGCGAATGCATTCGGCCGTATACGCCAACACCTTCGCCTGCGCCGGATCGCGCCCAAGCGATAGCGCCTGCAAATAGCCGCGCGTGCCGTTGTAGCGATAGGCGTAGTCGATGCGCAGCGGGTCGCCCGGCTGCGTGAACTGCTCGACCTTCACGCTTTTCTGCATCTTTGCGAGAATGCGGTGCCGGCGGAAGACGTCGTTCAATCGCATGCGAATCCACGCCCGCGTGCTTTCGACCATCGCAGCGGCCCGGCCCTGCCGAGCGGGCGGCGCCACTTTGTCGTGATAGAGCCGGTCGAGCTCCGCGTCGAAATCCTCCGCGAAGACGGCTTGTCGCGGGCTGAACTGCAGAGTGTTCGACAGCGTCTGCTCCATCTTCTCGATCCACGCGGCGCTCGCGCCGGTTGCCGCCAGTTGCACGTCGAACTCGCCTGGCAGCGCGCGGAGAAGATTCTCGTCCGCGTTCGGGTGCAGCCGGCGCACGCGCGCGAATTCGGATGGTTCCTCGATCAGCCGCGCGCGCGCCCGCTGTTTCTTCGCGTCTTCGAGCACCACGCCGATATTCACCCACTCGTCGCGGATCAAGTTCGGCGTATAGCGGAGCACGCGGTAGCTCATATCGCGTCGATTCGTCTCAGGCATGGTTCACGTCCAGTTGGGAAACGGCGCCCGGGAAGATTTCCAGGCGCTCTCGATCAGCTCGCGCGCCAGTTTTCGCCGGCGCAGGAGTTGCTCCATCATGCGGTAGAGCGCGTCCTGGTCGAAATTGTACCACTCGGGCGGAATCTCCCGCGCGATCTCGTCGAGCACGTCCTCGGTAATGCGCCGCTCAATGCGCTCGAGCCACGGCTCAAACGCATCCCACCCACGCACGCGATCGTAAACGCGCGCGCGGGCATAGATTCCCCGCAACGGCGCATCCGGAAAATTCCATTCCACCGCGTTGAAACAGAATCCCTGATCGATCATGATGGCGCGATAGCGCTCCGCGCCGCGCTCACGCAGGAAAATCGCCTGCCGGCCGTTGGTGTTGCACGTCCACTTGTCGAATGCCATCATCCCCGCGAAATCAGAGAGATTCTCGACATCGCGCAGTTGATCGTCCGGTAGAAAATCGTACACCACCGTCGCCGCCGGATTTCCGGGATATTGCGAGCCAAACTCCAGCCCCGGCGTACACGGCACGCGCCCGCGCCCCAGTTGAATCACCAGATCTTCGGTCAGCGCGACCATCTCCGGACGCACTTCGACCGCCGCCGCGCCCGGAACAGGCAGACCAATCCGCGCCGCCAGTCTTGTTCCAAGCAATTCGTTCGCCAGAATCCGCGTTCCCTGAGGATTATTTTGGAACTTAACGACGTAGTAGTTCTCATCCTCGCAGCGCATCAGATGCGATTGCGCGCCGCCGCGCATTCTCCTGATATGTTCGATGGCCAGCGGCATGTGCCGTTATGCTAGCCAGCGTTTTCCCGCGCCGCAAGAAAAACATTTTCAATTCGGGAATTTTTGCAAGGTTTTGAGTGCAGCGGTCACGGTCGGCTCTCTTTCTTCCGATCCGCGCCCGGCTGCTTTTCAGACCTTCAGCCCAATCCAACGCATCAGTTCCAGCGCGTTGCTCCTCGGCACCACGCCGTCTCTCAACTGGTAGTCGAAACTCATCTCTCCGCCCGCGATCTGATCCTCGAAGTGAACGTTGCGTATCGAGCCATCGAGCGACGCCGCGATTTCCGTCAGCGCCAGATCGTGCGTGGTGACCATACCGATCGCGTCGCGGGCAACGAGCGAACGCAGCAAAGCCTGTGCACCGATTTGCCGGTCGTGCGAATTCGTCCCTTCGAGCAGTTCATCGAAAAGGAACAGCAGCGGCGTTTTTTCTTCCGCCAGCGCGAATACCTGTCGTATGCGCAAAATCTCCGTGTAGAAGTTTGACCGGCCCTCCTGCAGCGAATCCGTGCTGCGAATTCTCGTTCCCAGCGCCAGCGGCGACAATTGCAGCGACTTCCCGCGGACCGGCGCGCCCGCCATCGCTAGCACCAAATTGACTCCGACGGTGCGCAATAGTGTGCTTTTCCCCGACATGTTCGAGCCGCTCACGAGCAGCACGCGCGTTCCCGGCTCCAGCCGCACGGAATTCCGCACGCAGCGCGCCGCGGCGATCAGCGGGTGCCCCAGTTCTTCTCCCACAAAATGCGCGGCCGCGTTTTTCGCTTCCGCGATTTTAGGAAACGGATCGTCCGGATGCTCGTACGCATACGCCGCGAGCGACAGCAGCGCCTCCATCTCACCCACCACGTCAATCCAAACGCGCACGCGCCGTCCCCATCGCCGCCACGCCTCCACGATAAAGCCTAGCTGCACCGAGTAAAGAACCGGCAATTCGATCAGCTTCATGAAATAGCTGTCGCGCGCATCAATCCACGTGACCATGTGCGCCAGTCGTCGCATCGCGTGCGAAGCGCGTTCGGTATCGCTGCCTTTCAGCTGCTCCTGCAAATGCCGCAGCCGCGCAGAAGAGAACGGCTCATCCTCGAGGCGCTTCAGGATCTCTGCGAAGAGTGTCAAGCCATCTTCATTGCACTGGAACCCTTCCACCGCCGCTTCGGCTCGTTTCTTGAGCCTTGCGTACACGCCCAGATTCACGAGCAGAGCGATCAGGAATGGAAGGACTTCGCCCGTTATCGCCCAGGCAACAATCGTTGCCACACACGCAATCGCCAGCGCCGCGACGAGGCCTCGTACAAATGGATTTGCCGGCTCCGCCGTGCCCTCGGCCCACGCCGCCAGCCCCGCCGGATTCAACTCGGCACGCAGACCCTCGCCTTTCAACGCCACATCCTCGCGCAAGTCGATTTTTTCGCGCAGTTCCGCGACCAGCTCATGCCTCTCGTGAATCGCAGCGACAGCCGATGGCGCCAGCAGCCACCTTGCCAGCGACTCTTCGCCCATCGCGGTTCGCGCGGAACACAGCAACTGAAATAATCCTCCGGCTCCAAATAAATCGAGATCCTCGGCGTAGATGTGTTTCGCATCGCGGAATCGCTCGCCCGTCTCGCCTGTTCCCGCCCAGCGGTCTTCAATCCGCGACAGCCCGCGCTCGTAAAACGCCGCCGCTCGCTCCATCCGCGTGCGCGCCCGAATCACAAGCTCATGCCACACGGCCAGCGCGCCGTAAGCCGCCACGGGAAGAATCATCCAGTAGTCCGATACAGCGTTTTTGATAAGCGAAAACCAGGCGAGCACGAGGCCCAATACAATGACGGCTAATTTGAAGTTTCCGACGCGGAGATGCACTTGCTCGCGTTCGGCGCGAACCTTCAGTCGCGCTTCGCGACGCTGCGTATACTCATTCGCAGGCGAGTTCAGTCGTGTCTCCTTGCGCCAAATCGCACTAGTCTACATCCCGATGCGGCTCGCCTGCGCACGGAAGCGGGCGCTGATGTTCAATTGAAAAGGGTGCGAAGCGGCTGCGGCCGATAATGTTATACTGTGCGCCAGCCTGTTTCACCTGACCGCGGAGAGGTGGCCGAGAGGCTGAAGGCGGCGGTTTGCTAAACCGTTGTAGGGACAAAATCCCTACCGGGGGTTCGAATCCCCCCCTCTCCGCCAGCATAAAAACAACCCGAAAAACACTGCCTATTGATGCACGTGCTACTACGTGCGACTGTTTTCTCCACATTTAATCCCAACGGCCGCCATCTACCAGCGTGTGAAGACCTTCAAGATCGATGCAGCTTTCGGCGATTGAACGGCAGGTGTACGGTCTGCCTCCATGAAATCCACCGCGTCCGATTAACTGCATAACGTTCTTGGTCTTAACTTCCTGCTTAGTTGGAACCGCCCTTAAAGCTGCACGACGCGTCGGTGAGCTTCGTGGGCGCGACGTTTAGCTCTTGCAGGTGGTTTTTGGCCAGCACCGCGTTGAAGTCTGCGACCTGCTGTTTTTGCAACGCCTTCCAGGCGGCCACTGTGCCGTTGTAGTCGCGACAGTCGCTCTCCCAAGTCGTGATCTGCGTGGGGGTAGGCGCCATGTCGAGGCCCACCTGCATCATGCTGACCATGGTGTTGTAGTCGTCGTTCAGTGTGAGGAAGGATTGCAGCGCGCCGGGCGCGGGAGCCGGACGACGGAAGAAGAAGCCGCCTCCAGCCGGCATCTCGCCGCCGATCTTGGTCAGGCTGGCATCGAGCGCCTTGGCCTGCGAGGCGACATCGGCGGGCAGGTTGCCCGGCAGCAGGGACGCGAGTTGCGCCTTGACGGCGTCGACTTCGTGATTGCCTTCATAGCTCTGCTGCATGCCGTGATACGCGAGCAGCGTGAGTTGGTCCTGGGCGCGCAGGTCAGCCATAAGCTTAGGGCTCTGGCCGACGCGCGGGTCGTTCATGACGGTGGCGTGGCGAGTGTAGACCTGGCCGTCCACGGTGAGCTTGAGCGTATAAACCCCCGGAATCACCTGCGGCCCGTGTGGACCAGGAGTGACACTGCCCGCCACCATGTTCATCTGGTTTTCTAGGTCGTGCCGGAAGGCTGGCGGGGCGTCATAGTGCAGGTTCCAGTTGACGCGGTTCAGACCGGCGTCGTTGGTTAGAGCCCGCGACTGGGGCGAGGCCAGCCAGTAGCGGGGATAAGCTTGGCCCTCGATGGGTGGCGGCAAAGTGCTGGACATCGTGCGCACCAGATCGCCGCGGGAGTCGAAGATCTGGAGCTGAATTGGCTCATCGGATTGGTGGCGGAGGTAATAGTCCACGATCACTCCATAAGGCGGATTGGGCGCATGGGGTACTTCGATTGAAGTGGGCTGGTCCCAGTTGCTGTTGATGCGGGTGCGAATGCCCTCCTCGGGCTTGAAGAGATAGGCGGAGGAGGAGCTGATGTCCTTGGCGTTGGCGGCGATCTGACGCAGCGGTGTGATGTCGTCGAGAATCCAGAAGCCGCGGCCGTAAGTTCCAATGACCAGGTCATTCATGTGGTAATCGGTGTGGATGACGAGGTCGCGGACGGAAGTGCTGGGCAGGTTCTGGCGCAGTGACTGCCAATGATCCCCATTGTCGAAGCTGACGTAGACGGTGGTCTCCGTGCCGACGAAAAGCAGGCCAGGTTGCTGCGGATCGGCGCGCAGAATGTTGACCCAGCTTCCCGTGCGCTCGTCGCGGGGCAGGCCATTGACGATGCTGGTCCATGTCTTGCCGCTGTCGGTGGTGCGCCAGATCAGCGGCACGTCGGCGTCCTCACTGGCAGGAATGGTGGGGGCTCCGGGGCCGCGCCGGCCGCCGATGCGGCCCGTGATGTAGGCGGTATTCACGTCATCGCCGGCTTCGATGGTGTTGAGGTTGGCATGGGGTGGCATGTCGGTGATGTTGCTGACGTTGTTCCAGTGCTTGCCGCCGTCCATGGTGTTGTAGATCTGGCTGTTGCTGCTCACCGTCCAGACCACACCTTTTCTGACCTTTGAGATCGAGAAGTCGCTGATGGAGGGTCCAGGGGGGACGAATCGTCCGCCGCTCTCCGGCGCCGGCTGTGGCGTCGGCTTCGGCTGCCCCGGTGTCGCCTGCGGCTTCGGCTGCTGTGGCGGTTTCGGTGGCGGCAGGGGCGTGCCGCAGGCCACCTCCGGCGCACCCTTGGGCGTTGTCAGGTCGGGGCTGAAGGCCTTCCAAGAATGGGCGCCGTCGCGCGAGACCAGCAGGCACTGGTAAGCGACGTAAAGAGCGTTGGGATCGAAGGCCGTATCGAACTCCTTCTGGAAGTCGCGACCGCCGCGGTACTTGATTGCATCGGCACCGAAGTTAGGCGCGACGTTCTGCCATTGCCCGGTCGACATATCAATTTTTATCAGGTCGCTGCCGCCTCCTCCGCCCGGCCCATAGCCGACACCATAGATGATGTGGGCGTTCTGGGGATCCGGTGTGAGAATGCCGAATTCGGATGAGGGCAGCGGACTCCAGTCGGTGAAATTGACCTGGCCCCAGGTGCCGCGGCTGCTGGTCATCACCGCGCCGGTATCCTGCTGTGAGGCCATGATCCAGTAGGGATACTGGCTGTCGGTGGCGACATGGTAGACCTGCGAGATCGGCTCGGTGTACCAGAGGCTCCAAGTGTCGCCGCCATCGAGAGTTACGCTCGCGCCCTGGTCGGCGCCGATCACCATCCGCTTGCCGTTGGCGGGATCGATCCAAACCTCGTGGTAATCCTCTCCGCCAGGCGCGCCCTTAAAGGCGTGGAAGGTGACCCCTCCGTCGGTCGAGCGGTACATCGCGGTGCTGACGGTGTAAACGATGTCAGGGTTCTGCGAGTCCACGAAGACGCCGCAGCTATAGGCGCCCTGCCCGTTGCTGATGCGAGTGTCCTTGCCTGCCATGTGCTGCCAGGTGGCACCGCCGTCGTCGGAACGGAACAGTCCCGAGCCCTTTTCGACATTGTTGCCAATGATATAGATGCGCCGGCCACTGGTGTGCATGGAGATCGCCACGCTAACGCGGCCCGGCAAAGACGGAATCTTGACCTGCGTCCATGTCTGGCCCTCGTCGGTGGATTTGAAGACCAGCGGCGGCTTGGTCTTGGGCTGAGGCCCGGGACCCCGGAAGAAACCGCCTCCCGTTCCCTGCGTGTCGGCCAGCATGACGCTGGGGTCGTCGTATGCGTACTCCACTTCGCGGGTGCCATCGTAGTCGGCGGGCTTCAGGACATTGGTCCAAGTCTGGCCGCCATCCGTGGAGCGGTAGATACCGCCGCCATGGTGGGCGGCATCGCCGAGGGCGGAGACGATCACCAGCTTAGAATTGGTGGGATCAACTAGTATGCGGTCGATCTTCACGGTGTCATCCAAGCCGATGTGTTGCCAAGTTTTGCCGGCATCGGTGGACTTCCACATGCCGTTGCCGAGGCTGCCGCCGATGGGATCGCCGGCACCGGCATAGACGATATCAGGATTGGAGGGAGCGACCTGGATGGCGCCAATGCTGTCCACGCTCTTCACCCCATCGAATATGGGGAACCAGGTGACGCCGGCGCTGGTGGTTTTCCAGATGCCCCCTTGGGGCGTGCCGGCGTAGAACACACCGGGCTGGCCGATGACGCCGCTGACGGAGGAGATGCGGCCTCCATGAAACGGCCCGTCGTTACGCCACGCGAGGCCGGCATAGAGGTCGGGACTGACCTGCGCCGCCGCGCCCAAGGAAAATACCAAGACGCTGGCGAAAGCCAGCCCCCAATACGCAACCCACGAAATTCGTGTCATGATGTAAGTACCCTCCCAAGAATCCGCACGTGCCAAGCGGGAGAGTATACCGTAGGAGCCTCGCAAGTTGGCACTCGATGTGTGCTACTGTTTGTGCTACTGATTCGCGGATGAATTCGAGGTTTTGCTACTTTCACGGCTCTGATTTGGGCACCACGAGATTCTGCGATCACAACAAGTTACGATAATTTCTTTTCAGTGATTTGAGAGGAGTAGCCAAGCAAATTCATGCAAAGCTTAGCAAAACCGCGTTTCTATGGGGCAGTGTCCCCCCTATCCGCCAGAATTTCTCGTCCGTTGTGTAACCATCATCGCTTTGAGGAATCCTTATCGCAATCGAAGAGGCCCGAGGAAACCATACGGACCGAAAACGCGCAGACAAACCTCGCAGATTATCTTTGCAAAATTTCGCCGGAGTGAATTCGATGACAGAACCGACCAAAGAAGAATTGATGGCGCGCATCGCCGAACTCGAAAAGCAATCGGGCTCGAAACTACCCGGTGGTCTGCAATTCAAGGTCGGTGAAAAAGGCGGGGTCAGCGTTTACGGGCTCGGCCGCTTTCCCGTGACACTTTATTATGAACAGTGGGTGCGCCTGCTCAACTCAGCCGATGAACTCCGCGCTTTTCTCGAAGAAAACAAAAACAGGCTGAAATTGAGAAATCCAAGTTAACCAGACGCCCCACTGCCCACTGCAATTATTTTACTTCTCGCAAGACTCGCTGACCATCTTCAGGCGCGTCACCGTCAAGTGGCCGTGTTCCGAGTTGTCTTTCTTTAGGTCGGCATCAGCAGCGGCGTCTTTCGCGTCTCACCGCGGCAGAGGAGAACCTACCGGTGGTGGGACGCCAGCTTTAATGACCACCGTTCCGGCGCCCGCCAGATATGTTCAATTCTGCGCATTGCGGCCTGCACGCAAAATCCTCTATAATTCAGACGTAAACGGTAATGTTTCAGGAGCCTTGCGAAAAAAGTCCACATCGGGTCGAAGAGCCCAGCCAATTCGTGGCTCCCGTCCACGCACAAAGAAGAATAAAATGTCCGACGTTGCCGAGCGACTCAAAAAAAAGCTTCTGGAAGAAATCGCGCTGCTCGATCATGAGCTACACACGGACTTGCCCAAAGAGCTCATGAAAGCGCGCGCACACGGCGATCTCAAAGAGAACGCGGAATATAAGTACGCCAAGGAGCGCCAATCGTTTGTTTCGGCCAGGCTCGGTCAGTTGCACACGCGCATGGCGGAGATTTCGATGCTCAATCTTGAGAATCTTCCGCGAGATCGCGCCGCATACGGCTCCACGGTACGCTTGCTCGACATCAGAAAATCGTTGGAAATGGAGTACAAGCTCGTTACTGCCGAGGAAGCAGACGCCGCCAAGGGACTGATTTCCACTTCTTCACCCATTGGTCGCGCGCTTCTCGGCAAAAAAGCCGGTGATGAAGTTCAGGTTCAAACCCCCGCGGGCGTCAAGGAATTTGAGGTCGTGCATCTCTTGACGATCCATGACGATGTATAAGTGCATATGCATATAGGAGAGCCTTAAAGACGCGTGAGCGCCGCCAACATGCGCATCGAAACTCTCGGCCGACCCTTCCGTTGGTTGCTCGACCGGGCAGCCGCCATCCTGGATAAAGCCCGCGTTCCCGCAAGTTTGTTGACGCTGGCCGGCTTCGCATGCTGCCTTGTCGCGGGCATTTTTTTCGGCACAGGCCGCTTCACGACGGCGGGGCTCGTCATGATTCCCGCCGCATTGTGCGATTTGCTGGCGCGGCCTCTCGCTCATCGCCAGCCGCGCGTTGATTTCTTCGGCTCATTCCTCAAGTCTGTACTGCACCGTTACGCCGATCTCGCAATATTTCTTGGACTACTGGTCTACTACGCCACCGTGAATCGTTTCCTGTACGCGCTTGTCACCGGCTTCGCCATGGCTGGAGCGGTGATGGTCAGCTATTCACAGGCGCGCGCGGAATCTCTGATCGAGAGCTGTCGCGTCGGTTTTTGGGAACGCCCGGAACGCCTTGGACTGATGATTCTCGGCGCACTTGTGAATCGCGTGCCTATCGCGCTGTTTATTCTTGCCATCGGTCCGAATCTCACCGTGATTCATCGTATCTGGCACACCTGGAATCAGACGGAAGGACAGCGCCGCGCAGCTGGTCAGGAACTCGCGGACGCGCCACTCCCCCCGTCTCGCAGCCGCAACAGACCGCGCTGCCTTTTGCCGCATCGCCGCTTGAATCCCATGCCGAACCACTTGGCGAGTCTCATGCGGACAACCGGTTGCGCGACCTGCTCTCTCGCGCCGCAAAGCGGGGCGCATGAAGATACACGGCCCGCTGGCGCTCGTCGGCCTTCTTGTGATCCTTGCGGGATTTCACCTGCTCTGGCAATCGCGTCGCGAGATTTTCTTCTGGCTCGAGACCTACTTGAAAATTTTCCGCGCTGCGCTGAATCAGCCGCGGCATGAATTTCAAGCGCCCAAGCTTTCGCGATTCGGCGTTGGCCGCGAGCATGTTTTGCGCTTGCTCCTTGGTTTGAGCCTTATGATTGTGGTCGGTCCGGTGCTTATTTTCCTGGGCCTCGCGTTCTGACGTGAATTCCCCGAAATTCTCCCTCATTGTTCATGGCGGCGCATGGGACATTCCTGCCGCCGCGATTCCCGATTGCCGCGCGGGAATTCGCCACGCTCTCGACGCTGGTCGCGAAATCCTCGCGCGCGGTGGCGCGGCCATGGACGCGGTCGAAGCCGCCATCATTGTCCTCGAAGACGACGTAACATTCGACGCGGGCACCGGCGCGCATCTGAATCGCGACGGTCGCGTCCAACTCGATGCCATCATCATGGATGGAGCGAGCCTCAAGGCTGGCGCCGTTGCCGCCGTCGAACGCATCAAGAATCCCATTCGTCTCGCGCGTAAGATTCTCGAATCGAGCGAGCATATGATGCTCGCTGGCGAGGGCGCGGAATTATTCGCGCAGGAAAACGGCATTGCTCTGTGCGATCCTTCTGAGTTGGTCATTGATCGCGAGCGCAAGGCTTGGCAGCGTTGCCGGGAAGGGAATCACTCTTCCGAATTTCACTTCGGCCACAAGCACGGTACCGTCGGTGCTGTTGCCCGCGACGTGCACGGGCAAATCGTCGCGGCAACCTCTACCGGAGGGACATGCTGCAAATTCCCAGGACGCGTGGGCGATTCGCCGCTCATTGGTTGCGGTTGTTACGCCGATGCGGAAGCGGGCGGCATCTCATGCACGGGCCACGGTGAAGCGATCATGAAAATCGTGATGGCGAAAATGGCGGCAGATCTTCTCCGCAACGGAGCCGCGCCCCAGGCCGCTGCGGACGAATGCGTTCAGCTGCTTGCGCGCCGCACGCACGCCACCGGCGGCCTCATTCTTCTCGATCGCGCCGGCCGCACCGCCGCCGCGTTCAATACGCCCAGCATGGCCTATGGCTACCTCCAACCCGACGGCGAATTTTTCATCGCCCCCTGAACTGCGCGGCACAGGCTCTCAATTGGCGCCACAGGCATGCCTGCCGCAGGCAGGCTCGCAGAGCCCAGGCGTATTTGCCCGCATCTTTCGATTACCTTGGTCGACTTTTCTTGCATGCACAACCACTTGCGCTGGGGACTGAATAGGAGTAAATAGGATAGATATAAGCTGAACTTCTGTCTTCTTAGGCCCGCGCGGCCCGGTCTTCTCCGGGTTCTACCACGCGCGGGCTTTCTTTTTTCCTCCGCACTTCTCTGCACCTCTGCGGTATGCCTTTGGGTTTTGACAGGATGCAGCGCGCGTTGAACACGAGGGAAAACTCTTTGTCAACACGCGCGGAGCAAAAAAAACGCCGGACCGAAGGAGAGGACGGCCCGGCGTGAAGGCAAAGCGGATAAGCGGGTTCTTAAGACTACGCCGCGTGGCTCGCGAAGCGGCGGCGAAGCCCAAATCCAAAAGCCAGCAAACCAGTTCCCAAAAGAGCTAGCGTTCCCGGTTCCGGCGTTGGCGCGGTTAGCGAATCGAGAGTCATATTGCTTCCGCAAGGCGGCGGATTGAGGCTGGCACCACAGGGTGAAACTAAAACCAGAAATTGGTCGTTGGCATTCAGGCTGATCGTCGAAGAGAAAACCTGCGCGCTGGTTGACCCGTCGTTGCCCACCCATGCTTGCGTGTTCGTCAGCGCAAAGCTGCTGTTTAGGAACGGATCGGAGCCATATCCAAGAATCGCGTAAGCTTCTCCGGGCTGGACGCTCCCGAAACTCAGCGTCATCGACGTCGCGCCCAGATTAAACAGGCTGCTGACGTCCAGGCCGATGACGTAGTCGGCGTTCGTACCGTCAAACCCGATCTCGTTTTCTCCGTTCCCTTGACCTGCAAGGCCCAAACCCGTTTCGTTCGGTCCATCACTCTTCGCAAAAAGATTCGTCGCGCTGCAATTGGAGAGTGTCGCGGAAGTCGTGGAGTCGGTGGCTGAACAGACGTAGCCGTTCGCCGTAATTGTGGCTCCGTTCGACACATAGCTCTGTGAAGTGCCGAGAGCTGTGTCAGGTCCGCCAAAATTGAAATTGAAACTCGCGCCGCTCGCGAAGACAGGCGCTGCCCCAAAAAACAGCATCGCCAAAACCCATACTGCAAACCTTATCTTCGTCATTTTCCTAGGTTCCCCTTGAAACATACCAAATGTTGCAATGTGTTAGCAGCACTTCGACGGCCAAAGATTGCGGACAGGCGCATGCGGTAACTATTTATGAATGAGTTATTTATGGCAGATTAAGTCCGAGGACTCCACTATTCGGTGTGCAAATGTATTCAGTTTTTGATACAGATTTTTCGCCATGCCGCCCGAGGGTCGTAACGGCGAAAATCGTGCTGTCCTCAACTCCCGTGGATCTACGAGAAAAAGCGCCGGGCCGAAGGAGAGGACGGCCCGGCGCCAAACCAAGGCAGCAACAAGCGAATCTAAAACTAAACCGAGTGCGAGGCAAACCGCCGACGCAGCCCAAATCCAAAAGCCAGCAAACCAGTTCCAAGCAGAGCCAATGTTCCCGGTTCTGGCGTCGGTGTCGGCGCGGCGAGCGAAGTCAATAAAACGTCGCTCGAATACGCGCTGATTCCCAAGTAAGGATCCTTGCTGTTCAGGCCGACTGTGAATGCCGTGCCGTCCAGCGTGCCGTCCGTGATAACCGCCGAGCCGGATGATCCCAGCGCGTTCCCTTCCCAAATGTCATAGCCTTCACCCGATTGCACGCTGCCGATTGCAAGCGTCACTGAAGTGGCACCCGCGTTAATTAGGTTTGTCAGATCAAGCTGGACCATTTGATTCGTGCCAATTTCGAAATCGCTCGATCCGGTCAATCCCAAGCCGTTCTCGTCGCCGCCGGCATTCTTGCCGTAGAGATCGTGCGCCGTGCACCCTGTAAGGACCACATTGACTCCGCCGGAGCATCCGGACCATCCATAAGCCGTGATCGTCACGCTGTTCGACGTATACGTCTGCGAAACACCGAGTGCTCCGGCGGGCGTGGAAAAGTCGAAATTCACGCCGCTCGCGAAAACCGGGCCCCCCGCGAAAAGCAGCGCTCCTAGAATCATCGTTGCAAACTTTGCCTTCATGACTAAAAGCCTCCCTGGATTGTCGTCCTACCCAGCCCGGCATCTTGCATGTGCTGCGCCAAACTGCCGATTTACACTCCTTGTTCAAGTCACTCATAAACAAGCAGTTACCTATGCTCCCATTTAGATATCTACTGAAAATGTGAAAAATTCTTCCTTCGCGAGCCATTCTGTTTCTCCGGCAAGAAATACGCTCCGTCGGAATAGCAATATCTGTTGAGCTTCCGAGTAAGCCGATGTCCCAATTGCAGACTTTAGTTGCGGGCGCTTGCAGCGGTTCATCATTGAAGACGCGATGAGCCGTGTGCTAGCATCCGGCTTTCCGCAGGAGGCGAAACGGTTTCTCCGATGCGCCTCGGACGCGTTTGCGCTCGCCGCTGTCCTCTCGGCCGTCCGGCCGCCGCTACAAAACTGCAACCAAATCGAGATTTTGCGCACGCCACTTGCCTGAAACTGTTCCGCGCAATTCCATCTTCACAGCCGTCCAGGCTCATAAATCTGGCTCTAAGGATTGAAAACATTCGGTCCCTCGCCATCAGGCGCGGGATCTTCGAGGTGAAAAATGAAAGTCTATAACACGGAGAAAATTCGCAACGTGGGCATTGTAGGCCACGGCGACACGGGGAAAACGCAGCTCGTGTCGTCGATGCTGTTCACTGCGGGCATGACCCCGCGTCTCGGCAAAGTCACCGACGGCTCCACCGTCACCGACTGGGACGAAGAAGAAATCGCGCGAAAGATTTCCATCCACACCGGCCTCGCCTACGCCGAGTGGGGCGCCGGTGAAAAAACCAAAATCAATTTCCTCGATACCCCCGGCTATTCCACTTTCATCAACGACACGAAAGCTTCGCTCATCGCCGCTGACGCCGCTCTGATTCTCGTCGACGCAGCCGCTGGCTGCCAGGTGGTCACCGAAAAAGTTTGGGATTACGCGACCGAATACGATCTGCCTCGCGCCTTCGTCATCAATTGGATGGACCGCGAACTCGCCAGTTTCGAGCGCGCCCTCGAGTCAATTCAGCAGGTTTTCGGACGCGGCGCTGTTCCCATTCAGCTTCCCATCGGCGCGGAGAAAAATTTCAAAGGCGTGATCGATCTTGTGGCCATGAAGGCTCTCATCTATGCGCCCGATGGCGATGGCAAGGCCAAAGTCGAAGACATTCCCGCCGACATGGCCGAAGCCGCCAAGACCGCGCACGAAGTGCTGGTCGAAATGGTCGCCGAAATTGATGACGAGCTGATGCAGGAATTCTTCGACAAAGGCACGTTGCCGGTTGAAGATTTGAAAAAAGGTTTGCGCGAAGCTGTGCTCGAAAAGCGCATTTATCCCGTGCTGGTCAGTTCGGCATTGCGAAATATTGGCAGCGACGCCATCCTCGATTTCATCGTTGAAACATTTCCGTCTCCCGCCGAGCGCGGCAAGGCGCCTGCTTACAAAGAACCCGCGCGCAAGGGCGAAACCATCGAGCGTTCCGTCAGTGACAAAGAGCCGCTTTCGCTTTTCGTTTTCAAAACCATCGCCGACACGTTCGCCGGCCGCATCAGCTATTTCAAAGTCCTAAGCGGCGTGCTGCACAACGACGCCAACGTCGCGAATTTCAATCGCAACACATCCGAGCGTTTCCAGCATCTCGAAATCCGCCAGGGAAAAACCGCCACTGCCATCAATGAGCTTCACGCGGGCGACATCGGCACCATCGCAAAGCTAAAAGACAGCACCACCGGCGACACGCTCGGCGACAAATCCGCGCCGCTGTATTATCCCCCCGCGCATCTCCCCGAGCCTTCCATCACTTTCGCCATCGAGCCAAAAACGCGCGCCGATGAAGACCGCATCGGCGTCGCCATTCATCGCATCCTCGAGGAAGATCCCGCGCTGCGTTTCAGCCGCGATCCGCAGACCAAGGAATTTCTCCTCGCGGGCGCGGGCCAGCAGCATATCGAAGTCGTCGTCGCGAAATTGCGCAAGCGCTACCATGTGGACCTCGCGCTGCATCCGCCAAAAGTCGCTTATCGCGAAACGATTCGCGCCAAGGCCGATGCGGAAGGCAAACACAAAAAGCAGACCGGCGGCCACGGCCAGTTCGGCCTCTGCCGCATCAAGATGGAGCCGCTCCCGCGCGGCGCCGGCTTCGAATTCGTCGATGATGTTTTCGGCGGCGCGATTCCGAAGAATTGGATTCCATCGGTCGAGAAGGGAATTCGCGACGCGTCCGAACGCGGCTTCCTCGCCGGCTTTCCCGTGGTCGATTTTCGCGCCAGTCTCTACGACGGCAAATATCACGACGTCGATTCTTCCGACATGGCGTTCAAAATCGCCGGCGCGCTCGCCTTCAAGGAAGCGATGAAGCAGGCCAAGCCCGCGCTCCTCGAACCCATCATGAAGGTCGAAGTTTACGCGCCCGATCAATATTCCGGCGACATCATGGGCAATATCAGCTCGCGCCGCGGCCACATCAGCGGCAGCGAAGCGCGCGGCCAGAACGTCATCGTGCGCGCGCAAGTGCCCTTCGCGGAAATGTTGAGCTATGCCAACGATTTGGTTTCGATGACCCAGGGCCGCGCCAGCTATTCCATGGAATTTTCGCACTACGATTTCGTCCCCGCCGAAATCGCCCAGAAAATCATCGCCGCCCACAAACCCCACGCCGCCGCCGAGGACGAAGAAGCCGCCAGCGCCTAATCGCGACTCCATGGCCGCGAAGTTTCGTTCGCGCGTGCATCATCCTGTCTGGCCTCGGGCAACCCTTGACCGGCAGTTCCTGACAGGGCCGTGATGGCGGAAGCGAGACGTGTATCGATCTGAGCGCGGCGCTACCTACTGACTTCCGCAGTTTCAGCATGCCATCCTATAGGTGTGGAACGCGATTCCGATTTGGCTTGCACCTCTCAGAGTTCAAACAGGACATAGACCCAATGCTCAGCCTACATGAACGCGCCGAGGATATCGCCGGTGATATCTGTTGTAAAATCCTGTCACTTCCGGACAGTCGCCCGTCAGCGAGAACCTCACACGACCCGACGAACACTGATTCAAACATCTCTTAGGCGCGCGCACGCTCATCTAGCGTCAGAGAATAGTTTTGGATTCGGAGTAGATAATGAACTCCAGCGCTAAGTGCCTGTTTGCGCTCGGCGATAGGTCCGCCAATCTCTGCCGCTACTCAGCGCTGATCGCAGAGGAGCCGAAGCGATCGAGCACGGTGTACCGTCGGACGGCTGGAAAAGCTCATGTCGAGTCACGAGTTATGCGCCAAGGATTAGCGCGTTGCCCCGGATGACATCGGACCTGAACGACGTGGAACCGCAACCTCAGCAGATGCGGCAGGACTGCGTTACTGAGCAGAAAGTCCCATCGATTTCGAGGAGCTCGGAGTATCTCTTCCCTCTGGCGTGACCCGTGCGGATTCCCGGTTCCCAACCCCTGCAGACGTGATCAACGGGTGCCAGACTTCGACAGGTGCTTATGCGGCTCTCTCCTGAATGCAACTTGTGAAGCTTGGTCCATTCTTCGCAGCTCTGCAACTGACTCTGCTCGACGATCGCAGCCGTTTCGCAGCTTGTCACGCTGGGCAATTGAGGATATTCAGAACGCCATCGTCATTCCCGCTCTGTGGTTTGACCAGATTTGCGTGTCGGATCTCGAAATTTTTGGAGTGGTTTCCTGACGACATGAATGCCCGAGCAGTTTCTGAGCGGCCCTTAAGCCGTCTGATGTACAGCTATCTGCAAGTACGAACAAAGATCTAGCTGGGTGCACTCGGTTAGCCGACGCGGACTCGAGCGGCGCCTACATCATCTGGCCTTTGAGCCAAATTGGCCCTTGCGCGCAGCGCCGTAAAGTTGCAATCTGCCCCGCATGAAATCGCGCACAAAAACCAAGCCAAGCAAATCAGCGCCGCCCTGGGCTGACGCCACCATCGCGATTCACCGCGGCGAGCGCAAGCACGGCCGCAGCGGCCCCGTCGCGCCCGAGATCGTTCGCAGCTCCACGTTCACATTTTCCTCGACCGCCGAGATGAAGCGCTGGGCCGAAGGCAAAAGCTCCGCCTACATCTACACGCGCTACGGCAATCCCACGCTCGCCATCGCCGAGGAGAAAATCGCCGCACTCGAAGGCGCAGAAGCCGCCATTGTCGCCGCGTCAGGCATGGCCGCCATTTCGAGCGCGCTTCTCGCCGTGCTCAGCTCCGGCGACGAAGTTATCTCGACTGCGCAACTTTACGGCGGCACGTACCGCCTGATGCGCGATCTGTTTCCACGCTTCGGGATTCGCGTTCGCCACGTGGAACCGAATCTCGCTGGCATCGAGGACATCGTCACGCCGCGAGCGCGCGCCTTGTACGTCGAGACGCCCACGAATCCCTCGCTGCGTCTCGTGGATTTGCGCCGCGCCGTCGCCATCGCGCGCGAATTCAAACTCGTCTCCATCGTTGACAACACGTTCGCCAGCCCGGTGCTGCAAAAGCCTCTTGCTCTTGGTTTTGACATGGTCGTTCACAGCGCGACGAAATATCTCGGCGGCCATTCGGATTTAATCGCTGGAGCCGTTGCCGGCTCGCACGCATGGATCCATCGCGTGCGCGACAACATTATTTATCTCGGCGGTTGCATGGATCCCGCGGGGGCGTATCTGCTGATTCGCGGAATGAAAACTCTCACCGTGCGCGTCGAACGCCAGTGCAAAAACGCGATGGCCGTCGCGAAGTTTCTTGAACGCCATCCCAAAGTCGCGCGCGTCCACTATCCCGGACTCGCTTCTCATCCTGACCACAAATTGGCGCGCCGCCAGATGCGCGATTTCGGCGGCATGCTTTCGTTCGACTTGAAAGGCGGCCTCGCCGCCGCGCGCCGATTCTGCGACCGCGTGCAAATCTTCGCGCTCGCCGCCAGTCTCGGCGGAGTCGAATCCCTCGTCGTTCTGCCGATTTACACTTCGCATTACAATATGTCGCGCGACGAACTTCTCCGCGCCGGCGTCGAGCCGGGCACTGTCCGCGTCTCCATCGGCCTCGAAGACCCCGCCGACCTCATCGCCGACCTCCGCCAAGCCCTGGCTTAACGACGTCTACCCCTGGGCCATTTGCTTTACTCGCGGCTCGTATTGCCTGTCCCGGTGTCCAGTAAATTAGGCTAGTACTCGATGTCGCGCGTCGGTCAACCCCTCCTCGATAACCTGGTTGACCCATCCATTCCCACCCCGTACAATTTTTGGTAGGACGCTGCCAATCTAGGGGCTTTCGAGGACTAGATTCGGGCGCTGCACCGACATCAAAGGGGAAGTTACGCGAGCGGAAACGTTTGCGAAAGCCAGCCGTCGTATGTACTAACGGCTCGGAGGGCGAATGAGGCGCAGAAAAGGGATTCCACTCCTGGCGACGGCACTTGCATTGTCGTTTTTGGCCGTTGCCGGGTGCGAAGACACGGCCAAGCACGCCTTGCAGGTCCGCCCGCCAGCTCCCACGCCCCAGGTTTCGTCCGCGAGCGCGGCAAACATCGGTGCGCTGCCTTTCCCAGACCATATTGCTAATCTGCAAGACCTCGCAACCGGCCCTCACCCTGCTGTCGACGCCTTGATTGAGCAGGTACAGGTCACCTATGACGCAGGTCAGCAAGCGTATCAGGCCGGCCAACTCGACGTCGCCCGCAGGGATTTCAATGCAGCGCTTGATCGCCTGATGAAAAGCCATCTGGAAGCCACCGGTGACCCTCGTTTGAAAGACCTTTTCAACCGCATCGTCGATACGATGCAGGACTACGAGATGGAAACCGAGCAAAAAGACGAAGCGGCGGCTGATTCCGGCCAAGATGATGTAGATAATTCCGATATCACCGATGACACACAAGCAGCCGCGCAGCCGGAGTCTACGGCGCCCATCGAAGAAATCGCCAACATGGAAAGCTTGCCGGCGACGGATCCGCGCCTGGCGGCCATGGCTGAGAAGGAACTGATCAGCGTCCCTCATGACTTGCCACTGACCGTCAATCAATCCGTTCTGCAATATTTGAGCTTCTTCGAATCGCCCCGCGGCCGGGAAATCGCAGAACTTGGACTTCAACGCGCTGGTCGCTATCGCGCGATGATCGAATCGACACTGAAAAAGGAAGGCGTGCCCCAGGACCTGATTTATCTCGCCCAGGCCGAATCGGCATTCAAGCCGCGAGTTGTTTCGAGCATGGGCGCGCGAGGTATCTGGCAATTCATGCCGTACACCGGCGAGGAATACGGTCTGAGCCGCAATTACTGGGTTGACCAGCGCGACGATCCCATCGCTGCAACACGCGCCGCCGCCGAGCACTTTCGCGATCTCTATCAAATGTTCGGCGACTGGTATCTGGTGATGGCAGCGTACAATTCCGGGCCGCTCAACGTCGCACGCGCGGTTGAGCGCACAGGTTACGCTGACTTTTGGGAATTGCAGCGACGCAACGCCCTCCCCGAGCAAACCAAGAACTACGTTCCCATTATTTTGGCACTGGCGATGGTGGCTAAAGATCCGTTGCTCTACGGCATCCACGTCGATCCGGATCCGCCGCTCGCGTTTGACACGGTCGAACTCGATCATTCCGTCAGCCTGCGCCTTGTCGCTGACGCCACCGACGCGAGTCTCGACGATTTGCAGGCGCTGAATCCCGAACTGGTTAGGGGCATCACGCCAAACGAGCCAGGCTTCGCTCTTCACATTCCTCAGGGAACTGGCGCAGAGCTGCAAAAGGAACTCGCGTCCATACCGGCGGAGAAGCGCACGACCTGGCGCATCGCGAAACTCCAATCCGGCCAGACCCTCGCCGAAATCGCGCGGCAGTATCACGTGACCGTAGCGTCGCTCGAAAACGTGAACATGATCGATGCGCACGACCCGCCCGCCGCTGGCACGGAGCTGATTGTTCCCACGGCGCCGCCGCGCCCGCGGCTGGTGCACTATCGCGTGCGTCCCGGCGATACGCTCGACCGAATCGCTTCCCGCTTCGACGTCAGCGTTAGCGAGCTGCAACGCTGGAACCGCATCCGCGGCTCACGAGCCCCGCGTGGCCGCCTGCTGCGCATTTACGAAAACACGTATCCGGTTGCAAGGCCAGTGCGCAATGCCAGAACCCAGCCACGCGGCGCTAATCGCGGACGCGATAGGCACGCCGTATCAGCGACCATGAAGAAAACATCGCAAGCAGCATCGCACGGCCGTGCCGCCGAGCACCGCGTGCGCCCAGGCGAAACCTTGTGGTCCATCGCCCATGCTTACGGCACAACTGTGGCGGCCCTGAAGCAGGAAAATCGGTTTTTGGCCAGTCGGGAGCTGAGGGCAGGCGACCGTATAACTGTCGCGCCAGAACCATAAAGCTATATAATTCATATACTTACTGTAATTTACCTTCTCTTGCAACCCGTTTCCCTCCAGTCTGAAACACGATTCAGCCTTGTCGCCCCAACCGTCTAGCTTTTGCGCCTTGACAAACTTCCGGCTCTGCGATTAAAACAAAGCCAGTGGGAAAGACAGCCGCCGAGCTCTTTACCCCGCGGAGGAAATATGTTTGACGCCAAGTTTCATGAAGAGGAAGAAGACAACGAGCTCCCCGGCTTTGAAGAAGAGGAAGAAGAACAGGGCGAGCTCGGCGGTGACGAACACGAGGAAACCGCCGAAGAGGTGATCGAGATCGAAGCGGAGACCGACGAGGACGAAGAGGAAGGCCCCGCCATTGCTGCTCGCACCACGCCTAGCCGCACTCCGGCGAGAGCTGCATCGAGGCCAAAGGCGAAAAAGTCCGCCAAGGCCAAGAAGGCGAAGAAGCCTGCGAAGAAGAAAAAGTCCGCGCCGAAAAAGAAGGCCAAGGCGCGCCCGAAGAAAAAGTCCCGTCGCCGCAGATAGTCGCGACGTATAGCTTTTCGCTCTGGTAACGGCGATTTGTTTTTCGGATCGCTGTTACCAGAAATTTCCCAAACGCTCCATCACATCCGCGTTCGTCACTGCTTTACGTTTTTCGAGTTTTGCTTTTCGATTTTCGTCGTTCGATCTTTACTGCCGCTCGTCACCGTACTTTCACCGCCGGATCTTGCGGCGTCGCGGGCCGGTTGTCGCGAGTCGCGCGTATCACTCCTGTCTGATCGGTATAAAAATTGCGGTAGCCATAATTTCTCGGCACCGCAATAAGCGCATACCCATGCGCGTTGCCGTCCGCATCAAGCTGGTTCGGCGTGTACCGCAACGAGTAGCCCCCCGACATCGCTTCCTGCGCTGCCGCCATTGCGGGCTGCCCCAACATTTCGAGTGATCCGGGAAATGAACCCGCACCGTTCTGATAAACTCCCAGTTCCTTCTGCAGCTCACGCAACGAAGTCAACGCCGCCTTCTCTGCCGCCGGGCGAGGATTCTCGAATCGCAGCGGCAACGCGAACCAGATAATGCCCCAGATTCCCAGCACCACAATTCCGATTCCCACGACCAGCTTCGTCGCGCTGCGTTTTTTCACGGGCTGCGGCGTGGCACCCGGTTCGGGCTCGCTCTGGTTCGCACCGCAGTAAGGACAAACCTCGCTCGCGGAGTTAATCGGCTGGTCACAATTTCGGCAGACGTACATCGTTCCTCGTGGTCCAATCTGATTTCTTTACGCAGGATTTAGGCGCGCAAATGGTGACAAAAACCTCAAAGCACTGCTGCAATCTAGCCTATTGCTCTTCCGCGTGGCCTGCCACGACCAGTCCCAGCGTTGTCGGCGAATTGCCCACTGTCGCCTTCACGTAGAGAACCCAGAAATCATTGCTCTCGTCGTGCTTCATGCCCGGAAGTAACGTTGGCGCGCTGTCCGTCGACACCAAACTCCACACCGAAGGATGCCCCGCGCCGGAGGCCTTGCGGCTTAGCGCATAAAAATCATGATCCGCAAGATTTGCCGCCGCAGTATCGGCAGCTACTGGCGTCAGTAGCAGAAAATCCCGATAGTCCGATACTCCTTGATGATTTCCGTCGACCGGCTGCAGCCCGTACCGCAGCACGTACGTACCCGGTTGAATCGTCTGGTTGCGAAAATCCTTTACCGCTGCGTCAAAATGGATGGCGCCCACGAACGAGCCATCCACCAGTTGCCCATAATTCACACCAAGCGCAGAGCTCGCTGGCGCCGCTGCCGGGATTCCCGCGCGCAGCCAAATTTCGCACAGAGGGCCGCTCGGGCCCGTCACGGAAGTCGACTCAGGGGAGAGTAGCGCGCGCAGGGGCGCGGATATCTCCGGCGGCACCGGTACAGTTCCGGCTGCCGCTTTGTAATCCTGCGCCCCCGCAGCGCTTGCTAAACACAGCAACGCAACAACTGCGAGCCCAGCAAAATATTGCCCAGACCGACGAATCATTTCGTTTCTCCCGTATGAAAACTTTAGCGTTCATTCATATGGATGATTATCGCGTTCGCGCGGTTTCCGGGCAATTGGAATTCGCGGCGCCTAAATTTATTCGCGCGCTCTCTGCATAAAAGAAAAAGCCCGCCGGAACGGCGGGCCTTTCGCTTCTGAAGTTGGCTTAAAGCTTATTCCGCGAATTTGCCGACGAACGAGCTGCGGCGATCGGAATCATCCCAGGTGACGCCGAGCGAATTTCCCTGATAACTGCTGTCCCGCGCCACAACGGGCATTGCATGCTGCAGATGTCCAGCGAGCGGCGAGTAGTACGTTTCTTCGTTGTGGCAAATCATGTCGCCCATATTGATGGCGCGCGTGGAGAGCTTCACGACGTTGCCAACCGCCAGCGTCTGCCAGCCCATGCGGCTCGAATCGGCGGTGAAGGAAATCGGCGCGGGCGCAACGGCGACCACGTCATTCAGGAGTCCGGCGGATTGCGATTGCGCAAAAGCGATCAGCGCCGCGCGCTGCGCATCGTTGGCACGCTGGTCGACAAAGAACGCCGCCTTCGCGGGCAACGGATCGCCATACGGATCGCCCAGCGTCGCGTTCGCGCGCACCACCGCAACCACGCCCAGTCCCGACAAGGACACGCCGTTCCACTCGCCATTCGCAACCTGCCACGCGAGCACCGCGTCCTGTCCAGTCAAGCCCACTTCGGAATTCGCAAAGCACGGTCCCGTGTAGACGTCCGCGTTGCGGAATTCCATGTAATTCCCAGAAACATGATTCGTCTGACTCTGAGCCTGCGCCATCACCGGCACGGCCATCAAAATCGCTGCCGCCACTAGCACCAATTTCGTCTGCATATTTTTTTGACCCCCGTGTTTGCTCGTCCTCTTTTGTCCTATTGTCTCACTCCCAATTTTGCTGTGCAAGCAAATGGTCGAGTTTGTGAGTCAGTTCCGGCTTGGGCGCTCGCGAGAGCCGCCGGTCATAACCACTACTAATGGACGACGTCTTCTCTTTTGCTGATACCTGACTTCAGCAACTCGGCGCACCTCTCGGGGACGACCGGGTGGCTGAAATAGTATCCTTGTGCCTCGCCGCAGCCCTGGTTCCGAAGAAAGCTGAACTGCGCGTGCGTTTCCACACCTTCAGCGATCACGCGTTGCTTCAGGCTCTTTCCGATGCTTATCATCGCGCTGAGGATCGCGCCGTCGCCTGGGTTCGCGCTGATCTCTTGCACGAACGACCGGTCCACCTTCAAAGCGTCCAGCGGAAAGCGCCGCAAATAGCTAAAGCTTGAGTAGCCCGTGCCGAAGTCGTCGACGGCAAGCTGCACACCCATGGCTTTCAGCGCGCAAAGCGTGGACACGGTCGATTCGGCATCGCTCATCAGAACGCTCTCGGTCAACTCAAGCTCAAGATTGTGAGGATCCACGCGTGTGGCGATGAGCACCGCGCGAACGCCGGAAAGAAAATCCTTGGCGCGGAACTCGCTCGCGGAAACATTCACGGCGACAGGCACGGCCGGGAGTCCCGAGTCGATCCACGCTCGGGCCTGCTTGCAGGCTTCGTGCAGAACCCACTGGCCGATGGGAATAATCAAACCAGACTCCTCCGCAATCGGCACAAACTGCAATGGAGGAAGGATTCCACGGTCGGGATGCATCCACCGTATGAGTGCTTCCACGCCGGTGATCTCTCCTGTCATAAGCCGGATCTTCGGCTGGTAATGCAGCAAGAACTCGTGCCGTCCCAACGCGCAGCGTAAATTTCCTTCCAGCGATTGCCGTTCGACTACCCGGACATGCATGTCCGGTCTGAAAAACTGATAGTTATTGCGGCCATGCTCCTTGGCATCGTACATTGCGGTGTCCGCATTATTCATCAGCGTTTCGGCGTCCTGGCCGTCATTGGGATATGTGCTGATCCCCATGGTCACGTTGATGTGAAGTTCCTTGTCGTCGATATGATGCGCCGCGGTTACGGCGTTCAGAATCTTTCGCGCGCTGAAGGCCGCGTCTTCCTGATGCTCCACTTGTGAAAGCAACACAACAAATTCATCGCCGCCGAGCCGGCTTACCGTGTCCGAGCGGCGCACAGTCGCCAACAATCTTCCCGCCACGGATTGCAGGAGTTTGTCGCCCGTCCCATGTCCCAGGGAATCATTGATCCTTTTGAAGTCGTCCAAATCCAAAAATATCACAGCAAGTTGCTTTCCTTGGCGCTGGGCGAAGGAAATTGCCTGCGTCAGCCGATCATTGAGTAGCATGCGATTTGGCAAATCAGTCAGAAAATCGTGGTGCGCCAGATGAGACATTTCCAGCGATTTCGCCCGGACCGCGCTCACGTCGTGAAACACAATTACCGCCCCAGTTATGTGCCCGTGCCGGTCGAGGATCGGAGCCGCGGAATCTTCGATGGCCGATTCAAACCCATCGCGCCGTATCAGGATGCAATTTGCCGTCAAGCCTATGATTTCATTCTGTTCAACGGCCAAATCCAGGGGATTCGGCGCGGGTGCGCGTGTGGTCCCGTCGATGATTTGGAATACTTCGGCGAGAGGCATTCCGGACGCTTCGGCGCGAGACCAGCCGGTCATCTTTTCCGCCACGCGATTCAGATAGGTGATCTTGCCGGCGGTGTCCGTGCAGAGTACCGCGTCCCCAATAGAGTTAAGCGTGATCTGGGCGCGCTCCTTTTCAACGTAGGGTGCTTCGTTGATCGCGCGCCGCAAGGCCCACATCAATCGGTGAGGATCGAGTTGATCTTTTAGGAAGTATCCCCGCGCCCCGCCCAGTACGGCTTGTTTTGCCAGGTCTTCGGTTTCTATCCCGCTAAGAATGAAAATCGGAATTTCCGGAGCGAGCTCGAAAAGTTCGTTGAACGTCTCGACGCCCTGGCTATCAGGCAAGACCAAGTCGAGCAAGATTGCCTGAACTCCTCCCTCCCGCAAGCGTCCGAGACCACTCGAGAGTCGAGCAGCGCACTCAACGTTTACCTGGCCGCCGCCTGCCGTAGCTAGTGATTCCAGAATGATCTGTGCATCTGCACGATTGCCCTCAATCAGCAGTACACATCCGTTTATTTTCCTATTGCGCATGGCAGTTCTTTTCTCTCCTGATCACGTTATATGAGGGCTGTCTGTCCCGCAGCGTGTGCGTTCCACAACGTGTGTCCTCGCGCCGCATGCTGCTGGTCTGCGCGGTACAAGGCCACATTCTTTTCGTCGTGCCGAAGGGGCAACTTGAGGAGAGGACTCTGAAGCCCGCGGTTTGGCGTCCGGTTTACTGCGCGGACGCCTGCTTAGCTGGCTGTGGCGTTGTTCTTTCTCTCGGAGGCATCTGCTGCCATGAAACGCAGCATCTGCTGCTTTAATTGTGCGTCCACTTCGTCGGCGATGGTAACGACGTCCGGAAGCAATTTGCCAAATTCAATATGCTGCGCATTTTTATGCAGCGTCGTGAAAATGCAGACCTGCAGGAGTCGGGACTCCTCCACCACATTCGCAACGGTGTAACCTTGCTTACGCCGCAAATCTCCATGGTGACCCGCGGCGACCGAAATGGGGACCCTGGTCCCCTTGACCAGGCGCAAGCGGGCAATTACGTCGTGGAGTAGTTTGTGAAGATGCCCGGTCCGGTCTTCATAGTTCAACGGGATGCGTGTTAGCTCTGATTCTTTCTCCACCATCGCCATCCAGTCGTGAATCGTAGGTTCAAGCTCGCGTTCCAGAATACCAGCGACGCTCTCTGTAGGAGCGGCACGGGCGCCGCCGTTCCCGTCTTTGGACGTCAGTGTAGGTTTCGTCATCGCATCTTCCTCTTTGTGCAAGTATTTCTCTGGGAAAAGTGTGTCACGACCAGCGAGACGATACTGTGCAATAAAGCTCTGTGTGCTGAAGCAGCCACGCCACCAATCCCTTCCTGTTCATGCTTTGCCGCTCCTGCCACTCGACGGCCGCTTGCCGCAATTCTGGCAGCGGCGATTCTACGATTTCAATGTCTGGAGCCGTAAAAAGACGATTGAGAAGCTCGCGCATATGCACGCGAACCCGCTTAAGCGGGGACTCGTCGCAGATCCGCGGGACTGGCCGTGGAGCAGCTACGCTTTCTATCAAGGACGCGACGCGATTCTGATGGAGATTGACCCCGTGGATTGAGGAAGGATTCGCGGCTCGGAACGGCACAAAGCAAAAACCCCACGCTCACAAAACGAGCATGGGGCACCGCGAAAGGCACAGATGCGAGAGCACGCCCGCCAACACCACAGCCACAACAACTGTCGCTGCGCCTCGCATCGTGCTAGCGTCGTGGAGAGAGCGTGGCGCGGGCGCAGCGAGCAGCGCCCCTACGAGGGCGTGGCTGCTACGCGACTTGGCAGCAACCGCGGGAGGCGCGGCATTCGTCGAGGCCGACGAGCTTGCCGTCGGGGCCGACCGTGGATTGCGTGCGCGAGCACCAGAAGGGCGCAGCGTTGCGCGCGTCGGATTCGTCTTCGTCGTGCTGATAAAAAAGTTTCTTCGAGCGCACGGAGCGGCAAATTTCGCCGGTGGAGATGAGCACGTTGAGGCTAGGTCCTGCGGAAGATTTAAGCATGGTTATGCGCCTCCCTTCATTGCGGCAGCGCGGTGTCCCGCTGCGGCGAGCAGAGCGCGCTTCACGGAAACGCGCGCGAGTTGCACTTTGTACCCGTTGCGACTGAGCGGCGTGGCGCCTTGCACGGCGGCGTCGCCGGCCTTCGCGGCGTTTTCCTCGTTGATTGTTTTACCCGCGAGCCATTTGGCGGCGTCTTCGGCGGGCCACGGTTTTGGCGCGACGTGGCCGAGAACGATCCGCGCGCTTTCGACTGTGTCGCCGCGCATTCGCAACGCGACTGCCGCAGTCGTGAGCGGCCAGTCGAGGCCTTCCTTGGGCCGCACTTCGTACAGCGCGTTGCGCATGCCGCGCGACGCTGCGGGAATCGTGATCTCCGTCATGATTTCGTTGGGGGCGATCGCGTGCTCGCGCTCGCCCTGTTTTTGCGGAATCACGAAGAAATCACCGGCGGCGACGTTGCGCGCGCCCTTTGGCCCTTCGATTTCCATGTGCCCGTCCAACGCTATCAGCACCGGACCGAGACTCGACGGGCTGATGAATTTCGCCGGGCCGGTATTGCCAAAAATGGCGTGATAGCGGTTGTCTCCCTGCGCGACGAGGGACTGGCCGTTCTTATCGAGAGCAAGCAAGCCGAATCCATTGCGGTAATACCAGCAGCGGGGCCGCTGGCAAAGCCAGCCACCGACCGTGCTCATATTGTGAAGCTGCGGGCTGCGAATCCCTTCCGCCGCGTCGACGATGGCTGGAAATTGTTCGCGAATCACGCGGTTAGAGATCAATTCTTCGACGGTCACCGCGGCGCCGATGTGCACGCCCGCGGCGGATTCTTGAATGCGGTTGAGGCCGGCGATTCCCTTGATGTTCACGAGGCGCTTGGTGTCTACGACGTCGTCCTTGAGCAGCGAAATCAAATCCGTGCCGCCGGCAAACACCGACGCTTGATCCCAATCGGAACCGAGGAGTCCGAGGGCTTCCTTCAAAGTAGTTGGTTTTGCGTACTCGAATGAGTCCATTAGGCCACGCCTCCTTTTTCGAGTGTGCCGAGAGCGGCGAGGACGCGGTCGGGCGTCAGTGGAAGTTCCGGGACGCGCACGCCGATGGCGTTTGCGACGGCATTTGAAATCGCCGCGCCGGGGGAAATCACGGGCGGCTCGCCGAGGCCGATCGTGCCGCGCTCGTCATAGCCAGGTCCGGTCATCATGTGAGGAATAATTTCGCCGATGTCGGCGATGCTCGCGAGTTTGTAAAACTCCATATTCGGATTCAAGCAGCGGCCGGTCGCCTGATCCATGATTTTTTCCTCGAAGAGCGCATAGGTGATGCCCATGATGGCCGCGCCGTAGATCTGGCTTTCGGCCGTTCTTAGATCAATCACCAAGCCGCAATCCTGCACCGATACGTGCTTGATGATTTTCACGACGCCCGTTTCCGTGTCGACTTCGACTTCGCTCATCTGCACGCCGCCGACGCCGCTGGACATCAAATCGTTCGACGTCTTGCCCGTGCCGGTAATCGACGATGCGCCCATTTTCGCGCAGGCCTGTTTCCAGGAAATCGATTTCGCGGTATTGCCTTTCACTTGAATTTTCCCGCCCCAGGCTTCGAGCTGGTCAGGCGTGACGCCGAGCGAAGGCGCCACTTTGGCGAGCAGCGTGTTCAACGCTTCCGTTGCGGCGCGCCGCGTGGAAGTGCTGACTCCGCTAACGGTTGTAGAACCGCCCGATGCGCCAGCCGGCGGATATTTGTTGTCGCCGATATTCACTTGCACGGTTTCGAGCGGCAGTCCGAACGTTTCCGCAGTCACAATGGCGATCACCGTACGCGTGCCGGTTCCGAGATCCTGGCTGCCGAGCGAAGTCTCGACGGAACCGTCCGGATGAATCGTTACTAAAGAATTGCTCAAATTGCCGCGCCCGCCCCATGTGTGGAGCGACAATCCCAAGCCACGCTTCATGTGCCCGGAGCCGCCCTTTCCGCGCGGATGCCATTTGCTCTTCCAGTCCATCAGTTCAGAAGCTTTCGCAAATTCTTCTTGATAGGTTTTTGCGCGCTCGCCGGTCAGACTGATGTTCTTCAACATGAAATCGAGCGGGTCCATGTTGAGTTTCGCCGCGAGATCCTCCATGGCTCCGTTGGAAATCAGAGCCATTTGCGGATGATTCGGGGCGCGCCACGCACGCGCGGGTCCGATATTCGTCAAGATCGCCGTGTGTCTCGCGCGGACGTTGGGAACTTCGATAACGTAGGGCAACCGCGGCGCTCCCGCATTGCTTGGACCGCCGGTGCCCCAGGATTCCGAATCCCACGCCACCAGCGTGCCGTCGCGCTTCGCGCCCACTTTCACATGCGCGTGCATGGACGGTCTGGCGCCCGCAACCATCAACTCCTGATCGCGCTCGAGCATCATCTTCACCGGCCGCCCGGCTTTTTTCGACAACTGCGCGCACGCGATTCCCCAAGTGTCCGCCGCGAACTTGCTGCCAAAGCCGCCGCCCATGTAATGAGAAATCACGTGGACGTTGTTCGCCGCGACTTTGATGCCTTGCTGTCCCAGACCATCGACGTATTCTCCCGCCATGCCGCTAACGTTCTGCGTCGAGCACCACACGGTCAAATTGTCGCCATTCCATTCTGTCACCTGGCCGTGGGTTTCCAGGCAACAATGCGTGATCACTGGAACGCCGTAATCTCCTTCGCTGATCACTTCCGCTTGCTGAAAACCCTGATCTGGATTGCCGGTCACGCGCGCTTCCAGCTGTTTCGAATGCTCAGCACCTGCGTGTTCTGGATCAGTGTCAGAGACCAGGAAAGGCAGCGGCTCGAAATCAATCTTGATTGCATCGGCCGCTGCTTCGGCGCGTTCCTCAGAGTCTGCCGCGACGGCGACGATTTCCTGCCCGGCCCACAGAACTTCCTGTCCTTCGGGCACAATCGTAACCACGGCCTTAACGCCGGGCATGGCTTCGGCGGCACTCGTGTCGATTCTTGTGATTTTCGCGTGCGCGTAGGGCGACGTTGCCATCTTGCCCCACAACATTCCCGGGCGATTGATATCGTAGGAATATTTGGCGCGACCCGAGGACTTGACCGGGCCGTCAATTCTTTTTTCTCGCTTGCCAATTAATGCGCGACGGTTCGCGGGGGGCCAATGATAGTCAGCCATTAGGCTCGCCCTCCTTTCGTCTTCATCGTTTTCGCGGCTTCCAATACGGCTTCTCGAATTCCCATATATGTCCCGCAGCGGCACAGATTGCCGCCGAGCGATTTTTGCAATCCCTCATGCGTGGGATTCGGTTCGTGCTCGACGTATGCGGTGCACGCCATCACAAATCCGGGCGTGCAGAATCCGCACTGTTGCGCGTCGTTGTCCCAGAACGCCTGGGACATCGGATGCAGGCCTTCCTTGGGTTCAAGACCTTCGATCGTGGTGATGTCGTGTCCCTGCGCATCGATTGCCAGCGTGGTGCAGGAATAGACGGCGCGGCCGTCCAAATGCACCGTGCAGGCGCCGCACGTCCCGCGGTCGCAGACTTTCTTCGCGCCAGTGAGGTCAAGATGGTTTCGCAGCGCGTCGAGGAGCATCACGCGCGGCTCCAGATTCAATTTCCGAATCTGCCCATTGATTTTCAGAGTTATCGGGACTTCGCCGGGACCAACCACTCCTCCGGCCATGCCACCGCTTTGTGGCCGCGGGGCGGCTTCGAGCACGCGATCCGCCAGCAGCGCTCCGGCCGAAGCCGCCACACTGGCGATTCCGGCGCCTTTAATAAAGCTGCGTCGTGACAGATCTCGCAGCTTCTTTTCCTGAGCGTTTTTTTCGCGCTTCTCGTCGGGCTTATCTCCATTCGACGACATCAATGCACCCCCTGCGGTCAAAAATCAAAATAGGAAGAGCGTTACGGTAGGAAAGCTGTGCGGGTCGGGCTCGACGAATCGTTCGAGTCATTGCCTGAATCACGGCCTGAATCACGGCGAGTTCCCTCAGAACGTCGCGGCTATGATAGTTTCAGCGTGCCGCGAAAGTCAAAGGCTTAGTCGGTAGCGTAGTGGCTCAGTTTTCGGTAACGCTAATCAGGAGTTGAGGCCGGACAGGCGCGATAATTGCCAGCCTGTGTGTTTCGGCTTACGATGGTCCTCATCGTAGGAGGATAATTGCGCTTCTACACAAAACAAGAATGCGAAACATGGCTATCGGACAGACAGAGACGGAAGCCGGACCTGATGCCCGACTTACGCGTTGAACACATCGAATACCCGCCCGCACCATATCAAGTCTTCTTTATTGCTCACTGGGTTGCTTCTGAATTGACATATCGCAGGCCAACGCTGCTTTTTATCACCGAGTGGGGCATTTGGCCGAGTAGCGAGAATTGGCATTTGTATTACAAGCTACGTCAGACGTATGGCGACGGTCGCCTGCTTCACGAAGCGCCGGGGCACCTATTCCTGGAACACGAAGCGGAGGACCTAGCATCATTCCTGCAACTGTCCATGCTGAACGGCTGGGGAGGCTACGTTTTGACAGAAGCCAACTACGTAAACGCGTTTTTCAGCCACGACGAATATATTGACTTCTTCGGTGATAAGAACGCGAATCTAAGTGAAATCCGCAAGGCGCTCGGACCAAGCCAAACGACGGCGGATGGCACGACGAGAGCCTAGCTCCCGATTAGTTGGATAATCGGAAACTAACCTACTACGTTAATCTGAGTCAGTACCGACGGCCGCCCTGCTGCATCGGTTTCTCAGCGAAGCGAGGGACGGCTTGTCGCGCGATGAACGCACGCCGCCAGCGCGCCTGTCTGGTGACGCACAATTTCTGTGGCAATGTTGTGATCCGGGTGCAAAATAGGCGCGGACCGAATTTTCGTTATGGAGGAATCGAAATGATCGAGCAGAAGCGGTGGCCTATGGTGATGGCGCTTGGTGCAATTTTGCTGATTCCGGGATCTGCAATTTCGAAGGGTAAGACGGGGAGCCGCCAAAACGCCGCGCCCGCCAAGACCGATTCCACGAAACCCGGCGCGCCTCATGCGTCACTCGCAAAGCTCGCCGGCGACTATACCAGAGTCATAAAGTTCATTGGACAAACAGGCGCGGCCGCTGCTCCGTCGTCAGGCACAGCCAAAATTTCCGTCGTGCTCGGCGGCAGATTCATTCTCGAAGAAAGCGCGGACACGGTTTTTGGCCGGCCCGTAGAGGGCTTGCGTCTTTACGGCTATAACAACGCCACAAAGCAATACGAAATGGTCCGCATGTACACGATGTCGACCGGCATGACCATGATGAAGGGCACGAGCACCGATGGCGGTAAGACGATTGACTACACGGGCGACACCGATACCTCAGCGGACAAGATGCCGCTCCACGCCAGGCTTCGCCGTGTCGATGATGATCAGTTCATTGTTACGCTCTCGACGGTCGGGAGAGATGGCCGGGAATCAGCCTTTCAAGAAACGGATTACACGCGTAAGAAATAATCTTCGTTCATCCCGCACGCCCGACTAGCAAGGCGGGAGTTGCACGCCGCAACGAATCGGCCCACGCATGCGTCCAAGGATTTATAAGGAGCATCTAACTTAAGCAGTGGAAATTTAGGCTGCTGAGGGCAATACTTGGGGTGGAGACGCAAATGAAGCCGGCATTTCGTGAGTCAATCAGCCGCGGATTGCGATTTCGCTGTCCGAAATGCGGCGAGGGCCGCGTTTTTTCAAGTTTTTTCAAGATGCATGACAAATGCGCGGTGTGCGGCCTGTCGTTTTATCCTGAATCGGGTTATTACGCGGGCGCGATGTATTTGGATTACGGCCTCTCCGCCGCAATTTTCCTGGCGATCTTTGTTCCCACATTGTTCATGCCCGACCTGACGCATCTTTCCTACATGACGAAAAATCTTCTGTGGATCGCGTTCGGAACCGTGCTGTGCCTCGGGCTGGCGCGGCCATCGTATAGCTTGTGGCTCGCGGTGGATTATTGGATTGCGCCGTGGAATTCAGAGCCCGTGAAAAAGAACGATGACATGCTGGAACTGCCGCTGGTCAGTCTGGTGATTCGCACGGACAGCGACGAGCCGCACCAGGGCACAAGAAACCGCTGGGAAAACTAAAAGTATTTGCGGTTCCGCCGTTGCAGCGAAACTTTCCCGTTGAAATGTCCCCGCTTATTTAGCCGGCGGTTCTGGAATTCTTTTTGCGCCCCGTAATTCCGCGTCGGTGTATTTGATGTCGCTCTTCGCGAAGGCGAAGAAATTCCACGAGCCGTACTTTTGCTGCAGTTGAGGCAGCACGGCATCCACAAGCGCATCTCCGGATTTACCGTCTGCTTGTGCTTTTTGAATCGCGGCGCGCAAATCCACTAAGTAGCCGCGAAAATCGCGGACGTCTTGCGCGTGGCCGGGTTCGTTTCCGTGGCCGGGGACGAATGTAGCCGTGGGATAGTCGGCGAGAAGCGTATCCAGCGTGGAGACCCACGGTTTCGTGGAGGCGTCGATCAGATTCGGCAGCGTGTGATTCCAAAACAAATCGCCGCAGAAAACGACGTTTGCGTCCGGATCGTAGATGACGGAATCACCGCCCGTGTGGCCCGGGAGCGAACGCACGACGAGACGCCGCGCGCCGAGATAGAGAGTGACGCCGTCTTTGTAGGTGATGGAGGGCAGGCCGAGCGACGCGACCTCCTCTTTTTGCGCGGCGGTGATTTTCGGACCGAAAAATTTCGCGTTTTCGGTGCGCTCCCACGCGCGGACATTTTCCTGTGCTAGGACGGTGGCGCCGGCAGCGGCGAAGATATTGTTTCCGGCGACGTGGTCGAGATGGTAGTGCGTGTTGACGACGAATCGAATCGGCAGATTTGTTTTCTTGCGGATTTTGTCCAGCAGCGTTTGCGCGGCGGCGACATTTTCGAACGTGTCGATTACCGCGACGCCGTCAGGGCCAATCACGAATCCGGCATTTGCGCCGGAGCGTGCGGCCTTGGCGGCAGGATTGTCGATCGCGGCCCAGTCGCCGTGGCCCAGGTCGTGAAGCGTGAAAGGCGCAACGGATGGCGGCTGCGCTTGCTGATGTGCCAGCGCGGCGATCCCAAAGCTGCACAGCAGAACGGCGAACACCAGAAAATTCGTGCGCATGCGCGGCTCCTTAAAGATTTTTCAGGAAGAACTGCGTGATGCGCTCGAAAAGCTGGATGCGCGCCGGGCGATCTGAAATCGGATGGCCGCGCCCCGGAAAAATCATCAGCGCGGCCGGATATTTACCCGCAGCGATGAAGCCATTGAGCATCTCAGCACGTGTTTGCGAAATGGACGTTGTCGTCGCCGGTGCCGTGAACTTCCATCAGTTTTGTTTGCAAGTGCGATGCGTAGGTGACCGGCGACGAATCCTTATAGCCCTCTGGATTTTCCTGCGGCGTGCCCATGTATCGCTCGGTGTAAATCGTGTCGTACAGTTTCCAGTCCGTGACGGGTGCGACGGAGACGGCAGCCTTGAAAACATCAGGCGCGTTCAGAATCGAATACAACGTCATGTAGCCGCCGTAGCTCCAGCCCCAAATGCCGATGCGCGAAGGGTCGACAAACGATTGCGATTTGAGCCAGCGCACTCCCGCGAGTTGATCCTGCAGCTCGATTTTGCCGAAGTGATGGTAAACGGGCGTTTCGAAAACGTGGCCGCGTCCATACGAGCCACGATTATCTACAGTGAAAATAATGTAGCCTTTCTCGGCCATCAATTCGTGCCACAGAAAATTCATGCCGCCCCAGACGTTGCGGACGTGCTGGGCCTCGCGGCCGCCGTACACGTTGATGAGCACGGGATATTTGCGCGATGAGTCGAAATCGCGCGGCAGAATCATCATGGCGTGGAGCGGAGTGCCGTCGTCAGCATGAACGGTGAAAAATTTCACGGGCGACAGATGGTAATCGGCGAGCTCGGCAACTTTATTTTCATTCAGGACAGTGACGCGCGTTCCATCGATACGATCGAGTTCCTGACTCGGGGGCGTCATCGCGGTCGAAAACGTGTCCACGAAATACTGGTTGTTCGGCGATATCGCGACGGAGTTTGTGCCATCGCCGCGCGTAACGCGTGTGAGCCTTTTATCGGCGAGCGCAAGGCGATAAAGCTGCGTTTCGGTGACATTGTCTTTGTTCGTCACAAAGTAAACGTAGCCGCGCGCCTCATCGACAGCCAGGCCATTTTCACCGCCGGGACCGAAACCGGAGATGTCGGAAATTTGCCAGTCGCCGCTGGTGAGCTGCTCGAGTTCCTTGCCTTCGATGTTGTAGAGATAGAGATGGCGGTAGCCGGTGCGTTCGCTCGACCAAAGAAATTTCGAGCCGTCGGAAAAGAAGTAAAGATCTTCGCTAAGATTGATCCAGTATTTGTCGGTCTCCGTGAGAATTATTTTCGAAGCGCCGCTCGAGGCATCAGCGAAAAGCAAATCGAGGCGATTCTGCGCACGATTCAGGCGCTGGATCGCGAGTTGCTGTGAATTTGGCAGCCACTTCACGCGCGGAAGATAAACGTTCGTGTTGGAGCCGGTATCCATCCAAGTAGTGTCGCCGCCGTTCACGGAAATCACGCCGACGTGCAGAATCGGATTCGGGCTCCCTGCTTGCGGATAGCGCGTGGTGAGAGTTTCGCCCGTCATCGAGGCCATATCAATGATCGGATAGGGCGTCACGGGGCTTTCGTCGAATTGAAGATACGCGATGCGCTTCGAATCGGGCGACCACCAATATGCTGTGTCGAGGTCGAGCTCTTCCGGATAAACCCAATCCACCTGGCCTTTGCGCAACGATTCCTTTCCACCCGTTGTGACGGTGTGTGCTTCGCCCGTTGCCACATTCACCGCCCAAATATTGTAGTCGCGCGTGAAGCTGACCCACGCGCCATCGGGAGAGAATTTCGGATCGCCGACTTCCTGCTCGCCGCTGACGAGATTTTTGACGCCGCCAGTTTCCGTGTTGAAAAGGACGAGGTTTCCACCGCCGATGAAAAGCAGCGACTTGCCGTCGGGCGACCACAAATACCGCGCCTCGGCTGCGCGGCCAAAGCCGGTGCGCTGCGCAACCTGCTTTTTCGGACGAGGCATCAGCGACGCCAGCTTTTTAGCGTCCACAAGAACGCGGCTCTGGCCAGTGGCCGCGTCAACAACCACGAGTTCCGTGCCATCTTGCGCGAGACGTAAATAGCTCACCTGTTTGCCGTCTGTCGTCCATGCCAGCCCGCGCAACGTTTCGCCGCTGAGGCTCGGGTCGCTGTAGAGCCGCTCAACGGTCAAATCTTTTGCGGCAAATTGCGTTGCGGATTGCGCCCGCGCGATCGCCGGGAGCGAAATCAGCGTGCTGCACGCGAGTACAGTTGCAAATGCGAACGGGATTCTCAGACCGTGCCTATCACCGAAAGAATGCATCAATGCCTCCGCACGAAAGGCCGCCATTCTATATCTGGCACGGCAGGATTGGGAATGGGATTTCGACCGCGGGAAAGCGGGTTGCACCAAGCCTTAGTTGCGTTACGCGAGCGGTTCGTAGTAGCGCGAGCCCGCACAGCCGCGGCAGAGTGTGCGGCCGTCAACCAGCACTTCACGGTTGAAGCTGATGCCTTCGCCACACTTTTCGCAGACGATGCGAGGCGCCTTATAGCCTGGCAAATCTTCGGGGCGAATCTCGACGCGCACGGATTGCTTCTCGAAAAGATCCGCGTCAGGAAGCGCGCGATAGGCCTTTTGCTGCGCCTGCTCTTTGTCGAGATGGGGGAACATTGTGCGAGCGCGGTCTTTGGAATCTTCGCGCGCCACAATGCGGACGGCACGACCCGTCTGCAACTCGACGAACGTGGCCGCCATTTTTCCCCAGTCGAAGAATTTCAGGCTACGTTTGCCAAGGCGGCATTGGGTAACCAGCGCAATGGCGTCGGTGGCGCAGCGGTCGATTTCAACGTAGGTCACGAAGCGCTTGCGCTCCCTCAACGGATCGTCAATTTTCAATTCACGGAGCCCGAGCATGGCCATCCGCACGCCCAGAACCTGGCCCGCGCAAATATGTCCATGCGCTTGCGCAGCCAGTTCGAGATATTCGTCGATGGTTTTCATCCGAGGACCTGTGTAAAGGATACGGCTTGTGGACGCGAAGAGACAACAAAACTCAGTGTGGGCTATGTGGCATGCTCGGAAGGCGGAGAGGCGGCGAGGGCGGGACCGCTTCGACGATGCACTATGAATGCCGCGATGGTGACGGCCACGCCGAGTGCGAACATGCAGCCATCGCGCACCAGAGTCCATGAGTCCAGCTTTTCATTCGGTCCGAAGCAGCCGCAGTTAATCGCCAGATGCAGCGCATAAGAGCGAATCACCACGCCGTAGAAGAGCGCGACCAACAGCGCCGACGCCAGCGAGACATACCGTAGCGCGAAGCCAGTGAGAAGCAACACGCCCAGAGCAAGTTCAACCCACGGCAGTGAGTGTGCGAACGGACTCACCATGCGCGCCGGCAGAAGCTGATACGAATCCACCTGCATCGCAAAGAACGTCATCGACAGGCCCAGCGTGGCGGGCGTGATTTTCAAAGACGCCAGCGTCCACGGCACGGCGTTCTGCGGCCGCAATTTTCCGTATGCGGCAAGCAGAAATATCACCGCAAGCCCCAGGCGCCCAATCAACAGCAAGATGCGGCCTGCGCTCCAGTGAGAGGATGGCAGCATGGCGATTACTTCTGGCTCAAAAGCTGGTCGAAGAACTGCCGGAGAATAGGCCAGGAAATGGCTCCGGTCATGGGGGGATATTGCTGCCCATGAGCGGAAATCACAATCGTGGGCGTAGCGCGCACGGGGAGCAGTTCGCCCTCGGCCAAATCGCGCTGGATGCCCGCGTCGACCAGGCAGCCCTTGATCTCGCTCTGCGAGTTGCTCTCGCACCCTTGCATCAACCGCTCGACCCGTTTGAATTCTGCGGGCGTGAGGGCCGACTGGACAATGGGCTTGATAATTCCCTTGGGATTCTCCGTTCCATACTCCGACCATGCCATTTGATTGTCGAAGATGGCGCGTTCGACAGCCTCAAATTTTCCGATGCGTGCCGCTGCATTTACCCAGCGCGCGGCTTGGCGGGAATATAGGTGGATCGTCAATGGGAAATCGCGGTGAATCAGATACACTTTGCCTGACGCAACATAGTCGTCAATCAACGGCCGCAACGTTTGCTCGTACAGCTCGCCGCACACGGGACATTCATAATCGTCATAAACGATCATCTTGATCGGAGCGTTCGGATTACCCAGCGACTTCTCGGCTGAGAGCCGCTCCCACTCGGCGGGTGTCTGCGCTGCAGCCGATACAACGTAAGGTGCGACGCAAAAGAGCAGCAAGAATGCAGCGCAGGTGGCTGCCAGGATTCCAAGGGAATTTCGGTTCAAGTTTTTTCCGTTATAGAAAAAAGATCGCATCATAGTGTTTATCTCTGATTAAGGATTTGGTCGAAGAACTGCTTCAATAACGGCCAGGAAATGATGCCGGCGGCTGGCGGGTAGGATTGTCCGTGAGCCGAAACAATAAAAGTCGGCGTTTGCGTAACGGGAAGCAACTGGGCCGCCGCCATATCGTGCTGAATCTCTGCATCCACCGCGCAGCCCTGGATTTCGTCGTGCGAATCGCTTTCGCATCCTTGCATCAACCGTTCCACGCGTTTGAACTCCGCGGGAGTAAGCGCCGCTCGCACGAATTTCTTCATGTCGCCTTCCGCGCTGCCGTGTTCGCCCCATGCGGCTTGATTGTCGTAGAGGACGCGATCAACGGCCTCGAAATGGCCAATCCGCGCGGCGGCGTTCGCCCAACGCGCTGCTTCGCGCGAGTATTTGTGCAGAGGAAGCGGGAAATCCCGATGGATCAGGTACACCTTGCCCGATGCCACGTAGTCGTCAATCATCGGCCGTAGCGTGCCTTCGTAAAACCGGCCGCACGCCGGGCATTCGTAATCGCTGAAAACCTCAATTTTGATTGGTGCGGACGGGCTGCCCAGGGATTTTTCCGCCGACAGGCGGTTCCAATCCGGGCTTGTACGCGAATTCTGCGCTCTGACGGGCGCAGCGATTAGAGCGAGGCATAGCAGGACGGCTGCTGAAGACAGGAGAGCAACGACCCTCAAGTGAATGCCGATCCAAGTTTTCCTCCGCGTGATCGAAATCGATTGGGCATTCTAGCGCGATTCGCGCTTATGTGGCTCCGCAAATCAGCTCAACTGTTGTCAAACAGCAACTCATTCCCTACACCCAGACTACACCTGAACTCAGATGCGGATGCCAGCCGATTTGGTTCGACGAAGAGTTTAAAGCTCTAACCTCAGGTGCCAACAGCGTGGCTGTGAACCATGTTCCGCTAAGTTAATGTAGAATAGACAGATAAACACAGTCAAGAAACTTGACAACAGCGTGCTCAATGTATAGAATTTGCTCGCCATATGATTTGACGAGGGAGGGGCTTTACCAATGAGCAAAATTATAGGAATTGACCTGGGAACCACTAATTCGGTCGTCGCGGTCATGCAGGGCGGCGAGCCTACCGTTATTCCGAACCAAGAAGGCGCGCGTACCACGCCGTCAGTCGTGGGTATTACGAAGTCTGGAGAGCGGCTCGTGGGACAGGTGGCCAAGCGCCAGTCGATCACGAATCCAGAGAACACCGTTTACTCCATCAAGCGTTTTATGGGCCGCCGATACGATGAAGTCGGCGAAGAGATGAAGCGCGTGCCGTACAAAATTGTCCGGGGCCCGCACGACGACGTGCGCGTCGAGATTTCCGGCAAGGTGTACAGCCCTCCCGAAATTTCGGCCATGATTTTGCAGAAATTGAAGTCAGCCGCTGAGGATTTCCTTGGCGAGAAGGTGACGAAAGCGGTCATCACCGTGCCCGCGTATTTCAATGACGCGCAGCGGCAGGCCACGAAACAGGCGGGAGAAATTGCGGGACTCGAAGTATTGCGCATCATCAATGAGCCGACCGCGGCGGCGCTGGCGTACGGGCTGGATAAGAAAAAAGACGAAACCATCGCCGTGTATGACTTGGGCGGCGGCACGTTCGATATTTCGATCCTGGAAGTAGGCGAAGGCGTGGTCGAAGTGAAGTCGACCAACGGTGATACGCATTTGGGCGGCGATGACATTGACCAGCGGATTGTCGACTGGATGATCGCGGAATTCAAAAAAGAGCAGGGCATCGACCTGAGCAAAGACCGCATGGCTATCCAGCGCCTGAAGGAAGCAGCTGAAAAAGCCAAGATCGAGCTGTCGCAGTTGGTGGAGACGGAAATCAATCTGCCGTTCGTCACGGCAAATGAATCCGGGCCGAAGCATTTGCAGCAGAAGTTGACGCGCGCGAAGCTCGAACAGTTGATGGAAGATTTGCTCCAGCGCACGGTTGGTCCGGTGAAGCAGGCGCTTTCCGATGCCGGCGTCACGCCAGATAAAATTGACGAAGTGGTTCTGGTCGGCGGCTCGACCCGTATTCCGCGCGTCGTCGACATTGTCAAGAATCTGTTCAACGGGAAAGAACCGCATAAAGGCGTGAATCCGGATGAAGTAGTCGCCGTAGGCGCGGGAATTCAGGGCGGAGTGCTCGGCGGGGAAGTAAAGGATATTCTCCTGCTCGACGTAACACCGCTGTCGCTCGGAGTGGAAACAATGGGCGGCGTAATGACGGTGCTCATCCCCCGCAACACGACCATTCCCACCCGCAAGGCGGAAATGTTTTCGACCGCTTCGGATAATCAGACCTCGGTCGAGATTCACGTGCTGCAGGGTGAGCGGCCTGTTGCCAGCGGGAATCGCACGCTCGGAAAATTCCACTTGATCGGCCTGCCTCCCGCTCCGCGCGGCATGCCCCAAGTTGAGGTGACGTTCGACATCGACGCAAACGGAATCTTGAATGTGTCGGCGAAGGACATGGCCACGAACAAAGAGCAGAAGATCACGATTACCGCCTCGTCGGGCTTGAGCAAGGAAGAGGCCGAGAAGATGCGCAAGGAAGCCGAGTCACATTCCGACGAGGACAAGGCGAAAATCGCCGAGGCTGAAGCGCGGAATCGTTGCGACAATCTGGTCTACCAAACCGAGAAGTTAATTCACGAAAACCGCGACAAGCTCGCCGAGGCGGACGTGAAAGCTGCCGAAGAAGCAGTCGAAGCCGCAAAGCGCGCTCTCGCAGAGGGCGGAGTCGATCGCATCAACGGGGCAGCCGAGGAGTTGACCAAGGCTTCACACAAGTTGGCCGAAGCGATGTACAAGGCGACGTCGGCTGCGGGAGCAGCCGCAGGCGGTCAGGGCGCGGCGACTCCTGATGGCAGCGCGGGCACTTCGGGTCCGTCTTCCAGCGGTTCAGGCGGCGCGGGCGATGTGGTGGACGCCGAATTCGTGGACGTCGACGAGTCGAAGAAGCCGAATTAATCATCGATACCGCGCTCCGGCGGATTTAGTAAGTCCGGCCGGAGCGTCTGCATCACTCGCATGGAAAGAAGGGCCGAATTGGATACAACGGGGATCAAGCGATCCGGGCCGCCGCAGGCGGTGCAGAAAGTTCGTGACAACTATTATTTGGTGCAAGTGCTGCTGACAGGTTCGCCTTCAGCGGATTGGCGGCGGCTGTTCTACGAAACCAAGCATGACCCCGCGGCGGAATTTCGTCCGCGATCGGTGGAAATTTCGGGCGCGCTCATGCGTTTCCGCTCGGAGCCAGAGGCCGTCCAGCAGAGAATCGGGATGATCGATCTCTGGGTCCAGCATGCGAACGAGAAAGAATCGTCAATGGGTAATCGCAATAGTGACGACCAGCGCCGTAAGCGCGAGGAGCTGGCGAGCGAGGCTGAAGAGCTTGGCCAGTGGAACACCCGTTGGGCGAAGCTCTAACACCTAAAACAAGTTTCTCGCCTTCACCCGCCTGCTCCGCATGGTCGGGCAGATATCAGACAAGCTCGGAATCAGATTAAAGGCACGAGCGCAAAATGCCAACCACGACAAAACAGGATTACTACGAACTCTTGGGGGTCCCGCGCAAGGCGCCCCTCAAGGAGATCCGGCAGGCCTACCGCAAACTGGCGCGCAAGTATCATCCCGATCTGAATCCTGGCGATAAATCCTCAGAAGAGAAATTTAAGCAGATCCAGGAAGCGTACGAAACGCTTTCCGACGCAAAGAAGCGCCAGATGTACGATCAGTTTGGCTTCAACACCCCAAATTATCCAGGAGCAGGAGGCGGCGCAGCGGGAGCCGGTGCAGCACCAGAAGATGTTCATTTCGATTTTGGCGGATTTGATTTTGGCGGCGCGGGCGGCACCAGTTTTCGCGACTTGTTCAGCCAGGTGTTTCGCGGCTCCAGTGCGGCGCATGCCGGCGGGGAAGCCGAACCCGGCAGCGACCTCGAATATCAAATCGATATTAAATTTGCCGAAGCGATGCACGGCGCCGTAAAAAAGATCACCATTACGCGCCTCGACGTTTGCTCCGCCTGCCATGGCACAGGCGCGACACCAGGGACGGGCCAGCAAGTTTGTCCGGAGTGTTCCGGCTCAGGACAGGTGACGCAAGTCAGCGGGCGGATGCGCTTCCAGATTAATTGTCCGCGCTGCGGTGGCTCGGGCAGGTTGCGCACCGTCTGCCGGACTTGTGGCGGCGAAGGACGCGTGCGGCGCGCCGATACGATCGATTTTCGTATCCCACCCGGCGCACAGACGGGTTCGCGCTTTCGCGTGCAGGGACGCGGGAATGCAGGGACGCACGGCGCACCCCCGGGGGATCTGTACATCATCACACGCGTGGAGCCACATCCGTTTTTCGAACGGCGTGGCGACGATCTGTACACCGTCGTACCTGTCACGGTGACGGAAGCAGCCTTGGGCGCGAAAATCGAAGTTCCCACAATCGACGGGCGCGCGCAGGTACGCATCCCGCCGGGGACCAACAGCGGGAAAGTTTTGCGACTCCGTGAAAAGGGCGCACCCTCGGTGCGACGACCAGGCCATCGTGGCGACCAGCTTGTGGAAGTGCGCATGGTGGCGCCGCGGCCGGAGGATGAGCGTGTTCGGCAATTGCTTCGCGATTTAGCGAAGCATGATGCGGAAGACCCGCGAAGCGAGATTTTCTCGCGCGCGACGCTGTGACACTCTCGCAGTACGCACGCATTCACGAGCGTATCGGAATGTAAAATGGCGAAGCCGAGAAAAAAGGCGAAGGCCGGCTACATGATCAGCGCCGTCGCGGAGCTATACAAGCTGCATCCGCAGACGCTGCGGCTCTATGAGCGCGTCGGACTTCTGAAGCCATCGCGCTCGCAAGGCAACACGCGGCTCTATACCGATCAGGACCTCGAACGGCTGGAAGTGATTTTGACGCTGACCCGAGATTTGGGCGTGAACCTCGCGGGAATCGAAATCGTCCTCAACATGCGCGATAAAATGTCCGAGATGCAGCAGCAGATGGAAGCATTCATCGGATTTGTACGCGGCGAGTTGGCCAAAGGCTTTGGCGCCGAGGAACACCGCGTCGTTCGTAACGCAATCGTCCGTGCCATGCCCCCCAAGGCCATTCGCATCGAGAAGTAAATTTTAGAACATTCAGCGAGTGCTCTCCTTCGAGCGGCGCTCGATGAAGCGCTTGGTGAAAAGCACCACGCCAAAGATTTGCGTCCATTCAGAGACGACATTCCCCACCACTTGACCCCATCTGCTTCCCGGATCCATTCGCGCAAAAAGCACCACCCAGCCGATTCCCGTAACAATCAGGAAAATGCTCAAGGAATGGTCCCGGAGAAGTTCGAGCGCAGGCCGGAGGACGGTTTTCGGCAGGCGACGGCTTTCCGCCGAATTTTTTTCGTATAAATACTTTGTGGCGAGTAGCATAACGATCACTCCTGACCAGTCCGCGATCGCATTTCCGAAAAACGAGCCCAGATGAGTGGCAGGATTCGAAACAGTGTAAAGACAAATCCACAAGATCAGAATGCTGCCGCAGACGATGCTCAACGAGTGCGGATAAAACCAGCGATGGCGACTGTCAGGCTTAACCATGGTTGAGTCTCCCGGTCGAAAGGTGCGATTGGCCATGGAACTGGATTACCACAGAATAATGGAGGGGTGCGAGCCGAATTTGCTCGCACGGTGGAGGAACTTTTCATTCCTCCGCGCGAAGCCGACTCGATTTCAGTTTCTGGAATTGGTAACGCAGACCATCACGCGGCGCGAAAGCGGGGTTGAACCCGCTCGCGATTAACCCTGGGGCCAGGGGTCGGCGGGGACGATATCGGGATCGTCAAACATGTTTTCGCTGGTGATGTTCTCGATCGGAGCATCGCCTTCGGCCCGCGGAGCAAGTTTCTTCTGCGCGCGGCGCTCCGCCTTCATGCGCTGCTTTTCCTGGCGCTTCATTTCTTTTTGGCGTTTCTGAAACGTGGATTTCGATCGTGTCGCCATAAAAGCTCCTTGAATTCGCGATACAGCTTTCAGCGATTGTCCCAAATAAAATATACGGGTCAAGCCGCGCGAAAGGCCGCGTTTTGATTGCTAGAGCAGCAGAATCTCCGCTCGCTCTCAGACACAAACCACCGGAGAGTTCCCCTCCGGCGTCTTCTCATTACCAACGAGGTTCGCGAGGCTGGCGCGCGGCTTCACGATAGTCCTCGTTCGAGAACCGCTCGCGATTACCGCCGCGATTACCGCCACCGCCGCTGCTGCGCCCCGGTCCACCGCTGCGTTCGGGGGCGCGACCTTCGCCCTTGGGGCGCGCTTCATTCACCTTCAAATTGCGCCCACCCACTTCTTTGCCATCCAAGCCGGCAATCGCCTTGGCTGCTTCCGCATCATTCGGCATTTCGACGAACGCGAAACCCCGGGCGCGGCCGGTTTCCCGATCCATCGCCAAATGAACGCGTGTGACTGCTCCGAACGGCGCGAACAGCGCGCGCAAATCCGCTTCCGTCGTTTGGAAACTCATGTTCCCCACAAACAAATTCTTCATGCTCCCCAATCTCCTTCTCTCTTGAATCGACAGCGTAATGCGCCAACGGCATGGCCCGGTGTTTCCCAAGTACAGCGAGGAAGCGGAAGGAGTCAGGCGAAGCGGACCCAAGCGGCGGCCAGAAAGGCGACGACGCAATCCGTACTTCTTCGAGGTACCCAACAGATTATAACACGAAGTGGCGAATCGAGGATGCGGCCCACGAACCACATCACGGCGGCCGTATTACGGGTCCCAGGGAGCAGAGAACAGAGCGCAAAAATAGTTTGTCGGTCGAAATGCCACTACAAAAGCCAACCGAACGCACTGTGGGTATCCACAGGGTTCCACAGCCGTGCACAAGCGTCGGCTTGCGCTGTGCGCGCGCTCCGCTTATCCTTGCGCCATGGCACGAGAGGATTGTCCGCATTGCAGCGGCACGGGATGGCGAGTTGTCGAGCAGCCGGGCGCGGATAACGAGGCTCGCGCCTTCGCCGCCGGCGATGCAACGCACGCGGGTTCAGCGACAGGACAACCGAAGACGGTCTGGGCCGTACCATGCGATTGCACTGTTGGGGACCGTCACTCGCGCGTTTTGGATAGCGCGCGCCTGCCCAAGCGTTACCGGCATTGCAATTTCGAAAGTTACGACACCGACCAATACGATCGCGAAACCCACGGGACACAGGCTGTGGACTGGAATCGCAGCCTCGCTCAAGCCAAACTGGAAGTCCAGGGCTTCGCGCGCAATTTTCCCGTCGGCACCGAACATGGACTTTTATTGATGGGCACTTGCGGTGTTGGCAAGACGCATCTTGCCGTTGCGGCACTCGAGGAAATCATTCTGCGCGGGCACAGCGGGCTTTTCTATGATTATCGCGAACTGCTTAAGCAAATCCAGGACAGCTACAACCCGGAAAGCAATTCGACGGAGATGAGCGTCCTCGAGCCGGTGCTGAAAACCGAAGTGCTGCTGCTTGATGACCTGGGCTCGTCGAAACCTTCTTCGTGGGCGCTGGAAACCGTCGGCCACATTCTGAATACCCGTTACAACGAGCACCGCGTCACGTTGCTTACCACGAATTTCCTTGATGCCCCCGCTCCTGGCCTATCGGGATCCGCCGTTGCAGGACCGCGAAATTCTGCGCCACGGCCTGCGACCGCTGAAGATTCGCTGACCGATCGCGTCGGCACTCGGATTCGCTCCCGCCTCTATGAAATGTGCCGCACGGTGGAAATTTACGCGCCCGATTACCGCAAGGAGATTCGCCACGCCGGTCATTTTCATACCTAACGCCCCCATTACGGAGCGCTATTTCGTGCGGCACAGGATCGTGTGCTCCGGGTCAATCACCAAACGTAACGGCCGGATGCGCGTGAAGTAGCGGAATTTCGTCCCAGGGCCCGTGGTGATCACGCGGCCCAGGAAATGCAATTTTCCCTGTGCATGCGCGGCATAAATCGGCACGGACTCGGTGAAGACATCCGGCACGTTGTTCTGCTCCAACATTCCCTCGATTTCAAATCTGCCGCCGCGCGGACGGACTTCATAGTTCACGCTGTACGCCGGAATTCCCGTTTCTCTCACCCATTCCTCGAAAAACCAGTCCATCGAATGGCCGCCTTCCAGGTCCATCGACGGCGTCATGTATCGTTCGACAACTTTCTGGAATTGCGCGGTCGAGAGCGATTGGAAGCGATATTCGCTCAGAACAGCGCGCAGCATTTCGGCGAAGCGCGCGTCGGGATTTTTTGCTCTTGGGTCGCGCAGCATCACGCGCAACATGTGAATCACCCACGCACCTTTGTCGTAAACAATCGTGTTGTACGCGTCCGGCGTTTTCGACGAGTCCAGCCGGTAGCCGAAATCAAGCGGACCCGCATCTGCGACGGGCGCATTGGTCCCCGGAGCCTTCGTAAGCAAGATGTCGCGATATTGCATCAGCCAATTTTGCACTTCATGTTTCCCGGGATTGTGCGCTTCGTCGTACATCAACGACTGATAGTCGGCCATCGCTTCTTCCAGCCAAACGTCGCGGTAGCTTGCCGGAGCCACCACGTTACCCCACCACTGATGAGCGACTTCGTGGAAGGGAACAAGTTGCGCAATTTCTTCTTGCGCGCGTTCGGCTACACCGGCCTGCTGTTGTGCCTGAGGCGGAAGAAAAACCAGCGTCGTAAGGTAGAGCAATCCCGGCCAGCCCTGCCCAAAGGAACCGGGAATTTGCGAGACATCGAGCTCCGGAAAAGGAAACGGTCCATTGATGGTTTCAAAATAGTGAACCGAGTCAAGCAACCTGCCGCCCAGATGTTTCAGCACAGCCGGCGGGTTGGGCATTGGCGGCACACCGAAACTGTCGGGTCCGGCAAACGTTCTGGGCAACGTGCCGGAGGGCAAACGAGCCGCGGCGTTTTGTTGCAGGCGCGCGACAATCGCCTGTTCCAGTTGCTGGTTCGCGTAGAGCGCAATGATTGGTTTTCCCGGCACTGTTTGCGTCGCATAGTCGCCCAGGTTGAATCCCGCGACCGCAATGGGCTCCGTAGTTTGCCAGTGGCCAGTCCGCTCGGCACCCTCAACTCCCGTTTCTGTTTGATGGCCCGTTGCAACCAGAGTCAGCCGCTTCGGCCAGTGGAAAGTCAGCTGGAACGAAGCGAAATGCTCCCCCCCTGCCAGATGCGGGTACCAGCTTCCGCGCGCGCCGACGAAATATACGCTGTTGCCCGCGTCTTCGATCACCGTGCCTTGGTAGGCGACGCGCAGCCGGTATTCAGTTCCGGCGGTCACCGCCGCCGGCAGCACGACAAAGAGCACATCGTTCCCGCGCCGCGCAATTTCCTGGCGCCGCAGGTCTTGATTCTGAAAAAAAACAAGCGGCTGCCCGTCCGCGTCGGTCACGCTCGAGACGTGGAGAAACCGGGAGAGCTCTAGTTCGATGATGCGATCTCCGGAGCGCAGCGCCCTCCAGTGAATGGTAGTACTGCCCGTCAGGCTCAGGTCTTCAGCGATGGTTGTGTTCACCGTATAATCAATGGGCGCGGATTCGTCCTCGTGTGGAGGTGCGTTCGGAGCCGCGAATGATGTCCAAACATCGAAGAGCGTAGCCCCGTTCGCTTCGTGCGGCTGGCCGATCATCACTGTTTCCGCGTGGCGTTCGTCGATGAGTACGTCGAAGGCGCCAATGGTGTTCGAGTTAAGGGCTGCGTAGAAATAAGGCAGCGGCGCGCTAGAAAGCCAATCTTGCATAATGCGGAGGGATGATCCCGCATTGAGCTTCGCGACGATCGGATTCCAGTTTTGGACGAACAACGGATCGCTGGACGCGGAAATCTTTTGTTCGCCCAGGTCCCGTTGGATTTCTTCCGCCGTGTCGTCGTCAAACCGCAGATAGGCTTGCCAAAATTCCACGTCGACCAACGGAACCTTCAGAAAACGCAGAACAGAAGCGCGCTCGGCTTGGTCCGGAGGAAGGGCGAAGACGCGTCCGCGACCGACGAAAACGGCGCCCGATGTCCGCCCATCGAGTGGCGCAAGAAATGCCAGCGTGCCTTCGGTGAAGGTGAATGAGACTCCATATCGCCTCAGGATGAGGTTATGGACATCATAGACGCGAGTGCCGTCGACGGGCAGCGTGCTCAGCGATTGATAAAGCTGTTGCGGCGGCAGAGATGCAATCGCGCTCTGCGGGGCGGAAGTAGTAGTAGTGGAAGAAGCGTCTTGCTGTGGTTCGATCCCGAATGCGGCGGTGGTCGCCAGTAGAATCGTTAACGCGAAAATTGTCGCAGTTCGCAAGGATTGACTCTAACAATACAGATGCGATGCAGCAAGCCGGGCAAAAGTGGGCTAGAGCGTGGCGAGCAGTCCTGCAAGCAGAGCGGCGCGCTCGGGTAGAAAACGGATGATGATGTGCTCTCTGGGGCTGTGCGCGCCATCGCCCACGGCCCCCAGGCCGTCGAGCGTAGGAATTCCCAGGGCTGCGGTAAAGTTCCCATCCGACCCGCCTCCGGTCGAAGCTTCGCGCAATCCACGTCCCATTTCGCGCGCCAGTTCCTGAGCGTGAAGAAACAACGCGTGCGCCTCATGTGTGCGTTCCATCGGCGGACGATTAACGCCGCCGCGAACTTCAATGCGTGCGCCGCGCAGAATCGGTTTCAAGGCGCGCAACTTGCGATTTAAGTCCAGGGCATCGTCAGCGCGCACCACGCGCACATCAATAAACGCGCGCGCGTGATCCGCAACAACGTTTGTCACCGTGCCTCCTGCGATCACGTTCGCCTGCACCGTGATTCCCCTTCGCGGATTATTCAACTTCAGAAGTCGCGCAATTTGCAGCGCCAGTTCATGCACCGCATTCACACCGCTCTCCGGATCAATCCCCGCATGCGCGCTGCGGCCCGTCACAATCAATTCCGCCTCTCCAACGCCTTTGCGTTCGGTTTTAAGTCGCCCATCAAGGCCGAACGCGGGCTCGAGGACGAAAACGGCATCACTCTGGCGGGCGGCGCTTTCAATTGCCCGGCGCGAAGTCTTGCTGCCAATCTCTTCATCGGAGGTCCAGAGGAAAACGATTTTTTTTCGCGCCGGAACGCGCAAGGCTTGCAGTGCATCAACGGCAGCGAGCGCGATCGCGTGCCCGCCTTTCATGTCGAACGTACCTGGGCCCCAAGCGAGGCCTCGCGCCACGCGGAACGGCGTCTTGGCAACCGTACCCAGGGGATAGACGGTATCAAGGTGACCCAGGACGAGGAGTTGGCCCTCTGGCCGGCCTTGTCCTAGCTGCATCTCGGCCCGAACGTGGCTGCCTGATTCGCGCTGTCGCAGCAATCGCACACGGGCCCCGCGGCGCCTCCACTCCGCGGCAATCATCCGCCCGAAGCGATCGACGGCAGCCTCGTCGTGGCTCGGCGATTCAATATCCACCATGCGCCCGAGCAGGCGTACGATCGCAGCTTCGCGCTCGCGCAGCCAATCGAACAATTCCTGCATCGGTATCATTGCGTCGCGTATCCTAGCAACCGCTCGCGCATTCGGCAATGGCAGCCATCGTGCCATCGAGAGCCGCAACGCAGCCCACAGGCCGGATCGCCGAACATGGAGGTTAGCCCAAGGCATCACCGTATCGAGCCGATAGCCAAATTCCCATTTTGAGTGCGTCCGCGCGTCCGGTATATTGTTTAAGCGCTTGCACGAGGCCGTTTCCAGGAGTTTCCACTGGCGACAGTGACGGTCCCCGGGAAATCTATCGCGTCTCCCAAGACGACAAAAGTATGAGCCAGGACATCACTAAACATCTCGACCGCGCCCGCAAATACCTGGAGAGAAATAAACTTCAGGAAGCCATCGCGGAGTACCATTCAGCCATCGAAATTTCGCCCGGGCAACCGGAAGCGGTTCAGATGCTCGCGGACCTCTATGTCCGCACGGGCGATCTTGTCCAGGCCGCGCACTTCTTTGGGTTGCTGTTTGACAAGCTTGTGGAATCGGGAGACACGGCGCGCGCCTCGGCGATTTTCACGCGCCATTTGAAAGCCTACCCCCAGCCGCCGAGCCGCCTGTCGCGCTATGCTTTTCTTCTCCAGAAGCAGAACAAGACTCCCGAGGCGATTGAATTTTATTCCAACGCGGCTCAACAGTTCAGGGACCAGAATGATCTGCGGTCGGAATTCGAATCTCTCCAGAGAATCGCACAGCTCGATCCTGAAAACGCTGAACGCCAGGTACAACTCGGCGAACTTGCGGAAAAACTCGGGAATGCGGAAACAGGCGGGCGCGCTTATCTTCGCGCTGCTCAATTGACGCAAGCCGCCGGTAACGGTGGCCGGGCTTTGGAATTATTTGCCAGCGCCCATCGGCTAAATCCAGGCGATCGCAGCGTGGCGCTGCTCTTTGCCGACGCGCGGCTGCATCACCGTGACGCCGCCGGCGCGGTGGAATTGCTTCGGCCCTTCGTCCCGCCCGACCCTTCCGACACGGCCTTCCTCGGACTTTATGGCGAGGCCTTGCTTCACACGGGTCAGCTCGATCTGGCCCGCGAGATGATCTTCGCGCTCTGTAAGCAGAAGCCCGACGCCTTCGACAAGCTTTTTCATCTCGCCGATCGCTACCTCGACACCGGAGGAGACGAAAAAGCCATCTCCGTGCTCGAACAGACCAAAGAATGGATGTTCGCCGTCCGCAACGAGACGGCTTTTGCCGCGCGTGTCGATACCATGGTCGAAGTTCATCCGAAATCGCTCCCGCTCGCGGAATTTTGGGCGAAACTCTACGACCAGATGAATCGGGAAGTGAAATATTTCGACGCCTTGGTACGGTTGTTCGATCTGGATCTCGAGAATAATAAAATTCCGGCGGCGTGCGAAGCGCTCGACCGCTTGGTTGAAATTGATCCTTACGATTATCGCATTCAGGAGCGCATTTCGAAGCTCGAGGGAAAAGTCAGCGGGTCATTTCTTCGCAGCATCAATGCTCGTGCAGCCAAAGCTTCCGGCAGCGCTCAAACATCCACTTCTTTTGGGGCCGCGGCATTCGGCGACGCGGCGCGCGCTCCTGCAACCGAGGAAGAAAAATCCCAGCGCGCTTTGGACGACTTGATCGTTCAGGCGGAGATCTTTCTTCAGTATTCGCTGCAGACCAAAGCTGCGGAGCGTCTGGAACGAATTGCGGAGCAGTTTCCCGGCCACGAGGATCGTAACGAGCGTCTGCGAGCCCTCTACGAGCGCGCGAATTGGTGGCCCAAGGGAACACAAAACCGGACAAAGTCGGCGCCTTTAGCGCCAGCCCCCGCGCCCGCCAGTCCTTCCTCGGCCGCCGACACGCATCGCGATTTGGCCGAGATCGCGGAAATTACCCGCCTGATGTATCGCGAAGTGACCCCGCGCGAAGTCCTCGGCACCGCCGTGCGTGAAATCGGCAAATACCTCAATGTGCGGCGTTGTGTTGCGGTGGTCGGCGCGCCCGGCGAAGCGCCGCAGATGACGGCGGAATTCGCCCTTCCCAGTTTGAAGCCCGCGGCTCCAGCTCTGTTGGCGAAGATTGCCGCAGGACTCGCAAGTTCTTCTCAGGACCCAATCGGCGGCGTCTCGACCACCTCAGAACGTCTCCGCGATCTGCGAGAACTCGATGTCGACGCAGTCCTTGGTGTCGCGCTCACCGATAAGGATACGCAAGCCGCGGCAGGCGTCCTGTTCACTGGCGATGCTGTATCGCGCCAGTGGAAGCCAAACGAAAGCTATTTTCTTCAGGCTGTCGGAGATCAAGTGATGATCTCCGTCAATCACACACGGCTGCGTTCGCTGGTGCGTACGCTTGCCGTTGCGGACGAGAAGACGGGATTGCTTGGCCGCGGTGCCTATATTGATTGCTTGCTCGCGGAATCCAAGCGCTCGCGAACCCAGGGCACGCCCCTGACGCTCGTGATTTTGCAACTGGATCGCGGCCCGGAAATATTGCGCCAGGAAGGCGACGCTGCCTTGGAAGGCTACATGAATCAGGTCGCTCGTGCGCTCGAACCATCGATTCGTCAGGGAGACTTGGCCGTGAAGTATACCGCTTGGTCTTTGGCGTTTGTGCTGCCGGATACGTCGCGCGAGAAAGCCGAACCCATCGCGGAAAAACTAAGGCAGGCCGCGGCCCAGGTTCAGCCATCCTGGCAAGGAACGGCCGTGAGTCTCAGCGCGGTTGTGGCCGATGCCAGCGCCCGCTGGGCGGACGAAAATGAAGATCGCGTCACGGAATGGATTAACCGCGCGGAAGTTGGCTTGGACGAAATCCGGCATCGTGGCGGCAATGCCATTGTCACGCAGGCGGCGCCGCAACCGAATTAATTCATACCGGGAACGGTATATCGAGGAGGTTTCATGTTTCCCACGGATGTGGTGATTCTCGCTGGCGCGCGCACGCCGATGACGCGCTACAACGGCGAATTTGCGGGCGTCACCGCGATTGATTTGGGCGTGGCCGCCGCAAAGGAAGCGGTCAAGCGCTCGAACGTCGCTCCTGACGAGATCGAACACGTGGTATTTGGCAACGTGATGCAAACGAGCGCGGACGCAATTTATGGCGCGCGTCACGTTGGCTTGAAGACGGGCCTCAAAATCGAAACGCCCGCCGTCACCGTGAATCGGCTTTGCGGCTCGGGCGTTGAATCGATTAGCCAGGCCGCGCAGCGCATTCTTCTTGGCGAAGCGAAAACAGTTCTCGCCGGTGGGATGGAAAATATGACGCAGTGCCCGCACGTGATTCGCGGCGCGCGCAGCGGCTTCCGGCTTGGTGAAGGCAAGCTGGAAGACTCGCTGATGTCTGGCCTCTACGATCCGATCAGCGGTTGCACCATGTCCGATACGGCGGAAAATCTCGCGCTCGAACACAGCATAACGCGTCAAGCAGCTGACGAGTATGCTTTGCGCAGCCAGCAAGCGGCGGAGGCCGCGTTTCGCGCCTGCAGAATGAAAGAAGAAATTGTTCCGGTGGAAGTCGGAAAGGGCAAGAAAGCGCACATGGTTTCGCAGGACGATCATCGCCGTCCCGAGACGACGATGGAGATTCTTTCCGCGCTCCCGCCCGCATTTCGCAAAGATGGAATCGTCACTGCTGGGAATGCCAGCGGAATTGTTGATGGCGCCGCGGCCGTCGTTTTGACGCACGCAAAGGTCGCCAAGGATCGCGGCTGGAAACCGCTCGGCAGAATTGTTTCGTGGGCCACTGCCGGAGTCGAGCCGAAGCTCATGGGCATCGGTCCCGTTCCCTCCACGCGCAAGGCTCTGGAACTCGCTGGGTTAACGCTCGATCAGATTGATTTGATCGAAGTGAACGAAGCATTTTCGCCGCAATATCTGGCCGTTGAAAAAGTACTGGGTCTCAATCGCGATAAAACGAACGTCAACGGCGGCGCCATCGCGCTTGGCCATCCGCTTGGCGCCACGGGCACGCGGCTGGTCCTTACGCTACTGCTGGAATTGCGGCGGCGCAATCAGCGTTACGGCCTGGCGACAGCGTGCATCGGCGGAGGGCAGGGAATTGCGATGATCGTCGAATCGATCTCCTAGCCTTGCGGGATGACAAAGAATCTAGTTCTAAGAGGGAGAATGAATGGCCATTGAAAAAGTGGGAGTCGTAGGATGCGGCCTGATGGGATCAGGAATCGCGCAGATTGCGGCGCAGGCGGGCTGCACGGTGGTGGTTCGCGAAGTCAGCGAAGAGCGTCTGAATAAAGGTCTCGCGTCGATCGACAAGAGCCTGAATAAATTCGTCGAGAAGGGAACGCTCACATCCGCAGGCCGCGACGCGGCGCGTGGACGTTTGCGCGGCACCACTAAACTCGAAGATTTGAAGGACTCCGACTTGGTGGTCGAAGCGATTATCGAGCAGTTGCCGGAGAAGCGCGAGCTCTACTCCGCCCTCGATAAGATTTGCCCCAAGAACACGATTTTCGCCAGCAACACGTCGTCTCTCTCCATCACCGAGATGGCATTTATGACCGGGCGGCCGGATCGTTTCATCGGGCTGCACTTTTTTAATCCTGTGCCGTTGATGAAACTGGTGGAAGTGATTCGCACCATCGCCACGGATCCGAGAGTTTACGAAGACGCAGTCGCGTTCGCAGGCCGCTTGGGCAAAGTGCCGGTGCGCACTTCCGATCGCACGGGCTTCATTGTGAATCGCCTCCTCGTGCCGTATCTTCTCGACGCGGTCCGCGTTCTCGAACAGGGGGTCGCGTCCATCGAAGACATCGACAATTCGATGAAGCTCGGCTGCGGGTATCCCATGGGCCCCTTGACGCTGCTCGACTTCGTGGGCAACGACACGACGTATTACATCGCGAACATCATGTTCGACGAATTCAAGGAAGCGCGTTTCGCGCCGCCGCCGTTGCTAAAACGCATGGTTCTCGCCGGATGGAATGGACGCAAGGCGGGCCGCGGCTTTTACGATTACTCCGATCCGGCGAAGCCGAAAGCGATGCAACTCACGTAGTGCGTCACGTAATGCGCATAATCGAGCGACGGAGCCCAACCGATGGCCTATGAAAATCTTCTGTTCGAGATAAAGAATCAGATCGCCTATATCACGTTCAATCGTCCGAAAGTATTGAATGCGCTCAATCGCAAAACGGTCGAGGAGTTGGGCGATGCGTTGAACCAAGCGAGCAAAGATTCGTCCGTGCGCGTCCTGATTCTCACCGGCGCGGGCGAGAAATCTTTCGTCGCCGGCGCGGACATCAACGAGCTGGCACAGCGCACTCCTGTCGACGGAAAAGACTTTTCGCTTGTCGGCCAGGAGATTTTTCATCGCCTCGAAACCATGGGCAAGCCTTCGATCGCCGCGATTAACGGTTTCGCTCTAGGAGGCGGCTGCGAGCTGGCGCTTTCGTGCACTATGCGTATCGCCAGCAAAAATGCGCGCCTTGGCCAGCCCGAAGTGAAGCTCGGAATCATTCCCGGCTACGGAGGCTCGCAGAGGCTCGCGCGTCTCTGCGGCAAAGGAATCGCCCACGAATTGATTCTTTCCGGAGAAATGATTTCCGCCGACGAAGCCTTGCGTGTCGGCTTGGTGAATCGCGTTGTCGAGCTAACTGAATTGATTCCCACCGCGGAATCCATCGCGAAGAAAATCGCTGCGAACGCGCCACTCGCCGTCAAGTTCGCCATGGAAGCCGTGGAGCGCGGAATGGAGATGCCCCAGGAAGAGGGTCTTTTCCTCGAAGCAACGCTCTTTGCCCTTTGCTGCGCCACGGAAGACATGCGCGAAGGCACTCGCGCGTTCATCGAGAAGCGTCCCGCACAGTTCAAGGGAAAATAGCGTTATGCCAGACAAAACGCCTGAAAAGAAGGCCGGAAAGCTCCGCCCCACGCCAACGCAAGGCGAACTTTCCGCCACAGGCTTGCATTTCGGGATTGTTGTCAGCCGCTTCAACAGCTTCATCACCGAACGTCTTCTCGCCGGCGCACTGGATGCACTCCAACGCGCAGGCGCGACGGAAAAGCAAATTGAAGTCGTTCGCGTTCCGGGTTCGCTCGAAATTCCCGTCGCCGCAAAAAAACTCGGCGCGTCCGGCCGCTGCGACGCCATCATTTGTATCGGTTGCGTTATACGCGGAGAGACTTCCCACTTCGAACATGTGTCCAGCGAAGTCGCGCGCGGCGTGCAGATTGCGCAACTCGACACAGGCGTGCCCATGGCATTCTGCGTGTTGACCTGCGAGACGCTCGAACAGGCCATTGATCGTGCCGGCCTCAAGAGCGGCAACAAAGGTTTTGACGCGGGGCTCGCCGCAATCGAGATGGCCAATCTCTTGCCCAAGCTGGCTTCCAATCCAGTCCGGAAGCCGCGCGAACCGGGCAAATCGAAGTCGCGCAAATCGAACCTTCGCACGTCTCACTCAAAGAAATGACTCTTCGCCGCAAGTCCCGCGAGTGCGCTCTGCAGATGCTTTTCCAGTGGGACATGAACCACAAATCTCCCGCGCGCGTCGAGGAATCCTTCTGGAAATCCGCGCGCGCCGCGGAATCGACGCGGCGTTTCGCCAACCAGCTCTTTGAAGGCGCCGTGGCGCAGGCGGAGGCGAACGACACCACGATTGAAATGCTTTCAAAGAATTGGCGCATCGAACGAATGCCGGAGATTGATCGCGGAATCCTGCGCCTGGCAATTTACGAGCTTCGCTCCGGCACGGCGCCCGTGAAAGTCGTCATCGTCGAGGCCCTCGAACTTGCGAAGAAATTCTCGACGGCCGAATCCGCGCGCTTTCTCAACGGAATCCTCGACGCTGCTTCCAAATCTCTCGATCAACCAAAACCAAAATAGCAAGAAGCAAGAATAGAAATTCCGCCTGCATCAGATTCAGCGATCTTCTCGTGTGCTTTCCGCCCAAACAATCTCGATTTCTGTATTTCCTTTCTTTATGCGCGTTTATAGGCATTTCCGAAACGAATACGGCCGTCAAACGGGCCTCCGCAACTTTTCGCATTTCACTGTGTTCAATGGACTGCGAATGATATTTACCTAGCCCAAGGAGAGAACGACATGAAGATCGAGACGATGATCCGACGAAGCATTTTCACATTGGCCGCTGCCGGGCTGCTTTCGGCTGGGGCATGGGCCCAATCTTCGGCCACTCCGCCGCAGTCCGCCACAGCTAGCGCGCAACCGGGCGACATTCACAACGATCGCAAGGATATTCGTCAGGACAGGCGCGATGTTCGGGCCGACAGAACCGACATTCGCAGCGATCGTCGCGACCGCAATGGCGACCAGCGCGACATCAACAAAGACAGACGTCAGCTCGCTAGGTCCAACGCCAGGAACGGTGTTAATAGCAAGCGATCGCAGGCTCTGCGGCACGACATACGCAGGGACCGCAAAGATCGCAACCGCGATACTCGCGACATTCGTCACGATCGTCGCGCCTTTCATTCCGACCGCCGCGATATACGCCACGATCGTCATGATGTCCGCCGCGGTCGCTAGTTAAGAGCTAAATGCCCGGTTTCGCGACCCAGCGCATTCGCAGAAAAATAAAGAGCCAAAAAATAAAGCCCAAAATAAAAAAGGCCGGCTCGCTTTGAGCCGGCCTTCTTGCTTTTTTGCCTCTTGCAAAGCCGAGCTTGTCACCGCCCATCGCCCTGGCTCGCATTTTCCTGCTTCATCCTCTAGAAATCGATGTGCCCTTCGAAGATGCGCACGGCCGAGCCGCTAACGCGCGGCACCAGCTTTCCTTTTTCGTTCGCAACTTCCACGTGAATCTCGCTGGGCCGTCCTATTTCAACGCCCTGCGTAATTGAAAGATGCTCCCCGGCTTTCAGTTTGTTGTGCCGCACCAGATAGGCGCCCAGCGAACCGCCCGCCGACCCCGTCGCCGGATCCTCTGTGATTTCCCACGGCAGCATGCCCCGGGCAAACGCTTTGCCGCGCCCGCCGAGCGCGAAGCAATAGGCCATTGTGCCGTCGCCATTGAGCGCATGGAACAGAGCGCGCGGATTCGCGCGGATGCGCTTCAGCGTCGCTTTCCCTTTTAATGGAACCATCAAGTTGAAAATCCCGCTGGACACCAATTCAACCGGTAAAGCGGGATCGATATCGTTTGCGCGCAACCCCATGGACTCCGCCAGCGTGCCGCGCGAAATGTTCGGAGTTTTGAACCGCGCCTCCTTTTGCGTCATCGTCACGCGCACAGGCCTCCCGCCGCGAAACGTGATTTCGACCGGTAAAATTCCCGCGCCCGTTTGCTGCTGAATTTGCACTCGGCCTTCTGAGGCTGGCACAACCCCAAGTTCGGCGAGCAGAAACCATGTGCCAATCACGGGATGCCCGGCCAGCGGCAGTTCGTGCGTCGTGGTGAAAATTCGCAGTCGTGCCAGCGCGCGATTGTTGGTCGGCCGTTGGACGAAAACGGTCTCCGCCAGATTCATTTCGCGCGCGATGGCTTGCATCTGCGGGCGCGATAAATTGTCGCCGTCCGTTATGACCGCAAGCGGATTCCCCTCAAAGGGCTTGCTGGTAAAAACGTCGAGCTGATACAGGCGCCGTTTCAATTGCATCTCCGCGCGGCTCGTTAACACCCGCTAAATACTTTCCAATTTTGCCATTGTTCTTTCGCTTCGCACATTTTCTATTCCATGCCGTCCTGGATCCCGGCAAGCCAATTTGGCGCCATGAATCCTACAGTTTCTTCACGGTCGCGCATACCTCTCCAAGCACGCGTTTGGTCCTTTCCCGGCTTGTCGTTTCCGCATAGACGCGCAGCATCTCTTCGGTTCCAGATGCGCGCACCAGAAGCCAGCCGATATCGCCGAGAAATAATTTCTCGCCATCCATATTTTCCTTGCGCACCACTGGCCATTCCAGCACCTTGGTCATGTTCTTCGAACCAAAATACGCGATCGCTTTTTCCTTCTGTCCGCGTAGTAATTCCAGGTCCACGCGCCCGTAGTGATGTTCGCCAAATTCCTTTTCGAGCATGCGCACAAGCTTACCCAACCGCTTGCCATGCCATGCCATCACCTCGACAAGCAGCAGCGCGCTCACGGTCGCATCGCGCTCCGGCAAATACAATTTTGTGGCGATGCCACCGCTCTCTTCTCCGCCGATCAAAATGTCGTGCTCGAGCATCACCTCACAAATATATTTGAAGCCGATCGGCGTCTCGTAAACCTTTCGGCCAAATCTGCGGGCGATCTGGTCGATCATTTTCGTGGTCGAAAATGTTTTCGCCACGTCTCCTTCGAGCTTTCGGGTGCCCGCCAAATGCCAGAAGAGGATGGAAAAGATCTGGTGCGGCGTGATGAACGTGCCGTCCGCATCGACCGCCCCGATGCGGTCGCCATCGCCGTCGGCGGCAAACCCCGCATCATAGCCGCCTTTCGTCACGGCCTTCTCCAGCGCGGCAATGTGTGGCTCAATCGGTTCGGGATTCACGCCGCCAAAAAGGGGATCGTATTTTCCGCGAATTTCGTTGCACGCAATCCCGTGTCGCAGGAAAAGTTCATGCAGCAGGCCCGCCGCCGAGCCGTGCATCGGGTCGGCCACAAAGCGGAATTTCGTCCCACGCAAACGCTCCCAATCGATCAGTTTGTCGAGCGTGTCCAGATACGGCTCGCGCACGTTGAGCGAATGAATTAGGTCAGGCCGCGCAGCCAATTCAGGCTCATCGCTTTTGAGCACAGCTTCCAGTTCTTTTTCGATCTGCGCGGTAATCGCGGGAGAAGCCGAACTTCCGTAGCTCGCCTTGTACTTCACGCCGTTCCAGCGGTAGGGATTGTGGCTCGCCGTGATCATGACGCCGCCGGCGGAGCCACGTTGCCGCACCAGCAGAGAAATCGTAGGCGACGGGCACGGTCGGTCCGCCAACCAAACAGGCGTTCCTGTGGCGGCGACGACTTCCGCAGCCGCGCGCGCGAACAGCGGCCCACCGAATCGCGCGTCGTAGCCAATCAGGACGCCCTTTTTGGGATTCTCGGCGCGAATCACGTATCGCGCAATCGCCGTCGCAACTTTGCGCACGCTCGCCACCGTGAAATCCTCGGCGATCACACCGCGCCAGCCGTCGGTACCAAAGTGGATTTGCGTCACGATTAGAAAGTATATGCGATACAGGTTAGTGCGGAAAGGATTCCGCTTTGGGCAGGCCTTTGCGTTCCGCTCTGGAATGCATCCGCTACAGCAAATCGCGACGCCGCTTTTTTTCGAGCCATTTCACCACTTCGCCCACGTCTTGCGCTCTTCCACGCGGGCAAATCAGCAAGGCGTCGTCCGTCTCCACGACGACGAGGTCGCGCACGCCAATCGCCGCCACGAATTTCTTACGGCTCCACAGAAAATTGCCCGTTGCATCGAGAGCAAACGAATCGCCCAGCGACACATTCTCACCCCGCTTGCGCGCCAGCAGTTCGTGAACCGCAGTCCAAGATCCGATGTCGCTCCAGCCGATTTTCGCCGGCAGCACAACAACATGTTCTGCCGCACGTTCTTTCGATTTGCCGCGCGGAGCGCGCGTGGCGGGCTCCATGATGGCGTAATCCACGGAAATATTTTCGAGGCACGGATAAATTCGTTTGAGCGCCCGCGCATACTCTGGAGTGCCGATGGATTGTTGCAGCTCGCCAAGCGCATGCCACGTTTTCGGCAGATATTTCCGCAAGCATTCCAGAAAAGTGGAGACGCGCCAGAAAAACATGCCCGCGTTCCAGAAATATCGCCCCGACGCGACGTATCTTTTCGCGCGCGCCGCGTTTGGCTTCTCCGTGAATCGCCGCACAATGTATGCCGGTCCTCCGCCAAATCGCGCCGCCGCGCCGGCGCGCTCGATGTAGCCGAATCCTGTTTCCGGTCCCGACGGCGGAATTCCAAGCACCACGAGGTTCCCCGGACTCCTGGCCGCCTTCATGGCCGCGCGAACGACTTTGCGATACTGCGCCGCGTCCGCGATGTGATGATCCGCCGGCAGCACGGCCATCAGCGCGTCGCCATGCTCCTGCGCCAAATGAATCGCCGCAAGTCCGATAGCCGCCGCAGTGTTTCGTCCAACGGGCTCAGCTAGAATTTGTTTGTGCGGGACGCGCGGCAGCTCGCGCCGCACGCCCGCTGCCTGCTGGTCATTGGTCACCACCCAAAGCCGATTTTCTGGAAAAAGCGGAGCCAGGCGATCCGCTGTTTCGCGCAGCATGCTCTTCGAACTTATAATGTCGAGAAGCTGTTTTGGCGTTCGCGTTCGGCTGCGCGGCCAAAAACGCGTGCCTCGTCCGCCGGCGAGCAGCACAGCGCACCTCGTGATTTTTTTGGCATGCTTCATGTCGAAAGACCGCCCGGCACATAAGCGTGCAGCATCGTCGTTCGTGCTGTTGGCACAAAGCGGAGATCGCGCATCACCGCCGGCACAAGCCAAGCCTGCGCGTTCGCATATTCGATTTCCGCGTCCGGAACCTCAATTTTTCCCGTGCCTTCGATAACAATGAGGACCTCCATCAAACCCACTGGCTTCGTTCGGCGTTCCGGTTCGGCGAAAACGGATTTCATCACGGCAAAATAGGGGCACTCAACCAGAGTGCCAACCGCACCATGCGCCTCTGCGGCCACTTTGCCGCCACGCCGTTCGCCGAAACGAATCACATCCATGGACTTGTTAACGTGCAGCTCGCGCAGCTTCCCTTCGGAAGTCAATCGATTGAAGTCGAACACTCGATACGTGATATCTGAATTCTGTTGGATCTCGCAAATCGTCATGCCCGGCCCGATCGTGTGCACAGTACCCGCGGGAACGAAAATTGTGTCGCCTGCATGCACCGCGACGCGTTCCAAACATTCTTCGACCTTTCCGTCGGCAGTCGCGTGCTGAAAGCTCTCGCGGTCTACGCCAGGCCGCAGCCCCACGCGCACTTCCGCGCCCTTGTGCGCGGCGATGATGTACCACATTTCCGTTTTTCCCACGCCGCCAGCCGCAGCCTCATGTTTTCGCGCGTAATCATCGTCGGGATGCACCTGCACGGAAAGTTTTTCTTCGGGGAAAATGAATTTCGCCAGCAGGGGAAACGGCATGTCGCGCGAAACGTTGCGTCCCGACCAATCGTCGCCCATGCGCGGCCAGGCATCGCCGAGTTTTTCTCCGGCGAATGGCCCGTCGGCGAATCGGCAGTCGTTCCCGGTGAGCCACGCTTCACCAATGGGCTCTGGCAACGATTGCTTGTCGGGAAAAAGTGGCGCGAGGCTTCGGGCGCCCCAAATACGCGGCACGAATTGCGGTTCCAGCCGGGCGGGCCGCGGTTTCACAACTTATCCGCGCATCGCGGCCGAGCTCACGGCCGTCTCGGCGCGAAAAAACTAGACATGCGTCGGAGTCCCTCTTCAATGCGTTCCATCGAAGTGGCGTACGAAAGGCGCAAGTAGCCGGGCGCGCCGAAAGCTTCGCCGGGAATCACGACAACGTGTTCGCGTTCCAGTAATTCCTTGGCGACCTGTACCGTGTCGCATTGCGATGCGCCGCTCCCGTTTCCGGCCATCGTACCCGCGACGTTGGGGAAAACATAAAAGCTTCCCTCCGGCTCGTGGCAGCTCACGCCGGGAATTTCGCGCAGGCCCGCGATAATCCGTGCGCGCCGCTTCGCAAATTCCGCAACCATGGTGTTTACCGAGTCCATACCGCCGCGAAGCGCTTCCAGTGCCGCGTATTGCGCGATCGAAGTTGGATTCGACGTTGACTGGCTCTGCAGTTTCAGCACCGCGTCCGCAAGTTGTTGCGGCGCGAGCGTGTAGCCCATTCGCCATCCGGTCATCGCAAACGTCTTCGAGAGCGAGCCGGAAATGATCACGTGCTCTTTTGCGCCAGGCAGGCTTGCAATTGAAAATGGTTTCGCCTTGCCGTAAACGAAATGCGAATAGCACTCATCGGAAAGCAGCCAGATGTTGTGTTTCTTCGCGACGTCGAGAATCTTCGCGAATTCGTCTTCGGGTATCACGGCGCCGGTGGGATTCGACGGCGAATTGATGATCAGAATTTTCGTGCGAGGCGTGATCGCCTTTTCGATTTCCGCTGCGCGTGGTATGAAACCATTTCGCGCATCCGTCTCGACGATCACCGGTGTGCCGTCGGCGCACTTCACGATGTCCGGATAGCTCACCCAGTACGGCGCGACGATCAGCACTTCGTCGCCCGAATTAATCAGCGCCTGGGTCACATTGTAGAGAGAATGTTTTCCGCCCGCGTTAATGATGCATTCCTTCGCCTCGTAATGCGTGCCAAGATACTTCGCGTGCCATTCCACGGCGGCCTGCCGCAAGGGCATGATCCCGCCCGACGCCGTGTATTTCGTCTTGTTTTCGTCAAGAGCCTTCACGGCCGCGCGCTTGATGTAATCGGGCGTCGGAAAATCCGGTTCGCCAGGGCCGAAATCCACCACGTCAATTCCCCGCGCCACCAGCTTTTCTTTTTCCATCAGCACAGCCAGTGTGGCCGACGGTTCAATGCGTTTCACTCGCTCTGAAAGTTCCATTTTCATCCACCCCATGGGCTGAAATTCAACCTACTTTTGCTTTTAATCGCTCTTCCACCACTGCCGGGACCAGATCTTTTACCGAACCGCCCAACCGTGCAATTTCCCGCACCAGCCGCGAGCTCAGGTAGCTATATGTTTCGGCCGGCATCATGAACACCGTTTCGATCTTTGGCTCAAGTTTCCGGTTCATCAGCGCCATTTGCAATTCGTACTCATAATCGGAAATTGCGCGAATGCCGCGCAAAACAACTTGCGCATTCTTTTGCCGCGCATAGGCCATTAGCAACCCTTCGAAGACGTCTACTTCCACGTTGGGCCACGGCCGCGTCACCTCGCGCAGCATCTCCAAGCGCTCGCTTACCGCAAATAGCGGATTATCTTTTTCCAGATTCTGCAGCACGGATACGATCAAGCGGTCAAAAATCTTCGCGCCGCGGCCAATCAGATCAAGATGCCCGTTGGTCACCGGGTCGAACGACCCAGGATAAATCGCCAGTATGGGTTTGGCTCCCACGTTCATCGAGCGCATTCTAACCTAGAATGCTCGCCCTCGCCGCCAGAATTCAGCAGCCATCGCAAGTCGTGATTTTGCAGGCTGCGCTATTTATGTTCAGTCACAAATCTCCGGAGCCGAGATGCGGCGTTCTTCAGATACAATCGCACAACACAAATGACTGGCCCCGCTTACCTCGCACTTCTCGAAATTGCCGTGGCCGAGGCGCGCGTCGGCCTTGCCGAGGGCGGCATACCTATCGGAGCGGCGCTTTTCGATCGTGAAGGGAAACTTCTGGGGCGCGGCCACAATCGGCGCGTTCAGGAAAACGATCCTGCAATCCACGCCGAAACGGATGCGTTTCGCAAAGCGGGCCGCCAGCGCAGCTATCGCGATAAAATTATGGTGACGACGCTTGCGCCGTGCTGGTATTGCAGCGGCTTGGTGCGTCAATTTCGTATCGGCAAGGTCATCGTTGGGGAATCGGTGAACTTCAGCGGCGGCCTTGATTGGCTGCGCGAAAATGGCGTCGAGGCCATCGACCTCGCAAATCAGGAATGCATCAACATGCTGGCGGATTACATCCGAAAAAATCCCGCCGTGTGGCACGAGGACATCGGCGAAGACTAAGTCGCGAATCAACTAGCCACGGAGGGGTCAAAACGGTGGGGTTCTAAAAAGGCCTTATCCTAGACAGTCCTGTCAGTCTAGTTGTCCTAAAAGTTACTCCTATTTACAATTATGTGTATTGACACGAGAGAGGCGCGGTCTGGCCGATAGGATGATCAAAAACGGACGTTTCGCGAGCAAATCACTTAGTCACGGCCGACGGCACCTGGATCTCTTCATAGTGAGCGCTAGAAGCTAGACCGCGAGGCCTTCGCCGCTACGTCTCTCATTCATGGCGTAGCGCCGTCATGGGATCGACGCGCATCGCCCGCCGCGCGGGAATGTAGCAGGACGCAAGCGCCACGGCGGCGATGACAAGAGATGCTCCCACGTATGTGATCGCGTCCAGCGGCGATACGCCAACCAAGAAATTACCGACGAGGGCTGCAATGCCGGCCGCCGCAAGCACGCCGGCGGCAATTCCGGCGGCCACGATAAGAAATCCCTGAGCGAAAATCATTTTCAGGACCTGTGCAGGTTGCGCTCCGAGCGCAATGCGGATACCAATCTCGTGCGTGCGCTGGGTCGCTCCGTATGACACGACCCCGTAAACGCCCACCACTGCGAGCGCAAGTCCCAAAATGCCGAGAGACGCAGCCAGCCCTGCGCCAAATTGGAAGAGTAAAAGCCCGTTTATTGTATCGAGCGCTTCGGTCATGGTTTGAACATCGAGCACGGGCATCACCGGAGCGAGAGAATGGATCGCGCTCACAACTTCACGGTTCATAATTGCGAGCGGCAGACTGGTCCGCAGTTGCAGCGTGACTGATTCCTGATAGTTGTAGTGCTGAGCAAGCGGGAAATACATGTAAGGGCGGTATGGACCGGCGACGCCAGAGGCTCTGCTATTTTTCACCTCACCGATAATCTCAATCGGTTTTTGCAGGGCATCAGTTGTAGTGAAACGCCTACCAATTGGGTTTTCGCCGTGCCAGTATTTTTCTGCCATCGCTTGGTTGATGACGGCAACATACTGCGAAGTTTCGCTGTCTGAATTGAGAAAATCGCGGCCGCGCAAGAACGGAATGTGCATCGTCTCGAAATAGCCCGGCGAGACGGCATTGTAGCCCGCCGTGGGACCTTCGCGGCCCGTGGGTGGCTGATAACCATCGATTTTTAACGATGATCCGTAGCTGTACATCCCCATCGGCACGGTCGCGGCAACGCTGGCCGATTGGACCGCTGGCAGCGCGCGTACGCGCGGCAACAGATTTTTCAGGAATTCCTTAGACTGAGTTTGGTTGTACCCCGTTTCGTGCGGATCGATGGTGAAATTAAGAACGTTGTTCGGATCGAATCCCAAATTTGCATGCTCGGCATTCCGCAAACTTCGCATAAAAAGACCCGCCACGATCAACAACATCAACGAGCCACCGACTTGCGCGACAACGAGAAGGCCCCGAGTACGTTGATGGCCTGCCGTTGCTGTACGCGCGCTTTCGTGAAGGAGGTCGTTCAAGTTGCCGCGCGTAGCGCGCAAGGCCGGAGCGATTCCCACAACAAGAGCAGTGAGCAGGGCAACGCCGAAAGCGTATGCAAATACGCGCCAGTCGAATTGAAAATCCAATATGAGAGGAACGGACATATGCAGGTTGATTGAACTCATGGAGCGGCTGCCCACTAGCCCCAGAACGATTCCGCCCGCGCATCCAAGCAATGCAAGAAGAAGGCTCTCCGTTAGCAACTGACGTATCAGGCGGCTCCGTCCTCCGCCCACGGCGGCGCGAACGGCCATTTCACGCTGTCTCCCGGAGGCTCGTGCCAGTAATAAGTTTGCGACATTCAGGCACGCGAGAATTAGCACAGATCCCGCAAGTATCAGGAAAAGCGCGCTGATGAGCCTCAGTACACTATCGCTTTGCGGGTCATCGGTCGGACTCATGGGACCGAATGCGAAGGCCATTAGAGCCTTCCACTTATCGGTGGTGGGGTATTGCGCGGAGAGCCGCTGACCAATCACTTTCAATACGGGTTGCGCCGAAGCAAGCGCCACACCGGGCTTCAGGCGAGTGATAATCGTCAAGCCGCCGTTAGAAGATTGTCGATCTGTAAGAAAGTCCTTGCTGGCGTCAGAAGTAACGGCTGCCATGCCGAGTGGCAGATAACCTTGCGTGTCTATCAGTGACGTTATGCCGCGAAATCCCTCTGGCGCGACGCCGATAATCGTCACAGGATGCCCATTAATGAGGACACTTTTGCCGATGACGCGCGGATCGGCACCGAAATGTGCTTTCCAAAAGGCGTAACCGAGCACGAGAACCGGCTCATCATCCACGGACCTTCCTGCTATTGGCTCGATGAAATTGCCCAATGTGGGTTTCACGCCCATCATTTGGAAGAAATTTTCGGTGACGTAGCTCGTCCAAATGGGCACGTTGTTGCCGTGGGCGCTCAATCCGTCTTGCTGAAAATCCATTGCACCAGCGACGTCGGAAAACACGGCGGTGGACTGATTGCGAATGTCCGCAAAATCCGGATACGAGAAGCCGTTGTCGTAGCCGCCGTTGATGTCTTCTGCAGCAAGTGTGGTGATCTGCTCGGGTTTCGCAACAGGCGGCATGCGGAGGGTCAGCGAGTCCACCATGCTGAAAATCGCGGTGTTGGCGCCGATGCCGAGAGCCAGCGTCAGTACGGCGACGATCGTGAATCCCGGGCTGCGGCGCAGCATGCGCGCACCGTAGCGCAAGTCCTGCCAGAGTGTTTCGAGAAAATGCCCGGCGCGGACCTCGCGCGTTTGCTCCTTCACTTGTTCGACGCCACCCAATTCCATTCTTGCCTCCCGCAACGCAACACGTGGCTGCATGCCCTCTTTGATTTTTTCCGCCGCGAGCAATTCCGTATAGCCGCGCACTTCCTCGTCGAGTTCCGTGTCTGCACGGCGCTTGCGCCAGAAATTTCGAACTGCATTCGTCAGCCACATCTGCCGCCGCCTTTGCTCTTGTTAGCCACTTGCGACTATTCACTCGCCACTGTGTCTCTTAAGCTTCCAGCGCGCGCTCGATGGCCAGTGAAATTCGCCCCCAGCGCTGCGTCTCCGTTTCGAGCTGGCGTCGGCCCTTTTTCGTGAGCTGATAATATTTCGCGCGGCGATTATTTTCCGATTCTCCCCACGAGGAGCTGAGCCAGCCTTCCTCTTCCATGCGGTGCAGAGCGGGGAACAGGGATCCCGGCTTTACCTGGAACGTACCTTTGGTGATTTGTTCGATGCTCCGCGAAATTCCCAAGCCATGCATCTCGCCCAAAGCGAGGGCCTTCATGATCAGCATGTCAAGCGTTCCTTGCAGCAATTCGGTTTGAACTCGCGTCATTCATCGTCTCCTATAGACATTCTGTAGCGCGCAAGGTTAGCTCCACTCCTATCGAATGTCAATACGTGTCTCCACGCGGAAACAGTTTCGCGAGCCGGGGAAGGGAAGCGGAAGCGGTGTATTTTGGAGGAGCTAGTGTTTGGGCATCAAGCGATTGGCTTCGGCGAACGGCATGGCTTCGGCCAACATGGCGAAATCGCCCGTGTCGCGAAGGTGCTTCGCGATGCGCGAAACAACTGTCATCGTCACACGCATCGGCCCGCCGCCCACGCTGACGCGCGCGACGCCGAGCTTTTCCAGTTCGCGCACCGGCGGAGTTCCCGCGCGGCCCAAAATATTCAACGGTCCGCGAACGCCGCGCACGAGCCGCTCAATCGTCGCCGCGTCATACACGCCAGGAGCGAATAAAGACGCCGCGCCGGCCTCTCGATACGCGTTCAGACGTTCGATGGTGCGTTCGGCGCGTGTCGACGGTTCGCCAACTTCCTCCAGATAAATATCCGTGCGAGCGTTCAGCACCAGGTCGACGCCCACTTTCTTCGCGGCCTCGATCATCGCGCGAATTTTCTCTTTCTGCGCCGCGATTTCAAACAGTTCGCCGGAGCCTTCGCCAATCGCATCCTCCAGATTCAATCCGATGGCTCCCGCTTCGATTGTGGCGCGAGCCGTCGCAGCCATATCGTCGGGCGTTTTTCCGTATCCAGCTTCCATGTCCGCTGTCACCGGCACGGAAACGGCGCGAACGATTCGCGCCACCACTTCGAGCATTTCGTCCCGGCGAATCACTTGTCCGTCGGGATATCCAAGTGAATTGGCGATCCCGGAACTCGTGGTGGCGAGGGCAGGGAAGCCGGCGTCTTCGAAAATGCGCGCGCTGGCCACGTCCCATGCGTTGGGAAGCACAAGAATGTGCGGACCCTGATGCAGTGAGAGGAGAAGTTTGGCTTTTTCCGCTTGTGTGAGGGACGGCATTTCGATCAACGCGCGCGCGGACGCACGATCGCGACCGCGAAATGTTTAGTGTTCTTCTTCCGCGGAATGGGCGCCGACGGTCTCATCCGGGATATCGCCCACGCGCCCCTTGACGCGGTCGTAGACGCTGTATGCGCATGTCGAACCGAGTGCTTCGTTGTAATACGTGGGCACGCCGAGCGCCGAGCGCAGCTCCTCGTTGAATTTCCGCAGATCGGCGAGCTCGCTGACGATAGCTGGCAGCTTGCGCTTGTCCCTGGTGATCAGAAATTTTTGATAGCCCGCGTCCCAGAGCTGCGTGAACTGGCCCATTTTCATGATCGCGGGAAGCTCGGTCATTTGATATGCACCGTCGGGCGCCTTGCGGAATTCCGCGCCGCAATTGTATTTCTCCACGCGCGCCACTCCGCCGGAGCTGCGCACCGTGAATCCGAATTGCGGCAACGTCGCTTCGATTTGTTTCGCTGGAAATTTCGCGTTCACATACCACATAGCCACACTAGAGTAAGTATTTCCATGCAGCATTGTAAAGCCAAAAAATTCCGCTGCGAATTTACTCGATGTGCGCGCAGCAGAATCAGCGCCGCCGGTTCTTGAGACTCGAACCGGCTTGTGTTAGGGTTTTTGCCCATGAATCCATACGCATCGCATTTGGGGGACCGCGATCCTCAGCAAGTGATCGCTGCCACTGCCGGCCAACTCGCTTCCGCCATTCGCACGCTCGGCGGGGAACGCGCGGACCAGCCGCCGGCTCCCGGCAAGTGGAGCGTCCGCGAAATCATCTGCCATTTAGCGGATTGCGAAATCGTCTTCGCGTACCGTTTGCGCCAGGCGCTCGCCGAAGACCATCACATCATCCAGCCCTTCGATCAGGACAAGTGGGCGAAAGTTTACGCCGCGTATGATGCGCCCTCCGCGCTTGCCGTGTTTTCGTCCGTCCGCCGCTGGAACATCGCGCTCATCGGCAGCCTGAAACCGGAAACCTTCGCCAAACGCCTTACGCATCCGGAACGCGGCGAAATGCCCTATAAAGAGCTGGTCGAAACCATGGCTGGCCACGACATCAATCACCTCCGCCAGATTGAAGCTATAGCTGCACGCGTCGCCTCCGCGAATTAGTTTTTTCCCCATCCAAATGTGAATTTTGGCAGCTTGGCCCGCATCCGTGGCCATTCCCTACTAACTTGGGGGTATTTTTGGTAAGCTGAGGCATATTCGTTGAATACGCGGGATTCCTTCCTGCATCCAATACGCCCAAGCTGGTTTTTCGGCGTCTATTGACGTTGTCGGGCAGGCGGAAAGGGAACATGGCTTCAAGGCCGATTATCGAGGAAAACGCGCATCGCGCGGGCAGGCCACTCGGGAAGAGCTTGGTGGACTTGGTCGGCAATACGCCCCTGCTGCGCCTCGACAGTCTGAGTGCGGAATTCTCCAACGTTGAATTTTATGCCAAGGCTGAGTGGGCGAACCCGGGCGGCTCGGTAAAAGACCGCGCAGCCCTCTACATGATCCGTGAAGGCGAGCGCAGCGGCGCTTTACGCCCCGGCAAGACGATCCTCGACGCGACCAGCGGCAATACCGGCATTGCGTTGGTGATGATCGGAGCCGCGTTCGGCTACACCGTCAAACTTTGCATCCCCGCGAGTGCCTCCCGCGAGCGCCTCGCGATGTTGAGCGCGCTGGGCGCAAATGTGATCTTGACACCGGGCGAAGAAGGGTCCGACGGCGCGATTCGCTGTGCCCGCGAGATCGCCGGCGAAAATCCCGCAAGGTATTTTTACGTTGACCAGTACAGCAATCCTGCCAATCCGCGCGCGCATTACGAAACCACCGCTCCCGAAATTTGGACGCAGACAAACGGCAGGGTCACTCATTTCGTCGCGGGCCTGGGCACCAGCGGCACGTTCATGGGCGTCACGCGGCGGCTCAAGGAACTGAATCCCGCCATTCGCGCCATCAGCATTCAGCCCGACGAAGCATTCCACGGCCTCGAGGGCCTGAAGCACATGGCCACCGCAATAGTGCCCGTGATTTACGACGCGTCGCTCGCGGATGCCAATATCACCGTGCGCACCGAAGAAGCATTCGCGACGGTGCGAAAGCTCGCGCGCGAAAATGGGTTGCTCATCGGCGTCAGTTCAGGAGCGGCGGTGTGCGCGTGCCGCAAAGCCGCCGAAGGACTCGAACGCGGCGAGCGAGCCGTGATCGTCACAATTTTTCCCGACTCGGGTGACCGCTACCTGAGCGAGCGCTTCTGGAACGAAGAATAAATCGCGATGCTTATACTGAAGCAGTCTCTGTTCGAACAAATTCAAGCGCACGGCGCGCGCGATTATCCCAACGAATGCTGCGGGGCTTTGTTGGGAAATGATGATGGAGCCGATCGGACCGTCCTCGGCCTGGTGCCACTCGCGAATCAACGCGAGGATTCGCCAAGCAATCGCTTCCAGATCACTTCCGAAGATGTCCGTTTGGCCGAGAAGGCAGCCAGCGACAAAGGCTGGGAGCTGATCGGCTGGTATCATTCGCATCCGGATTCGCCGGCGCGTCCCAGTGATTTCGACCGCGAGCACGCGTGGCCGTGGTACAGCTACATTATTTTCCGCGTCGAAAAAGCTGAACCGCAGGAGATGCGTTCCTGGCGGCTAAAAGATGATCGAGCCTCATACGCCGAGGAAGGCATCGAATACATAGCGGGCGCGCCCGCATAAATCGTGATCTCTGAAGACCCAAGGAGACAATACTCATGCCCGTGAAAGTAATTATCCCGACGCCGCTCCGGCAATTTGCCGGTAAGCACGAGAGCGTCAATCTGGAAGCCGGCACCGTCGGCGATGCATTGAATGCGCTCACGTCGCAATTCAGCGATCTGAAGAAGCATCTCTATTCCGACGACGGGCGTTTGCGCAGTTTCGTCAACGTATACGTGAACGATGAGGACATCCGCTATTTGCAGCGGGAAAAAACCGCCGTGCAGCAGGGTGACACCATCAGCATCGTGCCCTCCATCGCGGGCGGCGCGAAAGCGTAGGATCAGTATCGCAAAATCAAAGGACAACGAATCATGGCCACGCGATTGACGCAACCCGCTCCAGCGCCCGCCGCCGAACCGGCGCTGAGCAAGCAAGAAGTTCTTCGTTACAGCCGGCATCTGATCATGCCCGAAGTCGGCATGGACGGGCAGCTCAAGCTAAAGAAGGCGAAAGTGTTGATGGTCGGCTCCGGCGGACTGGGCGCGCCGCTCGGACTTTATCTTGCGGCTGCGGGAGTCGGCCGCCTCGGCATCGTCGATTTCGACACGGTGGATTTCACGAATTTGCAGCGGCAGGTTACCTTTGGCACCAGCGATGTAGGCCGCAAGAAACTCGAAGCCGCGCGCGAACGACTCTCGAATCTAAATCCTGAAATTCGATTCGATACTTACGAGACGCGGCTCACCAGCGACAACGCCCTCGAGATTCTGCGCGACTACGACATTGTGGTCGACGGCACGGATAATTTTCCCACGCGCTATCTGGTCAATGACGCCTGCGTGCTTCTCGGCAAGCCCAACGTCTACGGCTCGATTTTCCGCTTCGAAGGCCAGGCAAGCATTTTCGGCTATCCCGGCGGCCCTTGCTATCGCTGCCTGTATCCAGAGCCGCCTCCGCCGGGTCTCGTTCCTTCCTGCGCGGAAGGGGGCGTTCTCGGCGTTTTACCCGGCATCATCGGCTGTATTCAAGCCATGGAGACAATCAAGCTCATCATCGGCAAGGGAGAGCCGCTCGTTGGCCGCCTGCTGCTTTTCGATGCGCTCGGCATGCGTTTCCGGGAATTGAAGCTGCGCAAGAATCCTGAATGCCCAGTTTGCGGCGAGCATCCCACTGTGACGAAGCTCATCGACTACGCCGAGTTCTGCGGCATTCGCGGTGAAGAAGCGCCCATGCAAACCGCCGCAGTTCCCGAAATCGCGGTGAAGCAGCTCAAGCAGCGCCTTGATCGTGGCGACGATCTATACATTCTCGACGTTCGCGAGCCCCACGAATACCAAATTTGCAACCTGAACGGCCATCTCATCCCGCTCGGCGAACTTCCAAGACGCGTCAGCGAACTGGACAGTTCTCGCGAGATAGTGGCACACTGCCGGAGTGGCAAGCGTTCTGCCGAAGCCGTCGAGTTTTTGACGAAAGCAGGCTTCCGCAAAATTTGGAACTTGAAGGGCGGAATCCTCGCCTGGTCTGACGAAGTCGATCCGTCCGTGCCGAAATACTAAGACGCGCAGCGGTAAAGCGAGGGACAAGCAAAATGGCGGGAACCAAAATTGTAATTAAAGATAACGGTTCGATTCGCGTCGAGGGCGATTTTGAGATCGTCGATTCCCAGGGACGCGCCTTCGGCCTCAACGGTCGCACTGCGGTCTCGCTTTGTCGCTGCGGCCACTCCGCCAACAAGCCATTTTGCGACGGCTCGCACAAGGAATGCGGCTTTGCGAGCGTCATCGAAGCCCAAAACCTTCCACCCATTCCGCCCCCAAAGATGTGATCGCCGTATTTCCGCCGCACGCCTAAGCTCTTCTCGCATGCCAACTTTCCACAGCTTTCGGAGAAATGCACACCAGCACCCGGATGTTTTGTTCGGTAACAATTTGACCCCTAACAAGTCCATCGACGGGGATCCACTGCATTATTCGTAAACCAGAAAATATAATAAGTAACATAGAATGTGTAATATATATAGGTATAAGCCGCCTTTCTCTAAACGGCCAGAGGGTTGCTCTTTAACTGCTGTTTGGGCAAGCACTTGTGTGTCTCGGGGGTCCATTGCAAAGGCCAGTCTGGTGAAAACAATCAAAAAATTGAAGTGGGTCTTCCTGTGGCTCGTCGTCGGAGCCGCTTTTTCCGCATTCCTTTGGACACTTCGCCATAGCGGTTTTTATCCAGATCCGCTGCTTGAGCGCTACCTTCAACTAGCGAGCAGCGTTCTGGCATTCACATTTGCCGCGAACGCCTTAGTGCGTTTCCGCGGGATGCACGACCGCATCACGCTGATCCTCGCATTTGCCTTCGGCCTGGCGGGCCTCATCGAGATGGGTGCAAACCTGGCCCCCGGCTTGAACAGCGGCACCTCACTTACCGTCCCTCTTGCGTGGATGGCCAGCCGCACCCTGCTCGCAATCTTGCTGGTGGCAGCGTTGCTGGTCGACCGGAGCCTGCCTGTTTCGCGAGAACCAAACAAGGAAATCGCGTGGGCGCTGCTTATTGTCGGCGCCGTTTCCTATCTCACCAGCGTCGCATTTTTTGCTGTTCCCGCGGTCCCCAGGATTTATCCTCACGCCTTTATCCCGCGTCCCTGGGATTTGCTGCCGGCCGCGATTTATTTTGTCGCCACCCTGGGTTTTTGGAAGCGCCTCGATCACCTCGATTCGCTTCTGGACCGCGCTCTATTCCTGTGCTGCGCGGCAAATGTGGCTTGCCACCTGGCCATGAGCCAATCATCGATGCGTTTCGACGCGGCCTCGGGTGCGGCGCAATTCTTCGAGGCCACCGGTTATGCCATCGTCCTGGCCGGTGCGCTTCTGGACAATGCGAAACTGTTCGATCAGGTCAGCCACCTGGCGATCAGCGATCCGTTGACCGGGCTTGCTAACTATCGCCGTTTGCTCGAAGTGATGGATGCTGAACTCCAGCGCGCCCAGCGCACGGACCGCGGATTCGCCGTGCTTCTTCTTGATCTGGACGGCCTGAAGAAAATAAACGACAACTACGGCCATCTCGTTGGCAGTCAGGCACTCAAGCGCCTCGCCAACGTTCTTCGCTACCACTGCCGCGGCATGGACACCGCAGCCCGATATGGCGGTGACGAATTCGCGCTGGTCCTTCCCGAAGCCGAGGAAGCGGTTGCGGTTCAGGTGGCACATCGCATTCGCAAACGTTTGCTCGATGACGGGCTCGAGCCGCGCATTTCGGTCAGCGCCGGCGTCGCCGTTTATCCCCGCGACGGTCTGACCATCGAAAAGCTTTTGCATTCGGCGGACAACGCACTGTACGCAATGAAAGCAAATCGCAATTTGGGAGATGGGGAAAGTTCACTTGACGATTCTCGCGGCAAACAGGGGGCTGGGCAATGGCAATCGGGGGAAAAAGGAAGTCTAAGAATTATCAGGTAGAGCGGTGCGAGCCGCGTTTACCGATGCAAGTCGGAGTGCGTATTTCCGGGAATACGTTCATGCCCGGCGTGGAATCCACATTCACTGAAAACGTCAGTTCTCGCGGAGCACGCGTGCGCAGTGTGCGGCGATGGCGCATCGGCGAAAGCATCTGCGTTCTTTCGCCCGAGGCTGGATTCCGCTCGCTCGCCCGCGTGGCGTATTGCGAGTCATCCGCAGCGGGCTATTCAATTGGCGTCGAGTTTCTCGAATTGGAAGGCCAGTGGGTTTTAGCTTCGGCATCTGCGCCGGGATCGGTCGCCTGAACCTTGTGCATTCGCGCGGGCGGCTGGTCTCGCGCGCGGCGTTACTGCACAAACCCCACATTCGGATCGGGCATAGCGGGCCCTTCCGGGATCGCTCCGAACTGCGCTTCATACCGCGTAATGTTCTCGCCCAGCGCGCGCAGCAGGCGTTTGGCATGGCCAGGACTCACAATTACACTGCTCACCAGCTTTCCTTGCGGCACGTTTGGAAAAATATAAATAAAGTTCAGCGTGAATTCTTCCGCGTTGTGATGAATCATCGCGAGATTGGTATATTGCCCGACAAGCTCCTTTTCGTCGGCCTTGATTTGCACCTGCTGCTGCTGAGGTTTTGGCGCTTCGCTCATCGGATCCTCCCCGCGTCTCCGCTCACTATAGCAGAACTGCCTGTCGTGCGTTGTGGCCGCGTGCGCAAATTTCATTTGTTGGAGATCCCTGCGGCGGAAATCGTTGACGTCCCATGATGTTAAGGGTAGTTTATCTTGCTAGTTCAACTCGGTTAACTGATGGCTCACCCGAAAGACAATCAACCCGCTTCCCCGTACTCGCCCGCTCAACCAACCACCGAACCGGCCGTCACGTCCTCGGTTGCTCGCGAACTCGTCGGCCTGCTCACCCACGAGGATCGCGATCGCGCCCGTGACCGTTGGCGCGTCGCACGCGCCCGATGGAAAGGACGCAGTTGGAGATCGTTTGGCGGACTGCGTCTGCTCTGGCTGCTGATCGGTCCGGGAGTGCTGGTTTTTTTGGGCGAAAATGATGCGCCGAGTATGCTTTCCTATTCCGCTACGGGCGCGCGTTTCGGCGTCGGCTTTTTCATCCCTTTCGTCATTCTCACATTCGTGATGGGCCTGATCGTTCAGGAAATGACCGTGCGTTTGGGCGCGGTAACGCATCGCGGTCATGCGGAGCTTATCTTCGACCGTTTCGGAAAATTCTGGGGCTTCTTTTCCATGGGCGACCTGGTGCTGGGAAATTTCCTGACGCTTGTCACGGAGTTTATCGGTATTCGCGCGGGACTGGGATTTTTTGGCATCCGCCCGTCCGTCGCTGTCGGCGCCGCACTTATTTTGGTCCTGGGTGCGATCACCACGGGCCGTTACTGGACTTGGGAGCGCATCACCCTCGGCCTCGCCATTTTCAACGGGCTGTTCATTCCCGCCGCGCTTCTGGCCCATCCCGCATGGTCGCAGGTTGGCCACGCACTGCTCACGTGGACGCCGCTGCCGCATGGCGACAACTCCGAAATTTTGCTCCTTATCCTTGCCGACATCGGCGCTACCGTCACGCCGTGGATGATTTTTTTTCAGCAGAGCGCCGTCGTCGACAAAGGCATGCAACCGCGGGACATTCCCGCGGGACGGCTCGATACGGTATTGGGGACGCTGCTGGCTTCCACATTCGCAATTGCCGCCATTCTCGCCACTGTGCCGCTGTTCCACCACGGCATCAATGCCGCGGATTTTCAAGGCGCGCAATTCGCGCAGGCCCTTGAGCCCTGGATCGGTCATGTAGGCGCATCTCTTTTCGCGCTGGGCATCTTTGAAGCCGGGATCGTGGCGGCCATTGCCATCTCCACTTCCTCCGCATACGCCTTCGGAGAAGTATTCGGGACGGCCCACAGTTTGAACCGGCCGTTTCGCGAGGCGTGGCCCTTCTATGTTTTTCTGCTTGGCTCGGCGTGCGCCGCTGCGATCCTGGTCCTGATTCCGCACGCACCGCTCGAATTCATTATTTTAACTGTCAATGTGATCGCGGTCCTCGCCATGCCTCCGGCGCTGGCATTTTTGCTTTTACTTGTGAATGACCGCGACTTGATGGGCGAACATGCCAACGGTTTTTGGGGAAATTTCGCGGGCGTCACGGTCACTTTTCTATTGGTTTGCGCCGGCCTCGGCTTCGGTCTGTTCACGGTTTTTCCGAAATTGCTGGGCGGCTGAGAATCCAGCGTAAGATTCCCAGATTTCTTAAGCGAGGTTCAAATTGAAATTCGACGACAGAAAGCGCAGTAATGAAGCGGAAGTTGAGTCTGCGGCGGCGCGCAACGAGCGGCCGAACCTACAAGATCCCAATGTTGTTCTGTCGCTCCTCGAAGCGGACCAGGTGGTCGCTACAAAAACACGCACGCGATTCGGCAAGCGCAATCTTTCCGTCGGGGTGCGCTGGCTACTGTGGAGCCTGCGCGTTTATGTGTTCGTGATGCTCGTAATCGTCCTGATTTCGGTAATTCGTGCTGTTCACCCGGGCCATTAGGCGGAATGCTTTTCCGCATGCACCGTCGTTGCTCCAGAATGATTTCGAAATGTAAACCGATTGTCGGAGAGCCGATGACTCGTGCGCTTTGGAGAGCCGCGCACGCGCGATTTCTAGTTGCCGCGGTTTTTGCCGCCGCCATTGCATGTTTCGGTTGCGGCGGATGGAATGTGCCGCCGTCTGCAAAAGAATTGAAGAATCCGATTCCCGCGAATTCCACAACGCTCGGCGCCGCTCGCGCGCTCTATCAAAATGATTGCGCGAAATGCCACGGCATCAATGGCGACGGGAAAAAGCCGCCGGACTCGATGTACTCCTACAGCACGAAACCGACGAATTTCACCGACGCCAAACTTGTGGATGCGATGAGCGATGGTGAAATATTCTGGAAGATTACCAACGGCAGGAAACCGATGCCCAGCTTCAAAAATCGCTTGACCGACGAACAGCGCTGGCAGCTCGTCAATCTTCTGCGAACTTTCGCGCATCCGGCGAGCGCGCCAGCGCGGAAGTAATCATGCGTCTTTCAGCGCGCTGCCGTCGCTGAAGGGAGCGCCTGCCATCCTCGATTATTTAACCTTCGCCAGGGCGTCGGCGACTTCTTTTGTATCGGGAACCTGTAGAATCTCGTAATTCTTGAACCATGCCAGCTTTCCATTGCGATCCACAATCGCGATGGCACGTCCGGTGATTCCTTTTTCCGGCAGATACACACCGAATTTCTCAGCAACGGCGCCGCGCGGATGAAAATCGGCCAGCAGCGGATAGCGTATGCCCATTTTCTCCGCCCACGCTTTGTGCGACCACACACTGTCGACGGAAAGCCCCAACACTTGTGCGTCGAGCGTTTCGAATTTCTTCATGTCGTTCACGAAGCAAGCGTGCTCGTTCGTGCACACCGGACTCCAGTCGAGCGGATAAAAAACAATCACCACATTTTTCTTCCCTTTGAAATCTCCCAGCTTCACATCCTTCTGGTCCTGATCCTTCAGCGTGAACTCCGGTGCAGCGGATCCCACGGCAATCGGCATAATGCCTCCTGAAAATTTGGTTTCGATGATGATCGTTCGCGCTGCGGCAAGCAGTGAAATTCAGCGGCCGTTATTATTTCCGCACTATTTTTGCGCGACAGCGACGTGCTGCAATCGCTGGCCGAGTTTTTCCTGTTCCTGACGAAGTTCTTCGGGCAGTCGCTTGCCGAATTTCTCGAAGAATTTCCCGATGCCTTCGTGTTCATCGGCCCAGACGCTGGCGTCAACCTGCAACAATTTCGCCACGGTGTCGGCGGAAATATCCAAGCCGTCGAGTGTGAGCGAGCCAGGCGCAGGCACAAGGCCAATCGGCGTTTCTATCGCATTGGCGTGGCCTTCGATGCGCTCCAGCATCCACTTCAGCACGCGCACATTCTCGCCGTAGCCCGGCCACAAAAACTTTCCGTCTTCGCCTTTGCGGAACCAATTCACATGGAAAATTTTTGGCGGATGCGCGACGCGCTTGCCCATGTCCAGCCAATGCCGGAAATAATCGGCCATGTTGTATCCGCAGAAGGGCAGCATGGCCATGGGATCGCGGCGCGTGACGCCCACGGCTCCCGTGGCCGCCGCCGTGGTTTCCGACGCCATGGTTGCGCCGACGAAAACACCGTGCTGCCAGTCGCGAGCCTCAAACACGAGCGGCGCTACTCTGGCGCGCCGGCCGCCAAAAATAATTGCGGAAATTGGCACGCCTTCCGGGTCTTCAAAATGCTTTGAGATGGAGGGAGATTGCTTGGCGGGAACCGTGTAGCGCGAGTTCGGTTGAGCGGCGGGACCCTTGCTGGGCGTCCACTTCTCGCCTTTCCAGTCGGTCAGGCCAGATTGAGGCGTCGCGTACATCCCTTCCCACCACGGTTCGCCCTCCGGAGTCATCGCGACATTAGTGAAAATCGTGTCGTGGTGCACCGCCGTCATCACATTGGGATTTGTTTTTTCGTTGGTTCCCGGCGCGACGCCGAAAAATCCACTCTCAGGATTGATGGCGCGCAGCATTCCGTCTTTGCCAATGTGCAGCCAGGCAATGTCGTCGCCAATGGTCCAAACGCGATAACCCTGCTTTTCGAGTGCGGAGACCATCATGGCGAGATTGGTTTTTCCGCAGGCGCTGGGGAAGGCCGCGCACATGTACGTCACTTTGCCGGAAGGATCTTCGAGGCCCAGAATCAGCGTGTGTTCGGCCATCCAACTCTGTTCGCGCGCCACCCAGCTGGCGATGCGTAGCGCAAAGCATTTTTTCCCGAGCAGCGCATTGCCGCCGTAACCCGAACCCACGCTCCAGATCAATTTTTCTTCCGGAAAGTGCAGCACCAGGCGATGTGCCGGTTCCATATCGCCCAGGGAATGAAGGCCGGGAACAAAATCGGAAGAGCTGCCGAGGCGGTCGAGGGCCGCTTCGTGCCCATTCGCGACATGATGCGCATGCTCGCGGCGACGTACGCGCTGTCGGTGACCTCGACGCCCACTTTGCTGTACGGCGAAGTCGCGGGGCCCAAGAATATAAGGCACCACGTACATTGTGCGGTCCTTCATCGCTCCGCGAAAAAATGGCTCGGCTTTCTGTTTCGCTTCGTCCGGGGCCATCCAGTTATTTGTGGGGCCCGCGTTGGATTTTTCGCGCGTGCAAATGAAGGTCACGCTTTCCGTCCGCGCCACGTCATTGGGATTGCTGCGGTGTAGATAACAATTCGGATACGTCTTCGGATTCAGCTCGATGAACGAGCCGTCGCGGAGCATTCCGTCGACGATGTGGTCGTATTCGCGCTGCGATCCATCGCACCACACAATGTCTTTTGGTTTTGTAAGGTGAGAAACCTCCTCAACCCAACTTTCCAGCGGCGTGGCCACAGGGCCTCCTATTTTCGGTTGGCGCGGGGGAAGTTGCCCAGCTGCTGGGCCGGACTCTTGCACGTCGCGTCTGATGTTCCATTAGTAGTGCAAATAACACAAAACAAAAGTCTATGCCGCCAAAGAACGAAATGCAAGAAAGCGAAGAGTCGCGGGTGCGCGATACGGTTAACAAGAATGGAGTCTAAGCCGGGTGCTATACTGCGGCGATGTACGCCCCAGCTCCGAGTGGGAACTAAGAGCGAAGCTGCGGTGTCAGTACTGCAGGTGCCGAGCCTGTGCTGCCACCCGTAAAGAAGTTCGTTCATGATTCTGTCCGAAGCCGCTTCGCGTGGCTCCTCGTGTGTCTGCATACTGCGTGGTTCTTACTTGCAATTGCCAATATGTCACCGCCGGCTCCCTCTTTCGCGAAGTTTCTCGATAGCGGGGGCTGGTCTTCCGCTACTGTTTTCGCGGGAAGACCATTCCATTTCACTTACGAATCGATTTCCCTGAAGGCGCTTCTCATCGTTGACATGCCATCGATGCTAGCAGGCATACCTTTTGGTCTCTTCTTAGCGCCAGTCGAAAAGGCGCTTCAGGTAGGTTCCTTTGTTGGCTCGTACGTTGACGCGGTTGTTCTGCTTTTGGTCGCCACCTGTCAGTGGTTGGTGGTCGGCAATTTAATCGATACAAAACTACGGGCTTTTCCGTTTGGGGCACGTGCGCTCCGCGGGTTCAATCGTTCTTTTGTAGTTGTGATTATGTTCGTTCTCTTGTTCGCGGTCATCGCCATCCCGATTGTCCGCAGCAGGAGCCAGCGTTTGGGTTTACGGCACCCTGCGATTTCATTCCATTCACCATAGCTCCCACGATCAGGCAGAGAAATCAATTCGAACGCAGGTGCTATACTGCGGCGATGTACGCGCGGAAGCTGCGAGTCGAAATCATCGTTAATGGCGAGCGCAAAGCGTGTCCGCTTGAGTGGCTTGACGCATTTTGCATGCGCAATTTCACCGGCTCGGCGGAGTTTGACGACACTCTGCCCATCGCCGAGGGAGAAATCGAAGCCAGCTTGCGCGTCGATCCCTCGCATTTCGCGCGCGCCTTTGAGGAATGGCTGACGAAGCGCGGCAAAGGGAATGGCCAGCCTGTAAGCGTCGAAATCCGCGCGGAATGACGGCATCTCGCAGAGGCTAGAAAGCCTGCGCCGCGAGGACGATCACGATTTAGCTGAGGAACGCTGCAATTTTCCGTCGTGGCTGGGTGTGCGTTCGCCCGGCACGAAGACGGGCCGCGCGAGAGCGGCTTTGATTTCCGGCAGCGCCAACTGCGCCGCGGCAGCTCCGGCGGCAACGAGTTCGGGCGTCTTTTGAAAATCGTCCCAGTGAATCTCCTTCACTTCGGGGCGCAGGATAATGTCCGCATAGCGCACCCAGCGCTGCGGCGTCTGTTCCTGAATAATCGAGAACGAACGGCTGATCACTTCGATTGTATTCTTCGGCTTCTGATCCGGCTGGCCGGGATCGAGGTGAACGGCAATCACCACATCCGCGCCCATTCCGCGCAATGCTTCGGTCGGCACCGCTTCGGTCAGGAAACCATCGGCAAGGATGCGCCCTTCATATTCAATCGGCAGAAAAAGTCCCGGAAACGCGCAGGACGCGCGCAGCGGCCGCGCCAGCTCGCCTTTCGTAAAATAAACGGTTTGGCCGCTTTGCAGGTCGGTCGCGACGATGGCAAACGGAATCTTCAATTCTTCAAATGTCGTCGCTGACGTAAAGCGGTGCAGATATCCTTCCATCCGCTCGTTTATCGCCATGCCCATCCTTGAAATGGTCCAGCGGCCGAAATCCCGAAAATGTGTCAGCATGCCCTGGCGCTCGAGCTCGTCGAGAGAGGTACCGGCCGCGTAAGCTGAGCCGACCAGCGCGCCGACGCTTGTGCCTGCGAGCAAATCCACGGGAATATTATTTTCTTCGAGGACGCGCAGCACGCCGATATGGGCAATCCCGCGCGCGAATCCACCGCCCAACGCAACGCCGATGCGCGGGCGGTCGAGCGGCGAATTGTAGGCGAACGACCGCAGCCCTTTTACCGCCGTTCCAAGCCAGCGAAATACATTGCCCATTGTTCTCCGGGTGCCAGGAACATCTGTCCCTGTGAATATGACTATTGTAGCCTGTCTAAGGCCGCAGGGGTTTTTAGGTTGACCCGGTGTGTAGCAGTTCTGTAACCTCCCGATTGCTGCCGGCCCCGGCAATTGCTGACGCCGATCTGCCGTCGGAAAAAACATCGGGAAAAACAATGACGATTCGCATCGAAAAAGCCGCAGTTCTGGGAGCTGGAACGATGGGCGCGCGCATCGCCGCTCATTTTGCGAACGCCGGCCTGCCGTGCTACCTGCTCGATATCGTCCCGCGCGAATTGAATGCTGAGGAAACGCGCAAAGGCCTGACGCTCGAATCGCCCGCCGTGCGGAATCGCTTTGCGCTGGCGGGCATCGAGGCCGCGAAAAAATCGCGCCCTGCTGCGTTTTTCGTTCCTGATTTTGCCCGCCTGATCACGCCGGGAAATTTCGAAGACGATCTCGCTTGGTGCGCTGACGCCGACTGGATCATCGAAGCCGTCACCGAAGACCTGGCCATCAAGCGCAGCCTCCTTGCGCGCGTCGAGCAGCATCGCCGCCCGGGCACAATTGTCAGCTCGAATACTTCAGGATTGCCGATTCATCTGGTAGCCGAGGGCCGCTCCGAGGATTTTCAAGCGCACTGGGCGGGTGCGCATTTTTTCAATCCGCCGCGCTATATGAAGCTGGTCGAGCTGATTGCCGGACCGAAAACCAAGCCCGAGGTTCTCGCCGCTCTCGACCAATTTTGCGACCGCCGCCTGGGCAAGGGCGTAGTCGTCGCGAAAGACACGCCGAATTTCATCGCCAATCGCATTGGTACGTTTTCGATGTTGAATGCCGTGCGCCTGATGGGCGAGCTCGATATGACCGTCGAGGAAGTGGACGCCTGCACTGGCCCTGCAATTGGCCAGCCCAAGTCTGCGACGTTTCGCACCGCTGATCTTGTTGGCCTCGACGTTTTGGCCCATGTGGTGCGCAATATTTACGACAGCGTGCCGAACGACGAGTCGCGCGAAATCTACAAGCTGCCGCCGTTGATCGACGAAATGATGAAGCGCGGCTGGTTGGGCGAAAAAACGGGCAGCGGTTTTTACAAGCGCGTCAAAAAGGGCGGCAGCGAAAACGAAATCCTCATGCTCGATACGAAAACGATGGAGTATCGCCCGCGACAGAAAGCGAAATTCGCTTGCATCGAAGCGGGCAAAATGATCGACAGTACGCGCGAGCGCCTGCGCTCCTTCGTCGGCCCGATTCTCGAAGGCAAAGTGGTCGACAAAGCGGCGCGTTTCATCTGGGGCGCTCTTTCGGAGACGTGCCTGTACGCCGCGCGGCGCGTGCCGGAAATCGCCGACCGCATTGTGGAAGTGGATCGCGCCATGCGCTGGGGATTCAATTGGGAGCTCGGGCCGTTTGAAATCTGGGACACCATAGGGGTGGAACCCATGGCGCTGATGCTGAAGATGGCGGGCAAACCGATGCCGCCGAGCGTCACCTCGCTTTTAGCTTCCGGCAAAAAAACGTTCTACGAATCCGCGCATGGGCACGCGAGTTATTTCGATCTGGCCACGACGGAGTACAAGCCCGTCGAGGAACCGCGCGGAATCATTATTCTGAAATCGCTGCGTGAGCAATCGAAAGTCGTCGAGGGCAATTCCGGCGCCAGCCTGATCGACTTGGGCGACGGCGTGGTGTGCTGCGAATTCCACGCGAAGATGAACTCCATCGGCGGAGACATTGTCGCGATGCTGCACGCGGGGCTGAAGCGCTTGCACACGGATTTCGACGCGATGGTCATCGCCAATCAGGCCGTGAATTTTTCCGTAGGCGCGAATTTGATGCTGCTGCTCGTCAGCGCGCAGGAAGAGGAATGGGACGACATTCACATGGCCGTCCGGCAATTTCAAAACGTGAATATGGCGATTAAATATGCGCCGCGCCCCGTCGTGGCCGCGCCGCAGGGGATGGCGCTCGGCGGCGGATGCGAAATCAGCCTGCACGCCGCGCGCATCCACGCCAACTCTGAACTTTATATGGGACTCGTCGAGACGGGCGTGGGGCTGATTCCCGGCGGCGGTGGCACGAAGGAAATGCTGATTCGCGCCAACGAGCACGCGACGGGCGGGGAAGACCTTGATCTATTTCACGCGCTGAAGCCCGTCTTCGAGAATATCGCCATGGCGAAGGTTGGAACCAGCGCCGAGGAGTGCCGCGTGCTCGGCTACCTGCGGCCGTCGGATTTGGTGGCGATGAATCGCGACCGCCTGGTCGCCGACGCCAAAGAAACCGCGCTCGCCATGGTGCGCGCCGGGTATCATCCGCCCGCGCCCGCGCAAATCCGCGTCCTCGGCGAGGAATTTATCGCCGCCGCGAAGCTCGCGATTCACCAGATGCTGCGCGGCGAATACATCTCCGAATACGATGCGCTGGTCGCGCGCAAGCTTGCCAACATCCTCGGCGGCGGCCCGCTCTCCGCGCCGCAAATCGTCTCCGAGCAGTACGTCCTCGACCTCGAACGCGAAGCCTTCGTCTCCCTCTGCGGCCAGCGCAACACGCAAGCTCGCATCGCCCACACGTTAAAAACCGGTAAACCCCTGCGAAACTAAATTCGTCCTGGCCGCGGTTTGACCGCGCCTCCTTCGGCAAACTTCATGCCGCAATACGCGGGCACTTCCGTCAGTTATGGTTTGCCTCACGACGAAGCGCTGAAGGCCGTCACGTTCAACGCCGCGCAGATGCTGGGTCTCGGCGATCAGCTCGGCACAATCGAGCCGGGCAAAATCGCGAATCTCGTCGTCACCGATGGCGATTTGCTCGAGCTGCGCACACAGGTGAAATACCTGTTCATTCAAGGCCGGCAAACCAGCCTCGACAACAAGCAACTCGAACTCTACGAGCGCTTCAGCCAGCGCCCCAAACCCGAATCGCGCTAATTACCGCGTTCGCGCGCGCGCACCGACAGCGCAGAGTCTCGACTCTTGAAACTCCGCGATTTCAGCACAGCAAGCAAGTTTAGCATCCTCAGTTTTTTGCGGGCTGCGGCGCATAAACCCTAAATTTCTTCAAATCGAAAAGTTTCGGATCGGGCTCAGTACCCAGATGGACATCGTACATCTCAAAGATCACATGATAAACTTTTCCGTCAGGGGTTGGATAGTTGGATTCCTGTTTAAGCATCAGGTTGTAGTCAATTGACATGCAGGTCTCACCGATTTGGGCCACGGGCTTGTCCGGCAGGTGCAGGCGAGTCTTCATCACTGAACACCGGACCCCGGCGACCGTATCCTGAGGGAGGGTATTTACATTGTTGTTATGGTAAAGAGCGTCCGGCAGAATCGGATTCGGTGCCTTCTCCCGCTCGTAGGCGATGTGGTTTATTAAATCTAGTTTGTAGGCGACTGCAGCCTTGTTATCAAAGAGTTCGGCAACGGATGTCGTGTCCGGTCTGTCACCATCATCCACCTTGGTCCATTGCCGGTAGTAGGAACCATCAGAGTTTCGATAATAGACGCCGTCCTTCTTCTCTGTCCTAATCACCTTGCCGGCGACTGTCACCACCGACGTGTTTTTAATCTTTGCTACTACGGGCACGAACTGTGCGTAAACAGGAATTACACTGAGAGCAATTGCCATTACCAACGAGCTACATATTATTGAACGGCGCACACCTCACCCCCTATGTGCAGATGCAGCAGTAACCCCCATAAATATCTAGAGTATTGCCGCAGCAGTAGTAGCAGGCATCCTGGCCGCATCCGGAACAGAACCCTTCGAGGCCGCACAGAAACATTAGGTCAAAAGAGCACCCTCTAATGTAGGGGCATTCGCTGCCAACTTGGGCAACTGCAGAACCCGGAGCAAGTAGCAATGAAATAAACAACGTTGTCCCAACGAGCGAGGGGATAAATCGCCGACGAAGAGTTTTCCTGAAAAAGCATGGAATCGCTAGCATGAGTCCTCCTGCGGTAAGTAATTGAGCTGGTACTCTCGTCTTGAATAAATGTCAAGAGGGGAAATCATGTAGGACGGTCGTGTAGTGCTCCCCTCTAAAACTGGACACCTCAAAATATCCCGACGCAGTTGCTTTTTTTCGTTCCGTGGCGTCCAATAAAGACCAGTAGCGCGATCTCCTACGCCATTGTTTTTCGAGGTGCAGCATGAGGGAAGCCGTAGTTGTCAGTTCGGTGCGCACGGCGGTCGGCAAGGCATTCAAAGGAACGCTGCGCGCGGCGCGTCCCGATGATTTGGCGGCCACGGTGATGCGCGAAGCGATCGCGCGCGTGCCGGGTCTCGATCCCAAGGAAATCGAAGACGTGATTCTAGGCTGCGCGATGCCGGAGGCGGAGCAGGGAATGAACGTCGCGCGCATCGCCTCGATTCGCGCGGGCCTTCCCGTCGAAGCGTCCGCGATGACCATCAATCGCTTCTGTTCATCGGGACTCCAATCCATCGCCATCGCCGCGCAGCGCATCATGGCCGGACAAGGCGAAGTGATTCTCGCGGGCGGCGTCGAATCCATGAGCCTGATTCCTATGGGCGGAAATAAAATTTCGCCGAATCCGTGGCTGATGGACTATTATCCCGACACTTATTTGGGAATGGGATTGACGGCGGAAAATCTGTCGAAGAAATACGGCATCAGTCGCGAGTCGGCGGACGAATTTTCCTTTCAGAGTCATCAGAAGGCGCTTGCCGCAATTGCGGCGGGAAAATTCAAGGATGAAGTTGTGCCCGTCGAGGTGGATTTCACCTCGCTCGATAACTCGAATGGCGGTCGCCCGAAAATGACGAAGGTGATGTTTGACACCGATGAAGGTCCGCGCGCCGATACGTCGCCTGAAGCGCTCGCAAAGCTGAAGCCCGCATTTCACGCGAAGGGCGTGGTGACGGCAGGGAATAGTTCGCAGATGAGCGACGGCGCTGCCGCCGCAGTTGTGATGTCGGCCGAACGCGCGCGCTCCCTCGGCGCAAAACCGCTTGCACGATTCGTTTCGTTTGCGACGGCAGGCTGTCCACCGGAAGAAATGGGCGTCGGTCCCGTGCTTGCAATTCCAAAGGCGCTGAAACTCGCGGGCCTCACGCTCGATAAAATCGACGTGATCGAATTGAATGAGGCGTTCGCGGCGCAGGCTCTCACAGTCATCAAACTGGCAAAACTCGATCCCGCGCGCGTGAATCCAAACGGCGGCGCGGTCGCGTTGGGCCATCCATTGGGATGCACGGGCGCGAAATTAACCGCGACGATTCTGCGCGAACTCGCACGGCGAAATGGCCGCTACGGCTTGGTGACAATGTGCGTCGGCGGCGGCATGGGCGCAGCGGGAATTTTCGAGCGCGCCGCCTGAGTTCGTGAATTCCTTCGTGATTTTCGCACCCGAAAATATTCAGGCGTTTACGCGCGGTGGCGAATCCCGCTAAGATAGCAAAGCCGTAGGCCCAAGGAACTAAATTCAGTTTCACAGGAAAAAATGCCGGCACCCGCCACTTGGTATTTTGCGTACGCCAGCAACATGAACTCGGCGCAGATGCGCACGCGCGCCGAAATTCTCGAGGAGCATCGTGGCACGCTCGAGAATTACGAGCTTGTATTCAATCGCAAAGCGCGCGGAGGCGTGGCCACGGCGAATATTCGTCAAGCGTCGGGAAAAGTTGTTGAAGGCGTGCTCTACCGGGTTCCCGAGAGCGCATTTCGCAATCTGGATCGTTACGAGGGAGCGCCGCAACAATACCGGCGCATCGAGGTGACGGTTACCTACGGCGAAGGCAAAAAAGCCGCCGCGCAAGTTTACATTGCGACAAAGGTCGATAAGGGACTTCGCCCGGCGCCGCATTATCTGCAAACAATTTTGGACGGCGCCGCGGAGCACAAATTCCCCGCGGAGTACATAGAGAGAATCAAAGAGGCAGCACAGGGCGGATAGGAAATTTTCTGGGTCGCGCCGTAGCGAACGGCGGCGGTGTTTGTCGGGAAGCGAGGAGGGCATATGGCCACGACGACAGTTACGCAGAATTTGACGCGCGGCGGCGGATTCTTGATTTCCGCGTGCCGGCCGGAAGATGTGTTCACGCCCGCGGACTTGACGGACGACCAGCGGCTGATCGGCCAAACGGCGGAGGAATTTGTCGCGAAGGAAGTGTTGCCGCTCACCGCCGAGCTCGAACAGCATAAAGAAGGCTTGATGCCGCAATTGCTGAAAAAGGCGGGCGAACTAGGCCTGCTGGCTGGCGGCATTCCGGAAGAATATGGCGGCGCGGGACTCGACAAAGTTTCCTCGACCGTCCTTTCGGAAAAACTCGCGGCATACGCTTCGTTCGCGGTGACGCATGGCGCCCACGCGGGAATCGGCACGGTGCCCATCGTTTATTTCGGCACGGAAGAGCAGAAGAAGAAATATCTGCCGCGCATCGCGACCGGAGAAATTATTTCCTGCTACTGCTTGTCCGAGCCGCAAGCAGGTTCCGACGCGCTGGCCGCGCGCACTCGCGCCGTCCTCTCGCCTGACGGGAAGAACTGGATCCTGAACGGGCAAAAAATGTGGATCACAAACGGCGGATTCGCGGATGTGTTCGTGGTGTTTGCAAAAGTGGATGGCGAGAAATTTTCCTGTTTTCTGGTGGAGCGCGGCGCGCCGGGATTTTCCGCTGGGGCAGAAGAAAAAAAGATGGGCATCAAGGGCAGCTCGACGACAGCGTTGTTTTTTGAGAACACGCCGGTACCGAAAGAAAATCTGCTGCATGAAATCGGTCGCGGGCACATTGTCGCGTTCAACACGCTGAACACCGGACGGTTCAGCCTGGGCGCGTATTGTCTGGGTGGCGCGAAAAAAGTGTTGGAAGCGGCTTCGAAATATTCGAAGGAACGCGTGGCGTTCGGCAAGCAGCTTGCGAAGTTCGGACTGATCGACGCGAAGCTGGCGGAAATGGCCATTCGGATTTACGCGGTCGAGTCGATGATTTACCGCTCCGCGGGGCAGATTGACGCGGCGATGGCGAATTTGCCCGAAGGAACCACGAAAACTGAGCAAGCCATGAAGATGCTCGAGGAATACGCGATCGAAAGTTCCATCAGCAAGATATATGGCAGCGAAGTAGTTGATTATTGCGTTGATGAAGCGGTGCAGATTTTTGGCGGTTACGGATATCACGAGGATTATCCCGTGGCGCGCGCGTATCGCGACAGTCGCATCAACCGCATTTTCGAAGGCACGAACGAAATCAACCGCATGCTCATCATTCAGATGCTGATGAAGCGCGCAATGGGCGGCGGCCTGCCGTTGATTCCCGCGGCGATGAAATTGGCAGAGGAAGTTCTCGCCGGGCCGTCGATGGAAGAAGGACCGAATGGACCGCTGGCGCAAGAGGAACGGCTGGTGGCGAATGGGAAGAAGATTTTCCTGTTGGCAGCGGGCGCGGCAGTGCAGAAATTCCGCGAGCAGCTGGCCGAGCAACAGGAAATTGTTGCAGCACTTGCAAACGTGGTGATGGAAATTTATGCGATGGAGTCCTGCCTGCGGCGCGCGCAAAAAGCCGCCAGCGGAAAAGCGGGCGAGACGGCTTCGGTGATGGCCGACGCTACACGCGCATTTATTGCTGATGCCGCCGACCGCATTGAGCGCGAGGCACGAACGGCGCTGGCGGCGACGGTCGAAGGCGACAATCTGCGCACGCAGATCGCCGTGCTGCGGCGTTTCGCGAAGCGCGACGCCGTGGATACGATTGCGCTCCGACGGCGAGTCGCTGCGGCGGTGCTTGCGGGCGACCGCTATCCGTTCGAGGGCCGTTGAAAAAAGGGGCCACGCGTAAACGCCTGGGCATCGTTGCGCGAAAGCAGCGCAAGCCTGCCCGCCACGACGGGAGGTCGCGAAAAGCTTCCAGCGAATCCGTCGCGTGGATTCGCACGTTGGCTGCGCCATACCTGAAGGGCTACAAATCCGTCGTGGCGAATGGCGGGCGCTTGCTAGGTTACTGGTTCCTCGCCTCGTCTAGAGCACCGGTTCGAAAGGGGAGCACGCTCGCAGGGAAGTCTCCCGTCAGGGGACAAGCAACCGGCTTTTTCGTTGGCTACCTCACTGACGGCGATGGTTATTCGTTTTTCTCGCCCGATCCGCCCGAATGCCTCGTCTTTGCGTGGATTAGCCCTGTGGGAGGCGCGCTTCACCGGCGGCTTGTGGCGGAGCCCGGCAGCTTGGTTCGCAAGACCTTCGAGTACATTCGCTGGCTCACACATCGGCCTCCGCGATTTGTCTTCCATGAGAAGGAATTGCCAGCCATGGCACGGCACGGGTCTATGCAGGCGTGGCCCTCGGAAAAGCACCGGCACCTATCGCAGAATTTCTTTATCGAGACGCTGGCATGGCTGGTGCGCAGCGGCCTGGTGCGCAAGCTCAAAGAAGAGGCTAACTAAATGGCACCGATGAAGATTTCCGCAATGGGTGAGTTTCCGATAACCTGACATTGAAATGCACTAGAAACAAAATTCGGTGAGTTTTCGAGCGCGGACACGTGAAACCAAAAACCAAGATTCTGACGCTGACGTTTAGTCTTATCTTGCCATACCTCGCGCTAGCGATGTACTTCGCTCTTCGAATTCAGGAGCATCCTCTACCGACTTGGTTTCCATATTTCGGCCTTTCCTATTTATTGGGAACCATTGTTGTGGTCATGGTCTTCAGTCGGAAAATCTATCGTGACGCCCAACCGACCGCTGTTGAGAAACCCGTATCTGCGCTAAGGTGGGTAGGAAGGGTTTGGGTGGGATATCTGGTTGCGGTCTGGGCCGGTCTCTTTCTTTGGGGCACTTACCAGACGATCTCGGGCAATCTTGAGTGGCAGCGGGCTGTTCCCGCTGGAGCATTCCTTCTTGCGTTCATTGCACTTTTCTCGTGGTCGCTATACAAGGACATTAAACGCCAGACCCGGCGGGCGGCTTCAACGGGCGCGAAAACTACCGACAAAGTCTGATACGTGGCAGAAGATCAGAGCTCTTCGTGCTAACACATCTTCGAGTCGGTCGACGTTGGGACATGTGACTCGGGGCGAGGGGAAGAGCACCGGACCGACCTCGCAAAGTGGATCACATTCTGGGAAATTGGGGCGTCAAATGCCGCATACTCTGCGTTCCCGTTTTTTGTAGGTGGTTGATGCGTAGACAGTTCCCGCGATGGTTCGTTCGGCCCCTGTCTTGCATCCAATCAGGCGGGGGTAAGTAAACGAAGATGCGCGTCGATTTTCTGAAGGGGTGGGTTTCCAAGGAGTTGGTTGCAAAGTGGCGGGTTCCAAAATGGGCCTGGTGGGCTGGGGCGGCGTTCATTGCACTGCACATCTATTTCTTCCAGGAACTTCTGGCCGCCGAGCTGATTTTCGGCATCGTGTTTGGCAGCTTTCTGTTGTTAGTGCTCGCCGTTTATCTGGTGACCGAGGCCGGGGATCGCGGGCTGGGATGGATGGAAACGAACGGGCGCGTGGCGGCCAAGATGGCGCGGCAGCAATGGGGTCGCGTCGAGGCCATCAGTAAAAAGACATTCCGCCATCAACATTCATAGTTTGCCCGGTAATGGCGCTCGCCTCGGAGGAGGCGAGAAACAGCGCGGCGGCGGCAACTTCGTCGGCCGTTTGAGGCCTTCCCTGAAGTATTCCCTGCAGGAATCCCTGAAAGAGTTTTTCGGCGTTCATCTGCAAGCGTTCCGCGAGAGCTTTGCCCAGTGCTTGAGACATTTCCGTTTCGGAAACTGGTCCGGGGCAAATCGCGTTGACGCGAACACCTTTGCGCGCGGATTCAGCGGCGAGAGTGCGCGTCAGGCCAACGAGACCCGCTTTTGATGCTGCGTAGGGACTATTCCACTGAAATGCGGCTTTGGCCGCGACGCTTGAGATGTTGACGATCACGCCGGAGCTGCGGCGGTACATTTCCGGCAGGACGAGGCGCGACAGCAAAAAAGGGGCGCGCAGATTTACAGCGAGGACTTCGTCCCACTCCGCGGGCGAGATTTCTTCGGCGGCTTTCACAGGGCCGAGCAGGCCGGCGTTGTTCACGAGAATGTCGATTTGGCCGAAACGCTTGCGCGCTTCTTCGACGATTTTCTGGCAACCGGATTCCTGGGCGACATCTGCGGTAATTGCGGCGGCTTTTTGGTCGGCGGATTGAATTTCGGCGGCGACGGCAGCGACTTCTTTGGATGTGCGAGCGGCAACGAGAACGGCTGCGCCTTCGGCGGCGAATCGACGGGCGATCGCGCGGCCAATGCCCCGGCCGCCGCCGGTGACTACTGCAACTTTATCCTTCAGCAACATGCGAATCCTCCTGCGGGTCAATTTGAGCAACAGAGAATACCATCAAGCAGCCGCGGAGTGGCCGAGCGGCAGATGTTGAGAGCAGCTTCTTGGCGTGTTGCGAACACGGACCTCAGCGGCTAAAACCGCGCTAGTCTCGATCGTTTACGGCACGGCTGAAGCTGTGCTCTGACGGAGGCTGAGCCGCAGCGGTCGACGAAACGAAAGCTCGACGCTTTGCGCCGACGGGCGGGGTAAACCCCGCCCCTACGAAGACAAGGACGACAGGACGCCAAAGCGAGCGGCGAAAGTGCCTCGTGTCAGCCAGCGAAAGGCGCTGGCGGGACATGAGCTACAAAGGCAGCACGTTTTTCGTTGACACGAAACTAGTCCAGCACCTGCGAGCGAAAGCGAGTGACGTTGTGAGGCGGGATGGGGTAACATAAGAATCTATGCATGAGAGCCTGACGCATATCCAGGGTACGGGTAATGGCGGCACGGCGAACGGTCGTAGGGTGCTGGTACGGGTGCGACCGCGCGGGTTTTGCGCGGGAGTTGTGCGCGCAGTCGACATTGTGGAGCTGGCGCTGGAGGCGTACGGCGCGCCGGTGTATGTGCATCACGAGATTGTTCATAACCGCTACGTGGTGGAGCAGTTGCGGCAGCGCGGGGCGATATTTGTCGAGACGATCGGCGAAGTTCCCGTGGAGGCGGTGCTGGTCTTCAGCGCGCATGGCGTTCCGCCGCGAGTTCGCGAAGAAGCCACAGAGCGCAGTTTGCGCGTGATTGATGCGACGTGCCCGCTGGTGACAAAGGTGCATCTGGAGGCGCGGAAATTCGCGCGTGAGGAGCGCACTCTGATTTTGATTGGCCATCGCGATCACCAGGAAATTGTCGGGACTTCGGGCGAAGCGCCACAGCAGACGGTGGTCGTGGGTAGCGTTGAGGAAGTTGATAAGCTGCAAGTGGATGATCCGGAGCGGCTGGCGTATTTGACGCAGACCACCCTGAGCCTTTACGACACGCAGGAAATTGTTGCGCGTCTAAGGCAGCGTTTTCCGAAGATTGTCGGGCCGGCGTCGGACGATATTTGCTATGCGACGCAGAACCGGCAGGAAGCGGTCGAGTCACTGACACGCGAAGTGGATATGATTTTGGTGGTAGGGTCGGCGAACAGTTCGAATTCGAATCGTTTGGTGGAAGTAGCGCAACGGGCGGGCGTGGCGGCGCGATTGATTGAAGACGGCAACGATCTGCAAGCGGCGTGGTTTGAAGGCGTCGCGCGATTGGGGCTGACGGCGGGGGCCTCGGCTCCGGAGATTTTGGTTGAGCAGGTGAGCCAGCGTTTGGCGAATTTCGGATTCACGGACCAGCGGGATCTCGATTTGATCCGCGAGGACGTGCGGTTTACGCTGCCGCCGGAGCTGGCCGCGCGGCGGAAACCCGTAGCAAGTTAAGCCGGCCCGAATAATCCACTCAGAGGAGCAATGCATGGCGGTGCGAATTGTGCGCCAGCCGAAACAGATTGTTCTGTTGGGCGCGCCGACAAGTGCAGCGGCGCTTGCGGCGGGGCATGAGAAAGCTCCGCAAGCGCTGCGGACCGCGGGGCTGGTCGAGCGACTGCAATCGTTGGGCTACAGCGTCACCGACATGGGTGATGATCCTGTCGCAATGTACCAGCCGGACGACGCAAGCCCTCGCGCACGGAATTTGCCGCGCGTGGTAAAGGCACTCGAAGCGTTAAAGCCGCGCGTCGAGGCGGCGGTGAAGACGGGCGGGTTGCCGCTGATTATCAGCGGCGATTGCTCGTCGGCGCTTGCGGTGATCGCCGGCGTGCGGCGGTATTATCGCGGCGCAAGCATCGTGTATATGGACCGCGATGCGGACTTGAATATTCCCGCGACGTCGCCTTCGGGTTGTGTCGATGGAATGGTGGTGTCGCACCTGACGGGACGCGGCGCGGCGGAGATGATTCGCTTCTGGGGCCAGCCGCCGCTGGTGCGCGATCCGGACGTGGCGATTTTTGGCGTGAGCCGGCTGGATCCGCCGGAAGAGGAAATGCTCGGGCGAGTGCCCATTCGGGTTTTTCGCGCGAACGACATCCAGCGAATGGGCGCTGCGGCTGCGGCGGAGATGGCCATTGAGCGCATTCACGGAGGCAGGAACGAGCTGGTGGTGCACCTGGACGTGGATGTGATTGCAAGCGAGGATTTCGTCGCGACCGATTTGCCAGGGGCGGGCGGGTTGCGGCTGGAGGAAGTACGCCAGGCGCTGGAAGTTTTCGCGAAGCAAGAGCGGCTGGTGGTTTTTGAAGTTGCCGCATACAATCCAGACCGCGATAGTGATGGGCGCGGCGCTAAAACAATTATAGATTTGATTGCGACGTTTCTTGCTGCGAGGCTGGAATTGCAGGCAGAACCCGCCGCTGCCAATGCTGAAACTTCCGCAACACCCACGACTGCAGCGGAACCTGCTGATTCGGCTGCGACCGCTTCTCCCGCGGCTGATTCTCCGGAACAGGCAACGTCAGCTTCCGGAGAGTGAACTTCGTTTTCATCTCGGTAGCTTGCGTCCGCGATTTAGAAATGCCCACCGTGCATCTGCTTCGCGATAATTTCGACAATACTCTTTATGAATTTGCGTTTTGGGTGCGCCGGTGAAGCGTAGCGTGAGGCGCACCGTGGCGTCGCGGCGGGCGCTGGCCGAAGGGCACGACCGTCCGCCGATGCTCGAAAATCGCGCGGGGAAACTGCGCTTGGACATGAACGAAAATTTGCTGGGCTGCTCGCCGAAAGTGCGGACAGCATTGCGGCGGCTCAATGCAGAAACGCTGGCGATGTATCCCGAAAAAGAGACGGCGATTGCACGGCTGGCGCCGTGGTTTGGAGTTCGCGCCGACGAAATGCTCGTGGTGGGTGGAATCGACGAAGCGCTGCGGCTGATTGCGGATGCGTATATTGAGCGCGGACGGTCCGTCCTGCTGGTTGAGCCAACTTTTCCGATGTATCGGTTTTACGTGGAACAGAGAGATGCGAGGATTCGCACGTTGCGCTACGACCGCGAAATGCGGTTTCCTTTGCGCGACGTGCTGCGAGCGTTGAAAGCGGAACCGTCAGTTTTCTTTTTGGCGAATCCGAATAATCCAACGGGGAATTTGCTGGATGCACGGACTCTGGGGACAATTCTCAACGCGGCGGCGCGCACTCTTATAGTCGTAGACGAAGCATATTTCGAATTTTCGGGCGTTACGGTGCTGCCGCAGATTCGCCGGCGGCGAAATCTGGCCGTGACGCGGACTTTTTCGAAGGCCGCGGGTCTCGCGGGATTGCGGGTGGGATGTGTATTCGCGCATCGAGACGTGGCAAAGATTCTGAAACGCGCGCAAGCGCCTTTTCCGATTGGCGCAGCGGCGCTGGCCGCGACGGAGGCGGCGCTGAAAGATCGTGCGTTTGTGCGCCGTGCCGTGCGCGAAATTCGGCAAGGCCGAGCGATTCTACGAGCGAGGGCTATCGCGGCTGGGCGTGCGAGTGTTTCCGAGCCGCGCGAATTTCGTGCTTGTGGATTTTGGAGCGCGAGGCCCTGCAATCGTAGCCGCGCTTGAGCGGCGCGGTATTTTGGTTCGCGATCAAACCAACAGTTTCGAGAGACCTGGATTCGTCAGACTTACCGTTGGCACCGCGAAGCAGATGAGGAAGATGTCTCAGCGTTCTGGAAACGATTCTGTGAACGCGACGAGAATTGCTAGCGGTGCAACGGCACCGTGGGAAGTGGTCATCTTTGACGTGGACGGCGTACTGGTCGATGTGCGCGAATCGTATCAGCGGACGGTTTTGGAGACAGTGCGGCACTTCACGGGGCAGCACGTCGGGCGCAGGGAGCTGCACGAATGGAAAAATCGCTCCGGATTCAATGACGATTGGACGCTGACGCACGCGTGGGTGCAGAAGCTTGGCGGACAATTTTCTTATGAGGAAGTGAAGAAGCAGTTCGAAAGTTTTTATTGGGCGGATGGCAAGCACGGGAACGTGACTGGTGAGCGCTGGTTGCTGCCAGCGAAGCAATTGGAGAGATTGTCGCGTCGCGCGAAGCTCGCCATTTTTACCGGCCGCACGCGCGCGGAGTTGAGCCACACGCTCGAACGATTTGATGCGTGGCGATATTTTTCGTCTATCGTCACGGTCGAAAGCATTTCGAAGCCGAAGCCTGATCCCGAAGGACTTGCTACAAATTCTCGACGGCCTTCCGGCATCGAGAGCGATTTATCTGGGCGACAGTGTGGATGACGCGTTTGCGGCGCAGGCAGCCGGCATCGCATTTGTGGGCGTGCTGCTGCGGCGAAGCGTGGAGCGCCGGGTCCGTGCGGGGCGGCTGCGCGCGTTGGGAGCGCGGACGATCTTGGGCGACGTGACCGAGATCGAAAATTGGCTGGGGCGACTGACAAAGTAAATAGAGGAGCAAGACGCCGGCATAATTTCGCAGCTGGCTCGCTTATTTTACGCGATGCCCATTCTTCTTACAGAACCTCTCGCGCTGCTCGGACGACTGGACCTGCCGACGGATGGAGTGCGGGATTATTGCGCGCAGTTGAACGCGGCATTCGGGCGGCGCGGCGAATCTCTAGACATTGCGGAGGTGCGCTGGGAAAGCAAAGGGTGGTTGGCAGCGATTGGCCAACTTTGGAAAGACAGCAAGAAGTGGCGAGGGCGCTGGGTGTTGTTTCAATACACAGCATTGAGTTGGTCGCGGCGAGGATTTCCCGTGGGCGCATTGGCGGTGATTCAGATTTTGAAAGTGCGAGGGGCCAAGGTCTGCGTGGTGTTCCACGATATCCGGTACGATCAAGCGCGGAGCTGGAAACAGCGCGCGAGAGTCGCTTTCCAATACCGCACGATGCGGACTGCTTTCCGGTGGGCAGCGCGCTGCGTTTTGACCGTGCCTGTGACGCAGGTTCCGTGGCTGCCGAAAAATTCCGCGAAGGCGGCGTTTATTCCGGTCGGGAGCAACGTTCCAGAAACGAGTCGACAGGAAGGGAACCGCGGTGCAGAGCGGCGGAGTGTTCCGGTCGTGGCTGTGTTTGGCGTTACAGGGGGCACACAGGGAAGCGACGAGTCGAAAGACATTTCTTGCGTGGCGCGATATGTGATCTCGAAAACAACGCATCTGCGGCTGCTGATTATGGGAAGAGGTTCCTTGGAGGCCGAGGCCATATTGCGGAAGGACCTGGACGGATCGGGCGTCGAAGTCTCCGTGCTGGGCGTGCTGCCGCCTGAACAAATCGGCGAAAATCTTGCAAAGGCAGACGTGTTGCTGTGCATTCGCGGCCATATTTCGAGCCGCCGCGGCAGCGCCATCGCGGGCATCGCCTGCGGTCTGCCAATCGTCGGCTACCGCGGAGAAGAGACTGCGTTTCCGATCACCGAGGCAGGCGTGTTGCTGATTGATGAGGGCGGCCGAGACGGAGTGGCCGAGGCCCTTTACCGAGTCTCGAGCAACGAGAAATTGCGCGAGGATCTGCGCCAGCGAAGTCTGGCGGCGGAGCGGCAGTATTTTTCGTGGGACGCTATTGCGAACCAATTTTTACGGGTGTTGGCTGACCGGCGGGAATGAGCTATGGCCCAATAGTTGTAAGAACGGCGCGGCCTAAGACCCCACAAAACGCGCAAGGCGATATAATGGTCCAGCGTTCGCTTGCCCAGACTTTGTGGCACACTAACGAACGAATATCGTGAAGTGTGAGCCCGGGTGGCGGAATGGCATACGCAGAGGACTTAAAATCCTCAGGCCGCAAGGCCGTGTGGGTTCGACTCCCACCCCGGGTACCAAAATTGCGCGACGTTATTCTCGGCAATACAATTCTGTCAAACGGGATTCCGCGGTGATTTTAGTGTGGCTCGCAATTGGGTTTTTCGGCATGGGTGGCGGTGTGGCGCCGGGACGAGCATGCCTGCCGTCATGGGCGACTGACCTCGCGTCGACGTATCACGTCGGAGCATTTGGAGAGCGCAAGTCATCCGGCTCTGAGGGACTCTCCCGGGAATTACCTTTACATCGGCGACACGCAGAACTACATCGGTGTGCTTGAAGGAGGCTCGTACTACGCCGTCTTTGAGGCCCACCCATTCGACGATCTGGAGGAAAGCTTCACGCTGAATGGTTTCACAGGTGTTGGCAGCATAAGTTTGGACACGGGGAAAGCAATTTCGCCGGCCTCACGGCTTCGACCCAGCGAAGCCCGGCAGTTTCAAAGACTTGCGTTCCCATTAGGCTAAGATTCTGCGCCGAGCTAGCGCTGTGAGAATACCGGCTCCTGAAAGCATCAAAAGAAGGCTGCCCGGCTCTGGCGTCTGTGTGCCCGAGAAACTTAAGCCACCTTCGGTGATGAAGCATTCGCCGGGCTCGTTGGGGCAGGAATTCTCCGCCACACCCAGAGACCCTAGGCCGGTAAATCCGTTCAAGGTAAAACTTCCTCCGAACATCACAGTCTCTAACACAGTCCCTATCGACCACACGGAGTCTCCGCTCGTAAACGCGCCCGTGTACTCGACTCCATTCGCATAAATGTTGACTGACCCGCCGGGACCATATGTCGTGTAGGAGGTATGCCCACTTAAAACATCGGTTTCCACAGGCCCAGGCTCAAAGTAAACAAACACGTTGTTATTGGTGAACGAAATGCCGCCGGAACTAAAAGGAATTAGCCAGGAAACTCCGTCCGTAAAATTGAGGTTCAAATTGACCGGGCTGGCAAGACAAGAACCGGATGTGAGAAGAACAAATACCGCAAGATAAATACAGTTTCGCAAAGTTCGAAGCATGTCCTTTTTCTCCTAACTTTGATAGTTTCTCACTTTTGACGTTTAAGGCAGTGACCTGGATCACCGTGTCACGTGACTCCGAGACCTAACCGATTATTCGAATTTGGTCCGGCGAAGAAAAAGTTCCCCCGTCTGATGGTTCGCTGTTCCGATTGTTCCAATTGTCTCGGTAGGGCGGCTGCAACGCCTTCGAATCACGGGATTTAGATTTTCAGTGCTCCGTTCGACTTCCACCCGGGTACCAAAATTCTGCGATTGCGTGATTGCTGAAGTGACCTGCGATCTGCGATTGAACTTCGCCCGGGCCTGAGCCCCGATTGTTGCGGAGGCTCAGGCGGGAAGAAGTGAGGCAACGTTACTGCAAATGTGAGCCGGAACCACCTGGGCCGCGATCTCGATCATGGTCATCACGGTCACCGCGAGGGTCGCGATTCCAGTCGTTGTCCGAACGCCATTGCTGATCGCGTCCGTTCCACCACTGGTGGTACGAGGTGTAGCAGCGCTGGCGTTGCGCGCGAAGCGCCATCCATGCATGATCCGCCGCGGGGCTGCGGTTGCCGTGTTCGCGCATTTCTTCCGTGAGCTTGGCTTCGGCTTTCTGAGTGCGCTGCTGGCACTTTTCCATGCCTTTGTGGTCCCGATCTCGATATTGATGCTGGTCGTCCCGGTCCTGGGCGTGCGCAAGCTGCGGAACGGCTGCTCCGATGAATAGAAGCAGCGCGCCGGTCGTTGCGGTTCCAACGGCCGCTTTTTTGATCCTGGTATAAATGTAGTCTCTCTTTGAGTTCATTGATCTCTCCTGTAAATTCTCGGCGGCTGGTTACGAGTACGGCTAGTAACGGCTGGCGTTGACCCGCGGTCAATCCGGTCTGAACGCCATCTCGGACGCGTAAGTACCTGGGGCCTGACAGCGGACCACATCAGTTATCGTGGGGCACGGCGAGGGGAAAAGATATAGGGACAACCCCCCATAAATATACAGGAGAGTCCGTACACCGTTTCGGTACAGATGGGGTGCCGCAGTAAGCGAAACCAAGCAAATCGGAGGGCGCTTTGCTATACGGAAAGTGGCTCGCTTATTGCTGCGTCTCCGGTTTCACGTATTTATCGAACCAGCGAAGCATTTCCCAAATCACGTCCTCGATGGATTCGCGCGCTTGATAACCGTGCGCCTCGTCGGGCAATTGCACATAACGCACGGAGGCGCCGTTGCCTTTGAGGGCCATGTACAAACGCTCGGATTGAATTGGAAACGTGCCGGAGTTGTTGTCCGCCATTCCGTGAATCAGCAAAATGGGCGCGTGGAATTGATTCGCGTACATGAATGGCGACATTCTGAGGTAGACCTGTGGAGCTTCCCACAGCGTGCGGCGCTCGTTTTGAAAACCGAAGGGAGTGAGCGTGCGGTTGTATGCGCCGCTGCGGGCGACGCCTGCGCGGAAAAGGTCGGAGTGGGCGAGGAGATTGGCGGTCATGAAAGCGCCGTAGCTGTGGCCGCCGACGCCGACGCGGTGCGGATCGATTACGCCCATGTCAGCGGCTTTGTCGATGGCGGCTTTCGCGCTGGCGACGATCTGCTCCACATATTTATCGTTGGCCGTTCGCGGCGGCCCGATCACGGGCATCGTGGGGCCGTCGAGCACCACGTAGCCATCGAGCAAAAACCAAAGCGGCGAAAGGCCCGTGAATTCGGTGAAGCGATTCGGCGAGCCGGTGACTTCGCTGGCGACTTGCGCGTTGGTGAATTCGCGCGGGTAGGCCCAAATTACTGCGGGGCGGCGCTCACCCTCCTTGTAATCGGCGGGAAGATAAACGGTCATGGAAAGCGGCACGCCATCCGCGCGCTTGTAGTTGACCAGTTCCTTGCGAATGCCGCGCAACTGCGGCGTGGGGTCAGCATAATGCGTCAGCGCCTGTGACGAATCATTGCCGGCAGTACGCAAGAAATAATTGGGCGGATCGGCAGGCGTTTCGTGGCGGGTGATGAATTTCGAGCTGTCCGGGGAAACCAGCGCCGCGACTTCTTCGTAGCTTTTGGCGTCGGAATGGAAAATGCGTTCGGCCTGAAGCGATTGCGTATTGAAGCGGTCGAGAAACGGACGGTCGCCTTCAGGAGATGCGCCCGGGCCAGTCAGGAAAATGTCCGTGCCTTGTTCGCGCATCGCCGCGTGGCCGTTGGGAAGCATGCTCATGACGGGCTGCCCAGGATTCTTGTAACGCTCCTGAGCGCTCATGTCCCAAACGAGGCGCGGCTTCGCGGAAGGATCCTGGGGATTTAGAAACCACGTGCGTTCCCACAAGCGGCTGCGGTCGAATTCGCGTAACATCGCGAGATCGCCGCGTTCGCCCCAAAAAAGTCCGGCGAAGCGATACTCAGTGCGAGCGAATTCCGCGGGTTGGTCTGTGAATGGTGCTTTGAGCCACATGATGCGATCGCGATTCGCGACTTTTGCATGCGGATCTCCGCCGTCCAATGCGTCGACCCAGACGAGCGTCGCTGGCGCAGTTGCTTGCCACTGATAACTGCGCGGGCCCGTGGGGACGCCGCCAATCGGAATCGTTTCCTGGAGCGGCAGGTCGGCGAGTTTGTAGGCGACGTGTCCAGTGCGATCCCAGACTTCCACTGTGTGAGCAAAATTCTGGAACGGGCGAATGTAAGAATAGGGATGGTGGATGCGCGCAACCAAAATATAACGTCCGTCTGGCGCGGGATCGGCGGTGTCGAAGATGCCGGGCTTGCCGACGGGCGTGACCTTACCGGTGGAAATGTCGATGAAGGCGAGTTGGGATGTAGCGTAATAATCAAATAGCTGCTCGTCGCGCGGGCTCTGCAGCAAGTCTTCGAATGTGGGAGCGGGCGCCGCTTTGCCGAAGCTTTCCTGAATGATCGGACCTACCGGGACGCGTGATTCGGTGGGAGCGCGGCCGCGATTGGCGGGAGTCGTTCTGCATAAGAGCATTTTGTTTCCTAGTTCCCACGCGCAAGGATCGCCCAGCGTCGAATTGACTGCCAATCCTGGAAAGCGGTGAATCGTTCCGGCGGCGGCATCGCCGATCCATAGCTCCACGCTCTTGTCGGCCGTGACGGTGAGGAAAAAATGCTTGCCGTCGGGCGCCCACTCCGGCCGGCCAAAGCCCGGACCTGCCGGGAATACGATGGATTTGCTGCGGCCGTCGGAAACTCGTACTAACGCGAGATGCAAAAATCGCTGCGGATTGTGCTGGCCCGAATTGGCCGGGTCGATGCGCACACCGGCGATGCGAAGCATCGGGCGCGCAAGCTCGGAGATGGGCGGATAGCGAACGGGTTCCGCGACGAGAATCTCGTCACCTTGCGGACTGACAAATGCGACGGGCGGCGCGGGCGCGAATAACACGTCGAGAATTTTCTGCGGCGGTTTCTGATAGGTGTTTTGTGCCCGGAGGTTCGGAGCGAAGGCAAATGTCGCGAGCGCAAACAGAAGAAGCGTGCGTTCGATGCGGCGAACTAGACTGCGGCTCAGGTTGAGTGCCATTTGCTCTCCCATTGACAAGAAGGCCGCCAATTGTGGGCGGAACTACAATCTGCAAACTGCATGTAAGGACGTCGCGTGGCCAGCGCCGGTTTCAATGCGTGCACAACTTCAACTCGAACGTCCTTACGCTTGATGGTGCCGACTTTCCGAAGTTTCGAATCGTTGTAACCCAGGAGTGCGGCCCGTCGTCTGTTATGCTGCGTGCCCGAATCGGGCAGGGTGCGATTCAAGACCATTCCAGTATTCATTTTTCGCTGTGGATGCGGTATACATACGCCTCTTCTGCAAAGGTTTGAGTAAGGAGTGACATCGTGAATTTGCGGCGAACTTTCTTTTTTGCGGTCCTGCTGTGTATCGGCATTCCATTAGCTGCGTCTCCATCGCAAAGGTCAAAAAAGAAAGCGAAAGAGGAGTCGCCGCGGCAAGCCGCGAAATCCGCGGAACAAAAGCCGGCGGATCGCATGTCGCCGACGACATTTGCGGGACTCACGCTACGCCCGATTGGGCCCGCGCTGATTTCCGGGCGCGTTGTGGCCATCGCGGTGGATCCAACGAACCGCGCGCACTATTACGTTGGTGCGGCGTCCGGCGGCGTGTGGGAGACGAAGAACGATGGCGGCACGTGGACGCCGGTATTCGATCACGAAGGTTCCTATTCCATTGGCGCGCTCGCGATTGACCCACGAAATCCGTCAGTTGTGTGGGCGGGGACAGGCGAAGCGAACAGCCAACGCAGCGTCGCGTATGGCGATGGAGTTTACCGTTCCGATGATGGCGGAGCGAGCTGGAAGAATATGGGACTGAAACACTCGGAGCACATCGGGCGAATCGTTATCGACCCGAAGGATACGGACACGGTGTACGTTGCGGCGGCGGGGCCGCTTTGGAGCAGTGGCGGGGATCGCGGACTTTACAAGACTACGGACGCAGGGAAAACGTGGAGCAAGATTCTTTCCATCGACGAGCACACGGGCGTTGGTGACGTTGCCATGGATCCGGACGATCCCAATGTTCTATACGCTGCCGCGTGGCAGCGCGAGAGAAGGCAGTACACGATGATCGACGGCGGACCTGGCAGCGCTATCTACAAATCCACGGATGCGGGAAAAACGTGGACCAAGGTCACGCGCGGCCTGCCGAAAGTCGATATGGGGCGCATCGGTTTCGCGATTTCCCCGGCGGATCACAACGTTGTTTACGCCGAGATCGAAGCCGCGGATCGCAAGGGCGGCATTTTCCGCTCGACGGATCGCGGCGCGACGTGGGAGCGCCGGACACCGTTCAGCGCGCAGGGCATGTACTACGGGCAACTGACAGCCGATCCAAAGAACGTCGACCGGTTGTACATTATGAACGTGATCCTGATGGTTTCCGACGACGGCGCGAAGACCGTGCATCCGCTGGGGGAGAAATGGAAGCACGTTGACAATCACGTGATGTGGATCGATCCGAACGATCCAAATTACATGCTGGTGGGCTGCGATGGCGGCCTCTACGAAAGCTACGACCGGGCGAAGAACTGGACATGGAAGGCAAATCTGCCGCTGGCGCAGTTTTATGACGTGTCGGTGGACAACGCGAAGCCGTTCTACTTCGTTTATGGCGGCACGCAGGATAATTTCTCGGTGGGTGGGCCTTCGCGAACAGTGAGCGCCGCGGGAATCACGAATGAGGATTGGTTCGTGACGTCGGGAGGCGACGGGTTTCATTCGCAGGCCGATCCGGAAGACCCCAATACGGTATACGCAGAATCGCAATTCGGCGGGTTGGTGCGTTACGACCGCGCTACGGGCCAGCAGAAGGGAATCAAGCCGCAAGAAGCCGCTGGCGCGCCGCCATTGCGCTGGTGGTGGGATTCGCCAATCATCATCAGTCCGTTTTCGCATACGCGACTTTATTTTGGCGGGAATATTTTATTTCGCAGCGATGACCGCGGCGACAATTGGAAAGCGATCAGTCCGGATTTGAGCCGGCAAATTGACCCCAACACGCTGCCAGTGATGGGCAAGATATGGGGCCCGGACGCCGTGGCGAAAAATGCTTCCACATCCACGTACGGCGAGATTGTGTCAATTTCAGAATCGCCCATCAAAGAGGGCGAAATCTATGTGGGTACCGACGACGGCTTAGTCCAATTCACGCCCGATGGTGGAACAACGTGGAAGAAGCACGACACATTTCCCGGCGTGCCAGAGCGCGCATTCGTGGCGCGCGTGGTTGCGTCCAGTCACGACGTGAATACTGTTTATGCCGCATTCGATAATCACAAGAGCGGCGACTTTCATCCGTATTTACTGAAGAGCACGAACCAGGGCGATACGTGGACTTCGATCTCGTCGAATCTTCCCGAGAACGGCGCGGTGCTGGCTTTCGCGGAAGATCCGGTGGACGCGAATCTTCTGTTCGCTGGAACCGAATTCGGCGTTTATTTCAGCGTGAACGGCGGCCAGAAGTGGATTCAGCTTACGGGCGACTTTCCAGTGATTTCCGTGCACGATTTGCAGATTCAAAAAAGAGAAAACGATCTTGTGGTGGCGAGTTTTGGCCGCGGTTTTTATGTTTTAGACGACATTACCGCGCTGCGCAATTTGAAGTCGGAAGAACTCGAAAAGGATAGTGTACTTTTCCCGGTGCGCAAGACGCCGATGTATATCGAATCGATGCGCGTGGGGTTGCGGGGCAAAGGATTTCAAGGCTCGGCGTTTTTCAGCGCGCCGAATCCGCCGTTCGGCGCGACATTTACTTACTACCTGAAGTCCAAGCTGCTGACCAAAAAAGAAAAGCGCGAGAAAGCGGAAAAGGCCGCCGAGAAGGACGGTAAGACGCCGCCATATCCGACCGCGGCGGAATTTCGCGCGGAAGCTGAAGAGCCGCCGCCATCGGTCTTTTTTACGATTTCCGATGCATCCGGCAAAGCGGTGCGTCAGGTTGCGGCGGCGAATGCTCCGGGCATTCATCGGGCGGCATGGGATCTTCGCTATCCGGCCATGGCTGTTCCCGCCCAAGAGCCAAGTCCCGAAGAGAGAATTTTTTCGCCGGGCGCTTATCAAGGGCCGCTGGTGATGCCGGGAACATATACGGTTACGTTGTCGCAACAGGTCGATGGCGTGGTGACGCAACTGGCCGGGCCGCAGTCGTTTGAAGTTTACGCGCTGGGCGCAGGTGCGATGAAGCCAGAAGATCACGCGGCGCTGGCGGAGTTCCAGCAGAAAGTCGCGCGTCTTTACAGCTCGCTGTATGGTGCGCTGCAGACGGCAAACGACCTCAACTCGCGCCTCGGCGTAATCACGCGCGCACTCGAAGAGACCCCCGGCGCTTATCCCAAGCTGATCGCGCAAGCGGATGCGTTGAGGCAGAAGAACAACGAAATTCTGCGCACGCTGCGTGGCGACAACGTGATGCGGTCGAAAGGCGCGGCAGTTCCGGAGGCCACCGAAGAACGCGTCCAGACGATTATGGAGAACGAGCGCATGTCGTCTTCGCTCCCGAGTGGGACGGACCGCCAGGGCTACGAGATTGCGTCGCAGGAATTTGCGCAGACGCTCGCGCGATTGCGCAATTTGGTGCAGGTCGATCTTGCGAATTTGCAGAAAGCAATGCAGGATGCCGGTGCGCCGTGGACGCCCGGGACGATTCCTGACTGGCCTGAGAAGTGAGACCGTGAAGCGGGTGCGGCGGGCCAACTGCCAGAATTAATTTTTTATCGGAGTTTGCGTAGCGAACTTTTTGCATTAGGAGGAATCAAATGCGTGCAATCACGCGTGTTCGTTTGTTTGCTTTGTTGCCTGTTCTTATAGTTGTCGCGCTCGTGGCCAGCATGCCCGCTGGGGCGCAAACGCTCAGCAAGGACTCGCTGGCGGGGATGAAGTGGCGGCTGATCGGGCCGTTTCGAGGTGGCCGCGTCGAAGCAGTCACGGGCGTGGCCGGCAATCCGAGCGTTTTCTATTTCGGAGCCGTCGCGGGCGGAGTTTGGAAGACGACGGACGCCGGCGGGTCGTGGAAGCCGGAATTTCAGCACGAAGCTGTTTCTTCAATCGGTGCGATAGCCGTTGACCCGCAGGATTCCAATGTGATTTACGTCGGCACGGGTGAGCCAGCCCTTCGCGGCGACATTTCCGATGGCGATGGCATGTACAAGTCCGTTGATGGTGGCGCGACGTGGACGCACATCGGCCTGAATGATACGCGCCACATCGCGAAAATCCTGATCGATCCGCACGATCCGAATATTGTTTTTGTTGCGGCGATTGGCCACGCGTATGGACCAAACGAAGAGCGCGGCGTGTTCCGTTCGACGGATGCCGGGAAGACGTGGCAGAAGGTTCTCTACAAGGATGACAAAACGGGCGCGATCGATCTGACGTTCGCGGCACAGAACTCTCACGTGCTTTATGCCGCGCTATATCAGGAAGTGCGGACTCCGTGGGGGTTTTCGAGCGGTGGGCCGGGCAGCGGGATTTATAAGTCCGTCGATGGCGGCACAACGTGGAAGCAACTCGAGGGCCACGGATTGCCAGATGGAGTGCTTGGACGCATCGGAATCGCCGTGGGCGCGGACCCGCAGCGTGTTTACGCGCTGATTGAAGCGAAAAAGGGCGGACTGTATCGCTCCGACGACGGCGGCGAGAGCTGGCGATTCATCAACGGCAACCACGACTTCACGCAGCGCGCCTGGTATTTCACGAACGTTTACGCCGATCCGAAAGAGACAGACACGCTCTACATTTTGAATACGGGAATGTACCGCTCGACGGATGGCGGCCAGACGTTCAAGAACATCAATGCGCCGCACGGCGATCGTCACGATCTGTGGATCGATCCGACGAACACAGCCCGCATGATCGAGGCCGACGACGGCGGCGCGACGATTTCCGAAGATGGCGGGCAAACATGGTCGACCGAGAACAACCAGCCGACGGCGGAGTTTTATCACGTCGCGACCGACAACCGATTCAATTATTACGTGTACGGCGCGCAGCAGGACAATTCCACCGTCGCGATTGCGAGCCGCAGCGACTCGGGTGCCATCACGGACAAGGATTGGTACGACGTAGGCGGCGGTGAGAGCGGATTCGTTATTCCCGATCCGAAGAATCCGAATATCGTTTATGCCGGATCTTACGATGGCTTGATCACGCGTTACGATAAGGCAAACGGTCAGGAGCAGGACATCAGTGCGTGGCCGCTTAATCCAATGGGATCGGGCGCAGCAGCTCTGAAGTACCGCTTCCAGTGGACGGCGCCGATTGCGATGTCGCCGTTTGACTCGAATACGATTTATCACGGCGCGCAGGTGCTTTTCAAAAGCACCGATCAGGGCCAGAACTGGACCGTCATTAGTCCGGACCTGACGCGCAACGACAAGAGCAAGCAGGGCTCAGCGGGAGGTCCGCTGACGCAGGACAATACCAGCGTGGAATATTACGACACGATTTTCGCTGTCGCGGAATCGCCGGTCGAACGAGGATTGATCTGGGTGGGCAGCGACGACGGGTTGGTGCATATAACGCGCGACGGCGGAAAGGCGTGGTCAGATGTGACGCCAAAGGGTCTCCCGGATTGGAGCCGCATCGACCTAATCGATCCATCGACGCACGCGGCCGGCACGGCGTACCTTGCGGCAGACCGCAGCCGGTGGGACGATTTCCGTCCTTATCTTTACAAGACCACGGACTACGGCACGACGTGGACCAAAATCACGAGCGGATTGCCGGACAATGTTTTCACGCACGCGATTCGCGAGGATCCAAAACGCAAGGGGTTGCTCTTTGCCGGAACAGAAACGGGAGTTTACGTTTCGTTCAACGACGGTGCGCAGTGGCAATCGCTTCAATTGGATTTGCCGACCGTGCCGGTGCACGATATGACCATTCACGGAAATGACTTGGTCATCGCCACGCACGGCAGAGCTTTCTGGAGCCTTGACGACATCACGCCTCTGCGCCAGATGAATTCCGAAGACGCGAGTGCGGACACCTATTTGTTCAAGCCGGCAACTGCGTATCGTTTCCGTGGCGGGCACTTCCGCCTTCCCGGAGGTTTCGCGGCAGGCGAAAATCCGCCTTCGGGGGCGGTGATCGATTATTCGTTGAAGACCGAACCGAAGCAGCCGATCACGCTCGAGATTCTCGACTCGAAAGGAAAAGTGATTCGTAAATATAAGAGCAAGGGCGAAAAACCAACCGGTCCCTCGCCGCAGGAATCGTTCTTCCGAGGTGGAATGGCGAATCTTCCTGCAAAGGCCGGCCTGAACCGGTTCGAATGGGACTTGCGCTACGAGCCACCCAGCGTGGTTCCGGGCGCGGTTTCGTGGGGCGGGACGGCCAATCGGTCCGCTTGCTGTTCCCGGAGACTACCAGGTCAAGTTAACAGTGGCGGGGAAGAGTTATACAGCCCCGCTGAAGCTCGAGGAAGATCCGCGCATCCAGGTGTCCGCGGCGGATTTGCAGAAGCAGCTTGATTTCAGCCTTCAAATTCGCGGGCGTATCACGGAGGCTCATGACGCCGTGAACCAAATTCGCGAAATTCACGGACAACTCACGGCGCTTGAAAAGCGGCTTGCGGCTGGCGAGAAAACGAAAGCCACAGCCGACGCGGCGAAGGATCTGGACAAGAAGTTCACGGATGTCGAGGAAACGCTGATCCAGGTCAAATCGAAATCCGGCGAAGATCCGTTGAATTTCCCGATCATGATCGCGGACCAGATGATGGCCCTCGACAGCACGGTTCAAAGCGCCGATACAGCGCCGACGCAATCGTCGCATGAGGTGTTTGATCTGTTGAGCAAACAGCTCGACGAGCAGATGGCGAAATACCGGCAACTAAAGGACAAGGATCTCGCCGACTTCAACAAGCGGATTCGCAGCGAGGATATTCCAGCGATCGCAGCGCCAGTTCCACACGGAGAAGCATCCAGCGGCGACACGCGCTGATGTCGCGGATTCGTAGTACGAGGGCCGCGCAAGTTGCCTTTTTATTGCGCGGCCTTTTTTTCGTGTATTGAGACGAGCCGTCGCATGTCGTATGATTTCCGTCGAAATGCCGCAAGTTAGAGAACCCATCTGGAAGCCCGTCACGCACTGGATCGGAGCCGGCGGCGGCTGGTTGCTTCGGCACGTGGTCAGCGGTCTGGCCGCAACTGGTATCACTCCAAACGTGCTGACCATCATCGGCATGGGGGTGAATGTGTGGGCGGCTGTGTTTTTTGCCTATGGCGAATTTCGTGCTGCCGCCGCCGTTCTTTTTTTCGCTGGATTTCTTGACATGGCGGATGGACAAGTGGCGCGCCGCGCGGGCCGCGTCACAGCATTTGGTGCGTTTCTCGATTCCACTCTCGACCGCTATTCCGATCTTGGTCTTTATATGGGATTGGTGGTTCATTACACGTTGATCGGGCGGCCTTTTTATATGGGGCTTGCCGCGGTGGCGATGGCGAGTTCATTTATGGTCAGCTACGCACGAGCGCGCGCCGAGTCATTGATTCCTTTATGTAAAGTGGGTTTTCTGGAGCGGCCGGAGCGGCTGGTTTTGCTGATTCTTGGCGGAGCGTTCCAGAGAATGGCGCCAGTTCTGTGGGTGATTGCGACGTTCTCGACACTCACCGTAATTCATCGCGTGGTCTACACTTGGCAGGAGATTCGCGCAGGACGGCTGATTCCCGGAAATCGCGAACCGTTTTGAAATTTTATTTGCGGCGGCGTTATTTTCCAGACTAGCTTTCGCCTGCCGCGCAATGTGCTCTTCGATTGGCGCCGCGACAATGGCATGCACGCGGTCGCGTAACTCTTCCACTTGCTCCTTTGGCATTCCCTTCGTCTCAATCGTGTCGTGCAGATAAACGGTGATCTTGCCGGGATTGAGCATCCAATCGCCGGTGCGATGGAATTCGTAGGAGCCGACAATGCTCATGGGCACGATCGGCACGCCGAATTTGATGGCGAGACGGAAAACGCCTTTCTGAAAAGTTTGCACGTGGCCGTCGCGCGTGCGCGAGCCTTCCGCGAATGCGATTAAACTGGTTCCGGAATCGAAGGACTCCCTCGCCTTTCGCATCATGTTTTCCAGGCCCGCGCGGCTGCGATCGTTTTCGTCCGGCACAGGCACGTTTTTTCCGAAGCGTCCCATCATCCAGCCGTAGACGGGAATTTTGAAATGCGATGCCAGCTCGAATCCGCGGACGAATTGCGGGATTGCGGAATAAATCACGAATGGATCGAAGATGTTCACATGATTGCAGACAAAAAGACTGGTGCGCACGGGATCAAATCCCGAAGAACGGCACACTTCGAATTTCACTCCCGCAAGCCGCAGGATGTTGCGGAAGAAGATTCGCTGCGGGCGGTCGTTCTTGCGCGGATCGACGATCATTCCGAGCGCAACGAGCAGCGTGCAAAGCACGAAGAAATGCAGGCCGCTCACGGCCCAAAGTAGAGCGGACCGCACCCTCAGATAGAACGATTTCATACGAGAACGTCCAGCGCTCCCGGAAGCACGTCGAGATGCTCGCATTGCAGGTGGAGGCTTTCGCCGTCCACCATCACTGTCACCGGCGCATCAAGTGAGAATTCAACTTCGCGCACAGCCGCGCGGGACGCGAGGGGATGCTCGATGTGCGTGCCGTCAAAAAGAGTATGAAGGTTGCGGAGCAATCCAAGGCGTCCGATCGGGCCCCAGCGCACATATTCAATCAATCCGTCATTGGAATCGGCGCCTGGAGCGATCATCATCTTGCCGCCGGTAAATTTGCTGTTGCTAAAAGCTAAGAACAGGCAGCGTCGCCTGTCAAATTCGGTCGAACTCTCCGCACGCAAAGGAAATGCGCGGCGATCCAGGCGCGCGAGGCAGGTCAATACGCCCAGAATATAGCCAAGCTCGCCCCAGCGTTTGAAGCGCCGATTCGTGATGTCGGCCACGTCCGCCGCGAAGCCCAGCGTCAACAAATTGATGTAGTGGAGCTGCCCGCTGGCGTGTTTTAAGCGAATTACGTCGCAGAGCTGGCGTTTGCCGTTGAGGATTGTGCGCGCAAGAGCGTCCACGTCCACCGCGCCACGATGATCGTGAAAATCACGCAAAAAAGAATTTCCCGTGCCCAGCGGCAGGAACGCCAACGTGCGGCGGTCGCCCGCATCGCCGGTGGGCAAAGGGAAGATGCCATTGATGATTTCGTAGGAAGTGCCATCCCCGCCTACTGCGAGAAAATTTCGATGGCCACGCTTTTGCGCCTCGCGTACCAGTTCGGTAGCGTGTCCTGTGGCGTTCGTTTCGGCGACTTCGATTTGAATTCCGCGCGCACGCAGTTGCTCAAGCGCCGCCGGCGCGGACTTTCCGCAGCGCCCGCCTCCCGCAGCCGGATTCACAATGGCGAAAAAGCGCGTCTGCACTCGGGGTCCTCAGATGGAAATTATCGCCGACCGGTCCATTGTTGCGCGAATGTCTTCGGCTAAGGCGTCGCGCTTGATTTTCAGAGAAGCGGTGCGCGGGAAATCGCGCGTCCAAATCAGGCAGCCGCTCACTCGCTTGAAATCGGGCAAACGGCGATTGCGCTCGACGATTTGTGAGCGCAGTTCGTCGTTGAATTGCGCGTCGTCGTCGAGCCGCATCACAAGGACGAGTTGCTCGCCGGTCATTGTGCGTTGGGGCCAGATATAATTTGCCGCAAAGATGCTGAATTCCTTCACGGGGATTCCCTCAAACGCGTTCTCGATGTCTTCGGGATAAATATTTTTGCCGCCTTCGGTGACGATCATGTTTTTCTTGCGGCCGAATAGCTGCAGATGCCCGGTCGAATCGAGCCGGCCGAGATCGCCCGTCATCAGCCAGCCATCCACAATCGTCGCGGCTGTCATCTCCGGGTCGTCAAGATAGTGCGACATCACCGTCTTGCTGCGCGTCGCCACTTCGCCAATGTCCTCGGAATCGGGATTCACGATGCGAACCTCCGTGCCAGGCAATGGCTTTCCAACTGTGTCGGCGCGGAAGGGCTTGAAATCATTCAGCGTGATTGTAGTGCCAGCTTCCGTCAGGCCATAACCGTTCCCGACAGGAATGCCGAGATCGTAGAAAAATTGCAGCGTGGATGGTTCGGTGAACGCGCCGCCAACAAACAAAGCCCTCAATTGACCGCCAAAGGCTTGGTGAATGTCCCGGAGTAGCAACCGGCTGAGGCGCAAATGCGGCCGGCGACGCGTAAGCGCGCGGTTCAGCGCGATTGCGCGATCCAGCATGCGACGGTGCGAAGGCGGCAATGCGTCAAAACGTTGGCGCATGCCTCGCTCGAGGCTTTTCAAAATCATGGGCACCAGCGTCATGTAGGTGATGTGGTAGCGCGTGAAGGCATCGCGGATGAATTCAGGCCGCAGCGTTCGCAGATGCACGACGGTCGCCCCGCAGACGAACGGACCAATGAAGCCGATCATGAAATCAATGGCATGATTCGTTGGCAGAATGCTCAGATAACGCACGCCAGGCCAGAAAGGGAATAGGGACGTGAGCGCCACGCATTGCTCGAGATAATTTTCGTGCGTCATCACGCAGCCCTTTGGACGTCCGCCTGTGCCGGACGAATAGACAATCGAAGCCCAGTCGTTGCGCGTGCGCTCAACAAAAATGGGTTCCCGACTGTTCCGAAATTCTTCCCAGCGTCTCGCGCCGTGCAAATCGGCGGTGGCGGGAGCTTCCGTGACGATGACGGTTTTCACGCCCAATTTCGCGAAGCCTTTCGCTTGCGTAATCGCGCGCCACAGATGGTATTCGATGACAAGCGTTTCGGTTTTCGAATGCGCGAAAAGCTGTAAATGTTCGGTCGCAGTGAGTTTGTAATCGAGCGGCACAAGAACGCCACCGCAATAAAAAATGGCATAGGCGGAAATCAGCCACTTCGACTGGTTCGTCATGATGATCGCGGCGCGATGGCCGACTGCAAACCCGGAATCCTGCAATGCGCGAGCCAATGGCTCAGCCGCTTCCTTGAACTGTCGATAAGTGAAACGGCAATTCTCGCGGTCGCGGTCCGCTTCAATTAGGCAAATTTCGTCAGGCCAGCGTTCCAGCGCGGCGCGCAAGGCTGCGCCCAGCGAGGAATATTGGCGGAGGTCAAGCATCACAAGCGCGCTTGGATGCGCGCGGCAAGAGTGCGGAAATCGCTCACGCCCTGGAGTTCGTAGTCGGGAAACTCGATATGGAAATAATTTTCGATCCGTGTGAGCAAATCAAGGGCCTGCAGGCTGTCGATGCCGAGCTTCTTGAAAAAATCGTCATCGGGCGAAAGTTGTTCCCTGGGCACATGAAAATGATTTGCCGCGAGCTGCAACACTTCTTCCGTGACGTCCTGAAGAGATTGCATACGCCTCTATTTTAGCGATATTTCGCGCAAAACAACATTCCTCGCGCACACGAACGATCCGCTCGCGCGATGATTTCTTACTTCAGATACTGATTGATCCAGCCCACCCATCGCGTCATCACATCTTCCGCGCGCACCGGGTCGCTCGGGAAATGGCCGCGCACGGGATACGCGAAAAATTGCGCCGTCACGCCGTTGTCCTTAAGCGCGTGATACATCTCATACGATTGCACGATAGGCACGCGAAAATCGCCCGTGTCGCAAAGAATCAGCGTCGGCGTCTTGATTTGCGCCGCGTACGTGATCGGTGATTCGTCTCGATAGATTTTCCAGTTGTCGCCCACCCACGGCGAGCCGCCCATCGAGTAATAATCGGTGCGGTTGCCGTCCGAAACAGTGGCCTCCGCGGTCAAATCGTTCACCGCCGCGCCGGAAACGGCCGCTTTCCAGATGTGATAGTGGCCGATCATCCACGAAGTCATATACCCGCCGTACGACCATCCCGACACGGCAATTTTATTCGTGTCAACGAATCCCATTTTTTCGACGGCGGCCAATCCTGCCATCACGTCGCGCCCCGGCCCATCGCCCGCATCACGATAAATTGCGCGCTCGTATGCGTTGCCAAGATTGTCGCTGCCGCGGTAATTCGGCTCGAAGACTACATAGCCTTGTGCCGCCATAATCTGCGACAGCCCACTGAAACCAGCCGTCGAACTTGCTTGCGGCCCACCGTGAATCAGCAGCACGAGAGGATACTTCTTGTTCTTCGCAAAATCCGGCGGGTACGTGAGCACGCCGTCTTCGCGGAAGTCGTTCGGGCCCGTCCCAATTGATGCTTTGCGTGCGCCCCAAGTCGAGCGCGGCGATCGCTGAATTGTAATTTGTCAATCGCTTTGGCGTCGCATCCACTGACGACATGTAATAAAGCTCCGCTGGCTGGCCCGGCGTGCTGCCCGTGAAGGCGACATCGCCCTTCAAACCGACGGTCATGTCAACCCAGAACGACCACGAAGGCTGAATGCTGCCAATGTCGATTCGCCGCGCTTGCCCATCGAGCGGTTGCAGCCACAGCGAAACGCCGGTGCCGTCGTGGCCGCCGACGAGAAGAGATTTTCCGTCCGGCATCCAGATAGCCCGCTCAACATCGCGATCAATCGCCCGTGTAACGTCCATGCCATCGCCGCCGCTCGCTGGTGCTACGAAGATTTCATTCTCATTATTCAGATCTCCGTCGCGCGAATACCAGTAGGCGATTTGCAAACCATCCGAAGAGTAAAGCCCCGCGCCTTCGAATGTTTTATGCGTCGTGAGCTTGTGTGTTTGGCCCGTCGCTGCATCGAGAATCTGCAGCGTCGCTTCATCACCATCGCCGGGCTCGGCCGTTTCCTGCCGCGTGATCACGATTGATTTTCCGTCGGGCGACCAGGAGAGCGGCGAAGAGGGCGGCGAAGGCGGGAAAACGATGGGCAAACTCCAAGAACCCGAAGTAAGCCGCTTCGCAGTGCCGCCGTCCGCGGGAACGAGCCACACATGCGAGGGCATTGCGGCAGCAGTCTCCAGATAATCCGTGTCGCCAACTTCGAAGGCGTCGTGATGCGCCTCGATGGCTTTCTTGTCGGCGGGATCGGGCGTGACGTAGGCGAGCATTGCCCCGTCCGGCCGCCAAGCGAATTGCTCAACGCCATCCGGCGCCGTGGTGATTTGCTTCGCATCGCCCCCATCCATTGGCAGAACGAAAATTTGCGGCGCCGCGTCTTTGCCTTCACCGGCAATCGCGAGAAATGCCAGCCGGTCGCCCAAAGGAGACCATCGCGCGGAACTCGCTCCTTTGCGTCCAAAGGTGAGCGTTCTTTGTGTGCCGTCCGCGATATTGACGAGGACTAATTCGCTGTCATAGCGATCGTCTTTCATGTTGGCCCGCGCCACGGTGACGACGATCGATTTGTCGTCGGGTGAGATTTGCGGGTCTGCGACGCGCACGATTTTGTGCAGGTCGGAAATTTGGATGCGCTGGCCTTGCGCTTTCGTGGCAGGAGCGCCAAAAAAGAGAACCAGTGCGACGGTAACGATCGCCGTCATCGAAACGAAAATCCATTTACCGATGCGATGCGTTGAAATGTCAACTGCTTCAGCGGCTGGGCTGTTGTTTCGCAAGATGGCGGCTCCTTTTTCGTATATCCTCGTCAGCATTCATGGCAAGTACGGCATTGTATCCGTGCTTTCTACAAATTTCCTTAAATCTTCTTCGACGGCAGGACGGCTGAAAAGCTCGCAAAAAATTTCAATTTCGCGGCGCAGATCCTCGTAAGGAATCGGTTTGATGAATCGCTTTGCGACAATGGCGGTTTCGCGATCGAATTTTCGAATTTGCGCGGCTGTCACGCGCGCGGCCCGCAAAGCTTCACCCTCGGCTGTCACCTGGCTCACTAATCCCACCGCTTGCGCTTTCGCTGCGTTGAAGCTGCGGCCTGTCAAAAGCAAATCGCGAACCACGCCATTGCCCAAATCACGCTTCAGTCGCGGAATTCCGCCAAATCCGGGAATCAGGCCCAGACGCAATTCGGGGAAACAGAAACGCGCCATCTTATCAGCGATGATCAAGTCGCATGCAAGCGCCAACTCGAACCCGCCGCCGAACGTGACGCCGTGAACGGCCGCGATGGTCGTCATTGGCGCGGCGTCGATCGTATTGAGGACGCGATGGATGCGATGTAAAAAATCACGCACACCCGCGATTCTCTCGACAGGTCGCAGCGTCTGCGAACGGCGATAAAGCTCTCGCAAATCGGCGCCGGCGCTGAATCCGGTAGACAGGCTGCTATAAACAATCAGTGCGGCAATGCCTTTGCTTTCCGATTCCAGAGCTCCGGCGAATTGCTCAAGTTCCTCGAGTGTCGCCAAGCCGATCTCGTTGCACGGCTCGCGATGCAGTTTGATCTCGATCACTCCATTCGCGCATTCCCAGGAAAGTGCCTTGCCCGTGAAGGTCTTCATGCGACCCGCTTTCGGTAGAGTTCTTCGATCTGGCTACTCATCCTGGCGGCGATTGCGTCGCGCTTGAGTTTACCCATCGCCGTGAGCAAGCCACTCTCGATCGTGAATGGCTGGCGCTCGATATGAAAGGCGCGGATCTGTTTGTAATGCGGCAATCGTGAATTCACTTCATCAACGGCCGTCGAAATCTCGCTTTCGGTTAGGCTTGAACTCGTTTCCATGGTGATAATCGCGGCTAGGTAGCTGCGTCCATTTCCGACCAGCACAATCTGTGCGGCTTGCGGCAGCAGTGCAGCCAGTTCCTCTTCAATCGGTTCAGGGGCGATATTGTGCCCGGAGTTCAGAATAATCAAATTCTTAATTCGTCCCGTAATTTTCCAGTTGCCGCGTGAATTGACTTCCCCTTGATCTCCCGTGTGAAACCAGCCGTCGCGAAGGACGACTGCGGTTTCCTGCGGCCGGTTCCAGTAGCCAGGGAAAACATTGGGTCCCCGCACGAGGATTTCCTGATTTTCGCCGATCTTCATTTCAATTCCGGGAATTGCGGCACCGACGTACCCAGGCTCGACAAACGCCGGATCGTCGAGCGTGCAAATCGCCGTCGTTTCCGTGAGGCCGTAAGCCTGCAGCACGGGGATGCCCAGCATCATGAAGAATTTCTGCGTCTCGATAGAGAGCGGCGCGGAGCCGCAAATCAGCGCCTTCAATCGCGGGCCGATACTCTTGCGGATCGTTGGGAAAATCACGGCGTTTGCGAGTGCGAGACAGATCCGGTCACTAAAACTTGCGTCGTTTGTTCCGCGCCCCAGATACGCGCGCTTTCCTTTGCTGAACGTTGCCGCGATCCATCCGCGACGTTCGCGAATCTGACCCTCGATTTTGGCTCGCACTCGTTCCAGCAGCGTTGGCACGTTCAAGAAGTAATTCGGCGCCGCGATTCGCATTTCGTCGGCGAGTTTTGTGAGGTCAGTTGACAGGGAGATCACACTATTGCGTGACAGGTAGCTAAGAAGCGAAATCCACGAGGCGGCAAAATTGAGCGGCGTCCAGTGGAACACTTGATCCGGCGCGCTTTGTATCCCCATCAATTTGTCCAGGCTCGCCGTTGTGCAGGAAAGCATGTGATCGACGTTGCCGATGTTCAAAACCACACCCTTCGGCTCGCCAGATGTTCCCGAGGTGTAGATAATCGTTACCGGATCGCTGGGCGAAAAATTCGACGAGATATAACCAATCGACCCGTCATGAGCAAAAACCTCCTCAAATAGGGAAATAGGAGGCAAATCTGTATCTGCGTGCCTCAAGCCGTCGCACAGTTCTTGATTCTCGCAAAGAATTCTCGATGCGCCGCTGTCGCGCACCATCACCGCTAGTTCCGGAGGCGACTGGCGAGAATACAGCGGGACAACGATGATCCCCTCCATCATCAGCGCAAGATCGAGCGCAACCCAGCGAATGCTATTTGAACCCATTAATGCACACCGGTCGCCTTTCTTGAGCTTGCGAGCTCGTATGAAAACTGCTGCGTTTGTCATCAGCATCAACAAATCTTTGCCGGACGCCTTGACTATTTCCGCGCCACGAATTTCTTGCAAGATGGCAGCGTCGGGCCTCTCATTTAGCCGCTTCCAAATCTTGGGCAAGAAGTTCATGCGTCGTAGGCCTCAAGCAAGCTCCGGAGGTTCGGACTCAGCGGCGGCAAGTATTCTTCCCAACTGAGTGATCCGCTACGCAACGGAAATTCAGGATAGCGTCGCGCCACAAATCCCTCGAAATACATACCCATGCGCGCCATCAGCCGAAGATTCTGCGCCACGGTCCGGCCGATGCCTTCGCGCACGGATTCTTTTTCGCGGCAAAGCTGTTTCAGACCAGCGAACAAATTAGCTTCGAGGTCGGCATCGTCGACCGTAAAAAGCAAATGGCTGTGGCCACGCTGGCGCATCAGGTTACGGATTCTTTCGTCCATGGTGATGCCCAGGGAAGCAACACCTGCGGGCATTGACGTGACAATCGCGTGGTAACGCGAAGAAGCCATTAAATGACATGCCCGCAAAATACTCACGATCTCGTACATATCGTATTCGTCGGAGCAAAAGATGGGCACGCCACCGCCCACTTGGGACGCGAAGCGCTCGCACGCGTTGCGGTCGAGCATCTCCATGCCCACGCACACAAGAAATACCGGATGCTCTTTGCGGAAACGTGCGACGGCTCCGGCGAAAGCGGAAATGTACCGCGCGTAGGCAGCATCGACTTCGCGCCCGGATTTGTGAAAATAAATCGAGCGGTAATGGCTCTCTTTGTACGCGCCCATCAGCGTTCGCGCCGCCGCTTTTGCAAGCGACGCTTTCACCGGCCACCAAAATGGATTGATCGGGCAGGCGACAAGCACTGGCGTGTGGCCGTCCCATCCCGCATCGCGCAATATCTTTTCACCGTATTCGGGGCCGCGCGGCTCAAACGTCCATGCCGTGTCCGTGCCCAGTTCCGTCGTGATTCCCAACTTGGCCAGCAATGTCTGCGATTCTTCACTTCGCGTGATAACCACCGAATCCTTGCAGTAACGGCGACACATCTTTTCAACGACTGGATCCATATATCCCGCTTCCGCGCCATAGCCAATGGAAAGCCTGTTCTGCGCGGACGCCAATCCCAGCGAGCCGATCATCATCGTGGCCAGCGCATTTGCGAACTTGCTTTTGAACATCGAACCTTCGCATGCCACCACGCCGTGGTATCGCGGAACTTCGCGATTCAGAAACGGAGGAAAGACGTCGGGGAGGCGCACTTGACGCGTTCCCGCAAAATATCCGCGCGTCAGATCGAAATTCTGCGTCATCACGCCGAGGTCAATGTTTTCGTCGCCAAGAATGCGCCGCACCTGCCGCAGGATTTCTTCCACGCGCAAATCCGAGCCCGTGTTGCGCGCCCCGCAGTAGCACGCGAACAGCAGCCGCAATTTCTCGCCGGGACGCCAACTGTTTCCATGACCGAGCATCCATGAAAACTTTGCGAGCTCGATCGATCCCGCGACCCATGCCTCGAGAAACAAATCCATCATCGTGACATTTCCTGCGAGGCGGATTCTGGAGAAGCCGGAGCAGCCTCTTGCGGCCAGTCCTGGTAAGGATAGGCGAAGTGATGATCGCGGGTGAACCTCAGCAGCGGAAAGCAATATTGCGAGAATGGCGCAGGTTTTCGTCCCATTTCCGCAACCACGCGCGAATTATCGAACACTGTGTTCCATGTCAAGTAGGGAAGGAAGACTTTGAGTAGAGTGGCCAGCTTTCCTGCTTTTCCAAAACGCCCAGCGAGCAAATTTACCATTCCCGATGTGGAGCGTTCGAGCGACGGCACAAACACGGGCGCGTTCCTGCCCTGCGCTTCGGCCAGCGCGCGGGTCAATTGCAGGTACGTTTCCGAATCGGTGCCGGAAGACAAATGATAAATGCCATGCGCGGGCTTTTCTTTCTGATGCAATGTAGAAATTGCGCTCGCCACGTAGTCGACGGGCACGATATCGACGCGATCTTCGGGACGGAAGGGAAGCGCCGGCAGGCCCGCGAGAAACACAAACGCCTTCACCATTTCGAATTGATTCGTTTCCGGGCGGCGGCTGTCGCCGAGCACGATGCTGGGGCGGAAAATGATCCGGGAAACGTCCGGCAGAAGCTCATGAACCATGTGCTCGCTGAATTTTTTCGTGCGCGCATACGGATCATAATCCGAGCGCTCCCAGTCAATCGACGAATCCTCCTGGACCATCTCGCTTTGCCGCTGCCCGGCAACGGCGACCGTGCTCACGTGGCTGAAACGCCGCAAGCCGTGATAGTCACGTGCGCGCATGGCCAATTCGATCACTTGCAGCGTGCCGCGCAAATTCACGTTCAGACAACTTTTTTCGGATTTTCGGTTTAGCGACGCGGCGCAGTGAATGATTGAATCCGCAGTCTGCACGAGCCGCCGGTATTCGTCGTCCTCGAGTCCGAATTTTGGTGCGGTCAAATCGCCGCGGGAAATGCCGACGCGTGACGCGAGGCAGGAACGGAAATGCGGGAAATCCATGTGGAGCTGCAGCGCGTGCCACAATCGCTCGCGCGCCTGTTGTTCATTTTTCGCGCGTACGAGAAGGTTCAGCGGCTCGCCGGTGTCCGCGAGCAGATTCGCCGCGACGTGTGCGCCGATATAGCCGGTTGCTCCGGTAACGAAGATGGCCACTGGTTCGCGGTCTCAGGATGCCGCCGCCGAGGCAGTTTGCCCTGCGGCTTTGTTGACTGGCTGGCCGGGGCGCGGCGTTTCCTCGCGATTTTGCGCGTCCACCGGGCGGCCTTCGATGAGAGGATAGCACCACTTTCGCAGCGCCGGAATGTGGACGTTAACCCAATAATCCCACCAGTCGATCGAACGTGAATCGAAGCCGAAATCCGCCTTTTCCTCCGGCGGCAGCGCCTCCGAGAGCCGTTCAATGTTCATGGCTTCGAATGTGTGCTCGTGGCGCAGAATGAACGGCTCGAAAAGCTTCACGAGCTTGATGACGCGTTCGAGTTCGCGCTCCCGCCGGGCGAACGGCGAGCGATTGAAGCCCACGCTGGAGACGCCGCGATTGACCGCTTGCACAATGGCTTTCTGCGCCGGAGCGGAAAGCGTCTGATAACGCGCTTTCGAGACCGGAATCGCATCGAAGCGCGAGCGAAGCCAGTGCTTGAAACCATTTTGCGTCCGGTAGAATTTCCGATGCGCCAGACTGGTCAGCTCAATCGAGCGGCGCATGTTGCACGGGTTCGTCACGGAGGTCGCAAGCTGGTAGAGTGGCTCGTGCTTGCGTTCCATGAGCGCGGCGGCGATCAGCGTCATCCCTCGCGTGACCAGGTCCACGGGAATAATGTCCAGGCACTTGCGCTCGTTTGTGGGGAGTTGTCGGAAATATGTGCCAAGCAAATAGGAAAGCGACGCCGACGTGTTGATTCCTTCATTCCATCCGAGGAACGGCTTTTCAAGGGACGATTCCACGATGGAAGGACGCACAATCGCGATCGGCAGGCCCGCACCACGCGTCGCAATCAGCGATTCCGAAACGCCTTTTGTCAGTGTGTAGGTGTTGGGCCAGCCAAGTTCCTGCGCGCGGTACGTTCCCGCGTCGGTCAAGGTTTGCCGCAGCCATCGCGTGCGATTTTTGCGAATCTGATTGTCCAGAGCCGCGCCGGCCAGACTCTTCGCAGCGGTGGGCTTTTCAATCGCGGCGCGGCGAAGCTCGTCCGTGACTGGGACGCTTTCGGCCTGTGCCTCTTTAGCGTGGATAAGCGCGCGCAGAGCCTGCCACTCTTTTTCCACCTCGAATTCGGGGTCGTTCGTCGGCGTGTAATTCGGCACAAGCGTTTCGATGATACGGCCGTCGCGTTCGCCTGCCACGTAACAGGTCGAGAGATGCAACAGTGCGGCGTGATCGGATTGGCGGATGAAATCGATCAGATGTGCGACGGAATCCACGTTACTCGCGAGCGCGTCCCGCAAATCAGGATTAAAATCGGTGAGACCTGAGCTATTGATGATCAGATCCAGTGAACCGGAAAGCCTGGAGCGAACCGCTTCGTCGAGACCTAGTCCTGTTTCGCTGAGATCGCCGTCAAGCACTTCCACCCGCGCGGTCAAAAACTCATCGAAATGCGCACCGTGCCTTTGCGCCAAAGGCTCGAAGACGGGAGACTCATCAACGATTTTGCGAAAGCGCTCTGCCGCGCTGATCGAGCGGCGTCGGCGAACCAGCACGTAGACCTTGCCGATGTCCGGCGCATCCGTCAGCAAATTTGCCAGCCATACTTTCCCGATGAATCCAGTCGCGCCCGCAAGAAGAATGTGTTTTCCGCGCAATGATTGCCGGACTGAAAGTCGCGCAAGTTTTCCCTCTGGACGGCGATGTACCACGCGAAGATAATTTTGCGGCGCAGGCCGTGCGGCGGAGAGTATTGCCTGATCCACAGTTTCCGGATGCGCGCCAAAGCCCAGATTCTTGGCCAATATTTCGCGTCCAACGCGGCCGTTCGGGTTGCTGCCGATTAGCCGCGCCAGCGGACCCCGTGGACGAATGACGGGGTCGAGAAGCCTGCCCGTGGCGAGTCCATCGCGAAATTCCAGCCTGTTTGAAACCAGCATCTCGGCGCCTAAATACTGCGCCAGCGGGCGCATCACGTGGTCAAGTCCCTGGCTTACCAGGACAATTTCCTCTCTCCGTGCCTGCGCTTTCTTCAATTCGTCGACGCCGCGCTGCTTCAAAGTGGGCTTCAGCAGGTACTGAAAATATTCCTCGCCGAGCAGGTCAAGCCGATCACGGCTGACGCCGCGCAGGACGGTGTGCAGCAAGCGCGTGGCAAACGCCCGGTTCGTAAGGTAGAGAACCGGCCGCGCCAGCGCCAATGTAAACATCCCGCTGCGTCGTGCCCACCGCTCCAGAAAGCTTTGCGCGTTCCAGGCGAAAAACGCCGCAGGGCGCACGGCCGTCAAGTTGAGCAAGCTGCCTTCAACGCGCCAATAGGTGAGATTCCCGCGCAGCCCGGGCCCTGTCGCGCGCTGCGCCAGTCCGTCGCCACCGCTGCGGTTCGCTTCCGGCTGAAATGTTCTTAGGGAATCCATCAAGAGAGCTAGGCCTTCTAGGGAAAGTCGAAAATAGCACTGTCTGATGTGGGAAGCAAGGACTCGTGCGCTAAAGCCAGCATTTTCCGGCTGATAGCTGGACTCTGTCTTACATTTCAACTTGCGGTGTTCGCGCGCGCGATAATCACAATCGCGAATGCATAAAACAGAAACATCAGCGCGAGATACGTCTTCGCCCTAGCGTTCGCCCCGCGAAATTCATGCCAGGCGAAGACTCCCCACAGTGCCGCAACCATGGGCGAGGATTGACCGATGGCATAGGAAATTGCGACGCCCGTAAAATTTGCCGCAACCAGGTTAAAGACCGTCCCAATGCCCCAGATGAAGCCACCCGCGAGGCCCAAGATATGTCCGCTCGCCGGCGCGCGAAAAAAGCCCCGCATCTGGACTGGTTCGCCGACCAACGGTCTGCGCATCAAGTACACATTGAAGAGGAAACATGAAAGCAGCGCGCCCAGTGTAAAAAAAACCGACGTGGTGTAGGGGCCAAGGATCGCGCCCGCCGTCATCGCATGGGTCATAAAGGGCGCCCACAACCCCATTAAAATTCCGGAGACGATGCAAACGACAACGCCTTTCCGCGAAACGGCGCGTCCGCCGCCGAGGGCGCCATAGGCCTTGCCGTCCATAGTTACGGCGATCACAGCGAACACCACGCCCAGCGCCAGCAGCGTCGCATCTCCCCGTGGCTGCAGCAAATAGCTCAGCACCACACCCACGACCAGCGCAATTCCGATGGATACGGGAAAGGCGAACGCCAGACCAGCCATGTCAATTCCGGCGACCAGCAATAAATTCGCCAGGTTGAAAATTGCTCCGCCGATCAGCGCGTAAGTCATATTGCCGCGGTCCGCGGTCTGCAGATTTATCAGAAAGCTGGATGCGCCGCCGTGCAGACTGCCCATGGTGAACGCGAGAACAAGAGAAATCAGGAAAATGCCGATGGCGTAATCCCAGTAGAACAGCTCGAAACGATAGTTCTTCACGCCCTTGTAGGTATTGGCCCACGAACCCCAGCAGATGGCGCTGGTGATTATCATCAACAAGGCGGTTGAAAAAGCGTGAGGCGTGAACATTTAGGCCATCTCCCCCTTGAACACGTTTCGAATCGCGAACTTGGCGGGCTGAATATCTTTGCCGTAAAAAACTACAATCCTGCGGCAAGCGCCGGACGCTGCGCTCGAATCAGCGCGATCACATCGTCCCGCTTGGCCATTGCACGCGCGCCAACCTTCATGCAGCAAAGCGCGGCGCAAGCATTGGCGAATGCTCCCACGTGTTCGAGGTCCCATCCCTGGAGTAGCCCGTAGGAAAGACCACCCATGAATGCATCGCCCGCGCCCGTAGTATCCGTCACTTTTGCCTGAAACGCTTGTACATGAACCACTTTGTCCTTGCTGGCGATCATGCAACCGTCCGCTCCCATCGTAATAGCCACAAGTTTCGGTCCCATGGTCAGCAGTTTCTGCGCCATGCGCTCGTAATCGTCCTCGCCTGTGAGTTCGAGTGCGGCCGCTTTGCACGGCTTGAGTACGTCGACCAATTTCAGACCCAAAGTCAATTCTTCCTGCGTGCCCAGGTTTGACTGGCAGAAAAAACTCGGGGAAACGTCCAAATCGAAAAGCACGCGCACACTTGCGTCGCGAGCCACTTGCATCGCTTCGCGTAATGGCGTCAGCGGAAGCTGCGAGGCCTCGGTGTGAAAGTGTTTTGCCTTCTTGATATGCGAAGCGAAGCGTGTGTTCACTTGATGCACAGTAATTTTTCCCGTGACGTTCGGGAACATGTAAATGCAGCGCTCACCACGGACGTCCACGGGAATCCACGTCATTGACGAAAGCTCTCCCTTGACGATCTCGATTCCCGACAAGTCCATCCCGTCATCCGCGAAAGCCTTCTGAATGATTCGCCCGTTCTCGTCGTCGCCGATCAAGCCCAGCCATCCCGATTTGGCGCCGAGGCGCGCCACCTGCGTCAGATTGTTGGCAGTCACGCCGCCTGCGTGAATTTCCAGTCGGTCAGCGTTGATTTTTTCCTCAGGAGCCAGCAACCGCGGCACAATGGCGAAAAAATCCACTGTGCAACTGCCGATCCCGACGACTTGCGCTACGTCACCCATGGTTCCCCCGTTTCCGTGCGTGGCCCGTACAGCGTGGTTCGAAGAACCCGCTGCTTATAGTGCTGGCGGAGGCGGGTGTCAAGGGAGAAGGGCGGCTGCGGTGCCCCTCGCAGGCTCAGGATGAACGTGCGCGGCAAGCAACGCCCCTACCGATGCGTCAAATTCACGGGCGGCGTGGGGCGGGTCATGAGGGTGACGAAATCGCGGTAGAAGCGGGCGGCGTCGAGGTCGGCGTTCACCGTAACGGGCTGGGCGGGTCGAGTAAGCAGGACACAGTCAGAGCATACGGGGCAGGCAACGCACACATACGCGGCGTCGGGACGGCCTGTCGACCGGGGCTGTGGCGCGGCGGGCCAGTTCAGAAGGCCAAAATTGGAGGGTTGGTTGCCCGGCGACCAAGAAAGCGTGTCACCGTAAGTGGCGCCGTGGTCGATGGAGACGTCGAGGTAAAGTTTTTCGGTGCGGGTGATGACCGCAGGATCGAGCCAGGAAATCGCGGCAAGTTCATCCCACATGTATTCGGAGTTGGCATATTTGGCGATGTATTGCGCGACGGGAGTGTTCGTCTTGGCGATTTCGGCGATCATTTGTTTGGTGAGGCGCGTCTTGATGGAAATGTCCACGGGCGTGTCAATGATGCGCGCCCAGTGCGCGTGCAAAACGGCGTGAGTGGCTTCAGGGTCCATCCAGAAATTGAATTCGCGACGGGGATTGAGGCAAAATTCAGGATCGTTCGTCTGCGGATTGATGCTGCCGCCCATGACGACGAGTTCTTTTGCGAGGGCGGCGAAATCGGGATCGATGGTGACGGCGAGGGCGAGATCGGTGAGCGGGCCAGCGGCGACGATGGTCACTTGATGCGGATAGCGGTGCACCATGCGAATGAGGAAATGCGCGGCGTCTTCGTTGGCGGGCTTGGTGGCAGGTGCGCCTTCGACGAGCGGCGGAATTTCAAACGGGCCGTGAATTTTGCCGGTCGGCCAGTTCCAAGCGCCTTGATAGACGACTTTGCCGTAGAGCGTTTCCCAGTGAGCGATGAACTCCTTGCTGTTGTCGAGCGGGAAGACGGCACCGGGGACGACGGGAATGTCCGTGCGACCGATGATTTCGAGCATGCGCAGGGTGTGGGCGACTTCTTCGTCGCGCCACTGATCGCCGGTGACGACGGTGATGCCGAGAACGTCGGTTTGCGGCGACTGAATCAGCGCAAGGATTGACTGCTCGTCGGTGGTGGCGGGGCCGCGGGCGTCCTGGTCAATGATCACTTTTCGGGGGATTTTTCGATTTTTCCTGCGCGTGCGTGGGTGCGGCGATGGCGATCGTCAGGAAAAGCAGAAGAACAGTGCGCGGGACTTTCATCGTCGACCTCATTATCGGCTAGGGAATAGCTTCATAGACGACCATCTTCGCGGCGGGCCGGCCGTTTTCCTGCTGCTCTGGGACGTAGACGCGATGAGTATCCTGATCCACGGCCAAACTGTGAACCGCGTATTGCACGGGGAAATCCCCGAGCTTCCGGAAATGATTCGGGTCGTCTTCGTGGAACACGGAAATCGCTCCGCTATAGCACGCGACGTAGATGCGGCCAAGGCCCGCGTCGAATTTGATGACGTCCGGGCCTTTCGCCATGGGCAGATAGGCGATGGGCTTGTGCGAATCGAGGTCGAAGACAGTCATCAGCTCGTTGCCTTCGCAGGAAAGAAACGCTCGGCGATTTTTCACGTCGAGGGCCATGCCGTGATTTCCGCGGCAGCGGCCCACGGGATATTTCGCAACGACGGTGTCGGTGGCGGGGTCGATGACAGCGAATAAATTGTCGTCCTGCAAATTCACGTAGACTTTGCGGGCCACGGGATCGTAGCGCGGCATCCCGGTTTCGCTATCGAAATGCAACGTTTTGACGATTTCGTCTTTGTTTACGTCGACAACGGCTTCGGCCTTGCCGCGTTCATCGGAGACGTAGACTTTGTGGAAGGGTGCGGCGTAGGCGCTGCCGTCGGGCTTCGATTCGGTGGGGAGCTTCTTGATGATTTTCATGGTGCGCATGTCGATCACGCCGATTTTGTTTTCGAGCCAGTCGGAGGTGTAAACCTTGTGGACGCCAGGTGCATAGACGACGCCTTCGATACCGGGAACATCGGGAATAGCCTTGACGAGTTTGTTCGTGCGCAGATCGATGACGTAGAGAATTCCCGCGCCCAGATGCGCGGAAAGCAAATAGTGATCCGCATAATCGATGGTGAGGTAGTCGAAGCGCTTTCCCTTGGGCCCGGGTAGATCGATCGTGGCGATGGGTTTCAGCGCGGCGGCAAGGGCAGCCGTCGCGAGCAGGAAAAGCGCCGCTGCAGGAATGGAATTGCATCGAAAAAAATAGGTTCCGCGGCGGATAAAAGTTGGTGTCATCACGCGTGCCATTCTACGCTTCGGATTTCTTGTGCAGCAGCGAAAACAGCACGGGCATGATCAGCAAAGTAATAAACGTCGAGAGAAACAGCCCGCCAATGACGGCGAGCGCCAGTGGTTTTTGCAATTCCGCGCCGGAGCCCAGGCCAAGCGCCAGCGGCAACAAACCGAAGAGCGTCGCGAGAGTGGTCATCAAAATCGGGCGGATACGAATCTTGCCGGCCTGCACCAGCGCTTCAAAAAGTGGCATATTTTCCTCTTCCCAAAGCTTGTATACATACTCGAAGAGAATGATGCCGTTTTTGACCACCAATCCCACCATAAGGATGATGCCCATGAATGAGGATACGTTGAGCGCCGTTCCAGTCACGAGCAGCATCGCGAAAACGCCAACCAACGACAACGGCGCCGCGGAAATAATAATGAGCGCCGGTGCGAACGAACGAAACTGAACTACCAGCACAATAAAGATCGCGCCCAACGCCAAGAACAGTACATACAATAAGTCGTGAAACGCGGCCTGCTGGCTTTCGTATTGCCCGCCGATCTCGTAGGTGTAGCCCACCGGGAACTGCACGTGGTTCATCACGTTCTTCACGTCATTCACCACGCTGCCAAGGTCGCGGTTTTCGAGTTCCCCGGTCATGGAGATCATCAAGCGCTGGTTTTCGCGTTCCAGCGCGCTCTCGCCCTGCACGCGCCGCACCTTCGCGACGGAGGAAAGCTGCACAGTCTGTTTCGTCGGCGTGAGAATTGGGAACTGCAGCACATCAGCGTAGTTGTATCGGAACGAATCCGGGAAGCGCACGCGAATCGGCACGGTTCGGTCGGATTCGCGGAATTCGGTCTTGGTCACGCCCAATAGCCCGGCGCTGACTTGCTGCGCAATATCCGCCGGAGTCATGCCCAGGCGTCCAGCCGAACTGGTATCTACATCGAAAACAATTTCCGGATTGCCTTTTTCGATGGACTTGAAATCCACGAGGCCGGGAACAGCCTGCAGCTTCGGGCCAATCTCTCCGGAGAGTTTTTCGAGTACGTTAATGTCATCACCATAGATTTTCACTTCCACCGGCTCCGGCGTGCCTTCCAGGTCGCCCAGCATGTCTTGAAGAATTTGGGAAAATTCCACGTGCACGCCGGGAATGTTCTTGTCGATTTGCGCGCGCAAATCGTCGATCACTTCATTGATGTCGCGCCGTCGCGAGCGCGGCTTCAATTTCACGGTCATATCGCCTGTGTTCTGTTGCGTGACATACAGCCCGTTTTCCGCGCCGGTTCGCCGCGAGAATGACTGCGTATCCGGCAATGCCGCGACCCGCTGTTCAATTTTCTGCAGAATTCGATTTGTCTCCTGCAGGGAAGTCCCGGGCGGCGTCACGTAATCCAGAATAAATCCGCCCTCGTCCATCTCCGGCAAAAAGCCGGTTTCCAGTTTCGTATAGCAGAAATAGGCGAGCCCCACGCAGGCCAGCGCCGCAACGCCAACCATCAGTCTTCGCCGCAACGCCCATCGCACGGCCTTTTCATAAGCTCGATTCACAGGCTCCATCAATTTCTCGGAGCTGGAGCCATGCGTATGCGAGGAGAGAAAACTCATCGAGAACAGCGGAATAATCGTCAAGGCGAAAACCAGCGACAGCAGCACGGAAAGGCCCAGCGTCAAGCACAAGGCCTTAAAAAATCCTCCGACTACTCCCTGCAGGAGCGTGAGCGGAAGAAAAACTACTTCGGTGGTTGCGGTCGAGCCGATGACGGCGCCTAAGAGTTCACGCACGCCCGCTTCCGCCGCCTGCGCCGGTGACTCGCCCAGCGTCAGGTGACGGTGAATGTTTTCGATAATCACCACCGCATCGTCGATAATTAATCCGATGGCAATGGCCATTCCACCCAGCGACATCAGGTTGAGCGTGCCGCCTGTGATTCTCAAAAAGAAAAACGTTCCAATCACGGAAAGCGGCAAGGACGTCGCCGCCACCAACGTGGTCCGCCAATCTCGCAAGAACAGAAAAAGAATAACAACAGCGAGGAAAGCGCCAATCAGGATTGCGTCGCGAACGTTCTTGATGGATTCCGAAACGAATCCGGCCAAGTCATAATCGACGGTAAGATGCAGCGTTTTCGGGATCGCCGAGCCCAGACTCTGCATCATCGCCTTGATCTGCTTGGTGATTTGCAGAATGTCTCCCCCAACTTGCCGGGTGATATTGATCAACGCGGCGGGCTTCCCGTTCCCGGTGATGAGCATAGTCGGATCGGACACGCCGTTACTTACCGTGGCAATGTCGCCCACACGAACCGGACCTTGATCTTGAATCGCCACGACGGCGTTGCGAATGTCGTCGAGACTGTGAAATTGGTCGTCGGTGAGCACCTGATATTGAAGATAATCCTTGGGAAGTCGGCCGACGGCCGTTACGTCGTTCGTCTGGGCGAGTTGCGACGCGATTTCGTCCAGGGTAAGGCGATGCGACAGCAATTTCTGCGGGTCCGCGACCACGGAAATTTCGCGCTGGTTCGTAGCCTGGACCTCGACTTGTCCGACTCCTGGAACGCGCGTGAACAAGGGCCGCAGATCGTAGTACGCATAGTCATACAGGTCCGCGTTGGGGACATTGCCATTGAGGATTAGGCTTAAAACGGGATATACGGTGGGCGACTCCCACTCCACTTGCACTTCAGTTCCCGCGGGCAGCGACGCCTGCGCTTCGCTGACGCGCCCCTGGACCAGCTGAAGCGCGTACTTCATATCCATGTCCGGATTGAACAGCACGCCGATCGAAGCCGCGCCCCGGATCGTTTTCGATCGGACGCGGCTCACTCCCTGCACAGTGCTCACGGCCTGTTCCAGGGGTCGCGTTACCGTCAGCAACATCATTTGCGGCGCAAGATCGCCCGCGTGCACAAGAATCACAACACGGGGAAAATTGAGCCTCGGATAAATATTGCTGGGCAGTTCAAAAAAGGAATAAACGCCGGCAATCGTCAAGAAAGCTGTCAGTAGATAGACTGCATATCGATTTTTTTTGCAGACCGCGACGATATTCATGACTTGATTTTGACTTTTGTGGTGTCGCCCAGGCCGTATCCGCCTGTCAGGATGACGGTGTCTCCTTCTTTCACCCCAGACAAAATCTCCACGCCCTCTTTCGTTTCAATACCCAGTTTCACGTCGACCGCTTTCGCCGTGTCCCCTTCGACCTTATAAACGCGCGACTGTCCTGATTCGTTGTGGTAAATCGCCTCCGCCGGAACGACTAAGGCGTTTGCGTGCGTTTCCACGGGCACTTGCGCGTTCAAATACATTCCCAGTTTCAGCGTTCCGCCGGGATTCGCGATCCGGATGCGTACGTTGCCAACATTTGTCGTCGGGTCCACGGCCGGTGAAATTGCAACGATCCTTCCTGTAAGCGTTTTCAGTGGAGACGCGTCGCTGGTGATGGGCAGCGTTTCACCGATGTGAATTTTGCCCAGGTAAGCTGCCGGCAAGCTGCCGGATAGCTCAACTTCGTCAATATTCGCAACCTCGACAATCGGTTGCGCCGCGGTGCCGTCCACCTGCTCGCCGATGCTTGCGAATCGTTTCGCCACCACGCCATTGAGCGGCGAAAGGATCTTCGTGCGCTCGATCTGCAGCCGCGCTGTTTCCTCGGCCGCCTCCGTCTGATGTTGCGCGGCTTCAGCGACGCTCAGTTGAGTCTTTGCGTCCTCAAGGTCCTTGCCCGCGGCAATTCCGCGCTGAAAAAGCGTCTGGTTTCGCGCCAAACTCTGCTGCGCGTTCTGCACCGTGGCCGTGGCTTGCGCCAACGCTGCCTGGGCCTGGCGCAATTGATCTTGATAGGTGTGACTATCGATTTCCGCGAGAACTTCGCCGGCATGAACGCGGTCTCCCTCGGAGACATTCAGCTCCGTAATACGGCCAGCCACCAATGCGCTTACTTTCACATCTTTGTTCGGCAGCGCCACCACGTTGCCGCTGACCGTGACCATTTGCCGGACGTCCGCGCGCTTCACCTTCGTCACCGTCACTTCCGCGGTCATTTCCGGTTCCGCGGCTTGATCGCTGCCTCCGCCTGAGCAACCCGCGGCAATCAGCATCGCGGCAATCACCAAAACCGAAACCACGGGACCTACGCTCCGCACCGTTCCCGCGCACAGCCATTTTCTTCGCATCATTTCCATACCCGTTCAGTCGAGGGGCGCCCCGACGGTGGCTTCCAATTGCGCGAACGCTTGTTGAACCGCGAGCAAACTCTGCAAATACGCCTGTCTCACCTGCTGCACATTCTTCTGCGCGTCTAGCACGGAGAGAATATTAGCCTTTCCAGCCTTGTAGCTCTCCTCGGCCATACTTTCGAGCTTGTCGGCGGCGGGCATCAGCGAATTTTTGTAAAGCCGAGCTTGGGCCTCGCGCGAGTCGAGCTGCAAAAATGCTGATTCCACGCGACCGTCCACAACGCGCCGCATCGCAGTCGCCTGATCATCGAGGGCCACCAGAGTCGCGTTCGATTGCGCGATTTCGCCTTGATAACGCATAAAAATCGGCACTTCCATGCTCGCTTGGCTGCGCGGCCCATAGCGGAAATTGTGGGGCGAATTGTAATCCATCCCAAGCGATAGCGTGAGATTCGGAATGCGGTCCGCCCGATAGAGTGCGCGCTGGCTCTCCTCAATTTTCTCCTGCTGGCTGATTTTTTGCAGCTCCGCGTTGGAGTTTCTAGCGCGCAGCAGCAAAGTACCCAGCACCGGCTCTCCTGGCAACTCCGCGAGCGGCGTAATCAGATCCCAATCCGTCGCTGGCGGTTCGTTCAGCAAAGTATTCAAATCGCTTAGCGCCACTTTTTCGTCCTGCTGGGCCACCTGGTAATCCGCTTGCGCCTGTGAAACCACGAGGTCGGCCTGAAATACTTCAAGCTGCGGCACGTCGCCGGTCTGGTAACGCTGCTGGGCAATATCACGAAGCCGCTGCGCCAGTGTTACCGTGTCGCTCTTTTCCGCCGTGACGCCCCGCGCCAGAGCCAGCGAAAAAAAGGCGTCGCGGACATTCTGTCGCGTCATTCGCTCGAGCGCCGCCACGTCATCCTCGGTCAAGACGCCTTGCGCGCGCGCCAGGTCGATTCGCCGCTTGCGCTTTGATCCCAATTCAATCGGTATATCGAACCACCAACCTTCGTGCGGATCGTCGCGCAAAGCGGTAAAGTTGCCCGTCGGATTCAACCGTTGCCCGGCGATCTTTACGCCGGCGGCAGCCACGGCCCGTTGCGCTCGCGCCGCAATCAGGTCCAGATTCTGCCGGTTGGCCATGTCCAGGGCCTGCGCGAGAGTCAGTTTTTGCGGTGACTGTTGCGCCGCCGTCGCCAGCGCCGCCGTGCAAATCAGCACAAGTATCCCGATGTATTTCACGTTGAATGACCTCCTCCCGCCACGGACTCCCCGGCAGCGAAAGGCTGTTGTCAGCAAGCACACGCGTAAGCAACGCCTCGACGCGTTCCAGTTTATATGCCTCGTGGCCTAGCAAGCTGAATCGGACATTAATTTTTATTTAGCTTTCTGACTCGCTGTCTTTGCCGTTTCGGGGAAATGAAATCGTGAACGTCGAGCCCGCGCCCGGCTGGCTCGCGCATTCTATCGTCCCGCCCTGCGCGCGCACGATGGCCTGCGCAATAGCGAGCCCCAGTCCGCCGCTCTGCGCTTCGGTCGCGTCCGTCTGTGGCACACGGTAAAAGCGCTCGAAGATATGCGGCAAGTGCTCGGACGGGATTCCTATGCCCTGATCGCGGAACTGTACGTTTACCGTTCCGTTCACGGCCGCCATCTCCACGCGAATCTTGCCTTCGCGGCCGGAATACTTCAGGGCATTATCGAGGAAAATCAAAAACAAATTTCGCAGGAATATTTCGTCGCCCACGTAGGGAACTTCGTGTCCCAGCTCGCGCACAATGGAGATTTGCTTGGCCCGCGCTTTGGGCGTCACCAGCGCGCAAGCTTCTTCGAGAACTTCGTTTAAATAGAGCGGCTCGCGCTGCAGTCGCAGTTGCCCTGCATCGGCCATCGCCAGGGTAAAGAGTCCCTCGACGATGCGGCTCAGTTTTTTCAGCTCGCTGTCAATCACTTCGAGAGCGCGGTGGTATTCCTCGGGCTCGCGCCGTTCCTTAAGCAGCAGTTCCGTCTCGCCCTGCAGGATGCTCAGAGGCGTGCGCAGCTCGTGCGACGCGTCGGACACGAATTGCCGTAGTTGCACCAGCGCGCTTTCCATGCCCGCGAATAGCTGGTTGAAAGCATTGGCCAGCCGGCCCAGCTCGTCATCGCGCCCGCTGGATGACAGCGGCAAGGCATCTCGCGGTGTTCCCGCGGGCATCGCGCCGGGCGGGGCAACTTTCACGCGCTCGGCCATTTGCGAAGTCTGCTGCGTCAGCTCCGCGATCGGCGCCAGGCTGCGCCCCACATACCACGCAGACACCGCGCCCATAATCAACAAGCTGCACGGAAATAACACGAAGAGCAGCGCGCGAAATCGTTCGAGCGTTTCGTCAATGTCTCGCGTCGGCATCGCCAGGATCAGGATTTCGTCGCTCTTGGCGCGGTGGATCCTCGCCGTCCCCACCCGCAGCTGCCCGAGCGTCCGGTCACGAATCGTCAAAAGATTGCCCGGGAGGTTGTTCGTGCCGCCGGAGAAGGGGATTACGCGGCCGTCGAGATTTTTCGAAAACGCGATTGGCCGGCCCGCCATATCGAGCGTTTCAAAATATTCACCCGGAATATCAAGCGCGGAAACATCCTCGTCATCGGTGTCGGTGGCAAGGTCGGCCGCCACGGGCGCTTGCGCTTCCATCAATCGATGATCGAACTGGCTGTGCACCACACTCCTCAACGCAAAATAAAACGCGGCGTACGAACCTGCCAGCAGCACTCCCACAACGATGCAGAATAGCAGCATCATCCGCACGCGAAGCGAAAGTGCGCGTTTCATTCAGAGACTCCCATTCTGTATCCAACGCCGCGCAGCGTGTGCATCAGTTTCGCGCCGTGTCCGTGGTCGATTTTCTGCCGCAGCCGGTTGATATACACCTCCACCAGATTCGTGTCGCTGTCGAAATGGCTATCCCAAACGTGTTCGATGATTTCGCTGCGTGTCACGGAATCCGGAGAGCGTAGGAGCAACAACTCGAGCAGCGCAAATTCCTTTGACGTGAGGGGCACCTTCGCGGTTCCGCGCGTGACGCTGCGGCGGTGGCGGTCGAGTTCGAGATCGGCGCAACGCAACTTCGCTTCACCGCGCCGGAACCCGCGCCGCACCAGCGCCCGTACGCGCGCCTGGAGTTCCGCGAGCGCAAAAGGCTTCGTCAGGTAATCGTCTGCACCCGCGTCAAGCCCTTCCACGCGCTGTTCGACGAGGCCGCGCGCCGTCAGCATCAGTATGGGGGATTGGACGTCCTCCTGCCGCAGTTTCCGGCACAGCTCAATGCCGCTCATGCCGGGCAGCCGCACGTCCAGCAGGATCGTGTCGTAAGGATTTTCCAGCGCCAAGCGGAGGCCCTCTTCGCCCGTTGCCGCGACATCCACGGCATAGGCGTTCTCCCGCAGCGCGCGAGCCACGAAGCTCGCCACCTTGCGCTCGTCTTCAACCAGCAGTATCCGCATCGAGGTATGTTCCGGATTGCACCGCCTTCATCGCCCCGGAGGCCATTTAAGACGTGTTTCCGCGTGGCGCCGGCGATGGAGCTATTTTGCCGCGTACTGGCGGTGCGCCTGCAGGCGCGTCTGGATCACGCGCAAAATCGAATCGCGTGCGATCATCCCGATGATGTGCCCCTCTTGTAGCACGGGCATTTGGTTCACATCTTCACTCTGCATCCGCTCAAGCACGCTGGTAACGGGATCGTTCGGCGTCACCCAGTGAATTGCGCTCAGAGGCACCATCGCCGCTTGAATCGAAGTGTTCGCCCATTCCTCGCGCGGAAACCGTTGCACCTGATGCAGCGTCACCAGTCCCACCGCCATGCCGTTGCCCGTCACCACGTGGCACCGTCGCCCGGTCCGCAGCACTTCGTGAACGTAATCCTCGAGCGAAATATCCCGCGCCACCGTGGGCACGTCTGGCGACATAATGTCCGCCGCACTCAGCCCGACAAGTGTGTTGCGGACGGCCACCTGCGTGTACGTCTCCTGTGCAGCCGAGAGCAGGAACCATCCAATGAATACGATCCACAGTCCGCCGACCCAGCCGCCCAGAAACTTTGAGACCATGCTGTCGCGTTCCATGATCGCCCAGATGCCCAACATGATCATCATGTACGCGATCACTTGCCCGCTGCGCGAGGCGATCTGGCTCGCCTTGTCGAAATTCTTCGTGATCCCCCAGACGATCGGCTCGCAGGACTCGACCGCCGTCCATCGGAAAACCGGGAATCAGGTTGAACGCACCAAGTGCGAAATTAATGTAGCTGAGCCATCCGGACGCGACTGCCAGCACCCCACCGCCGGGAACCAAACGTAGCTGCGAGCAGAAAGCCGGCTCCCAGAATGAAGCTGGTGATCGGCCCAGCAATCGCGATATTGAATTCCTGCAGTGCGCTGTCTGGATCGCGCGAGATGCGCGCCAGCCCCCCGAAGATAAAAAGCGTGATGGACGCCACCGGAATCTTGTAGTGCATCGCAATCACGCTATGGCCCAGTTCGTGGAGTACGACCGATCCAAAGAACAAAATGCTGACCGCGATTCCCAGGATCCAGTATTGCGGTGTGGTCCAGCCCGATTGTTGCGACTGGAACTGCGTGGCGAGTGAAAACGTGATCAGCGCGAAAATAATGAACCAGCTGGCGTGCAGGTAAAGCGGAATCCCAAAAATCCGCCCGACGCGAATCCCTGTTTGCGGTTGTTGCATAGCCCTCGACTACCCCCCAGTTCAATTATAGCCAAGACGGTACGACTGCGTTCGCTCTTTCACGCTGTGTCCGGCGGCACACGGGGCGACCGTACAACCCCTCGTCTATCTCCTTTCGCTGCAATAGCAGGACCATGGAACACCTCGTGCCATATGCCCCTCCGAACCGAAACGCACTAATTCGATGCAACGGAGGCAGACATGTGGCGGATGCAAATCAACAAGGAAGCCCGACGGACGGAAACTCGATGGACAGTTCGCGGCGATTCCAAGTATGCGCTAGCCCTGGCGTTGGTTCTGGTTATCGTCGTTCTCGGCGCGAGCGCGGACGCGCAACAACGCGCCGCCTTGCGCTGCGACAACGCGAAACCTGCCCCAGTCGCTACTGAGCGTCGCATCGTCGTCAGCATCCCGGACCGCCAAATCGCCGTTGTTGAAAACGGACAAGTCGTCTTGCAATTTCGCGTCTCCGTCGGAGCGCCCGCAAGCCCCAGCCCGGCGGGCGAGTTCCGCGTGCTCAACCGTGTTGCGAATCCTGTTTACTACCATCCCGGTGAAGTGATTCCGCCAGGGCCCGGCAATCCGGTTGGCCCGCGTTGGATTGGCCTGAACATCAAAGGCTACGGCATTCACGGCACCAATGAGCCACGCCTCATCGGACGAAATGTTTCGCACGGTTGCATTCGCCTTCGCAATCGCGACGTGAAAATACTTTTTGCACACGTTCGCGTCGGAGATGTGGTCGAGCTTCACGCAACTCGCGACGCGGAAACAACCGATCTTTTCGGCACAAGCCTGCCCCACGTGTTACTCGCATCCGCGACGGAGCCTAAAACAGAGTCACCGGCGCAAACGAATTTTCGCTGATGCGTTTCGTTCATCAGGGCCAGTGAAAGGATGAAAGGAGAAACAAAAATGAACGCGACAATTGCAGCACCAATCACAGCAGCAATTCTAATCAGCACTGTTGCGGTGTCTTTCGCAGTCGCATTTGGTCTCGAATGGCTTTGCCTCCGCGGCGCGATGGTCCTTATGCCCGCCAGGCAGAGCCCTGCGCGGCCGGGAGCGCCTGGCATCCGAGCTCAAACCAGATTGACTCGAAACGTTCCAATGGCCGGAAACACTGAAGCGTGAAAAGGGGAGAACGAAGATGATTTTCTTACGGCATTTGCTCATAGCGGCAGGAATCGGCCTGCTTTTCGTGGCTGGCGCCATCGCGGCGTACGATCTGGTCTATTTCTATGAACTCGACCGCCTGGTTCAGCGCGTTTTCTCGAAAAACCCGCCGGACGAAATAGCCGCCCCGCGCCGGAATATTCCCATCCGTTGGCGTGACGCTGGCAAGATTGCCGCAGCGGCTGTCGTCGCGTTGCTTATCGCGTTGAGCATCGTCGTAATTCCCGACGGCGCTGACGGCGTGCGCGTCAGCCAAATCTCCGGAATCCGCCCCGGAACGCTCTACGCCGGCGTTCATCTTGTCGTCCCGCTGATCCAGCGCGTGTCGATTTACGATATTCGCGAACAAGTCTTCGCCACCGCAGCGCAAGATGACGAAAAGCCCCACGAAACCGTGCTGAAAGTTGAAGCTCGCGAAGGCTTGCCGCTCGGGCTCTCCGTGCTAGTTCGCTATCGTCTCGATCCCAGTCGTCTCGACTACGTCGAAGCAAACCTTCCGCAGCCCATCGGCGAAGAAATCGTCGGGCCTGTCGTCGAAAGTGCATTTCGCGAAGTCGCTCCCGACTATGTGGTTCGCGACGTCTTTTCCGTCAAGCGCGACGAATTTCGTCAACGTGTAGCCGGTCTCATCACCACGCGCCTCGCCCAAGACGCCATCGTCGTCAAGGAAGTGCTCGTCCGCCGCATCGTTCTGCCGCCCGAATACGCGCAGGGCCTCGAAAACATTCTCTTAAAAGAACAGCAAAGCGACCAGATGAACTTCGAGCAGGAGATCGAGCAGAAACGCGTGAAAATTGCGGAGTATCAAGCCGACGAAAACAAAATTCGCCAAGTGAAGCAAGCCGAAGCCACCGCGCAAGCGCGCGTCATCGCGGCGAAAGCCGAATCCGACGCGATGCAGTACACGCTGCCGCTCAAGCAGAAGCAAATCGAGCAGGCGCGCCTGGAAGCCAAAGCCCGCAAGGAAGCGACCATCGAAAACGCGCAAGCGGAAGCGCAGGCCAAGGTCATCGACAGCCAGGCCGAGCAGCAGAGTCAGGAACTACTTGCGAAAGCCGACGCGAACCGCATTCGCATCACGGGTGCCGCCGAGGCTGAGCGTTTGCAGCTCGAAGCCACGGCCCTGCGCGGCAATCCACTGCTCATTCAGAAAATCGTCGCAGAGAAACTCTCCGACAAAGTGCGCATCATGTTGGTGCCCATGGACGGCAAATTTTTCTTCACGAATGGCGTGCTCGATACGCCGCTTGGCGCCGCGGATCCGCCACCCTCGGGCAGAAACGGAGACGGACCCGGCGGGCAAACGAGCGCGCCATCGAAGGGACACCCATGAGAGTTCCCGGCCGGCTTAACGGCTGGTGCAGTCGGGTAACTGCTGGTAAAACCCCCTGTGGGTGGCTTGGCTGCCGCCGCGGCCAATCCACCCGCCAGCGGTTTTCCGATGCGGCCATGTCGCTTGGAACGACACACTGCCAGCGCGATCAGCCGGACGCAAAAATACGCTGTGCTATGATTGCGCCACATCACGCTTTCGTGATGCAACTCGATGCGGCCCTTCCGCCGATTTTTTGCGCTTCATCTGCTCCTTGCATTTTCATTCCCGGCGTTCGCCGCGCCGCAATCGTTGCCCCAATCCACGGTCCAATCGTCCATTCAGCTACAGGAAGGCCAGCGATTGACCGCCGCCGCCCGTGAACTCGCCCGCAAAGCCGCAGCCTCAATCGGTTTGGCCGCAGTCCCTAAAGTTTGTCTCGACGCCCCCGCGACAAACAATTCATCCGCGCCTTCCTTTCAATTCGAGCAGGCCTTGAAGGGTTTGGAGGACGAATGGAAGAAGGACGGCGGAGCAGACTTCGCAATCGCGGCACAGGCTCCGCCGGCCGCCACACATATTCAGATTTCCCTGTCGGAGAGCTTTCAGGATTTTCTGTGGGTTGCGGACATTGTCACAGGTCCGGCTCACACTGTTGTGTTTGTCTCGATTCCGAAATCAGCCGTTCCCGCCGCTCCGTCCGAATCCGCCGGGATCACCCTGAGTAAGCAATTTTTGCTGAGCCTTCCCGATCCGGTCCTCGACGCGCAGATTTTGCCGGCGTCGGCGAGCGGCCCGCAGCGGCTCGTCGTTCTTCAGCCGGAACGCGTAGCTCTGTTCGCGCAAATCAGTGGCGCCTGGCAGATCGAAGCTCAAGCTGCCATCGAGCACGACCATCCGTGGCCACGCGATATTCGCGGGCGCCTCAACGTCGGCCAGGAAGGCGGCGTTGCGGATTTGCCGGGCACGGCTTGCGGAGTGGCGCTCAAGAATTCTCTAACCGTTGTATGCACGCCGGGAAGCCAGCCTTGGACTTTGTCCGGGCAGCGGCTTCCTCAAGGGCGCGGCGACATCGTGCCGAATCGCAATTTCTTTGTATTTTCCCCGGACGCTGATAACAATCAGCGCGAGGTACAAGCTTCCACGAATGCCCCGCCGGAGTTTTATTCATTTGCCGCGCTTGGCGCGCCGGGCGGCCCTATCTATTCATTCAGCACGCTTCTCGATGGCCGCGCGGTTTTGTCGGATTCCGTCGCCAAAAAAGTGAAATGGTTTGCGAATTGGGGCAGCGACATTGCCGGGTCGGCAACCAACTGCGGGCACGGTTGGCAATTGCTCGTCACTGGCGATGGCGATTGGACTGTTCCCGACACAATTCAAGCTTTCGAATTTCCTGATCGCCAACCGGTTGCCGTCAGCGCCGCCGAGAATTTTGACGGCCCTGTGACTGCGCTGTGGTCGTCGCGCGATCCAAGCACAGCGATTGCTGTATCGCGAAATTTGAAAACGGGAATGTATGAAGCGTATAGCCTCACGTTATCTTGCGGCCGGTAGCTTTCTCGCGGCAGTGATCGTTTTCGCGATGGCAGCCTCCGGCGCGCGGCGGCCGCGCTATGGCGGCACGTTGACTGTTGATTTGCAGGGGCGCGTTACTTCGCTCGATCCCGCGCAGAAACAGAGAAGCGTTGCCGATCAAATTGCTCAAGGACGTCTACTGCGATTGATTGCCGATCGCTTGGTCACGCTGGACCAATTCGGCCAGCCGAAGCCCGAGCTGGCAATTTCCTGGCAGCACGACGGCAAATTCATGCGTTGGAGTTTTCGCCTTCGCCCGAACATTAAGTTTCAGGACGCCTCACCCCTCACGCCGGACTCCGTTGCCGCTTCGCTGCAAGCGATGAATCCCGGGTGGCACGTTGGCGTTGCAAGCGATTCCGTCATCCTCGAATCCGATTCGGCTTTGCCGGAGCTGCCTTACATTCTTGCCGAATCGAAAAATTCAATTTTGCTTCGTAAGCCGACTGGCGAAATTATCGGCACCGGCGCATTTCGTCTCACCACCTGGGAACCCGGCCGCCACGCGGTTTTCGTCGCGGACGATGATTACTGGGGCGGACGCCCGTTCATCGATGGCGTCGACGTGCAAATGGGTCGTACTGTCCGCGAGCGCATGATCGATCTCGACCTTGGCAAAGCGGACCTTGCGGACGTCGCGCCTGATCGCGCCCGCATCGACGCATCGCGAGGCGTGAAAATTTCCGCATCGGATCCCACCGAATTGATCGCGTTGATTTTTTCGCGTTCCAGCACGCGCGCAAAAGACATTCGCATTCGCCAGGCGCTTTCGCTTGCTATCGATCGCGCCTCGCTCGTGGATTTCATTTTACAAAAAGAGGGTGCGCCGGCTGGAGCGCTCTTGCCGCAATGGTCCTCGGGCTACGCGTTCCTTTTTTCGAGCACGGCGGACACGGCAACCGCGCGCCAGCTCGCTTCACAAATCCCTTCCGGCCCGGCGCTGAAGCTAGGCTATGATTCCGCCGACCCTATCGAACGCATGATCGCCGAACGCATCGTCGTAAACGCGCAAGTCGCGGGCATTCCAATTTCCGCGCGAGCCATCGCCGCCGGTTCGCCGGATGGCAACGCGAATCGCATCGCGAATGTGCCCGAGTATGATGCGCGCATTTTGCGCCTTCCGATGGCTTCGCCCGCCCCCGGCGTGGCTCTCGAAGATTTTCTGCAAAGCTTCGCGCCACTCGCCGATTTGGACCCTTCGCTCACCGCGCCGCTGAACGATCCTGCAAATCCCGAGCAACTTTATTCGCGCGAGCAATCCGTCGTGGACACATATGAGGTGATTACGCTCGTGCACGTCCCGGAAGTCGTGGGCTTGAGTGCGCGCGTGCGCGACTGGATGCCCGCGCGCTGGGGCGCTTGGCGTCTCTCCGATGTCTGGCTCGACGGAGCCGCCCCGTGAGTTTCCGCCTGAAAATGTTCGTGCTCTTTCCACTCGTGGTCGTCGCGGCCGTAGCTGTTGTCGGCATCGGCGTCACCCTGTCCACGCGCCGCGCATTCGAACAACTTGACGCTTCGCACACCGACGCCATCGTCTCGCAATTCCAGCGCGAGTTTGCCAATCAGGGACAACAAATCGTTCGCGGCGTTCAGGATATCTCCGGTTCTGAAGCGACGCTGAACATGGCCATTCATCTCAGTGCGCACGATATCGATCCCTCCGTGTACGGACACGATGCCGTCAGCGTGGCGTCGGATCACCGTTTCGATTTTCTCGAGTTCGCCGGAAATGACGGCAGCATCATTTCTTCCAAGCAGTGGCCGGCGCGCTTCGGTTATAAAGAAGACTGGCTGCTCCAAAAAACCGATTGGCCGGCGCGCGGAGCTTTTCTGCAGAAAATGGATACGCCCGACGGCCCGGCGCTCGGGCTCATCGCCGTCTCCGTGCTCACCGTGGCAGGTTCGAATCTTTACACTGCGGGGGGCGAAAGTCTCGGGAAGTCCTTTTTGTCTTCGCTCAGTTTGCCGCAGGGAATGCGCGCGCTGCTTTACGTCAATCTCGATTCGAATTTCTCGCCGCAGAATTTGACGGGTGTAAATGGGCCGATAACGCAGGCCGACCGCTTCGCGCTGCTGGTCGCCCGCGAACTTCAGCAGCCCGGTGAAATCACAGCGACGATTCACTGGACCCCAGACGCCGCGAGCGATGAAGTATTCCATCTGCTTCCGCTGCTTGGTCCGGGTAGAAATCTTCTGGGCGTTTTATTCGTCGGCAGCTCGCGCCACAATTTAGTCATGCTCGAGCGCGGAATTCGCCGCTTGGCTTTGCTCGTCGGCGGAATTGCGCTCGCGCTGGGAATCTTGCTTAGTTGGTGGGCCGCCGTGCGCGTCACGCGGCCGGTTGCGAAGCTTGTCGAGGGTGCGAAAGAAGTAGCCTCTGGGAATTGGGACGCGCGTGTTGCGATTCATTCGCGCGACGAAATCGGCACGCTCGCGGGCGCGTTCAATCAGATGACCGCGCAGCTCAGCGAGCAGCGCGAGCGCCTGGTGCAGACTGAACGCGTCGCTGCGTGGCGCGAACTCGCGCGCCGCCTTGCCCATGAACTGAAGAATCCTCTATTCCCGTTGCAAATCACGGTCGAAAATCTTCGTCGCGCGCGCGAACAGCATGCCGCCGATTTCGGCGAGATTTTTCGCGAGTCCACGGATACGTTGCTGGCTGAAATCCATAACTTAAAAACGATTGTCGGCCGCTTCAGCGATTTCGCAAAAATGCCGCAGCCGCAGTTGCAGTCGGTGGACGTAAATGAAATGGTCCGCGGTGTGACGCGTCTTTTCGAACCGCGATTTATCGCGCCCGGCGAGCCAAAGATTACGACCGAGCTGCATCTCGATGAAAAGCTTCCGATGATTCAGGCGGACAGCGTGCTTTTTCACCGCGCCATTGGAAACCTTGTCCTCAACGCCATCGACGCAATGCCGAACGGCGGAAAACTTACGCTTCGCACCATGACGCATGACGGAGGCGTACGCTTGGAAATTTCGGATACCGGGGCAGGACTGACGCCCGAAGAATGCGAGCGCCTTTTCACACCATACTACACCACCAAACAACACGGCACCGGTCTCGGACTGGCCATTGTGCAGTCGGTTGTCAGCGATCATGGCGGGCGAATTTCCGTCACCAGCGAACCGGGCCATGGCACTACCTTTCGCATCGATCTTCTTGAACGTCCGCCCAGTATGGCGGCTGACGAGCCCGCGTCCGCCGGCAGCGCGAAGCCCGCAAAATTTGTTGCTGAAAGAGAGGTGTGATCCGCATGGCGGCCAAAGCCCACATCCTGATCATCGACGACGATGCGAACACGCTCGCTTCTCTCTCACGTGCGTTTCGATTGTCCGGCCATGAGGCGACCGTCTGCGACAACGCTGCGCGCGCTCTAGAACTTGCGCGCGACGGCCATTTCGATTTGATTCTTTCGGATGTGGTCATGCCGGGCAAGGATGGCATCGCGCTTCTCGAGGAAATGAAAAATTGTGGCGTCACTTCGCCGGTGGTGATGATGTCGGGCCAAGCAACGATCGAAATGGCCGTGCGCGCCACGCGGCTTGGCGCTGCGGATTTCCTCGAGAAGCCGATCTCGACGGAGAAACTTCTTCTCACGGTTGAAAATGCGCTGAAGCTGGCGCGCCTGGAAGAAGAAAATCGCGATTTGCGCCGGCGCGTGGGCCGCCATCAATTGGTGTGGGCGAGCGTCGCGATGAAGGCGCTGATGGCGGAGGTCGAGCGCGTGGCGGCGAGCGAAACGCGCGTCTGCATTCGCGGAGAGACCGGCACCGGCAAAGAACTTGTCGCGCGCACGCTGCATGAAAAAAGCGCGCGCAAAGGCGGCCCGTTCATCACCCTCAATTGCGCGGCGGTTCCGGCGGAGCTGATGGAATCAGAGCTCTTCGGCCACGAAAAGGGAGCCTTCACGGGCGCGGCGTCGCGGCATACGGGCAAATTCGAGCAGGCCCATCGCGGCACGCTTTTTCTCGATGAAATCGGCGACATGCCGCTGGCGATGCAGGCGAAGCTTTTGCGTGTTCTCGAAGAAGGAGAAATCGAGCGCGTCGGCGGCGACCGTCCGATTCCGGTGAACGTGCGCGTCGTGGTGGCGACGCACCGCAATCTCGAGGAGCAAGTCCGTCGCAACACGTTTCGTCAGGACCTGTATCACCGGATTTTCGTTTTTCCGATTGTGTTGCCGCCGCTCCGCGAACGCCTCGAGGACATTCCCGTGCTCGCGGAACATTTTGCGCGCCAGGTCGCTGAACAAAATGGTTGGAAAGTGAAACACTTTTCGTCGCAGGCCATGGCGGAGTTATCGCGCTATTCCTGGCCCGGAAATGTCCGCGAATTGCGCAACGTAGTTGAACGTGTGTTGCTGCTCGCGCCGGCGAATGACGTCAATGTGGCGGAGGTGCGCATGGCGCTGCCGCATCCCGAAACGGTGGGCGGAATCGGCGAAACGGGAGCGGCATCCTCAGGAGTGCAAGCTGGCTCGATGGCCGAGCGCGTCGAAGCCTTCGAGCGTGAAACGATTCTCAGCGAACTCAAGCGCCACCATAACCACATGACGAATACAGCGAAGGCACTTGGTCTGGAACGCAGCCACCTCTACAAAAAATGCCAGCATCTCGGTATCGACCTCCACTCCATTCGCAAAGAAGACGACGAGTAATTCCGCGCGCCCGCCTAACAGTTTGTTGAAAAACCACACTCGTTGTCATTCCGAGGCAAAGCCGCCTTTGGCTGCCGAAAAATCTGCATTTTTATTTGGTTTCAGCAAACTATGGCGTCTCGCGTCCGTGGGGAATAACGACCAAGATCCCTTTTTCAACAAGCTGCTAGCGCCCAGGGCCTTCCGGCGCGCGAAACAGTTTCGTCATAACAAAGTGTGTGGGTAGATAAATCACTATCACAAGAACGATCCACATGAATGCAATATGCGCCGACCCTGGTCCCCAAGCGCGATGAAAAATCGGGTCGCGAAATGCATAATCGACGTTAAGCGCCGGGTTCGTCGAGCGCGCCACCACGAACGCGTCAGCGGCAATGGCGGTTTGTAGCAGCCAGCCACGACGGTCGTAGCCCACGCGCGCGAGCGACCATAGCAGCAGAATCGGCCACACGACGTGAAATACCGACAGCAGCCGCACCCACAGCGGGTAGCGCGCGTCCCACATATACTCGGTACCGCCGATTAGGTTGTGGCCCGAAAAGAATCGCCACGCCGCATCGAGGTCCCACAGCAGATCGACGGCAATCGACGAAACCGCCTGGCTCGAGAGCAGCAGCGAATTGCTCCACCACAGTCCCGCGCACGTGAGGATCACGGCGATATCGCACAGATGAACGAAATTCTGCGCCCCCCAAGTATGCCAGTAAGCGGGAATCCACACGGCGAGCCAAATCAAACTGCCCCAGCGCAGCCATTTTGGGATTTTCGGATTCGTTATGGGTGCGCGCAGCCACATCGCGCCGTATCCTACCAGAGTTGAACTGCACTAGCGCGGCGCGCAGAAAAGTTGCGCGTGTGCAGCGCGTTGCATGAGAAAATGCGCGTGTGAATCCGTGGACCACAGCAAGTGCGGTACTGTTTGGCGGCGCTGCGATTGGCGCGTGGGGCGCGGTGTATCCGCAGTCGCAATTATTCGGGCGCACGGTATGCATTGCGGGCGATGCGTCAACCGTCGCGCTCACTTTCGACGATGGCCCGAATCCGGCGGCGACGCCCGCGCTGCTCGATTTGCTGGACGCGCACGGCGCGCGCGCCACATTTTTTTTGATCGGCCGGCATGTCCGCGCTTTTCCAACCCTTGCGCGGGAGATTGCCGCGCAAGGCCACGCTATTGGCAATCACACGGAGACGCATCCAAGCCTGATTTTTCTGCCGCGCGCAAAACTGCGCGGGGAACTGGAGCGCTGCCACGACGCAATTTTCCAAGCTGCGGGCTGCGAAGTTCGCTGGATGCGCCCGCCATTTGGTTTTCGCGGGCCGCAACTCGGCGGCGTCGTGCGCGCGCTCGGCTATTCAGGCGTGGCCATGTGGTCGAAATGGGCGTGGGATTGGAAGCCGCAGCCCGTTGAGCCTGTGATTCGCCGCTTGCGGCGCGTCACGCGTGGCGATATCGTGCTATTGCACGACGGCGACCATCGCGTGCTCGAAGGCGACCGCCGCCACACAGTTGCGGCGCTGGCGCACTGGTTGCCGCGATGGAAAGACGCGGGCATTCGTTTCGTGACGCTCGATGCGATTGGCGCGGCTCCGCCCGTGAATCTGCCCGCTGCGACGCGCGGGAAAACGTAGCCGGAAAGCAGGGACAATGGACGACCGAAAATTTTACGACGAGAAGGATGAGACCAAGCAGATCCCGTTGACGTGCCCGCATTGCCGCCAGGAGAATACCTACCCGATCCGCTGGAAAGTCCGCACAAAAAAAGCGGAACTGCCGCGCGGCTCAAACGAAGAAGATCGCGCGCATTTCGCAAAGGCGCGTTCGTACATGGTTCGCGTCGACGACATGGCCGCATGCCGGAATATCCGCTGCCGCAAGCGTTTCGATCTCACCGGACAAACCGTAATCCTCGTCTGAGGTCTTTCATCGGACGGTCATGTTTGAACATGCTTGAAAATGGCACCGCTGCGCGGCCCCAGCGCGCAATTAAATCTCCGGATACAAATCGAAAAAAGCATCGAGCGATTGCTTCAGCGTTTTCTCGATTTCCTCTTTGCTGCCTTCAATCAAGTGCAGAGTGATGCGGCCCGTGCGGCCGTTTTTAAGCTGCACGGTTGCTTCCCCCACCGAATCGAGGTCCGTCGCCGGAAAAAGCCGCATCCCGTACACCAATGCCAAGTTCGCCATCCGTGCCCCTCCTCGTTCTGCGTTTTACGCTCCGGGTGACAGCGTAAGCGTCGTGCGGGCTGGAGTCAATTGACACATGCGCGCGGGGGGAGCATCCTTGAAGGTATAGTAGGGCATCGGATTATCAGAATTTTCGGTTGAGGTGATGGCGATGAAGCTGCGTTTTCTGCACTGCTCTGCTGCCTTGATTGCTTTTGCGCTGATAATGGCTCCCGTTCTGCGCGCGCAATCCACCAATCCTCCCGTGCCGCAACAGTCTTCTTCCGGGACGCCCGCGACCACGCCCGCGACGGCTCAAACGCATCCGGCGTCAGCCGCAACGGCCACGCAACCTGCATCGGCTGTGGCAACCCCCGCGCCCGTTGCTCCTCTCCCAAAATATTTCACGGTTCCTTCCGGCACGCGTCTTCCGCTTGTCCTTCACAATGCAATTTCCACGCGAAGTGCGCGGCCCGGCGATCCGGTGTATCTCGAAACACTTTTTCCCATCGTGATCGATAGCCGCATCCTGATTCCCGCGGGCTCGTACGTCAGCGGAGAAGTCACGGAAGCAAAACGTCCGGGACGCATTCACGGGCGCGGTGAAATTCGAATCAAGCTCGACAATTTAATTCTTCCAAATGGCTACCAGGCAAGTTTTAACGCTTCGCCCACCGACGCGGGCACTGGCGGCAACGAGTCCGTGGGCAAGGAAGGCGTGATAAAGGGTGATTCAAATAAGGGGGCGGATGCAGGCACCGTTCTGGAGACAACCGCAGCCGGCGCGGGTCTTGGCGGGATTGTGGGTCAGAGCGCAAGAGGCGCGGGAATCGGCGCGGGTGCAGGCGCCGCCGCTGGCCTTCTTGCGGTACTGCTCACGCGCGGGCCCGAAGCCGAATTGCCGCGCGGCACAACTTTGGATGTGATCATGAACCGCCCGCTTTATTTGCTCTCAAGCAAGGCGAACTTCACCACGCCGGGGCAAGCATCCACGCTGGCAGGTCCGCCGAATCGCGAGCCGCAACGCCGCGCCGGCATAGTTCCTTACTAAATTTCTTACGAATTCCTTACGAGTGTGCAATTTTATACGGTCGCAGGCACACTAGACTGACATGTCAGTCTAGTTAAAGCCCTTTTTAAAAAGGCCCCTTTTTCTGCTTCTCACCCGCCGTAAACGCGTTGCGCGTCGCTGCGAAACGCAGCGGGCTGAATGGCTCGAACCACACCGAAGGTTTCCCGGTTGCAATCCAGTCAGCCAGATATTTCGCCGTGACGGGCGCGAGCAGCATTCCGTTGCGATAATGTCCCGTCGCAATGAACAGGCCTTCGATACCCGTCGCGCCCAGAATTGGCAGGTGGTCCGGCGAATCCGGACGCACACCGGCCCATGTTTCAAGAATTGGCGCTTCCGCCAGTGCCGGTGCCATCGTTAACGCGGCATCCAGAATTTTTCGCAGGCCGGCCGGAGTCATGTGCTTTTCGAACGCCCCCCTCTCGAGTGTGCTGCCAATCACTGTGCGGCCATCTTCGCGCGGGGCCATGTAGCCATGTCCACAGCGAAGAATTGTTCGCGGCGCGCCGGCAACGTTTCCCAGCGCAACCATCTGGCCGCGTACCGGAATTGTCGGCGCATAGGATTTCACGCCACCGATGTCTCCCGAACGCCATCCCGCAGCGATCACCACGTTGCGCGCCGCAATTTTCTCTCCAGCGCGAACGTCGAGCCTGCGCGTTGTCGTCTTTCGTGACGCGGCGGTGAGCACGCCCTTGCAGCGGCTTTGCTCGATCAGCACGGAGATGACTTCGTCGTCGTCGCGAATCTCCACACCGGCCTTCGACGCGGCCGCGAGAGCGACTTGCGTGATCACCCGCGGGTCGAGATAGGCTTCGTCTCTGATCCACAGCGCCGCGCGCACGGCCGGACCGATGGCAGGCTCGCGGCGTTTCGCCTCACTAAGTGAAATTGCTTCGCACCCAACGCCGTGACTTTGAATTTCCTCCAGGCGCCGGTCGCGCTCTGTTTCGCCCCCAGGATCGAAAAATAGTTCCATTGCTCCATTGGGATGGAATCCAGCGGACCTTCCTGAAACGGCTTCGATTGCCGCGACAAATTCCGGGTATAGACGGTAACTCTCGCATCCGAGCGCCGCTATGGCGAGCGATTCGCTGTCTGGCGCGGGCGATATCGTTCCGGCTGCTGCCCACGAAGCTCCATGGCCCGGCTCTTGACGATCGAGCACGAGCACCGACTGGCCCCGCCGCGCGAGCTCAAACGCCAGCGATGCGCCGATAATTCCGCCGCCCGCGATCACGGTGTCGTAACTCTTCATAATCTAATCTTACCAACTATTTTATCGGAGGGATGCAGTACCTAGAGTGTCTTTGCAAGATCGAGCGAGAGAAGATAAGCCTTCTCTGACAGGTTTTTGGCGCGAGACCAGTCCGCGGTGTGGATGGCATCCTCCGCCTGGTCGAGGAAACCTCGAATCTTATCGACCATGTCGCGCTGGGTCGCAGTGAGCTGGCGTCCATCGGCACGATGTAAGTTTTGCTGCGCGTGCGCGACGTAATCCTGGGTTTGCTTGGTAAGCTCCGCTTGATCCGACGCGGACATCTGGGGAGAAATCTGCGGCGCCGCAGGCCGCTCTGGCTCCGGCGCGGCCGTCATGGGCCGTCTCAGTGTGTCGGGCTTCGGCGTCAGGCCCGGAGGAGGCGTGGAAGGTTCTGGATTTTTCGGTTGCGGCGGCGTTGGCGCTGGAATCGAAGCGGGAGACTTGGTAGTTTCCGGGACAACGATGGGAGCCGGCGGTTGCGGCGGAACAACCACGGGGGCGGCGTGAACTTTGTGCGTCAGACAGCCACCAGTGCCGAGGGCGAGCACTGCAGCGATGAGACACGTCAAGAACGCGCAGTTCCGCGACCAGGCCACGGGCCGGCTCGAAGAGTGGGTTGAGGCTGGACGATTCATCTTGGATTATGTCTGCCGTGCGAACGGCTGGCCGTAGTCTCGGAAATTCGATGTGGGCACGTTGACGGCGCGCGTTAACGGCAACTCGATGCGAAACGTCGTGCCATGTCCGGCCTCTGTATCAAATTCTATCGAACCATTGTGCAACTGCACAAATCGGAATGTGTTCGCAAGCCCCAGGCCCGTGCCGCCCTTTCGCGTGGTGAAAAAAAGCTGAAATATCTTCGCGCGATTTTCAGGCGCGATGCCCGGGCCGGTATCACCCACGCGGATTTCCGCCATATCACCCAGGCGAGCGAGAGTCACGGTCAACTGCCCGCCTGCCGTCATGCACTCGCATGCGTTGAGCACCAGGTTGAGGATGGACTGTTCAATCAGCCTCTTGTCCATTTCAACCAGGGGGAACGAAGCGGGAATCTCTTTCACCAGAGTAACGCCGGCGCGCGTGATCCCGGGCTTTGCGGCAGCGAGGACGCTTTCGATCAACTCCGGCAGATTTACTTCCTCGCGTTCCAATTCGACCGGACGGCTGAATTCCAGGAACGTTTTCACCACGCGGTCCAGGCGATCGATTTCCGTATCCAGCATTTTCGCGGCTTGTTGTGTTTCCGGATCAATTGGCAGGTTGGCCTTTAATACTTCCAGCCACACGCGCATGGAATTGAGCGGATTCTTAACCTCGTGCGCAACGCCTGCGGTGACGCGGCCGAGAGCTGCCAGCCTTTCCGACACTTGCAATTGCGAGCCGATGCGCTCGAGCGATTCCAGATCGCGCAGCGAGACAAGCAATCCCATGCGTGCGCCGTTCTCTTGAATGCACTGGATGCTTGCGCCCACGCGCCGTGTCCCGCGTTCGCCCGCAATTTCCACTTCGACGGGCTCGGTTCCTTCGCTGCCCACTTCTCCGTGCCGCCCGATATGCAGCGCCTGCGCCAGCGGATGGCCCGGCGGGAAAATCTCCTCGATCTTGCGGCCGAGCAAATTTTCCGAATCCACGTCGATGAATTTCTCGGCCGACGGACTCACCAGCACCGCCCGCCCTTCGGCATTGAAAAGCAGCAGCCCATCCTCAAGACCGGCCATAATCTGATTCATGTTTTCGCGTAAGGTGCTGAAAATCTCGCGCACGTCGCGCAGTTGTTGTCCGATGCGGCTGATCTTGTTCGACACTTGCCCGAGTTCGCCCGCTTGCGTCACCGGCTCCAAGTCGAATTCGCCCGCCGAGATGCGGTCCAATTGCGTCGAAATCCGCGACAGCGGCGCCAGAGCGACTTGGCTTACGAACGCCGTAAACAAAGTCGAAAGCAATACAGCCCCCAGCGCCAGCCACGCCGCCGAGTGCAGTCCCGGCCAAATCTCATCGCGCAGCAGCGCCGACGCGAGCGCTACGTGGATATCTCCGAACGGCTGATTGCCGATATTGAACGGCAGCGTGACCTGATAAACAAGCGGCGGACCGTGCAAAATGCGCAACTGATTCAAGAAGCTGGCATGCACCAGCTGCGACAGATTCGGCCGCGGTGAAATCGGTTTGCCTGGAAGAGAAGAATCGCTCGAGACCAGCGCCGTGCCGTTCGCGTCACTGATCGTGATTTCGTAAATCGTGGACGAAAAACTCATGTCCGACTCGATCAGCGCCGACAGGCCGCGATTTTGTTCCAGCGTCTGTTGGATATAGTCGTGAATGGCGTCAGGGCTTGACGATGCAGGGGCCGCTCCGCTTTCCGCCGCTTCGCGCAACGCATTTTGCGCCGAGACGAACACCTGCTGCGCCACGAATTGCGCCCGGTCGTTCGCCTGCCCGATCACTTGCCGCGTCAGTCTCGCCACGTACAAGGCGGAGACCAGCGCGACGACAACCAAAACCAGAAGTGCAGTCGCCAGCGTGAACTTATTTTTAAGACTTAGCGACATTTTGGCGCGACGCCTCGTACTCTTTCAGCTTGTTGTGAAGCGTTTTCAGGCTGATGCCCAGCAGTTCCGCGGCGCGCGTTTTGTTTTGATTCGTTGCGCCGAGCGTTTGAATAATCAACTCGCGCTCCGCCGCTTCCACCGTCGTGCCCGGCGGAAAGCGCAGGCCGGAAAGCCCGCTCGCCTGCGCCACCGGACCGCGCGCGAAATCATCGGGCAAATGTTGGCGGCCAATCGGACCGTGGTCGCAGGAAATAGCCGCGCGTTCGAGCACATTGCGCAGCTCACGCACATTGCCGGGCCACGGATATGCCTTGAACAGCTCCATCACCTCCGTGTTCACGCCCGGCGCATTGCGTCCGTGCTTGCGATTGATGTCCGCGAGCAATTGCTCCGTCAGCAGCGGCAAATCGTCTTTGTGATCGCGCAGGGCCGGCAGGTGAATGTGGAAGACGTTAAGACGAAAAAAAAGGTCCTGCCGCAACAACCCCTGCGCCACCGCTTGCTGCGGATCTTTATTCGTCGCGGCTAGCACGCGAACATCGACCGGCGTTTCCACCTTGCTGCCGATCCTGCGCACTTTATGGTCTTCGAGCACGCGCAAAAGCTTCGCTTGCGTTTGCGCCGGCATTTCGCCGATTTCGTCGAGCAGCAACGTCCCGCCGTCGGCAAGCTCAAAGCAGCCCAGCCTGCGTTCCGCCGCGCCCGTAAACGCGCCCTTCTCATGGCCAAAAATTTCACTCTCCATCAAGGATTCGGGAATCGCCGAGCAATTGATAGCCACGAACGGCTGATTGGCGCGAGGCGACAGTGCATGGATCGTTCGCGCGACCACTTCCTTGCCCGAGCCCGTTTCTCCCGTGATGAGCACTGACGCCGTCGAAGGTGCCGCTGTTTCCACCTGGCGCATCACTTCCACCATGGTTTTTGACGCGCCGACCATCTCGCCCAGCCGGCCCGCATCTCGCAACTGGCGCGTGAGTGCGGCAACTTCACGGCGGTCGCGCGCCTTGCCCATGGCACGGTCGAGCAGGGAACGAAGCACAGGAGGCTTGAGGGGTTTTTCGATGTACCAAAATGCCCCCGCCTCAATTGCTTGCACGGCGCGCTCGTCGGTGCCACGCCCAGTGATGATGATTACAGGCGTTTCCGGGGCATGTTCATGCAACTCAGCCAGCAATTCCAAGCCGTTCATGCCCGGCAGTTCGACGTCCGCCAGCACCACGGCAGGCTGAAATTCGGAAAACTGCGCCAGACCCTCCTCCGCGCTGCCCACGCCAAGAATTTGGCAACCCCATTTGTGCAGCAAAGCTTCGTAGCCTTTGCGGGCGTTCTCCTCGTCTTCGACGATCAGTATGCGTTGCGAAAATGGGGCGTGGCTTGCCATTAGAAATTCAATCTACCAGTCAACTGCCGGAAAGCCAAGTGATGGAAAGTTCAAAGACATGCGCTTATAATTGAAAGGCGCTTTTCTGTATGCTTGGGAGCACGATAGAATGCTCCCCGGTCGATTCGACAAGCATCTTATTATGTTGAGCATGAAGACGTTATTTACCAGCGGTCCCGAACCAGAATTGGAACTTAATACCGGGAGGTGCCCTTGAAGAAGCGGAGTTATTCGCTGTTATCAATTACTCTGTTGTTTGCAGCAGCCCTGTGTCTGTCCGGATGTTCGAATAAGGGAAATAACACAAACAGCGCGAACGGAACCAACCCGACCTCAGGTAGTCCCGAGAGCAACAGCGAGGGCGCCCAGTCAGTGACAATCCCCGCGGGAACGGAGTTGCACGTAATTCTCCGCAGCACCATCAGCAGTGGCACGAGCCAGTCCGGAGACTCCTTTGACGGCACAATTGCGGAGCCTGTTGTCGTTGGCGGCACGGTCGTCGTGCCCCGTGACGCGCGCGCAAGGGGAACCGTGGTCGAAGCACGTTCATCCGGGCGCCTCTCTAAGCCTGCTTTTCTGAGCGTCGCGCTGACTTCCGTGCAGGCAGGCGGCTCATGGGTTGACGTCACTACGCGCCCGATGACCATGGAAGGAAAATCCCACAAGAAACGCGACATCATCGCGATCGGCGGGGGTTCAGCAGTCGGTGCGCTGATCGGCGGGCTCGCTGGAGGCGGCAAGGGTGCCGCTATCGGCGCCGGCGCGGGCGCTGGCGCGGGCACGGCCGGCGCTGCGTACACGGGCAAGAAGGAAATATCCTTGCCGGCTGAGTCACGTTTGACTTTCCGGCTTAGGCGCTCCGTGACCCTCAACGCGAGATAAGGCTCTAATTTTTGCCCTCGGCGGGAAGCTACCCGCCGAGGATGCCGCGCCCAAATCAGCGGCAGCATATTTTTCCCAATTCGGCAATCCCTTCGCTCCCGAACTGGCATGGGCATGAAACTAAATATAGTTACTTGATTACTTCATTATTATACGTTAGCATCCGTTTCCAACATGGAACCCCGCTTCCTGCGTGAATTCGCATCGTCAAGCCGCAAGTCTAGCGATCAGCATCAATTAGAGCCTTTTCCACATTTGGTTTCTCGCGTGCTTTCAAGAGAGGTATTCGCCCGCAATGGGAATTTGAGGGCGTGGGCAGCGAGGCGCAGATGACAATCGAACTTGGGACGCCGGAAACGCGTCAAATTGAACGAACGGGAGTAGCCACGGTTCTAATCGTCGACGACGAGGAAACAACTCTTCGGATTTGCAGCGATATTGCCGTCGAATCCGGCCTGCGCGTGCGCACGGCCAGCACTACAGAGCAAGCGCTCGAAGAACTCGACCAGTATCCCGTCGATATTGCCATCACGGACCTCAAAGTGCCGCAACTCGGCGGCCTGGAATTGCTCCGTCGCATACGGGAGCATTATCCGCAGATCTCCGTTCTGGTTCTCACGCAATACGGAACAATACAGACGGCCGTGGAAGCCACGCGCTTAGGCGCTGCCGATTACATCACCAAGCCGTTCCACATCGATGAACTTCGCCGCAAACTCCAGAGGCTGATTCGCGAACAGGAACTCGATCAGGAAAATCGCGTGTTGCGCGAGCAGCTGCGCACGCGCCCCGGTTATGGCGAGCTCATCGGCGTTTCGTCGAAAATGCAGCGTGTCTACAAGCTGATTGAAAAGGTCAGCCAGCACAATTATCCCGTTCTGATTCTCGGGGAGAGCGGGACAGGCAAGGAGCTTGTCGCCCGCTCGATTCATTTTTCCGGACTCCGCCGCAACAAGCCCTTTGTTCCTGTGGACTGCTCCGCATTGGTTCCCACACTGATTGAATCGGAGCTTTTCGGCTACGCCAAGGGCGCGTTCACGGGCGCCATACACACCAAGCAGGGCTTGATCGAAAGTGCTGACGGCGGAACGCTGTTTCTCGATGAGATCGGCAACCTGCCGGTAGAAATGCAGTCCAAGCTTCTGCGCGTGCTGCAATCGCGCGAAGTGAAACCTGTAGGCTCGAATGACCGCGTTGCCGTTGAACTGCGGGTCATCGCCGCCACCAACAAAGACCTGGAAACCGCGGTTCAGTCGGGACAATTCCGGCAGGACCTTTTCTTTCGGTTGAATGTTGTGCAAATCAAGCTGCCTCCGCTGCGCGAGCGCAAGAGCGATATTCCCGTGCTGGTGCAGTCTTTCCTCGAAAAATTCGCTGATCCGGGACGTCCCGCGCCCACGCTTGCAGAAGATGCCATGACCCGGCTCACAGCCTATGATTGGCCAGGAAACGTTCGCGAACTGGAAAATGCCATTGAGCGCGCCGTCGCACTGGGTTCCGGCCCCATCCTGCATTCCGGAGACCTGCCGTCGAATTTGCAATATGCACGCGCCGCCGGCAACACCGACAGCATGCCCGCGAACGACGAACTCGTCCCGCTCGAAGAATTGGAACGGCGCGCAATCTTGCGTGCCCTCCGCGAATCCGGCGGCGACAAACTGATGGCTGCGCGTTTGCTGGGGATTGGCAAGACCACGCTCTACCGCAAACTCAAGCAGTACGAAGCGCATGTAGGCGGAAATTAGGCCCACGCAATCCCGCGCATCTCTGCAAGCGACGAGCCAAAGATCTTCGCGCATCGTGCGTTCGTCGCTTGCCAAAAATCATTCCCGTACTCGGATGATTTGGGTTCGGAGTGGGAATCAGCCGCGCCGATTGAATCTTCCGTAAAGACGTAAACGCCTGAGTCGCAATCACTTCGCTAATTTTTCGAATTGGTAATCGTTGTGCATCCATGAAATGTGTATTCCCCGAATACGATGTAAGCAACGGCCGGCCAGCACGAATATTGCGTGGCTACAGGAGAGTGTGGACTTGGACTACGCGCAGGAATACCGGATCGAAAAATTCTTTCGCCGCGCGCTCGATATCATCGTTTTCTCTGGCGTGGCATTTCTCTCGTGTTACTGGATTCTGCAATCGGGACGTTGAGTTAACCATGGCGCGCCGCTCCTGGCTCAGACCTTTCCGGTCAACGGCGAAACTTACCCCGCCACCTGGCTCGACCACGCAAACGGCCGCGCGCCACGAGCCCGGCGACATGCTCGAAGCGAAGGCGGAGCGGCGCCAAAAACGATCGGAGGCTGAGTTCCATCGCGTGCTCGACGCTGTTACGTCCGGTGTGCTGCTCATCGCGCCGGATGGTCAAATTCGGTTTGCCAACGCTCATTTTGGGAGGCTATTCGGTCTCGAAGCGGAGACTATGGCCCGCCTCAAGAGCTTCGAAGGAGTGGCCTGCCATCTCGAGCCACGCTTCCGTTGCCCGGCGGCATTTCTTGCGCCATGGAAGTCTTTCGCGGCGGGCTCTGGCGATGCGATTCGGGATGAACTCGAATTTGCCGGCACCGCTCGGCGCATTTTCGAGCGTTGCGCGCGCCCCATTCTGGACGACGAAGGACGGCCGCTGGGATGGCTGGAAATCTATTCGGATATCACCACGCAGCGTCATATCCAATCGAAGCTCCTGCAAACGGAAAAGATGGCGGCCCTCGGCCAGCTTGTTTCCGGGATCGCCCACGAACTCAATAACCCGCTGACTTCGATCATGGGCTACGCGCAATTGACCCTGGGCCGCCGTCCGCCGGAAATGCCGAACAACGAAGTGAAGATGATCTTTGCCGAGGCGGAGCGCGCGCGGCGCATCGTCAAGAATCTCTTATTTTTCGCGCGTCAGGCCGAACCCGAGCGCACGCGTGTGGATCTGAACGAGATTGTTGAGCGCACAGTCGCGCTGCGCGGATACGAACTGAAAATTGAGAATATCGCGATTCGCTGCGAATTGGCTCCGGACTTGCCCGCCACTCTTGCCGATCCGCACCAACTTCAGCAGGTCGTGCTCAATTTGCTGATCAATGCGGAGCAGGCCATCCTCGAAAGCCGCGGGCGCGGCCGCATACAACTGCGCACACAGAAGAGCGCGGATTCGCGTCTTTCGCTCGAAATTTCCGACGACGGCCCGGGCATCCCTCCAGAGATCGCCTCGCGTATCTTCGACCCATTCTTCACCACGAAGCCGCCCGGTGTGGGCACGGGCCTTGGTCTTTCGATTGTTTACGGCATCGTGGAACAGCACGGTGGTGACGTCGTGTTTGACAATGTGCCCGGCGGAGGCGCGAAATTCACAGTCGAATTTCCGCAGCTTCCTGTCCCTGCCGAATGCGTTTCCGCTCCAGCGGTCCTCAATATTCATTCGTACGGCATATCCGCCGGACGCATTCTGGTGGTTGAAGATGAACCCACCGTGGCTCAGCTCATCGCCGATATATTGCGTGAAGAGGGTCACCACGTCGAAGCGGTTCTCGACAGCCAGGAGGGACTGACGCGTCTTGCGCGCGGCCATTACGATCTAATCGTCTGCGACCTGCGTATGCCACGGCTGGACGGGCCCGCGTTTTATGACGCGCTTGTGCGTACAGGCAGTCCCGCGCGCGACCACATTCTGTTCGTCACAGGCGACACCCTCGGACCACATACGCTCGAATTTCTCAAATCACGCCAGCTTCCCTTTCTGGCCAAGCCGTTTCTGGTCGAGGAATTGAAGCTGGCGGCAAATCGCATTCTCGCAGAACGCGCCAATGCGCCTTTGCTCACAATGGCTGCCACGGAAAAAAGGGCATGAGCAGAACGATCAATAAAGAAAACGGTCATGCGGAACTTGAGGAGGAAGTTGCCACTACGGGTTTCACGCGTCTTAGAGGCGTCGCAGTGCTCGTCGGAATGGCTCAAGGACAAGAGCGCAACGAACTCATTGACCGCTTATCATGCAATCGTTTGGCGTTGAATTCTCCTCAACACCAAATTCACCGGGAAATCGCCCTCGCGTCAGACTGGACAGAACTCGCCGCTCGTGCCGCCCGACTGAATCCACAGGCCATCATTTTCGACGACAGCATTCTTCCAGCGGACGTTTCGCTCGAGGAGGCCGCGCGCCGGATGGCGCTCTCCGCTCCCGTGATTGTGATCGCGCCGACGGAAAAGCAGTCGCAACTTATCAGCCTTCTCAGTACAGACGAAATCAATTTCGTTGCGCGTTCCGGAGAATTCATTTCCCTGGCGGCGGCTCTGTTGGAACGCCATCTCCGCACGCAATCCGACCCTGAATTCCATTCCGCCTGGACCGCCGATTTGCCATCCGATTTCGCCGAGATATTGCGCCACGAAATCAACAATCCCCTCACCGGGATTCTTGGCAATGCGGAGCTTCTTCTGTCGCAGCTTCGCCCAAATCTCACGCCCGTTTCCGTGCAGCGTCTCGAGACGGTGGTCGATCTGGCCGTGCGTTTGCGCGAAACGATCCGCTGCCTAAGCACCGAATGGGAGCGTCAGCACTCCAGCATTCATCCCGCCTGATTTGGACGCAATTCGGTTGCCATCCTTGGCGACTTCTCCTAACATGGGCGCGGAGCCGGCCCGCTCGCTTATTTTTCGCTTCAGTGCCGCCGGTCGAACAGATCATGTCGCGACCTCCTCGATTGCTTATCCTCGATCCCGCTGGAGTCCGCCGCGAGGTCCAGGTCACACAGTTTCCTTTTCGCGTCGGTCGCCAGACGGGAAATGAGCTTGTGCTGCGCGACAGCCGCATCAGTCGCCAACAGGCGCAAATCGTCACCGCCAATGGCGATTACTTCCTCGAAGATATGGGCAGCCGCCACGGCACATTCGTCAACGGCGAACGCATCTCCGACACGCGCCCGCTGCGCCCCAAGGACAGCATTGATTTCGGCATGCCCGATTCGTTCAAGCTGGTTTTCCTTGGCGACGAGGCGACACTCGAGGAATTGATTGAACAGGTGGAAAAGCCGGCGCCCGCCACTCCGGGCACGCAAGGCCTCTATCATCTGGGGGTGCTGCTCGAAGTTGCGCGAACTTTGGGCTCCGGCCTCTCGCTCGAAGACGTTCTTGCGGCCGTGGTCGACGCGGCCATTCGCGTCACGCGCACGGAACGCGGCGTGCTCCTGCTCGCGAACGACGAGGGCGAGCTGAAGCCAACAATCGCGCGCGACGCGAAAGGCGAATTGCTGAAGGTCGAGGAGCTGAAGATTTCCTCCGGCGTGCTCAAGCGCGTCGCCACTTCCCGGCGTGAATTGATTGTCAGCGACACGGGCGACGAAGCAGCCATCGGTGCGCAGGCCAGCGTCGCATCGCTTTCGCTGCTCACCATTGTCGCGATTCCCATCGAAAAGCTGCCGGTAATTGCTGCCGTCGACCTCACCATCACGTCCGAGGAGGCCGATCTTCTCGGCGTGCTGTATCTCGACAGCCGCTCGCCCTCCACCGCATTCAGCGAAATCGACCGTGAAGTTTTGCGTACGCTCGCGCGCGAAGCCGCTACGGTCATCGAAAACGCGCGCCTGTTCGCCGCCGCGCGCGAGAAAGGGCGCCTGGATCACGAAATCGAAATTGCCAGCCAGATTCAGCGCGAACTGCTGCCCAAGTCATTTCCGCAGATGCCTCATGTTTCTGTCGCGGGCTCCACGCTCGCCTGCCACTCGGTCGGCGGCGATTGCTTCGACGTGGTCGCTCTCGACGGCGGCCGTTACGGCTTTTTCGTCGGCGACGTGGCAGGCAAGGGAATCGCTGCTTCACTTCTCGCCACGCTGTTGCAAGGAGTGTTTTACACCACCGCGGCGCTCGATATTCCGCTTGCCGAAGCCACCAAGCGCGTCAATCAATTCCTCTGCGAGCGCTCGAGCGACGATCGCTACGCCACGCTTTTCTACGGCGTCCTCGATCCCGCCGGCCATCTCGAATACATCAACGCAGGTCACGTGCCGCCGCTCGTCCGCCGCGCTTCCGGCGAGCTCGTCGAGTTGGCTTCCTCGAATTTTCCCGTGGGCATGTTTGCTGAGGCGGAATTCACCACCGAGCATGTCGCGCTGCAGGCCGGAGACTTCGTCGTGATTTACACCGACGGAGTCTCCGAAGCCCGAAATATGAGTGATGAAATGTATGAGCAGGAGCGCTTGAGCAAGCTCTTGCGCGAATTTTCCGGTTCGACCGCCGAAGAGCTCGCCGAGGCCGTGCGCTCCGGCGTGCGCGACTTCACCGGCGGCGCCCCCCAGGCCGACGACATCACCATGGTCGTTCTCCACTTCAAAGGCCCCGGCAGCTGATGCTTCCCGTGGCACAGGCTTCAGCCTGTGCGCGTCAGCTTTTGCGCCTGCCTCTGACTCGCCGTACTTCTAGCTAACCTCGGTCGCGCGCAGCTTGTAGCGCAGAGTCTCGCATTCCAGAGATTCTGCGGCTTGTCTCTATCGATACAGCGCGAAAAATGCGATGACGCGACGTCTGAATTCTGCGGGATCAGTTCCGTAAGCGCCCGTGTGCTGTGCTTCTCGAACCACCCATAATTCCTTCGGCCCCGTTGCCGCGCGAAAAATTCGGCGCGCGTGGCGGCAGGGAATGCGACGGTCCAGCGTTCCGCAGATCAGCAACACGGGAAAAGCACGCTTGGATACAGCTTGTTCAGGTGATACATCGTCAGCGCGAAATCCGCCCTCTTTTTCCGCGGTGCGGAGTGCAATGATCGTCGCCGGACGGAACAGCGTCTTGCCGAGCCACGGATTGAATTGCAGACCTGCGTAGTCGTACGTGACCTCGCGCAAATTGCTGAACGACGCTTCGGCCACGACCGCGGAAATGCGCGGTTCGACTGCCGCTGATTGCAATGCAATCGCTCCGCCCATCGATTCGCCGAGAGCAAAGAGACGTCGAGGGTTTTCCGTGGCGTACAGGGCTGCGACTATGCTTTTGGTATCCCACCGTTCTTTCCATCCATACGTTGCCATCGCACCGCCGCTCGCGCCCTGCGCGCGCGCGTCCATCATCACCACGCTGTATCCGGCGCGCAGCAGGAAATTCGCGTAACTGATGGTGCCCACACGGTTGTCCGACTGGCCGTGAAACAGCATCACCCAGTCGCCGTTGGGAGATTTTGCGTGAACCTTCCAGCCGCGCAAAATCACGCCATCCTGCGCGGACACGTCAAACTCTTGACATATAGCACCGTCGCGGGCGAATACATCGTTCGCTTGCGCGATTAGAGCAGCATCGAGAGTTCGGCGCGCAGGATGCAAGATGCCGCCGCCCAACATCGCTCCGGCGATGGCAGATCCGAAAAACGCGGCCGCTAACAGGCCGATAATCCATTGAAGGGCTCGTCTCATAAGTCTCTAAGATGTAATACGAAATCTATAGAACAATAGTTTACGCGGAAGTCGAGCCGAGGGAGTTCGTCGTTCGCCGCACTTTCCACAGTCACCTGATCTATCGCTGCGCTCAACGCTGTGCTAGCGTGGTTCGAGCGCAAATTCGATGATGCATGCCCCGGCCGACAACAAAACCCACGCCCAGCCCAGTCGATTCGTCGCAGGTCAACCGAATCTCGGGTCCCGCCTGGAACGTTTCTAATCCACAATGCCGGAATTAGAAATCGGACGATTATGTAGTTGACGCAGGTGGTAGAATACCCGTTGCTGGCCACTGTTGTTGGCAGGATGACACGTGGGGCCAGCCGTGGGGGATTCTTATGACTTGCTGCGTGGCTGTCATGTGCGAGAGGCGTAAATCTATCGTTCTTGTTGCAGACCGGATGCTAGGGTCAGGGTTCGCTCAGGCGGAGCTTAGGATAAGCAAGATTCGTAAGCTGCATCCTGACTGGTACGTAATGATTGCGGGAAACAACGTAAGCCCAGCTTTCGACATCATCGACCTAGCGGCTAGACAGCTACAAGGAAAACCGCACCCAATCAACGAGGTAGAGGAAGCACTAGCAAAACACTACCGCGATCGCAGGTCGGACGAAGCTGCCACACTTGGTAAGTCAAACCATGAGTTAAGTGTCCAGCTATTGATTGCTGGTTTCGATGACACGGGACTAGGCCATATCTTCACGGTTTCTAACCCCGGCCTTTATCAGCGTTGGGATGTTCCTGGGTTTCATGCGATAGGGTCAGGGAGCTTTGGGGCCTACTACATGCTTTTGTGGAGAGAAGTCGATATTTATATGAAAGCATCGGAAGCTCTGTACCTCGCGTTTGAAGCCAAAATTTTCGGAGAAAGTGCGCCCGGAGTTGGTTACGAAACTGATATGTACATCATTAAGTCGGGGCACAAACCGCAAAAGGTAGAGAAAAAAAGCGAGGGGAAATTGGAATCTATATGGAAACAGTTAGAACCTCGCCAACTTAAAGCGCAACACAGAAGGAGATTAGAGAAACTCAAGGAGATTAGAAAATTCAAGCTGTGAGCTTTTCAAATGTTAGAACCGGAGCCGTATCCATGTGAGAGGAGGTAAGCGATGCGATTTGCTTGGATTGGAACCATTATTTTAGCTGTCACTGTTGGAATGGCGTTAGGTGCGACGCTGCGTGTTCCTCGGTCAGCGTTTGCACAATCACAGGTTACTCTGAAAATCCAAGAGGTTGAGCCGGGCACGGGTGATTATCGCCTACACGGTCACGTCGCGGGGTTCTCCTGCTTGCGTGATCCCGACTATGGGCCTCGTGCTCTTCGCTGTTTTGTGGCTATCACTCGTTGACCCATGACAATGAGAAAGGGGTGCTCAGAATGACTCACGAAACTAAGACCTTTGTAGATTTGACGGATATTCTTAGCTTGCAGATGGAGTGTCTGAAGTGCGGTACGAAGTATGCTCGGCCAATTATGAATCGGAGCCACCTCCCGCTACATTGCCCAAGTTGCGGAACAGGCCAAGATGGAGCGGAATGGTTCAGTGGAAACCAAGACTCCGATAGAGTGGCGCTGATTGCGTTTTTGGAACAACTCCAAAGGATTAGTAGCCCTGAAGTTCTCAAGTCTCTTGCGGCTAAACATCTCCGCGTGAGATTAGAAATCACGCCGTCAGTCCCTCAAAAGTCAGAACTGGTGCCGTGACCATATGACGCAAGGTGTCCAAGAACAGGTTGGGATTCTTCCGGCGATTGAATCGGAAGGTCATTTCCTCGCAGTAGGCTTGGAGATGCTTCGCGCTGACTTTATGCCACGTGCCCATGATGCCGCGCTTCAAAAGCGAGAACGCGGATTCGACGGTGTTGGTGTAAACATCGCCCTTTGCGTACACGCGCATCTGATGGCGAATGGTCTTGTGTTTCCCTTGCTTCCGAAGATGGCGCGCCGCTCCGCGATACGCCAGAAAATCATCGGTGTAAAGAATCTCAACGTCTTCGCTAAGATTTTCGCGGATGTACTTTTCGAGTGTGCCGCCTTTCACGTCTTTGGCATGGAAGAATCGCGAATCGCCACCGCGCTTGCGGAGACCGATAACAATTTCTTTGTTATCGAGCCGCGAGCCTTTCCCCTTCCACCAATTCTTGCCGCCAACGTAGGTTTCGTCCATTTCGACCTTGCCGTCCAGCATGGGCCTGTTGACTTCCACCATTGCGGCGCGGATTCTGTGGCAGAGGTACCATGCGGTCTTGTAGCTGATTCCGAGCGTGCGCTGAATCTGGCAGGCCGACATGCCCTTCTTGGCCTCACAGAGCAGATAGGTCGCAGCAAACCACTTTTCCAGCGGCAAGTGGGTGTCATTGAAAATCGTTCCGGTAGTGACGGAGAATTGGTAGCTGCATGAACCACACTCGAATTGTTTGCGGGATTCCAGATAGCAGACCTGACGCTCTTTGCAGCGCGGGCAGGTCACGCCTTCGGGCCAGCGCAGTTTGGTCAGAATCTCGCGGCACTTCTCGTCGGTTGAATACTTTTGCAGCATCTCTAGGAGAGCCATGAAGTCACCTCGCAAGAAGAAGAAGCGGAAAACTGGCAGGCCACTCGAAAATGTGCCCTTGCGAAATCTATTAAGCAGCGTGAAAGAAGATATTCAGACTTCGCTTGCCGATGCGCCAAGTAAGTCAAAGCCGGAGTGACGTTTATGTCCATACAGGGAAATCCTAGCAAAAAGATGTACCTGTGTCAAGTAAATAATCATGAGAAATCGTGCTAACTAACACAAAACACTCGCCTGAGCGCATTTCTAATCGCCAACAAATCGCCGTTTTAAAAATCGCTGCACGCTTTGTCTTGCGCGCCTCAATCCTCGTCCCGATGCGCGGTCGCCATCCGTTACGAGCCGGTCGAGGAATAGTGGCGGGTGCCGAGGTTCCACATGGAGATTGCGAAAATCAGAAACGCGAGCGCAACCACGGGGACGAACGGGAGATATTCCGGAGTGACCGTGTGGCCCAGCAGGCGCACGCTGGGATAAAACGACGCGAGGCCGAAAGGAATAATCCAACACAAGAAAAATTGCACCGCTCCGGAATAAATCGAGAGCGGATAGCGGCCAAACGCGATCAAATTCCACACGGGCGGATGTACGCCGATGCGGTCCTCGAACCAAAAAGAAATTGTGGTCAGCAGCAGGAACACGGAGATGTAAATCACTCCGGCGCAGAGTCCCCAGAAAATCAGAAGCGAGAATTTGCCGGCGGTCCAGTGAATGTGAAGCTCGCGCGACGCGTACCACATGCAGAAAAAGCCCGTCGCGATCTCCTGCATCGACTCGACGCGAAACTGCTCGAAGAGCACTTGAAACAAAGTGGAAATCGGACGCAGCATCACGCGGTCGAATTTCCCCTCGATGATGTAGTTGTTGCCGAAGTCGTAGAGGTTCAGGCTGATGATGTTGAATATTCCGTAGGGCAAAAGCGAAAAGCCATAGAGAAAGAGCTCTTCAGGAAGCGTCCAGCCCGCGAGTCTTGGGGATTGATTGAAGAGCACGATGACAAACAGCAAGCCAAAAATCGTGGCCGCGAAGCTCGTTGCCGTAGACACGATGAAGTCGCCGCGATACGACATCCGCATCTTCGCATACTGCGAAAAATATTCGCCAAACAGAATGCAATGCCGCACGAATCCGCGCCAAAGTTGCCGCGCGGCGCTTTCTTGCCCTGCTCCCCGTATCGAATTTTCCGTGATCGCCATGTTTTACTAGCCGCCATGGATTGTAATTTTTTTGGTCGCGCTCTCCCACCACCAATGCGCTGCGAAAAGCAGAAACACCACCCACGCCCATTGAATACACAGAAGTTTGATCGCTTCGTGCGTCGAAAACTTGCCGAGATAAATCGAAAGCGGCGTGTACGCGATGTGTTCGAAGGGCAGCCACGCCAGCACTTTCTGCACGCCATTCGGAAAATACGTCATCGGAATCAGCAAGCCGGAGAGCAACTCGATCAGCCAGTATTTCGCGCGAATCATCGCCAGAATCGATTTCAGCGGAATCGCGCACGTGCCAATCATAAAGTTGATCGCGCCCATCAGGAAAAATGAGCCAATCACGCCGATGATGAAAAGCGTTAAATCAACTCCCGACGCTGGTCCTTGCACCGGAAAGACCAGCGCGACGACAATGGCCGTCGGCACGGTGAGCAAGCCGAGTCGGAACGCCGATTCGCCCATCGCGCGGAAAATCCACATCCATTGCACGGAGACAGGCTTGATCAAGTCCATCGCGATCTTGCCCTCGATCACTTCGTACGCCATTTCCTGGTCGATGGTGTTCCAGTAGAACGAGCGGATGATCCAGCCCACGCTTACGTAGGTGATGATCTGGCGCAGATTGAAACCTGCGATTGATCCTGTCGTGTTCTTAAATATCGCGGTCCAGATGAAATAGTAGATCGTGACGTTGAAAAAATAAGTGATGATGCCGGTGAAATAGCGCAGACGAAACGCAAGGATGTTGACGAATCCGATGCGCGAAAATTCCGCGTACGGCACCAGCGCGGCTTGCACGCGCGACGCCATCAGGTTCGCCTCCGTGCGAGGATGCAGAGCACCGAGCATCCTACCACGAGCGCAAAATATCGTACCCGTTTCGGGATACCGAAATCGGGAGTTGGAAACTTGGCCACTCTGGCGGCCTTCGCGAGGAAAGAGGAGCGGGCTTGCCTCTCGGCCTGCCGGAAGAACTTTACGATCAGAGTGATTTCAAGTACTGAATTGAAACGAGTGATATTGCAAGCAAGCGCTCGGAGACAGTGTCCAGCTATGGGTCACTCTACTCCGAGCCTTCGTTCACTGATTTAATCGAGGCCGCAGCGCTCCACAAGGGGTAGGGTAATCCGGCGAGCCGATTGATCACCAAAGCCTGAGCGACGAGCAGGAACACAGCCACTTCAATGATGACCAGTTCACGCGGTTTCGAAATAATTCCGAGAGATATGATCAGCGTAGTGGCTCCAGCGGGCGGATGGCTAACATCGAGAAGAACCATGAATGCGCCCGTGGCTGAAAGCGAGAGTGCCGCGGCCAAGATTCGTGGCCAGAAGATGCCCGGGTGCGTCCCGAACGGTACCGCTCCAGCGCCCGTAACAACGAATGCTGCATAACCGCAGATGATCCCGATAGCATGGCCGAAAATGGTGTTTCGCGGGCTGCACGTTTTGGCGAGCGGGGAAAAGAACAGAAGATACGCAGTGGGTCCAAGCGATGGAAACACAAATGGATTGCGGCTCACGAGCGCCAACAGGGCAAGTATTCCAATTGTGATGAAGCTATTTACGAACACATAGACTGACTGCACGAGTCGTGGTGGGAAGTGATGGAGCAGCCAGTCCAGCCGGAGCCGGCGGAGCAACGAGAGAATGTGATCAGCGCCTGCATGCTCTTGGGCGACGCGATCGAGCTTCCGCATCAAATGTTGGGCAGCAGGTCGAAGTATTCATCGTCCTCGTTTTTGCCGCCTTCTCCTTTGCCAAGCGACTTCTCCGATTCGATAAACTCGATACGCTCGATCCATTTGACCATCTTGTAGCCGAGTTGGTTCTCAACTCGCAGCCGCAGGGGCGCTCCATACACCTGCGGAAGCCGTTGTCCGTTCATCCGCGAGGCCAGCAGACATTGCGGCTTCAGCACGTTCTCCAGGCTTTGTGTGTCGTAATAGGGGCCGCCGTAAAGAGCTTCGCCAAACGAGAAAAAGGCGACGACTTTCGCTTCCGGTTTTGGCCGCACCAATTCGATAAGCGCCTGCATGGGAATGCCGCCCCACTTCGCGATGCCGCTCCATCCCTGGATGCAATGATGCATGGTGATGTGTTCGGTCTCACCTAACTGCTCCAGTTCGGCGAGAGAAAGCTCAACCGGATTTTCGACGAGGCCTCCCACCTTGAGCCGGAAGTTCTCGAAGCCAGTTTCCGCCAGGCGCTTCCAGTCGTCCCGGATCGGCATTTTCCCGTTGGGCCAGAAGTACGGCGAGACTTCCTCCTCGGAATACTTCTGCTGCGGAGTCAAGCGATTCAGCGTAAGGAGCTGCATCGGATAGGTCACGGATTTGAGAGCATGCTGCAATCCGCGCGGGTGGTGCCAAGAGATGTAGTGCGCCACGATCCACGAGAGGACGACCACGCCGATGCCTACAAACCCCAAGTACATGCCCAGATGCCCCTGATCATCCGTACCGAGCACAATGTGGTTCATATTCCGCGCAAACCCGGTCATGACTATCAAAGTGACATGTACGACGAGGAATGCAAGAAAGCTGAACATGGTGAGGAAGTGGATCGACCTGGCCGATTGCCGGCCACCAAAGATCCGTGCGTACCACGGAAAGCGATTCACCACGGCCGGCGACATGGCGATACCGGTGAAAATGGCCAAAGGGCCGAAAACAAAGACGACGGTGAAATAGGCAATCTGCTGCAACGCGTTGTAACCGTAAAAGCCGTTTGGCTCAGGCGGCAAATGAAAGGTAGCGTAGTGCACGAACGTGTTCCAGGCCTGCAAGAGGACGAGCGGTGAAGTTGGCACAATACGCCGCCACTGCTCCGTATCAAAGAGCATGGCAATGAAAACAATGCCGGTGATGATGAAGCCGTGAACGTCGATGAAGTGCCAAACCCGTGCAATACCAATTGTGTGTCGGTAGCCGGGCGTACCAACTAGTGGCGAGATATAACGGGCGTCGTCTTTCGCGGTCCACAGGCGGTCGCGCGGCACCTTTAGCGGTGTAAACCGGATCCATTCGCTCCCCGGCATACAACCATCATTGAAATATAGACGGGGGTGATCCACCAGGATGGACAGACCGCTGCGAATCAGCATCATCACAAAAAGGAAATTAAAGAAGTGGCAGTAACGCACCCAGACCGGAAATCCGTGCAATCCCGCGAAGTTGTTGGGATATATCTGAGGAACTGCCGGAACATGAGGCAGTCCGGCCAGGGCAAACTCGATCCAAGCTGCCGCGATTACGGAGACGATGGCGATGCCGATTCCTAGCAGGATGGAAGGTCGGATCCAGATGCGAAATCGGCGATCAGGCGGATAGTGGACGGCTCTGTGTGCCGGATCGAATGAAATCATGGTGCCTCGAACCATCCTGTGCGGCTAATACAGTTACACCTCGTCGCCTACGAAACGTACTGCAGTCAGACTCTAACGGTGCCTTCCGGCCAAGCTATAGTGAGCAGAAAGGCACTGTCCTCAATAGCTTCGACATCGTGGGGAATCGCCCGTTCCAGCGCCATTAAATGACCTGCGGGCAGATCAAGAACTTTGCCCTCTACATGCATCCGAATGTGGCCCGCGACAGTCTGTACGGAAATCCTGCCGGCAGCCCTGTGTTCGTGGAGGCGTGCGCTGGATTTCAGAACTGTCAGCACCACCCGAAAGTCAGAATGCTTCACCAAAGTCTTTGAGTTCCGGCCGCCTTGCCACGCATCTTCTTTGCGTAACTGTTCGATTTCGGCGTTTAGATCGAACGAGAGCACCGGGCTTTCCAGAGGCCCAGGTGATCGCAGGGCAGCGGAACGGACCGCCTGTTTGGGATTCGCGCTCATACCATCTCCTTCGGGGGGACGTCACCATTCACGGATCTATCTTATCCCAACGACCAATGGCTGTTTCTGCGCATGGCTCGGCTCGAGAATGAACGTGCCAAAGATATTCATTGCAAACGCAGTGATCCCCGCCAACTCAAGGAAGGCCGAGATCGGCAAAACAGACCAGGCCCAATTAGCGTAATTCTGATATGCGAGAAGCTCGCTGGAAACACGAAGAGCACATCCGAGGCTGAGCAGAAAGAGTCCTGTAAACATTAAGCGCGTGCTCCACAGCCGTCGCATCCCGGCGAACGCTGGCAGAATTCGCTGACCTACGCACAACACCATGACCGCAATGAATCCGACCGTCAAGGCATGCCGGGATGCTCCCCAAATCCCCCCGGAAGAATCCCACAGCGCTGCGCCTACCCCCAATAATGCCGCCACTAACAACCAGCCGTAAGCCATGCGAACGAAGAAAGGAAAGCTCGGGTGCACGCCACGCGTTTTCGGCTCCTGCTGCGCAGGTTCAAACATTCGCAATGCCGCGATCACCAGCATCGTGCCTACCACAAAGAACACCGTTGCTTCAGGACCCCATCCCTCCAACGTCAAGACCACGCCCACAAAGTTCAGCACCAGCGCACTGAAGAGCAATCTCGGTCGAACCGGCTTGAGACCGAGGAATACGCGCATCCATTTCGTACTGAATCCCCAGACAAATGGCACCAAGAAGCCCCATGTCATTAACGCCAAATAACGTTGGTCTAGGATGTGCGACAACGCGGGGCTCTCGCCCCGTAATGCGAGATAGATACAAGCGGCCAAATTCGCGATGAGCACCAGCATCAGCCCTGCACTTGCACTGATTACGACCCATATCCACGGCTCCAGTCGATCCTTGCCGGAATTCTCTGACCTGTGCTGCGACACCATTCTGAAGAAAATCAAGAAGGCTGCGAGCTCCAGTGCTGCCGAAAGCGGGAGAAGCAGACGCCACTGCACCAAATAGATATTTGCCATCCAGCGCGCCGCCACCCCAATTGTCCACATTGCCCAACATACCCAAGCCGCTCCAAAGGCAGGCTTCGTCGCTCCCCGGGACTTCGGAATCGAGTAGAAACCTATGCCAAAAATGAAGCTGCCGATCCAGCCGAACACCTGCGCATGGCCGTGCGCCTGCAGCCATGCCGGCGAAACCAACCCCACGCTTTTGCGTCCGCTGATTTGGAGGAGATTCCATACTCCGAGGAACGTGCCTGGCAGCAACATGAACACGAGGCCTGTCGAAATGTAAGCCATGAGCAGCCGCGAAAGAGAAGCCTCGAGCGCCCGAGCCATCCGCATCACTTCCGCAGGTGCCACTGCGGCTGCCGCCTGTGATTCAGCTGGCCAGATTGTTTGTCCTATTTCCATTCTCGTTTGGTCCTGTCCGGCCGAGAATTTGCGATTACGCAGAATGCATTAATGGGTTAGCCGCGACTCCGCGCTCTCCTTCGCCGAGGAGTGTTCGTTCCCCGCCCGCTTTCCGCGCCCCTTCTTCCAGACGGCTCCAAATATTCTGAAACTCGCACACAAGCTGCTCGTCGACAATGTGCGACCAATGGAGAGGCGGGCATTCTCTTTCATCCGAAACGAGACAGCCGTCGTGCAACATCTGATGCGAAAGCAGGACTTGTTTCAACGGGACCTGATACTCGCCGGAACAGGCATTGCAGCGAATGGCGACCGCCACTGCTTCCAGTATGTCCATCGTCTCCTCCTTTGACCCTTGCGGAGACCTAACGCAGCGCGGACTCAAGCTCGATGGCGCGCGGAAAGAGAATGTTATTTTCCAGGTGCACATGCTGGTGAAGGTCCGCTTCAAATTCCCGCAAATCCTGATACAACGCTTTGTAGCTCGGGCAGGCGTCCGCAGGAGCCGTGTATTCCGAACTGGTTTTGCGAATCTGCTTCACCAGATCTCCGGCTGAATCGTGTTCATTCATCATCGCCTGAATTGGGTTTCGCACCGTCTGAAAAAAAGGCGGCTCCAACGCATCTTTCCCGCTGGCCGCTCGCTCCATAGCCTCAATGTAGGGGAACAGAATCTGCTCCTCTTTCTGCATGTGCATAATCATCTCTCGGCCGACTCTCGCGAAGAGTTCTTGAATGCTCGCAATTTCGGCGTGAGTCGACCCATGCTTCGCCTGCACCTTGTCCAGCAATACTTCAGTTCGAGGGATGGCGGCGCGGACGTACTGATGGTGCTTCTCCCGGACATGCCGCGTTAGTTCGCTCAAGGGTGCCGCGACCCAGCTCACGTCATCTGGATCGGTGTTCTTGCTGCTTTCACGCACTCGGCTCAGTATTGCCTCCGCCGACGCCTCTGTCTGAAGGCACGCCTCATGAAGGGACTTACCGCCACCACAGCAATAATCCAATCCGGCATCTTCCAGCACCTGTCGAGCTGCTGGACTTGAAAGAGCAATGTCCTTAACTTTAGTTTCGCTGCTGAATTTCATAATCGCCTCCGCCACCATGAACATTTTGGATGGCGGGTTAAACGGAGGCAGTGACCAAAGTCACTACGGCTTTCACGAAACTGAAAAGCAGAAATCTTAGATTATTCTGAAGAAGCCTGCTCACTTTTCAAGCCGAGCAGGTTTTTTATAATGATGGTGCGGCCATCCACTTCTAGAAATCCTTCGGCTTGGAGTCGGCTGAGATTTCGGGAGACGAGTTCGCGCACCGTACCCAATTCCGCTGCCAAATCCTGATGGGTCATCGTCAGTTCCACTCGGACTCCTTGCTTCGTAGACGTTCCGCCCCCCTGTACCAGCCGCAGTAAGAGGGAAATCAATCGCTGCCTTACCGTAGTGAACGACAGGTCCTCGATGATTCCTACTAAACGGCGCAGCCGTGAGCCAACCACCGCAATTACTTTGAGTGCCACCTCGGGATGCTCACGGCAATAATTCTGGAAATCTTTGCGTGAGATGAAGAGCACCTCGGCGTCCTCCAACGCTGACGCCGAAGCAGGATAGTCACCTCCATCGAAAACTGGAAGTTCGGCGAATGAACTGCCCGGTCCTTCGACGGCTAGCACCTGTTCGCGCCCAGCAGGCGACAGTTTGAAGATCCGAATTTTGCCAGAGGCCACCAGAAATAAACCCGAGCATGGGTCGCCCTCGTTGAATAACAACTCGCCGCGGCCAAAATGCCTGTTGCTCACGCGGGTGCACAAGGCGAGCATCTCCGCCTCAGTCAGTCTCGCGAACAGTGGCGTCTTCCGCAGAACGGATTCGTTCTTCTCACCCACCATTTGATCAATTCCGCTCCCTCCCCATCATATTGCAGAGCGAGCATTCTGCCGAGTCACAGGTACAAGAATACGAGGACCTCCGCGTCAATTTCGTGGCTCGGTTGGAGCATGCCAGAATTCACATGCAAGTCGATGTAAGTTTCGGCGACGTGATCGTGCCCCCGATCCCACATGCGCCACTCGCCTAGGCGCGGGCGGCGTAGCCGACGAGTGGGTGACGCAGTTGCTTCGCCAGGGTGACTCTCAAGTCTTCAAGCGGTGTTCCCAGATGAAGTTGCAGATGAAGAGAGAAGCTCTGGAAAAGATCAACCGCCAAGCGAACGAAATGCTGCTGAATCCGAGTCTGGATTCTGGCACGAGGATGGTTCAGTGGAATCTATTTGGCACAGTTGAAAAGCAAATTGGCCAGTTGGAGCGTGCAGCGGGTGCGGGCGGCGCTTGCATCAACTGAGACCCTAGACAATTAAGGCCTTACGGTGCTGGCCTCTTCGCGGATGAGGCGCCAGGCGCGCTCGACGTGGGGCAACTCGGTGGTGGTTTGGCCGATGCAAAGGCGCAAGGTGAATTTTTCGTCCAGCCTGGTGTGCGTGAGGTAGAGGTCGCCGCTCCGGTTAAGCCGATCCATGATGGATTGGTTGAGAGCGTCGCCACCGCGATGGCGGAAGCAGACGAGATTCAACGGAGCGGGCGCGGCGAGCTCAAATTGACCATTGTTTTGGCTATCGTCGCGGACCCATGATGCGAATTGCTGCGCGAGTTCGACGTGGCGGCGGACGTGATGCTGCAAACCTTCGACGCCGTAGTGGCGAATCACGAACCATAATTTCAAAGCGCGAAAGCGGCGGCCGAGCGGGACGTGCCAGTCGCGATAATCGATGACCGCGCCGGACTCCGTGGCCTGATTGCGGAGATATTCGGGCAGGACGCTCATGGTGTTGATGAGCGCCTTGCGGTCGGCGACGTAAAAACAATCGCAATCGAAATTGGTGAACATCCATTTGTGGGGATTGAAGCAATAGCTGTCGGCGAGTTCGAGGCCATCGTGCATCGAGCGAAACTCGGGGCAGAGCGCGGCTGTGCCGGACATGGCGGCGTCGACGTGCAGCCAGATTTTGTGCTGGCGGCAGATTTCGCCGATGGCACGAACAGGGTCCATGGCGTTTGAGGACGTGGTGCCGACGGTGGCGGAGACGAAACAGGGGATGCGGCCCTCGGCGAGGTCGCGGCTGATTTGCGCGGCGAGTGCGGCTGGACGCATGGCGAAATTTTCGTCCACTTCGATGAGGCGTAGATTTTCGCGGCCGAGGCCGGCGATTTTCACGGCTTTTTCGATGGAGGAGTGGGCTTGCGATGAAGTGTAAGCCACGAGGCGGCCGTCGCAGCCGCGTTCGTTTGACGCGAAGTTTGTGGCGCGTTCACGAGCTGCGAGGAGAGCACAGAGAGTTGAATTCGACGCCGTGTCCTGAATTACGCCGCCGCCGTTGCTCGCCGACGAAAAATTTTTCGGCAGCGCCAACATTTCGACGAGCCAATCGAGGACATGAGTTTCGAGTTCGGTACACGCAGGGCTGGTAGCCCAGAGCATTCCTTGCACGCCGAGCCCGGCGGAAAGCATTTCTCCCATGATGGAAGGGAAAGAAGTGTTCGACGGGAAGAAGGCGAAAAAATTCGGCGATTGCCAGTGCGTGACGCCGGGGAGAATGAGTTTTTCGACGTCGCGAAGCATGGCTTCGAACGGCTCGCCCTTCGAGGGCGCATTTCTTCGGAAGCGAGGCGCGAATTTGGCCTGGCTTTGCTTGCGACATCACGGGAAAAGATTCGATGTGTTCGTAATAATCGGCGATCCAGTCGACGACGGCTTTGCCGTGGCGGCGGAATTCCTCGGGCGTCATGTGAAAACTTGGTTTTTCAGGCATGGGTTTCACGTTGTTCGAACATGCGCTTAGAGGGCGACTTCGTGGAGGGCTTCGCCGGCGTAGATGCGCTTGACGACTTCCTCGATGGGCTCGTCTTCGATCAGCAGGTCGCGGACTTCAACCGTAGTCGAGAATCTTGCGGATCAAATCGCGGTGGAGACTTTCGGTGCGGTCGAAGCGGATGCGATAAGTGAGCGGGTCGACCTGTTCGAGTTCGAGACCATCTCGCGCGATCGATTGCACGCGAGCGACCTGCTCGCGATCCTTCACGGCGAATTTGATCTGCTTGGTGCGCAGCAATCTTTGCTTGAGCAAATCGAGCGGGCCGTCGTAGAGCACGCGGCCGTGGTCGATGATCATGATGCGGCGGCAAAGCTCCTCGATATCGTCGAGGTCGTGCGTGGTGAGCAGCACCGTGGTGTGAAATTCGCGATTGATGGCGCGCAGGAATTTGCCGAATCTGGTCCTTGGCGACGACGTCGAGGCCGATGGTCGGCTCGTCCAGGAAAAGCAGCGGCGGATTGTGCAAGCAGCGCCGCGGCCAGATCGCAACGCATGCGCTCGCCGAGTGAAAGCTTGCGCACCGGCGTGTACAGATAATCCGGATGCCGAGGATCTGATTGAATTTTTCCATGCGCTCGCGGAAGTCGCGCTCGGAAACTTCGTAAATGCGGCGCAGAAGCTTGAAGGATTCGACGACGGCGATGTCCCACCAGAGCTGCGTGCGCTGGCCGAAAACGACGCCGATGGTCTTCACGTACTGGCGGCGCTGTTTATATGGAACGAAACCGTTGACTCGGGCTTCGCCGGAAGTCGGGCATCAGAATGCCGGTAAGCATCTTGATGCTGGTGGATTTACCGGCGCCGTTTGGGCCGATGTAGCCGACCATTTCGCCGCGCGCGATTTCGAAGCTGACTTTATCGACGGCGCTGACCGTCAAATAATCGCGGACGAAGAGATTTTGAATCGAGCCCCAGACGCCTTCGCGACGGCGAAAGGTGCGGAAATCCTTGGAGAGTTCGCGGACGTTGATAAGCGGGCCGTCGAGCATTGCGCCAGCGATTCTAGCACGGAGAGTTTCTTTGGGAAGAAGCGCTAGATGTTACAGCACGGTACGCAGTCGGGTGCGCGAATGGATGGAGCTAGGTGCGGAAGAGGACGTCTTCGCGGTTGAACATGCGCACGGCGGCGGCAAGGCCAATCGCGGCGTAAACGCAGGTCATGCCAAAGATCAACGCCATATGGCCCCAATTGTATGTTCCAGAAATAATTTCCTTGCTTGCCAGGCAAGTGTTGAGGATGGGGACTAGTCCTGTCTTCCAGTTGAGTTCTACGCCAGGCATTATGCCGGCAAATGCAGGAGCAATGACGATGAATATAAGGGGCGACACGTATGTCTGAGCTTCGCGATAACTCTTAGCGAGGAGAGCTACGGCCAACAGCGATGAGGCAAAGAGAACCGCGAGCGGCAGTATCAAGGCGAACACTGCCGCCACGGCGCTGGGGTTAATCGTTATTTGGACTGAGTCCCCGGCCGCCGACATTATTTGGTTCCTGAGCGAAGCAAAGGACGCACCGAGCGAAATCAGCGAGAGCAGCGCGGTGACCACCGATGCCGTCAAGATCATCAAGAACTTGCCAATGACGAGATCGGTGCGGGAGACGGGGCTTGACAGGATTGTTTCCATCGTCCCGCGTTCTTTTTCGCCTGCAGTGAGGTCCATTGCCGGGTACATCGCTCCGGTAAAACAGAAAATAATGATCAGATACGGAATAAGGCCGCCGAACATGGCTGCGCCAACCTTCGATGGCGCCACAATGTTGGCGGACTGAACGGTAAAGGGTTCGGCGAGGTTCTGAGGCAATCCGCGCGCAGCGAGCGCTGCACGAATCACGCTATTGCGATAATCGTCGAAGAATTTCTGGAGTTTTTCTTTGGCCAGCTCGGATTTTTCATCGGCTTCGTAGTAGCCGATGGAAACTTGTTCCGGATGACCGCTCGAGACGGCAGTATCGAAACCTTTCGGAATCGTAACCATTGCGCGGATCTTCTTGTCGGAAACTTCTTGCTTGGCATCAGCTTGATACGGCACAACCTCCACACCGGAGAAATTTCTTAACGCCGCGAGCAGTTTGGGCGAATCCTGACCACCCTGGAGCATTATGGGAGCCACTTCCTTCTGTGCCGTCCCCATGAAATGAGCCTGCATGTAAACCATGCCCAGGATAAGCACGGGGAAAGCGATGACGGGGATGATGACCATGGAGCGGATGGTCCGTTTGTCGCGGAGCATGTCGCGCAGCTCTTTGCGATAAACGATCAGGGAATTGCGGAGGCTCATCGTGCGTCTCCCGAGACTTCGACAAAAATTTCTTCGAGGCTGTCTCTACCGTAATTCTGGCGCAACTGATCGAGCGTGCCTTCGGTGCGCATTTTGCCGGCGTGAATGATGCCGATGCGGTCGCAGAGTTTTTCGACTTCGGTCATGACGTGCGTCGAGAAAATGACGGTTTTGCCACGGTCGCGGCACTGGCGAATGAAGTCGGTGATGGAGCGCGCGGCCATGACGTCGAGGCCATTGGTAGGCTCGTCGAAAATCATCACGGGCGGATCGTGGACGAGCGTGCGCGCAATGGAGACTTTCTGCTTCATTCCGGTCGAGAGCTTGGCGCAGCGGCGGTCGCGAAATTCCTCCATGTCGAGGGCCGCGAACAATTCATTGGTGCGGCGCGCGATGGTGGCCGCGTCGAGGCCGAAAAGCTGGCCGAAATATTCGACGGTTTCCGCGGCAGTGAGGCGGTCGTAAAGAGCGGTGGCTGTAGAAAGGAAGCCGACGTGGGCGCGGACCTTTTGCGGCTCGCGAACGACATCGAAACCCGCGACGTTAGCGGTGCCGGATGATGGCGAGAGAATCGTAGCGAGGATGCGCAAAGTAGTCGTTTTGCCAGCGCCATTGGCGCCGAGGAGGCCGTAAATTTCGCCCGGCTTGCAGGTGAAGCTGACATTTTCGACGGCGCGAATGTCGCCGCGCTTCTTGTCGCGGAAACTCTTGCAAAGCTGTGCCGCTTCGATCATGGATCGTCCTTGCCTAAACAGATACGCCCAGTGCGGCGGAATGTTACACGGAGAGGCGCGATTTTCTGAGGAGAAAATTTCCGGCAGACGGCGTCAGTGTTGGCAATACCCTGGAAGGCCGGCGTTTTGCGAAACTATCTTGTAGCCCAGGCAGCAATTTGATTCAAAGGAATTGGGGTGAGCGACGGGATTTGAACCCGCGACCCTCGGTGCCACAGACCGATGCTCTACCAACTGAGCTACGCTCACCAGCGTGGGAGCAATGATAACACGCGGATGTGGACGGTAAAAGACCGGACAAATCACGGCCCGCTGGGAATTTCTTCGGGGAATTGCGCAGGACACGTGCGATGGAAAGTCGAAATGATGTGATGTTCAGGCAGCGAAGTTCAGTTTTGATTTTTGGGACGGAAGGGAATGAGGATGGCTGCGGCTTGCGGTGAACGCGTCTTGTTAAGTTGCGAGCGCGCATAGTCGGCCCACGGTCCGTTCGACTGATGCTGAAGATAGAGTATCCAGTGCTGCAGAGCGAGTTGCTTGTCGCCGTGTTTTTCGTAGGCGGAGGCGAGGTTAAAATGCGCATCGGCGTGGCCGGGTTCGATGTCGATGGCGCGCGACAAGTGCTCGACGGCTTTTTCGAACTCACCGATTTCGTCCAAAATGCAACCGAGATTGAAATGGCAGACGGCGTTTTTCGGGTCGAGCGCCAGCGCGGTGCAAAAGGAGTTGCGTGCGTTCTCCAATTCGCCGAGTTGGAAGAAAAGGCAGCCTAAATTGATATGAGGCTCGGACCAATCCGGCTGTATTTCAATCACGCGGCGGTAGAGGCGCATGGCTTCGTCGAGTTTTTCCGGATGAGCTTCAGATTTCAGCGCCTGCTCAAACAGATCCTCAGCGGTCCGAGAGTCCATCTGGCGAAGATTGGCGGCGCTTGCAAAAACGTGGTAAGGGAGGAGAAATTGTCCGGTCAAAGGCTCGATGGCCTGGCTTTCCATTCCCGGAGGAATTGCCGCGATCTGCCTGCCACTTGGAAATAGCTGCAATTCGCCAATCGGCGTCGGATTCTCACCGCGTTCGTGGCGCAAAATGGCGACTGCGCGGCAGACGGATTTCGCGGGGATTCGCCGTTGAGTGATTGCTTTTATCGAATGGAGAGCTACCAGGTCGCTGAAATTATAAAAGCGCTCGCCCCAGCGGGCTTGAGGGACGACGAGGCGAAGCCTGTGCCAGTAGCGCAAACGGCTTGGCTCGACACCCACAATGCGACTGACTTCTCGCTGCGTGAAACGTTCTGGCAAGTCGCCCTTTTCCGACGTGTTGCGATACCCGGCCCGCTCAGGCCGACTGTGTAGCTTTTTCTAAGATGATTATCACACTGGTGTCAACTCCACAGGCGGAAAACCTGAGAGGCTTGTTCGCTGGTCGTGCGTTACTAGTACGCAGCGGCACCGTTGCAGGAGAAAGGCGCACAGGCTGAGCCTGTGGCGCATGCGGGCCGCGAAGGCGTTCAACGGTTGTAGGGATACTCCTGAATCCAGTGAAAGCCGCGAGTGATGAGCCGGAAGTTCTTGCGGTCAAAGAGCTGAAGCTGCATGTGGATTTTGTGGTTGTCCATTTGGCCGTCGAGAATCAGTTGATTGGGAGCCGGCCGCTGGTAGGTGAAATTTGCTTTCCATTTCTTGTCACTGCTTTTGGTGAGTACGATGGTTTTATCGCGCGCGTTTATCGAGGTGGCGTAATAAGCGAACGAGTCGTCCATGTGTTCGAAACTCATGAACGGGCCGCCGTACGATTCAAAGAAGACCCGGCGCCAGCGGCCGTAGTCGTTAGGAGCGGCGAGCGGACTTGGCCGTCGATGGACATCTGCGCGACGTCCCAAATGCCGTAGAGCGGCGGCTTGGGCGCTTTGTCGCCGTAAACGTACCGAGCGCTCAAACTTCCGTAGGTGTTCATTCCCAGGAGAAAAAGACCGAAGACAATTTGAACGGCGATTGCGATGCGGTTCGCGCGGCGCGTGCGGAAGAGTTGAGCCTGCGCGGAAGGTGAAGCAGAGCGATTTCGGAAAAAGAAGTTAGCCAAACGCGGAAGTTCGGGCGCGAGCAAAAACGAGGAGAGCAGGATCATGTGAAAGGAGAAGAGTTTCACGGGAACGTCGTAGGTCATGTTGAGCATGAAGACGTTGGTCATATCGGCGAGGCAAATGAGCGCGCCGAGAGTTGTCGTGCGAGGAACAAGCAGCAGAATGCCGCCGAGTGCCTCCGCGGAGCCGGCGAAGATTTCATATGCTGGGGCAGCGCCGATGGACGCCCAGAGAACGCCCATCGGAGAGAGGTGACCGAACGGTTCCAGTAACGTCGAGAGAAAAGGAAATGGCATTTGCAAGGGAATGATTTTAGCGAAGCCATACGCAAGCATCTGGCCGGCAACGGCAAAGCGAATGAAAAGCCGGAACCATTTGTGCAGAGTGACGTAATTTTCGCGCCGCCGATCGAGAGCAGACCAGATGCCCGCGGCGAGCGTGGCAACGACCAGCAGGCAGAATGCCTCTACCCAGTCGAAGGTTTTATCGCCGCTGCCGCTGCCAGTGTAAACAAGCGCATGTGTGACGCGGAAAATGTGGGCCGCGGTCCAGAAGATAATTTGGCGCATGGGCCAAAATGCGTCTAGGTTGGGAATCGAGACACTGAGGGGAGTTGGCATAAAGCCGCTGAGAACTTGCGTGATAAGGCAGTAGAGTCCGAAGTAGACGAAGCAGAAGCGGAAGGCGACGCGAGTGGCGAGATTCCAGTGGGGGATTTGAGGAGTTGGCTGGGCTTGCTCGGGCTGTGTCGGGCTGGCCATGCGGTGCCCCGGCGTTAGGAGGGGCGACTCTACACCGGGAGACCGTGGTATGCAAGATTCTGGAGGCTGGAGGTCCAACGCCGCGCGTTACTGGTACGCAGCGGCACCGTTGCAGGAGCGTACGGGCTTGCTAGACTTGCCAATAGGGGAATGGGTGGGGCAATGTCAACGGAGGGTTCCGACAAGCGGCAGCTTGGAAAGTTAGTGAATGCAGCGCGTCCTGTCGCGTTGGTTCTTGCATTGCTCGCATTGAAAGGAACTCCGACGGCCGGCACGGCCCGGATTGCTGCGATTTTTCTTGGTGGATATCTTGTTATCGCGATTGTTGTGATCGCGACCGAGCGCGCCGGCCGCTTCAAGCGAATTCCGTTTCCGCCGGAAATCGACGCGGTGGCTGCGGCGGTCTTTATCGCGCTCACTCCATCGCTGGCTCCGTTCGGGGTATTTTATTTGTTCGCAGTTTTTGCGATAGCCGCGCTGGGACGAACGGGCAACAGCAAATCCCTCCATCGATTGCTTCCAAGCAATTTGTTTGCAACGGACGCAGCATTCTTGAGCGCGGGCGCGGCCGTCGCGGTGGCCATCCGCGTAGCGTGGTTTTCGACCGGGGGTCAACGCGGAGCAATACCTGCGGTCGGGCTCGCAGTTGCGACTTATTTGGCGGGGCTGTGTTTGGCATGGGTGGGAATACGCGAGCGAACGCGGCTGAGCGAGGATCGATTTATCGAATCGTTGCTCAGCATGATTCGCGTGGAGAAGGGGCTGGCGGAATCAGTTCGGCTGGTATTGAGCGAACTGGCGCGGGAATTCGATTGCGAACGTGCGGTGCTGGTGATTTGTGACGAAGAGATCGAGCGGCTGTTCGTGTGGAAAGGGGAGCAGGACCGGCGGCACGTGATCGCTCCGGATGTGCTGGCGCTAACGCGCGCTGGCGCTTATTTGGCGGAGGATTTGTCGCAGAACGTTTACTGGAATTCACTCGAAGGAAAAGGGCGCGGGTTCGGGTGGCATCACGAAACGGGGACGTTGGTCGAGACACTGGAGGTGCCGCCGACGGCGGTGCGGCAAGAGTTAAATGCGCAGCGCGTGATGACTGTGACGATTCTTTCGTCCGGGCATCCAACTGGACGCATGATTTTGGTGAATGCGCGGCGGCCGTTTGCGCGACGCGACCTGCGCTGGTTCGAACGTATTGTGCGGCACTTGAACGTTCCGCTGGAGAATGTGTTTCTATTGCGCAGCTTGCGCGCACGAGCGGTGGAGGCGGAGCGGAGCCGCATTTCACGGGACCTGCACGACGGAATTTTGCAAACGCTGCTGAGCCTGAATATTCAATTTGGCGTGCTGCGGCGCAAACTGCCGCAGGCTCCCGAGCAGGTGGGAGGCGATCTGGAGTCGCTGGAGAAGACAGTGCGGGAAGAGGGCGACGACCTGCGGCAAATGGTGAAGGACCTGCGGCCCTTGCGCGTGGAGAGCGCCGATTTGCGGGAAATGATGTACAGTTTCGCGGAACGCTGCCACGATGAGTCGGGGGTGGTGGTGGACCTTTTCCTGGAGGAAAACGATTTGCGGGCGCCGGACCGGATTTGCCGCGAGGTATTCCAGATATATCGTGAGTCACTGAACAATATAAAAAAGCATGCGCGTGCGAGCCACGTCGTGGTAAAACTATGGCAAGACGACACGAAAATTTTCCTCGTCGTCGACGACAACGGGCAGGGATTCAGCTTTACGGGTAAGTTTGGCAGTGAAGAACTGGATCGTTTGCGTCTAGGTCCGATCTCAATTAAAGAGCGGACTCGCACCGTGGGGGGTGTCCTGACGGTAGAATCGAACCCAGGGCATGGTGCGCGTCTAACGGTAGAAATCCCATTGAACTGAAATGAAAATACGAAAAGCAAAACGCCTGTCCGCATTCTGGTTGCAGACGATCATGCTATTTTTCGCGATGGTCTGCGCAAACTATTTGAGGGCACCGACGAAGTGACGATCGTCGGAGAAGCCGCGAATGGCAATGAATGCGTGCGCATGCTGGCGAAGCTGAAGCCGGATATATCTGCTGCTGGATCTGCGGATGCCGGAAAAGGACGGGCTGGCGGTACTCGAAGAGATCAATTTCGATTCCGTGACGACGCGAGTGATTGTGCTGACGGCGGCAGAGGACGACCGCGACGTGGTTCGTGCGATGCGCCTGGGAGCGCGGGGCGTGGTGTTGAAACAGTCGGCAAGCGATTTGCTGCTGAAGAGCATCAAGAAAGTGCACGACGGGGAAATCTGGCTGGACAATCGCATGACCGCCGAAGTGATCGACGCGTTCAAGCGCTCAGCGGAGACCGGACAGCGGCGAGACAAGCCTCTGCTGAGCGACCGCGAAAAAGAAATTGTTCAGCTTGTAGCGCAGGGATTTCGCAACCGGGAAATTGGCGAGAAGCTTTTCATCAGCGAGCAGACAGTCAAGAATCATTTGCATAACATCTTCGATAAACTCGGCGTTTCCGATCGCCTGGAACTTGCCCTATACGCGATTCATCATCGGCTAATCGACCAGGCGTGATGCAATCGGGCGGTTTCTGCCTGCCGTCCCTTCGACGTTTTTTTCATCAAACTTAATGCAGAAAATGTTGCGGGAGATTCATTCCGCGATATTCTAGCTACGGATGCATGATGGCTGAAGGCGACAATCCCCCAATTTGCCGGACATGCGGAAAACCTTTTCCACCGGGAGCAACGCAATGCCCGGACTGTGACAACCGCTTCTCGTTGATCCTGCATTCACGGGAGACCGTGCTCTCGCTTACGGCGCTGATTGTGATCGTGTTGTTTTCTCTTACAGGCTTTATTACCCGTGGTTATCATGAAAAATTGGCGGCACTCGGGGAGCAATGGTTCGAGGCCGGGGAACAGCAACTGAAGTCAGGCAACGCGGGGGCGGCGCTCGCGGATTTTCATACGGCGCTGGTTTACAGGCCGGACGATGCGCAAATTCAGTTCCGGCTGGCGGAGGCGCTGGCGGCGGACCATCGCGACAGCGAAGCGTTGGCATATTTGCACGGACTGCTGACGCGCAGCCCTTCTGATGCCCCGATTAACCTAGCGCTGGCTCGAATTGCCGCAACGAATGGCTCGGAAGCGGATGCTGTGCGTTATTACCACGGAGCAATCTATGGAGTTTGGCCCAAGGATGCGGAAACGAACCGGCTGAACGCGCGGCTGGAGCTGTGCCGATTTCTGATTGCGCGAAACGATAAGTCCATAGCGGAAGCGGAGCTGATCGCGCTGGTAGCTGAAATCCCCGAAGAGCATGGTGTGGAGTTGCATGCGCAGGCAGGGGAGCTTTTTCTGCGCATCGGGGACGCGAGGCGCGCGCTAGCTGAGTTTCGGAGCGCGTTGACGGTGGAACATCCGCCGGCAGATTCGTTGCGGGGCGCTGGGCTGGCGGCATATCAGCTGGGCGAGTATCAGCAGGCGGAACGCTACCTGGAGCGGGCCAACCGCTTGCGGAAAGATGACCCTGAGGTCTCAAGCGACCTAACGATTTCGCGATTGGTGATTTTCGCCGATCCGTACGCGCGGGGACTTAGCGAGGCCGAGCGGCGAGACCGCACGCGCCGGGCCTTTGAGCAGGCGTTTGCGCGCTTGCAATCCTGCGCGAAGGCGAGCGGGACAAATCTTTCCGCAAAAGACACGCCGCAATCGGATCTGGCGAAACTTTACACGCAAGCGAACGCACTGAGACCGCAGTTAACAGACCGCAATTTACGACGCCATCCCGGCCAGATAGATGTCGCCATGAATTTGGTTTTCGCGATGGAAGATGCGGCTACGCAACAGTGCGGCGCGCCGCAAGGAATTGACGAAGCTCTGACTTTGATCGGCAAATTTCGCCAGGACAGGGAACGATGAGCGCCGCGGGCGGTACGCCGATTACTCCAACAACCCCCGCCTCGCCGCTCCCACCCGAGCGCCAACTGAGCAGGATCCAGCAGCTTTGGACCTTTTGGCGGCGGAAGACGCTGACCCTCCGCGAAGGCCAACTGTTTCTTCTGCTGGCCGTGATTATCGGAATTCTTTCCGGCCTCGTTGTCGTTTGCTTTCGCATCGCGATTGAATGGACGCGGTTTTGGGTGCTGGGATCCTCGATGCAGCCATCGCCTTTGCGCTTACTGCTGGCGCCGACGCTGGCGGGGTTCGGCGTGGCATTGCTGGTGATTTTGGTTTTCAAACGTTCACGCGGGAGCGGCGTAAACCAAACCAAGGCGGCGGTCTTTATTTTTGATGGTTACGTGCCGTTTCGCACCGTGATCGGGAAATTTGTTACGTGCGCATTAGCGATTGGGAGCGGGCAATCCCTTGGGCCAGAAGATCCATCGCTGCAAATGGGGGCAGGGATTGCGTCGGCTCTTGGGCGCAGCCTAAAACTTTCGCGCGAAAAACAGCGTCTGATCGCGCCTATTGGAGCGGCGGCTGGATTGGCGGCAGCGTTCAACGCGCCACTTTCCGCGGTGATTTTCGTGATCGAGGAAATTATCGGCACTTGGAGCGGGGGCGTGCTGGGCGCGGTGATCCTGGCTGCGATTTCGAGCGTGGTGGTGATGCGTGAGTTTTTGGGGAACGCTCCCCTGTTTCGCGTTCCCGCGATGGAATTTCGCAGTCCCGTTGAACTGATTGGGTATGCAGTGCTTGGTGTTGTCGGAGGCGTCGCCTCTCTTGCGTTTCTGAAATTCATCGCCTACTTCCGCCCGCGTCTGAAGGAACTGCCCCGCTGGACGCAATATATTCAACCCGCGGCGGCGGGACTGTTGATTGGAATCGTCGGGATTTGGGTGCCGCAAGTGATGGGAACCGGCTATCCGATCATCGACCAGGCGCTGCACGATCAATTCCTGTGGCGAATGTTGTTGCTGCTGGGACTGTTCAAAATTCTCGCAACAGGAATCTCTTTCGTGAGCGGGACGCCGGGCGGGATGTTCGCTCCGACTCTGTTTATAGGAGCAATGCTGGGCGGCGCAGTGGGCGGAGTGGAGCACCTGGTGCTGCATCGTCCGACGGAATCCGTGGCGGCATTCGCGCTGGTGGGAATGGGGACATTTTTTGCGGGATTCCTGCGCGTGCCGATCACATCCGTCTTTATGGTTTTCGAAGTAAGTGGGAATTATTCCATGATCGTTCCGACGATCATTGCGAACATGATCGCTTACTTCATTTCCCGCCGGTATCAGCATGTTTCGCTTTTCGATTTTTTGGCGCGGCAGGACGGTTTTTACCTGCCTTCGATTGAAGAGATGCGCGAGCACACCACGCTGCGAGTGGAAGACGCGATGCGGCCGGGCGCGGGCATCGTGTTGCAGGATGGCGATGCTGCTGAACTGAAGCGCGAAGCGGAAGCATCGCCGTCGTCGCAATTCCTGGTGTGGCGCCATGCGGACGGCTGGAGGGCCATCTCCCAAGACGATATCTGCAAGCAGGCAATCGTGGAGTCCGGCGGGGGGTCAATCGACGAAATCCCCGGCCGTGGGCCGCTGCCGCAGCTTTATCCGGACCAGCCGCTCGACGAAGCGCTGCGGCTGATCGGAAACTGGCCCGTGGTGCCCGTGGTGAATCGCGCCAACCTGGAAAAACTGGAAGGCGTTCTGGCGCTGGACGACATTCTACAGGCCTACCGTAAGTCCTGACTTTGCCGAGGGTTTGCTGTCCAGTACTTTCGTACCAGCAGGCCGTTCCGCAAAATGGTTCTTACTGTCTATTGAGGATGGGCCGCTGCATCTCTATGCTATCGATATTGTCTAAGCGGAAGGTGGCTCTTGGCTCAAAAAGAACGCAGGTCGACTCGTCGTTTTCAGATGCGATTACCATTGAAAGTTCGTTGGACTAATGAGGCCTCCGTTGGCGAAGCGTCGACCGAGACTAAAGAAGTCAGCTCCCGTGGGATTTATTTTACTCTGCCAAAGGATTTGAAGAATGGCGCCCCGCTGGAAATCGTGATGACTCTGCCGCACGAAGTGACGCTGGCGGGCCCGGTGAAAGTCCGTTGTTTGGGGCATGTAGTTCGCACCGATTCAACGCGCCCGCAGGACATTGGCGTTGCGGCGGCAATCGAACGATACGAATTTCTTCGCAACGGTGAAGTTGCGTTGTAGACAGTTCTTGCCCAATCTTTCCAGAGATGGGCGGGAAAACGCCGGCGGGTGAGGGTCCCTCAGCCACATCTGCCGGCTATTTTTTTTTGGCGATTCAGGTTCCAAGCTTCTTCTTATCTTACGCCGCACTGGCGCGATTACATCCGCGTTGCCCGCGTTATCACGCACTAATATCCGTCATAGACGAGGTTCTGGGGCGAACTTATACTGCCTACGTGATTTCTGAGGTTGCTCTTTCCGAAGCATTGCGCCGCTACTGGGGATTCGACGCATTTCGGCCTTTGCAGAAGAGCATCGTGCAAGGCCTGGTGGAAGGCCGCGACACCTGCGTGGTGATGCCAACCGGCGGGGGTAAGTCGCTGTGCTATCAGCTTCCTGCGGCACTGCTCGCTGGACAAACTACGATCGTGATTTCGCCGTTGATTGCGCTGATGCAGGACCAAGTGGCGCAACTGACGCAAATGGGAATTGCGGCGGCGTTGCTGAACAGCTCTGTGGCGGCGAATGAGCAGACACGGGTCATGCGTAACGCGAGCGCGGGTGCATACCGTCTCCTTTACCTTTCCCCGGAGCGGCTGGCGCGCGCCGATACGGCCGCATGGCTCCAGCAAATCCCGATTTCATTTTTTGCCATCGACGAGGCGCACTGCATTTCGGAATGGGGCCACGAATTTCGTCCGGAATACCGCCAGCTGAGTTCGTTACGGAAGCAGTTTCCGGACCGTCCCATCGCAGCCTTCACGGCCAGCGCGACGCAGCGAGTGCGCCACGATATTGTGGAGCAGCTTCGTTTGCGCGATCCGCACAAATGCATCGCCAGTTTTCACCGGCCGAATCTGCGGTACGTCGTCAAGCAATGCGAAGCGCGGACGCAGGAGGGCTTGCTGGTAGCAGCGATACGAACGTACCGGGACAGCAACGTGATCGTCTATGCGTCAACGATCGCGAAGGTGGAGGAAACAGTGGATTTCCTCGAGGAGCAGAAAATTTCCGCGATCGGCTATCACGGCAAGATGGACCCAAGCACGCGACGGCGGAATCAGGAACTGTGGATGGCTGATGACGTGCGCGTTCTGGTGGGCACGCTGGCTTTCGGGCTAGGCATAAACAAGGCGGCGGTACGCGCGGTGATTCATCTCTCGCTGCCGAAATCGATCGAACAATATTATCAAGAGGCAGGACGCGCCGGCCGCGACGGGCTGCCCGCGGATTGCGTTCTTCTCTGGCAGAAGCGCGATGCAAGCCTGCTGACCTACTTCATCGGACAGATCGATGACGCGGAAGAGAAGAAACGCGCATGGCAACGATATGATGAAATTCGCGGCTTTGTTGAATCCGCAGAATGCCGCCATCGGCGGATATGCGCGCATTTTGGCGAACATCCAAAATGGAAATCGTGCGGGGCTTGCGACATATGTGGCTCCGAACCGGATTGGCTGGCGGCGCCCGATGCGGCGAAAGCTCCCAAACGGAATCAGGCGTCAATGCGGACGTGCCGGGAAGCAGACTCGGCGAAACGGAAGCCGAAGGAGCGGAACGTTCTCTTAGGTGCGGATGCCGAACTGCGCGAATGCCTGCGTGAATGGCGAAGAACAGCGGCGAAGCAACAAGGCGTGCCGGCTTTCGTGGTGATGCACGACACTGCGCTCGATGAGCTTTGTCGCGTGCGGCCGACGTCGCTTTCGGAGCTTTTGCGCGTTCACGGATTCGGCGAACGAAAAGTGGAGCTCTACGGCGAGCAGATCGTCGGCGTGGTCTCGCGTTTTCGGCGCCGAGTCGCGGTGGCAGGTTTCGGAGGGTCTTGAAGGCAATAAGAGGCGCATCTTGCTTCATGCGAGTGAGCCACCCAGAACAAGAATCACACTCTACGGTGGGTAGTAATGTTCGGACACCTTTAAAAGTGCAACCAATTGCCAAAGGCCGACGTCTGAGTTACGGTAGTAAGCGTTGTGATTTGCTACGCTTGAAGGTTCATGTGAACAAGACAATACGGCGGATGATGTTCACTGTTTCCCTGGCGCTGCTGTTGCTGACGGCAGCGACTGCCGGGAGTGTTTGGCATCATCATGCCAACACATCATCTGAGTCCAGCTGCGTGCTTTGCCACTTAGCGCACCAGGCAGGGCAGCAGACGATCGCCGGTCAATGCGTGCCTCCGATGTCTGAGATTAGCGACAGCGCTGTTTTAGCAGACCCGGCATTACGTTCCCTTGCCGTTGGCCCTCTTCTCGCGACCCGCGCGCCTCCTTCCCTGTAATTTCCGGCCTATTCTTCGGGCGCTGGTGCGCCCTAACTCCCATTTTATTCGAGGAATAAAAATGTTCTCTCGCATTTTGCATCTTTCGGTTCTTCTGGGCGCTTTGCTGGGCATTGCGGTCCTCGCCTCTGGACAGGCGCTGCAATCGCCCGTTCGAATTTCATTGGACCAAGCGATTCAGTTAGCTTTGGCTCATAATCATGCTTTGCTGGCAGCTCGCAGCACAATCACACAGAGCAAAGATGAGGAGATCACCGCCAATCTTCGACCGAATCCCGTTTTCGGAACGGACGTTGTGGGGCTGCCGGAGGAGCCCTCCGATTTCACAGCGGACAACATCAACCAGGCCGAATTTGATATTGGGGTCGGCTATCTGTTCGAACGGGGCGGGAAGCGCCAACGCCGTCTGAAGGCGGCGCAGGACGTGACCACTGTGACGAAATCGCTAGTCGCAGATAACGAACGAAGCCTCACGTTCAATGTCGCGTCGCAGTTCACTAGCGCCCTGCTGGCAGAATCCACCCTGTCTTTCGCCCGCCAGGACCTTAAAGATTTTCAGAATACGGCAGACATTAGCGAAGCACAGTACAAAGCCGGTGCGATCAGCGAAGGCGACCTGCTGAAAATCAGATTGCAGTTGCTGCAATTCCAGACCGATGTTACGGCTGCAGAACTGGCGCGGAGGCAATCCCTTGCGGTCTTGCGGCAATTGCTCGGCTTCGAATCCGTACCCATGGATTACGACGTGGCAGGCAATCTCGTGTATCGAAAAATGCCTTACGGGCTCGAGGACTTGCAGGCCATGGCCATCAAGGACCGCCCCGATTTGCGCGCAGCCGAGCAGGGCGTAAGCGCTGCGCAAAGCCAATATCTGCTCGCTAAGGCCAATGGCAAGGTCGACGTCAACGGCACGTTCAATTTCACGCATATCACGGGCTACAATTCCTCCTCGATCATCGTCAGCATGCCGTTGCCGATATTCGACCGCAATCAGGGCGAAATTGCGCGAACAAATGCGGCGATTTCTCAGGCGCAGGAGTTGGAACAGGAAGCGAGCGAGCAAGTGATGAGCGATGTGCGCATTTCCTACGAGACCGTGCGCACGAACGATGAGACGGTAAAGATCTACCAGGGTGGATATCTCGAGCAAGCCAAGGAGTCGCTCGATATCAGCGAATATGCCTATCGTAGAGGTTCGGTCAGCCTGCTTGATTTTCTGGATGCGGAGCGCACCTATCGCGCCATCCAACTCGCTTATCGCCAGCAACTCGCCACTTACATGCTCGCTCTGGAACAATTGCGCGAAGCTGTAGGCACAAGGAATCTGCCATGACCTCAATGACGCTGTCGAAGAAAACGCTCACCGTTATTTCAGTTCTCGCTGCTGGTCTCGCGGCCGCGCTGCTTACCGCAGGATGCGGGTCCAACGGCCGTGAATCCGCGGAAAAAATGACATCCTACGCCTCCGCGGGAGGCGGACAGCCACAACTGTTCAGCGTGCCGCAGGCTCAAATGTCGCACATTCAAATCGTCACCGTTGCGCCTCGATCGCTCACACGCACGCTTCGACTGAGCGGCCAAGTCGCTTACAACGGTTTCAAGACCACTCCTGTGATTTCCGCTGTTGGCGGCCCTGTGTCTCGGGTGCTCGCTTTTCCGGGCCAGCAAGTCCACGCTGGCCAGCCGCTGCTGGAAGTCGCCAGCCCGGATTTTTCGCTCCTTCGTGCGAACTATTTGAAAGCGAAGGACTCCTTTGCAGTGGCCAGCAAAAATTATCAACGCGCTCAAGATCTGTATTCTCATCACGCGATTGCGGAAGCCGATCTCCTACAATCCGAATCCGGCAAGAATCAGGCGGAGGCAGACTTGACGGCTTCCGAGCAGTCTCTGCGCATTCTGGGCATCACCCATCTCGACAGAGTCGCGGACGCTTCTCCCGTTGCGGAGATTCCGGTGCTTGCTCCGATCAGCGGCGAAATCGTGGACCGCGAGTGCTCCCCCGGCCAATTGCTGCAAGCGGGCGCGACGCAGTGCTTCACCATTTCGGATATGAGCACCGTTTGGGTGCTGGTCAACGTGTACCAAAATCAGCTTTCCTATATTCATCGCGGCGAAGAAGTGACCCTGCAAACCGACGCGTATCCGACGCCCTTCCACGGAAGAATTTCTTACCTGGCTCCTGCGCTGGATCCCAACACGCGGACGCTGCAGGCGCGCATAGTCACGGACAATCCTGGCGACAAATTGAAAAACCAGATGTATGTCACTGCCACGGTCGTTGCCGGTAGGATTCCCAATGCCATTATTGTTCCGGCGGCTTCTGTGCTGCGCAACGCCGAAAATCAGCCTTTTGTATATGTTGAGGCCGGCGCAACGCAATTTGCCCGCCGCATGGTGGAAATCGGGGAAACACAGGGCAGCCAGATCGAAATTCTTGGGGGATTGTCGCCGGGCGACAAAGTGGTCGCGGACGGCAGCCTGTTCCTGCAATTCCAAAATTCTTTGCAACAGTGAGCGGATAACAGACGATGATTCATCGCATAGTTCAATTCGCGCTTCGCCAACGATTCCTGATTCTGCTGCTCGTCGCTGCGTTGGCGATCGGCGGGGCCATGTCCTTTCAGCGCATGCCGGTCGATGCTTACCCGGATCTCTCGCCTCCGATGGTGGAGCTTATCACCCAGTGGCCGGGCCATGCGGCCGAGGAGGTCGAGCGGCTGATCACCATTCCTTTGGAAATCGAAATGAATGGCGTGCCGCACATGCGGGTGATGCGCTCGATTTCCCTCTACGGTCTTTCCGACGTGATCATGACCTTCGAGGATGGAACGGACAATTATTTCGCGCGTCAAGTGGTCTTTGAGCGCATTGCAGACGCCGCTTTGCCTTCCGGCGTGGTTCCTTCGATGGCGCCGCTTTCCAGCCCCAGTGATCTGGTCTATCGCTACGTGATCGAGAGCCCCGACCGCAGCCCTCAGGAGCTGAAAACTTATGAAGACTGGGTGATCGAGCGTGCCTACAAGTCAGTTCCCGGCGTCGCGGACGATTCTGGCTTCGGCGGCACGGTAATGCAATACCAGGTCTTGCTCGACCCGACCAAGCTCTACGGCTATCACCTGTCCGTTCCCACCGTTCTTCAGCAGCTCGCCAATAACAATGCCAACGCCGGCGGCGGATTTTATTCTCAGGGCGGCCAGTTTTATTACGTTCGCGGGATTGGGTTGATGCGCGATCTCAAGGACATCGGAGACGTCGTTGTTGGGAGCCAGAACGGCGTGCCAGTTCGCATTCGCGATGTTGGCCAGGTGACCATGGGCCATGCTCCTCGCCTCGGCGAATTCGGCTTCATGAAAAATGATGACGCCGTTGAAGGCGTCATTCTAATGCGCACGGGCGAGCAGGCGCAAACGGTGCTGAAGGCGGTCGAAGCCAAGACCAGTGATCTAAATCAGCACGTCTTGCCGCCGGATGTTCGCGTTCACCCGTTTTACGATCGCAGCGACCTTGTCAAGCTGACTATAGACACGGTGGAGAACAATCTCCTCCGCGGGATGCTTCTCGTGTTCCTTGTCTTGATTTTCTTTCTGGTCAGCGCTCGCGCCGCGGTTATTGTGGCGCTCACCATTCCGCTTGCTCTGCTGTTTTCCTTCATTTGCTTGCACGCCAAAGGCGTTGATGCAAACCTTCTCTCCATTGGCGCGATCGATTTCGGCATCATCATTGATGGCACGCTCGTGATGGTGGAGAACATCTATCGCGAGCTCGGGCTGCGCGCTGGCCAGGATTACAAGCTCAACGAAGTTATTCTTGCTGCCGCTGCCGACGTGGACCGCCCCGTTTTCTATTCCATTGCCGTGATCATCGCGGGATATATCCCGATTTACGCTCTCAGCGGGCCTTCCGGTAAATTGTTCCATCCCATGGCTGATACGATGGCTTTTGCGCTGCTGGGCGCGTTGCTTCTCACGCTCACTCTCGTTCCCGTGCTGTGCTCCTATTGGCTGAAGGACGTGCACGAGCGCGCCAATAAGCTCTTCGAGCACTTCAAAAATTTCTATGCCCGCCGCCTCGACTGGTGCCTGGACCATCCGGCGCCGACGATTATCGGCGCGTGCGTCATTTTTGGCGCGACTCTCCTGTTCATTCCCTACATAGGCGGGGAATTTATGCCGCATCTCGATGAAGGCGCCCTGTGGGTTCGCGCGACTATGCCGTACACCATATCGTTCGATGAAGCCAGCAAGTTCTCGCCGCAGGTCCGCAATATTCTGATGTCCTATCCGATGGTCACTCAGGTTGGCTCGGAGCTTGGCCGCCCAGACGACGGCACCGATCCCACTGGATTCTTCAATGACGAATTCTACGTGGGATTGAAGCCGTACAACGACAAGGCCTGGCACGAAACCAGCATTCGAAACAAGCAAGAATTAACCGCGGATTTGCAAAAAAGACTGAAAGTCTTTCCTGGCGTGATTTTCAATTACACGCAGCCTGCGGAAGACGCCGTTGACGAAGCCCTTACTGGCTTGAAAAGCTCCCTGGCGGTGAAGGTTTACGGTCCTGACCTGAACGTTCTCCAAGACAAGGCCATCCAAATCAAGCGCGTCCTCGAACATGTTCCCGGTTTCACCGAGCTTACCGTGGTTCGCGAACTCGGCCAGCCGAGCGTGCTGATTGACGTCGACCGCGACAAGATCGCGCGTTACGGCATCAACGTCGCCGACGTCGAAAGTGTGATTCAAACCGCCGTCGGAGGCCAAGCGGCCACGCAGGTGATTCAAGGCGAGAAACTATTCGACCTGGTCGTGCGCATGGAGCCGCAGTTCCGGTCGAGCGCAAATCAAATTGGCAATTTGTTGGTCGGCACGCCTTCGGGGCAGTTGATTCCGTTAAGCCAGCTCGCCGAAATAAGAGAAAGTTCAGGCGCTTCCTTCATTTATCGCGAAAACAACTCGCGCTACATCGGCGTGCAGTACAGCATAGAAGGCCGCGACCTCGAAAGCGCAGTCCTCGAGGGGCAGAAAGCGATCGCCCGCGCCGTGCAATTCCCGCCGGGGTATCAAGTGACGTGGGGCGGAGAATATAGCGAATTGCTCGCAGCGGAAAAGCAATTGGATTTGGTGGGTCCGCTGGCGCTGCTGCTGATCTTCTTTATTCTTTTCGCGCTGTACGGAAATTTCAAATTCCCCGTTGGGATCGCCCTGGGCGTTGTTATTACCGAGCCGGTTGGCGCGCTCATCGCATTGAAACTGACGCACACGCCGTTCAGTGTTTCCTCTGTGCTCGGATTGTTGGCGTTGATGGGTGTATCGGTTGAAACAGCGGTCATTCTGTATTCGTTCATCAATAAACTGCGCCTGAGCGGCCAGGACATTCGCACGGCCACGCGCGAAGCGGCTCTCCTGCGCCTGCGCCCGATTATGATGACGGCATTGGTCGCATGTCTCGGCCTGTTGCCGGCGGCGCTTTCGCACGGCATTGGCTCGGACACCCAACGTCCGTTCGCCATCGTGATCGTCGCCGGATTGGTTTCGCGGTTGTGCCTAGCCGTGTTCATCGACCCGGTGATTTACCGCGCCGTCGCCCGCGACGGCGATGTCTTGCAAGTGTGATTTGCAAATGAGCGCAAATAAGAGCGATCGAAGCGTGACGACTTATCTCATCCCGCGGAAGTATTCGCGGCTGATCGTGGCGCTGGCGCTCATCCTCGTTGTGGCCAACACGTGCGTGGCCGCCTCGGCTTTGCATCACCACAAAAACCCAGCCTCGGAAAGAACCTGCCAGCTTTGCCACTTCGCTCGCCTTCGTATCGTCGCACCGAGCCCGCAGCCTCGGTTGCTGCAGCCAAAGCCGCTTGATCGCGTCGCATTGCGAAATCCTGTTTGGAGCTATGCCGGACCGTCAGCCTTTTCAATATCTCCTCGCGCCCCTCCGCTCTAGCATCTCCTCCCCTACAATTTGAGGAAAGCCACTTCGCCGCTGCCGGACAATTCCGGGAGCGAGCGAAGCCAAGTCCACACTTCCGGTCCACTGCCTTCGCAGTCGGATCACGGGCGCATGCGCCCCTACAAGGAGAGAATTCCATGGCTTCACTACGACGATATCCTCCAGTTCTATTTGTGTGTCTGTTCTTTTTGGTTTACGCGGCAGCTTCGCATGCGCAGACGGGAAATTCATCGACAATTTCGGGTACGGTTTTGGACCCCTCCGGCGCCGTGGTGGCCAACGCGACGGTAACCATCCACGATCCGGTCAGCGGTTATGAGAGGTCAGATACAACCGACAGTTCGGGCAACTTCAGTTTCCCGAACGTGCCATTCAACCCCTATCACCTTACGGTTACGGCAAAAGGCTTCGCTTCCTACGTCCAAGACGTTGACGTGCGTTCGACAGTCCCTGTTAGCCTGAAAATCAGCATGCAACTGGCAGGCACCAGCACAACGGTGACCGTCGAGGCGGACGCGGGCGACCTGCTGGAAAACACTCCAACGACGCACACCGATATCGACCGCACGCTCATCAATAAGCTGCCCCTCGAAAGCCAAACCTCATCTCTCAGTTCCGTGGTCACGCTCTCCGCACCGGGAGTCACTGCGGATTCGAACGGCCTGTTCCATGGAATCGGCGATCACGCCTCAAATTCGTTCTCTCTGGATGGCCAGCCCATCACCGACCAGCAGAGCAAGGTTTTTTCAAACCAGATACCGCTCGATGCCATTCAGTCAGTAGAAGTCATCGAAGGCGCGCCGCCCGCCGAATACGGCGACAAGACGAGCCTGGTCATCGACGTGACGACGCGTTCGGGCCAGGGCGTGACCACCCCGCATGGCAGTGTGACCGCTTCGTACGGCACCTTTGGCACATCGAATGCCGGATTCGACCTCGCTTACGGAGGCCAGAAGTGGGGAAACTATATCGCTGTAGGCGGATTGAACACCGGTCGATTCCTTGATCCGCCAGAATTCACCGTAATGCACGACAAAGGCAACGAAGAGAACGTGTTCGACCGCGTGGACTATCGCTTGTCGAGCGCAGACTCTCTTCAGCTTAACGTGGGTTACACTCGCTCCTGGTTCCAGAACCCCAATTCGTTCGATAACCTCAATGCGGGCCTCACGGAAGGCGACCTCCTCGGCACTGCGAACACTGCGCTTGTGGGACCCACCGATCAGCGCTCGCAGATTGGAACACTCAACGTCGCGCCGACATGGACGCATCTGATCAGTTCGAGCACCGTGTTCACCCTCGGGGCCTTTGTGCGTCGCGACGACTACCACTACTACCCAAGCGGTAATCCCTTGGCGGACATCGGGCCGCCAAGCCTTCAAAGGGAGACAGTCGGCCAGCATCGCACGCTCGCCAACGCTGGCCTTCGCTCCGATTTGTCCTATGTGAAAGGGATCCACAACATAAAGGCGGGGGTGACTTACCAACAGACTTTTCTGACGGAGAACGACACCCTCGGCGTTGTCGATCCGATCCTCAATGCTCCCTGTTTAAATGCCAGCAACGTCGCAGTGGCCGGGTTCACTGATCCCGCCCAATGCGCGGGTGCCGGACTTCAGCCGAACATCGCCTCCAATCCAAACGCTCCGAACTCGGCTCTGTACCCGTTGTTCAATCCAGTCCTGCTGCCGTTCGATCTGACGCGCTCGGGCGGCCTGTTCCCATTCAATGGCCATACGGACGTCAAGGAACTCGCGCTCTACGTCCAGGACGCGATCACAGCCGGGAGCTGGTCTTTCAATCTCGGGATTCGCGGCGATCTCTACAATGGCATCACCAGTGCGAGACAGGTCGAGCCGCGCCTCGGCGTCGCCTACAATATCAAGCGAACCAATACCGTTTTGCGTGTCTCCTATGCGCGATCACTGGAAACTCCGTTTAACGAGAATCTCGTTCTGTCCAGCGAAGGTTGCAACTTCGCTGTGATTTCCGCTCTCGTTCCGTGCGTGCCTGCGGCGGTCACTTCGGGCTTCCGAAATGCATTTCACGCAGGCCTGCAGCAAGCCTTCGGAAAGTACTTCGTAGTGGACGGCGAATACATGTGGGTATATACGCACAATGGCTTCGACTTCAGCGATCTGGGCAATACACCGATCTATCTCCCCATCGAATGGCATAACTCCAAAACCCCTGGATACGCCGTCCGGGCGAGCATGCCTGACCTCCACGGAGTCACCGCCCTCGTCGTTTTCTCGCACATCAACGCCCGCTTCTTCACTCCCCAAGTTGCCGGTCTGGGCACCATACCCGCCGTCCCGGGAAGCGGGTTTGTCCCCTTCCGCATTGATCATGACGAGAATTTCAACGAAACGACTCACCTCCAGTATCAGCCGTGGAAGCAGGGTCCATGGTTCGGTTTCAACTGGCGGTATGACAGCGGACTCGTTGCCGGAGCATCTCCTTGCTACGGAGTCCTGGCAATTAATACTTGCCCAGGCTCGGTTCTCATCAACGGCGTGCCAAATGTTTCCATGATCGCCGCCAATGTGGGGGGAGTGCCTCTAACCGCCGACCAGGAGTTTCAAGCTGGCTTCTTCTGCGGGCCGATCCATGCAACCCCGACTCAACCACTGCCATTTAACTGCCCTGCGTCACAATTCGGCTCCACGCTAATCAATGTACCGGCACCCGGTGCGGAAAATGACGACCACAATCCTCCGCGGATTCAGCCGCGAAGCCTGTTTGATATCGCCATGGGCGACGACAATCTATTTCATGGCGAACGTTACAAATGGAGTGCGCAGTTCTCGGTCATCAACTTGACGAACAAAGTTGCGCTCTATAATTTTTTGTCAACATTCAGCGGCACGCACTACGTGTCGCCGCGCGCCATCACGGCCCAAGTCGGTTTCCACTTTTAGCGGGAATTTGAATCACGCGACAGGGGCGGGTGGATGTTCCTCGACGCACCTTTCAGTCGACGCCTGCCGCCCGCGACGGCGACGTCTTGCAGGTCCAGCATGGGGAGAACGCCCCGTTGCGTGTAACGTGACGGTGCGATGATGCGAAGCGGTGTTATCCTGCTGTGGTTATTTTGACGGCTCTCTCTGGTGTGTTTGCTTCGACAGACATCCGATCCACGCCAGAGATATCAGACCGCATTGCGAAAGGAGATTTTATGAAGCGCAGGCTATTGCTATTGGTGATGTGCGGCGCCACGGTTGCATTCGCGGGCGCGTTCGTTCCGATGCTGGCGGCGGGCGGCGGCCCGGTTTCTCCCGAGGTTCAGAAACTGGACGTTTCCGTGGGACGCTGGGTGTTTCACGGCGCGACGCGGAAAACGAAGTCGGGCAAACCAGGCTCGTGGACATGGAACGAGGATTGCGGTTGGTCGCCAAACCATCTCTATCTGGAATGCACGTTCAGCAACGTCTGGTCGGGCAGAGCCGTCGAGTCGCTGGTTGTAGACACCTACAACAGCGCGGATCACAGTTACTGGCATTACGAGCTGTATGCCGGCGGAGAAAAGGGCGACAAGCCATTCGTTTCGCGCATGGAAGTTAACGGCGACACGTGGATTGAACACGGGCGCGAAGCGGTCCCGGGCAAGACGACGGGCGAGCGGATCGTTTACAACTGGGGACCGCCTGGGCACGTCAAAGTGGCGATTGAAACTTCCAAGGATGGCGTGCACTGGACGGCCGTAGATCAGGGCGAAGGGATAAAGCAGCAATAAGCCCCTGTGAGATGTTGGTCCGTGTAGCTTTGTTCTGCGGCGTGGTAAACGGTTTTGGACGAATGTTTGCGGTCTTTTACGCTATGTATCAATCGTGCAGTTTTCGGAGGAATTTTTCCTATTGTTCCCAAGTTGCACCACAATGCAGCACTGCCAAAATCCGGCCTCTGCAGCCGGTTGAGCAGTAAGGATTTGGTCGGGGCGTGGAGATTTGAACTCCAGACC
>CAVWSV010000006.1:0-102393 GCA_963757905.1 uncultured Acidobacteriota bacterium | reverse complement strand
CCCATCCGCGCGCAAATTTCTTCGCTGACGTACAGCGCAATCGCTATCGGAATCAGCGACCACAGCATCGCGTAACCGAATTGCGCTCCCACCACCGAATACGTCGCGATTCCGCCCGCGTCATTATCAACGTTCGACGTAATCAGCCCCGGCCCCACCACCGCCAGGAACAGCGCCAGCCTTTTTTGCCAATGCCGGCTCTGACGGCGCACGTGTGCGCCCCGGCTGCGCCAGGCTTCCATTCGTCCGCTGATGTCCGTCCAGTTCATTTATCCCAGCTTCGCGCGCATCCGGCTCACAATGTCGTCCACCGTAATCACACCAATCGGCTGGTGTTCCGCATTCACCACGGTCAAGCTCCGCAGGTTGTATTTATCGAACAGTTCGAAGACTTCCCTTTCATCTGCATCGGGTTCCACCGACGTCAACGGGTCATTCACCAGCGCCGCCATTCGCTGATCCTTTTCAGCCAGCAGCAATCGCACCATAGATACCGTTCCCACGAATGCGGCATGCGTGTTGATCAAAACCACCGTGTCGAGCTGATCGAGCGGCACATCGTGGAACCGTATGTAATCCACTACTTCGCCGCGCGTCGCGTCTTCGCCCACCTGCACCACTTCCGTCGTCATCATCCCGCCCGCCGTGTGCCCCTCGAATTGCAGCAGGCCCTTGACTTCCTCGGCCTCGCGCTTCGGCATTTCCCGCAACAATTCGCGAGATCTCTCCGGCGGCAAATCAGCCAGCAAATCCGCCGCTTCGTCGGGAGGCATTTCCTCCAATATATCCGCCGCTCTTCCCGGTTCGAGCGTCTCCACCAACTGCGTCTTCAGTCTCTTGTCCAATTCCGCAATCACTTCCGCAGCCGCCGTTTCGTCCAGCGTCGCGACCACCGAGCTTCTCTCATCCGGAGAAAGCTCCTCCATCAATTCCGCCAGATCCGCCGGATGCATGTGCGCCAGCTTCGAGCTCGTCAGCCGCAGTTTCACCCGCCGCAACGGGTCCGGCTCGATCAAATTGACGAACTCCCACGGAATCATCCGCGGCGGCAGCTTCTCCTGAATTCGCCGGATCAGCGCCGGCGAAGCCACGCCTTGCAGCAATCGTCCCACCGCGCCCGTCAACCCTACATCCACTCGCGTGACCCGCAGTTCGACGTTCCCGTTCACCCGCTGCTCCGTCAGATCCACATCGTTGACCCGCACCACTTTTCTCCCGTGCGTGTCGATGATTTGCTGATCGAGCAAGTCCTTCCTCACGGCCAGCCACGATTCGTTCGGCCGGTAATGTTCCAGGTCCTTTTCTTCCACGGTCAGCCGCATCGTCCCGGGTGCCACGAACCCAATCTGGTCATGCCGCGCCAGCAAAGGCTGATACTTCCCCCGCGTCAGTAGCACTCGGCTCACCCGGTTCCCCTGCTCCACCGGTTCGAGGTAGAACTCCTTCACCCGCCCCACGAAGTTCCCCTGCGCGTCGTACGCTTCAGACCCCAATAGTTCCGTTGCATGCAGCATGGCTCACTCCCTCTTCAGCCGCGCAGGCAAAAAAATACCCGCGGCCGGACTCGCTTCCGACCACGGGCGGAAATCACTCCCGCTCAACTACCCCTGGTCGGCTTCCGCCTCCTTGGCCTCAAGCTGCGTCACCGGCCATTCGCCGGACACGCCACGCTTGGCGACCCCCACCCGAGCCTTCCTTCTTGGCTCAGGCAGGCATCGACTCCCCGGATCCTGATTGGACGAACGCTCCAACTCGGTGCGCTTCATCTCGATTCCTTGTTAAATTCACTTGCAAACTTTGTCAAGAGAAGACTGCTCTAACTCTCAATTATTTTTCCTTTTAAACACCATGTTCCCCGGTTTTTTCCCTTGCCGCTCGCACTCGGCCCAATACAATTCCAAATACGAGACCGCAATGTAGTCCTTTTTGCTGTACCCGAGCGCCCGCGCCACCGCGTTAATCGCCCGTTTTGGCCCTTCCAACTCCAAAAACACACCCATCGGCGTCTCATCCAGGTCCACTTCCAGTTCCGGGAAGCTCTCCAGCCGGTATATCGTCCGGTACTTTCTCATATCGGAACCCCCGCCGCAGTCCCAGCCGTGCAAACAGCCTCTCGATCCGCCTGGCATTCTTTACCCGGTACTCAATCTCCTCCCGCACTTTGTATTTCCCGCCGCCCGCCCCGCGCTTCCTGCTTATCATCTCCTTATATGTAATCAGCCCGCCAGCCCCCTTAGTACGCTTCCCCCTCCTTCGCGCTTTCCCCGGCAGCCGCGCCGCCCTTTCTCGACGTATCCGCAGAATCGCTTGTATCCGCTCAAAATCCCGCGCGCTCGTGTCGTACAGCGTGTTTTCCTCGTGTACCGAGCCTTCGCATTTAGCCCCAAGCTCCCTCAGTCGCCCGAGCAGCCTCGCCAAATCGTGCACGCGCAGCTTTATTTCGACTTCCCTCTTCGTCGTCAAGGGAGCCATCCGATTCAACTTCAGGTCTTGTGGATCACACCAATGAGGTGCCCCAAAAGACCAAAGATTCCTGTCATTCCAACAACCGCTGCGGGCGTTAAGGTCAACAGGGTGGAAAAAACAAGGCCGAGTGAAAAACTTAGCGTCGCGAACCGATCAACCTCCGCTGGCCATGCCTTTCGCACGCCAAGCTCAGCGATCCATCCAAACGTAAAACAAACATTGGCCATAACTGCATAGATCATGACGGCCATTAGACTGAGGAATGGAGACCCCGGCAAGCCAAAGTCACTGTCGAACAAGAAGTAGCTGCCGAGCCCGACTATCCCAACGACGACACATGAGAGAATCCCAGCGCTGCCTACGATCAGGTTGAAGGGAATTCTCCTAGCTTCCCACCAGCCAATTGTCGCCCACGCACTGGCTAATGGAGCATCACGGCGACAAAGGCTCGAAGTTCGCAGCCGAGCGAAGGCGTGTTTTCGCGACCAGTTAGTCATTCCAATTCCCCGGCCCGCAATAATATCTCATCCTTACGCACGAAACGGGACAGTCCACTACGATTCTGGAGAGCTGTTGCCAAACGGCGCGGCACCCGCGATAATCATTTCGTTTCCAGCCGCGAATGACTCGAAAAATGATCCGAAAGATGGCTGCAAGAACGACCCGCGCATGACCGAACCAACCACGCCGCTGATGCAGCAGTATCACGCCATCAAGCGCCAGCATCCCCACGCCCTGCTGCTTTTCCGTCTCGGCGATTTTTACGAACTTTTCTTCGACGACGCCGTCACCGCGTCGCGCGAACTCCAAATCACGCTCACTTCGCGCAATCGCGAGAAGGGCCAGGCTGTGCCCATGTGCGGCGTTCCCTATCACGCCGCCGAAAATTACATCGCGCGCCTGATTCGCGCGGGGCACAAAGTCGCCATCTGCGAGCAGATGGAAGATCCTTCGCGCACCAAAAAACTCGTCCGCCGCGAAGTCATCCGCGTTCTTACGCCTGGCACCGCAACCGGCTCGCCGCTCCTCGAAACGCGCGAGAACAATTATCTCGCCGCCGTCGCTCGCAACAGCAATGGCCGCAGCCCCGCCGTCGGCCTCGCCTTCGTCGATTTCTCCACGGGAGAATTCCGCGCCACCGAATTCACCGGAGCCGCCGCCGAAACGCGCCTGCGCGATGAACTCGAAATTCTCCGCCCTCGCGAAGTCCTATTGCCGCAGCCCACTACTCTTTTCCCGCGCGCCGCCGCGCCTGAACTCGACGGTCTCGGCGCCACCGAAACGCGCCTCGACGAATGGGTCTTCGAATCGTCCTATTCCGAGCGCCTCCTCACCGAACAATTCCGCGTCGCCACCCTCGACGGCTTCGGTTTGTCCGGCCACGCCCAAGCCATTTCCGCCGCCGGAGGCTTGCTCCACTATTTGCGCGAAACGTCCGCCATCTCCGCCACCGATTCCGGCAACGGCACCGCGTCTATGCAACTTCGCCCCGCTGGACGCGGCCTCGAGCATCTCGACCGCATCGTTTACTACGAGCAGCAGGACGCGCTGGTCCTCGACCACGTGACCGTGCGCAATCTCGAACTCGTCGCGCCCAGCATCGGCGACGACGATTCCGCCACGCTACTCGCCTCGCTCGACGGCACCGCCACAGGCATGGGCGCGCGACTTCTCCGTTCCTGGATTCTGCGCCCTTCCATCGCGCTTGAAGAAATCTCCGCGCGCCTCGACGCCGTCGCCGAACTAAAATCCGCCACCGTCGTCCGCGAGGAAATTCGCCGCGACCTCGACCAGATTTTCGACCTCGAACGCCTCACCAGCCGCGTCACACTCGGTACCGCCAATCCGCGCGACCTTCAAGCTCTCCGCCGCTCCCTCGTCGCAGTGCCTCTTTTGCGCGGATTCCTCACGCGTTTCGCGTCCGCGCGCCTCACGGCTCTTCATGCGCAGCTTGACGAACTCGCCGACGTTCGCGACATGATTGCCAGCGCCATCGCCGACGATCCTCCTGCTCAACCCACCGAACCCGGCATCATCCGCGCCGGCTACAACGCCGAACTCGACGAGCTTCGCAGTCTCAGCAAATCTTCAAAGCAAATCATCGCCGCGATGGAAGAGCGCGAACGCAAACGCACAGGTATTGGCTCGCTCAAAATTCGCTTCAACTCCGTCTTCGGCTATTACATCGAGATTTCGAAAGCCAATCTCCATCTCGCGCCGCCCGATTACGAACGCAAGCAAACTCTCGTCAACGCCGAGCGTTTCACTTCCCCCGAGTTGAAAGATTACGAACGCAAAGTTCTCGACGCCGACGAGCGCATTCTTGAAATCGAGCGCCGCCTCTACCGCGAGATTCGCGAATCCATCGCCGCGCAGGCCTCGCGCCTTCGCCAAACATCTTCCGCAATCGCCCAGCTTGACGTTCTCGCGAATTTCGCCCGCCTTTCCGCTGAGCGCAATTATTCGCGCCCGTCGTTCACCGAATCCGAGCCCGGCTGCGCCGTCCATAGCGCTGGCAATCACGCTGCTCATCAGAAAGCGCGCGGAGAATTGCTCATCGCCGCCGGACGTCATCCCGTCATCGAAACTCTCCTCGAAACGCGCGGCGAGCGCTTCGTCCCCAACGATCTTTATCTCGACGACGTCACTCAGCCCATCCTCATCATCACGGGCCCCAACATGGGCGGCAAATCCACCTATCTTCGCCAAGCCGCGCTCATCGTCATCATGGCGCAAATCGGCTGCTTCGTTCCCGCTGCTGAAGCGCGCCTCCCGCTCGTTGACCGCATCTTCACGCGTATCGGCGCTTCCGATAATCTCGCGCGCGGCCGTTCAACATTTCTGGTCGAGATGAGCGAAGTCGCCGCGATTCTCAACACCGCTACCTCCGCCAGCCTTGTCTTGCTCGACGAAGTGGGTCGCGGCACGGCCACATTTGACGGCCTCTCCATCGCCTGGGCCGTCGTTGAATATCTCCACGAGAACGCGCGCCCGCGCACGCTCTTCGCCACGCACTATCACGAACTCACCGAGCTCGAGCGCCTGCTTCCCGGCGTGAAAAACGTGCACGTCTCCGTGCGCGAAGCCGGAAGCGAAATCATTTTTCTTCGCCGCGTCGAGCCTGGCACCGCCGACAAAAGTTACGGCATCGAAGTCGCGCGTCTCGCTGGTCTGCCCGCTCCGCTCATCGAACGCGCCCGCGAAGTGCTCGCCGAACACGAAAAGAGCGAGCACAAACTTACCGAGGAGCTTTCGCCCGGCGCCGCGCCGCCGCCTCAACCGGTAATGTTCGCAGCCGTCGATCAGGAAGTTCTTGACGCGCTGCGCCGCGCCGATCTCGATAATCTGAAACCTCTCGAAGCGCTCAATCTTCTCGACGCGCTCAAGAAGCAGCTCTCGTGAGCCGGGCATCTCGCGGCATGCTCGTCCTCGGTCTCATGTCCGGCACTTCCGCCGACGGCATCGACGTAGCGCTCGTTCACATTTCCGGTCCGCCTGCCGCTCCGCGCGCGCGCCTTGTGAATTTCGCGGCGTTTCCGTACCCGCCAGCGGTCCGTGGTGCTGTTCTTCGCCTGGCCAACGGAGCCGCAACATCCACGCGCGAAATCAGCCAGCTCAATTTTCGTCTCGGAGAATTATTCGCCGACGCCGCCCTGCGCGCCTGCCACAACTTTCACGTTTTGCCACGCCGCATTTCTCTCATCGGCTCGCACGGCCAGACGCGTTTACCATCAGGGCGCGCCCAGCCCATTCCTCGGCGCGCGCGTCTCCTCCACTCTTCAGCTCGCCGAGCCTGCCATCATCGCCGAACGCACCGGCATCACAACGATTGCCGATTTTCGTCCCGCGGACATCGCCGCCGGAGGTCAGGGTGCGCCGCTCGTCCCTTTCGTCGACTACCTTCTTTATCGCCATCCGCGCCGTGGCCGCGTCGCGCTCAATATCGGAGGCATCGCCAACCTCACCGTGCTCCCTGCTGCGGCGCAACCGAAAAACGTCTTCGCCTTCGACACGGGCCCCGGCAACATGATCATCGACGCGCTCGCCGCCCACTTCACTCGCGGCCGACTGCGCTACGATCGCGACGCGCAACTCGCCCGCCGCGGCCATCTGCTTCCGAAATTGTTGACCGAACTTCTCGCGCATCGCTTCTTCCGCATGGCGCCTCCCAAGACCGCCGGCCGCGAAGAATTCGGCGCGCTTTATGTCGGGCGTCTCATCGCCACAGCCAAACGCCGCCGCATCCGTCCCGCCGATTTGATTCACACGGTCACAGCCTTCACTTCCGTCTCTATCGCTCGCGCCTTCAAGAATTTCATCTTCCCTCGCGCTCGCGTGAACGACCTCATCATTTCCGGCGGCGGCGCGCGCAATCCGTTGCTCGTCGCCTATCTCGTTGCGTTGCTGCCGTCGCTGAAAATTATTTCCGCCGACGAATTCGGCGTTCCCGGCGACGCCAAAGAAGCTTTCGCCTTCGCCGTCCTCGCCTACGAAGCCTGGCATCAGCACGCCAACAATCTGCCGAGCGCGACCGGCGCGCACCACCCCGCCATCATGGGAAAAATCTCCTATGCCCGCCCGCGCTGACCGTCCGGTGTCAGGTGCACTCCCTGCTTCCGCAGCAATCATCCCTCACAAAAATCAAATGGCCTGTCATTCCGAGCGAATGCGACCAGCATTCAGCGAGGAATCTGCTGTTGTCTTGTTCTCAAAGTTTGCTGCCACGGCTCTGATACTCTCCTGCCTCCTCATATTCGGCTGCTCGCGCCGCGCCTCCACCGATTCGAATACCCTCAATTTCCTCCTCGAATCCATGCCCACAAATCTCGATCCGCGCATCGGCACCGACGCGTTCTCCGAGCATCTCGACTTCCTAATGTTCGATAGCCTCCTCCAGCGCGACGACCATCTCGATCTCGCGCCCGACCTCGCCGAGAAATGGGAAATGCCCGACGCGCAAACCTACGTCTTCCATCTTCGCCACGGCGTGAAATTTTCGAACGGCCAGCCGCTCACTTCCGCCGACGTCAAATTCACATTCGACTCCATCATCTCCGGCGCCATCCGCACGCCCAAGCGCGGCGCCTACGCGCTCGTCGACTCCATCACCGCGCCCGATCCCTGGACCGTTATCTTTCACCTTCGCGCGCCCTACGCTTCGTTTCCGTTGAACCTCACGCGACAGGCCGTCGGCGTCGTCCCGCGAAATGCTGGTTCTGACTTCGCGCAGCATCCCATCGGCACCGGCCCGTTTCGTTTCGTCAGCCTCGCTACAGACGAAAATATCATCCTCGACCGCAATCCAAATTATTTCGCCGGCGCGCCGTCGCTCCAGCGCATCCGCTTCCGCATTGTCCCAGACGCTCTCGTGCGCGCGCTCGAACTTCGCAAAGGCTCCGGCGACATCGAAGTGAATTCCCTCCCGCCCGACACGGTCGCGGCGCTGGCTCGCGATCCGCAATCTCGAAGTCACTCGTTCCCCCGGCACGGCTCTCGCTTACATCTCATTCAATTTTGACGATCCCATCCTCGCGCATCGGCGCGTTCGCCAAGCCCTCGCCTACGCCACTGATCGCCAATCGCTGATTACTTATCTCTTGCGAGGTTATGCGCGGCCTGCCGACAGTCTTTTGCCTCCGAATCACTGGGCCTATGACGGGAACGTCGCCCATTACGATTTCGATCCCGCCCGCGCCAATTCCCTTCTCGACGCCGCAGGCTTCCCTCGCGGGCCCGACGGCATTCGCTTTCACCTCGAACTGAAAACTTCCACCGACGAATCCACGCGCCTCATCGCCGCCGCTCTGCAAGACCAATGGCATCGCGTCGGCGTGCAACTCGATTTGCGCTCGCTCGAATTCGCCACGTTTTACTCCGACATCACGCGCGGCAGCTTTCAGCTCTACACGCTGCGCTGGCTCGGCGCGAATCTCGACCCGGATATCTTCGAGTATGTTTTCAGTAGCAAGAAAATGCCGCCGGCGGGCGCGAATCGCGGCCATTACCGCAATCCGCAATTGGACGTTTTACTCGACGAGGCGCGCGTCTCGACCGATCGCGCGAAACGGAAGGAAATTCTTTCGCAAATTCAGCAGCTCGTCGCCACCGACGAGCCGTACATCAACCTCTGGTATTACGACAACATCTCCGTCCACAGCCGCCGCATCACCAACATTCAACTCTCCCCCGGCGGCGACTTCGACTTCCTCCAGCACGCCATTCTGTCGCAGCCGCTGAAATTGCCTGAGATCCGATCCGGCTCACTTCCGCCTGGAGCCGAATCTCGACGTGAGTTCTCGATTAAGTCGATATCGCACGGAGGCATCGCCGACTCGCAGCAGAGTACCGTTCTAGTAACTGAACGAACCTCGTCCAAGCCATGGTCATAGCTCCTGTCAGCCCACCAGAATCGTCAGCACTGCTGTCATCAACTGATCAGCATACAGGCCAGCTCGATTTCTCGTCCGAATGCGATCACCCGTCGCGCCGCCGTCGCGATCAGATGCACGAAGGTGCGACCGTGCCAGCCGCGATGCACCTACTCGCTGTCAAGAAAAGCTCAGAAACATTGTCGAACGGAACTCAGTTTCGCCGTCGAGTCGACTACCCTCTCGCATCGTCCGCCCGCCTCCGACCCCTCGATCGCTTTGCGAATCTCCGCCTCCGGCACAGCGCCTTCGCGAATGATCGACCAATCCGCTCCGCGCAGCGCCACAATCGTGGACGCCAACGCCGCCCCCGTCGCGCCGCCATCGAGAATCAGCGGCAACCGGTCGCCAAGCTGCTTCAGCAGCGACCCCGCGTCGCTGCACGCCGGAAATCCGAAAGGTTCGCGCTCGTGCCCGTGATCGGCCCGCCCGCCGCTTCAATCAACGCGCACGCCACGGCCGACTTCGGCCAGCGCAGCGCGACGCGCCCGCTGTTCCCCGTCACTTTCAACGGCAACCCGTGCGTCGCCTCCACCACAATCGTCAACGCGCCCGGCCAGAATTTCTGCGCCAGTTTCAGAAAACTCTCCGGCAAATCGCGCGCCAGCGTCGTCGCCTGCTCAATCGAGTTCACCAAAATCGGCAGCGCCTTCGTCTCCGCGCGCCCTTTCACGCGAAACACGCGCTCAATCGCCGCCAAATTGTAGGGATCGGCCGAAAGCCCGTAAAACGTGTCGGTAGGAATGCCCACCACGCGCCCGCGCTGGATCAAGCTCGCGGCGTAATGGACGGCGTAGGGCTCAGGTGCCTCGATTGAGACTTTCAGGACTTCCGCTGGCAATGGGGTCACTCGTGCGGCGCCGCGCTCGTCCGCATTCTGCTGCAAACTACCATACCCGCCCAAACCCGCGCAAGCGTACTCGTATAAACGGCTTCTCGGATGACGGCCTATTCGAGAGTGCAAGCGGGCCGGTTTTCTTTGACTACGCTGCTCGAATAGCTTGTCATTCCGAGGAGCCACGCGACGAGGAATCTGCTTTTTCTTTGGCGGGTGCGGGTTTTCTTCGACCCCTTTCCCGACCCCGCTCTCCTCAATTGCGTGGCGCAAATCCCTGAACTAACCCTTGCGTTTTCCCGCCAAAACCGGAAAATACGATCCTCATGCTCCCAGAACAGAATTGCCCCAAGTGCGGACGCCGCATGTTGCTCTATCGCTGCTCGCACAACAATTGCCCCACCGAACGCCGCCTCTGCGTCGTCTGCGAATACGGAGGCATTCGCCCGCCCATCCCGTTCAAGCAGACCAGCGTCTTCCCCGAATGCCACTCCGACGGCATGCTCCTCGCCGACGAAAACCGCAACTACCTCTAACGTGTGTCCCGGAGAGTCGCCGCGTCTTTTTAGTGGTCGGAGCTTTAGCTCCGACATAAAACGGCGCAAATGGAAGCGGCTTTAGCCCCTGAGGCGCCACAGTGCCTTATTGCGATACAGATTGGGCATCGCGCCGCCGTATCGCCTAGGTGCAGGACCTCCTGTGTGCCGCCCTCTGCCAGACTAGACAATCCCGGTCTATTCTGTCTCGAGGATCACACCCGTGACGCAATGCATGACATCACAGCGGGCCTGGATGGCTTCGACGCTCGTACGTTCGGTGGTTCGGAGATTGGCCAAGCTTTCACGGCTGGCGGAGATTATCGAGCCTGCACTTGGCGGCGCGTCTAAGGAGAATCGTTGCACTCCGCGTTTACCCGTCACACCCCGAATAAGCCGGCAGCTGATCGATTTCGTTCATCGAAGGAGTCACCGATTTGGAACTCTGCGACTTTAGCTCGCAGTACGTAACTTTTTCTCAATGGACCTGAAACCGTCGTTGACCAAACGAAGGAGCAGGTATCCGACGACGCTGAGTCCCTAACTACGGATCGCGCCGGCTACATTGACGCTGCGCGCTTGGCGAAGCGCCATCCTCTCTGCTCAGTCTGCCTTCGATGACCCCGCAGCCGCGCTTTTCATCTGCAAAATCTTCCGCCGCGCGCGCTGCGCAAAGCGCGCCCATCACTTCGCGCGAAAATCACTGGCTGAAACTTTTTCGCGCCGTCCTGCAATCCTCGCGCCCGGAAGACGAGCGCATCGGCCTCGAAGGCGTTCGCCTCGTCTCCGAAGCGATTCGCTCCGACCTCGAACTCGAAGCCATCCTCGCCAGCGCCTCCGCCGAAAAATCCCTGGCCGCGCTCCTCGCCGAACTCGACCGCCCCACTCTCGTCCTTCGCACCACCGACAAGCTTTTCGCGTCCGTCGCCGCCACGGAAACTCCCCAAGGCATCGCCGCTCTTCTGCGCGCGCCGCAATTCGCCTTCGACGATCTTCTGCGAGGTCTCGATCCCCTCATCGTGGTTCTCGTCGGCGTGCAAGACCCCGGCAACGTCGGCACGATTCTGCGCTCCGCCGAAGCCCTCGGCGCCACGGGCGTGATCGCCGCGAAAGGCACGGCGCATCCTTATTCGCCAAAATCCTTGCGCGCGTCCGCCGGTTCCGCTTTGCGTCTTCCGACTCTCTTCGAACTCGCCGCGCCCGTCGCGCTCGCGCAACTCCGCGTCTCCGGCCTGCAAATCGTCGCCGCCTCTTCGTCAAAAAATTCCGCCGCGCGCGACCCCAGCGAATTCAATTTTCGCCAGCCCGTCGCGATTCTCATCGGCAACGAAGGCGCCGGCCTGCCGCCCGAAATCGAACGCAGCGCCGACGCGCTCATTCGCATCCAACTTGCGGAGCCGGTAGACTCCTTGAACGCCGCCGTCGCCGCTTCGCTTATTCTGTACGAAGCCGCGCGCCAGCGTCGCGGCATCCAATGAATCGCGACACATCGCCATGAATCTTTTTCGCGCCATCGAACCCGAAGGACCCGAGAACGAAGGCCCGCAAAGCTCGCGCCCTCTCGCCGACCGCATGCGTCCGCGCACGCTCGACGAAGTTCTCGGCCAGGACGATTTGCTCGCCCCCGGCAAGCCTCTCCGCACGCAAATCGAGCGCGACGACATGGTCTCGATGCTTTTCTGGGGACCTCCCGGCTGCGGCAAAACCACCCTTGCGCGCCTGATCGCGAAAAAGACCCGCTCCGAGTTCGTCCCCTTCAGCGCTGTCATGTCCGGCATCAAGGAAATCAAGCAAGTCATGGCGGACGCGGAAGGCGCGCGCCATTACGGCCGCCGCACCGTCGTTTTCGTCGACGAAGTGCATCGCTTCAACAAAGCCCAGCAGGACGCTTTCCTTCCCTACGTCGAAGCGGGCACGATTCTGCTGATCGGCGCTACCACCGAAAATCCTTCGTTCGAAATCATCGCGCCTCTGCTTTCGCGCATGAAGGTTTACATCCTCCACGCGCTTTCCACCGAGCAGACCATCGATCTTCTTCATCGCGCGCTCGCCGACAAACAGCGCGGCCTCGGCAATGAGCAAGTCGAAATTTCTGACGACGTTCTTGACCGCATCGCGCAAATCGCCAATGGCGACGGCCGCGCCGCGTACAACACTCTCGAAGCCGTCGTCCTCGGCACTGCGCCCGATTCCGCGGGCCGCCGCATCGTCTCGCGTGAACGTCTCGAGGACGTCCTTCAACACAAGCTTCTCCCCTACGACAAAGCCGGCGAAGAGCATTTCAACCTGATCTCCGCACTGCACAAATCCGTTCGCAATTCCGATCCCGACGCCGCTTTGTACTGGCTCGCGCGCATGCTCGAGTCCGGCGAAGACGCGCTCTACCTCGCGCGCCGCCTCGTTCGCATGGCCAGCGAAGACATCGGCCTCGCCGACCCTGCCGCGCTTCAAATCACTCTTGCCGCGATGAATGCCTTCGATTTCCTCGGCGCGCCCGAAGGACATCTCGCTCTCGCCGAAGCGGCTGTCTATCTCTCGCTCGCGCCAAAATCAAATGCCGTTTACACCGCGTTCAATTCCGTCCACGACGATTTGCAAAGTACAATCGCCGAACCTGTCCCGCTGCATTTGCGCAACGCCGTCACCGGCTTGATGAAAAACGTGGGCTACGGCAAGGGCTATCAGTACGCGCACAACGTCGAGGAAAAAGTCACCAACATGACTTGCCTGCCCGACAGCCTTCGCGATCGCATCTATTACCACCCCACCGATCAGGGCGTCGAAGCCCGCATCCGCCAGCGACTCGAAGAGATTCGCCGCATCAAATCAAAGCCGTCCGAACCGAAGCCTAAGGGAAGCTCGGGACATGGCATGAAATCGAAGTGCGAATCGCCGCAAGAACCGAAGCTCAATCCAAAAGAGGACGCGACCTCATGACCAGCAGTAACTCCCCACAAACTTGTTCAGGCCGTACTTCCAAATTCGTATTACTCGTCGCCGCGATATTTATTTGCCTTGTCGCCGCTCCGCGCGCTCGCGCGCAAGACAAGCCCCTCGCCAGTTTCAAACTCGACTGCCGCACGTACTCCGTTTCCTCCGACGGCCGCGTCGCCTGCGCCGTATTTCGCAAATTGAAATTCCAGCACTACACAATCGAGCGTGACAACATCTGGATGCTCACCAGCAAAGGCAAGAGCAAACTTATCGTTGACGGCGAGAAGCTCGTCAAATCCCCATTACCTTTCAGCTTTTCTATTCAACGCGTCGCCTTTTCCCCCGACGGCCATCGCCTCACGGTTCAAATGACCACCAATCAAGTCGTCGATGCCGAGGGCAACACTCATGAGGGCAGACTGGTCGATCTGATGACCGACGAAGGCAAGGAAATTCCCGTGGCAGGCACAAAAACCAGCGTCATCGAAGATGCCATCCAGGCCAACTGGCTCGCCGACCCGGATTCCGTCGCCTATCTTATGCGCGACGCCAATTCCGAACTTCTCTACAACGTCGGCCTCGTCCATCCCTCCGTCGGCGCCGGCAGCGTGATTTTCAAAGGCCACTTCTTCACCGCCGTGGTCTGGGACGCGCCACACAATGCCGCCGTCGCCATCGAGCGCGACGAAGCCCTCTCCGGCCCCATCAAACTCGTGCGTCTCGATCTTCTCCACGGCACGGAAGAAAATCTCGCCACTCTCGACAGCTACATTGGCCAGCTCGCGCTTTCGCCCAACGGCGACAAAGTCGCCTATTTTCGCGATGGCGATACCCTCGAAGTCCGCTCCCTCTCAAATCCCTCATCCACCGTCACTGTGAATTGCGCCTACGGCACCGTCGTTTGGGGAGCCGACGGCCAGCGCATTCTCCTCAAGCGCGGCCCTGAAAAACAATTGGGCGATCTCGTCTGGGTTTCCATCCCCGGAGGCAATCTCACTCCCATCCTCCACGACCTCATCTATCACAGCTTCGCCGTCTCTCCCGACGCGCACACCATCGCCGTCACCGAGCCCGGCAACAACAAAATCTCCCTCTACCCATTGCCCTAGCGCGAGCCTCGGGATTCGGGCGGGAAACTTAAGACGTTATGCAGCTCCCAACCTCGGCGTATTTACATTTTCATTTTCATTTTCGCTTTTGCTTTCGCCTTGGCAGCCGGTTTCGCCGCTTCGCTCAGAGGAATTTCCTTGCCCGAGCTGTCTACATAATGAATGTCGAACGCGGCGCTCGAATGCAGGAACAAGCTGCACGGAACCGTGCCCACGCACGTCGCTTGGTGGATGTTGTGCGACGGCATAAATGCGTAGTCACCCCCGTGGAGAAACATCGGCTTGGCCCCGCCTTTCATTTCTGCGCGAACCGTGCCGCTCACGACCAAGAGCGTTTCCTCCGCCGTGTGCCAATGCCACGGCACGTGGCAACCCGCTCTGAAATGCAGCAGAAGAACCGAGGCCTCGGTCATCGGGTTCCCGCGTTCGGAAGCTCCGGTCAGGCACGCAGGCAAATTGGGCAGCGCGCCGAACTTCAGTGTCGAATGCATGTTGATCACCGGCTCATTCGTGTTCTGAGCCCGCACCGTAGCCGAACCTACAAGTGTAATCGCTCCGAAAAATAAAAACGCGCACACTCCTCGGAAAATGCTCATCTTCACTCTCCATGTGAATGAAACGAAATTCCGGCCTGATTCTCCGGGTTGCAACGGAATGTACACCGCACGGTCTGCCCAAAACAAGTTCGAAGTGTCCCTACCAGGCGGACCGCATCAACTCCGCCCCCTGCGGCTCTTATCAAATATAAAGGCTAAAACGCGTGAAGGCTGTGTTTTTCGTTCTTGCCGTTCGTAGGGGCGCTGCTTGCTGCGCCCGCTTGCCCTGAGGGCGCTGACGAAGGGCGCGACGCACCGCGCCGCGTCAACTCTCAACTCTTAAGTCTCAACTATCGACTATTTCGCCTTTCCTTCCGCGAATCGCCGGAAAAAGCTCGTCGGCTCCCACGAAGGCTGCGCCGCCTGATCCGCCACGCGATCCGCCAGCAAAAAAAGCATGTGCGCAAATTTCCCCGCCGCCTCCTGGTCTACAGGCTTTTGATCGATATCATCTGACGGCGCGTGATACCTCGTATGCACCCATTCATTGAAAATCTTTTCCTGCGGCGACCCTTTGATGTATCCAAACTTAAACGCCAGCGCCGGCACGCCTCGCTGAATAAAACTATACTGATCGCTGCGAATGAACCGGTTCGCTGCCGGCTGCTCATCCTCAATCACGTCGATCCCATCCGCTTTTCCCACCGCGCGAATGTCGTCGCCCAGCGTCGATTCGTCCAACCCTTGCACCTGCAAATATTTCAGCGGAAAGAGCGGCATGAACATATCCATATTAATGTCTGCAATGATGTTTTTCGCGGGCACCGAGGGATGGTTCGCGAAATACCACGAACCAAGCTCTCCCTCCTCTTCCCCGCACACCGCCAGAAACATCACCGACCGCTTCGGCTTCGTCCCTGACTCGCGAAAATCCCGCGCAATCTGAATCAGCGCCGCCACGCCCGACGCATTGTCCATCGCGCCATTGTAAATATCGTCGCCATTCACCGCCGCGCCCTTGCCCAAGTGATCCAAGTGCGCGCTCACAATCACGTACTCCTTCTTCAGTTCCGGATCCGAGCCCTCAATCACTCCCGCGACGTTTGGCGCTTCCAGCGGAGAATTCTCGACGCTGATCGTCGCTCGTATTCTCACCGTCAGCGGAAAACGCGGCAAAGGCTGTTTCGCTTTCGCCGCAGCGATAATTTCCGCCATCGTGTGTCCCGACCCTGCCAGAAATTCGTCCGCATCGTTTGGATTGATGGTCATCGCAATCTGCATTCCCTGATCCTGCCGCAGCGTCGCGTCCGCAAGCTCCAGCGAAGGGCGCTGCCGGTTCCCCGCGATGCGCTCCCACGGAATTTCCTGCGCCGACGGATTCGGTATCGTCGCAATTCCAATCGCTCCCGCTGCCTTCAACGCCTTCCAGCGCTCGCCAGTCGACTCCTCATGCGCGCGCAACGGATCTTTTATCGTCGAAGGCCCGCCAGTCAGATAAACGGCAATCTTCCCTCGCAAATCCATTCCCGCCAGATCGTCGTAGTGCGCTTCAGGCACCGACATCCCATATCCCACGAACACCATTCCCGCATCAATTTGCTTCGCCGTATCGCCCGTCGCCCGCAAAAACGCTTCCTTCCCCAATCTCAAATCCGTCTTTTTGTCGCCCTGCACAATCGCCAGCGTCGTGCGCACTTCATCGATCTGGTGCGACTCAAATTGCACGGGCTGGAAATAACCCACCGTTCCCCCGGGTTTCAATTCTTCTTTCTTGAACCGTTCCGCCACGTATTCCGCCGCTGCTTGATACCCGGGACTTCCTGTCATGCGCCCCTCGAGATCGTCGCTCGCCAGATACTTCACGTCGTCCCACCAGCGCCGCCCTTCCGCTTTGTCATCGTTGGTCGCCGCAGCCGCAAACGCAGCAAACAAAATCATCACTGCCGCCGCCGAAATCACTGGCCGCATCCACGCTTCGCTCTTAACTTTTTGAAAAGCTCCACTCATTGTTACTCCGTGTAGGGGCGGCTTTATGCCGCCGCTCTTTGCATGAGTCTTTGCAAACGATAATCCTCGCGCGCCCGCGAGAATGGCAACCAGAAACTCTGCTTCAACGAGTTTCGAAAATTCGGTAGCCAAATCGCTTCGTTCTCTCGGTCATTTGCGGAATCGCCTCGCGTGCTCCTTCAGCATGCACTTATCCATCACCACTTCCAGACCCGCAGCCCGCGCTCGTTCCGCCGCCGCTTCATGAATCACGCCTTCCTGCATCCACACCGCTTTCGCGCCAATCGCGATCGCGCTTTCCACCACTTCCGGCACAGATTCCGAACGCCGGAAAATATCCACGATGTCCACTTTCTCGTGAATATCTTCCAGACGCGCCACGGCGCGCTCACCCAACACTTCCGTCTCGCTCGGATTCACCGGAATGATTTTGTATCCCGCGCGCTGCAAATATTCCGCCACGCCGTAGCTCGGCCGCATTTTATTCGACGATAATCCCACCACCGCAATCGTCCGCGCGCTTTCCAGCAATTGCGCAATTTCGTCGGCATTCACTTTGTCGCGAATCCTTCACACAAAAGCCATCTCAGAAAGGTTTCTGTCAGGGCAGGCTTTAGCCGTGCCAAACCTGCCCTGCAGAAAAATTACTTCCTCTTTGCGCGACTTCTGCGCAAACCGCCTCGCCTTTCTCTAGCCACCAGTCACTCGCCACTAGCCACTCGTCTTTCCAACTGTCCCAGCGCCCGCAGAAACGCATCATTTTCTTCCGCCGTCCCCACGCTCACGCGAATCGCCTTCGGAAATCCCATCCACGCCATCGGCCGGACAATCACTCCCAGCTTCAACATCTCTTCCGCCAACGCATCCGCGCCCTCGCCCACTTCCACCAAAATAAAATTCGTCACCGACGGCACAAACTTCACGCCCATCTCGCGCAATCCTTTTCCGATTTGCGCCAGCCCTTCGCGATTCACTTCAATCGAACGCCGCACGTGCTCGAAATCATCGAGCGCCGCCAGCGCCGCTGCCTGCGCCGCGCCTGAAACGGGAATCGGCAACCGTATCTTGTCAATCTCCGTCAACTGCTCCGCCGGGCCGATCCCGTATCCAATGCGCATCCCCGCCAGTCCGTACACTTTCGAAAACGTTCGCAGCACCAGAATATTTGTGCCTTCGCGCACCAAGTCAATCGACCGCGAATAATTCGCCATCTCCACGTATTCGTAATACGCCTCATCGAGCACCACCAGCACGCGCTCCGGCACTTTCGCCAGAAATGTCGTGAACGCCCCCGCGTCAAACACCGTGCCTGTGGGATTATTTGGGTTCGCAATGTAAATCAGTTTCGTCTCTGGCTCTATGGCGCGCGCCATCGCGTCCAAATCAAACGCATAATTCTTCAGCGGCACGGTAATCAGTTTCGCGCCCATTTTTTCGGTTGCGACGTAGTACAGCGGAAACGATCCCTCCGACGTCACTGCGCTCTCGCCCGTTCCCAGCAGCACCGACGCAACCACATGAATCAACTCCGTCGACCCGCACCCCACAACAATATTTTGCCGCGCCACATCCAGACGCTTCGCCAGCGCCTCGCGCAAATAGTAGCTCCCGCCATCCGGATAGCGATTCGCTTCCCCCAGCGCCCGCTTCGCCGCTTCCACTCCCAACGGCGAAGGTCCCAGCGGATTTTCATTCGACGCCAGCTTAATCGCGCGTATCCCCAGCTCGCGCTCCACTTCTTCCACTGGTTTCCCCGGAAGGTACGCATCAATTTCGCGTATGTACTGCGGTATTCCGTCGTGCGCAGCGTTCGTATGTTCCGGCTTTCCGTCGCGTGAACGGTTCGTCATTCGGCCCTCAGCGCTTTCGCTTCGAAAAACGATCCCTCACCGGTCGACTCGCCGATTGGCGCGTAGCCCCGCCTAGCTTTGGCCTTTTCGAGTGCCCCATGCTCGGTTTATGAGCGTGGGGCTTTCTCGCAAAACTTCGCTTGCCGTCCTTAATAATATTACGTCCTCGCGCTGCCGGTTTCGCCCCACCACGCGCCGCAACAATCTCGCCGCTTCCCTCGGGATGCAGCTCCGCCCGCGTCACCGCTCGTTCGAGCTCCGCCACTTCGTCTCGCGTCACGTGACGATATTCCCCCGGGCCGAGCGGCCCGAGTTCCAAATGCCCCACTGCGATGCGCTTCATTTTCTCGACCGGATGCTTGCTCGCAAACAGCGCGTCGCGAAACGCATCTTTGCTGACGCCCGCGGTCGTGACGTCCCACCATCCACCCGGCATGCCTTTCGCGCGTTGCATTTTCACTCGCCCGCGCGTTTGCACGTCGCGCAATTCCGCATCGCTCAACGCGCCTGAAACTTTGCAACAATATTTCTGCGGCAACGCGTGCGCGCGCATCATCCGGTTCGCCAGGTCTCCGTCATTCGTCAACAGCAGCAGCCCCGACGTGTGATATTCCAGCCTGCCCACGGGAAACACGCGCCCCTGCACGCCCGAAAGAAAATCAGCCACCGTCCTCCGACCCTCCGGATCGCGCAACGTCGCCACCACGCCGTCCGGCTTGTGCAGCATGATGTAGACTTTCGTCTCGCGCTCGCGCAGCAATTTCCCCGACACGCGAATGTGATCGCGTGCCGCATCCGCCTTCGTGCCAAGTTCCGTCACCACTTGCCCGTTCACCGCCACCTGTCCCGCCGTAATCAAATCCTCGGCGTGCCGCCGTGAAGCGACTCCCGCCCGCGAAATAATTTTCTGCAGCCGCTCTTCCATGTATTCCTTTCACTCACGGTTAGGCACGCTCGCGTCCGACGACGCGGGTCTTGCACCTGTCAGGGCACGGCTTCAGCCGTGCCGAACTCGCCTTGCACAAAAATCTCTTTCCTCTTTGTGCGTCTTCTGCGCAAACTGTCGCTCCTCCAGACGCAACGCCACATCACAATGCAAGCTAATGCGCATTGTCATCCCGAGGAGCCATGAGACGAGGGATCTGCTTTTTCTTTTCGGCCGTTCGCCGCACCACGTTCGCGCACATCGCGTAGCGATCCTGAGGTTTCGCCAACTTTAAATCCCCGCCGCTTTACCTTGCGTCTCGCCGTCTGCTGTGTCTTCGTCCTTTTCATCCTGCGGCGTCACAGCCAAATCCTTCTCGCTCGCTCGCGCATCTTCATTTGCCTGGACATCACTAGCCTCGGCGTCACCCTCTTGCGCACCGCGCGCCTGCGGCTCTCGCGTCACCAATTCCGGCCGCCCAATCGCGGGCGCAACATTTCCCTCTTCCTCCGGCTCCGTAGGCGCAATTCCCTCATCCGCGCCCAACGCTGCCTGCGCGAGTTGCTCGAATTCTTTGAGGCTCGGCAACTCCTCCAAATCCGCCAGCCCAAATCGCATCAGGAAATCCTTTGACGTGCGGTACAAAATCGGCCGTCCCACCGCCTCTTTACGTCCCGCCGTCGTGATCAATCGCCGTTCGAGCAGCGTCTTCACCACGCCGCCGCAATTCACGCCGCGCACTTCGTTGATTTCCGGCAGCGTCGCGGGCTGTTTGTACGCGATCACGGAAAGCGTTTCGAGCGCGGGCATTGTCAGCCGCAGCGGTGGCCGCAAGCCCTTGATGAATCTGCGCACCACTTCATGATGCTGCGCCTTTGTGTACATCTTCCAGCCGCCCGCCACTTTGCGTATCTCGACGCCGCGCTCTTCCACCGCATACGAAGCGACCAGCCGGTCGAGCCCCGCGCGCACTTCGCTTCGCTCGCCGCCCACCGCGGCGAGAATCTGATCCAGCGTCGCCGGCTCATCTGCCGCATAAATGATCGCCTCCAACGCGCTCTGCAGTTCTTGTTCCGTCATGGTTGATTTGCCCTTAGGGGGTCGGAGCTTCAGCTCCGACATAAACAATGGTTCCTTATTATTTCCTTTCGCGCGTTTTATCTGCGCGATGTCTTCTGCCTTTCACTTGTCACTTGTCACCGCCACTAGCCACTGTCTTCACAAATACTCCTCGTCGATCTTCGACATCGCTTCCCCGCCCTCAAACACCAAATCGAACATTTTATGTTTACGCAGCAAAATATCCCCAAACGCTTTTTCCTGCGTCAACATCACCGCTTGCAGCTTCACCATTTCGAGCACCGCGAGCAACGCCACAATCATCGAGCGCCTCGACGGGCACGCCTCGAAAAATTCCGCCAGCGACACTGGCCCCTCGCTCGTCAGCAACCGCGCGCGCAATTGCTCCATCATCTGCGCCACCGTCACCACTTCATGCGACAGCTCGATCTTCGCCACTTCCCGGCGCCGCTCGAGCACTTGCTGAAACACTTTCACCAAATCCACCAGCGAAACGATCAACTCCCCCTCGGTCCCTTCGCTCTGGTAGAGGGACATATCCGGATGCGACCACACATGCGCCTCAAGCTGCTGCTTTTCGTAGAGCATCTGCGCCGCGTTCTTGAATTTCTCGTGTTCGAGCAGCCGGTGCACCAGTTCGCCGCGCGGATCCTGCTCCTCTGGCGGCGCCAGAGGATCCACTGGCAGCAGCATCTTCGACTTGATGTAAATCAGCGTCGCCGCCATGTACAAAAAGTCCGCCGACACATCCACGTTCAGTTTTTCGAGCTGATGCAAATAGTCGAGGTACTGCTGCGTGATTTTGGCGATGGGAATATTATGGATGTCGATTTCCTGCTTGCGCACCAAATCCAGCAGCAAATCGAGCGGCCCTTCGTATGCCGCCAGTTGAATCCTGTAATCCGGTTGTGCGTTCGCCGCCATGATGCCCCTAAGTCTACCCTATTGCGACGCCGCCTCGTCCCGCGCCGGCGCATATTTGCGCACCAGCAGCGAAATCGTCAACCCAATACACAGCAGCAGTGCCAGCACTCCGCTGACTCGCGACGCCACCGTCATCGCCCGCGGCGCGTGCGGCACAGCCGTCAGCGGCAGGACCACGAAATTCATAATCACGTAGACCACGCCGCCGTAAACGAGGCCGGAGATCGCTGCGTGGCGCGTTAAAAAAATGAGCTTGCGGCTCACAAAATAAAAGATCACCGTCCACGTCATCGCAATCGCGTAATGAATCGCCACTCCGAGCGCCACCGATTCACTGCCCATCCCAAACGCCTTCATGCCAATCAATCCGCTGGCGATGTATTGGAAAATCATCTTCATCGTGACGCCGCGAAAATGATTGAAGATGATGTTCTCGCTTATGTCCAGCGTCCCCGCAATCAGCCCAATCCATGCGACGGTCCAGAATTCGTGAGCTTGCCGCGTGTCCGTCCTTGGCTCTACGGAAGGCGAGTATTCCGCGCTGGTCAATTGTTCTCTCCCGTTTTCTCTCCCGCGTAGCAGCTTCTAGCCGGCCACTTTCGTCGAAGCCGCGCCAAGAATCGCCAGGCTCTTCTTCTCCTGTACAAAAACCACGACGTGCAGATTCTCGCGCTTCCAGCTCGACTTAAATTTGACGCGCGCATCTCCCGTGAACGAGGCTGTGTCGCTCTGTGCCTGCGCGACTCCGATTTTATGCAGAGATCGCAGCACCGCCGCGTGATACAGCACGTGTCCCGCATTCTCTCCCCCCGTCACCGACGAATGCAGTCCGTCCTCGACCACCGCCAGCCACACTTCGGCGACATCTTTCGGCGCATTTCCGGCCAGCTTGCCCACCGACACGGTGAAGTCCTCGGAATCCTTCGCGTCCATTTTGCCGCCGGCAATCGTGACGCTCGTTTCCGGTGCGCGCGCTGCTTTTTCAATCGCCGCTTGCGCCGCCCGCCCGTTGCTTCCGACGAATTGGCTCTGCCCATCCACCACCATCTCCGGCGAATACGGACTGCTGTTCACACGGCCGACGTAAACTCGCTGCCTGTCCGTCCATTCCATCGACGAAAAAGGATCGACCCATCCCTGCCGATTCCAGTAATCCACATGCTCTTCGAGGACGATCAGATCCACTCCCGGGATGGGTTGCTGCTCCATTTTCAGAGCCAGCGCCTCCGCCGGCGGGCAATCCGAGCATCCCTCCGAAGTGAACAACTCCACCACGACCGGCTTGCGCCTTGAATCCGTTGCGGGCGTTTGCGCCGCTTGGATCTGCGCCGTCGCTTGCGTTTGCGCGCTCGGCGCGGTTTGCCCGTTTGCCTGCAACGGTAGCATCGAACAAATGGCTAACGACGCCAAACTGGTCAAAAATATCTTCACCGTCATCACCAGAAAATGTTTCATCTCGAACCCTCCGTTCGCATCGTCGCGCCTAGCGGAATCACGCGCGTTTCGAAGCGTTTTTGGAACTTTGGAACGATGTGAATTCATTACCGATCAAGAAAATCGAAGTATCACATTCTACACGCCTTACGCTTGCGGGACTGTGCATTCGATTACCGATCAAGGATTCGGGTTGTCTGACAGGTTTTGGCGGTTTTGAGGTGCCTTTCGATCTGTTGTACGCCGGGCGCATGTTGGATTTTCGCTCTCACAAGGCTAGCACGATGTGGCGTGCGGCGATAGTCGGGGTGGCTGTGGAAACGGGTACGCCGGCCTGTCACGCTCTGTGCTCGATCGCTTGCAAAGGGAGGACGCGAAGGGGGTCAGTCGCCCACGACTTTACGTTCGCCGGATGCTTTGCGACCTGCGCCTCTCCCAGTTAAACACCGCCTTGCGAACGCGGGCCATGGTCTGCTCGGCGACTTTTTTGGCGCGGCGTCGAGCCGTCTTCGAGCACGTTCCACACTTCGCTCCGGATTCGCTTCGTACTTCGCTGCGTCGCTCCTGAATCGGCGCAATCCATTTGATGAGCGCGTCCGCCATCAGCTTTTTGCAATCGACGCAGCCAATTGCGGCGGTGCGGCACTCGCGGTCCACGCGCTCGATGCGCGCGCAGTCCTCGGCGGATTTGTTCTCCGGAAATAAATTGTGATACGCAAACACAGGACAAACTTCCGGCCGGCCCGGATCCGTGCGGCGGACGCGCTGCGGGTCGGTCATCATGTTGTGCGCTTTCTTGCGAATTTCTTCCTGGCGTGTCGCTCAGCCAAATCGCGTTGCCGTAGCTTTTCGCCATGCGACGGCCATCGGTGCCGGGGACGCGAGGCGTCTCCGTCAAAATCACATCCGGTTCTTGCAGAATCTCCAGACCTTGAAGAGCTTGGCGTACGTCTCCCAGCCTTTGGAAAAAGTTGCTGTTCCCGATCTCGGCTGCCGGCTTTCGTGATTCCTTCTTTGATCTCTCGAATTCCTGCTCGATTGCCCCTGCTAAGAATATCTGCAACGGTACGAACGGCAGCGGCATACTAGTCATCACTCGATTGAAAGCATCCATTCGTCAAATAACTCGATTGCTGACCTCAAATCCGAAGTAGTGTTAAACCGCCGCACAATTTCCCGTGTCATCTCGATGTGCGGGGCTTGGTCTTCGCCCACGGGCACCAACAACTGCTGCCCCGGTTCGCCGTACATCACAATGTCGGCGCTCTGCAGCAGCGGATAACCCAAAAAGCCGTAGGTGCCCAAATCCTTTTCGCGCAGATTCTCGATTTGCTCTTTGTACGTCGGGACGCGTTCGAGCCACGACAGCGGCGTAATCATCGACAGCAGCAAATGCAGCTCGGCGTGCTCAGGCACGGCCGACTGAATAAACAGCGTCACGTTGTCATGCGTTCGCGGGTCGAGCCCCACGGCCAGCCAGTCGGTGGCGACTTCGAGCGTGTTCGTCGCCACTTGCGAACTATCCGCGTAATGCGTCGTCAGCGCGTGCCAGTCGGCGACGAAATGGAACGACTCGTACTCCGGCGAGCCGTCGGGCAGGCGGGCGTTCTGCATCTTCAGCCAATTCGACAGCGCGCCAAAGTAATGCCCGATGTGCAGCCGTCCCCGTCGGCCGCATCCCGCTCAGCACCCGTTTGCGCTTTGGTTTTGGAGTGTTGTCGGTCATTGTGGCGATTCTATATTAACAGGCAAGAAGCAGATTCCTCGTCGTCCCGATTGAAATGCATCGGGACTCGCTCGGAATGACAACAAAAGGCGAATGCAAAGCCGGTGTGCGACAACCCCAAAATACGCACCTCAGCGGCTAAAGCCGCACAGATTTTGCGGCGGTTACGGCACGGTTGAAACCGTGCCCTTACGTAAAACAGGAGTTTCTCACACAGACTCCGCTAGGCGCTTGCTTTTAGCAATTCCCGCGCGATGACCGTGCGTTGCATTTCACTGGTGCCTTCGTAAATCGTCAGGACGCGCGCATCGCGATAATATCGCTCGACGTCGCTCTCGCGCGAATATCCCTGGCTGCCATGAATCTGCACGGCCTTCGCGCAAACGCGATTGGCCATTTCGCTCGCGTACAATTTCGCGCGCGACGCTTGTGACCCTCGGCGTGACGCGCCCTGATCCCGCATCCACGCCGCGTAATACATCAGCCCGCGCGCCGCTTCGATTTCCGTCTGCATGTCAGCGAGCATGAACTGAATCGCCTGAAACTCCGCAATCGTTTTGCCAAACGCGCGCCGTTGCTTGGCGTATTTCACCGCCGCTTCAAACGCGCCTTGCGCAATGCCCACCGACTGCGCCGCGATTCCCACGCGCCCGCCGTCGAGCGCTTCCAGCGCAATTTTCAACCCCTGCCCTTCTTCGCCGAGACGATTTTCGACCGGCACGCGGCAATCGCTCAACGAAATCTCCGCCGACTTCGAAATGCGCAGCCCCATCTTATCTTCATATCGCGCCAATGCGAAAACCGGGAAATGACGGCTCGACTAGAAACGCAGTCACGCCCTTTGCGCCCGCTTGCCCTGACGAAGGAAGGGCCGCGGGATCCGTCTTCGCAAACACAATATACACGCCCGTGTGCGCGCCGCTCGACACCCAGCTTTTCGTCCCGTTCAACACGTAAAAATCGCCCTCGCGCACCGCGCGCGTCTGAATCGCCGCCGCGTCCGAGCCAGCCTGCGGCTCGGTCAAGCAAAACGACGCCGAGAATTTCGCCATGCGCCAGCCGCGTCAAATATTTTTTCTTCTGCTCGTCCGTGCCATGCTTCCAAATCGGCACCGCGACCACCGAATTCGTCACGCTCAGCGTCACCGCCGTCGACGCGCACACGCGCGCCACTTCTTCGAGCATCACCACGTAGCTGACCGTGTCCATCCCCGCGCCGCCCCACTCCTCGGGAATCAGCATCCCGCAGCAGCCCAGTTCGCCCAGCTCGCGCAGCTCCGCCGCGGGAAACTTTTCCTCGCGCTCGTAGGCGCGCAGCACGGGACGCATCTCCGTCTCCATGAACTGCCGCACCGTGTCGCGCAGTATCTGCTGATCCGAGTTGAGCGAAAAATCCATCCGGCAGGTGTAAACGCGATGCTAGCACAGCCTCGTTAAATCGCAAGCGGACGCAGATCCAGTGTCGCGGACAACATCCACGCACCCAAACATCCGACAAAGACCTATAGGCAGCCTGCCGTAAGTCATTATGGACTTCGCTTTGGCATTATGGTCAAATCCGCTAAATGCAAACGCTTGGAATCTCGAATTCGCCGGTCAAGAGTGAAGGGCGTCTTAAAAGTCTGCTTTGGCCTTCCGTTCGAACGAGCAACGACGTTGACTACCTCGGAGCGCAAGGCTACTGGGTGTGTACAATCCTCGCGGTACTTTCCTTTGTCACATTAGGAATCATCGGACATCCGATCTCTGGCGCATTCGTCTTCGTTTTTTACTATTTGGGAGGAGTGGGAGTGCGCGAACGCAGCCGCTACGCCGCCGCAGTCGTGCTGATTCTATATGTTACCGACACTCTAACAAGCCCGGGGAACCCCATCCTCAAGATTCTCTTCATCGCACTGCTTCTGGCTAATCTTAGAGCAACGTGGATTTCTTCACGCTGGAAGCCCGAGTCTGTTGAGGCGATGCCCCCGCCGCGCTTCGGCGAGACATGGGGCGATAAGTTCGCTGACAAGCTGCCGATGTGGCTATGGCCAAAGCTGCGCATTCCGTATTACGTTTTCTCCGCTGGTTTTCTCCTGGTCGTTGCCATCGGCTTGGCGATCTTAACGCACCGTCGCGGACTCTGACTGAGAGCGCCTGATCCGCGCGACGCATTCGGCTTTTTCTCGTCGTTCGCCGCTGCTTCTCACATTTTAATCAATTCGCGGAGGCGGCGCGTCTGGGCGCGGCTGACGGGCACTTCGCTGGCGCGCTTGTCATTCATTTTCAGCATGTAACTCGACTTGAACCACGGCACCACTTCCTTGATGTGATTGATGTTGATCAGATACGACCGGTGCGCGCGCCAGAAACAATCCGAATCGAGCGACGCCTGCAGTTCCTCGATCGTCCGGTAATTCGACACGCCTTCCGCGTCCTTGGTGAAAATCGTGATCGCGCCATCCTGGATTGACGCGTATACCATGTCATCCGCGTCCACCAAGAACATCCTCTGCTGCGATTTCAGCAGCAGCTTCATCGGCTGCGTCGTCTGCGGCCCTTTCGGCGTTCCCAGTTGCCCGATCAGCGTCTCCAGCCTTTCTACCGGCGACGTATGCGCCTCGATCATTTTCTTCGCGCGCTGGATCGCCTTCGCCAGCCGCCCTTTGTCGAACGGCTTGAGCACGTAATCCACTGCGTTCACTTCGAATGCCTGCACCGCGTATTCTTCGAACGCCGTCGCGAAAATGATCTGCGGCACTTTGATTTTTTTCTCGACCAGCTTCTTGATGACGCCGAATCCGTCCAGGCCCGGCATCTGCACGTCAAGGAAAACCAAATCCGGGCCGTGCTCTTTGATCAAATTCACCGCGTCGATTCCGTTTTTTCCTTGCGCGACGATGCTCACCTCGGGAAACGCCTTCAGCAAATACGCAAGCTCCTCCCGAGCCGGCCGCTCATCATCAATAATCACCGTATTAATCGCCATAAGCTTTGCTCGCTGTTAATTCGCCCGTCAGTATACGCAATCGCCTTCGCCCGCGCCAAGACCCCGACTTGTCATTCCGAGGAGCCATGCGACGAGGAATCTGCTTTTCTGCTTTCGGATTTTCGAGTTTCGCCTTTATGATGATCGTCGCGTTCACGGAGGCACATTATCGCGCGCGCAAAAATCATTTCCAGCAAAACGCTTTTCCACGGACGCGTCTTCGACGTTCGCCGCGACACGGTCATCGAGCCTGGCGGCGTCCGCGCCACGCGCGACCTCGTCGTGCACAACGGCTCCATCGTCGTTCTCCCCGTTTTCGACGACGGCCGCCTGCTCCTCATTCGCCAGTATCGCCATTCCGTCGGAGGCTATCTCTGGGAACTCGTCGCCGGCCGCATCGAGCCGCGCGAGCGGCCGCTTCCCGGCGCGAGACGCGAACTTCTCGAAGAGACCGGCTACACGGCGCGCCGCTGGCAAAAAATCCTCGACCTCTTCCCCACTCCCGGCTTCGTCAGCGAACGCATGGTGATCTACGTCGCGCGCGATCTTCGCGCAGGCACCGCGCATCCCGAAGCCGACGAGCGCATCACCGTTCGCGCCTTCGCGCCGCGCCAAATCGAAACTTGGATTCGCACCGGCAAACTCCGCGACGCCAAATCCGTCGCCGCCATTTTGTATTATTTGCGCTTCTGCCGCCGCGTCGTTCCTTAGAGCAAAAAAGCGAAAGACCCCACCCTTCGCGCCCATACTTCAAAACGGGCGCTCCCAGGATGGGGCACCCGGAAAGGCAATGACCATGCACGGCACGGTGAAGTGGTTCAATAACGCCAAAGGATTCGGCTTTATTGGACGCGACGACGGCCCTGACGTTTTCGTCCACTACTCCGGCATCGTCGGCGACAAATTCAAAACCCTCCGCGAAGGCGACCACGTCGAATTCGACATCGTGCAAGGGCCGAAAGGCCAGCAAGCCGCCAATGTCGTCAAACTCTCCTGATGTACGCGTCATTTTCTTCACGGGTTCCGAACACTTCATAACGTGCGAAAAGCATGCTATAAGGGCGCATCGCGCAGCGGACCGCCGACAGGAGCTCACTAGCCGTGAACGACACTCGCCAGCTTTTTTCTCCGCGCAAACACTGGCAGATTTTTGTTCTCCTCGTTGGCGTGGGATTCGTCGGTGACCTTGTTTTGCTACCTACTTTCCTGCGGCGGGTTCCGAGACAGCTTCGGGAGATTTGAATTGCTGAACGGAATCCTGACTGCGATCTTTCTAGTTCTTTTCCTGGGATGGTTTTGGGCCATGGGCTCATTTCTCAGCTCCATCGTGATACCCAAACTCCGCGCTGAATACGGAACTGTTTCTCGTTTCCCTTATCTATCCGCCACTGTATATCTTCGTGTTCTTCGCGGTCATATTTGCAATCTCAAATCACCGCTCATTGCCCTTATCTTGCCGTTCCATTTATTCGCGATGTTCTGCTATCTTCTACGGGATTTACTTTCGTGTCCAAGAGCCTGGTGCTGGCGGAAACAGGCAAGCCAGCATCATTCTACGACTACGCAGGTCCTTTTTTTCTCATCTGGTTCTTCCCGATTGGTATCTGGTTTACGCAACCCAGAATTAATCGACTCTATGCAGAGAGGACAAAAACGGCGCCAATGACTGGGCCGGCAGCCGCCTAGCGCGTTCCGCTCCCTTGCCTGGCCATTTGCCTCTATAATCCGTCCATGGAAAATCGGGAGATTGCGCGGATACTGCACGAGACGGCGGAGCTGCTCGAAATTGACGGAGCGATCATTGGGCGCTACCGCAGCTACGAAAAAGCCGCCGAGCTGATTTACAGCCTGCCCGAACGCATCGAAGAACTCGCGAAAGATCGCAAAAAACTGACCGAGCTTCCCGGCATCGGCGACAACATGGCCGAGCACATCGACGAAATCCTGAAGACCGGCGATTACGGCCTGCGCAAGAAGCTCCTGAAAAAATATCCGCCAACCCTGCTCGACGTTCTCTCGCTGCAAGGCCTCGGTCCCAAGAAGGCTGCATTTCTTTGGAAGAATTTCAAAGCCGGCACCGTGGAAGACGTCGCCAAACTGGCGCGCGAGCAAAAACTGCGCGACGTTCCCGGCTTCGGCGAAAAAACCGAAGAGAATATTCTGCGCGCGGTCGAATTCTTCAAGAAATCCACGGGCCGGTTCCGCATCAATGCCGCCGAAGACACAGCCGAGCAGGTCGCCGCGTATATTCAGACACTCGGCAAGCAAATCGCTTCCGTGACGCCCGCCGGCTCGCTGCGACGCGGTAAGGAAACCATCGGCGACCTGGATTTCATCGTCATTCCCGCGGGAAAATATTCGCAAAAGTCCGTCGACGCCATCTTCGAACACATTTTGAAATACCCTCCCATCGAGCAAGTGCTCGCGCACGGCGAAAACAAAGTCAGTTTCCTCTTGCCGAATGGAATGCAGGTTGACGTTCGCGCTATCCCGCACGAAAGCTACGGCGCCGCGCTTCTATATTTCACCGGCTCGAAAGAACACAACGTCGCACTTCGCGGCCGCGCGAATGAGATGGGCTACACGCTCAACGAGTACGCGCTGACGACTTTGAAGGGCGGCAAGACTGTCGCCAGCAAAACCGAAGCGGAAATTTACGCCAAGCTCGACTTGCCTTACATCGAACCCGAGTTACGCGAAAACACCGGCGAAATCGAGGCCGCCGAAGCCGGCAAACTCCCGCAAGCTCGATCACGCTTAACGACATTCGCGGCGACCTGCAGATGCACACGACCGCCTCCGACGGCAAAAATTCCATCGAGGAAATGGCCGAAGCCGCGCGCGAACTCGGCTACGAATACATCGCGCTCACCGATCACTCGAAAGCCGTCACCGTCGCCAACGGCCTCGATGAAAAACGCACCCTCGCGCAAATCAAGAAAATCCGCGCCGCGGAAAAATCCGTCGGCGGCATTCGCCTGTTCGCCAGCAGCGAGGTGGATATTTTGAAAGATGGCTCGCTCGACTTGAGCGACGAAGTCCTCGCGCAACTCGATCTCGTTGTCGTCTCCATCCATTCGTATATGAATCTCGAACGCGCCGCGATGACCGAGCGCATTCTCGCCGCCATCGAAAATCCGTACACGCAAATCCTCGCGCATCCCACGGGACGTCTTGTTCTTCGGCGCGATCCTTATGATTACGACATGGAAAACAGTTTTCGACGCGTGCCGCGCGCACGGCGTCGTTGTGGAATGCAACGCTTATCCCGACCGACTCGATCTGCGCGACGCGCATCTTCGCCTGGCCAAGCAGCGCGGAGTCAAAGTCGTCATCTCCACCGACGCACATTCCACCACGCAACTTCAAGTCATGAAATACGGCGTGCAAACCGCGCGGCGCGGCTGGCTCGAAGCTCGCGACGTCATCAACACCTTGCCTTACGAAAAATTCCTCGTCGCGTTGCGCCCGAAACCCGGCGCCGCTCAAAAGCCCAGGCCATCCGCCCACCGCAAATCGCCTGAAACTTAAAATCGAAATAAAGCGCCGATATCTTGCGGCTTTGCGATGTGTCTGATCCGCTCGCGTTAAAAATTGCATTGATTTCGGCTCAAACGTCTGCTAAACATATGCGGACACTTTCCCAAACAACTGATTCTGAACAACGGAGATACCCATGGCCACGCCAGCCACCACGGGCCCACGGAGTCGTGCGATTCAGGCCAAGTACATAATTCTTCTCGCGTTTGCCGCGATGATCGTCATCGTTTGGATTACGCGAGACCGCCTCTTGCTGCAGCCGGATTCCTTCCTCCGCCAGCGATACTCGCCGATTGCGCCGCTCATGTTCCTGCACGGAATTCCCGGAGCTATCGCTCTTTTTCTTGGCATATTTCAATTTTCCAATCGGCTGCGCGCACGATTTCTGCAAGTGCATCGCGTAATGGGCCGAGTTTACGTTGGCTGCGTTGCAATCGCCGCGCCCGCCGCCGTCGTTGTTGCCATCAAGCTGCCCGTCCCGACGCTGGCCGCGGCTTCGATGATACAAGCCCTGGGTTGGATTCTGACCACAGGCACGGCCCTCTACTGCATCCGCACCGGAAGAATCAGCCAGCATCGTGAGTGGATGATTCGCAGCTATCCATTCGCGGCGGTATTTGTCGTCGTTCGAGCGATCATCGTGATTCCCGCGGTCGCGCGCGCCGGAGCGATGGGTCTTGTCGGAACGGTGTGGGCTTCGATCGCCATCGCATGTTTTCTGCCGTCGTTCATGATTGCGTGGCAGCATCTGGCCGCGAGCAAGAGGCCGGCAAAAGCACGTGCCGCCTAGATCGGCACCCGGCAAAGAGGCGTCGAGCCGCCGCGCGATGCGATAGTAAAACACACAGGCTGAAGCCTGTGCCACATGACGAGCCCCGCCCCTACGACTTCCCTGCTGGCGCCTTGCTTCGTGGGAACTTTTCGGCCATGATTCGCGTATCTTTGTTCTCGGCAACCAACGAATCGCCGGAGGACACTGATGCGCCGTTTCTGCTTCGCAGGTTTGCACTCGCAGGACTGATTTTCGCCACGCTCGCCGTCGCTTTGCCGGCGCGGGCGGAAGACTGGTCGAAGACCTACAAACTCACGGGGCGCCCGAATCTTCGCGTCATCACCAACGACGGCCACGTCGATCTCTACACCTCGGACGGCGGGCAAATCGACGCGCACGTCACCACCACGGGCTGGTCCATTGCAAAATCGGGGGACGACCGCGGCGTGAAAATCACGGAATCGCAAACCGGCAACAACATCGACATCGAAGTCCACGTCCCCACGTTCCATTTTTCCTTTGGCTGGAACAATCGCTCCGTGCGCATCGAGCTTCACGTCCCGCGCGACGCCGATTTCGACGTGGAGACTGGCGACGGCAGCGTCACTTCGCAAGCCTTCAACGGCAAACTGCGCATCTCCACGGGCGACGGTAGCATTACCGCGACCGGACTGAAAGGCGAAGTCCGGCTGCACTCCGGCGACGGGCATATCGACGGCGATCAGCTCGACGGCGCGCTCCACGCCGATTCAGGCGACGGACACATCCGAGTTCGCGGACGCTTCGATAAACTGACGCTCGAATCCGGTGACGGCAGTGTCGTCGCGGAAGCTGCCTCCGGCTCAAAAATCACCGAGGGCTGGTCACTGCGCTCCGGTGACGGCAGCGTCACTGTGCGTCTTCCTGACGGGTTGAATGCCGACCTCGACGCGCATACCGGCGACGGCCATGTCACGCTTGATTTTCCCGTCACCATTTCCGGCACAATTTCGCGCAGCAGCGATGCGCGGCAAAATCGGCTCCGGAGGACCGCCGCTTCGTCGTTCATACGGGCGACGGCTCCATTCACATCGAAAAAATGTAGCCGTGAATTTTGTTTCGAGTTTCGTTTTTCGCCGGAGCATATACAAGAACTCCAAGAATATCGCAGATTCGATCGTCGCTGGCTCCTCGGCACTGACAACGAATTTGGATTTTCGATTTCGAATTTCGCTTAGGAGGTGTCTGCATGCGTAACGCGTTAATTTCGCTGGCGGCCCTCAGCCTTCTGTTTCGGTCTCTGCCGTAAATGCAATCCGCGCGCCAGCGTTCGTGACGACTCTCAGTCCGATCGCAGTGGTCCAAACCTGGACCGTTTCCCCGTCCGCCGAATTGCGTCTCGAAGCCGATCGCGGCAACGTGCACGTATCGCAAATCCCCGGCAACTCGATTCACGCGTCATAACAACCGAACCTACTGGCACATCTCCGAATCCGAAGTCGAAATTTCCGTCGACACAGAATTGCCACGCGGATCGAGATCCGCATCCGAGTCCCCGAAGAGCACTTCCATTTCTTTCACCACTCCGCCTCGCGTGGATATCGACCTCCAAGTCCCCGCCGGCTCGCAACTCGCTCTCCAACCGGCTTCGGCAAGGTTCGCGTCGCCGAATTCGACGGCCACGTGGATGCCGACACCGGCTTCGGCGACATGGACGCCAGCGGCCGCTTCGAATCACTCTCTCTGCGCACAGGATTCGGCTCGATTCGCGCCGAAGCGAGTCCCGGTTCGCGCATCACGAGCGATTGGCGCCTCCGCTCCGGATTTGGTCACGTCACGTTGCGCCTTCCGCAAGACTTCAATGCCGACATCGACGCGCGCTCCGGCTTCGGCCACGTCTCCTGGACTTCCCCATCACGATTAGCGAAACGAACAGTCGCTCTTCGCTGCGCGGTCGGATCGGCACAGGCGGTCCGCTGCTCGATATCGACACCGGCTTCGGCTCCGTCCACATCCAGAAAATGTAGATTTCGACCGCATCCCAACTCCGCGCGCGGTGGGCACGGCGTTTTTTCATGGTCGGCAATACTCAGTCCTGGGCCGTGACTGGGAATTCTTGACACGGGCCAGAACCACGGCTAGTGTGGCCCTCCTGAGGAACCCTCGATGTCTGAAACGCACTCTACCAAAGGAACGCCACTCGAACGCCCGGCGGATGCGGTGCTCAGCCTGGGCCGCCCTGTGTTTTCGCTGGCCATCATCGGACTGGGCATCGAGACGCTCGTGTGCGCGCAGCGCGTCATTTTCCTGTACCCGCTGCCCTCCCATCCTCGGTTCAAAGCCATCCCGGTTCTTCCCTTTCTGCCCCCGATTCCCTGGCTTGCCTATTTGTTCGGCGCAATCCTGGTGATCTGCGGAGCGGGCTTGCTGTTCAAGCGCACGCTGCGAACGTCCGCGATGGTAGTGGGCAGTTTGATGTTTCTGGGCGCGGTAGTCCTAAACGCGCCGAAAAATGCCGCGTTCCCCGGCAGTATGGGCTTGCGCACCCTTGTGTTTGAACCACTCGCGATCGCGGCGCTCGCTTGGCTCTTGCCCGGCGAGAGTGCGACGCCAAGTTGGCTTGTACGCGCGAGCCGCTATCTGCTCGCCGTGTCTTTTATAGTGTTTGGAGTGGACCATTTCCTCGGTCTGGCGCCTATCGGGTCGCTGATACCGGCTTGGATTCCGTGGCACGTGTTCTGGATCGGATTCTTCGGCGCAGGATTCATCGCTGCCGGCTTGAGCATCGCTTTCAACTTCCTGCAGCGCTGGGGCGCCGCCGGTATCGGCCTGATGTTTGCGATTTGGGTCTTCACGCTACATCTCCCCACAGTTCTCGGCCTCGACATCCTTCCTGGCAAGCGGACAAGTGCCGGGCTATGGTCCAGCCTGCTCATCGCCGTCGCGCTGTGGGGAGGCTCGTGGGCCCTCGCCAACCGCTCTCGCGACCATTAGCAAATAGCGAACGCAGCGAAGTCGTATCCGTTTTCGCTCCCGCGCGTACTGCATCGTTTTTCACATTTTTGCCCGCCACTTTCCCGCCAACTGTATATTCCCGGAGACACTGTCGCCTCCCGCGCACGCCACTTTTTGCCCATCCTGCTTTTTCTTCCGTCGAATCAACACATTGAATTCCCCGCCTCCTGGCCCCTCACTTGCTCTTTCCTTTCGCGTCTAAGGAGACTTTTCATGGGCGCCTTTTTCGTCATCTCCATCATCTCGGTTTACATGTTCCTCTGTGCAAGCTCCGGCATCGAATCTCTATCGCTTTCGACGCCGCCGGAAAAATCCACTTCCGCCACGTCCGCTCGCCGCACGGCCCAGGAATCTCGCTAGTTTTTTGTGGCGTTCTCGCGGTTTCGATCCGCCCGCTTTTTCGTTTAATTTCTCGATTTGCGCCTTTCGTTTTTCATCCGGCACCAGGCACTCGCCACTATCTTGTCGACTCCTCCTTGCAAATACTCGCCGCTTCGCGCATGATATTTTGTTTTCCTGACGCGCGCCTTTTCAGCTAGACCATACTTCGCGCTCAAATTCATTTCATTCGAGGAGATTGCATGCGGAAACCTGGAAACATCGCGCCAGCCAAGGGCAAGCTGGGCGTTTTGACGCCCGGGATGGGCGCGGTGAGCACCACTTTCATGGCGGGCGTAGAACTGGTGCGCAAAGGCAAAGCGCTGCCCGTCGGCTCGCTGACGCAGATGGGCACGATTCGGCTCGGCAAACGCACCGAAGGCCGCACGCCGAAAATCAGTGACTTCGTTCCCCTCGCCAATCTGAACGACATTGTTTTTGGCGGTTGGGATATTTTCCCCGACACTGCTCACGAAGCCGCCACGCACGCCGGCGTGCTGGAGACGCGCCATCTCGATCTGGTTCAGCCCTTCCTGAAAAACATCAAGCCCATGAAAGCCGCCTTCGACCAGAACTACGTCAAGAAACTTTCCGGCACGCACGTCAAAAAGGCGAAAACCAAATTCGATCTCGCCGAGCAGCTTCGCGACGACATTCGCGAGTTCAAAAAGAAAAACAAAGTCGCCCGCACCGTCATGGTCTGGTGCGCCTCCACCGAAATTTTCCTCAAGGCCGAACAAACCCACGCCACCCTGAAAGATTTCGAGCGCGCCATGAAGGAAAATCACGAATCCATCGCGCCTTCGATGCTCTACGCTTACGCCGCCATTCAGGAAGGCGTGCCTTTCGCCAACGGCGCGCCAAATCTCACCGCCGAGCTGCCGGCACTCGTCGAGCTGGCGCACGAAAAAAATGTCCCCATCTGCGGCAAGGATTTCAAGACCGGCCAGACGCTGATGAAAACGATTCTCGCTCCCGGATTCAAAGCGCGCATGTTGGGCGTGCACGGCTGGTTCTCGACGAATATTCTGGGCAATCGCGACGGCGAAGTACTCGACGACCCCGGTTCGTTCAAAACCAAGGAGGAATCGAAACTCGGCGCGCTCGAATATATTTTCCAGTCGAAGCTCTATCCCCAGCTTTACGGGGACCTCTACCACAAAGTGCGCATCAATTATTATCCGCCGCGCGGCGACAACAAAGAGGGCTGGGACAACATCGACATTTTCGGCTGGCTCGGCTACCCGATGCAGATCAAAGTTGATTTCCTGTGCCGGGATTCGATTCTTGCCGCGCCCATCGTGCTCGATTTGGTTTTGTTTCTCGATCTCGCGCAGCGTGCCGGAATGCGCGGCATTCAGGAGTGGCTCAGCTTCTATTTCAAATCGCCTATGTGCGCGCCCGAACTTTATCCCGAGCACGACCTGTTCATTCAGTCCATGAAGCTCAAAAATACTTTGCGCTGGATGATGGGCGAGGACCTAATCACCCACCTCGGCTCCGAATACTACGACTAGGCGCACGCGCTGCCGTTTGTGTTTTTCTAGGGCCCGATTAAGGCTCGCCTCCGCAACGCAGGTCGGGACGCAAAACGCGCGTCGCATGGCGGTGAACTGGCGCGTAACCGGACTAGAGACAACCGATTTCGCAACTATTTTCCCGCAGAGAATCTTTTGCGAGCAACAGAGAACACGCTCAGAATACCCGTGCCGAGCAGGAGCAGGCTGGCTGGCTCCGGAACGACGTTTCGCGGGTCAAGCGGATATCGCGTCCCCGACTCCGAAGTAAGCGAGATGCCCCTTATCGGCAGTCCATTGCCATTCAGCACGATGATGCCATCCAGGACTAGGCCTGCAGATGGCTCTCCGCCCAAGGAGTCGAAGGTATTTGCGTCGCACGACGCGTCACCCGACATCCCAAAACTGAACGGCGTACCCAGAGTAATGCTTTGGGGCGCCGTCGTGAACGTGTCGAGGTACAAAGTAAGCGGCACAAACTGGTTTGCAGCGTACGCCGTCGGCGCCTGGCAATAGAACCACTTGCTGTAGACCATTGCCTCGCTGAAAACGAACTCCACAAACGCCGGACTCGTTAGCGAGCCGTCCGTGAATGTCAGCAGATCACTTACGTTCGCTGAAGCGAAACTTGAGACGTAACCCGAGTCGGGCATCGTCGCAGAAGCTGCGACGCTGATGAATCTATAACCGGCACTATGCATAGGCCGACGCGTAGTTGCTGCTGCAAGACGCGGATGTCGTTCCCGTCGCCGTGCATCCATTGGCCTGTGCGTACGTCGCCAAACTGGCTCCAAAAATCGCGCCAGGAGTGAATAGACAAACGCATATTACACATCCCCATAAAGCGAAAATTCTGAATCTCATGGCCAAACCTCGATGTTGCGTATAACACCCGACACTAAAGCAAGTCGGTGACTTGCATCACGCGAGGCGGTGACTCTAGCGTAGGGGGCGACCAAATCCTTAATCGCAAATGAAACCAGATCCCCGCAGGGCCAAATGGCTGAAAATACATCCACTTCCATTTTTTTGATCGCAAATGAAAATCAACTCACACCGTCGCCTTTCGCGGTTCTCGTCGAAGAGCGAAGGCGTCGCACAGGTGAAACGCGCGAAAGGAAGGGACAACTTACGGCATTGTTTAAGTCGGAGTCCTTCGTGCCTCAGGATGAACTGAAGCTCCGACCCCCTGACAAGCAAAAGCGCGCAGGGCGACGCCGTCCAAAATGGACGGGCGGGCACGAAGATTAATTTTGTGCGACGGCGCGGGTGCGCTTGACGGGAGCGGAGCACTACGCTATCGTCCCAAAATTAAATTTCGAACGCCGCAGCCTGCTGCGGGGGAGGTTAGATGGACGCAAAATCAGTGATGGATTATGCCGCGAAGCACGACGCTAAGATTCTCGACGTTCGCTTCATTGACATACCCGGCATCTGGCATCACGTCAGCTTTCCGATTCATCAATTGAACGCCGGATGTTTCGAAGATGGTTTCGGAATCGACGGAAGTTCCATCCGCGGATGGGCGTCGATTCACGAGTCCGACATGCTTCTCGTCCCCGATCCGAATACCTGCTTCATGGACCCGTTCCGCGACGTGCCCACGCTCGTCATGCTCGGCGATGTGGTCGACCCGATGACCAAGCAGCCCTATCCGCGCGACTCGCGACACATTGCGCGCAAAGCCGAAGCGTATCTCGGCTTCACGGGAATCGCCGATCAAGCGTTCTTCGGCGCGGAATCGGAATTTTTTATTTTCGACAATGTGCGCTTCGATCAGCGCGAGCAACACGGTTTTTATTTCATTGACGCGGAAGAGGGCCGTTGGAACTCTGGCCGCGAGGAACATAATCTCGGTTACCGCCCACGGTACAAAGAGGGCTACTTTCCCGTCCCCCCGACGGATCACTATCTCGATTTGCGCACGGACATGACTTTGCAGCTCGAAGCCTGCGGCATTCACGTCGAATGCCATCACCACGAAGTCGCCACCGGCGGCCAGACGGAAATCGATTTCAAGTTCGACACGATGCTCAAGGCCGCCGACAACATGATGATTTTCAAATACGTGGTGCGCAACACGGCGAATCAGTACGGAAAAACCGTCACGTTCATGCCCAAGCCGATTTTTCAGGACAATGGCAACGGCATGCACACGCACCAATCGTTGTGGCTGAAGGGCAAGCCGCTTTTCGCCGGCGAAGCATATGCAGGCCTCAGCCAGACCGCGCTGTGGTATATCGGCGGCCTATTGAAGCACGCGCCGGCACTGGCTGCGTTCATCGCGCCAACAACAAATTCCTACAAGCGCCTCGTTCCCGGATTCGAAGCGCCTGTGAATCTGGCGTACTCCCGGCGCAATCGTTCGGCGGCGGTGCGCATTCCGATGTATTCCGCCAGCCCGAAATCGAAGCGCGTCGAGTTCCGTCCGCCGGACCCGTCGTGCAATCCGTATCTCGCGTTTTCGGCAATGCTGATGGCGGGACTCGACGGCGTCGAAAATAAAATCGATCCCGGCCAGCCGCTCGACAAGGATATTTACGACCTCTCGCCCGAGGAATTAAAAAACGTTCCCGCGATGCCCGGCTCGCTCGAGGAATCGCTCAAGGCTCTCGAGAACGACCACAAGTTTTTGCTCAAGGGTGACGTATTTTCGCAGGACCTGATTCATTTGTGGGTCGAGTACAAAATGAAAAACGAAGTGAACGCGCTGCGTATGCGTCCGCATCCGTACGAATTCATGCTGTACTACGATATCTGAGGGTGGCCAGAAAATCGAACGGCAAGAGGCGCTCAAGTTCGTTTGATTGGGCGCCTCTTTTGTCTTTGCGGCAGTGCACGAATCGGAGGAAACAAAAAATGACGACGCTCACTTTGGCGATAACATCGGCGGCCCTTGCCACGAGTTTTGCTTGCGGGATGATGGTGCAGGCCGCGCGAGGCTCGTCGGCGGAAAAGAAAGATGTGCGCGTGACGGGAATTGGCGGCGTGTTTTTCAAAGCGCACGATGCGATGAAGCTCGCCGCCTGGTATCGCGAGCATCTCGGAATTCCCTCTGAAGGCGCCGAATCTGGCGCGTATCATGAGTTCGAGTGGCTTGAGAAAGACAATCCCTCGAAAACCGGCGGCACGGTATGGGCGGTCTTTCCGGAGACGACGAAAAATTTTGGCGCGAGCAAATCACCACTGATGATCGATTATCGCGTGGCGAACTTGGAGCGCCTGCTCGCTCAATTGAAAAGCGAAGGCGTGCAAGTGGAAGATAAAATTGAAGACGCGCCGTACGGGCGATTCGGCCATGCGACGGATCCGGAAGGCAACCGCTTCGAGCTGTGGGAGCCGAAGTGAAAAAAACAGCGGCGAGTAGCTATTGGCTAGAGAAACACGCGGCGATAATAATGGTGAGTGAAAGACGGCGCTTTGCATAGTGAATGATAATTCGCTACGCTCGTGACCGAGATGGATCGAGCGTTTGCGCAGATACGATTCAACGAACCTTCAGCGGCACAGGCGAATCTCGCGATTCTCGAATCGCGGCTCTCGCCAAAACTGTGGGCCGCGCTGCCCACGCTGCTCGCGCAAGTTCCTAGTCCCGACGACGCGCTGAATTTCCTGGAACGCTATTTGCGCGAAGCGCCCTTGAGCGTCACGCGGCATCTGGAAGCGCATCCCGCCGCGCTGCATTATTTGCTTTCGCTTTTCAGCTACAGCCGTTTCCTTTCCGAATCGCTGGTGCAGCAGCCGGAATTAATTCTATGGCTCGATCGCCATACAGCACACGAAGGCCTCGAGCGCAGAAAATCACGCGACGATCTTCTCGAGGATTGCTACCGCTTCGCAACGATGGCGTACGAACTGTCTCCCGCGATTCTGCTCGCACGATTCAAGCGGCGCGAATATTTGCGCATCACGCTGCGCGACGTTTTGAATTTGGCCACGCTCGCGGACACAGTTTTGGAACTTTCCGATCTCGCGGACGTGCTGATCGAACGCGCGTTGCGGCTCTGCGCGCAGCGTTTGGAGAATCTGTACGGCGTGCCGCAGTGGCGCGACGCAACGGGACATTTGCAACCGGCGCGGCTGACCGTGCTTTCGCTCGGAAAACTTGGCGGCCAGGAATTGAATTACAGCTCGGACATCGATTTGATTTTTTTGTACGACCACGACGGTGAGACTTCGGGAGGGACTTCTGGAGGAACATCGGGCGGGACTTCTTCACTACAGGGCGGCGCCATTTCCAATTTGGAATATTTTGTGCGCCTGACGCAAGCGATTCTCAAATTGCTGACCGACGCGACCCCGGAGGGCGCGGTGTTCCGCATCGATTTGCGGCTGCGCCCCGAAGGCCAGCAAGGCGACATCGCGGTGAGCTTGGATGCGGCGCTCGATTACTACCGCACGCGCGCGCGCGAATGGGAATTGCAAATGCTGATCAAGGCGCGCGTTTCCGCCGGCGAAAGTGCGACGGGCGAAAAGTTTCTGCGCGGCGCTCATGCGTTGATTTACCGGCCCGAATTTCATTTCGCGGCGGTGGAAGCGGTGGTGAATGCGCGCGAGGAAATTTCGCGGTTCGCTACGCAGCGGAAAGTCTCCGCAAGAAGATTATGCCGCGGAATGGAACGTGAAATTATCGCCGGGCGGAATCCGCGACATTGAATTTCTGACGCAATGCTTGCAGCGAATTCACGGCGGCCGCGATCCGTGGCTGACGGGACGGCGTTCGGGGTCGACTCTGGTTGCGCTGCAGCATTTGCATGACAAAGGATATTTGTCGCAGCGCGATTTTTTCCGCCTCAGCTCGGCGTATCAGTTTCTGCGCAAAGTCGAACACCGGTTGCAGCTTCGCGACGGTTTGCAAGAACACACGCTGCCACAAAAGCCAGGCCAGCTCGACCGCATTGCGCGACGTTGCGGAATTGGAAATGTTGGCAACGTGACGCCGGGCGAAGAGATGCTGCGTGAAACGCGCGCGCATTTCGAGGAAGTGCGCGCGATTTATGAGCGCGTGCTTCCCTCAGACAAACCAAACGAATCGGATTGGCCTGCTAATTCCGACCGCGCCTTAAACAGTTTCTTCGGCGGCGCTGATCCCTTGATGGCGCATCTACGGCCCGACTATTTGTCGCTCGCGGAACAGCGTTGCGCATTATCGCCGCGGCGAGAACGTTCCGGCTCGGCGAGGCGTCGAGAAATTCCTTGATGCTGCGCTGTTCGCACCCGCGCTGCTTCGCAAACTCGACGAGCATCCGGATTGGCTCGAGCTGGCAGCGCAACTGTTTTCGCTGAGCGATTTTGCCGCGGAAATGCTGATTCGCGATCCGCACGCGATTCGCAGCGTCGCGGAGGGCGAACGCGCGAAGGCGCCGCGGCTTCCCTTTCAATCGACGTTTTCGTCGCTGCGCGTCAATTATCGAGAGGACGCGCTGCGCGCAGCGGCGCGTTCGCTTCTCGGTAAAACGACGCCATTCAAGACGTTTGCGGCGCTGACGGACGCCGCCGAAAATGCGCTGCGCGGAGCGTTCGCTCTTGCCGCGCAACAAGAGGCTGCGTCGCGGGACATTCGACGAGAAAGCATTTCGCGTGGCGATGCTTCGTTTGACGATGCTCCCTTCGCGGTGATTGCGCTGGGACGCTTAGGCACGCATGAATTCGATATCGGCTCGGATGCGGACATTGTGTTTTTTATAGACGCCGGTGCGAAAGAAAATGAAATTCACGAGTGGCGGCGCATCGCGGAACGTTTTTTGCATATCGCCGGAAGTTATACGAGCGATGGGCTGCTGCTGCCGCTCGATACGCGATTGCGGCCGCGCGGCGGCGAAGGCGAGATCGTGCAGTCCGCGTCGTACTTGCTCGATTATTTTTCGCGTGACGCGGAGAGCTGGGAAGCAGCGACGTATTTGAAAGCGCGCGCGGTGGCGGGAAATATCGCGCTGGGCGCGAAAATAATTGGCGAGCTGCGCGAGATTTTGCGGCGGCGGTTTTCGTCTACACACGGCGGCGATTCTCGCGAACTGGCGAAACAGCTTATTCACACACGCGCGAAACTCGAACAGGAGCGTCACGAAGGCCCGGGTGGATTCAAATCGTGCGCGGGCGGATTTTTCGACATTGATTACATTGTTGCGTACTTGAAATTGTCGCGAGGGTTAGTTGCGGAGGCGCCAGCCAATATCGTCGCGCAGATTGCGTTTTTGGAGTCGCGAGGCGCGTTGGATGGAGAGCAAGCGAGCGTTTTGCGAGACGCGGCGAACTTTTATCGTTCGCTCGATCATGCGATTCGTTTGGTTCTGGGGCGTCCGTCGCCGGAATTGCCGGAACCAGCGCAGATGCCGCGGGTGAGTGCGCTGCTGGAAAGATGGAAGGTTCCAATTCGCGGTTCGCTGAAAGAAAGCGTGGAGACAACGCGCGAGTTGGTGCGCGGGATTTATGAGGTGACGGTGCGAGGACACGCCGAATAGTGCTTTGTCAGCGTCTCGCAGAAAATGACGAATCACGGGCAGCGAAGACTCTGCGTCAGCTAGGCGAACGTGCGCTCTTGACTCGGATGCGGCTTCGAATGCCAGTTACGGCGAGGCCGACCAAAAAATACAGGGCGGCGTTCAACACAGCGGCGATCAATACCAGAACAATGTTTGCGGTTCGTCCCAAATCCATCCCTGCAAATGACGTGGCGATAACGGGTGGACACAGAAGACAGTTTGCGTCTTCAATCCAAGCGCGCAAGGCAGGTTGGGAGTAGTTTCTTATACTAGCTGCCTGTTCCACACTCGGAAGATGGAAGAAATTAAACCTATCGTCCAGCAACCAGAAGCTCAAGAAGAGCGTCTCGATCAGAAATCCCAATAGTGCCAAGCGCAGAGCAGGCCTCATGGTTATGTCAACTCGGAAGGAGAGAGTAAGTCGTTCCCGTTATCAGCGCAACTCAATTGGCCGCGACTCGGGGAGTCGCGCGGGCGACCCACGGGTCGCCCTTACGAAGACGAGAACCAAACAGCAGATTCCTCGTCGCATGGCTCCTCGGAATGACAACGAAAGAAACGGTCGGCTAAGGCCACGCCCCTAGGAAGACCTGGCGCGCCATAGTGGCGTTCTCTATTGGTTAGTCTCGCGGGGTCGTGATATCGTCACGGACTCAGCGGCGCGAACGAAAAGCGCACAGGCTGAAAACCTGTGCCACGGAGCGGGCGCAGCCCTTCGTTACTCAGGGTGAACAACCAGTGCCCCTACGAACGCAAAAGCGAAAGAGCCGCAGAACTTCAAAATACGAAGCTCTGCGTTACAAGGCAAGGCGGCGTCGAGCCGCCTGCACTCCATTAAGACGGAGCGATAACACGTGAAGCAGGCGTACAACGGGGTTGCGGTGCCGCGCGAGGGCGCGGGGATTGAGTATCGCGAGGACGCGAATCGGGGAGTCGCGACGGGCGCGGCAGACAGCGCCCCTACGAGAGGCGCACAGACCGAGAGCCTGTGCCACTTCTAGCTAGACGCTAGAAGTCGGAGGCTGGAGGTTGGAACGATCGTGAAACAGGATTTATGGTTGATCAGGATGAAGCGGGCGGAAACGGAGAACACAACGGATGAAGCAGGCATATAACCGGGTCAGTGTTCCGACTGACGGACAAACGATCGAGTACGAGGCGAACGCGAAGACGATGCGGGTGCCGGAGAGGCCGATTATTCCGTTCATTGAGGGGGATGGGACGGGGCGGGATATTTGGCGGGCGTCGCGGCGGGTGTTTGATGCGGCGGTGGAGCACGCGTACGGCGCGAAACGCAAAGTAGAGTGGCTGGAAGTGTTCGCGGGCGAAAAGGCGTTTCAGAAATTCGGGGAATGGCTGCCGCAGGATACGGTGGACGCGATTCACGATTTTCGCGTGGCGATTAAAGGACCGCTGACAACTCCGGTGGGCGGAGGGATACGTTCGCTGAACGTGACGCTGCGGCAAGTGCTCGATTTGTACGCGTGCGTGCGCCCGGTGAAATATTTCCCGGGCGTGCCTTCGCCGGTTACGAATCCGGAGCGGATGAACGTGGTAATTTTCCGCGAGAATACCGAGGACGTGTACGCCGGAATCGAATGGCGCTCGGGGACGGCGGAGGCGAAGCGGCTGCTGGACTTCTTGAACAACGAAATGCTGAAAGGCAAAAGGCCGATTCGCGAGGATTCGGGAGTGGGCATCAAGCCGATGTCGCCGACGGGAACGAAGCGGCTGGTGCGGCGCGCGATTCAGCACGCGGTCGATCACGACAGACGCGTCGTCACGCTGGTGCACAAGGGCAACATCATGAAGTTCACCGAAGGCGCGTTTCGCGATTGGGGCTACGAGTTGGCGAAAGACGAATTTCGCGCGCAGATTGTGACGGAACGCGAGAGCTGGATTCTGGACAACAAAGACAAGAATCCGAATTTGAGCGTCGAGGAAAATGCGGCGATGGTCGAGCCGGGAATGGAAAACGCGCCGGAGCAGTTCCGCAAGCAAGTGGCGGAAGAAGTGAAAGCGACCCTCGACGCCATTTATGCCACGCACGGGCACGGCGAATGGAAAAATAAAATTCTGATCAACGATCGCATCGCGGACTCCGTGTTTCAGCAGATTTTGACGCGCGCGGATGAGTATCAAGTGTTCGCGACGCCGAATCTGAACGGCGATTATCTGTCGGACGCTTGCGCGGCGCAGGTGGGCGGCTTGGGGATGGCGCCGGGTGCGAATATCGGTGACGGCCACGGCGTGTTCGAAGCGACGCACGGAACTGCGCCGAAATATGCGGACAAGGATGTGATCAATCCCGCGTCGGTGATGCTGAGCGGGGCGATGATGTTCGAATTCATCGGATGGAACGAAGCGGCGCGGCTGATCGAGTCTGGGATCGAGCGCACGATTCAGCAAAAACGCGTGACGTACGATTTGGAACGGATGATGCCAGGCGCGAAAAAGCTGCGGACGTCGGAATTTGCGTCGGCGATTATTGAGAATATGGCGGCCAGCACGACAGCAGTGGAAAGTTAAGAGTCGAAAAACAAAAGGCTATGGCGCTTGACGTGCCGCGACTTTTTAGATTTGGACCGTTAACTCTGGACTAATTTCAGGAGCGCATTGATGAGGAAAAAAGTGACGGTGGTGGGCGGAGGATTCGTCGGATCAACGACGGCGCAGCGGCTGGTGGATTCGGGATTGGCCGACGTGGTGCTGACGGACATTTTGGAAGGCGTGCCGACGGGGAAAGCGCTGGACATGTTGGAATCGGCGGCGATTTCGGGGTCGAGCATCAACGCGACGGGGATTTCGACGGGCACGGGCGATTACAAAGCGACGGAGAACAGCGCCATTGTCGTGATTACGGCGGGATTTCCGCGCAAGGCGGGAATGAGCCGCGACGATTTGTTGAAAGCGAATTACGACGTGATTAAGGGCGTGGTCGAGCCGATTGTGAAACTTTCGCCTGAAGCGATTTTGATTACGGTGACGAATCCGCTGGACGTGATGACGCAGACGGCGTTCAAGATCAGCGGATTCCCGAAGCAGCGCGTGATGGGGATGGCGGGGGTGCTGGACTCGGCGCGGATGGCGGCGTTCGTGTCGATGGAATTGAATGTATCAGTGGAAAATATTTCGTGCTTCGTGCTGGGCGGGCATGGTGACGACATGGTGCCGCTGCCGCGCTATTCGACCGTGGCGGGGATTCCGCTGCCGGATTTGTTGCCGAAAGAGCGCGTCGAGGCGATCGTGCAGCGGACGCGCAAAGGTGGCGGCGAGATTGTAAATTATTTGAAGACTGGCTCGGCGTACTACGCGCCGTCGGCGGCGGCGTTTGCGATGTGCGAAGCGATCCTGATGGACAAAAAGAAAATCATGCCGTGCGCGGCGTATCTCGAAGGCGAGTACGGAATTAAGGGATTGTTCGTGGGCGTGCCGTGCAAGTTGGGCGCGCGCGGAATCGAGCAGATCATCGAGATCAAATTGCTGCCAGAAGAAAAAGCGGCGCTGGAGAAGTCGGCGGCGTCGGTGCGGGAGTTGGTGGGAATCTTGGGGCTGTGAAACATCGGCGAGCGAACTCCTAAGGCACGAAAAGCAGATCCCTGCCTGCGTCAGGCAGGTCTCACCGCCATTCGCGGAAAGCGCGACTGGGTTCGGGGTGACAACCTTTTTTGGGCGGGTGCTGGAGAAGTCGGCGGCATCGGTGCGGGAGCGCTGATGGGCCAACACCTGTGCGAATCAGGGCTCGATTTGGCCAAACTGGAAGAAGACGTAGCGCATCCGAAGCGACCGACTCGTTTTTGACCGCGGATGCCGGGCAATTTCCCCCTTCGATGAGGCTCCTCACTACCTGAAACTTTCGGTGTAACCTTTCTCCGCTTCGCGCGTAACCTGTGTGGCAAATCGAAATGGTGGACATTGAGAGCCTCTACAAACGCTATGCCGGAGATGTCCGGCGATTTGCGCTCTATTTGTGCGGCGATGCGGTGATGGCGGATGAGATTACGTTGGACACGTTCACGCGCGTGTGGATGGTGCGCGACCGAATTCGACAGCCTACGGTGAAAAGTTACCTGTTCGCGATTGCGCGAAACGCGCACACCGATTTACTGCGTCGCGACGCGAGGCATACCGAGCTCCACGAAAACATGCCGGACACTCGAATCAGCGCGCAAACGCAGATGGAGCAAAGCGCGGAAGTGCGTGCAGTGCTGGCGGCGTTGCAGGAATTGCCGGAGATTGATCGCACGGTGCTGCTGATGCGGGCGCTCGACGAGATGCCGTACGAAGAAATCGCGGAGGCGCTGGGAATTCCGGTGGTGACGGCGAAAGTAAAAGTCCACCGCGCGAGATTGAAATTGATGCAAACCAGACAGACGTGGCGAGAGGTTGTTCCCGCCACAGGAGCAAAACCATGAACGTCACACGGGAAGTGGTCACGGATTTGTTGCCGGTTTATTTCGCGGGAGAGGCCAGCGGAGACACCAAGGTGCTGGTGGAGGAATATTTTCGCGACAATCCGGAATTTGAGCGCATCGCGCGAAGCTCTGCGACGCCGCTGGAGACTTTGCGAGGCACCGCGCCGATGCGGCCCGAAGCGGAACGGGAAAAGCGCGACCTGGAGTGCGTGCGGCGCGGATTGTGGCGAAACAAGGTGTTTTTTGGTATGGCGGTGTTTTTCACGCTGGCGCCACTGGCGTTTTTCTTCAGCAGGGGCCATTTCTTCTGGCTCGTTCGCGAGGACCCCTGGGAAGCAGCATTTTTCTGGAGCATGGCGGCGGTTCTGTGGCTCGGGTATTTTGGGCGGCTGACGCGGCGGACAGCGTCCCTGCTGTTTGCGATTCTCTTCATTCTAGCGCCCATCGTGCTAGATCTGCATTTCAGTTTCGGCGGTAGCCTACACTTTCGCGACAAGAGCCCCTTCGGCCTGCTGTATGAAGCGGTGCTTTTCTGGAGCGTGGCGGCGCTGCTGCTCATCCAGTATTTCGCCCGGCTGCGGCGGCGGACGGCCCAGATGGTATTGGCAATTCTCTGTACGGTGTTGCCGCTGCCTTTCGTGTTGCATGCGGTCTTTGCCGGCGGCCCGCACATCGCGAGCAACGTAGCAGGGCCGGCGGTCCTGTGGCTTTTTGCGGCATGGCTCTGGGTGATGCGTTTCCGGCAACGGGGCAAGGCGGATTCGGATTCGGAATGCTAGAGCGTCACGTGGAGCGGGGCGCGGCGCGATAAAACTGATCGGAGCATATAAGAACCGGAACGCACACGACATCGACAGCACAAAAGCCGCAGAACTTCGCGAAGGACGCGAAGCTCTGCGCTACCAAGTGGCGACTTAGTGCGTTGCAGGATGCGCGGGCGCAGCCGGAACGACGCGGGCCGTGAGGATCTTGTCGAGCTTGGGGAAATTTTTCTCGAGAAAAGCATTGCCCTGATTGGTGATCTGGTCCTGCATGCCCGTCGGCTGATCGGCATAGCCGCCGTAAAAGGATTCGACGACGCTCATGCCTTCGATGACTTTGCCGAATGGGGCAAAGTTCATCGCATCCAAACGCGAATTATCGCCGAAATTGATGAACACCTGAGTGCTGCGCGAATTCGGCGCGGACGTCTGCGCATAAGTTATGTAGCCGGGAAGATTGCTCTCCTTTACAGGATCGTCCTTGATATTGGCGTTGGCCCAGATTTTGCCGTAACGAGGATCGGCCGGGATGCCAAACTGCACGACGAATTTTGGCACGACGCGGAAAAGGGTGGCGCCGTCATAAAAATGATGCTCGACGAGATTGTAAAAACGGTCGGCGCCGTTGGGGGCCCAGGCGCGCGTCACCTGCACGGTGAAGTAGCCCTTGGTGGTGTGGAATTTCACGTCGTAGACAGATGGTGCCGTGGCGTGAAGCGTTGCGGGATGCAACAGAGAGCCAGTCGTTGACACGTATTTTCTCCTTGGGGTTGTCCGGCGCGTCTGGCCAAACAGGGATGGCGCTGCGAAAGCAGAAACCAAGATTAGTGTTACGAAAAGTGTGGTGCGTTTTGTGGTTGCAAACTTCGCGATGTTCATTGCTCCTCCTGAACCTTTGTAACTTAAATTTTGTGCGCGGACGAAAAGCAGATTCCTCGTAGCGTGGATCCTCGGAATGACACCAGGACCCGAACGCGGACCTAGTGTTTTTCCTGCGACTGCATTTCGCGGCTGACGCGTTCGGCATCGGCGATTACGCGCAGCGTGTTTTCGCCGAGAATTTTCTTGATGTCGGCATCGGAGTAGCCACGGTCGAGCAGCGCCTGCGTGATTTGCGGCAGGTGCGTGACGTCTTCCATGCCGATGGGCATGTCGGAGCCGTCGTAATCCGAGCCGAGGCCGACGTGGTCAATACCGCCGACTTTCACGGCGTGATCGATGTGGTCGACGATTTCCGTCCAGCTGACTTCGGGCAGCGTGCCATTGAGCATCAGCCGATGAACGATTTGATTTTCGGTGATGAGCTGGCAGTTTTCGTCGTCCTTCGCGCATTTCTGCGCGATTTCTTCCTGCATCTTTTTCTGCACATCGGGCTTGGCGTTTGTGGCGTCCACGTATTTCTGGCTGAGAAAGCCGACGTGGTAATTGATTTGGATGACGCCGCCTTTGGCCGCGAGGGCTTTGATCATGTCGTCGGTCATATTGCGCGGAGCGTTGCAGATTGCGCGGCACGAGGAATGCGACGCGATGATGGGCGCTTTGCTGACGGCGAGCGCGTCCCAAAATGTTTTGTCCGAGGTGTGCGAAATGTCGACGAGGATGCCGTCGCGGTTCATTTCGAGGACGACTTGCTTGCCGAAATCGGTGAGGCCGTTGTGCGCGGGCTTGTCGGCGGAGGAGTCGGCCCAATCAGTATTGACCCAATGCGTGAGCGTCATATAGCGAACGCCGAGCGCGGCGAAAACGCGCAGGACGCTGAGGTCGTCATTAATCATGTGGCCGCCCTCGACGCCCATGAGCGCGGCGATTTTGTGTTCAGCGAAGGCGCGACGGACGTCCGCGGCGGTTTTTGCGAGCATCATGTCGTTGGGATTGCGGCGGACCGTTTCGCGCACGGCCGCAATTTGATCGAGGGCTTTTTCGACGGCGGTAGGGCCAGTGATTGTGCCAGGAATCCAGATGGAAAAGAAAATGCCGTCGAGGCCCCCTTCTTTCATGCGTGGGATGTCGATGTTGCCGTCGGTGTGGCGCGCGGCGAAATCGAAATGCGGATCGAGAAGGCGCTGCGTGGTGTCGTCATGCGTGTCAACGACGATGGAATGAAAATGCAGCTCGCGCGCGTGCGCGGATATTTTGGGGCTCTGGGCCTTCACCATCAATGGCACGACCGCAAGCAGAATTCCGCAGACACCAAAGACGAAATTGCGCATCGATTTGGCCTCCTCAGGCCGAAGAGATTACCGCAGCGGTAGAATATGGGCAAAGTATATCTCGCCGCGCGTCGTAATCCTAAACGCGCGACGCAAAGCAGATTCCTCGTCCCGCTGAAACATCCGGGACGCAAAATGCGCGTCGCATGGCTCCTCGGAATGACAAATTCACACTTTGGCGACAAATGACTAGGTTTCACTTTTGAATGCCGAGGCGTTTCCATTCGTCGTCACGCTCGGTAGGCCCTTCGGAAAAATTCAGCCAGTCCCAGACGGCGTGCTTGAGGACTTGGCGATTGATTTCGTTGTTCGATTCGGTGAGGGGAATGCTCTTGGGACACACTTTGACGCAATTCATGGCGTTGTCGCAATCCTGAATGCCGCCGGGGCCCATCATGGCTTCGAGGCGTTCGCGTGCGTGCATGTTGCCAGTGGGGTGCATATTGAAGAGGCGCACTTGATTGATGATGGCGGCGCCGACGAATTGCGTGTGATCGTTTACCTTCGGGCAAATTTCGAGGCAATTGCCGCACGTGATGCAACGCGCCATCGGGTAACCGATTTGCTGCTGCTCGGGCGACATGCGCGGGCCGGCGCCGATGGCGTATGTGCCGTCGATGGGAATCCAGCATTTCATGCGCTTCAAATTCTCGAACATGATGGAGCGGTCGACTTGCAAATCGCGAATGAGGGGGAATTTCGTGAGCGGCTCGAGGCGGATGGGCTTTTCGAGGTTGTCGACCAGCGCGGAGCAGGCCTGGCGCGGATAGCCGTTGATGAGCATGGCGCAAGCGCCGCAGACTTCTTCGAGGCAATTCGCGTCGTAGGAAATGGGCGTGGTGCCGTCCCCGGAGCGCGTGACGGGCTTTTCGGCGATGTCGCGCAGGCAGGTGATGATATTCAAGTGCGGGCGGTAGCGAATTTCGAATTCTTCCCAGACGACGCGCTCCTGGGGAGCGGCCTGGCGCTTGATGCGAAGGATGAATGTGTTGTCGGCCATCGTGCCTCGATTCAGGCTACAACCTTAGATCCTATATGTGATGAAGGGCATTCTGCTGCCACCGTTACAATGCAAGGCGACAACCCCCACCCTTCGCAAAAAACGCTCAGGATGGGGCACCCGTAAAAGCAAAAATGCACGGCCTCCCGCTAATACTTGCGCGAGCGCGGCGGGAGGAGCGAAATGTCGACCGGCTCGTATTCGAGCTTGATCTTTCCGCCGTTATAGCTTGCTTTCGTTGTTTTGAGCCAATTCTTGTCGTCGCGCTCGGGAAATTCAGGCTTAAAATGCGCGCCCCGGGTTTCATTGCGCGCGAAAGCGCCGAGCGTGATGACTCTCGCGAGAATCAGCATGTTGCCGAGTTCGCGCGTGAATTGCAGGGTCTGATTTGACCATTGCGTGCGGTCGGCGAGATTCACGCGACTGAAACGGTCATCGAGCTCGTCCAGCTTGGCGAGAGTTTTTTGGAGATTGGCGTTCACGCGCACCACGGTAACGTGCTCGGTCATCCACGCGCCAAGCTCGTTCCAGATGGTCATGGGATTTTCGAAGCCCTGCTGATTGAGCAAACTGTCGTTGGCTTCCCGCTGGCGGCTGGCCTCGGCATAGAAAACGCTCTCTGGCGTGGCATCGCAACCTTTTTCGAGATTGCGCGCGTATTTGACGGCGGAAGGGCCCGCGACCATGCCGCCGTAAATGCAAGAGACGAGCGAATTCGCGCCGAGGCGATTCGCGCCGTGATACTGGTATTCGCATTCGCCCGCGGCGAAAATTCCAGGGATATTCGTGGCCTGGCGCTCGTTATCGATCCAGAGGCCGCCCATCGTGTAATGCATCGCCGGAAAAACTTTCATGGGCTCTTCGCGCGGATCGGGGCCGACGAATTTCTGGTAAATCTCGAGGACGCCTTCGAGCTTGCGGTCGAGCATCTCGCGCGGAAGATGCGTGAGGTCGAGATAGACGGCATTCATTCCCGCAAGACTCAGTTTTTCCTCGAAGACGATTTTGTAAATGGCGCGCGTGGCGACGTCGCGCGGGACAAGATTGCCGTATTTCGGATACCACTCTTCGAGAAAATAAAAACGTTCCTTCTCCGGAATCGAGCGCGCGGGCCGCGTGTCGCCCGCTTTGCGCGGCACCCAGACGCGGCCGCCTTCGCCGCGGAGCGATTCGCTCATCAAACGGCATTTGTCCTCGCCCGGAATCGCCGTGGGATGCACTTGAATGAATTCGCCGTTCGCGTAATAAGCGCCTTGCTGAAAAAGCGCCGATTGGGCCGTTCCCGTGCAGACAACTGAATTTGTCGTTTGACGGAAAATCGCGCCGATGCCGCCGGTGCAGAAAATCACGGCGTCGGCGGGAAATGTGCGGACTTCCATGGTCTTCAAATCCATGGCGCAGATGCCGCGGCAAATGCGATTTTCGTCGAGGACGGCGGAGAGAAATGTCCAGCCCTCGAATTTCTGGACTTTGTCCTCGGATTCGAAGCGGCGGACTTGCTCGTCGAGCGCGTAGAGCAATTGCTGACCGGTGGTGGCTCCAGCGAACGCGGTGCGGTGATAGAGCGTGCCGCCGAAGCGCCGAAAATCGAGCAGGCCTTCGGGCGTGCGATTGAACATGACGCCCATGCGATCGAGAAGATCGATGATCGCGGGAGCTGCTTCGCACATGGCTTTGACGATGGGCTGATTGGCGATGAAATCTCCGCCGTAAATCGTGTCGTCGAAATGAATCCAGGTGGAGTCGCCTTCACCTTTCAGATTTTTCGCGGCGTTAATGCCTCCCTGCGCGCAGACGGAGTGTGAGCGCTTTACGGGTACGATCGAAAATAATTGAACGGGCACGCCGGATTCGGCGACGCGAATGGTCGCCATCAGTCCCGCGAGGCCGCCTCCGACGACGATGATTTTGGGCTCTCTCATGAAATTGGGCTAGAGATAACCATTGAACGGATGCCAGTTGTAAACAAAGCCAGCGATAATCAAGAGGCCCACGACGCTGAAAGTGACGCCGACGAGCGCGCCGACGAAGCCCGCGGCGCGTTGTGCCCGCGGCGTGACGGCAATTCCCCACTTGCAGCAAAAATTAAAAAGTCCATTGCCAAGATGAAACGAGGCTGCAAGGATTCCAATGACGTAAAACGCGGCGTAATACGGATTCGCGAAGTCGTGCGCGACACCGACAAAAGTGGAGCGTCCATGCGTGACGAAGCGCTCAATCCACACATGCCAGATGATGTACGCGAAGAGCGCGATGCCCGTCCAGCGCTGCAGCACGTACATCCAGTTCGACATCCACGGATGCGCGAGCACGTTGGCTTTGCCGCGCCACCAAATGTAAAGGCCATAGCATCCGTGAAACGCGATGGGCAACCAGATGAAAAGAAACTCGACGGGAATGCGCCAGGGAATCTGTTCGAGGCCCGCCGCGGTGGAATTATAGCGTTCGGGGCTGACGAGAACAAAGCTGTTGGACCAGAAATGCTCGGCGAGGAATGCGCCAATAGGAATAATGCCGCTGAGGGAATGGAGTTTGTCCCAGAAATAACTGGAGTCAGGTTTCGAGGCCGTGCCCGGCATCCACTCTCCGAAAAAGTTCCAGCAGGAACTTGAGATAAGCGCGCAGCGAATCCACTCAACGCAAATGCCCGAGCAGAATTGCGCGTCTGAGAACGTTTCAGTATAGACAGCGGCAAACGTGTTTGCAAGGCGGCGACATGGGAAACCGCGGCGTCAAATGGCATGCTAGACTCGAAACATGTCGAGCACGACTGTTTCAGAGCTGGAAATTCTGGTTGGTGAAATGATGAAGCTCGGCACAGCGCTGGACGCAGCGCAATTGACGCAAATCGCGGACGCCGTGGGACGGGTATTTTCTGTGCAAACGGATGAAGTGGCCATACTTTCAGTGACAGACGACGGAAAATTTCTGCGCTTTCGTGTTCCGGAGCAATTGCAAGCCATCGGAAGAATCCCTATGACGAGCAACTCTTCACTCGCCGTGCGCACGGCGCGCGATAGACGGCCGGAGATCGTCAACCATTTCAATATTGCGCCGCACGCCTCCGTTTTTGAGGGAGTGCGCATCAAGGAAGAACGCAGCGACCCGATACAGAAAATCATGAGCGCGCCGATCGCGGTTGATGCGAACGTAATTGGAGTGCTGCAAGTGTCGCGCAAGGCGAAAACCGCGCGAGGCGCACGCGATTTCTCGCCGTCGGATTTGCGCCAGCTTGTGTCCATTACTGCGCTTGTGGCGCGTGCGCTTCCCCTCTGCGACAGCTAATTCCGCGGCGGTCGTATTTTCAGGCTCCGTTGTGAGATACTTTTGGGCCATGAAATGCGCACGAGCAGTTTCCTCCTTGTTACATGGCACCACTTTCCTTTTTTGCGCTGTGTTGCTACTTGCGGGCGGTGCGCGCGTACACGAGGTAAGCGTCCACGCGCAGACCGCGGCGGACAACGTGACGTTGACGCTGCTGAGCACGACCGACTCGCACGGGCATCTGCTGGCGTGGGACGACATGACGAACAAGCCCGCGAATTGGGGACTGGCGAAAATCGCGACAGTGGTGGAAACGATTCGCGCGACCGCGCCGAACGTGCTCCTGCTCGATTGTGGCGACACGATCGAAGGGACTCCGCTGGCCTACTACTTCAACGTGAAGGATCCCGCGCCGCCGAATCCGGAAATCGCGGTGATGAATGCGATGCACTACGACGCGATGGAAGTGGGCAATCACGAATTCAATTTTGGCGAACGCGTGATGTGGAAGGCGAAACGCGAATCGCATTTTCCGTGGCTGGCGGCAAACTTGAAACAAACATACACGAGCGGCGTTCCGTACTTTCAGCCGTACATTATCAAGAAGATTGGCGGAGTGCGCGTCGGAATCGTGGGATTCGTGACCCCGGGCGTGCCGCACTGGGAAATTCCGTCGCACTATCGCGGGTATACGTTTGAACCGATTGTGGACGCGGCGCGGCGCGTGATTCCCGAAGTGCGCGCGAAATGCGACCTGCTGGTGGCGATCGTGCACTCGGGACTGGACCGCAGTCCGAAGACGGGCGAGCCTTTCTCCGGCTATACGCTGAACGGCGAGAACGCGGCGTGGGAATTGGCTGAAAGCGAGCCCTCGATTGATGTGCTTTTTTACGGACACACGCATCAGGAAATGCAGCAACTCATGGTGAATGGCGTGCTGATGGCGCAAGCGAAAAATTGGGGCGAATCGCTGGCGCGCGCGGACGTGAAGCTGCATCGCGAATCGAACGGCCGCTGGAAAGTTGTGTCGAAACATTCCACAACGATTCGACCCGCGATGGACGCGCCACAGGATGCTGCGATTGTGAAGCTCGTCGAACCGTATCAGAAAATCGTGGAGAAATATTTGGATACACCGATTGCGACTTTGAAACATCCGCTGGATGGCGCGTTGGCGCGCTATGAGGACGAGCCGCTGGTGGATTTGATTCAGCGCGCGCAAATGCAGTACGCGCACGCGGACGTGTCACTCGCCACGCTTTTCATTCCCAGCGTCCATGTGGCGGCGGGCACGGTGACGATTCGCGACGCATTCGGAATTTACCCGTACGAAAATACGCTTTACGGCGTGGAGATGACGGGCGCGCAACTCAAGGACGCGCTGGAGCACGCGGCGAGTTTCTACCCAACATGGCCTGCGCCGGCGGACAAACCGATGCGCCTGCCGGGCTACGACGCGGATTCGGCGGAAGGTGTTTCGTACCAGATGGATTTGACAAAGCCAATAGGCAGCCGGATTACGAATTTGACTTTTCGAGGCAAGCCGATTTCCGTTACGCAGAAATTTCGAGTGGCAATCAACAATTACAGGTACACGGGAGGCGGCGGATACTCCGTGTTCAAGGGATTGCCGGTCGTTTACCAGTCACCGGAGGAAGTTCGCGACTTGATCATCGCATACCTCGAAAAGACGAAGCAGTTCCCCGACGCGGACGGCAACTGGCGAATCGTTCCCGACGCGGCGCGCGAGGCGATCGAGAAGCAGGCGCTTCAGACGGAGCAACAACGCGGCGCGCCGAAGGCGAAGGCGGCGGGTGCGTCGTATCAGTGAACGTTAATTTTTATTATCAAGCGCGAAAAGCATTGACACTCCATGCGCTTCTTGTTACTTTTTGCCCGCGTCTCATCTTCCTGAGTTTTTGAATTCGGAGGCACCGCAGCCCGACCTTCATGGCGTTCGTCGCGAAGAAAATATTTCTCACCAAAGGCGTCGGAAAACATCGCGAGAGGCTTTCGAGCTTCGAGCTTGCGTTGCGTAACGCAGGCATCGCGGCGTGCAATATCGTGCGCGTGTCCTCGATTTTCCCGCCGCACTGCAAACTGATCTCGCGCAGCGAAGGCTTGAAGCATTTGAAGCCGGGGCAAGTGGCATTCGTGGTGATCAGCGAAAATCAGACGCGCGAGGCGCACCGGCTGATCGCAGCGTCGGTGGGCGTGGCGCTCCCCGGCGATAAATCCATGTACGGCTACCTTTCCGAGCATCACTCATTCGGCGAGCCAGAGGAAATCGCGGGCGAATACGCGGAAGAACTCGCGGCGGAAATGCTGGCGACTACACTGAACGTGGAGTTCGATCCGGATTTATCCTGGGACGAGAAAAAAGAGGTTTACCGCATCTCGAATAAAATCGTGCGCACAATGAACATCACGCAATCCGCGGTTGGCGACAAGCGCGGCCTGTGGACCACTGTGCTGGCCGCGGCGATCCTGCTCGGCGAAGACGACTAGCACCGCGCGAGTTCTTTTCTCCCCGTTATACAATTCCGTCCTGTTGCTTGACCTGCGAATGTCTTGCGCCATTTTGCGGAGTGGCATGCCGCCTTTTCGGTGATATTCTCCGCTGGAATGTGGGGAGGCTTACCGTGAAAAATAAATGCGTTCCACATGCTGTCTGTTTTTTGATGGCGATGCTTGCGCTGAGTTGCATTTTCATCGCGACTTGCCGCGCGCGCTCTCAAGAAGCAAAAGCGTCAACTTCCGCGCATGGCGTGTTCGTCGTTTTTCTTGGGACGGGAATGCCGCGACCGGATCCGGAACGGCAGGGACCGTCACTGGCGATTGTCGCGAACGGCAAAGCCTATATTGTGGACGCTGGCGTAGGACTTGTGCGCCAGGCCGCAGCGGCGTACGCGCGCGGAATCAAGGCGCTGCACACGGATCAGCTCGACCTTGCGTTCCTCACGCATTTGCATTCCGACCACACGCTGGGCTTGCCGGATTTAATTTTCACACCGTGGGTGATGCATCGCCCAGTGCCTTTGCGGCTTTACGGCCCCGCGGGAACACAGGCAATGGTCGACAACATAGAAAAGGCCTGGGCTGAAGATATCGACATTCGCGTTCACGGACTCGAACACAACACGACCGGCGCGTACAGAGTGGTTGTCCACGAAATACAGCCCGGCGTGATTTACGAGGACGCGAATGTGAAGGTGACGGCTTTCGCGGTGCTCCATGGAAGCTGGAAAGAGGCGTTGGGGTATCGCTTTGACGCGGACGGCAAATCGATTGTGATTTCGGGCGACACGCGGCCCGCGCAAAGCGTCGTCGACGCGTGCAACGGCTGCGACATTCTGATTCACGAAGTTTATTCGGGAGGCAACCGCGGCAGTGGCGAAGTGACGCCGGGCGACGCCTATTTCAGTTCGTTCCACACCTCAGCCGAGGAGCTTGGAGGAATAGCGGCGAAGGCACGGCCGAAACTTCTGGTGATCACGCATTACGTCCCGCGGCAAGACACGGATCAAACGAGAATGCTCGAGGAAATTCGCAAAAAATTCAGTGGGCCTGTCGTGGTCGCAAACGACCTGGACGTAATCGCCCCCTAACGACTAACAAGCCAACGGTGGCGCGCAAAAAAGCTACTTGCCGGCTTCGGGCGTGATAGAAGACGCGGTGATGACCGCGCCCGCGCTCGGCCCTTTCCCCGTTGCGAATTTCTCGTGCCCGCTGACTGTTCCCTTCACCGTCACCGTCTTGCCCGCGTACTTCGCGGCTTCCGCCTGCGGATTCAGGACGTAAACCTTCTTATCGGCAAAATTGTAGAAGGCGTACTTCGCATGTTCCTTCTTCACGCATTCGAGCGTGCAGGAGGCGGTCGGCGCTTTGTTCACGCGATTGAAGCCGCAGTAGGTGTCGGTGACGTAACCTTGCCAGGTTTGCTCGGGGCGATTGGCCGCGAAAAGAATTAGCGACCCCGCAAAAAACAGGATGGCTCCCGCAGCGAGCGATCTTTTTCTCATGTGAGTATGCTCCTTTCTGTCGAGAATAGACGTCGGCGATTGGCAAGTCAACACGCGGCCTTTCTCATGCCGCTTACCTGCGTCAACCGCATCTTAATGTCTGAGCACATGCGGAATCATCGTTGTTTAGCAGGGATGATTTTCTGAGTATTCTAAAGACTCTCTCGGAGAACTGAACAAGGATCGAGCTCGCATAAAAGAGGACTGGGTTAAAAAGCGCATCATGCAAAAGGACACGCAAATCGCGACAGTGAAAATTCTCGAAGGCGTTCCGCTCGCGCCGTACAGCAATTACCGCATCGGCGGCCCGGCGCGGTATTTCTGCGAGGCATCGAACGAAGAGGAAATTCGCGCGGGCGTGCTGTTTGCGCGCGAGCAGAACCTGAAGCTTTTCGTTTTGGGCGGCGGAACGAATCTGCTGATCAGCGATAGCGGCTTCGACGGACTCATGCTGAAGCCGAGTCTGATGCAGCTCGAACGACACGGAAACGTGGTGACGGTGGGCGCAGGTGTGCTGGTGGCGGATTTGCTGAAGTTCACGATCCAGCATTCGCTAAGCGGGCTCGAGTGGGCGGGCGGATTGCCCGGGACGGTGGGCGGCGCGGTGCGCGGAAACGCGGGCGCGTTTCGCGGAGAGATCAAGGATCGCGTCGTCAGCGTCGAGAGTTTCGACGTGGAAACACTGGAAACGATTTCGCGCGACAATGCCGCGTGCCAGTTCGGTTACCGGTCGAGTATTTTTAAGGAAAAGAATGGGCGCGAAATTATTCTGACCACGAAAATCAATATGATTCAGGGCGAGCTACAAACCATCGCCGCGGGAATTCAAGACAAAATCAATTACCGGCTCGAAAGGCATCCAATGGAGTATCCGAACATCGGCAGCACGTTCAAGAATGTGGACCTGAAATTGGTGCCGAAAATATGGGCCGAGACGGTGGCAAAAGTCGTGAAAGTGGATCCGTTCCCCGTGGTGCCCACAGCCTATCTGATTTCAGAGGCAGGTTTGCGCGGGATGCAGCATGGCGGCGCACAAGTGTCGCAAAAGCATCCGAACTTCATCGTGAATCTTGGCGGGGCGACCGCGGAGGACGTGAAATTCCTGATTGCCGTGGTGAAGGAACGCGTGTTCGAAAAGTACGGGATCAGGCTAGAAGAAGAAATTCAGTTGGTGTAAACACCGCCGGACGCCGTAAAGCTAATCGCGATGTGATGTCCCTTCCCGTTTTTCACAGATTCACCAACCAGGTTGATACGTTCAGCCAAACATTCGTACCGCCGATCAGCAGAAAAGCCGGAAAAGAAGATAGAAGAGCCAGCCCGCCCCAGGCGAAGCCTGGATGCAAACGGCGGTGCCTAACCGTGTCATAGAGAATGCACACAAGAGGCGTGATTTCCGTTAAGCCAACAAGTCTCCACAAGCCTCCTGCCATAATAAAGTGCAGCGGGATGCGTCCTATGGCGGGGAGAAGCAGGCTGCAGGAAGCAAGAACCATTAAACGTTTGTGGATCCCACCCCGCCGCCGAAAACAAAGGGCCGCCGCGACCAAGGACACGAACAGCAAGCTGCTGCCCAAATCCAAGGCAAACGGACGGACGTTGATGCTTGCAAGCGACGCAGAGCTAGCCAGATAGCTACGCCTCACTGCGTGGATTGAAACACCCGCCGCCATGCACGCGGCGAAAGGGGCGAGCACTGCGCCGAAGATGCCAAGACGGCGATGCAGGTCAATTCGATGGTGAGCAACAAGGCGCACCTGAACAAAAAACAGCACGAACCATGTGGTGAAAATCAATCCGTGAAGGTGAAGATAAAAAGGCAGCGGGCGAGTGCCGAAAAGAACTTTCAAGTAAAAAGTTCGAGCAAAACCTGCAAAAACGAGAAGGAATGTGGCGAGGGCCACCCCTGTATAGAAGGAGATCGTTGCCGGCTTGCGCGCCCGTCCCGCACGAATCCGAGCACTCTGCAGAGCTGCGCGGGTCTCAACGGTCGGCATCAGCGCCTGTAATCCTCGGAATTTCTTCTGATTCCGAAACGCGAGTGTTAGCGGCCGGCGGAGGCGCTCTTCGCCTTGTCCGCGTGAACCACCGGCACGTCCACCAGATGTTCCGCCAGGAACCACACCTGCAATTCATTCGTGCGAATTACTTCGCTGACCAGCAAATCGTTTGTGCCGTCATCGCCCGCTGTGGCGGCCTGACGAGCAAACGTCCGCACTTCCTTGAGAATAATTTCATGGGCTTCGAGAAGGCGCGAAAGTTGCACAGGCAATTCCTCGCGGCCACGAGGCGGGCGCGGAATGAGCGTCGTCTCCGCCACGTCGGCTGCCATGGCCAGGCTGACGCCGCCGAGGGTTTGAATCCGTTCAGCGATTGCGTCGACCAATTCATCCTGCTCGCCATGATGCTTATCGAAAAGAAGATGAATCTGATAGAACGTGTGGCCCGCGACCTGCCAATGATGTTTCTTGTACATATCGCGGAGAGTCATTGTGTCGGCGAGAAGTTGATTTAGATTTTCCGAGCTTGCGGCGCAGACTTTCTCATCGAGCGCGATGGGCAGCTTTGCAATTTTCCCGTAGGGCTGAATCTCCGGGGCTTGCTGGCGCACCAGCGGCTTCGAGCGCGCCGCGCCCGCTTCCAGTTGATTGTAATCGGGACCACGCTTGTCGTTTTTGGGACTCATGATCATTCCTCCTTGAATCTGACTTCAGTGGCTGCTCTGAACCACGGAGCGGTGCTGGTGATTCGGCGCTGAGTGTTTTTCGTTTTTCTTTTCGTGCTGATGCTCGAAGTAGCCGATGCGTTCGAGGACCGCGCCAACGATGAGCGGAAGCGCGACGGTGGCGTCCTCGAAAACTTCGGCGAATTTTCCGCCCTCATCCGCGGGCACGAATTTTCCCCAGGATACGGCTTCCGTGTACGTGCTGCCGGAGAGTCCGCCCCAATGCACGGGCTCCGGGCAAATGCGCAAGCCATAATTGTAACGCTTGAGGGGCATTTCCTCATAGCCGCGGCGCGCCAGCAGTTCCGCGTAGACGCCGAACTGCTGCGACCAATTACGCGGAACGCCGCCGCCGACGGTAAAAATTCCCATGCGCTTGGTGGCCAGCATGGTTTCGGCAAAATGTTCGAAATCGGCGAAGGAATCGAAGCGCAGCTCGGGACGCCCTTCCTTGCGGCGCTGGCGCTGATGCAGAGCGAAATCGATGCCGATTTCAGAATCGGTGAATGCGGGAATAAAAACAGGAACATTTCTTTCGGCGGCGGATTTCAAAATGCCACGGCCGGGCGCGTGCTCAATCAAATATTCGCCGATGCGGCGATTGAGTTTCCAGCTCGATACGATTTCGCGAGGATCCCATTTTTCGAACAGCGTCTCGACAATTTCCTCGATGTAATCGAGATTGACCTCTGGTTCGAGCGAATCGTAAACGCGATTGTAGCCGGCGAAGAAAAGCTCCTTGTCGCCCATCTTGGGATCGTAGCGGAAATGGCTTTTGCCGGCGGCCTCGACCAGACCGTGAGCCATCAAGGCGCCGGTGGAAACGACGGCTTTGACGATTCCGGAATCGATCAAGTCGCAAAAGACCAGGCCCATTTTCGCAACCGTGAGAGCGCCGGAAAGGGTGAGCACGATGAAACAATCCGTGTCGCGGGCCATGGCTTCGAGAACGTCGGCGGCGTCGCCAATCTGGCGTCCGGTGAAAGCCGTCTGACCCATGGCGCGAACCAAAGAATCTACTGTGCGAGCTTTGGAAAGATCGAGCGGATAAGTCGCAGTCAGACGATCTGCGATGGGATCATGCAGAACGCGTTCGGTCACTCCCTTTTTCTTTGCCATTCACCGTCCTCGCGGGTAATGTATCACCTCCAAAGCGTTCTTTGCTGTTTAAAATCGCGCAAAAATATTTTCTGGGCTATAAATAGCGCAAAGTGCGTCAAGAGAGAAGAAAAAAATCTAATTACGAGGGCGTTTCATCGTGGAACTGAAAAGTTACACACTTGCGCCGCCGGACAATTTCGGCGGCATTCCGGGGGAGAATTCGCGGTACGACACTTCGCGCGCGGTGATTTTCCCAGTGCCTCTGGAACGCACGACGACGTACGAGCACGGGACCCGCAATGGTCCGGGCGCCATCATCGCCGCGAGCCGCAACATGGAGACGTGGGACGAGGAACTCGAGATCGAAACGTATTCGAAGATTGGGATTGCGACGCTTCCCGCGATCGACACCGCGGAGGGTGCGCTAGAAAAAGTACTGGCGGAAATTCATACGACTGAACTCGCGCTGCTCAAAGACGGAAAATTTCCAGTGGCGCTGGGCGGCGAGCATTCGTTGACTCCGCCCCTTGTGTCCGCGGCCGCGAAGAAATTTCCGGACCTCGCGGTGCTGCAAATTGACGCGCACGCGGATTTGCGCGAAGCGTATCAGGGGAATCGCGCGAGCCACGCTTCGGCGATGCGGCGCGTGGTCGAGATGTGTCCGGCGGTGCAAGTGGCGATTCGGTCGCTGTCGATCGAGGAGGCGGAAGCGATTCCGCAACTGCGCACGAAAATCTATTGGGCACGGGATATTGCGCGCGCGCGGAACGATAGCTGGATTCCGCGCGTGGTCGCGGATTTGCCAGAACACGTTTACCTGACTGTGGACCTCGACGGATTCGATCCCGCGTACATACCCGCGACCGGGACGCCGGAGCCGGGCGGCCTCGATTGGTATCAGGTGACGGCGCTGATTCGCGCGGTGGCCGAGGCGCGGAATATTGTCGCGGCGGACGTGGTGGAGTTGCTGCCGCAGGCCGGGGACCACGCGTCGGATTTTCTCGCGGCGAAATTGGTGTACAAAATTCTCGGATACAAGTTCTGCTTGAGCCAGCAACGCTAAATCCCCTCTGAATGCTGGAATTGACAAGAGGGCAGCAAAGTCTCACGCTGGGAAGCGTGCGACTCACTCTATTTTGCCTGTTGGCATCCGCTTTGTTTTCGTCCGCAACGCGAGCGCAGGGTCCCGCGGGAATTCCTGTTTTCAAAATTGTGCCGGAAGAGAGCGCTATTCGGTTCAGCGTGAAGGCGTCGGTGCCTGTCGACGGTACTTTCGACAAGTGGGCCGCCGCACTGGCGTTCATGTCTTCTGACGCGACGACGGGAGTTTTGGACATCAAGATTCAGGCAGCCAGTGTGAATACGGGAAGCGGCATGAAGAACCGCAAGCTCAAAGGCAAAGATTTTTTTAACGCCAAACGGAACCCGTTGATTACGTTTCGATCAACCAAGGTTATTCAGACCGGTCCCGACAGCTTTGAAGTGGACGGCGACTTTACGTTGCGCGGCGTGACGAAGGCCGAGAGGCTGACGTTGACGATTACCGGCAAGGGGACGGGCTCAGGAAGAATTATCGGGACCATGGCCTTCAACCGCAAGGACTATGGGATGACCAAAGGAATTCCGTTCGTAAAGATCGCCGATCGCATCGAGGTGAGTGTGAACCTGAAGACGACTCAAGTCAGCGGGCCTCGATTGGTCTACAAGCAATAGCCTGTAAGGCCGGAGGAAGGAGTCTTCGCACCAGCTTTGTGGCGCGCGATGTGAGATAATCCGCGGCATATGGAACCGCACAGAATGGGCGCTATTTATTACGACCACGGGCTGCTGGCATGGATCATCATTGGGCTCATCGCAGGATGGCTGTCGGGCACGGTAACGCGCGGGCGGGGCTTTGGGTGTTTCGCTGACACGATCCTGGGAATGGTGGGTGCGCTGATCGGCGGTTGGATTTTCTCCAAGCTGGGAATCACGACGTTTGGATTTTTTGGGAGCCTGGCGGCCGCGTTCGTGGGAGCGGTGGTGCTTGTAGCGATCGCGCGCCTCTTCGCGGGCAACAGAAACTGATCCAGTCGCGAATTCGCGTACACGCATGATGCCGAGGCAAAACCGCGGCGCACGGCTTCCGGCACGTTCGCCGCAAAATCCTAAAACCGCAGGACAACGCCGCGCGTCTAAGTTGTAGAGGTTTGCGCTGTTGGCGTCCTCACAGAATTCCGCGTATAGCACTACCCTGGCCGACCTGGCGCAGATCACGCTGCGCGTGCTGGCGCGCAATAAGATGCGCACGGCGCTGACAATGCTGGGGATCATGATCGGCATCGGCGCGGTGATTTGCACGGTGGCGATTGGCGAAGGCGGTTCGCAGCAGATTCGCGACCAGATTTCGTCGCTGGGCGACAACATGGTCTGGGTGGAATCCGGCGGGCGCACCGTCAACGGAGCGCACACCGGAAATGACAACACGAAATCGCTGGTCAACGGAGATTCCGACGCCATCCCCGCAGCCAGTTCGCTCATCAAAGCGTGTTCGCCCAATGTTGACGGGCACGTCCAAGTGGTCTATGGAAACCAAAACTGGTCGACGCAGTATCGCGGAGTGGCGCCGAGTTTTTTGACCATTCGCAATTGGCCGGTGGCGGAAGGAACGCCCTTTACCGAGCAGGACGTGGTGTCGCGCGCGCAGGTAACGGTGCTCGGGAAAACCGTCGCGGATACGCTCTTCAACGGCAACGATCCGGTGGGCAAGACGATTCGCATCGGCGGCCTTCCTTTTCAGGTGATCGGCGTTCTTTCAGCCAAGGGCGCGTCTGGATTCGGACGCGATCAGGACGATACACTGATGATGCCCTACACCACCGCGCAGCACAAAGTGGCGGGAACAAACTGGCTGGATGATATTTTCTGCTCCGCCGTTTCGCCTGAGGCGATTGATCCGGCGCAGGAGCAGATCTCGCGGCTGATGCGGCAGCGGCATCATTTGCGCGCGAACGAACCTGACGATTTTAATATTCGCACGCCGACGCAATTCCTGGAGGCGCAGGAGCAGGCCAGCCACACATTCACGCTGATGCTGGCGAGCATTGCGTCGGTGGCGCTGTTGGTAGGCGGGATCGGAATCATGAACATCATGCTCGTCTCCGTGACCGAACGCACCCGCGAAATCGGCGTGCGCATGGCCGTGGGCGCCACCGGAGGCGACATCCAAATGCAATTTCTGATCGAGGCCATCATTGTCAGTGTGCTGGGGGGGATATTTGGCGTCGCTTTTGGCATTCTGGCTTCGCATGTGCTGGCGTCAACGCTTCACTGGACGATGCAGATTCCGATGTTGGCAATTGTTGTGGCGGCGGCCTTCGCCCTCTTCATGGGGCTTTTTTTCGGCTATTATCCGGCGCAAAAAGCGTCGCGGCTCGATCCGATTGAAGCGCTGCGATTCGAATGAATTCCATTTCACCTGGGGAGCCTTCCATTGAGTTCATCGCAACATCCCACGTATGAAACGCGATTGACTGATTTGATGCGCATCACCTTCCGCGTGCTGGCGCGCAACAAAATGCGCAGCGCCCTGACCATGCTGGGGATCACCATCGGCATCGGCGCAGTGATTTGCACGGTGGCGATTGGCGAAGGCGGTTCGCAGCAGATTCGCGACCAGATTTCCGCGCTGGGCGACAACATGGTCTGGGTGGAATCCGGCGGGCGCAACGTGAACGGCGTGCGCACCGGAAACGACGACACGAAGTCGCTCACGAATCAGGACGCGCTCGCTCTGCCAGCCGAAATTCCGGTGCTGAAAGCATGCTCGCCAAATACCGACGGCCACGTTCAGGTGATCTACGGAAATAAAAACTGGTGGACACATTTCCGCGGAACAGGACCGAACTTCCTCGATATTCGCAACTGGCCGATGGCTTCGGGAGCGAATTTTACGAATAGTGACGTGGAGACGCAGGCGCAAGTGGCCATCCTCGGCAAGACGGTTGTCGATCAACTTTTCCGTCCCGGCGAAGATCCTGTGGGCAAGAGCATTCGCATAGGAGGCCTTCCTTTCAAGGTGATCGGCGTGCTATCGGCAAAGGGCATGACCCCCTACGGTTGGGATCAGGATGACACGCTCGGAATGCCATATACGACGGCGCAACGTAAAATTACCGGAACCAACTGGGTGGACGATATCTTCTGTTCGGCCGTGAGTCCGGAAGCAATCGGCCCGGCGCAGGATCTTGCGGAACGCGTGCTGCGCCAGCGGCATCACTTGCGTCCGAACGAGCCGGACGATTTTAATATTCGGACCCCAACGCAATTTTTGGAAGCGCAGGAGCAGGCGAGCCACACATTTACGCTGATGCTGGCGAGCATTGCTTCCGTGGCATTGCTCGTCGGCGGAATCGGGATCATGAACATCATGCTCGTCTCCGTGACCGAGCGCACCCGCGAAATCGGCGTGCGCATGGCCGTGGGCGCGACGGAGCGCGACATCCAAATGCAATTCCTGATCGAAGCGATGATCGTCAGCTTGCTGGGTGGCGCGTTCGGCGTGATCTTTGGCGTGTTCGCTTCGCATGTGCTGGCGACCACGCTGCAATGGACGATGCAGATTCCGCCCGTCGCCATCATCGTGGCCGCGGCTTTCGCGCTCTTTGTGGGACTTTTCTTCGGCTATTATCCCGCGCAGAAAGCCTCGCAGCTCGACGTGATCGAAGCCCTGCGCTTCGAATAAGCACAGTTCATCTCGCTTGTTTCCTCGCACAAGCCCGGCGAGCCGCGCGCTGTGATACCATGTGACTTCAAGAAAAGAGGCGCAAAAACCGCACTTGAGTACAAACTTCCCTGTGGATGATCCCGCTTGGCGGGCTGGGTGAATTCGGAATGAACATGATGGCCCTCCGCTATGGCGAGGACATTCTCGCCATCGACGCGGGCCTGATGTTCCCCGAAACGGAATTGCTGGGCGTCGACGTCGTCATTCCGGATATTTCCTACCTGAAACAGAATCGCGCCGGCACTGCGCGCGCTGATTTTGACGCATGCGCACGAAGATCATATCGGCGCGGTGCCGTACCTCCTGCCCGAACTCAAGTGCCCGATTTACGGGACGCGCTTCACGCTGGCGCTGGTGCGCAAAAAACTCGAAGAGCACGGACTACTCGAATCCGCGGACTTGCACGAAATTGCCCCGGGAATGACGGTATCGCTCGGGCCGTTTCAAGTGGAATTCGTCCACGTGACGCACAGCACCATCGAATGCGTGGCGCTGGCGATTCGCACGCCGCTCGGGATTGTGCTGCACACGGGCGATTTCAAGATTGATCCCACGCCGGTCGACAGCATTCCTTTCGATTTGCATCGCTTCGCGCGTTACGGCCAGGAGGGCGTGCTGGCGCTTTTTGCCGATTCGACGAACGCGGAGCGGCCGGGTTACACGCCTTCGGAGCGCGCCGTGCGGCCGCGCCTGGAAGAGCTATTTCGCGCGGCGCCGCAACGCGTCATCCTTTCGTGCTTCTCGAGCTCCGTGCATCGCATCCAGCAAGTGATCGACGTCGCGACGGAGCAAGGGCGCAAAGTCGGCTTCATTGGGCGCAGCATGGTGGACAACATCGAAATCGCGCACTCGATGAAAAAGCTGAGTATTCCGGACGGCTCAGTGGTGCGCCCGCAGGACATCAAATCATTCGACCCGAAAAAAATCGTGGTGCTCGCTTCCGGCAGCCAGGCGGAGCCGATGTCGGCGCTGTCGCGCATCGCCGTCGACAATCATCGCCTGATGGCCATTGAGGAGAACGACACGGTCATCGTGTCGGCGCGCATCATTCCCGGAAACGAAAAAGCCATTTCGCGCATGATTGATCATCTTTTCCGGCGGCGCGTGCTGGTTTATTACGAGAGCGGCCGCTCGGCGCCGATACACGTCTCCGGCCACGGCAGTCAGGAAGAAATGAAGCTGCTTCTGAATCTGGTACGGCCGAAATATTTTGTTCCGATTCACGGCGAGTACCGGCAACTGTTTCAACACGCTGCTCTGGCGCATCAGGTGGGCTCCGTTTCGGGCCAGATTATGCTGGTGGAATCGGGGCAGCCAATTGAGTTCACCGCGGATGGCGGCGCGTTCCGCCGCGAGCCGGTCACCGTGGGGCGCGTATGCGTCGATTCCGGTTCGCTCGAAGAGTTGGAAGAATTTGTGATTCGCGACCGGCGCCACTTGGCGGAAGACGGTATCGTGGTGCCGATTATCGCCATCAACAAACACAGCGGGCGAATGGAAACGCCTCCGGAAATTGTGAGCCGCGGTTTTTTGCCGTCCGACGACGGGCAGGAATTAATGGCGCTGGCGCGCGAGGTGATCGTGAGGACCGTCGAGCAATCGAACTCCGAGGAAAAAACGGACTGGAGCGTCATCAAAGAAAAAATCCGCACGGATTTGAAGCGTTTCCTCAACAAGAAAACTTCGAAGCGCCCCATGATTTTGCCGGTGATCCTCGAAGTCTGACGCTGCACGCTTTTTTTGAAGCGCCCAAAACGTCCGCTGCGGTCCGCGTTTCAAGCGTATGATTGTCTGCTGTGAAATGCTCGATTCGCGAATTCGATGCGGCGGATTTCGAGGCGATCTACGAAATCGATCAGGTCTGCTACTCCCCCGACATAGCGTATTCTCGCGCGGAGCTGCAATGGTACCTCAGACTGCGCGGCGCGGACTGCCTGATCGCGGAGGTTCCCGGCTCTGCCAGCGCGCGGCGCAAACAAATCGCGGGCTTCGTTATCACCGCGCAACAAAAACAGCACGGCCACATTGTGACGATCGATGTGCTGGAGCCGCACCGGCGCGCGGGCGTGGGCGCTTCCCTGCTCCGCCGCGCGGAGGCGCGTTTGCGGAAACGCGGCGCGCGGGAGGTGTGGCTGGAAACAGCAACCAACAACGAATCGGCAATTGCCTTCTGGCAGAAGCACGGCTATCGTACGCGCGGTCGGATTCGCAATTACTATCCTGGCGGGCTGGACGCGTTCTCGATGTCGAAACCGCTTGCCAGGGCCGCAGGTCAGGAGGATTGAGTACCAATGCACATGCACCTCTACCAGGCGATTATTCTCGCGATCATTCAAGGCATCACGGAATTTCTTCCCATCAGCTCAACCGCGCATTTGATTTTGTTCCCGTGGCTGGCGGGATGGCCGGATCCGGGACTGGCGTTCGACGTGGCTCTGCACACGGGCACGTTGATCGCGGTGGTTCTGTACTTTCTGCGTGATTGGATCCAATTGCTCGCGGCGGGGATCGGGCTGCATTATCCGCGGCACGCGAGTTATGAATACGTGGAACATCAGCGGAAAATGTTCTGGTATATCGTCGCGGCCACGATTCCGGGCGCCGTGCTGGGATTTCTCTTTCAGCACAGGATTGAAGACCGGCAGGGCGAAAGTTGGTACATCCTGGCAATCGCCGCGGCGATGATCGTGGTCGGGCTGGTGATGTGGTACGGCGAATACGCGGGCCGGCTGGATCGTCCCATGGAGCGCGTAACTTTTGTGGACGCGGTAGCCATCGGCATTGCGCAGGCTTTCGCATTATTTCCGGGCGTGTCGCGTTCCGGAGCGACCATCACCGCGGGGCTTTTCCGCGGGCTGACGCGCGAGGCAGCGGCGCGCTTTTCATTTCTGCTGTCGACGCCCATCATCGCGGGCGCGGCCGTGGTCGAGTTGCCGAAGCTGATGAAAATGCAACACGCAGGGACGCTGCCACTGCCTTTCTCGATGATAGCGATCAGCATTGCCGTGTCGGCGGTGGTGGGCCTCATCGCGATCGCGTTTTTCCTGCGTTATCTGCAAGTACGCACGTTGAAAATATTCATTTACTACCGGATTCTGCTCGGTATAGTGATTCTGTTGCTGGTGTTCCTCCACATGGGCCACGCGCGCTAGCGCCCACGCGTCCCGTGCGATGCTGAGGCCTTCCCACAGCCCAGGAGAAATTGTGCGCATATTTGAACTGACGGAAAATCGCCGCTTCAATGAACTGATCGGCTTTGTGGGCATCACGCTGGCCGTGTTGCTCGCGCTGAGCCTGCTTTCCTATTCGCCGCAAGACGCTTCATTCAATGTCGCCGCCGCTGCACCCGCGGCAGGGCCTTCGCACAACTGGATTGGGCCCGTCGGCGCGCATGTCGCCGATTTATTTTTTCAGGGCATCGGGTACGCGGCATTTCTCTTCCCTGTTGGTCTCTTCCTGGTGGCATTCCGTCGGTTTCGCAGCCAAAAAGTGAACGCGCCGGTTGCGAAGGTGATTGGCTGCGTGGCATTCGTGTTTTCGCTGCCGGCGGAACTTTCGCTGCTCGGAGTTCCCGAAGTGCGCGGCGCGCTGCCGCCCGGCGGAATGTTTGGCGAGCTGATGGCGCACGCGTTGCGCTCGGCGTTTAATTCGATTGGCGCGCACGTGGTGGCGCTGGCGTGCATTTTCGCGGCGCTGCTGCTGACCACGCAATTCACTTTCGCGGGCACGGCGAGATGGATGCGCGGGCCGTTGGGCGCCGAAGGCTTCATCGGCAAGCGAATCCTGGCAATCATCGATCGCGTGAAGGACTGGCGCGAAGCGCGCGAATCGGAGAAGCTGCGCAAACGCGTAGAAGAAATCAAGATTGCCGGCAGACCCGCGGTACCCGCGCAACAGAAAACGAAAGTCGCGACGACGATCCGGGACGCGGAAGAAATCGCAGCGGAAGACGAACACGAGGAGCGCGCGAAAGGCGAGATGCGCCGCGTCGCGCCTGTGATTACGTTCAGCGAGTCGATGGAAGCCGCGCCCGCGTCGCGAAAATCATCGAGCACCGAACCGAAGATCGCCAAGGGGAAAACGACGTACCGCCTCCCTTCGCCGACGTTGCTGCGGGGCGCCGAGCGCAGCGAGCGCATGACCGAGCCTGAGTTGAAGGAATACGCGCGCGCGATCGAGCAGAAATGCGCGGAATTCGACGTGGTGGGCCACGTCACGCAAATCAATCCGGGTCCGGTGGTCACCACGTTTGAATTGAAACCCGAAGCGGGAATCAAGTACAGCCGCATCACTGGACTTGCGGACGATCTCTGCCTCGCATTAAAGGCCGAATCGATTTTGATCGAGCGCATCCCGGGAAAATCGACCGTCGGAATCGAAGTCCCGAATCCGCATCGCGAAACGATTGCGCTGCGCGAGGTGATCGAGTCGCCGGAATTTTCGCATTCCTCGACGAAGATGGCGCTGCCGCTCGGCAAGGACCTCGTCGGACATATTCGCGCCGCCGATCTCGCGCAGATGCCGCATTTGCTCATCGCTGGCGCGACGGGCACGGGCAAAAGCGTGTTCATCAACTCGATGTTGATGGGCATGCTGTATAAATCGACGCCCGATGAATTGAAAGTGGTGCTGATCGATCCGAAGCGCATCGAGCTGGGGCTCTACGAAGACATTCCGCACCTGTACACGCCGGTCGTCACGGATCCGAAGGTCGCATCGAACGTGTTGCGCAATGCCACCAAGGAAATGGAGCGGCGATTGAAATTGCTGGCGCAACGCGGCGTGCGCAACATCGATCAGTACAACCGCACATTCGAGAAGGGCCAGCCGATGTCGCTCTTTGACGACGTCGAGGAGACCGAGCACAAGCCCCTTCCCTACATTGTGATCGTCATCGACGAGCTCGCCGATTTGATGATGGTGGATACCACGAACGTCGAGGAATCCATCACGCGCCTCGCGCAAATGGCGCGCGCCGTGGGCATCCATTTGATTTTGGCGACGCAGCGGCCTTCGGTGGACGTGATCACCGGCTTGATCAAGGCGAATTTCCCGGCGCGCATTTCGTTCCGTGTGGCCAGCAAAGTGGACTCGCGCACGATTCTCGATACCAACGGCGCGGAATCGCTCCTAGGACGCGGCGACATGCTTTATTTGCCGGCAGGCTCATCGCGCATCCATCGCATTCACGGGCCGCTGGTCACCGAACAGGAAGTCGCCGCGGTGTGCGAATTCTGGCGGGACCAGGCGAAAGCGATCTACAACGAGGAATTGCTCAAGCCCCCGCGCGATGAAAACGCAGGCAGCGTTGAAGGCGGAGCGGACGGCGGCGAGGAAGTTGACGACGCGCTCTACCAGGACGCCATACGCGTGGTCTGCGAAATGGGCCGGGCGTCCACTTCCACTTTGCAGCGGCGATTGCGCGTGGGCTATGGCCGCGCCGCGCGGCTAATCGACTTGATGGAGAAAGACGGAATCGTCGGCCCGCCCGATGGCTCCCGCCCGCGCGAAGTGCTAAAGAAAAAAGACTGGATGCGCGAGTTCGACGAATCCGTGAAGTGACGATCCGCCTAGGATCGTTATCCCGCTTGCCCTGAGCTTTTTGGCGAAGGGAGCCGCCACTCGGCGAGGGATCTGCTTATGACCAAACACGTTGTCATCCCGCACCCGGTCGCCCGGCTTTGGCGAACGGCGGTGTGGGATCTGCTGCTTTCACCTCCTCTTTCGGCTCTGTCTTTAACTCATCACTCGTCATTCATTGCTGGCCGCACGCGGCTCGTTTACTTGACCTGCGACAACGGAATAATCACGCTGCCAAGTTCGGTTGTGCTCGGGTCCTCCACCAGCACGCGCAACGTAGTCACGCCAGCATGAGGCTGCACGAATTCGTGAAACAGGATGCCCGATTTCAGCAGAGCTGCGTATTGTTTCTCCGGGAACTGAAGAGTGAATGCCTTTCCTGACTGCAAAACCACTTTCCCCGTTTGATCTTGTTCGACGATGTAGACTTCAACGGAACCCTTGCGCAAGCCGCCGCTTTGCACCAGACGGAGATTGTGAGCGTCGATGGTGCACAACACTCTGAGCGAATGTGGAGGTTGATCCACGCGGTCCACCGTGGCCTTCAACAGAATTGACGAAGATTCGATGGGGCTCAGCACGGCGCTGACGAGCCTAAGCTGATCTTCGTTCTTCGTGGCCTCCGTGTCCGGAAATGCGAAATATCCCTTTGGGTAGCGAATCGTCAGACCTTTGCGTTTGGACTCCACTTTCAACTCGTGAAGTTTTCCATCCAGCGAGTCGCCGTTTATATAAAAGCCGAGCGTGTAAGTGACTTCTGAATCTTCGACGGCTTTGCGAATCGCGCCCGTGATGTCGTTCGTATTCACGAAAGCCTGTCCGCCGGTTTCGTCGGCGAGCTTCTGCATCGTGGTGATACCGATCGGTTGCGACGACTGCGCGGGCATATTGTCAAGTTTACCGCTCGCGCCAGAAACATCGTCGAAATCGGCTGTGCCATAAGCGCCGGCTGATACCGTCGGCGATTGCGCGAGCAAACCGCGCGCATCGACCGGGTAAACGGCGATATTCGCGGGGCTCAGCACATGCGCCATGGCGGCGTCGGAAAAAGGCAGATTGGCTGTGAGCCAGACAAGATTCTTGCGTCCCGGAATGTTGGCGACGTGCGCGGCGATGGCCTGCAACGCGGCCATTGTTCGTGCGCGGCGATCCTCGTTGGCCGCCCCTGCGAGACGCCCCGATGCTCCGTTCTCGAATCCATCTCCCTGCCCAAAGATAGTGCGATGCATATGTCCACCGAGGGCCATGACGGTATCACCGGGCTCGACGACGGCCCGATTCGTAATCGATCTGGTGTCATAAGTTTGCAAGATCGCGAGGAGTTGGTCGCGGTCGTTGGTGAAATCGCATAATACGCTCAAGGAATCGCCGAGGCCGTAAATGGCAACGCGATCCTGCGGCTGGAGCTCCTTTATGAATTCAATCAGATGACTTTTCGCGTTTCGAAGCGCAAGATCCTCCACCCAGTAGGGCGTCTTCTCATACCTCGATTGCGGTGCGGAGCCGTAAAGCGTGTTCAGGTTATCGAGGAGAACGACGGTGACGCTTCTCGGCGCGGTCGCGCCATACTGCGGCAAGTCGGAGAAAGTGTTTTGCGGCAGCGGCTGCTGCGGTGGTTGTTGTGTGGAGGCGGCAGCATCGGCAGAGAAAATACTGATTTTCTGCGGCTTGCCTCGATCGAGTACGGTGAAATCGTCTTTCGTTAAGTCAGCGACGGGGCCGTTTTTGTCGCGAACAATGACGCCGACTTCGACCAGCCGGGTGGCTACGTGAATCCGCGGAATCTGCGGAGAATCCTGCGACGCCACGACTAATGGCACCAGCACCAGGGCGAACGCAATGGCGAAGCGGCGCACACCACCTCCTTCTGTAGTTTCGATAATGCCGATTGTACGCCCATCCGATGCGGATTGACACGCCTGCGCGGCACCCGTAAAATCGCTGATTGTTCCGTGCCGAGGTAGCTCACCGGTAGAGCGCGGCCCTGAAAAGGCCGGCGTAGGCAGTTCAACTCTGCCCCTCGGCACCACCTCTCGCATGCCTGCGCGACTGTTGCGCAGCGTGGTTGTCTCCGCGCGACAATTACACCGCCTAGGGATTCGGGTCGCTTTCGCGTAGCCTTTTGAAGGCGGGGCTCGTCTTGAGCCGGCGAGGAAAACTTTTTTCGTAGGACGCCAGCCGCAGGCAAATTAAATTTCTGTGGAGGAACGAGAAACCATATTTCTCCATTTCCACCCTGGCTCTTTTCGCCGACCAGCCCTCGAAAGCCATGCGATAGGCTGCGACCATCATCGCGGTGCGGTCGTCGCCCACGCGGCAATGAACAAAAACTTTTTTGTCGGGATTGCCGCGCAACAGCGTTAGGAATTTCGCGAACGTTTTATCCTTCGGAAACGAGCATTCCCAGCCCATGGCGACGTATCGCATGCCAAGGCTCGTCACAAGCTCGCGCTCCTTTTTGTTCGAGCCGCGCAAATCAATCACTATGTTGATCCCCATCTGCGCCAGCATGTGAAAACCTTCACTCGAAGGCTGCGCTCCGCGATACAGCTTCGGCGTTACTTCGCCAAAGTCCGGCAAGTTCTTGCGCATCTCCTCGCTCTGCGGGGCATCCTGGACGAGCGGCGCAGACTTTTCCTGCGCCCGTGGAGTCGCTTGCGCGGCCGCTCTTGCAGCCAATGACGACGATGCTGCGGCGGAAAATGCTGCCGCGAGCAGTGCCAAAATCGCCACGCTCGAAAAACGCCGGGCATAGACCACTACGCGATCGCGGAATTGCAAACTTGAGGATTTCACCATAATGCCGAAACCTCTTCAGCTGTCACGCTATTCTGACATTTTTCTGGGTACTCCCGCATCCTTCCGGAGGGAAGATTGCTGTTAAATCACTCCTTGTCCCGCGCTCCATTTCGACGAAAATAGCGTAGAATCCTCTGAGAGGCGGCACAATGAGTCAAGGTTGCACGCACCTAAAAGAAATTCAAAAGGTGAAGCCGAGCGGCAAGGGCTGCAAGGAATGTCTGGAGATGGGCGACACGTGGGTGCATCTGCGCCTGTGCCTGATCTGCGGACATGTGGGCTGCTGCGATTCGTCGAAAAACCGCCACGCCACAAAACATTTCCACGCCACGAAGCACCCGATCATGCAATCCTTCGAGCCCGGTGAAGATTGGCGCTGGTGCTACGTCGACGAAATAATGATGGATTGACTCGATGCCACGCCACAGCGCAGCCACATGACACCCGAACCTAAACCCGCCCCAAACTTACCGCCAAAATACGCCGAGGATCTTTTCTGGCCCGCGTTGCCGGTGAAGGAATGGGAAGCGACGCGCGCCACTTTGCATATGTGGGCGCAAATGGCGGGCAAAGTCCGCCTCGCTCTCACGCCGCTCGTCAATCACTGGTGGAATGTTCCGCTCTACGTCAATAGTCGCGGCCTCACCACTTCGGCGATTCCCTACGGCAAAGGGTCCTTTGAAATCCAACTTGATTTTCTGCAACACATCCTGGAAGTCCAGACTTGCGACGATCAGGCCCGCAAAATCGAATTGAAGCCGCGCTCGGTGGCCGATTTTTATCGCGAGTTTATGAAAGCGCTCGCGTCTCTTGGCATTCGCGTAAAAATCTGGCCGATGCCCGTGGAAATTCCCAATCCCATTCGCTTCGACCAGGATACCGTACACGCTTCCTACGATCCGGAGTACGCCAACCGTTTCTGGAGGGCGCTCGTCAGCACGGAGGCGGTGCTGCAGGAATTTCGCGCGCAGTTTATCGGCAAATCGAGTCCCGTGCATTTTTTCTGGGGGAGTTTCGACTTGGCGGTCACGCGATTCTCCGGCCGGCGAGCGCCCGAACGTCCCGGAGCGGACTTTATGACGCGCGAGGCCTATTCGCATGAAGTGAGCAGTGTGGGATTCTGGCCCGGAAACGAGGGTGTGATCGACGCCGCGTTTTACGCCTACGCCGCCCCCCAACCGCCCGGGTTCAAGAAAGCAACTGTGCGCCCCGCCGCCGCTTACTACGGCGCGGAGCAGTCTGAGTTTTTCCTGCCGTACGAGGGCGTCCGCAAGAGCGCGTCACCTCGCGACACTCTCATGGATTTTTGCAAGAGCACCTACGACGCAGCCGCATCCCTGGGAAATTGGGACCGCGCCGCCCTCGAACGCAACGCATAAAGTATTTTTGTGCAGGTTCGCAACAAATAAAATACTACTGAGTGGCGTGTGACGGCGTAAGTGACGCGGATGACGCTTGCGGGAAGCGCCGCGCGAGCCACGCACGCGCTTCTTCCGGATGGTAATTGAACGGGCCCAGCCCACCGCGATACACAATTTTCCCCGACTCATCGATGATGTAGATTCGTTCCGGCCAGCCGCCATACGTGTGATCAGCTGCATCGTTCATGGTGTCGATCGCGATGGGAATCGGATAGTGAAAGCGCGTCACGAAATCGTTGGCGATGGCGACGCGCTGCGGAAACGTTCGCGGCTGCATGTAGCAAATATTTTGGTCAACGTTCGACTTCATCTGCCATTCATCCTGCGGATGCGCTTCGCGAATGTACACGGTCAGAAAATCGGCGCGATCTTTGTAATCGTTGTAAATCTTGACGAGATTTCCAATCTCGCGGCGGAAGGGCGGTCAAGTGTAGCTGCCAAAAATCAGGACCAGCGGGCGTTTGCCGATGTGCTCGTGCAAGTAAAACGCGGTGCGTCCATCGAGCGAATAAATTCGCGCGTCAGGAGCGCGCTCGCCCACATGCAAATCGCCCTGATGCCACTGCGGCAGCGCGTACCGCAAAAAACCGTAAACGTCGCGCGGCCCGCCCATGAAATGCGCCAGCACGAAATACGCCGCCAGCAGCAGCAATGCGAAGCCGCCGAGCGCCCATTTCCACGCGCGCTTCTTTCGAGGCGTTTTATCTGTATTCATTAACCGCCTATAACCACTCACAATGTCCCGCAGCCGTCGCCGTGTCAACCGCTTCGTCACAGCGTCTCATAGTTCGCATGTCGCCGACGCCATCCAGCTAGTAGCGGTTCGCTGCCGGCACGGATTCACCTTTGAAAATCACCGCGCGAACTTTTTCGAGCGCGTGAATATCTTCGAGCGGATTGCCTTCCGTCGCAACAATGTCGCCTTCCCTGCCGACGGCGATCGCGCCCAGATCATCCAGGCCGAGCAAATCGGCCGATGCTTTGGTGCCGAAGAAAAGCGCCTGCTGCGGCGTGGCCCCAAACCTCACGTCGGTCATGATTTCGTCGCGCACCGTTCCCTTCCCCGGCTCGTAACTTTGGTCCGAGCCCGCGGCGATTTTCAGTCCCGAGGCCAGCGCAATCTTGAATCCTTGCAACTCGCCCTGCCAAATTAAATTGGCTTTGCGAATCACGTAATCGGGCATGTGCATTTTCGGCCCGTTCTCGACGATGTTGTTGGCGATGTAAAGCGTCGGCGTCAAATAAACGCCGTGCTGTTTCATGAAGTTCGCGGCGTCCTGGTCGAGTCCCGCGCCATGCTCGATGGAATCGACGCCCGCGTGCAGCGCGGCCCAGATCGTCGGGAGGTTTTCGTCGTGCGCCGCCACTTTCACGTGCGCCATGTGCGCCTGCTCGACGATCACTTTCAATTCCTCCGGCGAGACCTGATCGGACAATGGAGAATCGAGGGGCGAAAGCACGCCGCCCGAAGCGAGAACCTTGATTACGCGCGCTCCGTATTTGAGCTGCCAGTGCACGGCGGCTTCGGCATCAGCCGGAGAATTGATGAAACCGTTTTCCGGCGTGTAATAATTCTCGGGAGTCAGGTCAGGCGGGAAATCATAAAAATCGCCGTGGCCGCCGGGAATGGAAATCGCGTGCGCCGCGGGAACCAGATGCGGGCCGGAGATGGTTCCTTCTTCGATGGCGTCCTTGAGCGCGACGTCGACGAAGCCGCCGCTACCCAACACTCGCGCGGCAACAATGCCGGAATCGAGCGCGTAGGCCATCGCCTTTGAGGCGCGTAAAGTCGCCAGCGGCAGCGAAGGATATTTTCCGCGCGGGCCCGTCCAGATATGAATATGCGCGTCGATCAGTCCGGGAATGCATGTGTATTTCGAGAGGTCTTGCTGCTGCGCGCCGGTTGGCGCCGTCAAGCCGCGCCCGACCGCCGTGATTTTTCCAGCCGTGATGATCACGTCGCCGCCGTCAATTGCCGGCTGGCCCGCGTCGGCAATTAATTTTCCGCAACGCACAAATGTCGTACTGGACTTCGCCGCCGGATTCACCGGCATCGCGTCTGAATCTTGCGCCATCGCGCTCCGCGCCGCACATGCCAGCAACACGAGCGCGCCAAGAATTGCGATTCCCCTCTTCGTCATTCTTCCCCCCGTGACCGCTCGCCGCCATCGATGCGGCCGAACTACCGCGCCGCCGGAACACCTGCAGCAGCGCCCCTCGCGCCTGCCGAAGTCGCGAAAGATTATTCCGGACGCTGCGTCATGTCAATGCGAAGCTCGAGCAAAATGCAAAATCCGCAATTGAACAAACGTCGCCAGCGTGATATGCAATGGCGCGGAATACGCAGTATCGCTTTTATAACCACGCCGATGGGAGAACGAAATTGAAGATTCGGATTTGTCGCTTCACATGGATACTACTCGCCGCCGCTTTGATGCATCCCGGCGCGATTTTTGCGCAGGCGGCACGCGCCAACGCGCCCGCGCAAACGTGGCCGACGCACGAAGGCGATTTCGTGGTCCACAATTTTCGTTTTAACGATGGCGAGACGCTGCCGGAGTTGCGTTTGCATTACACCACGCTGGGCACGCCACATCGCGACGCCAACGGCCGCGTCACCAACGCGGTGCTCATCATGCACGGCACAGGCGGCTCGGGGCATCAGTTTCTTCAACCAGTATTCGCGGGCGTGCTTTTCGGGCCCGGGCAATTGCTCGACTCGTCCAAGCACTTCATCATTCTTCCCGACGACATTGGTCACGGGAAGTCGAGCAAGCCAAGTGACGGAATGCGTGGTCGCTTCCCGCATTACGATTATGCGGACATGGTCACGGGCGAATACGATCTCGTCACCGAAGGACTGCACGTAAATCATTTGCGACTGGTGACAGGCACATCAATGGGTTGCATGCACACATGGCTCTGGGGAGAGACGTATCCCACATTCATGGACGCGCTGATGCCGCTGGCGTGCCTGCCGGTCGAAATCGCGGGGCGCAATCGCATTGACAGAAAAATGATCATGGACCTCATCCGCGACGATCCCGCGTGGGGCGGCGGAAATTACAAGACCGAGCCAATCAACGGGCTACGCGCAGCCTTGGACGTCGAGCTGCTCATGGTGAGCACGCCACTCTACTGGCAGAAGGAATATCCCACGGCGGGCGCGGCTGATGCGTTTCTTGACCGTTACCTCGACAGCGCACTGAAGAGCGTGGACGCCAATGATCTGCTCTACGCGTTCGACGCTTCGCGCACGTACGATCCGTCACCAAACCTCGGCAAAATTCAAGCGCCGTTGCTGGCAATCAACTCCGCTGACGATTTCGTGAATCCGCCGGAGCTGCACATCGACGACGTGCTAATCCATAAAGTGCCACACGGGCGATTTGTGCTGCTGCCCATTACCAGCGAAACGCGCGGCCATAGAACACACACGCTCGCCGCCGTCTGGAAAAACTATCTGGCCGAACTGCTTGCGGAAACGCGGCACTAACGCGCCTTTCCACGGTTCATTGCCCTACAATGCGCTAACCGGCATTTGACAGGCGATTTCTGTTTGCGGCCCGTGAAGCTACTGTCTATACTTGAACCGTCCTATTTCGCATCCCTCGGTTCAACGCTGACGTTGCGGCGGGTTCGTCAAGATGTCTGGAGGGCCCATAAGCGTGGAATTCGAACGCCGGCAACACCCAAGACAAAAACTCTATTCGCCCGAGTATTTCGATATTGGTCCGGAAAACGGCGGCGTGATTGTTGATCTCAGCGAAGACGGACTGGGATTTCAAGCTGCTGTTCGCGTGGAGAAGGGCCGCGAAGTCACATTTTCATTTACGCTTGGCACAGGGTATCGCATCGCCGCGCGAGCGCGCATTGCATGGGTGGGACCCACGGGTAAAACGGGCGGCACCACTTTCACGCGCATGCCGGAGGATTCGCGCAGCATCATTCGCGAATGGCTGGCAAAAGTGGCCGAAAGCGTCGCGCCACAAGAAGCTGCACAGGAAAGTGAACTAGAGGCTCCCCTGATTATTGAACGCGTCGAGAGCCGTCATGTGCTGATGTTCCCGCCGTCCGCGCCGATCGAAACGCCGCCGGAAGCGGCCGTTGCAGCAGAGCCTCAGGCTCAGGCTGATACCGGGGCTGATCTTCAGTCTGATTTGCAGGCCGATGTTCACGCTGATGTTGAGGCGGATGTTCAAGCTGGCGCTCAAGTAGATGTTGAGCCACGTATCGAGCCGTATGTGCCGGCGGATTTGCAGGAGATTGTGCAGCCCGCCAATCAGGAAATCGCGCAGCCTGATGTCGATCAAAATGCGCAGCTAGTGCCTGAGCCGGCGATTCCGCCGGTCGTAGAGCCGGAAATGCAGCCGACGTTTGCGCCCGTGGTGCCGGCCGCTCCGCACGTCGAGCAATCAGCGGCAGAAACGGTCATCGAAACTCCGCAACATGCCCGCGAGGACGCGGCTCCTCCTGCCGACGCACATTTGCGCGAAATTCCTTCGCCCGAAATTCCGCCTGGAACTGTTTCAGAAAGCGCGCCGGAAACGCCTGCGGAAATCGCGGCGGCAACGTCTCAGCAAACTCCCCCGCAAACTGAGGCCGAGCACGAGCAAAGGACAAATGAACGAGAGCCTGTGGGAGCTGCCGTTGAACGGGAGCGCCCCGGGCCGCCGCCGTCGTTTCCGCCACGAAATACGGGAGAGCTTTTCTCGCGCTCACCATGGATTTCCGGGACAATCTCTTCCCGAAGAGGAGCGAAGCCACAAAGCTCTGATTGCAGTAGTCGTGATTTGTCTGATTATCGTGGGAGCGATCGCGAGCGTGCCGTACCTTCGCGCGCACCGGCAGCAAATTGGCGCGGCGATCATCAGTATAGGGAGAAGTGTTGCAGGACAGGCTGCGCCAAATACTTCGGGCCAGCCAGAGCAAACGTCGCCGCAAGTTCCGCAGCAAGCGGCTTCGCCAGTTTCGCCGCAGGGCACGCGGCAGCCGACGCAACGGGCGACGCGACAAAGGCGGCAAGCTCCTGCGCCAACCTCAGCGGGGCCGCTGAGTAAGCCATCGCCTTCAGGCGTGGTTCCCGGAAGCACGCCTGTACGCGTGACGAAACCTTCGGAGATACCTGCGCCTTCGGGTTCCGGCGTGACGGGCGCAGTCGCGCCATCCGCTTCGCAAACGCCGGCGTCGCAGCTACCGTCCAGCACGCCTGCGGCAAAATCGGGCGCGTCGAACACCTCGGGCACCGGTCAAAATCCTTTCGCTGCGCCACGCGCCGGCTCGACTTCTTCCAGCCTTCCGGCTGGCGCTGCGTCTTCGACGGATAACGGCCACGCAGAATTCAAACAGGCGCAGCGGTATTTGAACGGCTCGGGCACCGTCGCGGCAGATCCGGCCGAGGCTGCAGAGTGGTTCTGGCGGTCGCTAGAAAAGGGAAACACGCCCGCCGCGATTCCGCTGGCTGACCTTTACCTCGAAGGTAAGGGCGTTTCGCGAAGCTGTTTGCAGGCGCGAATTTTGCTGACCGCCGCGTCTCATAAGGGCAACGCCGAGGCAATCCAAAAGCTGAGCCAACTGCCGGAAAACTGCGGGCAATAACGCCGCGCTTGCGGCATGTTCATCAACACGGCAAGGCATTCCCCTGAAATGGTCTTCCGGGATACCTGTACGTGCGTACAGTTGCAGGGTCAGTTCCCTTTCCGTACTGTTCAACGGTGTACCTGTTGCGCGTGCCCGCTTCGGCCCGCACAATTGAGGTGTTGCCGCCGGTTCGCCGGCACTTCTGGCGAGCAGCGCACGAACTTCATTTTTGCATTCGCGGAGACTGGTTTCATGTCCTTGTCTAAAACACTGCCGAAAACGATGTTAGCCGCAACGACTGGTGATGCGGAGGAGCGCCGTGGCGGCCTTCGCTATCAAATCACAGTGTCCGCCGAAGTCATTGAATTGATTTCAGGCACGCGCTTTTCCACGCGCACCACGGATCTTGGTCCCGGCGGCTGTTTCGTGGACACGCTGATGCCCCTTCCCGTGGGATCGAGCGTGTGCGTGCGTCTTTATAAAGACAATATGGCGATTGAGGCCCTTGGCACGGTGACCTATTCCCAGTCAGGACTGGGAATGGGCGTTGCGTTCGACAACATGCCGCCGGAGAAGGTGAGCGCGCTCGATGCATGGATCACGGAACTGATGCAGGTGAAGCCGCCTGACCTCGCATCCCACATATCCACCCACGCGCCGGCAAAGACCAGCGGCAGCTCCGATACATCGCAAAAGCTGATTCGCCTGCTGGTAAAGCGTGGGGTGATCAGCGCCGCCGACGCCGCGGCGATTCTGAACGACCCTTCCGTCTTTTAATCCCGGCACGCGCTTTTCGTCCTTCCTCGTATAATCGATTGCTGCCCGGTTCATTCCTGGCTACGGCGATGGCATTGAATAACTTTTCGGGTTCGCGAGCTGACAAAGAAACACGGCTGCTTCAATTCGTTTGTGACGCGACTGAAGATCAGCCAGCGCGCGGAGATGTGATTCGCATGCTCGCGGATTACGCGTGGCTTGACCCGGACAACGAAATTCTCTTTGAAGCGATCCGGCAACTTTTCGCGCAGAGTCCGCGCGACATCCTGACTCATCTTCCCGCCGAACTGACGCGCCGCGGATTTCCGGATCTGCCGTGGGAGCCGCTGAAACAGCGCTCGCGGCTTTTGGGCGTCGAGGCTGTCGCGTTGGCCGGCGAATTACTTCGCTCGCCGAAATGAGCGGAACGCCACTGGCCAGCCGCTTACATTTATTGTCTCGCGGGGACGACTTGGGCCGCCTCGCAACCAATTACATTGCCCTGATAAATCAAACCGCGCTGATCGCTGAAGAATGAAAACCCACACTTGTCCGCCAAATTGTGCAGAGATAATTCGTAACTGTGACCGTCGGCGGCGACGATCACGGCGAGCGTCCAGCCCGGAGCGACTTCAGGGCCGACGCCCAGATTCAGGTTGCCAAACATCAGCCCCAGCTTTTCGTGTTTCGCGATGATGCCCGAGCGGTAGAGTTCCGGCCACGTGGCATAACCACCGTGCGCCTGCTCATATTCCATTTCGGCTGTATTGATGAGGCGCACGACGTTGACGCCAGTTGTGCGTACCGCGTTTGGCGATTGAAACACCATCGGATCGTGCGGGATAGCGGGCGCCGGTTTTTGCGCTTGTGCCATCGCCAATGCGGCGCACGCCAAGGCACCCGCAGCAAACATCGCGACAATAGTTCCACGGACTTTGTTCATTGCTCCTCCTTTTTTCTTGAAGCCCCCTCTGTAAAGCAGCGATTCACAAACAAAAGCGCATTCCTCGTCGCGTTTGCTCCTCGGAATGACACCGAGCATTTATTCAGGCTCTAAAGATTCAAAACATCGAAGTCGCTGTGAAGCGCACTTTTCGATTTGCGATGCAGCGCTTGAGGCATCGCGTTGTCCGGGCTTGTCCAGTTTCCGGGGATGCGATGGGCGCACTTGGGACATGCGCCATTGGCGATGCGATTCTGCAATACATTGTGCCAGGAACGCTTGACGAGAAGTTCGCCGCATTCCGGACACAGCGTGTTTCCGCCGTCGCTGAAAATATTTCCTTCGTAGACGTAATGCAATCCCGCGTCGCGAGCAATTTTGCGCGCGCGATGCAAAGTTTCCGGCGGCGTGCGCGGTTTGTCTTGCAATTTGAAGTCGGGATGAAATGCGGTGAAGTGCAAAGGCACGTCGGGGCCAAGATTCGCAAGAATCCAGTCGGCAAGCTTGCGCGTTTCGGCTTCGTCGTCGTTGAGCGACGGAATCATCAAATTCGTGAGCTCGAACCAAACATGCGTCTCGTTTTTGAGGCGCAGGAGCGTTTCGAGAACAGGTTCGAGATGCGTCAGCGTAACTTTGCCGTAGAAATTCTCGGTGAAGGCTTTCAAATCCACATTCGCTGCATCGATGTGATCGTAAACGTCGTGAAAGGCTTCGCGCGTGATGTAGCCGTTCGTCACCATCGCCGTTTTCAGGCCGTGTTTGTGCGCGACGTCGCAAATGTCGATGACGTATTCGGCCCAGATGGTCGGCTCGTTGTAAGTGAACGCGATCGAGGGGCAGCCATGGTGGATGGCAAGTTCGACGACTTGCTCAGGTTCGAGATGCGTGGAGTGCACTTGATCGCTGCGAGATTTCGAAATGTCCCAGTTCTGACAGAAGAAGCAGCCCATGTTGCATCCCGCGGTGCCGAGGGAAAGAATTTTCGTGCCGGGGAGAAAATGATTGAGCGGTTTTTTTTCGATGGGATCAATTTGAATCGCGGCCGGCGACGCGTAGCCGAGGCTGTAAAGTTTTCCGCCTTGATTAACGCGGATGAAACAGAAGCCGGCTTGTCCGTCTCCGATATGGCAATGGCGCGGGCAGAGATAGCAATGCACTTTGCCCATGGCGTCGAGGTCCCACCAACGGGCTTCGTGGAGCGCATCGGATCTTTGGAGGATTTTCAGATCAGACATTTTTCGCTTCCAAGAACGTCAAAAACGCGTCCTGACAAAACAGCGTTTTTGTACCGATTAGAAATGGCGCCGGTCGTTTGTTTTGTGTAAGTTACGGGAAATTCTAATAATTTGTTGTACCGATTAGAAATGCCTGAAATTGGGCTGGCTTGTGACTTCGAATTGGAGAATGTTACGCGCGGGCCATTTTGCTTCTGCTGCTGCGTCGCCGCCTGCATCGAACTGCTCGGCCTCTGAAAGAGCGTAGCACAATGGAGAGAAATTGTCAGAGGCGGTGGCTGTAAGAATGAGAGTGGCAAGTGGTCAGCGGCCAGTGACGAGCGAGATGAGGACGAGAGGCTGGAAAGAGCGCTGCAAACGCGGCGCGGGTTGCATCCCCGGCGGCTGACGCGCATCCTAGTGACGAGCGGCGCAGCCCGCCGCATCCCTTTGAATTTCCCAAATTGAGGAGGAGAAAATGGCGATACGAGATGGAATTTTGCCGGAATTCGATCATGAAATAGCGAACACGCGGAAGGTGTTGGAGCGCGTGCCGGAGGGCAAGCCGGACTACAAGCCGCACGAGAAATCAATGGCGATGGGGCGGCTTGCGGGGCACACCGCGGAACTTCCCGGCTGGGCGAAGGAAACGATTCTGCAGAATTCCATCGAGATTCGCCAGGGGGATCCAAAGAACGTGGCGCTGGTGATGACGTCGCGGAAGCAATTGCTGGAGGAATTCGACAAGCGCGCGGCGGCGGGGCGCGCGGCAATTGCGGGAGCGAGCGATGAAGAGTTGATGAAGCCGTGGTCGCTGATCGCCAATGGCAAAACGATCTTCACGCTGCCGAAAATCGCGGTTTTGCGCGGATTCGTGATGAACCACATGATTCATCATCGCGCGCAGCTCGGCGTTTATTTGCGGCTAAATGACGTGCCCGTGCCGTCGATTTATGGGCCTTCGGCGGACGAGCAGGTGTTCTAGCGAGGAAAACCATTTCAATCAACAACCGTGTTTCGCCGACTCAAAAGCGGGAATTGCGTTTTTGAGCGCGGCGACGTTCGGCGGCCCAGGCGGCGAAGCTTTTCATCCTGGCGCGCTCGCGCCACATGAGATGCAGAAATTTGCGTGCATCGAGGTTATCGGCTTCCGCGCCGAAGAAAGTCTCCATACGCCACTGCAAATACGGACTGCGCCAGGGACGCAGGCGGTAGCCCTTTGCGACCATCCAGTAATAGCTCAACGCGTTCAGCATCCGGCCTCTGTTAAGCAAAACTCGTGTTAACGCAGAAATGCGGGCCGGTAACACGGTGCACTCGGGAATCGGAGTGCAAACGTTGCCGACCCGCACAAGATACGTTGGGAGATGCGCGTTGTGCGAGAGAAAAATTCTTGCGCGACGGCGTTAGTTGGCGGCCGTGATCGATTTCACCGTGATGGTGTCGCCGTTTAGCGTTCCGGTGACCTTTACCTTGGCTCCGGCGAACGCCTCTGGAGCCTTCTGGTCACTCAACTGATAAACTTTTCCCGACGGATCGACGAGGACGAATTTGCTGCCGTCCTTGACGCATTTCAGCGTGCAATCTTTCGCGCTGCCTTGCATCATGTGACTCGCACCGCACATGCTGTCGCTGATCGCACCCGTGAACGTTTGTTGCTTCTGGGCGGCCATCGCCAGACCCGCTACCATCAAAATTGCACTGCACAACAGTCCTGCTTTTCTCATAACCACGCTCCTCGAAGGTTTGAAATAGAAACTAAAGGTCGCCAGTGAATAGATGCCGGTGCCGCCTGCCGCGACTCCGAATTCCTTGCCGCGTCCAACGCGCGCCCTTGCAACAGAGCGTCGTTTCGCAACAATAAAAGTACGCGCAAGGGCATGATTCCGGATTTAGAAGCGCTTACCTTTTGGCTGAGGCGTGCAACTCGGCAGCCGCGGCATCGAAGAATTGCTGGATGATTTTTTTCGACGCGGCTTCGATCATGCGCTGGCCCACGGATGCGATGACGCCTCCAACCTGCGCCTCGCCTTCATAATGCACCTCCGTGACGCCGCTCTTTTCGCGCAGCGAAAGCGTGCCTTCGCCTTTCAAGAAGCCGGGAGCGCCGCGGCCTTCGACGCGCATTTTTAGCGTCTCGGGCGGCTTTTTCTCGGCGAGTTCGACGGAGCCTTGGAATTTTCCGGAGAAGGCGGCGATGCCGAACTTCATCTGTACTTTGTAACGGTCAGGGCCGTCCGGCTCGAGCCGTTCCGCGCCCGGAAGCAATTTCGCGAGACGTTCGGGATCGTTCAGGAGATCCCAAACTTGCTGACGCGACGCGGGAAGCGACGCGGTTCCCTGCACTTTCACTTGGATTTGCCTTGCGTCGCGCCCTTGGACGGGCCGGATGCGCGTCCCATGGCTTTTTCGAGGGCGCTCGTGATGGCTCTGCGCGCGAAAACGCTGGCCATTTCTCGGCGATACTCGGCGGAGGCAAAAATATCTCCGAGCGGGTCGACGCCCTGCGCCGCCTTGGCGCACGCGTCCGCGATCAGAGACTCGCTGGCATTTTTTCCACGGAGCGATTTCTCGACGGCGGTCGCGCGATAGGCTTTTGAGCCGACACCGGTCATGCCGAGGGCGATATCTTCGATTTGACCGGCTTTGGTGGCGATGACGCGCGCGGCAGCGCCAACGATTGCGAATCCTGACGCGGGCTGATGAAACTTTTTATATGCCATGCCTTCGCCCGCGCGTTTTGTGGGGACGCGGATTTCCGTCAAAATTTCGCCGGGGCGGATTTGGGTGGTGAGGAGGTCAACGAAAAAATCAGCGGCAGGAATAGTACGTTTGCCGGAACTGGATTGCACGACCATTTCGGCGTCGAGCGCGAGAATGGCAGCAGGGTAATCCGCGGCGGGATCGGCGTGAGCTACGCTGCCGCCAATCGTACCGCGATTGCGCACTTGCATGTCGCCGATTTCGGAGGCGGTTTCGGGGAGCAGCGGGCACTTCGCGCGCAGCAATTCCGAGGCCATGACTTGCGCGTGCGTGACGAGCGCGCCGATGGCGATTTTGTCGCGCTCCTCGCGAATGTAATCCATGCCGCGGATGCGGCCAATGTCAACGACATAGCGCGGCGAAGCCAGACGCAGCTTCATCAGCGGCAACAGGCTGTGACCTCCAGCTAGAATTTTTGCTTCGTCACCGTGGCGTCCGAGCGCGCGAAGAGCTTCGTCGAGAGTTTTCGGAGCTTGATATTCGAATTCGGATGGAATCATCGCACCCTCCCGGATTTCGCTTTCGCGCGCGGAGCGGATTTTTGCAAAAGGCTCCAGATGCGTTCGCGCTTGATGGGCAAATCAACGTGCGTGATGCCGAGTGGCGCAAGCGCGTCGACCACCGCGTTGACGACGCACGGAGTGGCGCCAATGGTGCCTGCTTCGCCGACGCCTTTCACACCCATCGGATTGACGGGCGTTGGTGTGACGGTACGCGAGGTTTCCATGTGCGGGATGTCGGCAGCGTGAGGCAGCGCGTAATCGGTGAGCTCGCCCGTGATGAGTTGGCCTTCGGCGTCGTAGACGGCCTCTTCGAAAAGCACTTGGCCGATTGCCTGGACAATTCCGCCGTGGACCTGGCCCTCGACGAGCAACGGATTGATGACGTTGCCGCAATCGTCGACGGCAACGTACTTCTTGAGTTTGACGTCGCCCGTATCGCGGTCGATTTCGACGACGCAGATGTGCGTGCCAAACGGGAACGTGAAATTGGTGGGCTCAAAAAACGTGGTGGCTTCGAGACCCGGCTCGACGCCGGGTGGAAGCGTCTTGGCGACGTAGGCGGCGCTGACAAGATCGTTGAAGCTGACAAATTTTTTCGGATCGGCTTTCGAGTAAATTCTGCGATCGCCAAACGCCACTTTCTCCGGAGCAACTCCCAAAATGTGCGCGGCGATTTTCGACAGTTTGTCGCGGAGCTTTTCGAGGGATTTGTACATGGCCGTGCCGCCGACGGCCGTAGCTCGGCTGCCAAACGTTCCGATGCCGTAGGGCACTTCGCTGGTATCGCCGTGCACGATGAGGACGTCATCGGGAGCGATGCCGAGCATGTCCGCAGCGATTTGCGCGAAGCTGGTTTCCTGGCCCTGGCCGTGCGGCGAAGAGCCGGTGAGCACTTTCACTTTGCCGGTTGGCTCGATGCGAACTGTGCCGCTTTCCCAGCCGCCGGCGGGCATCGCGCTGGAGGGACCCATGGCGCAGATTTCGACGTAACTGGAAACGCCGATGCCGATCAATTTCCCCTTCTTGCGCGCCGCTGCTTGCTCTTTGCGAAGTTTCGCGTAGCCGGAGGCTTTGCTTGCGGCGTCCAGACATTTTTCATAAGCGGCCGTATCGTAAATCAGGCCAGTGGGCGTGGCGTAGGGGAAATCCTTGGGCGAGGGGAAATTCTTGCGACGAATTTCGAGTGGATCTTTGCCTAGTTCGGCGGCAACGATGTCCATGGCGCGCTCGATGAAGTAGGTGGCCTCGGGACGACCCGCGCCGCGATAAGCGTCGGTGGCCATTTTATTTGTTAGCGCGCCGGTGATTTCAATGCGGACCGCGGGAATTTTGTAGCTGCCGCAAAGCATCAAGGCTGTCAGCGTGGGAATCAGCGGAGTCAAAAGCTGATAGTACGCGCCCAAATCGGCGATGATTTTGTAGCGCGCACCGAGGATGGTACCGTCGCGCTTGACGGCGAGCTCGACGTAATTTATGAAATCGCGTCCGTGAATCGTGGCCTGGAAATTCTCGCGGCGAGATTCGATCCATTTCACTGGCTTGCCGATTTTCATCGCGAGATAAGCGCAAAGCGCTTCTTCTGCGTAGACGTTTAATTTGCTGCCAAAGCCGCCGCCGACTTCCGGCGTGATGAGGTGGATCGAGGTCTCCGAAAAGCCGAGCATCGCGCCAACCTGCGTGCGAACGAGATGCGGAATCTGCGTCGAAGTCCAGATGGTTAGTTTTGGCTCGCCGGGATCGAAAGTGGCGACGACGCCGCGCGGCTCCATGGCCATGGGAATCAGGCGCTGATTGACCATGCGCTGTTTGATGATTTTGTCGGCCTTTTTGAATGCGCCCGCGACGTCGCCGCCCTCGAGTTCCCAACGATACGCGACATTGTCGGCGAAATTGTCATAGAGCTTTGGCGATCCCTTCGCGATGGCCTTCTCGGGGTCAACGACGGCGGTGAGAGGCTCGTAATCAACTTCGACAAGATCGACGGCATCGCGTGCGGCGTAGCGGTCGTTTGCAACGACCACGGCGACTGGCTCGCCAACGAAGCGCACTTTATCGGTTGCGAGGACGTTGCGAACGGCGGGCTTCATGTCCGGGATTTGCGCCGCGCAAGGGACGGGCCCGATGACGCCGCGAACGTCTTCCCCCGTGATTACGGCGACGACGCCCGGCGCGGATCTGGCTTTCGAGACATCCACCGAGCGGATTTTCGCGTGCGCGTATGGGCTGCGCACCACGGCCATGTAGTGCATGTTCGCGAGTTGAATGTCATCAACGTAATGCGCGAGACCCTGAATCAGCCGCGGGTCTTCCTTCCGCTTCATCGGCCTGCCAACGTATTTTGCCGCTGTCGCCATGGTTGACCTCCGTGCTGACAATGCCACTCAGGAACCAAAATCCCCACCCTTCCCAGAAACCGCTCAGGATGGGGCACCCGCAAAAAAACACCGTGATTAGCGGGCTACCGGGCCTTGGCCTGCATTTTTGTTGCTGCGTACTGAATCGCTTCCACAATGTTCTGATAGCCGGTGCAGCGGCACAGATTGCCGTTGATGGCGCCGCGAATTTCGGACTCGCTGGCATTTGGATTCTCTTCGAGCAGCGCAACCGCTGTCAGGATCATTCCCGGCGTGCAATAGCCGCACTGCAAGCCGTGCTTTTCCCAGAAACCCTCTTGCATGGGATGAAGGCCGCCGTTTGCGTTCGCGCCGTTGGACTTCCAGGTGGCCGCCAAGCCTTCAATGGTGGTGATTTCCGCGCCGTCAGCCTGCGCGGCCAGTATGGTGCAGGATTTCACCGCTTTGCCATTGAGGAGCACAGTGCAAGCGCCGCAGAGGCTGGTCTCGCACCCAATGTGCGTGCCGGTCAAGCCTAGGGTGTCGCGCAGGTAATGCACCAGCAATAAACGCGGCTCGACTTTGTTTTCATATTCCTTGCCGTTCACGCTGATTCGGACGTCGATGGCCATAGCGCCTCCGCAGAACACTTCCCGGCTGTTTAATTCGCTGCTAAATGGGAATTGAAAGTTACTCCCGAGGCGCGAAAATATCAAGACGTCAGGTTCGGCTTGCGGTTTAAGGGAGGGCGGCGCGGGCTTCTGGCTGGCGGCGCGCGCGGAGGCGGAGGACTTTGCGTTGATTGGCCTCGAGGATTTCGAACTGCAGGCCGGCATAATCCAGCCTTTCGCCCGCTTCGGGGACGTGCCCGGCGACGTGGTTGAGCAGGCCAGCTACGGTCGCGGCGGTCGATTCCACATCGCGGTCGCTCACTTCGACGCCAAATAATTCCTTGAGCTTTTCAACGGAGAGGCTGCCGCGAAGAACCATGCTGCCCGAACTCTCGCGAATGACGTCGGGAACCGGCTGGCGATCCTCTTCGCCAATTTCGCCGACAATCTCCTCGACCAGATCTTCGGCGGTAACGATCCCCGCCATCGAACCGTATTCGTCAATCACAATGGCCATTTGCTGGCTTTTGCGCTGCATTTCTTTCAGCAGGCTGGAACCCATCTTGGCTTCGGGGACGAAGAGGGCGGGGCGCACCAATTCCCGCACGGTGCGCTGTAGCGATTCGCTTTCCGGGACTTGCAGGACATCGCGCGCGATCACGATGCCAATAATTTCGTCGAGATTATTTTCGTAGACCGGCAAGCGCGACAGTTTGGCTTCCACCAGGACGCGGCGCAATTGCTCAATGCTGGCGCTTGCGGGAATGGCGATGACGTCCGGGCGCGGCGTCATCACTTCCCTGACGCGTTTGTCGCTGAATTCGACGACCTGCTCGATCAGGCGGGCTTCGTCTTGCTCGAGGATGCCCTGTTCCGTGGCCGCGTCCACAATGGCTTCGATCGCGTGCTGATCGTCGGCCGATGCACCGCTGTCGGGCTCGTCGGAAATATGGAGCAGGGATATCGCGAATTCGAGAATGGCCTGGATGGGCCAGACGAGCCATGCGAACAAGCGAACAACGGGCAAAATCGGTATCAGCCACCGGCCCGTGGTCCGCGCGAGCAGCAGCGCGGGGAAAAACTGCATGCCGAGGATGACTTCGAAGCCGAGAAAAAAAATCATCTCGACAGCGATTTGCCAGGTTTGGCCGGCAAAGAGGATAACGGCGCGCGCGGTGAGCACGGACACGACCACGAGCCCGAGGCGCGTGAGGAGGCTGAAGGTGCCGGCGGCGCGCGTCCGGTTGATGCGCAAACGCGGCTCAATTTCGGCTACGAAGGCGTCCAGATTCGCGTGCGCCGGACCCGCGACGACGCGCCCCAATTGGCGGTAAATGCGGTCCAGATACGCGAAGACCATGAGGCCCGCGGCAAGGACCAGAATTCCGATGGTGTAAGGAAGCACGCCCATTTTTATTGAATCCCCAGCCGGCGGCGCAAACGCAGCTCCAGCTTTTCCATCTGGCCGTGATCCGTTTCGTGATCGTATCCGAGCAAATGAAGAACTCCGTGAAGCACCAGGACGCGCATCTCATCGTCAAAGTGACGGCCGGATTCGCGTGCATTGCGCCGTGCCACAGCGGGCGCGATGGCAATGTCGCCCAAATAAGAGCCGCTGCGATTTGCCACGTGGCGCGGGACGCGCGACGATTTCGAAACGCTTCGCATCACGCGCTTTTTTGTTGCGCCCGCTTCCGATGGGAACGATAGCACGTCCGTGGGCTTCGCTTTGCCGCGATAGAGGCGATTCCAACGCGCGATCTGCGCGTCAGTTACCAGGCATACGGTGGCCGCGCCGGGCGAGATGCGTAGCAGCTTCGCGACGCGAGTAAAAAACTTCTCCAGCGAAGGAGAAGCGACAGATACACGTCTCTGGCGGTTGATAACCATGGAGTGGAATTAATCCGCTTTGCCGCGACGCCCGGACTCGCGCGACTGATTGTTGGCAGCTGAGCGGCTTCCGTGCTGTCCGCCGTCGTATTCCTCGTAGGCCTTGATGATGCGCTGCACCAGGTTGTGGCGGACGACGTCGCGTTCATCGAAATGAATGGTGGCGATGCCTTCGATTTTGCCCACTACGTCAAGAGCCTCGATGAGGCCGGAGCGCCGCTCGACCGGCAAATCGATCTGCGTGACGTCGCCCGTGATCACGGCCTTGGAATTGAAGCCCAGGCGCGTGAGGAACATTTTCATTTGCTCGCTGGTGGTGTTTTGCGCTTCGTCGAGAATCACGAAAGAATCATTCAGCGTGCGGCCCCTCATGAAGGCAAGTGGCGCGACTTCGATGATGTCCTTTTCGAGGAATCTTTCGAGCTTGTCGGCTTCGAGCATGTCGTGGAGGGCGTCGTAGAGCGGTCGCATGTAAGGATCGACTTTCTCCTGCAATGTGCCGGGCAAAAAGCCGAGGCGCTCGCCGGCTTCGACAGCGGGGCGCACGAGGATGATGCGGTTGACCTGCTTGGTGAGAAGAGCGGACGCAGCCATGGCCACGGCGAGATACGTTTTTCCCGTTCCGCCGGGGCCAATGGCAAACACCATGTCGTACTGCTCGAGCGCCTCCATGTAACGGCGCTGGTTGGAACTTTTCGCGGTGATGGGCTTTTTACCAAAGGCGCGCGGACGCACGTGCTCGACCGCACCGCGCATCGAGAATTCCGGTTCTTCGTGGGCCATACGCAACATCGCTTTCACCTGCGCACTCTCGATTTTACGCCCTTCGCGAATCAACTGATTGTAATCGTTCAAGAACTTGGCGGCGCGGCTCACCTCGGCAGGCGCGCCTTCGATTTCAAGATCGGTGTCGCGCAATTGCGTGGTTACGTGGAGAGTCGATTCGAGGAGCTTGAGATTTTCGTCGTAGGTGCCGAATAGATCGGCGACGTCCCCCGACATCCTGACGGTTTGTCTCATCTAGGTAGGTAGCTGCTGATACACCGCGGCGCACTCCCGTTTGCGCCGTGAGGATACGTTACAGGAGTAGAACGCGGCGGTCAAGACATGGGCGTTTATGCTACGTGTTATCAAGTATATAGCGTGCGATCCTACCAGCATTTCGCGTAGATCTACTGCGTGGGGCTGGGAAAGGCCACTTTCGGCACAGCCCGCTCGGCAGCAGATGCCGCGAAGTACGCGTCGTTGCGCTGGAAGCCTGCCCAACGCGCGAAAGTGCTGTTTGGGAAGGTGCCGATGAACGTGTTGTAGTCCTGAATGGCGTCGTCGTAACGCCTGCGCTCGACCGCAATGCGATTTTCAGAGCCGGCCAGTTCGTCCTGAAGCTGCAAAAAGCTCTGGTTGGACTTCAGCTGCGGATAGTTCTCGGTGAGTGCGAGCACTTTGACCAGCGCATTATCGATCTGGCCGTTGGCGGCGATTTTATCTTTCGGAGTTTGGGCATTCATCAAGTTGGCGCGCGCGTTGGCGACGGCCGTGAAGACAGTGACTTCCTGGGCAGCGATGCCTTTCACGGTTGCGACAAGATTGGGGATCAGGTCGGCGCGGCGTTCCAGAACCACGTCCACCTGCGCCCAGTCGGATTTGACCGTTTCGTTCTTGCGCACCATTTGATTTCGCGCGCTGACGTACATTCCCGCCACGATAACGATAAGCAGTACGATGACCCCCAGCACCGCCCATCCCTTTTTCATTTGCTCCTCCGCGAAGATCAAGCACGGCGCCAAATCTTCCGTGCGCCCGTGAGTTTTAGAAAGTGCCCTCGAAGCGCCGGTCTACCAGGTTCGTCATGCGCTCGACGAGTTCCACGAATCCGCGCAAAGTCTCCTGTGCGTCCACGTCGGAAGGCTTTCGCTTGCCCTCGCGCACATCGAGAATCGCGCGAAAAGCGTCCGGTTTGCTGCCCACGAGCGCCGCGGCGCGATCGACAACTTCGCGCTTGGAAGCAGGGGCAGGCTCTCCGAATGCCAGCAGTGCGTGGCGAAACAAAGTGACGAATGCCGATACCGATGCGTCCATCAGACTAACCACCAGGCGGTCCTTGGGCGGCACGGACAAAATACCGTGACGCAGGCGCACCATATTGGTGCGCAGCTCGCGTTCCACCTGCAATTTGTGCAGATTTGTGGGGACGTTGAGCGTGGAGAAAAAATCGTCGCCGTAAATCATTCTGTGATTCGTCTTCATGTCGAGCAATTCGATGGCAAAAATATCGGCGGACGCGCGCAACTCCTCTTGCGTGAATACCTGCGGCGCGTCGAAGCCCTTTCGTTTCCACCAGGCGACTGTCTGGTGGAGCGCTTCGAGCTCCGGCGTGCCCGCGCGTTCGAGAATGCAGAGGATGTTGATATCCGAGTGCTGCTTGCGGTACTCGCCCGTGACGGCGGAACCATAGAGAACGATGGCTTCCAAATTCGCGCCCGCCGCGCGTTGCAACCGTTCCTTTAATTCTTGCAGCAATTCTTCCATTGCACCGCCGCTTTCTGCCTCGAATGCTGAATGCCCGTTAGAAATCCAGTACGTTGCTATCGCAAGATGCGCACGACGATCACTGCCGGAAAGTTACCAACTGCCGCTGGCGCCGCCGCCGCCAAAAGACCCCCCGCCGAAACCGCCGAATCCCCCGCCGCCTCCAAATCCTCCGCCGCCCCAAGAACCGCCGCCCCAGCTCCCCCCTCCTCCGAAATACCACGGGGCGCCCGCCGCCCACCATACGCCGTGGCCGCGTCGGCCATATTTGCTTACTGCGCGCATGCGCATGAGCAAACCGAGGAGCGGGAAGAACAATAACATCAGGATCGACAGTATCGGAACCACGATGTTTCTGGCGGTCAGGGGTGGAGGAGGAGTTTCTGCGCCCATCGGATTGCCTTGCGATTCCTGACTCAAAGATTCCAGAGTTACGCCGCGATCCTTTGCAATCACGGCGGCGATGCGCTCGGTGAGCAACAGAACCGCGCCGCTGTAATTCCGAATCTTGAGTTGCGGCTGCGCTTCCCTGCCAAAACTTCCCACGAGACCGTCGGGCAGAATCGCCTCAAGGCCATACCCCACTTCAATGCGGTATTCGTGCTCGTTGGGAGCCAGCAGGATCATTACTCCGCGGTCTTTTTGCTTGGGGCCGATTCCCCAATGCGTGGCCAGGTTGATGGAGTAATTCTCAATGGACTGCCCTTCCAAAGACCGCACGGTAACGACGGCGATCTGCGCCTGCGCCTTGCGGTCCACTTCCTGGCACAGGGCCTCAATGGCTCTTTTAGAATCGGGAGCGAGGACGTGGGCGAAATCGTTGACGTATCCCTGAGGGTGCAGCGACCGCGGATTCTGCGCTAACACGGCGGCGGCAAAAAACAGTGCGACGAGGCACACGGCTGCGAACGGCGCCAGGTAACCGGATCGCCGCGCTGCCTTCGAAGATTGCCACCGTATCGGCATCGCTGAGACGAATCTATGCTTTTAGGCGCTAAAAAGTCACGCGAAACTGCAATCGCGCGCCGCCATCTTAGGCCGCCCGTGCCACGGCGTCAAAGCACTCGAACGCGTGCTACCTCTAGGTACAAAGTTGGCGCCGGTTGACACCGGTTTCCCGGAACAGGAACTCGGTCCAGTCAGTTCTTGATCGGGTCCAATTCCACGTTGATTGTCATCTTCTGGCCAGCGGAAAGGTGAATGAGTTTGCCGCGTCCCTTGCTTTCTTTCCACTCACGAAATCCCTTGGAAGTAACGTGTAATTTAACGTTTTGGCTCGGAGGAACCAAGGCAGAATAATCTTCACAGCTATAGGACTGCTGTTGGCTACACGAAGATTGCATACACCGTCTTCGGGTAACCCTCAGCTTGATTTCGAAATTTGTAATTATCGCTTTTGCCTGAGTGCTGGTGACATGCAGGAGCAGTTCGCCGGGTTTGGGAGGTACGTCGATGTTAAGCTGCGCGTCCAGCTTCTTGTTCGTGATTTCGGCCTGGGGGCTCCAATGCCCATACAAAAACCAATTTTCGGCCCGGCCCGCCTCTGGATAACCTGCATTTTTGTCCTCAACAAACACGCCCCACTTGCCAGGGCAAACCCCTTCAAAGTGATACTCACCATGTTGGTCAGTCTTTGTGCGCGGGAGTACATAATCGTAGTCCCCGACCGGCTCGAGGATTAGACCTATGCCACTCCACGGTTTGCGGTCCTGCCCGACGACAAACCCATGCACCACCCCTCTGCAGGCCGTGTCCTGCTCTGGGTGGCGTAAATGGTTTTGCCCGAAGGCCTGCAGTGAAAACAAAAACGCAGCGACGGGGAGAAAAATCTTCAGCGGCATCGGCATCGAGTGTAATCCGAATCGTCAGAAATAAAGAAAAGCAATCGCCGCAAGACAAGTAGCGGGCAAATTGACAATCGGTGGCGCGTCCGCTACTCTTGCTATTCGATTCTACTTCCGAAGGAGCGCTTGATGCCCACGGGCACCGCTGTAAAACAGAAAAAAAGATCCAAGTCAGTCTTCAAGAATATGCGCCAGACCGAGCATCGGACGGTCACGAATCGCGCCAATCGCACGCGCGTCCGCACGGCCATGCGGCAGTATCGCGCCGCGCTCGCCTCGGGCGACGTCGCCAAAACGGCTCGAGGAAGTGCGCTACGGGCGCTGGGAGGGGATGGTCTTCGAGGACCTCATCGACGACCCCGAGTATGTGCGCTATCGCGAGCATCCGCTGACCTGGCCGACGCCGGGTGGCGAAACCATCGCGCAGGTGCAGGAGCGCGGGGTGCGCGCGGTGCGCCGCGCGATCGAGGCGAATCCCGAGCAGCGCATCCTGTTCGTGTCGCATGGCGATATCATTCGCACCGTGCTCTGCCACCTCATCGGTTCGGAACTGCAGCATTTCCGGCGCATCCGGGTCGACAATGCCACCTTCTCGGCGATACAGATTGTAGGTGATTTCGCCGAAGTGAAGTTCATGAATCTGCTGCCCGATCCCGAGCGCGCGTTCATCCCGCCGTTCAAGATCCCGCCCAGGAAACCCAAACCCGCCTAGCCTCGTTCGCGGCGCTTGGTGGATCCGCCGCGGCTGCCGTACAATCCCGCGCAGATGCGGACGCGATGGTTGTCGGCGCTCGCACGCGGGAGGTACTCGGCGATGGCAATGATTGACGGCGGCGAAATGCTGGTGCGCGCGCTCGAACGCGAGGGCGTGCATGAAATTTTCACTCTCCATGGGGGACATCTCGATGCGATCTATGCGGCCGCGGCGCGGCACGACTTCCGCGTAATCGACACGCGCCACGAGCAGGCCGCCGCGCACATGGCCGACGGATGGGCGCGCACGACCGGACGCGCCGGCGTCGCGATCGTCACCGCGGGTCCGGGCGTCACGGATGCCGTCACCGGGGTCGCGAATGCTTTCATGGATTCGATCCCGATGGTTCTGATTGGGGGTCGCAGTCCGCTCGCCGACGACGACAAGCTTCCGCTTCAGGCGGTCGATCAGATGGGCATCCTGCGTCCGATCACAAAGTGGGCGCGCTCGGTCACGCATACCGAGCGGATTCCGAATTCGTTGCTGCCGCGTTTCGTCATGCGATCTCCGGCCGCCCCGGTCCGGTGTTCCTCGAATTGCCGATCGATGTGCTGTTCCGGCGCGCCGAGGAATCCGAGGTTGAATTCCCCCAGCATTATCGTCCGAAGATGCAGCCCGGGCCGAGCCGCGAGGCGCTGCGCCAGGCGCTGGCCTGGCTGCGCGAGGCGAAGCGTCCCGCGATTCTGGCCGGCGGCGGCGTGTGGTTTTCGCAATCGGCCGATCTGACGCGGCTGGCAGAACTTGCGCACACGCCCGTGATGACCAACGCGAAAGCGCGCGGCACGGTCTCGGAGGAGCATCCGCTGAACTTCGGCGGCTTCGGTGCGATTCATCCTGCCGCGCATCGCAAGGCTGGTAGCAGTGCCGATTTAGTGATCCTGCTGGGCACCCGTATCGGAATGTTCACCGGCGGGCGCAACTCGGTGATTCCGCCCGACGCGCGCGTCATCCAGGTCGATATCGAGCCGGAAGAGATCGGGCCGCAACCGCGAAATCCCATCGGGATCGTTTCCGACTGCCGCGAATTTATTCGCCAGGCGGTCGACGCGCTCGAAGGCGAGAAGATCGATCCGCATCAGGAATGGATCGAGCGGCTGGGCGCGATTCGCGAGGGCTTCCGGCATCGCTTCGACGACGCGATTGCAAATCACAAAGGTCCGATTCATCCGGCGCGGATGGCGCATGAGATCGCCAAGGTGCTGGATCGCGACGCGATCGTCGTCGCCGATGGGGGCGAGACCGCGTCGTGGATGGGCAATCCCTGGACCGCGCGCCATCCCGGCCACTTCCTAACCCACGGCTACCTGGGATGCCTCGGCGTCGGACTTCCGTTCGCGCTGGCGGCCAACGCCCGGCGCATCCCCGACAAGCAGGTGTTCTGCATCATCGGCGATGGATCGGCGGGGCTGAACTTTTCAGAGTTCCACACCGGCGCGAAAAACAATCTCCCGATCACGGTCGTCATCAACAACGACAAGCAATGGGGGATGTCGAAGCACGGGCAGGAGATCATGTGGGGCAAGGGCCACCACGTCGCGACCGAACTGGGGATGGTACATTACGAGAAGGCCGCGCAGGGTCTCGGCGCCACCGGCGAGTTGGTGGAGCGCGCGGAGGACATCACACCCGCAATGAAGCGCGCACTCGGTAGTTCGCGCATCACATGCCTCAATATCGTCACCGATTCCGATGTCGTCGAGCCGGGGACGCTCGCGATGTACAGCGCAGGTCTCGCTCCGAGGACCAAGGAGAAGGGCGCTGAGGAAAAGCCTGCCGACAGTGAAGGCACCACCCTGCCCTACTACGGCAAGCGCAAACTCGAATAAGGGTATAGCTCTAGTAGGGGCTGCCGCTGTAGGCGGAACCGGCAGCCGAGCGCGCGCCAACGTCGACGCCCTTGCGCACCCGGACTTCCACGCCGGGATGCGTGGGGACGTCGACGCGCAAACTCCGGTAGCCGCCCGTGGAAGGATCGGGCGCGAGGAAACCGACCGTGTACTGCTGGCGCAACTCACGGCTGATTTCGCTACAGGCGGCGCGCAACGCACCTCCATCGCCAACCACCCGGATGTTGTAGGTTTTCGCGCCGGTCTCGGTCGAGAGCATCCGCAGCGTCTTCACATCGACTTGGTCGCCTTCGTCGCGGCCAATCACAAGGGGTCCTATCTGAAAGGCCACCCCTGGACCGGCGTTCGGATCGCCGATGCCAATGGAATACCAATCAGCACGCCCTGCCGGCGCGCGAGGGCGACCACGTCGTCGAGTGAATGGCCGCTGGTGTTGTCCATTCCGTCGGTAACCACCAGCAGCGCCCGCTTGTCATAGCGTCCGCGCTGCAGCATCACGAGGCCGGTGACCACCGCATCGTAAAGCGCGGTAGAACCGTAGGCATGCAGCAGACCGAGGCGGCTCGCCACCAGACTGTGATCGGTCGTGAAGTCCTGAAGCTTGAACAGCTTGCCGGAGAACGCGAACAGAAAGCGTCGTCGCGATCATTCAGGTTGCGCAGGAACTCTGAGATAGCGGCGCGAGCCTGTGGAATCTTGGGCTGCATACTGCCCGAGGTGTCGACCAGGATTCCAACCGAAACCGGAGTGTTGAGGTCCTGGCGAAAGAACTCGATCGGGCGCTGCTGCCCATCCATGTAAAGTTTGAAGTCGTGCTTCTGGAGATCGGTGATGTAAGCGCCGTTTGGATCGGTGACCGTGACCGTAACTTGCTGGTAGCCGGGTTCATCGCGCAACTGACGCTTCGGGATGACGAGTTCCTGCTCCGGCGGCTGCGGCGGCGGAATGTTCGGCTGAAGCTGCCTCGCCGGAGCGCTGGGAAGCTCTAGGGTCGTGCTGCCACCGCCCTGATTGCCGGGTATCACCATGGGCGCCGAGAGCGGCGGGGGCGCCTGCGTGCCAGCGTCGCGCATGTTCTGCTGGGCAGCGGCAGGCAAACATAACCGCGCTCAGGAGGCACACCGTCGCGAGCCCCGTCTTCGCAGTCTGCCACAAATGCATGGCGATCAATTTCTTCATCGGTGGCTGAGTTAATCGGTCAACTATGATCTTCCTATTTGCGATGGCCCCGAGCAAGCAGGGGTTTCGAAGCTCGCTATCGAAGCCGCACTGGAAGATACGTGGCGGCGGAGCCGCGGTTTCGCGCCGTCACCCGATGCGCC
>CAVWSV010000005.1:0-10753 GCA_963757905.1 uncultured Acidobacteriota bacterium | reverse complement strand
GGTGTGAGGCGTACCGGCCTCAGGTCAGTCCCGGCAAAAATCACCGAGAGGGGACCTGAGCTACAAGAACAACGGAAGCCAAGACACGATTACGTAGAAGGAATGCATTCGAATGCATGCGATTGAAGTGGACAAGTTAACGAAGCGGTTCGGCGATTTGACTGCCGTGGATGCAGTGAGTTTTACGGTTGAAGACGGCGAAATCTTCGGATTGCTGGGGCCGAACGGTGCCGGCAAGACCACGCTCATCCGGATGCTAACGACGCTGACGCCACCGACGTCGGGGACGGCGCGGGTGGGAGGATACGACGTGGTGCATGAGGCGGACGCGGTGCGGCACACGCTGGGCGTGATTCCGCAGGCGTTTACTTCTGATCCCGAGCTAACGGCGGAAGAAAATATGCTGATTCACGCGAAGCTTTACGGTGTGCCGTCGGGGCAACGCGCGGCACTGATTGACCGGCTGCTGGAAACCGTGGACCTGGCGAAGTTCAAATCGAAGCTGGTGCGGACTTTTTCGGGCGGGATGCGGAGGCGGCTGGAAATTGCGCGCGGGCTGGTGCATTCGCCGAAAATTCTGTTCCTCGACGAGCCGACGACAGGACTGGATCCTGTGTCACGCACAAACGTGTGGGACATGATCCGACGGCTGCGCGATGAATCTCATCTGACGATTCTGCTGACGACGCATTACATGGACGAGGCAGACAAGCTGTGCGACCGCATCGCGATCGTAGATCACGGAAAGCTAGTTGCGTTGGATTCGCCGACGCAACTGAAGGACAGTATTCCGGGGACCGACACGGTGGAAGCTGAATTCACGAATGCGCCCGCGGATTGGACGGAACAATTGCAGAAACTTTCGCATGCTCGCGAGCGTGATCGCGCGGGACGGTGCCGTGCATATTGCGTCAAACGATGGGCCCGCGACCGTGGCCGCGCTGATGGACTTGGCGCGCGCGCGCGGCGTGACGGTGAAACGCGTGAGCGTGCAGGGAACGACTTTGGATGACGTGTTCCTGCACTACACGGGGAGCGCGCTGAGAGACGCGGCGAATGAAGGCGCGGCGTATGACATCAGCCACCTCTATCGCTAAAGGACGGATGGGATCTCGGCCATGAAATTTTATCGCATGTGGGCGCTGGTGGAGCGGGACCTGCGGAAATTTTTCCGCAGCCCGGCGCTGATGATGGCCTCCGATGATTTTCCCGCTGGTGCAGCTGATCGTGCTCGGCTATGCCTTCGGAGGAAAAATCACAAATGTGAACGTGGGGGTGGTGGATCTTGACCACACTGCGGAATCGTGGCGCGTGCGCGAAGGTTTTGCGGGCATCGCAACCGGCCCGAAGATGTTTCACGCCCTCCCCTATAACTCGATGCCTGAAGCGCTGAATGATCTGCACGCGGGGGTGGTCGGCGCGGTGATCGAGATCCCCGAGAATTTCTCGCGCCGCACGTATGCGAACGACCGGCCACGGCTGGCGCTGATCGTCGACAACACGGATCAGTTCGTCTCGAGTTCGCTCGAGGCGGAAATGCAGAGCTTCGTCCAGCAGCTCAATACGCCGAGCGTTACGCCGCGACTCGCGGGTAACGTCGCACTCGACGTTGTCGAAGTGTATCCGTACATTCCCTACGTCAAGTACTTGCTTCCCGGCACGATTGCGATGGCGATTTTCATCGTGGCGATGATCGGCGGCGGAATCACGTTTATCGACGATAAAGCGCGCGGGCTGCACGAAGGCTATCTGGTCACACCGATTCACAAGTCGGAATTGGTGATGGGCTTGAACCTGGCGGGCACCGCGAAAGGGTTGATGTCGGGACTGGTGCTGACGTTCATCGGCGGATTGATTGCGGGGATTCCGCGGTTGTGGGATCCGGTACGGTTATTTTATTTGGTCATCGTGGTGGCGATCGCTTCGCTGACGATGATCAGTTTCATGTTTCTGGTGATGGTGCGCGTGGACGATCCGCTGGTGCCGCGCGCGATTTTCGGCGTGTTGAATACGCTGCTATTTTTTCCGTCGGGCGCGATTTATCCGACGCAAGGATTCCCCATCTGGCTGAAGTGGATCTCGGTGGTCGATCCTTTTACGTACACGGTGCATGCGTTGCGCAACTTGCTGCTGCGAGGCAGCGGTATTGAAGGCATCTACCGTGACGTGTTAATTTTAATGGGGATCTCAGCGCTGATGATTACGGGAAGCATTGCGATGTTTAAAAGGCAGATATAAGATCGGGACTGTTGGAGAAAGACGCTTTGAGCTTACTGGAAGCCAATCAACCGCCACCGTCGAAGACTCCGCGTTATGTCTTTCTGGGAGTGGTCGTGCTGCTGGTTATCGCAATTTTCGTGTGGCGCACGGTTCGGTACAAAGCGGAAGAAAAGACCGTGGAGACATTTTTCAGCGCGCTGACGGCAGGCAATATGCAAGAGGCGTATCAACTCTGGAAAGCGATGCCGAGCTATTCGTTTCAGGACTTCGAACAAGACTGGGGACCCAGTGGCTATTATGGGCCGGTAAAAAGTTTCCAGATCGATTCCGCGTTCGCGCCAAAGAAAAGCAGCAGCGTCGCGGTGCGCGTGCTGATCAGTCCGTATCAGCCGTTTCCGAAAAACGATCCAGCACAACAGAACAAAACCAAGGAAGTCATCATCTGGGTGGACCGCAATACGCAGTCGCTCAGTTTCCCGCCGCCCGCGATGTCGCAGATGATTCGCGCGATGCCGCCGCCAGTTCTTCGCGAGTTAGCGTCGCGGTCCCCAGCTTAGCGACCACCACGCCGGCGGCCGCGTTACCGAGCACAGATGCTTCACGCAAGGATGCACCGCCAGCGCTCGCGAGCGCCATTGTTGCGAGCACCGTGTCTCCGGCTCCTGTCACGTCGAATACTTGGCGGCCGCTTTTCGCGTCGCGATTTGGCGCGCGTCCCATCAGGCCCATAGGCGCTTCCTGATTGAGCGCGGCAACGTGAAAGCCACGCGAATCTTTTTCGAGTGCATCGCGCTCGAAAAGGCTCAAGCCTTCGGCGCCGCGTGTGATCACCACCGCTGAACATCCAAAATGGTCGCGCAAAGCGCGGCCCGCTTCGGCCACCGATTCTGGCGTATCGAGCGAGCGCGTGACGAGGAAGCCCGCCTCGGCGCGATTGCAAATCACGACGGATGCGCCGCGATATGCCGGAAGGCGCGACCACTTTGGCTTGACGAAAGACGGAATCTTCCGCCGCGCACACGCCTCGAGCACACGTTCGGCGAGAGAATCACTGACGACGCCTTTGTCGTAATCGGAGATGATCAGGGCGTCGAGCGATTTGAGGACGGCCAGGATGCGCTTCAGCAATTGCTCTTCGAATTGATCTGGCAAATGCGTGCGGACTTCGCGGTCGACGCGGACGACTTGCTGCTGCCGCGCGATGATGCGCGTTTTGAGCGTCGTGGGACGATCTCGAACTTCGACGATTCCCTCCGGCGGCAAATGCATCTCGCGCAGGCAGCGGCGCAATGCGACACCCGCTTCGTCGCCGCCGGCAACGCCAAAAACCGCGACACGCGCGCCAAGCGCGGCCAGATTCGCAGCAACGTTTCCGGCGCCGCCCAAAGTTTCACTTTGTTTCACGAAGTCCACTACCGGCACGGCGGCTTCGGGCGAAATGCGGTTCGCCGTGCCCCACACATAACGATCGAGCATCCAATCGCCCACGACCGCGACGCGACGTCCGCGCATGCGTTGAAGAATCTGCGTTGCGCGCTTCTTTGAGATAAAACTGCTCATGGAGTGTTCCCTTTCGTGTTCATAAGGGCATCGGTCGAAATGCACGATTACTGCGTTTTTCTTGCTTGCAACGCCACTGGGCCGATGACATCAGACGCGCCGAAAGTTTCCGCCAACAGCGACTCGGAAGCATCGCGAACCTGGTCAAGCGTGACAGACAAGATACAGCGAGGCTCGGCAAACGCATAGCAGCGGTCGCCGCGGCAAGGATTACAGGGAAAATCATTCTGCACGACGCGATTCTTTGTTAGCCAGGGGCGCCAGTGCACGGAGCTGCTGGAGCCGAAGATTGCGACCACGGGACGGGCGAGGGCCGTGGCGATATGCGTGGGACCGCTGTCGTTGCCAATGAAAATGCGGCAGCCCGCGATGAGCGCAATTAGCTGGCGCAGGTCGAGCGAATCGAGGAGGACAAAATCGGTGCCGCAGTGGCGGCGAACTTCCTGGGCGATTTGCGCATCGCCAAGCCCAAGATTGAATACTGGCTCAATTCCATTTCTTTCGCGCAACCATCGCGCGACGGCGATGAATTTATCGATCGCCCAGCGCTTCGTGAAATATTTCGCGCCGGGATGCAGTACGGCATAGGGCCGACTCGCCGTGATGCCGTGCGAGCGCAGTTGTTCCGCGACAATGACTTGCGCATCGGGCCGCGGATAGACACAGGCGGGCGGAATCGGGCCGCGCGGCAAACCTGTAGCGTAAAACTGCTCCATGCGATGCTCGACGGTATGTATGCGGTCGCCGGGATCGGGAATCAGCACGTTGTAGACAAATGAGAATTGGCGATGCGTCCAGCAAACGCGTTGCGGCACGGCGATGGACGCGACAAGCAGCGCACTCGTTGGGCCGGCGTGTTGATTATAGACGGCGGGAAAATGGTAACGGCGCAGTTCCCGCGCTGTAGCGACAAAATTTTTCATCAGCAGAATTTCGGAGACAGCGGGATTGCCTTCGAGCAATGGCGCACAGAAGGGCTCGACGAGGACGCACAAACGCAGGTCAGGACGCCAGGCGCTGATTGCGGAAAGCGCAGGGGTGAGCAGAACGACGTCGCCGAGCGAGCGAAGGCGGACGATTAGAACGTGTGCGCCCTCGGGCAAACTGGGCAGGAGGGACGATGGATCACGAGGGGTCAACGCGAGCTTCGTCCACAAGCATCACGGGAATGTCGTCGCGAATAGGATAAACGCGGCGGCACGTCGAACATTTCAAGCCCTGCAGCACCTGTTCTTTATTCTGCGTCTGGCCTTGCGGCTCACGATTTATGTCTTCCTGACTTTTTTTGCGCCGTTCAACCAGTTTCACGGGCGTCTTGCAAACCGGGCATACAAGAATGTCGAGCAAATCCTGGGGAACCGCCATCTGCACCTCCGCGAGCAACTTTAACAGACGGCCGTTGCGCGGAGCAACTGAGTTCAACGGCAGGGAGAGACCGTGAAAACGAGCCAGCCTTTCCAAACGCGGCCGGGTTGAAATTCCACTGGCCACACGGCGAGGACTTGTGAGCCTTGATAGACGCGCTCGAATCCCTCCTCGGATTCGGAGATGGTTTCGACGGGCGCAACCCAATAATCGCGCGCATCTGGCGCCTGGACCATTACACTGACTTTTTGCCATTCATCGACGAGGCGCAACTCAGATGCGGCTGCTGCGCCGGACCACCGCATGGGATTTCGTTTGCCCGCGACTTCGATGTAACGATCGGGTGCGTTCGGCGCAAGGAAATTCACAATGAGTTCGAGGCCCACGTCCATCAGCAAGGGAATTTTCCCCGAATAGGCGAGAGTCAAATCACACGCAATACGGAAACTTTCTTCCGGAGAGGAAAACGAGAATGCCTTTGTGGCTTTCCATTCGCCGTCGGGCGTTTCCATTGCGAGGATGACCTCGGCGGAATTCGCTTCACTCACGCGGAAAGCTCCGGCCGCGATGGCTTCGTTTTCGCCAAGACGCAATTTCTCGTAATCCTCCTGTGACCTTTGCTGCGGAAAAACGAGCAGACGAAATGCGTGGCGCGGCCAGCGGTCGTATCTCAGATGCTTTTCGAGACCCACCTCTTTCGAGCGCACTTGACCATGAATCGACGCGACGCTTCCTTCCCCAGCACTCGTCTGGCCAAGGCGCGAGTGATACGTCTCGGGACGCCGCATGAGGGAATTGATAAGCGTCACTCCCGCAGGGCGAAAATCAATCGCGGCGACAGTCCCTCCATCTTCTGGACAGAGCAGGACAGCGGCGCGATTTGAGGTGACGTAGATTTCTTCATGGCCGTCAAAATCGAAGTCGAAGCGTTCGACTTCCGCGAAGGCGGCGCCACCATGCGAAACGGAATCAACGAAGTCTTCGGCGCGCACGAGGGGCCCCCATACAGCATTGCGCAGGTGCGGGGCGTAAAGACCTCCGAATACACCGTGCCAGTAGGCGTCGTTCGATTCTCCGCGAAAAAGATCGGTTTTCGCCTCGTTCAATGACTGACGAGCTTTGGCATCGCGCGCGAATTTCGTGTCCAGCGTGTGCAGCTTTTTTGAGACGAGCATCATTTTCTTTTGCATCAAGTTGGATTCGGGATATTTGGTGAGGAAAACGCGCCAGAATCCGCCGCGCAAAAAAGCGCGGACGTCCTCCCGCGACGCAAATTCCTTTTCCACGGCCTGGAAACGGAGACGCGCGGAAGTCGGAAGCGCCCATTCCATCATTTCAGCGTATGAGCAGGCCGCGAGGTCGGCACGACCGCGCGCGGGTTGCGACGAAACCGCTTCACCGGGCGGAACGGTTGCGAGCCAATCCTGATTCGCTTCGAGCGCGGCGACAAATCGTTCGAGCCAGCCGTCGACGTAGCAGTGCTTGTATGTGCCGGGCCAGACACCGAACTTCTCCATGTCGTCGCCCATAGCGGCGATGCCGCCGGGTCGCTCGCGAGCGGAGTCGCGAAAAAAACCAATGACCTCTTCCGGACTGCGGTAAGGAATTAGATAGCGTAGGGCCTTCAGGCCGGGAATGAGACGGACGGCCAAGCCTTGATCCTCGGCTACAAAGGTTCCAAAGAGCTGGCCGGGATCGAACCCGGCACTGAGAAAGTGATTGTCATCGACAAGAGTGTATTCAACGCCCGCGGGCGCAAGCAGCGAAGGTAATTGAGGTTCCCAAACACGCTCGGCAAGCCACGCGCCACGCGGCCGCTGCCCAAAATGAAGTGCAATGTAATCGGCGAGACGCTCAATTTGCTCGCGCACATCTTCTTTAGGAATGGCAATTAGAATCGGCTCATAGAAACCGCCGCCCACAAGCTCTACTTGCCCGTGCGCAACAAGAGTGTTCAGGCTTTTGAAATATTCCGGATGGGTTTTCTCGATCCATTCGAGAAGGCCGCCGGAATAATGGATGCCAACACGAAGAAAAGGATGCCGGAGAAGAAGTTGAACGAAAGGCAAATAAGATTTTTGGTACGCGCTCTCGATCACGTCGTCGAAATTCCCGACGGGCTGATGGGCGTGAATCAAAAGGACAAGATTGAAACTGGCCACGTTCAGACTCCGCGCGTAAACGTTAGGATACCCGGCTCGAACAGTTCTTACCAGCAAAGCTGCCGTAGATTCGATGATCGTTCGGCAGATGCGGGCACATTGACCTGAATTTTCTTGCTCAGCCGATAATGCAAGTGCGAGTCCCGGCTGCGCCAGCGAATGCGGAGAGCCGAGCGGCTTGCTTTTTGGCGGCTGAATCGAGCGCCGCGTCCGACGCCCCGGCGGGCGCATAGATCACCGTGAGCACTTCGGTCACGCCATCGACGATCTGCGTTCGCGTTGAATCGCTGATGGGGCTGCCAAAGGGACCGTTCGCGTCGGCGAGCACGGGACGGTCCGTGAGATGCCAAACGCGACGGCCAATGCCTTCGTAGCGCTCGCGCGCAGCGCCAGGCCGGAGGGTAACGGGCGGAGAAATTTGTGCCCGGTTATAGACACCATAAGGCCAGCCGGTTTCGACCGAACTGAGATTTGTGAGATCAACTATGTTGGACACGCGATAGAGACCTTTGCCTTGAATGACGCGACGCAATAACGCCTCCGACGAGGGACGGTACTTGGATGCATCCACGCCCCAGTTGCGAAACATCGCGCGCACGGAAATTATCGATTCCGCATCGGCAAGAGATTCAAGCGTGTATCGCTGGCGCAGTCGCGCGCACTCGTCGTCCATTTCGCGAACCAGTTCCGCGGCGGATGGGGCGACGGTGACGCCATCCGCTTCGACGACGCCGATCCTCACGCCGGGGAGTTGTATCTCAATTTTCACTCTGGACTTTTCCGCTCCCGCGGGCTTGCCTCCCCTTACGGGCGAGTCCACGAACGCACTTTGCTATGATCAATGCGCGCCGCGGACGGTTGCCACGGGAGTCGCGATGATCACGAAGGCCAAAGAATTCGACGACGGGAAATTTCGACAAGGCATCATCCTCTTCAATTCCGGCGAGTTTTTCAAAGCTCACGAAGTTTGGGAAGAACTCTGGCTAGTCTCCGTCCGGTCTGACAAACTGTTTTTGCAAGGTATGATTCAGCTTGCCGCGGCATTCCATCACTATTCGCGGGACAATCGAAACGGAACAAAATCCCTCCTTGAAGCAGGCCTGAAGAAGCTGGAAAAAATCCCCGATGAGTTTCGCGGAGTGGATCTCAACGCCTTGCGTGGGTCGGCGAACAATTGGCTCGCGGCTTTGGCGAAGGCAGGGGCCGCGACGCCCGATACCCTTCCTCGCATCGAATAATTTGCTGTCGCGAACGTGCTCAAAATCAAAGGCTACGGATCAGACTCTACGGGTCGACGATCAACTCGCCCTTCATTCCCATGTGGCCGAACCCGCACAGGACGCAACACTTGAAAGGATAGCTGCCGGGCGTCCGCGCGACGAATTCAATGGTCGTCACCTGACCCTTTTTTAGCTTCCAGCAATCCTGTGGCGCCGTGAAGACCAAACCCGGCGCGCCATTAGCGGCCGCACCATCCGGATAGATGTTGATTTTGAATCCGTGATTGTGATCGGTTGCAGTGATTCGCAGTTCGACCTTGGTTCCCTTTTTGACGTGGATTGGGGATGGGATGAACTTGTATTTCTTCGCGGTCATATCGATGACTTGAGCGTTTTGATTTTGCGGGGGAGGCTGTTGCTGGCACGCAAAAGCGCCGACAGACAGAATGGACGAAAACATGGTGAGCAGGAAAACGCGAGCGAAGATTTTCAACGGTCGTCCCCTTTATCGAATGAACCGACTCTCAAAATCGTGCCACTTAAACGAAGACATGTTGCCACAATTGCAGCGAACGCGCCGAAAAATTCGCGCGTACGCATGCTTTCGCCTTTGGATACAGCATAGGCGAAGGGGTTTTCAAAAAGAAGCCCTGCGCCATTCCATGCGGTGAAACTAACAATGTGGTTTGGCGCTGGCGCTTTTCCTCATCGCGGGGCCGAGCAGCGTTGACAGCCATAGTGGCGTGTGGAATGCTAGGTTTAGGATTTCTGACAATGCGAATCAGCGCAAAAGGCGAGTACGCGGCGAAAGCCGTTCTGTACCTGAGCTTGCAATACCCCAAGGTCGTCACGATTCACGAAATCGCCCAGAATCACAAGATACCGTTGAAATATCTGGAGCAAATTCTGCTGGCTCTGAAGCGCGCGGGCTTGCTCGAAAGCCATCGCGGAGTGCGCGGAGGTTACTCACTGGGTCGGCGTCCCGACCGGATTTCGATTGGCGAAGTGCTCCGTGTGGTTGACGGCAAATTCTCGCAATCGAGTTGCGTGGAGGTTGACCTACAGCGCCACCATACCTGCCCCGAGGAAAATTCCTGCGGCTTGAAGCAAGTGTGGCAAGACGTGCAAGCCGCGGTGGAGAAAATTCTTTTCGAGACGACCTTTGACGAACTGCGGACGCGTACGCTCGCAGGCATCGCGCGCAAAGGCAACTACGTCGCCTTCGAAGTCTGATCAAGGGACAGCCACGGGCGTTTCGCCCGATTTGCGCGACGAACGTCAAGCTAAAAACAAAAAGCGGCGAGCCTGGCGCTCGCCGCTCAAATCAATTCCGCGCTACCGAAAAAACCCACACCTTCGCCTCAAACCACCCCGCACATCCGCCAAAGCCGTCTCAGTGCGGCACCGGCAAGCCGATTTTCGACGGTTGAACGGGAAACGGCAGCGGTACAGTGGATTTGTACTCGCAAAACGGCTCAATCGTGGTTTTGTCCAGGTGTCCAGGAATCGGAATGACGTGCGGCGGGTTGGGAGACTGGTCGAAGTTGAAGACATCGCTCAGATCGTTGGCCCGATCGTCTCGCGCAGTCAGATGCGAAAGGTTCCAACGCTCCTCAATGAATTTCAGGACGGACGTGAAATCGTACGGGTAATGGCTGATGTAGCCAGGCTTGGCGTAGGGAGAAATGATAACCGCCGGTACGCGCGGGCCGTAGCCGAACGCGTCGACTGTCGGCGGCTCGACATGGTCGTAGAATCCGCCGTAGTCATCCCAGGTCAGGAAGATCACACTGTTTTTCCACGACGGACTTTCCATCACCGCGTTCACGAGAGAAGTCACATACCACATGCCTTCCGCAGGCGGCTGCGGCGGGTGTTCGCTATCTCGCAGCATCGGTACAATCCAGGTAACATCCGGCAACGTGCCTTCACGCAAGTCCCGGTAGAAGTCCTGCAGGTCGACCAGGTGCTTCATCGCCTCGGGATTGTCGCGAACCGCCTTGAAGCCCGGCAAAGGATTCCAGATGGAATATTCCTTGGGATTTGGATAATAGAGATTGATGCCGATCTTCTTCTGGCCCGGCGGCAGCGGCTGAGTTTCCAGATAGTACTTCCAGGAAACGTTGGTTTTCTGAAACAAATTTACCATCGAGGCGAAACTGAAGCCGTCCGGATCGTCGAGCACGTCTTCAACCTGCCTCGAGTGTGAAAGCGTTCACGGTTAGG
>CAVWSV010000004.1:0-16974 GCA_963757905.1 uncultured Acidobacteriota bacterium | reverse complement strand
TGGCTGCTGCCGATGTGGGGATTGCCCTGTCCACCGGCACGGATGTGGCCATGTCCTCCGCTGGTATCACTCTCATGAACGGCAATCCCCTGTTGATTCCGGACGCTATAGAACTCTCCCGCCGCACCTTCGCGGAAGATCAAGCAGGGCCTCTTCTGGGCCTTCTTCTACAACATCATTGGCATTCCCCTCGCGGCCCTCGGCTATCTGAGCCCCGTTCTTGCCGGATCGGCTGCGGAAGCGTGTGGGAGTCGAACCCACCATTCGACTCGCTAAGAGCCGAATCGCCGGCTTTGAAGGCCGGGACAGTCACCGGACCATTTTCGCCTCCGCCCTGGATTATAGCGGCAGAATACAAGAGGACAAAGAACTCGCAGCGTGTTTCTCCGCCAAAAAACACCGCATCGAAAGAAAGTAAATACAAACATTCTTATTCAAGGGAGCTTGAGGAAACAGCAGTGAAGAGCAGCGCCGCGATTCAACGCTTGGCTGCGCCGACTTTTTTGCGAGCGAGTTCGAGGAGCTTCGGATGGACGCAGACTTCGAAGTACGGGCGGTTCGTTGGGCCGCCGATTTTCCCGCCGGGCTGCAGTTCGCGCGTCATCCCACGGCGAATTACGATGGGCTCGAGCGAATCGCCGAATGGGAGTTCGCCGTAGAAAAGCTGCGCGCGGTCTTTGCCCCACGGCATGGGAAAAGTTCCTTCCAACGGGAAAAGCGAAATCTCGCTGGTGAGTTTCTGAAAACCTTCTTCGTTGAGCTCGATGCCGTTCATGTTGTAGCGCATCAGCAGTTCGTCGCCCTCTTCCTCGCCCGCGCCCTCGACGATTAAAGTCTGCAGCAGGAAGACGCGAAAAGGCGACGGATTCTTTGCGAACAAGCGGCGCGCCATCTTTGAGCAGCTCGAGAGACGGTCGGAAAGATTGAGGGCCTTCGAGATCATGATCTTCGAGTCGCCATCGGACCAGACGGAAGGGGCAGAGTTTTGAAAGGCGACGCCAATGCCGAGCTCGAGACGAGGCAAATTTCCGGATTCCGCTTTGGCGTTGTAGGCCTGCGTGACTTCAATAATTTCACGAGCCAGCACGCAGGCTTTAGCGACCGCGCGTTGGCCCGCGCGATTCGATTCCGTTTCGTAAATGGCCAAAATGATCGCGTCGCCTTCCAGGAACACTTTCGCCGCGCCATGGCGTTCGAGGAGGCGCTTGACGGGTTCGTGAAGGGTTAGGCTGAAATGCGATGCGGGATTCAGGCCGCGCGCGAGGAGATCCTTGGTGATTTCCGTGGAACCCCGGACGTCCGCCTTGATCACTGTATGCGAGACGACGGGATCATCCGTAGCGCGGCGTTCGTCGGAAAAAACGAATTCGTAGAGGCTGTTATTGACGCGGGAAAGGTCGCGCTGGCGGTCCGACCGCACGAGGTTGATTTTGTCGAGCCATGCCGCAACATGATGGTAATTGCGGCGGTCCCGGCGAAGGCGCATCAGGTCCTGTACGAAACGGAGCACCAAAGCGCGAGACTCTTCGTGTGGAGTAGCGACGTAAATGACTTCGAGGCTTCCTCGATACGTTTCAGCGAGAAATTGCGCGCGGGAAATTGGCCGAGGACTTTTTCGACGCGCTTCAATTCGTCACGAGACAATAGTGCACGCCTGAGCTGCTGCAAGTGAACGGGCGGACAAAAATCATTGTAGAGATTGCAGACCTCGTAGCTGGCAAGCACGTAGCCGAGAAGGTCGCGCTCCTCGAGGCGGCGGTGCAACTCCTCAAGCAGTCGCTCGCGGACCTCCGCGTCGCCCACGCCGTGGCCGCCCGTTGCGGATCGATCGAACAAACGGCGGGCATTTTGTGGCTCGCTCAAATAGTCGCCGAGACGGCTGCGGAATTCCTCCGTGAGGAAGTCAACTTTCTGCTTGGCGGCTTCCAGTTCCGGGCTGATTTCCGCGAGCTGAAATTCGAAATCCGCCTGCCGACGGCGCAAAACGGCCAGATTCGTTTCCGCTTCGACTCCCCCGCGGCGCTTGAAAATTCCGGGAAGGAAGCCTTCGCCACCGCCGACCCTGCGCAGCACGTCCTCCTGCTCGCCTTCCAGTTTGGCCGATCGGAACGCTTGCCGAGTGCTTGCTCGACCAGTTTTCCGTAGGTTTCCTGGGCGCGGCGAAGCTCTTCCGAGTTTGCGTCCGTGATAACGAAGTCGCGAAGAAAATCAATCAGCAACGTGTCGAAATTTTCGAAGCGGTCGGGGTCCTGCAAGAAATTGCCGAGCAGCACGTAATGTTCGAGGAACAGATAATCGTCGTTTCCGTTTTCGACAAAGAGAAGTCGATTGGTGAGCAACTCATAGGTGTCGGCGAAATCTTCGCCAAAAAGCGCGCGGCGCGATTTCGCGAGCACGGTTTCGTCCAATTCCTTGAGAATGTGAAACAGCGTTTGACCGGCGCGGCGTATGATGCTTTTGCGGTTTGATTGCAGCTCGGCGATTTGCGCGCGCTTGACGTGGGCTTGCTCACTGTGTTCGAAGACGGCGCCGCGCGAACGGATGTGTTCCTTGCATTCAACGATCACACTGGAAAATTCGCTGGCAAGTTCCTGCGTGAAAAACTTCAGAATGGCGACGCGGAGCAGCAGGTCGAACTCGATATTTTTTTCAAACTGAGCGCGCGTGATGCCGGATTGCAAGAGTTCGCTCAGCAGCTTGCGAAATTGGGAGGAATCTCCGGCGCGCGACTGCCGCGCCTCGAATCCGAAGAATTGCTGAAGCGAGGCGGCCTGGCGCACGAGATCGGCGAGATATTGGCGTCCGATTTCGAGGAATCGAGGACTTAGATAGACGTCGTAGTGAATATTGTCTATGCCAGGCGTGAGAGAGGCCAGACGCAATTCGGCGGAATACGGCTGTAGCTTCAGGCGCGCCGGGCGAGCCGGCGTTGCGGTCGTGGTGTCCGGCATGAGACCAATCTGGCCTTACTCTTTTGACTGTAGCAGAATGCGAGGATGGCGCAAGGATGAGAGGCCAAGTCGTTAACCCGGCAGAGGGACAGGAGCCGCGCTGCCTGCGTCTGGGGAGTTCGGGGGAGCGATGCGAGGAGCCGGCCCTTGAGGACGGCTTTTGCGAACGCCACGGACCTGATGCTGCTTGGCAATTCGGGGTCGCTGCGCGGCGCAAACTCCTGGCGGTGCTGTTCATTATTGCCATGCTTTGGCCATTGCTCGCCGATTTGTGGCGCGCATTTCGGCATTGGCGCCGATAGGATTTCTGGCGCTTTACGCGGCAGAGTACGGTTGCCACCGTTCTAAACTTTGCCGCTGCTCTGTGGCGCAACTTTTTTTGGGACGGCTTCGCTTATCGTGATTTTTCGTACGTCTTCGGCGACGTGTTCAAGGGCGATGCGCAGCACGGGCCAGTCCGTGCGCAGTCGCATGCGCTCTGGCCATTCGATGAGCACAATGGCAGGCTCCGCAAAAAGGTCCTCCAATCCAAGGGTGTCGAAATCGTGCACGTCGGAGACCCGATAGAGGTCAACGTGAAAAACCGTGACGGGGCCGCTGAACGTGTGGACCAAGGTGAAAGTCGGGCTGGTGATGTCTTCTTCGGCGGCGGCTCCGAGGCCGCTGATGATGCCCTTCGCCAGCGTGGTTTTCCCCGCGCCTAATTCACCGGTGAGCAAAACGAGTAGTGGCGCACGCAAATGCGCGGCGAGTTCCCTGCCCCGCGCAATTGTTTCCCGGGAAGAATGCGAAATGGTTTCGCCGGCCAGCATTTCACAGCGCCTGTATCGCGTCGCGCAATTGCGCACAAGCGGCCGGAATGGAACGGATAACGTCGCTCGCGATGAGCGATGCTTCGCCAAATTCCTCCGCGGCCAAATCTCCCGCCAATCCGTGGAGATAAATGCCGCGCGCCAGTGTCATCGGCCAGTTCCGCGCGCCAAACTCGGCCGTGAGACCGGCGAGCATTCCAGTCAGTACATCCCCAGTGCCTCCTGTCGACATTCCTGGATTGCCGGTGGAATTGATCCAGGCCGTGCCGTCCGGCGATGCAAGGATCGTCTGATAGCCTTTCAGTATCACGAACGCCTGCCAATCCGCCGCGGCCTTGCGCGCCACTTCCAGGCGGCGCGACTGGACATCCTTTACCGTGCTGCCAATGAGCCGCGCCATCTCGCCCGGATGTGGCGTAATCGCAAGCATTTCACCTGAGCCACGCAGGTCGTCCGCGCGCCCGGCAAAAGCATTTAGGCCGTCAGCATCGAGAATTACCGGGATTTGCGGCCGACTCGCAATAATCGAGCGGACGAATTGCTGGGTTTCATCGTGCGTGGTTAACCCAGGACCGACAGCGACAACGCTTTTGCCGTTGACAATTTTTGCGAAGCCGCCGGAATCAAAAACGTCGCGCGCAATGGTTCCCGCAGCGGTGGCGTGCAAGGGCTCGGTCATGATTTCAGGGGCAAAACCCGCGACGGTGTCGAGAACTGGTTGAGGCGTGGCGACTGTTACCAGGCCCGCACCAACGCGTAACGCGCCTTGCGCAGCGAGGGCCGCGGCTCCCGCTTTGCCGGTTGAGCCCGCTACAATCAACGCGTGGCCGTACAATCCCTTATTCGAATCAGCCCGACGCCCCGTTGGAAGCGCGCGAAATTCCCACGGTTCCAACCAGCGCACATTGCTCCTCGAGATTTCCTCGACCAACTCCCGCGGCGTGCCAATATCCGCAACGGCCAACCGTCCGATCCAGGGACGCGCGGACGCGGCAATCATCCCAATTTTGGGAGCAGTGAACGTGATCGTGTAGTCGGCGGCGATCGCGGGGCCTGCTACTTCTCCCGAATCGCCGGAAAGTCCGGAAGGAATATCCACGGAGACAACGCAGGTTCGGGGGTTGTGCCGGTTTACGTCTTGAATGACTTGAGCCGGCAAACCGTCGACCGGGCCGCGCAAGCCCGTACCGAAAAGTGCGTCGACGATAATCGCCGCGGTCAAGAGTGAATCTCGCGAAGCGCCCCAGGCTGTTGCGTCACGAACAATCTTTGCGTCCAGCGAGGTTGTGCGCAGGCGACGAAAATTATCTGCAGCGTCACCAGCAAGTTCAGCAGGATCAGCAAAGAGAAAAACGAGAGGCTGTGCGCCAAGCTCACGCAATTTGCGCGCCACGACAAAACCATCTCCGCCGTTATTTCCTTTTCCGCAGAGCACGACGATGCGGCGGCGTTCGAGCGGTGAAAAGTGCGCGGCAATAAACCGCGCTATTGAGGAGCCCGCGTTTTCCATCAGCGATAAGCTCGCGATTCCGTATCGCTCGGTGGTGAGGCGATCAGCCTCGCGCATTTCGCTTGTGGTGAGAATTTTCATCCGAATTCACATGGACGACATGAAAAATCGTCCACGTAAGAAGTTTATCGTGTCGCGCAAGAATTCGGAAACTTTGTCTGTTATCCTGCGGGATTGCTCACATCATCCAGCCGCCGGAAACGCTGACCACTTGCCCGGTGACGTAATCGGCTGAATCCGATGCAAGGAACTTGACGACCGCCGCAATATCGTCCGCCGATGGCGGGCGGCCCACGGGAAAGCGCGCGTCGTGCATCCGCCGGGCCTCTTCCAGTGATAGCTCTTTGTCGTCGATATTCGGTGGATTGACGACGTTCACTGTGATGCCGTTCTTCGCTTCTTCGAGCGCAAGCGACCGCGAGAATGCCACCACGCCGGCTTTGGCTGCCGCATACGCCGAAATCGTCGCCTGGCCGAAGGCGCGCTCCGCTCCGACGGCGCCGATATTAATGATGCGGCCCCAATGTTGCCTCCGCATCGCAGGAAGGGCGGCCTTGCTCGTGTAAAAGACACTCATCAGATTCGAATCGAGGACGCGTTTCCATTCGTCGAGCGTGGTGTCAGCAACGGTGCCCCAATTGAAAATGCCGACGTTGTTGACGAGCACATCGAGGCGCTGAAAGCGCTCAAGCACGGAACGCACGAGAAAATCCGAGCGCTCCGGATTCGTCGCGTCCGCCTCGACCGCAAAGCATTCGCATCCGAGCGCCTGGAGTTGACGCAAAGCGTTCTGCGCCGCCGCTTTGTTCGAGCGATAGGAAAGTGCGACGCGCGCGCCTTCGCGGCCCAGGCCGAGGGCAATTCCCTTTCCTATGCCTCTGCTGCCGCCAGTGACCAGCGCGACGCGCTTCCCCAGTTCCACGAAATTCTCCTAGGAAAATATCCAGCGAAAGATTACCGAATTCCGCCCTCATTGCCAAGCGACGCCAAAACAAATCCGGCGCAGCGATGCTGAATACTAGCGGAAGCGGGCGACGATGACGGTCATGTCGTCGGCCTGCTCGGGCGAGCCGGCCCACTGCTCGACGGCGGAAAGCAAGCCCTCGGCGAGGCGCTCCGCGGGCAAATCGCGAAGACGCAGGACCTCGTTCGCCAATCGTGCTGTGCCGAATTCTTCGCCGTATACGTTTTCAGGCTCGAGTAAGCCGTCGCTGAAGCCGACGAACAGCGAGCCTGGTTCAGCCGGCACAGTCACCTGTTTATAATCTGCGCGGTCGAATAGCCCCACCACCGTCCCGCCTTCGTCGAGCTTCTTGAGTGTATTGCCCGTGACGAAAAACGGTGCGCAGTGCCCCGCATTTGTGTAGCACAGCGAGTGCGTGGAAGGATCATACTCGGCGTAAAAGAGCGTGGCGTAGCGGTCGTCCGACGTGTTTAGGAAGAGGTGGCGATTCAGGGAGCTAACGACTTCATCTGTAGTGCGATGGCCATTCATGAGTGCCTGGCTGCGGAGAGCGGCCTGCAGACTGGCCATGAGCAGCGCAGCGGAGATTCCCTTGCCGCTGATGTCTGCAATGGCCATGCCCAAGCGCGAATGGCCGAGGTTCATAAAGTCATAGTAATCGCCTGAAACGACGCGCGCGGCGCGGCAGACAGCGGCCAATTCCAGGCCGGCCATTTCGGGAAGCTCGCGCGGGAAAAGCTGCGTTTGCACTTCGCGCGCGATGGTGAGTTCGTTTTCAAGCTTCTGACGCTGACGCTGCTCTTCGATCAGCTCGGCGATGGAGCCGGTCATGGCGTTGAACGATTCTGCGAGCACGCCTAACTGGTCTCGCTGGCGCACGTGAATACGATGGCGGAAATCGCCCTGACGGACGTGGCGCGTGGCTTCGTAAAGATCATCGACTGCAACGGTGATGGTGCGAGTGAGCACGATACCGGTGATGAGCGCGGCAATTTCGAGCAGGAAAAAAAACACTCCAATCAAAATCAGAATAATGACCAGCGGATCGCCGAGAAGACCCAAGGAAGCGAAAAGGCGGCTCGTCAATTGCGATGGCCGCAGGGAGAACGCCGCGGCGACGGGCATCGTGTCTGTCGTCGGTTCATCGTGGCTAAGCAACACGGCGTTGAGCGTCGAACCGCCAGAAATTTCGATGTCGTACCAGCCGCGCTTGGGCCGGAGAGGCCGCACGCTGACAACCTGGCCGGCGCGCACGAGCCGACGGCCGTTCAAGTCCAGAACGTCCGCGACAGGATCGGATTTGCCTGCAGGACGAAACGTGGTGAGCTGGATGGGGCCGAGATCGGGGGCGATGGCGCCGAGCAGCGCTACGGTGACGGGCACGCGAACGTAAAGTTCGCCTTCATGAGATGGGGCATGGCTCGCTACCACGGCCTCTATCCACAGGCTCCCTGCGGACTGCACAAGGCCGGAATATCCCTGCACTGGCCGCGCGTTGGATCCGATGGCAGCGGCTGATTCAGGCAAATGAACTTCAAGACCAGGAAGCCGCGTGCTCGCTGAACTGAGCATGGCCGCGATGCCGGGACGTGCGAGGACTGCGCGCGAGTCAATCGGGAGGCGCATGGCGAGGTCGTTGGCGAGGGTTTGATCGAGGGTTTCCGCAATATGGGACACCTCCGTGATGCGGCTGTTCAGATCGTCTTCCAGCAGGTGTGCGCCCAGTTGAAAGTAAAGCAAGTAGCCGGAAAGGGCGATCATGGCGAGCAGCAGCACCACGGGAACGACGGCAATAAAAATATACGCGACGACAAGGCGATTGCGCAGGCTCCACAAAAGACGTTTGCGCGCCCACCGCGCCAGGCGGAACATCAAGTATCCCGTAGCGATAACGAAGAGAATCACGCGCCACGCGCCGAGGAATGTGACGTAGCGGCCAAAGCGCGTTGCCCAAGTCAAGATGGAGAAAACAAGGACAATCGTGGCGAGGCGGTCGAGCGGCGAAGTGGTTCGCCAAAAAGCTCGCCAGCGATGGAATGACGGCACAGTAACCTCGGACGCGATTCGCAGGTTTTGCCTTTATGTGACAGGCGGCAGGATCGCGCTCTCTAATTTAGACAATATCGGGTCAGGAGAGAATAGGTATTCGCAAAATGAAGGAATAGAGGCGCGAGCGACAGATGCTCTTTCGGCGCATCTGCTGCGCGCGAATTTCGGCCGTTTCGTGCGCTTTCTACTTGGTGATGCGCTGCGTGCCAGCGGCGGGGCGCGAATTGAGCGACAACTGCACGGCGCTGTGCCGACGGCCGTAGGTGAAATAAATCACCAGGCCGATCGCCAGCCAACTGAGAAAAACTTCCCAGGTGAGCAAATGCAGCGAAAACATCATGACTAGGGAAACCAGCATGCCCATGATGGGCACAAAGGGCACCCACGGCACACGGAACGGCCTGTGCAAATCAGGTTGCTGCTTGCGAAGGATCCAAACACCAGCGCAGACGACAGTGAAAGCGAACAGAGTTCCAATGCTGACGAGCTCGTCGAGCTTGTTAATCGGCAGCGTCGCGGCCAGAAGAGCAACGCATGCGCCAATGAACATGGTCGAGATGTAAGGCGTGCGCATTTTCGGATGAACTTTGCACGCCCACTTCCCCAAAAGCCCGTCGTGAGCCATGGTGAAAAAAACGCGGGTCTGTCCGAGGAGCATCACGATCATCGTCGAAGTGAGTCCGCCAATGGCGCCAATCTTGACCAGATAACTGCCCCAGCGAACTCCGGTAACGTCCACGCCCAAAGCAATGGGGTCAGCCACGTTCAGGCGGGTATACGAAGCGAGCCCGGTGAGTATAACGGCCACGAGAATGTAAAGAATGGTGCAGATAATCAGCGAACCAAGAATTCCGATGGGCATGTCGCGCGACGGGTTCCTGGTCTCCTGCGCAGCGGTGGAGACGGCGTCGAATCCGATGTAAGCGAAGAAAATGATTCCCGCGCCGCGCAAAATGCCGCTCCAGCCGAATTCACCGAAATGGCCCGCGTTCGGCGGAATGAAGGGATGCCAATTGGCGGTGGCGAGGGAGTGATGAGCGAAAAGAAACGCGCCGCCCAATCCGATGAAAACCAGCAGGACGGAAACTTTCACGATGACGATGGCGCTGTTGACGTTGGCGGATTCCTTGATGCCTTTAACCAATATCGCAGTCACCAGCATGATGCCAAGTAAGGCCATGAGGTCGAAATGAGCAGTGACGTGTGGCAGCGCTGTCGCTTCCGCTTGAATGCTGGCCGGAAGAGTCGTGAGCGGCGCCCACACGCCGTGATACTGCACGACCACCGTCCCAGGAGCGTAAGAGAGAGAGGCCGGTATGGGGATGCCCAAATCCTGGAGGAAACTGCCGACGTAGCCGCTCCAACCGACCGCCACGGTGGCCGCGCCGAAGGCATATTCGAGGACCAGCGCCCAGCCGATGATCCAGGCGACGATTTCTCCGAGGGTGGCGTAGGCGTAGCTGTAGGAACTGCCGGCAATGGGGAGGAGGGCAGCGAACTCAGCGTAACACAATCCTGCAAACGCGCAACCGATGCCGGCGATAATGAAGGAAAGAACAATCGCCGGACCCGCTGCGGTAGCGGCTACGGGGCCAGTGAGAACGAAGATTCCGGTGCCGATGATGGCGCCGATGCCGAGCGTGACCAAGTTTACCGGGCCGAGCGAGCGCTTCAGGGAATGCTCACCCGTTTCGGATGCCTCCGCCATGATGGCGTCGAGCGGTTTTTTCGCTAACAGTTGGCTGGCCATCCATTCCCTCCGTGATTCGAATGCAAATCGCCTTGAAATTGCCGATTCAGTTTGCCGCCGCGTTTCGGTTGCGCGACATCATGCGCCAAAGCAGGTAGACCGGCAAGCCAATAAGTACAATGATGAGGCCGGGCCACGTATTCTGCGGTTTGTATCGCAGCAACTGCACCTCTAGAAATAAGGCCATCAGAATATAAAGGGCCGGAAGGACCGGGTAACCGACGGCGCGGTAAGGACGCTCCATGGTAGGCCGCGTGCGGCGCAGCACGAATAGTCCCGCCAGCGTCAAAATGTAGAAAATCAACTCCGCGAAAATCAAAAAGTCGAGGAGCTGATTGTATGTGCCGGAGAGACAAAGAACAGACGCCCACACACACTGCACTATCAGCGCTACGCCCGGCGCGTGGCGGCGATTCACGCGGCCAATGGATTTGAAAAGAAGACCGTCCTTGGCCATGGCATAATAAATTCGCGCGCCCGCGAGAATCAGGCCGTTATTGCAGCCGAAGCAGGAAATCAAGATCGCAACCGCCATCACGATCGCGCCCACGGGGCCAAAGATTACTTGCAACATCGCCGTTGCCACGCGGCCGTCAGTGGCGTATTGAATGCCGCGCGCAATAATTGTCGAGCCATGTGGGTCGCCTGCCATGGGCAGGACGCGCAAATAGGCGAAATTAGCAAGCACGTACAGCGTGGTGACAATCAAAGTCCCGAAGAAGAGCGCGAGGGGCAGATTGCGGCCGGGGCGCTTGACTTCCGAAGCGGTGAAGGTGATGTCGTACCAGGCATCGGATGCGAAGAGCGATCCAACCATAGCCACGCCGACAACCGTGGCGGTCGAAACCTCCCACGTGCCTACACCGGGCGGATAGGCATGCTGCACGGAGAGTCCCGCGTTATGCCAGAAATTATGGAAATTCGCGGCCACGGCCTCGGCGCGCGCGAACAGGAATCCCACGATAACCAATGCCGCCAAGGAGACCGTCTTCACACTCGTGAAAACGTTCTGTACGATTTTGCCGAGACGCAAGCCGCGCAGGTTGATCCACGTGAGCAAAACGATAGAAATGATCGCCAGCAGATTCTGGCGGTTGAGGCCGAGATCGTAAGGGCCGAGAATCCCAAACGGGAATTTCCACGGGCCGAAGGTGCCAAATTTCAGAATCCAGCCCGACGGCGAAAACCACGGCGCAAACACGCCGGTGAATTTCGCGAATGCAATGGCGACCGCCGCAATCGTCGCCGTTTGCACGACCAGCAGCATGGTCCAGCCGTACAGGAAACCCCAGAGTGGCCCGAAGGACTCGCGGAGAAAAACGTACTGGCCGCCCGCGTGCGGCATCGCCGCGGCAAGCTCGCCATAACTCAACGCGCCGATCATGGTCATCACGCCCGACATGACCCAGACAATAATCAGCAGGCCGGGGCTTTGCACCTGGTTCGAAATGTCGGCGGAGACGATATAAATGCCCGAGCCGATCATGGAGCCCACGACGATCATCGTGGAGTCGAACAACCCGAGGCCCTTTACAAGGCCAAGGGCGCCGCTAGAAGACGCGGCTGGTTGAACCTGTTCCGACATTTCAGCGCCCCTCCGCTTGAACGTGTTTTCCCGATCGCTTCGCGATAGCCAAAAATTCTTTCGCCCGCTCCGCCGGATCGTGAGATTCGAGCAAATCGCGAACCACGGCAATCGAATCCGCGCCTGCCTCATAGACTTCCGCAGCGCGGTCGCGGGTGATGCCGCCAATGGCTACGATGGGCTTCTCTGTGAGTTTGCGCGCTTCGCGGATGAAAGACGTGCCCACAACAGCGTCTGGTTTCTCTTTTGTAAACGTCGAGAAAATCGGTCCCACGGCGATGTAGTCCGCGGAAGTTTTCGCGGCTGCACGCACCTGCTCAAGATTGTGCGTGGAAACGCCGACCCAGCGGCCCGAGCCGCAAATCCGCCGCGCATCGGCAGGAGGCAAATCGTCCTGGCCCACGTGCACACCGCCGGCGCCGACCATCGCCGCAATGTCGGGACGGTCATTAACAATAAAGCGAGTGTCGCGCGTTGCGAGCGTCTCCGCCAAATTCGAACACGTTGCAAAGTATTCGCGCGAAGTCGAATGCTTGGCGCGGTATTGAATCAGTTCGACGCCCGCGGACACCAATAGGTGCGCGCATTTCGCCGCGGGCATGTTTAGCAGGCCTTCGTCCAGCAGCACGTAGAGAGGTGGAAACAAAATCGCGTCTCCTATCTGGCCGCGACGGCTTCGTAACGGTCGAGAAAATGCGTGTCGAACTTGCCGGCAATGAAATCGGGATCCTCAAGAATCTTCTTGTGCAACGGAATGGACGTCTTGATGCCTTCAATGACGAATTGATCGAGAGCGCGAGACATGCGCGCAATGGCTTCAGGGCGATCATCTCCGAAAGAGATGATCTTTGCGACCAGAGAATCATAATAGGGCGGCACCACGGCTTCCGAATACATGGCTGTGTCCACGCGGATGCCGGGACCGCCGGGAACACGAAAAGCGGTAATGCGGCCGGCCGAAGGCGCGAAGGTATCGGGGTCTTCCGCGTTGATGCGGCATTCGATGGCGTGACCGTGAAAGTGCGGCTTGCCAACCACGGCATCGAGTTTTTCGCCCGCCGCGAGACGAATTTGCGCTTTCACCAGGTCCACGCCGGAAATCATTTCCGTCACGGGATGCTCAACCTGAATGCGCGCATTCACTTCGATGAAATAGAGTTTGCCCGAAACTTCGTCGCGGAGAAATTCCACCGTGCCTGCGCTGGAATAGCCGATTTTCGAGAGCGCCTTCGCGACACGCGCGCCCATTTCATCACGCGTCTTCGCATCGAGGGCCGGCGAGGGCGACTCTTCGATGATTTTCTGGTGGCGCCGCTGAATCGAACATTCGCGCTCGCGCAAATGCATTACTTTGCCGTGACGGTCGCCGATTACTTGAAACTCGATATGCCGTGGATGCTCGATTAATTTCTCAAGATACACATTCGCGCTGCCAAATGCCTGCTGTGACTCGTTGCGGGCCGTCTGAAACGCAGGGATCAATTCCTCTTTCTTGTGAACCACGCGCATCCCGCGGCCCCCTCCACCTTCGGCGGCCTTGATGAGCAGCGGATAGCCGATCTCGCCGGCAAGTTTCAGGGCCGTATCCTCATCGGGGACCACGCCGGGGCTGCCGGGAATGATGGGCAGGCCCGCAGCGGACATTTCGCGGCGCGCGCGGTCTTTTTCCCCCATCATGCGGATCACTTCAGGCGAAGGCCCGATAAATGTAATGTGCGAGGCCTCGCATACCTCCGCGAAATTGGCGTTCTCGGAGAGAAATCCATAACCGGGATGAATAGCGTCAACGTTGGTGATTTCCGCGGCGCTGATCACGTGCGGAATGTTCAAGTAACTTTCGGAAGAGCGCGGCGGACCGATGCACACAGCTTCATCCGCAAATCGCACGTGCAGCGAATTGCGATCGGCCTCCGAATAGACGGCGACGGTTGGAATTCCCAGTTCCTGGCAAGCGCACAGGACGCGCAGTGCGATTTCTCCGCGATTCGCGATCAAAATTTTGCGAAACATTTTTCCCTGGAGACAGGCATGCGGCGCCGGCCTACTGTTTCCGGCTGGGATGAATGGCGAAGAGCGGCTCGCCATATTCCACCGGCTGGCCATTTTCGACGAAGACGCGCATCACTTCGCCCGCCACATCTGCCTCGATTTCATTCATCAGCTTCATGGCTTCGATGATGCAGAGGACGCGCCCCGCTTCCACATGGTCTCCCGGCCGAACGAATGCGTCGGCGCCAGGAGTCGCCGATGAATAAAAGGTACCGACGATGGGAGACTTGATGACGTGCAGATTTTCGTCGATAGGCCCGGGCGCAGAATTGGCAGAATCCGGGGCGGGCGCCGAAGAGGCGGCGGGGTGGCTCACGACGATTTCGGGCACGGGGTGTGCAGGGTGAAATGGGATGCCGGCATTCGATTGTCTTTTGCGAAGGCGGATGCGGATGTTGCTATTTTCGTATTCGAATTCCTCCAGGCCATGCTCTTCCATGAAATCGAGGATTTCAGAGACTTCGCGCAAGTCCGGCCGGGAATGCCGCAATTGGCGCGCGCCGCTCTTCTTATCTTTTCTCTTCATCCGATTTCAATCAGCTCTCTGTTGGCGTGGGTCAGGTACTCGGCGCCGGATTTGGTCACGAGCGCATCATCTTCGATGCGAATACCGCCCTTGCCTTCGATATAAACGCCGGGCTCGAGTGTCACCACAGTTCCCGCCCGGAGGACCGAATGGTCTCCCCGCCCTAACCGAGGGCTCTCATGCACCTCAAGGCCCAGGCCATGACCGGTGCTGTGTATAAACTTCCGCGCCAGTCCCGCCCGTTTTAGGACGTCCCGCGCCGCAGCATCGACTTGTTCGGCAGTCACGCCAGGCCGCAGCACCTGGCGTGCAGCCTGCTGCGCTTCGAGCACGGCACCATACCAACGACGCATCTCCGGGGAGGCGCGCCCCACACAAACTGTACGCGTCAAATCGCTCGAATAGCCGCGCAGTATAGCACCGAGGTCAAACACGACCAACTCGTTTTTCTTCACCAGCTTCCGGCTTGCCCGAGCATGCGGCCACGCCCCGCGCTCACCCGAGGCTATGATGGTATCGAAGGCGGGCCCATCCGCACCCTTGCGCCGCATGCGGAATTCAATCTCAGCAGCGAGGTCTATTTCAGATACGCCGGGCTTAGCGAATGGCAGGGTTTCTGTCCACGATGAGCAGGCAATGTCAGCGGCCTCACGCATGGTGGCTAGCTCAGACTCATCTTTAAGTACTCGCAGACGCTCGACCTTGCCGTCCCAGGCGAACCACTGAATCCCCCTTCCGGCGGCCTTTGCGAGGGTGAGCTTTTGCGCTACCGCCAGGTGCTGTGCTTCGAATCCGACGCGGCGAACTGGGCGCTGCCCAAGCTGTTCGCCTGCTGCTTTTAGTAATGAGCCGCGGAAAATTTTAACTTGGGCGGCGGTGACTTCCTGTTTGGCTTGGATGGTATAGCGCTGGTCCGTGAAGAGAATCGCGCCATTGCGTGTGGCCAAAACGATGCCGGAGCTTCCCGAAAATCCTGTGAGATAGAAAATGTTCGGGAGGTGCGTGACGATGAAGGCATCCAAACGGTCCGCGCGCATCGCCTGCTGCACAAAAGAAAGGCGGGACGGCTGTCTTGCCCGCCCCGTCTTTTCAGATACCTTGGTTGCTGCGATTTTCCCCTCCGCTTCCCGGATTACATGGGAAGAATACGGGGAGTGATGAAGAAGAGCAACTCTTGAGAGTTGGTGCTGATTGATGTGTGGCGGAAAAGCTGTCCGACGATCGGGATACTGCCAACAAACGGAACCTCGTCAATCGTAGTCTGCTGGTTCGACACGATAATTCCGCCAATCATGATCGTGACCCCATCGCGCACCAGCACGCGCGTATCCTCGGACTGAGTGTCGAGCGCTGGTATACCCTGAATTCTGGGAATTGCGGGGTCAATTTGTGTGTTTTCAACGTGAATGTTCATGAATATGGTGCCTTCCGCGGTGACCTGCGGAGTCACCTGAAGTTCGAGCACGGCGTCCACGAACTGCACGGAGATTGTGTTGTTGATAACCGTCTGAATGGGGATCTTGGTTCCCTGTTTAACGGTCGACTGTTCGTTGTTCTGAGCGACCAACTTCGGCTTGGAAAGCAGCTTGCCGACGCCCTTGGCTTCCGCTGCCGAAATGATGTAGTCCAGGGCAAAATTCGCCGAGGAGAAGGCATACGACACGCCGCTGGTCGGTACGGATGCGGCCAGGTTCGTTACCAGCGGCATCGAGACCGCAGTGGAGCTAGTACCTGTCGGGGGAGTGCTCCCAGTGATTACCGGGGGAGCCGGCAGTGGCGGAACGAACCGGCTGATCGGGCTCGTGCCCACCGCGTTGGCGCCGCCAAACAGGTTGCGCCCTCCGGTGGCCGAGCCGGCGAAAGCGAACTGCGAGCCAAGATCGCGGGCGAAGCTGCGATTGGCCGCGACCACGCGCGCTTCGATTTCGACCTGCTGCGAGCGTTTGTCGAGTTCGCGTATTAGATTGTCGACGACTGGGATCACTGTCGGGATGTCGCTGATGATAAGCGTGTTGGTTCGAGCGTCGGCCAGCACATCGCCGCGCGGAGAGAGGAACTTCTTAATCGTGCCGGAAAGGTCCGTGGCCTTCGCGTAGCTAAGCACGCGAGTGGTCGTCACCAAGTCAGCCGCTTCGACTTGGGCCTTGGCGAGGTCCTTCGCTTCGTCGGCTTCTCTCTTCACCGTCTCCTTTGTCGCTATGCGAAGCACATTGCCGTCGAGTTGCTTATCGAGATCATTGTTCTGCAGCACGATGTCGAGCGCCTGGTCCCACGGCACATTGTCGAGAACGAGTGTTAGTGTGCCCTTGACCCCAGGATCGACCACCACGTTGAGCCCGCTGATCTCATGAATCAGGCGGAAGAAATCCTGCAAATCCACGTTCTTCAAGTTCACGGAGATCGGCGCACCGGTATATTTGGGGCCGCCCGGCGCTTGAGACTCCTGCGAGATAACTGACGCAGGGCTGACCGGAGCAGAAATGTCCGCCGCGGGTACCTGGGCAGCAGCAGATGGAGGAACCTGCGCCGGCACTGGGGCTGGAGCTACTGCTTGCGTCGCGGGCACTAGAGCTGGCGACACTGCCGGAGTTTCTGTCACCGGCGTTGCTGGAGCCGGAGTTGCGGCAGGCGTCCCCGAGTCTCCTGCAGCAGCAGTGGTTTGCTGCGGTTGCTGGTCCTGCGCAAGCGGAGCATCGGAACCAGACGGTTTTGCTGGTTCTTGCGCCGCGGACGAAGCAGCCGTCGGCGCGATTGTCTTCGGCAACGATTGTGCATTGC
>CAVWSV010000003.1:0-253980 GCA_963757905.1 uncultured Acidobacteriota bacterium | reverse complement strand
GAAGCGCAGCGTCGACCAGTAGGTCTTCAGCGTCACGCAGGGCTCGGCGAGGTTCGCGCAGCCCTCGAAGATCGAGACATAGTTCTGGCCGGTGAAGCCGGGGATCAGCTCGTAATCGCTGGTCGGCCAGAAGCTCACCGCGCCAATCAGCAGCAACGGCGCGATGAAGAAGAACAGGAACACTGCCCCGAAGGGCAGTGCCTGCAGCCACGCCGGCGGGCCGGCGCGGAGGCTCGTCGACTTAGGCGGCGACGAACTCATTCCACTTCTGGACCATGTAGGTGTTCTCGTCCATCACGCGCGTTCCAGCAGGCGATGCCGCCCATGCGCTGCTCGTAGCACCCCCGTCGCGCACGTCGCCGGCCTTGGCAGCAGGTCGCCATTGGGGCGTCTTGATGTCCTGCGTGGCGGGCTTGCCTTCCATCCAGTAGGCCCACTCGTAGGCTTCCATCTTGGCCTTGGCGGTCTCGAGCACGGCGCTGTAGTAACCCTGGCGGTTCAGGTAGGCACCGGCCCAGCCGTCGAGGAACCAGTTGATGAACTCGTAGGCGCCGTCGAGCTTCTTGCCCGACAGCGTGGCCGGCAGGCCGAAGCCGGCGGCCCAGGCGCGATAGCCTTCCTTGAGCGGCTGGAAGGTGCAGGCGATGCCCTTGGTGCGCACCGCGGTCACGGCCGGCGACCACATCGACTGGATCACCACCTCGCCCGAGGCCATCAGGTTCACGATCTCGTTGAAGTCCTTCCACAGCGCGCGGAACTGGCCGGCCTTCTTGGCCTCGATCAGCGTCTTGATCGTCAGGTCGATTTCCTTCTTGGTCATGTTGCCCTTGTCGGGGTACTTGTAGAGGCCCATGGCCTCGACCACCATCGCCGCGTCCATGATGCCGATCGACGGGATGTTCAGGATCGCCGCCTTGCCCTTGAACTCGGGGTTCAGCAGCTCGGCCCAGGACGCTGATCGGGCGCTTGATCAGGTCGGGGCGAATGCCCAGCGTGTCGGCGTTGTACACGGTCGGGATCAGGCTCATGAACTGGGTCGGCGTCTTGGCGAACACCTTGCTCTTCTCGCCTTCGAGGTAGATCACCTTCTTCGGCGCGGTGCCCTGGTCGCCGACCGCCTTGCCGCCACCATGCCGGTGGTGAACAGCGTGGTGATCTTGTCGGCGTTCTTGATCTTCTTGACGTCGATGCCCTTGAGGTTGCCGGTGGGCACGATCTTCTTCAGCGAGAAGTACTCGGTGTCGATCAGGTCGAAGCTGTTCGGCGAGGTCACGGCGCGCTTGGTCACGTCGTCGGTGTTGACGGCGACGTACTGGATCTTGATGCCGGTGTCGGCCTTGAACTTCTCGGCGATCGCCTTGTCCTGGTTCACCGCGGTGCCCAGGTAGCGCAGCACGATCTTTTCCGGCGGCGTGCACGGCCGGGAACATGCCGGTGGCCAGGATGCCGGCGGTGCCCTTGAGCAGGCGTGCGGCGCTGCGGATCGGCGGCCTTCGGCGTCGCGTGACATCGGTCATTTCGGTGTCTCGCCTGCGGGTTGGATGGGGGCGAAGGCATCTTCAGCGAAGCGTGCAGGCCGCCAGGACGTGAACTTCGGCGGCGTCCCAGTGGGCGCAGGCGCTGTCGCCGGCTGTTCCAGGGCGCGGCGTCGAACTCGGCTTCGGACAGCACCACGTTGAACTCGGGCACGCGCTCGCTCGGTCAGCGTGAGCAGCACGTAGCTGCCCTGGTACTCGACGCCGCGACGGTGGCGGCCATGGCGGTGTCGCCCTCGGCCATCGGCGCGCGCGACAGGCGCGTGCGGTCGGAGCGCACCGCCACCAGGCCGGCCGCGGCGGGGATCACGTTGTGGCCGCCCATGAAGCGCGCCACGAACTCGCTGCGCGGCGCGTTGAACAGCTCGTGCGGCGAGGCATCCTGCTCGATGCGGCCGTGGTTCATCACCACCACCTGGTCGGCCAGCGCCATGGCCTCTTCCTGCGAGTGGGTGACGTGCACGAAGGTCATGCCCAGCGTCTTCTGCCAGCGCCTTCAGCTCGGCGCGCATCTTGATGCGCAGGAAGGGGTCGAGCGCCGACAGCGGCTCGTCGAGCAGCAGCACCTTGGGCTCGGTGATCAGCGCGCGCGCCAGCGCCACGCGCTGCTGCTGGCCGCCGGACAGCTCGGCCGGCTTGCGCGTGCGCCAGCGGGCCGAGCGAGACGCGCTCGAGCAGCTCGGCGGCCTTCTTCTGGCGCTCGGCCTTGGCGACGCCGCGCATCTTCAGGCTGAAGGCGACGTTGTCGAGCGCCGATCAGGTGCGGGAACAGCGCGTAGCTCTGGAACATCATCGCCGTGCCGCGCTCGGCCGCCGGCAGGTCGGTGATGTTGCGGTCGCCGAGCAGGATGTCGCCCTCGCTGGCGATCTCGTGGCCGGCGATCATGCGCAGCGTGGAGGTCTTGCCGCAGCCCGAGGGCCCGAGCAGGCAGCAGTAGCTGCCGGCGGCGATCTTCAGGTCGATGCGGTCGACCGCCGTCGTGCTCGCCGTAGCGTTTGGTGACGTGGATGAGCTCGAGCTTCGCGTCGGCGGCCATGCGGGCCAGTGTATGCAAAGCATGTGCCACCGCACCCCCGGGCCGCCCCGGATGGCAGGACGCCGAAAACGCACCGTGGCGCACCACGATCTGCACCAGCACGGGCCTTTCTGCAGGGGAATCGCCCGGATTTGGGGCGACGGCGCGGCCGTCGCACGGCTCGGCTCTTGCGGTAAGGTCGAGGACTTCGTTCGACGCTTTGTATACAGGATGGGCCGATGAAGCTGCGCGTGATCAACCCCAACACCACCGCGTCGATGACCGCGCTGATCGGCGAGGCGGCCCGCGCCGTGGCGCGCCCCGGCACGCTGATCGAGGCGGTGCAGCCGAGCTTCGGCGCGCCGTCGATCGAGGGCCACCACGACGACGTGTGGGCCGCGGCCGGCGTGGCCGAGCAGGTGCGCCTGGGCGAGCCGGCGGCGCCGACGCGCTACGTCATCGCCTGCTTCGGCGACCCGGGCCTGCACGCTGCGCGCGAACTGGCCCGCGGGCCGGTGATCGGCATCGCCGAAGCGGCGTTCCATGCCGCCTCGCTGCTGGCCACCGGCTTCTCGGTGGTGACCACGCTGACGCGCACCTGCGTGATCGCCGAGCACCTGGTGGTGCAATACGGCTTCGAGCGCCGCTGCCGCGGCATCCACGGCACCGACATCGCGGTGCTCGAACTCGAAGACCCGGCGAGCAACGCCTTCGCGCGCATCCTGGCTGCGCCGAGCAGGCGCTGGTGCAACGACCGCAGCGGCGCCATCGTGCTCGGCTGCGCCGGCATGGCCGACCTGTGCCACACGCTGCAGCAGCGACTGGGCGTGCCGGTGGTCGACGGCGTCGCCGCCGCGGTGAAGCTGGCCGAGGGGCTGGTGGGGCTGGGGCTGGGGACCAGCAAGCGCGGCGACTACGCGTCGCCGCTGGCGAAGACCTACGCCGGATTGGCCGCGCCGTATTCGCCTGATCTTGCGCTTGTTCCGCTGCAGCCCGCCGGTCTCGCCCGCCGGCGAGATCCTTTGCTCGCCAACTTCGCTACGCGAAGTCGGCGAGATCCTCTTCGGACCTTCTGCTGGCCCAGAAGAAAGGACCCAAAGAAGAGGGCCTGAATACGATCTGGCTGCTGCCGCTGGCTACAAGGTTCGGTTGTTGAAGGCTGGTGCCCATCGACCCGATGAACCGTCCAATCGGCGCTCTACCCGCATTCCACACGCGGGAACAGCCGCCTCGGGTTGGCTGCCATGTGCAGCAGCCAAATCGTGTTCGGGCCCTTTGCTTTGGTGACTTTCATTTGGGCCAGCAAATGAAAGTTACCGCCGGCCGGGCGCGACCGGCGGGCTGCCCCGCAGAGCTCAGTCGAACACCGGCACGACCTCGTCCTTTAAGCTGCCGCGAACGCCGTTCGTAGTCCGGCAACACCGACCGCACCACATCCCAGAACCGCGGGCTGTGGTTCATCTCCCGCAGATGCGCCAGCTCGTGCGTGACCACATAGTCGATCGTCGACAAGCGCAAAGTGCACCAACCGCCAGTTGAGCCGGATCGACCCGTCGGCACGACGCGCTGCCCCAGCGCGTCTGCGCCGACGACAGCGACAGCCGCGTGCAGCGCACGCCGAGCTTGTCGCGCGAAGTGCTGCACCCGCTCCTCGAACACGCGCTTCGCCTGCCGCTGCAGCCAGCTCTGCACCGCATCGCGGATCTGCTCCGGCGTCGCGGTGTGCGGCAGGCCGACGTGCAACGTGAGGCGCGGCACGCCCGGCAGCGACTGCGCGTCGGTGTTGAGCATCGCGCCGGTGGCGCGGGCGTCGAGCACCACGATCACCGTCTCGCCGAGGAAGGGCACGGCCGCACCGTCGCGCCAATCGACCTTGGCCTGCAGCTGGCCGCTGCGCGCGCTCCTGCTGCTCGGCCAGCTTGCGCAGGATCCAGTCGGCCTTCTCGCGCAGCGCCGACTTCGATGTCGCCGATGCCCACCCAGCGCGGCGCGTTCACCGCCAGGCCTTCGGCGCCGACGATGAAGCCGATGGTGCGCCGACGCACCCGGCGCAGCGCATAGGCCACCAGGTGCTCGCGCAGGCGGATCTCGCGGTCGGCCTGCGGGTGGCGGAACACGGCGCACGACGCACTCGCGCGGCGGGGCAGCGGGCTCGGGCATCGGTGCGGGATCGGGGCCGGTGCGCGGCACGGCGCTGACGGCCTCGGGGCGCTGCCGCCGGCGCCGCCACATCGAACAGCGAGAGCTGCAACGATTCGACGGACGGCGCGGCGCGGCATGGGCGCGGAGTTTACGTGGGCTGCGCCGCCGGTGCACCGTCCGGGCCCGCGCCGCTGACGCAGAGGAAATAGCGCTGCTTCGGCGCCACGGGGCCATGTTCTGATTTCTCGCTCCAGGCAATTTCGCCCACGGCAACGCGCGCGAGCTTGCCGCGCGCGATCAGACGCGCCGCTGCGGGAATGTTCCATGGAATGCCGAGTTCCTTCGCCAAAATATTCGCCGTTCCAGCGGGCAGCACTGCCATGGGCACACGGCTTCCGGCCAGACCATTCACTGCTTCATTGATCGTGCCATCGCCGCCGCAGACAATCACCAATTGGCGTCCGTCGCGCACGGCCTTGCGCGCGATCTCCGTTGCCGATCCCGCATGCGTGGTGGCAATGGCTTCCGCAATGATTCCCGCGTCTTTCAAAACGTGCGTCGCGCCTTCGATATCCTGCAGGCGTTCATGCCTGCGGCGGCCGCTCGCCGGGTTGTAAATAATCACCGCGTCGTGAATTTCATCAAGCATTCGATTATCAGCGCTGTCGGCATGGCGCCGATTTCAACATCGGCCAGACAGCGCAACGCTGCTAAGTTCCAAAACAGCGTGCATTGTATAATACCCTGCGCTTTGCGCTGATGCGCCCAGCGGGGTAATGGCAGCGCAACAATGGCGGCGAGGGACTAACGGCAGGACAACGATGGCGGCGAGCACAACCCTAATCAAAGAAGCCGAGAAGCTGCGCGAGCAGATTCGCAAACACGAGCATCTCTACTACGTTCTCGACGCGCCCAGCGTGTCGGATGCGGAATTCGACCGCTTGATGAACAGGTTGAAGGTGCTCGAAGCGGAGCATCCGGAAGTGGTGACGCCGGATTCGCCGACGCTGCGTGTTGGCGGCGCGCCGCGCGAAGGTTTTCAAACTCACCGGCACACGCGGCCGATGATGAGCCTGGACAACGCGTACACATTCGAGGAATTGCGCGACTTCGACCGCCGCGTGCGAGAGCTTGCCGGACGCGAGCGCGTCGAATACGTGGCCGAGCACAAATTTGACGGATTGAGCATCGCGCTGATTTACGAAAACGCCGTGCTGGTCCGCGGCGTGACGCGCGGCGACGGCCAGACGGGCGAGGACGTGACGCCGAATGTGAAGACGATCCGTTCGATTCCGCTGCGCCTCGAACGCGAAATGCTAAAGAAATTGTCGTTGCCGCCGGACATCGAAGTGCGCGGGGAAGTGATCATGAACCGCGCGGCCTTCGCTTCGCTGAATCAGCAGCAGGAGGCAATCGGCGGGAAGCTTTTCGCGAATCCGCGAAACGCCGCCGCGGGAGCTGTTCGCATGCTCGATCCCGCAATCACCGCCTCGCGCAAACTGGAATTCTTCGCGTACTACCTGCTGGCGAATGGACGCGCGCCCCTGAAACTCCATTCGCAATCGCTCGAAGCGTTGACGAAGCTGCACTTCAAGGCCAGCGCCGATTTCGAAATTTGCGAAACGATCGAGGACGTCGAGAAATATTGCAACAAGTGGGAAGCGAAGCGCGAGAAATTGACTTACGAAGTTGACGGCGTGGTGGTGAAGGTCAACGAAGTCAGCATGCAGTCGGAGCTTGGCTATACGTCGAAGGCTCCGCGCTGGGCCATCGCGTACAAATGGGCCGCGCGGCAGGCTACGACGGTAGTCAGGAAAATTGAATTTAACGTGGGACGCACCGGGACGCTGACGCCGGTGGCATTGTTCGAGCCGGTGCCCATCGGCGGCGTGACGGTGAGCCGTTCGACGCTGCACAACATGGACGAAATCGAGCGCTTGAATGTTCACGAAGGCGATACGGTGCTGGTCGAGCGCGCAGGCGACGTGATTCCGCATGTTCTTAAAGTGGTGAAGCACGGAAAAGAAGAAAAGCCGGTGCGCGTGCCGGAGAAATGCCCCGAGTGCGGGAGTCGCATTCATCGCGTGGAGGGAGAAGTGGCGTATCGGTGCGTTAACGCCTCATGCCCCGCGAAACGAAGAGAGTCGCTGCTGCATTTCGCCAGCCGCCACGCGATGAATATCGACGGGCTGGGCGAAAAGATTGTCGATCAACTTGTCGAGAAAGGAATCGTCAAGGATTTCGCCGACCTTTATGAATTGAAACTGGATGAAGTTGCGGCGTTGGAGCGCATGGCGGAAAAATCGGCGCAGAATTTGCTCGATGAAATTGCCGCAAGTAAGAGAAACGAGCTGTCGCGGCTGGTCTACGCGCTCGGCATCGGTTTCGTCGGCGAGCGCACCGCGCAATTGCTCGCGGAGCATTTTGGCTCGCTCGACAAAATTGCCGATGCGACACTCGACGAACTCACCGAAGTGAATGAAATTGGTCCGAAGGTCGCGGGGAGTATCGTCGATTTCTTTTCGGAGAAAGCCAACCGGAAATTGATTGAGCGCTTGAGCGAAGAGGGCGTGCGCATGGAGGAAAAGCGTGTGGCGCCGAAGAGTTCGCGGCTGGCAGGGAAGTCGTTCGTGTTCACCGGCACGCTCGAACGGCACTCGCGCGAAGATGCCGGCGCGCTCGTCGTGTCGCACGGCGGAAAAGTCGTCTCGTCGGTCAGCAAGAAAACGGATTACGTTGTTGTGGGCGCAGATCCCGGCTCAAAACACGAAAAGGCGAAATCCCTCGGCGTCCCCATCCTCGACGAAGCCGCTTTCGAGAAACTCATCGGTAAAAAATAAAAGCGAGACCCACGACAATAATCCGTGCGCTAATTCTTGCCGTATGCAACGATGCGAAACGTGCCCGGCTCGGGCTCAGGAATCTGACGGGGGGATGTCCTTCCGTTTGCCTCAATCATGAAAGGTGCTTCCACCATTTTTACATCGCTTTTGAGGATAAGAAATTGGTTATTGTTTTCGTCAAATGCCATGGACAACGGTGATTCGTGCGTGACGAAGCCGGCAAAACCGAGGGCATTCGCGGAATTCTCGTGAAGAACGATGAGCTGAGATGCACCTCCAGCAAGTATGAAGGCATCCCTGAGGCCCGCGCTGAACAGGATGTGCAGGGCAGGTCTGGCAGGAGGAAAGAGAATAGCCGAAATAATTTTCCCCGAGTCCGCGTCAATCAAATCGACCGAATTTTCGCATGCGACTACGAGGCGCCGATACTCTGAATCGACTCCGATACCGTGGGTGTTTATGCATGAAGGTTCGACCCAGAGGTTCTCAATCTCCAGTGTGCGCGCATTCAACTCGACGATCTTGCACGGAACTTTCTGCCGCGACACTCTTGCCAACACGTCGACACCGCCCATAATCTCGTGAGGACCGATCGCATCGGGACGCAACTCGTAATAGATGTGACCCATGGAGTCGCTAATGCCCCGATATGTGTAGCCGCCGAGTTTGACAGTTTTCACGATTTTTCCGCTCATGGCGTCAAAGACTTTGCATTGCTTGCTGAAAGCACCCACAGTGAAGATTTTCTTGGTCACTGGATCGAAGAGAACGGAGCGGGACTCGCTCCCAGCATGGACCTTGTCAAGTACGGCATACGTCTGCAAATCGAAAATCGCGAGATGGCCGTCTGAATCGACAGCGAAGCCCCGGTTAATTTCCGGCGCAAACGCAATATCGGAAATGTCGCCAGCTTTGCGCACTTGCCCTACTAACGCGCCGGAGTCGACATCGATCACGTAGATGTCTTTCTTTGCCGGAATAAACAGCTTGCGACTGGCGGCATCGAATGCGAGTGCGCTGCCGGGCGGAGGGTTAAAAGGGAGCGGGATCGTTCGAATCGCGTGATAGGGCTGGGGCACTGTAGCGGGAGGCGTTTTCGCTGACGACTGGGGCGCTGTCCCGCGAAGTGGAGCGGCGAAGACGCATATTAATATCGTCAAGAAATAGAGTCGCACGAAAGTTAATGCGGGACGGAACCTGTTCGAGGCTCCGTCCCATCAATTTGGCTAACGCTACTTTCCGAATACTAGCACGTGGAAGGTGCCGGGGACCATTTTGAATGGACGCGTGTGGGGCGGCGGATTCTGAATGCGAGTGACCTGCGCCGTCACCGAGAAAAATCTCGTGAGTTGTGGGGTCGAGGGCCATGGTGCGCGCGCCGCGCTCGGTCGTCACGTTTTCGACGACGCTGAACTGCGTCGGTGAATCTTCGTGAATGACGGTGAGCGTGCCGTCGCCGTTGGAGCTGAAAGCATAGCCCGTGCCCGGATCAAAACGCGTGGCGTCAACGCCCACGCCAATCGCAGGTGTGGCGAGGATTTTTCCCGTGTCGGCGTCCATGATGACCATCATTTTGTTGTGGCAGCCGGAAAACAGGATGTGATTCTTGGCGTCAATGGCCAAGCCGCTGGGATGTTCGCCGGGAGCGAGTGGGTAGCGATGCGTGATTTTCATGGTGTGGGAGTCGATCTCGACGATCTCGCTGGTGCTCTCGATGTTAGCGTAAACATGGCCACGCCCATCAGCGACAGGGAATTCCGGTTGGCCGCCGAGGTCGATGTGACCCACGACTTTCCCGGACTTGGCGTCGATGACGGTAGAGGTTTTCGAGTCGCCGTTCATGGTGAAGACGCGCTTCGAAGCGGGGTCGTAGACTTCGCCGTCGGCGTCCTTATCCGCGGGCGCGCTGCCGATGACCTTGAGCGTCTTCAGATTGAAGATCCAGACTTTGGCTCCTTGTCCGTCGGTCACAAAGCCGCGGTTGAATTCCGGCGCGAGCACGATTCCGTGGATGCCCTGCATGCCGCCAATGTCGCCGACCACTTTTCCGCTGTCGACGTTGACGACCACGACGTGCGTGCCGTGCGAAATGAAAAGGCGCCGCGTGGAGGGTTGAAATTTCAAATAATCCCAGAAAGTGTCGCCCGGAACGGGGATGGTTTTAATCAAATGATATCCCGAGGGCCCAGCCGCTTGCGCCGTAGCGGCTATATTCGCGCGAGACTTCAGTGGCGCACTTCCAACTGCGAAGAGAGCAGTTGCACAGAAAATTGCGGCTACGCAAAGAGCGGCCGCGCTATACATCTGTTTCAGCAATTTTGACAATCTCGATGGATGATGCATCAGAAGTTCCTCCTCAGAGAAATTCGTGGCAGGGAATGTGATTTATGCCTGCCGCGGTGTAACGCTAACCACCCGCAAAAGCAGTGCGAGCGCATCCGGCCCCTTCGTCTGATATGTAGGGACGCGCCCAAACGAGCGTCCGTTTCAGCATAAAAATTGCGGAGCCGTTTGCTTTCCGCTTTCTCACGCCGCGTTTGCCGTTTATAATGAGAGTTAAGTTTTGCTGTTTGCTAAAGGGAGAAAGCAAATGAGCAAGATGTTTATAGTTCCGGTGATGATTCTTCTATTCATTGTTGGGGCGAATCGTGCAAACGCCACCGCCGCACCGCAAATGCTAACATGCGACACGCCGCAGCAAATCATCCAGGGCAACGGATTCGATCTGGGTTTCTCTTGCACTGTGACCGTGCAGGGCGTCATCGTGCCGGCCCCGAGGTTCGGAGAGCCCCAGAACTTCGACCTGTATACATGGAACTACTCGCTCACGCTGTTGTCCGAGCAGATTCAGGGCCTCACTTTGTCAGGGACTTTTCCAACGGACGACGTGCACGACCTCGGCACGTGGACGCTATCGAATGTCGGAGATGTAGCGAATTTCAGTGCCTCCGGCTACATCGAGGACATGAACGCATTCACGATCAAAGGAAGCAACGGCAACGTAATGACGGTCTATGCGCCTGGTCCCGTGCCCGAAAGTTCATCTCTTGTTTTGGGGCTGCTCGGATTGGCCACTGTCGGAGTGTTCGTGGTGAAGCGAGTTTCGCTATAAACGCAAAAACTTGGCGGAAAACTGGAGTAGAATTACATGAGCGGGCGAGTCGGGTGATCGCTGGTTCGTTCATCGCAAGGTGAACGGGCTGGAGGAAAGTCCGGACTCCGCCGTTTAGGAACGGTTAGGGCAACGCGCCTGATAACGTCAGGGGGCTGAAGCAGAAACGCTTCGGCTACGGAAAGTGCCACAGAAACTAGACCGCCGGTGAGGAATGCGCCTCGGCGGCCGGCAAGAGGCAAAACCTCTCGCGGGCCTGTTTGGGCGCCGCACAGGTAAGGGTGAAACGGTGGGGTAAGAGCCCACCGCTCCGGTGGCGACATCGGAGGCACGGCAAACCCCGCGTGGAGCAAGGCCAAATAGGAGGGAAGAGCTGGCCCAGCTCGATGAAGATCCTGAGAACCGCGAAGCGGTTCGAAGGATTTTCCCCTGCGAGGCGGTTCGCCGCTTCGAAGGGATGCACCCTCGGGTAGGCCGCATCGAGCTTTCGAGTGATCGAAGGCCCAGAGGAATGATCGCCACGCTGCGAATGGTTTTTCGGGTGTCCCATCCTGAGCGTTTTCCGCGAAGGGTGGGATGTTCGGGGTCCACGCAGCGTACAAAATCCGGCTTATAGTCTCGCCCGCTCTAGATTTTCGCGGTCAGTTTTCTTTCTCTGTTGGTACAGTCTACAGGGGTGTGGCGTTCGCCGCCGCCCGCAACTTAGGCACAGAATCGTGAATCTCGTGTTCTAAGCTCAGAGCTGTTGAGATTGGGCCGTGAACTCTATCCATGCTGTGTAACTTCCAAGAAGAATCCAGGGCGCAAGCGACTACTGCGTCTCCCATGGTGCCGCAAGACCGACACGAAATTCCCTCGGGGTCGCGCAGTGCCTGTTGAATTGTTTCCTGTATTTTCTCGAGAGGCTTTCTCGCTGCACTATCGGCTACAATTAATGAAATCGACTGCATCTTGCGCGGATGTCTGCCGGCTTGGAACAGGTTTTCAACCTTGCAGCGTCTACGGCACTCTTCGGTATTGTGAAAATCCGCAGAAAGACCGCGAAGGACGGCATCTCTCAAGGTAGCTTCCGGTAGCCGCAGAGGAGAGCGAATACGAGCGCAATGTGCAGGTTCGGTCCCGGTGTCTCTGAAATCCCTCTCAAATTGTATCGCCATTTCAAAAATTAAGTCCTGCAACTTTTGCCTGCAGGCTGACTTGTCGGAAGGGCTCGCGAGTGATAGCCCACTAGAGTCGACCATTGTCGCAGCAACTTCCAGTGCCGTCTTGGGTTCTCGGCCAAATTTATCCGCGAAAAACTTCAAAGCATCACCAAATGTCTTGTGGAACTCGTGCTCGCTCTCGGTATAAATGTCTATCATCAAGACGTAGAAGCCCTCTGTAATATTCCATTCTCACGTAGTTGTTTACGTACCAGTTCTTTGGGATGGTTCGCGTGAGGTGTTCCTGGATGGCAGAGTGTCCTGATCCGAAGCTTTCGTGCTGCTGAGGTGTCGAGGAAGGAGTGCAGCACCGCTCGCGCGTCCTTCGTGGTACGTAACTCACTCCGCTTCTTCATGGGATTCGTCTTCGTCCGGGTCGAGGCCCAAGGAAATACCACTCCCGATTACCGAGGCCAACTCGACGTAGAATCGTTCCAGAGTGCGGGGGGTCAAATCAGTTTGACTGTCCAACCAGCCCAATCTTTCCCTTATGCCCGATAGTTTCTGCTGCGAGAGCTGGCTCCAGTGAGGTCTCAGAAAATCCTGCAGCAACGAAACTGCCGTGGCAAAATTCCGAGTTTCCGGGTTCAGAGCACTTCGTCTGTACGTGTCAGTCAAGAAACCCTTAAGCTCTGCCTCGTTCGTGGCCGCTTGCGGCTCGCCAATCGAACTATGGAACATGTCGACGAGCGAAAGCATCCTCTTAACTGTCCAGCGCCGAAAATGGGGCTCAAAGGTTACAATGATGCGGTGTCGTTTTTTCGGTTCTCCGATGGTCGAGGGATGGGCAGGCAGCAACTCTGTCGCTCCCGCGAAGACCTGCTCCGTCGTACCGGTGCCTTGCTTGGTGCGGCCGGGCATCTGCGTACCGTTTAAGTAGGCGACGTGTCCTGCAGGGCTGATTCAGTATGCGCCGAACCAGCGAGCCTTTCGCCTCCAACGATCCAGCCGTTCTCTTTTTCTCTCTGCACTGCGAAGCCAATCTCGTTGGCTCGAGACCGAGCGGTTTCTGGCTTGAGTGGGGCTACCTCCGCGAATTGCGTCGTTAACGCCTGTGGCGAAATCATGCCGGTCTTATTCCTTCTCCTTCTGGATTCCAAACATATAGTTGACAATATTCTGCGAGAGTTTGGTTTGAGCTTTTTGAGCATCGTTGTAAGTCGACGCAAGCTCTTCGCGCCCGACGTTTTTCTTCGAGACATCTATGTCCATGAGCAAACTTACCTCTGGATAGTCAGCAAACAGCTCCTTAGAAGGAAGTGTTCTCTTGTCTGGATGGCACATTGCCCCTGTTGGGTTGAAACTGGAGGTCTAATTCCTCCCTCCTCATCGGCCCGGTTCGCAAAATCACCTGGAGACTATTGTCCATGAAATGGACAACATAGGCAAGGTCGGTTGGTGCTGGGCATATACGTTTTTTAATCTCATCCGTCTGGGCGAAGAGTTTCTCATTGATCAGTGTGACAAGATTCTCGAACTTCATTTCAACGGGACACAAATAGAACACCGCAGGCCTAATCTGGAGTATTCAGCCCTAGCTAATTTAGGAGGCGCTTTCTCTAAGATCTCGCGAATTCGCATCTCGTCCTGGCCTCTTGCTTGCTCTCTTTTCATGTCCCGCGTATAGACGTAGGAATTGTGTCCGAGGAAGAAAGTACTCCACTCGGCGAAGTTATTCATTGTGATCGAGAGCCGGTCAGTTTGCCAGTCTGGATAGCTTTCCAGTAGTGATAAGGCTATTGGAATCAGGCTGTCAAAGTAGCCCAAGTACGCTTTGTAGTCCGCCCGAAGGATGGTTTTATAGTTAGTGAAAGCCATGTTTGGGCATCCTCTCTGTCGACTGTAAATCAGCGCGTATACACACGAGGGAGCCGAATGCTATGCCAAGGCAGGCAGGAGCGTCAAGCCTGCGCATGCGCTACATAGAGCCCAGCCCAAGTAATTCCACATTCTCGAAATAGCACGTCGACGGGTAAACATCAATCACTGGGTAGAACAGCGTTGTGCAAACAGACCCTAAGAGCCGTTCGCCCGCTCCTAACCTGTTTAGCTTGAATTGATTCTTCGGCGCCTTACATCCTGCTTTGCGTCATTATCCGGCCGCGCCGGGCGTACCTGCGCTAAATCTGCACTACTGTACAGTAGCCCTCGGAGCACTCGCTGAACTACCCTTATAGCAATGGCCTCAACCGCTCAGCCGTTAGCGGAAAGCTTTTTCTGCGAGCGTTGTGGAGAGGAATTCGAGCCTAAACACCGCGTCTGCGCAGCTTGCGGAGCCGTGCCCACGCGCCAGTGGTTCCAACTGATGAGCCTGGTCACGCTGCTGGCAGCGGTGGCAGCGAATTCAGCGGTGGGATGGCTGGTGCTGCCGCGGCTGGCGTACACGCACCGGGCTGGAGTGCTCTTCCGCGTGTGGCTGTGGCTGGACGACAAAGTCGCAATCTACGGATGGATTCCCATCATTGGCGGCCTGTTGGCGTGGGACTACTTCATTTGGCGCCGCGCGAAGCTGAAGGGTTCGCGGCCCAAAATCAAGCGCTGGATCACGAAAAAGCTGCTGACGCTGGTGGCGGGCGTTGCCTTGACGCCGCTCATTCCCTGGTGGGTGCCTGCCGGACAAGTGTCGCAACAGTTCCTCGATGTAATTGGTAGGCGCAGCGGACTGCCCGCCACGCTGGCGTGGGCCGCGGCCGTCTTCGTGTTGGCGCTGCTGTGCGGCCACCGCCAGACGCGCGACTCGTTGCTAGGGCACGGGAAAGCGCTGAGCCTGATTAGCCTGGGCGCGCTGGTCACCGTTCTCGCGTTCACGCTGATCGGCTGGTCGCTCGCTTACTGAACACTTGCCGAACACTTGCCGAAGAACCGGCCACACGCATCAGGCCAGATGGCTCTCGGGACGTGCGGCGCGCGGCGTTCAAGATCCGGCTTATAGCCTTGCCCGCTACTAAATAATTTGTGTTCGATTGATTTTTCCCGCGCTTGCATTCTGCCTGCTGCGTTCTCCAGAAAAAGCCAGATCAAGCAATGTCCCTCAAAGTGATGGAGGGTTGGCTGCTGACATTCCTGGGAAGAGAAACTTCCGATACGGAAACGGAATCTTATAGTAGAGCGTCTCAGGAATATGTAGGCGCTGCCAGCCTATGCGGTTCCGGCCCGATTCCTCAGTTGTAGCCCACAACTGAAGCGATTTCTTGCAACAGAAAAACAGTACTGCGACGGCCATTTTGCCGAGGAGCTGAAGAAGATGGTTTCCCCCCAAACATTGGAGCCGCAGCCATCACCAACAAGGCTCTCCCGTCCGGTTCCACCCGATCTGTCGGGTCCGTCGCGCAAAAGGCGCTGGTGGTTATGGGTGCTGATCGTGATTGTGATTGGAATCGCGATTTGGTATTTCCGCGGAGCCAAGACGAACCAAACGCAGACGGCAGCATCGTCCGCCCACGCGAGACAGGCGGGCATGGCCGTGCCGGTTGCGGTTGCCACAGCAACTGCCGGTGACCTTCCCGTTTATTACACTGGCCTTGGCACGGTGACCGCCGCGAATACGGTCACGATTCACTCCCACGTGGACGGCCAGATCATGACCGTCTACTTCAAGGAAGGGCAATTTGTCCACAAGGGAGACCCGCTGGTTGAGATTGACCCGCGCCCGTACCAAGTGCAGCTCGAACAGGCGCAGGGACAGTTTGCGAAAGATAGCGCCGCGCTGCATGACGCGGCAGCAAACGCGACTCGCTATCAAGCGCTCTTCGCCGCCGGAGTAATTCCGAAACAACAAATGGATACTCAGATTGCAGCGTCGGAGCAGCTACAAGGATCGATTAAGTCCGATCAGGCGCAAATCGATAACGCGAAATTGCTGCTCTCCTATTGCCACATCACTTCGCCGATCAACGGAAGAATCGGCCTGCGGCTGGTGGACGCGGGAAACATTGTCCACGCCTCCGATCAGAATGGATTGCTGGTCATCACGCAGGTTCATCCGATCGCCGTGATTTTCACGCTGCCGCAGGACCAAATGATGGCGGTGTACAAGAAGCTGCGCCAGGGCGCAAAACTTCCCGCGGACGCGTACGACCGCGACGATACAACGAAGATCGCCAGCGGGACATTGCTCACGATTGACAACCAGATTGATACGACAACCGGCACTTACAAACTGAAAGCCATGTTCAACAACAGTGACAATGCTCTTTTCCCGAATCAATTCGTCAATATTCATCTGCTGGTCGACAAGATGTCCGGCCTCACCATAATTCCCACGCCGGCGCTGGAGCGCGGCCCGCAAGGGACCTATGTCTACGCCGTCGCGAACGGTAATACGGTGAAGATTCACAACGTGACGGTCGCTCTGACAGCGGGCAATGTGGCCGGCTTGAGCAGCGGTTTGCAGCCGGGCGAACAGGTTGTTACCGATGGCATGGACAAATTGCAGGACGGCAGCAAAATTCAACCGCGAAGCGAGCCCGGCGAGACGCCGAGTCCGGCTGCGCAAAGCCCAGCCGCTGGCACGCGTCGAAGTTCGGGGCAAACGGCTTTGCCGGGCGCGGCAGCGCCGCCACGCAAGGTGCGGCCTAAAGGATCGCAGCAGTGAATCCTTCGCGGCCGTTCATTGTGCGGCCGGTGGCCACAAGCTTGCTTATGGTGGGATTGCTGCTGGCGGGCTTGGTGGCTTACAAAGAGCTGCCGGTTTCGGCGCTGCCGGAAGTTGATTACCCGACCATCGAGGTCCAGACATTTTACCCCGGCGCCAGTCCCGATGTGATGGCGTCGTCCGTCACTGCGCCCCTCGAGCGAACCTTCGGCCAAATCCCCGGCTTGAACCAGATGACGTCCACGAGTTCCTTTGGGAGTTCCGTCATCACTTTGCAATTCGTCCTCACGTTGAATATTGATGTGGCTGAACAGGAAGTGCAGGCGGCCATCAACGGCGCGGGTCAACTTCTGCCGCGCGCGCTGCCGAATCCCCCCATCTACAACAAGATCAATCCAGCGGACACGCCGATTCTCACATTCGCGCTGACGTCGAAGACGCTGCCACTTTCGCAAGTGGAAGATCTTGCGGACACGAACCTGGCGCAGAAAATTTCGCAAGTCAGCGGCGTGGGGATGGTCAGCATCAGCGGAGGCCAGCGGCCCGCGGTGCGAATTCAGGCTAATCCCACGGAGCTGGCGTCGTATGGCCTGAGCTTGGAGGATCTGCGAATTGCTCTGGGCCAGGCGAACGTGGATCAGGCGAAAGGCAATTTCGACGGCCCGCGGCAGCAGTACGTGATTGCCGCTAACGACCAACTCATCTCCGGCGACGCCTATAAACCCCTGATTATTGCGTATCGAAATGGCGCTCCCGTGCGGCTCAGCGACGTTGCGACGGTGGTCGACGGCGCGGAGAACGTGGAAGAAGCGGCTTGGGCCAACGAAAATCCGGCCGTGATTCTGAATATTCAGCGGCAGCCCGGCGCGAACATCATCAGCGTGGCCGATAGCGTCAAAGCGATATTGCCGCAGTTGCAAGCGTCGCTGCCCGCATCGATCAGTGTCACTCCATTGACCGACCGCACGACCACCATTCGCGCGTCTGTTTCTGACGTGCAGTTTGAGCTGATTCTCACCGTGGCCCTGGTCGTGATGGTTATTTTCCTGTTCTTGCGCAGCGTCTCGGCGACGATCATCCCCAGCATTGCGGTGCCGCTGTCGATCGTGGGCACGTTTGGCGTGATGTACTTGCTGGGCTACAGCTTGAATAACCTTACGTTGATGGCGCTGACGATTTCGACAGGTTTCGTGGTCGACGACGCCATTGTGATGATCGAAAACATCTCGCGCTATATCGAGCAGGGCGACACGCCACTGCAAGCGGCGCTCAAGGGCTCCGAGCAGATCGCCTTCACGATTATGTCGCTGACCATTTCGCTGATTGCCGTGCTGATTCCCCTTCTTTTCATGGGCGACGTGGTGGGGCGGCTGTTCCGCGAATTCGCCGTCACGCTGGCGGTGACGATTCTCGTTTCCGCGTTTGTGTCTCTGACCTTGACGCCGATGATGTCGGCGCAACTGCTGAAGCACAAGGACGAAGCGAGGCAAAGCCGGTTCTACCACGCGTCGGAGCGTTGGTTCAATTCCGCCATCGCGTTTTACGGACGCACGCTGCGGTTCGTCCTGCAATACCGCACCACGACGCTGATTATCACTTTCGCCACGCTTGTTGCCACAATTCTTCTGTACATCTATGTGCCCAAGGGATTCTTCCCCGTGCAGGATACGGGAATCATCATGGGCATATCCGAAGCGCCGCAGGACATTTCGTTCCCGGCGATGGAGCAACGCCAACAAGCCCTGGCGCATGTGATTCTGCAAGATCCCGCGGTGGAGAGCCTCTCTTCGTTCATTGGCATCGATGGAACGAACACCACTCTCAATAGCGGGCGCATGGAAATCAATTTGAGGCCCATCGCGGACCGCAATCACGTTTCAGCCTCGGATATCATCCGCCGCCTCGAACCGTCCCTCGCCAAAGTGGATGGCATCAGTCTTTTCATGCAGCCGGTGCAGGATCTGACGGTGGAAGATCGCGTGAGCCGCACGGAATTCCAATACAGCATGGAGGACGTGGATCCGAACGAGCTCGCCTACTGGACCACGCGGATGATGGCCAAGCTGCAATCGCTGCCCGAATTGAGCGACGTGGCCAGCGATCAACAGAACCTGGGACTCCAGGCGGGCCTCGAAATCGATCGCGACACAGCATCGCGCCTGGGCATCCTGCCGCAGACAATCGACGACACGCTCTACGACGCCTTCGGCCAGCGCCAGGTGTCTACTATTTTTACGCAACTCAATCAGTACCACGTGGTTTTGGAAGTGAGTCCGAGTTTTCAGCAGAATCCAGACGCGCTGAAGAATATTTTCGTCAACTCGTCGACGGGGCAGCAAATTCCGCTCAGCGCCTTCACGCGCTTCGTCCCGTCCTCGGTTCCGCTCGTTATCAATCATCAGGGACAATTCCCGGCGGTCACGCTGTCGTTCAATCTTGCGCCGGGCGTTTCCCTGGGCAACGCGGTGAAGGCGGTTGATGCGGCGCGGCAGGAAATCGGCCTTCCGGCCAGCGTTCAAACGGCCTATCAAGGGACGGCGGCGGCGTTTTTGGCTTCGTTGTCCAACGAGCCTTTGCTGATTCTCGCGGCGGTCATCGTTGTCTATATCGTGCTGGGCGTTCTTTACGAGAGCTACATTCATCCCATTACGATTCTGTCGACACTGCCTTCCGCCGGAGTCGGCGCGATTCTGGCTTTGCTGATTTGCAAAACAGAATTCAGCGTGATTGCTTTGATTGGGTTGATACTGCTGATCGGCATTGTGAAGAAAAACGCCATCATGATGATCGACTTCGCGCTGGAGGCCGAGCGCAAGGAAGGGAAGGCGCCGATCGATGCGATTTACGAAGCGTGCCTGCTGCGTTTTCGTCCCATCATGATGACCACCATGGCGGCGCTTCTCGGCGGCTTCCCGCTGGCGCTGGGCACGGGCATGGGCTCGGAGCTGCGGCGTCCGCTGGGAATCACAATTGTCGGTGGCTTGCTGCTCAGCCAGTTGCTTACGCTGTACACCACGCCGGTTGTTTATCTCGCTTTCGATTGGGTGGCAAGCCGCATGCGCAGCCGCATACACATGCCCGCGGAGGAGCCTGCCGCAGGCAACTGAGCCATGAATATTTCCTCCAATTTTTCGGCACCCTTTATTCGCCGCCCAGTGGCGACGTCGTTGCTGACCCTCGGGATTCTACTCGCCGGAGGGCTGGCATTCCGGTTTCTGCCGGAAGCGCCGCTTCCGCAGGTCGATTTTCCCACCATCTCCGTGAATGCCGGATTGCCGGGCGCGAGCCCGGAGACGATGGCCTCGGCTGTGGCGACTCCGCTCGAACGGCAGTTCGGCCGGATCGCGAGCGTGACGCAGATGACGTCCACAAGTCAGCTCGGCTCGACCAACATCACGCTGCAATTCGACCTCAACCGCAATATCGACGCCGCAGCTCGCGATGTTCAGGCGGCGATCAATGCCGCGCGCGGGCAACTTCCCGCCGATTTGCCTGGCTCGCCGACGTATCGCAAAGTGAATCCCGCGGACGCGCCCATCATGCTGCTTGGCCTCACGTCCACCAACATTCCGCGAAGCGCTGTTTACGACGCGGCGGATTCCATCCTCGCGCAGAAAGTCGCGCAGATCGACGGCGTCGGTCAAGTGGGCGTTTGGGGCGGCGCGCAGCCAGCGGTGCGCGTGGACGTGAACCCCACGCAGATCAGCAGCTACGGCATCAGCATGGAACAAGTTCGCACGGCCCTCAGCAACGCGAATGCCCACAGCCCCATGGGCTCGCTCCACGATCAAAATCAGACTTGGCAGATTTTTACCAGCGACCAGCTTTTCACCGCCGACCAATACCGGCCTCTGATCGTCGCGTGGATCAACGGCTCGCCTGTGCGATTGTCGGATATCGCGACGGTGACTGACGCGGCGGCAAACACGCGGAACGCGGGCATTTCGAATGGCGATCCGGCGATCATGATCGCGATCTTCCGGCAGCCGGGCGCGAACATCATCGACACGGTGGACCACGTGCGCGCCGAATTGCCCAATCTGCAAGCCTCGATTTCGCCCTCGATTCACGTGAGCGTGATCATTGACCGTTCCCCCACGATTCGCGCCTCCATCCGCGACGTTGAAATCACGCTGCTGATTTCGATTGTCCTGGTGGTGCTCGTGGTGTTTGCATTTTTGCGCAACGTGTGGGCCACCGCGATTCCCAGCATCGCCGTGCCGCTTTCTCTGATCGGCACGTTTGGAGTGATGTACCTGTGCGGATACAGCATTGACAATCTGTCGCTGATGGCGCTGACGGTGTCGACGGGCTTCGTGGTCGATGACGCCATCGTCGTCATCGAAAATATTTCGCGCCATTTGGAAGCTGGCATGCAACCGTTTCCAGCGGCGCTGCAAGGCGCGCGCGAGATCGGCTTCACAGTGTTTTCGATGAGCACCTCGCTCGTCGCCGTGTTCATTCCGATTCTGCTGATGGGCGGAATCGTGGGCCGGTTGTTCCGCGAATTCGCGGTGACGCTGAGCGCCGCGATCTGCGTTTCTCTTTTCGTCTCGCTGACGACCACGCCGATGATGTGCGCGCGCTTCCTGAAACGCGACCGGGGTTACCACAACCTTGCGTATCGAATCGCCGAGCGCGCCTTTGACGGGCTCCACCATTTCTACGATATCTGCCTGCGAGCGGTGTTGCGCAATCAGCCCGCGGTGCTTGCGTTGACGATCGGCACTGTGTGCCTCAGCGTCTACCTTTTCGTGGTGGTTCCCAAGGGATTCTTCCCGCAGCAGGATACCGGACGCTTGACCGGCAACATTCAGGCGGATCAGGACACGTCGTTTGCGGCCATGTCCGCGAAAATGACGGCATTTGCTCATATTGTCCAGCAGGACCCCGCCATCGATACGGTCACGGCATTCACGGGCGGCGGTGGCGGTGGCGAAAACAGCGCGCACATGTTCGCGCAGCTCAAGGACATCAGCATTCGCAAAGTATCCGCCGACCAGGTGATTGCGCGCCTGCGTAAGAAACTTTCCGGAATTCCAGGAGCGACCCTGTACCTTCAATCCGTTCAGGACGTCAGCGTGGGAGGGCGCGGCAGTAATTCACAATTTCAATACACCTTGCAAGCGGACAAAATCGCGGACTTGAACCATTGGGCGCCGCTGCTGATGGCGCGTTTGAACAAAATTCCGGAACTGCAGGATCTAAACACGGACCAGCAGGTCCACGGCTTGCAGACTTCGCTGGTGGTCGACCGGGATACAGCTTCGCGTCTGGGAGTTTCGATGTCTGCAATCGACAGCACGCTCAACGACGCGTTTGGCCAGCGCCAGGTGTCTAACATGTATAAGGGGCTCAATCAGTATCACGTTGTGCTCGACGTTGCTCCCGCATACCAGCAGAATCCCGACGCGTTGAAATCAATTTTTGTCGCGTCAAATAAGGGCAAACTGATTCCGCTCAGCGCGTTGGCCAGCTACCAACCCTCGCGCACTTCGCTGACCGTAAACCATCAGGGCCAGTTCCCGTCGATCACGCTCTCGTTTAATCTGTCCCCGGGAACCGCTCTGGGGAAGGCCGTGACGGATATCGACACAGCTGAGCGGCAAATCGGCATGCCCGAAAATGTTCATGGCAATTTCCAGGGAACGGCGCAGGCGTTTCAGGCATCGTTGTCGTCCGAACCAATCCTGATTCTCACGGCTCTCGCTGCCGTGTACATCGTTCTTGGCATTCTGTATGAAAGCTACATCCATCCCATCACGATTCTTTCCACTCTTCCGTCGGCGGGAGTGGGCGCGCTGCTCGCGCTTTTCATTTTCAAAACGGAACTGAGCGTCATCGCCATCATCGGGATTATTTTGCTGATTGGCATCGTAAAGAAAAATGCGATTCTGATGATTGATTTCGCGATACAGGCGGAGCGCGTGGACGGCAGGACTCCGCTCGAAGCCATTTACGAGGCGTGTCTGCTGCGTTTTCGTCCCATCATGATGACCACCATGGCGGCGATGCTGGGCGCGGTGCCGCTGGCCGTCGGCGGAGGAACTGGTTCTGAACTTCGCCGGCCGCTGGGCATCACCATTGTGGGTGGCCTGATCGTCAGCCAGATGCTGACGCTATTTACGACGCCGGTCGTTTACCTGTACCTCGACCGCTTCCAGTCCTGGCTCCAGCACTTCACTCACGCGCGTCAGGCGCACAAAGCGTTATCGCATTAAATCATCGTTATTTGGCATTCATCGCACGCAAAAGGGTCCGCTGAAATCCACCGCGACCCCGAATCCACGGATTTTTATCCATTAATTCCATCGATTGGCATAGCGCCTGCCGGCCTTGCGTTCCCGCCAGGCAATGCAAAAATGCTGTTACAAACGCCATCGAAAATTGACAAGCGCATCGTCAAAGAATATTATTCCGCGTCAAAATAAAAGGCGGATTACTGCAGCGTGTAATTCTGCTTTTGCTCATCGAAGTGCGCAACACTGGAGTAGTCGATAAAAACGGCGCTGAATTATGTGCGCGTCGAATCGATCCAGAGGGGGCATACATTGAAAGTCAAGCAATCGTCAGGGTCTTCAGTCAATAATTCCGCGGTGTGCGGTGCTGGACGGCGACACTTGCCGTTGAGGTTCGGCGCGTTTTGCGCCGCTGGCCTATTTGCGGTGAGTTTGTGCGCGCCAAGCTACGCGCAGACGCGCCGTCCCATCAATCTGGATGACCTCGCGCGTATGCGTGACGTTCGCGATCCGCAGTGCTCTCCGGACGGCAAATGGGTCGCCTACACGGTCAGCTCTGTTGACGTCAAGGCAGACAAACACAATTCCCACGTGTGGATGGTGAGCACGGACGGCTCGCGCGACATTCAGGTCACCGAGAGCCAGGAATCGGAAGGCGGACCGGAGTGGTCTCCGGACGGAAAATATCTCTCGTTCACTTCTTCGCGGCCCGGGCCAGCCAAGGGAAACCAGGTCTGGCTGCTGAACCGGGAGGGCGGCGAAGCGATGCAGCTCACGGGAGTGAAGGGTAATTTACAGGGCTACGAATGGTCGCCCGATTCAAAACGCCTCGCGCTCGTCGTGATGGATCCTGACCCCGAAGCGGAAGCGAAAGAAGCCGCGGCAAAGCCAGGCGCGCCTCCGTACATTCCCAAGCCCATTGTGATTGACCGCTACCATTTCCGGGAGGACGTTGTTGGATACCTCCTCAGCAACCGCCACAGTCGCATCTACCTCTTCGACATCGCCACGAAAAAAACGGAGCGCCTGACAAAGAGCAATTACGACGAATCGGGCCCGGTGTGGTCGCCCGACGGCACGCGCATCGCGTTCTTAAGCAATCACGATCCGCATCCCGACAGGGATCCCGTGCCGCAGGTTTTTGTCGCCGACGCGCAGCCCGGTTCCGTTGAAAAACAGGTCACCAATTTCGGCACGCGCGGGACCAGAGGACGGCTGGCGTGGAGTCCCGACGGGAAATCGCTCGCATTCTTAGTCGAAGACGAAAAAAAGTGGGGCGCATATGGCATGAGCCATCTCGCCATCGTGCCTGCGGACGGTTCCGCTGCGCCAACAATTCTCGCCGAGAAACTCGATCGTTCCGTTTCCTCGCCCTATTTCAGCGAAGACGGAAAATCCATCGTAGTCGCGGAAGAGGATGATCGTTCGGAGTATCCAATTTCGGTGAACATTGCCGATCAGAGCGTACAGAAATTGCTTCAGCCGCCGATCGTGATCGGGGCGATGTCGCATTCCAATGGATGCCTTGTAGCGCTGGCCGGCGGAGACGACAAGGCCACGGAAGTTTACTCGTGGGCGGGTGGCAAGCTGCGGCAACTGTCGCACCAAAATGATGCCCTCTTCGCGCAGCTTGAATTCGGGAAGACCGAAGACGTCAGCTACAAAACTCCCGATGGAACAGACGTTCACGGCCTGCTGACTTTGCCGCTTGGATACACGGCGGGTACCAAAGTGCCGTTTCTACTGCGCATTCACGGCGGGCCCGACGGGCAGGACGCGCACTCGTTCAGTTTCGAACGGCAGATTTTCGCGGCAAATGGCTACGCTGTGCTCAACGTGAATTATCGCGGCAGTTCCGGACGCGGGCAAAAATTCCAGCGCGCCATTTTCGACGATTGGGGCCACTACGAAGTGGAGGATTTGGAGGCCGGCGTCAATCACGTGATCCAAATGGGCGTTGCGGATCCCAACCGCCTCGGCGTGGGCGGCTGGAGCTACGGCTGCATCCTGACGGATTACATGATCGCAAGCGATCCACGCTTGAAAGCCGCGACGTGCGGCGCAGGCACGGGATTTACAGTCGCTCTTTACGGCGTCGATGAGTACATCATTCAATACGACAATGAAATCGGTCCGCCGTGGAATCCGAAGTCGTGGGAAACGTATCAGAAAATCTCCTATCCGTTTTTGCACGCGGATCGCATCAAGACGCCCACGCTTTATCTGAGCGGCGACAAAGACGCCAACGTCCCCATGATCGGCAACGAGGAAATGTACGAGGCGCTGAGAAGTTTGGGAATTCCGACGGAGCTCATCATCTATCCAAATGAATTCCACGGCATTCAGCGGCCCAGCTTTCAGCGCGACCGCTACGAGCGTTATCTCGCGTGGTACAGCAAGTACATCATGAAGAGCAGCGCACCGAGTCACGGAGCGGTGGCGGGCGGCATGTAAAGCGCGGTAATATTTCCGAGCGTGCGAAAATTGCCACGCTGTTCCGCCAACCCATGTCCAAAATCGGCGACTCTTCTCAAGTGAATTCCGCCACTGGAACAGGTCTCAAGCGCGTTGATACAAACTTGCCCGGCGTTTGCGAGATTCTCCTCGAAGCGCGCGGCGACGCTCGCGGAAGTTTCCTCGAAACGTATCACCAGAAAAAATTCGCGGAACTCGGCATCACGGATATTTTCGTTCAGGACAATCATTCGACTTCCACGCAAGGCGTGCTGCGCGGGCTGCATTACCAGCTCAACCGCTCGCAGGCGAAGCTCTGCCGCGTGATTGAAGGCGAGGCGCTCGACGTGGCCGTCGACATTCGCGTCGGGTCGCCGCATTTCGGCAAATGGACCAGCGTTGTCCTGTCGGCGGAGAAGCGCAATCAGCTTTATGTGCCGCGCGGTTTCGCGCACGGCTTTTTGGTTTTGTCGCCCCGCGTGCAGTTTCTTTACAAGTGCAGCGATTTTTACGATGGCGCGGACGAGTACGGCATCGCCTACGACGATCCGGACCTCAACATCGCGTGGGGAATCGCGTCGCCCCTGCTTTCTGAAAAAGACCAGCATCTCCCCCTGCTGGCCAAAGTCCCACGGGAATTCCTGCCGCGTTATTAATGTTTTCGGGGATCGCGCGGGCGTTGCGCTCTTCCGTCGTTTACATTTCGCCCGTTTGAAACTTGGATTCAAAACCGGGATGTCTTGATTAGACGACGCCGGTCATCAAGTGACCGGTCGGCTGGATTTTACCAGCATTGGCCCGGCACCTGATTATACAAGCGGGACGGCGGATGGCAAACTGGCACACGGCTCGATTCCCGAGCGTGATTCTTTCGCTTCCCATTCGCCACTTTTCCGCTTTGCGGCAGGGAATTATTCACGCTAGAATCGTTCAACTATGGCCGCCTCCAGTTGGAAGGGCTTCCTGACGTTTGGACTGATCTCGATTCCGATCCGTCTTTCTCCGGCTGCGCGCACCGAACGCATCAGTTTCAATCAGCTCCACAAAGAGTGCCACACGCGCCTGAAGCAGCCGCTCTTTTGCCCCACCTGCAATCGCATGGTCGAGCGCTCGGAAGTCGAGAAGGGCTACGAATACGAAGACGGCCAGTACGTGCTGTTCACGCCGGAAGAGCTCGACAAGGTCGAGCCTGAATCCGCGCGTTCGATGGAAATCCTCGAATTCGTCAAGCTCGACGAAATCGATCCTGTTTTTTTCGATTCCTCGTATTACGCCGCGCCGGAGGAAGGCGGAGCGAAAGCCTATCGCCTGTTGACCGAAGCCATGCAGCAATCGGGCTACGCGGGCATCGCGAAAGTCACCATGCACAATCGCGAGAACATCGTCATCATTCGCGCGAGTGACAACGGCCTGACGCTGCACACCATGTTCTACACCAACGAAATTCGTTCCGCGGAAAGCGCCGGCGCCGATAAGGTCGAAGTGAAGGAACAGGAGCGCACGCTCGCCACGCAACTGATCGAAAATCTCGCAGCGAAGTTTGAGCCCGATAAATATCGCGACACGTATCAGGAAAGTTTGCGCGCTCTGGTCGCTGCGAAAACCGCCGGCCGCGAAGTCACCGCTGCGCCCCACGCTTCAATCGCGCCGGTAATCGATTTGATGGACGCGCTGAAGAAAAGCCTCGCCAAGCAATCCGCCGCGCCCGAGAAAAAGCAGCCCATCCGCATCGTTTCGCGGAGCAAAGAACCCGTCGTCAAGCAACGAAAGAAAGCCTAGCCGCAATCCCACAAATGCTGTTCGGCAGGGCACGGCTTCGTACGTTCCTTGATACCAGTGTGCAAAACCTCAAGCGCTGTCATTCCGAGGAGCCATGCGACGAAAAATCTGCTTCTCGTCTGTTTGTTCTATCGCCGTCTGCGTAATGCGATTTATTTCTCGGGCTGCAAAATCAATTTTTGCACGCGCCAGTTCAACAATTCCGCCACGTACAATTCGTTTTCAGACGGGCACGCAATCTCGTGTATCCAGCCGAATTGCTTCAATTGTTTTCCTGACTCGCCGAGCATTCCCAAAACTTTCCCATCCAGGCTCAGCTTGTAAATGCGCCCCGGGAAAGCATCCGAGCTGTAGAGCACTTGATGCGGACCCGGCGTGATGCAAATCGCCCACGGCGCGCCGGGCGCCATCGTTCCCGTCGTCGAAGTCGGCTTGTTTCCAATCGCTGGACGCGCATCTGCCGGCGCGGGCACGTCAATCGTGATCTGATGCAAAAATTTCCCGTCGCCGTCGAACACTTGAATCCGCCGGTTGCCGCGATCCGCGATGTACACATTTCCTTTTGCGTCGACGGCAATGCTGTGCGGCGTATTGAATTGCCCCGGCTTGTCGCCCGGCGCGCCCCAGGACATCAGCCAATTTCCATTTTTGTCAACTTTCGCGACGCGCGAATTGATGTAGCCGTCGCTGATGTACGCGTTGCCCGCCGCGTCCCACGCAACGTCGGTCACTTGCCGGAACATTCCGTCGACGGGAGGCAGCGGCGGATGCGGATGCGCGAGCGGGCCCGTGTGCTCGTCCGCGGCTTCTTGTTTACGCCCGAAAACCATGACGACGCGCCCTTGGGGATCGAATTTGATCACCATGTCCGAGCCTTTGTCGGTGGCCCAAATGTTGTCGTGCGCGTCCACCTTCACTGTGTGCGCGAACGACCACGCATACAAATTGTGGCCGATCTCGCGGATGTAACGCCCGTCCGCGCCGAATTCCAAAAGCTGCGCCGCGGCAGCGCCATACGCAGGACCCGTGGTATTGCCGCGCGAAAAAACAAACACGTGACCCTTCGAGTTCACCGCTACGCCGGAGACTTCTCCCAAATAAAGATTGGGCGGCAATTTCAAAAAGTCAGGGACGGACCGGTAGGGAATTTCCGGCACGCTGACCTGTTGCGCAAACACGTAGCCGCCCAGCAAAAAGCACAATGCAATCGCGCAGCGCCTCATACATTTCCTCCGAGTCGGCGATTCTTTTGCCGCAAATCTTCGCAGCCCGCAGAGTATAGCCCACGCCGCAAATAATTCCTCGCACCGGCAAATAATCAGGGAGGAAATTCGTGAACAGGCGTGCGGGCTCGCTAGAATGCGGCCGTTAAGGTTGCGCTAAATTGTCGCGACTGGATTTTGACGCGCGTTACAGCGTGTTGCGTTTGCCGCGCGGAGGGATTTCGTCCTCGGGGACTTCGCGCGTTTTGATTTCGCCCTGGTCGGCGTCGGGAGCATTCTCGATGCCGTCGATAATGCCCGCTTCGTAGTCCTGCCCATCCTCGACAAGTTCGCGAACGCTCTCCGAATCCGCCGTTTCCACGTCCGACAGTCCTTGAATGTCGCCCGATTGCCCCGCGGTGCCCGAGCCCGGACCTGCGCTCATCACCGCGATGTCGTTGCCGACCGAATGAACGCCGCGCGACAGCCGTTCGCGCCGCGCCGCTTTGTTTTTGCGCACCGCTTTCCTAGCGAGTGCCGCTGCCGCTTTGCGAGTCAATCGCTTCTTCGCCAGAACTTTTCCCCGCTTCGCTGTTTTCTTCTTGTGCGCGACGATATTCTTCCGCGCACTTTTTGCGCGAATCGTTTTTTTCTTCCGCTTTTGGTTTTTCTTGGCCATGCGCAGAGTGTACCACTCGCGTTCGGCGTGGACAATCGGACGCGCAGTTTTCAGGAGGGTCGTTTGGGATGTGACGTTAAGCTGGACAAAATTAGCGCTGATTTGTTTTCGCGCTTTTGTCAGAGGGATCGTAGAGCGACGAAGACAGCGACGCCGTCACGGGATACGATTTCCCGCCGTCGGAAATTCGCGTTACGAGTAGCACATAACGGAAGCCTTCGGGATGTTCGCGACTGCGCAGCAACACCAGCATGCCAGTCACCGCCGCGTCCGTATGCGCGACCACTTGTCTTCCGGATGCGAGTGAAGATACGAGGACGCCGCGAAATGGAGTGCCGTCCGCGTCGCGCGTCGAATCGATCGTCTCCAGCATTTTGACGCGCATCACCGTTCCGGCGGGGAATTCATCCATGGCGTCGGAGTTCGAAGCTTTCAGGCGTGTTTGCAACTGGAAATTCAGCACCGAACCTGCGGTGACGTGCACCTGGCCGATTTGCGATGCGCGGCCGCTCCATGCAGGCAAAGAGAGCAAACTCACGGCGAACAACACTGCGGCGAGGCGTTTCATAGGGCTGGGCTCCCAAATAAAATGCCAACGCTTTACTTCATATCGCGCCGCCGACGACCCGTCAAGTTTTCGCGCGAACGGGATTTCCTAAATCCTGCCTGTTCGCGTGGCCAGCATTTGCACGCCGTGCGTGGCCAGTGCGCTTCTTCGGATTCTTCGCGTCGTCAGTGCGGCGTGCGGTTGTGCCCCAGGGTGAAAACGATTCCGGTCGTCAGCCACAAATTGTTCTGATGGGTCTGAAAAAACGATGTCCTGTAATAATCCGCGTCGAACAGGCGCAACGTCCAGTGCCGCGAAATCTGCAAATCCACGCCGCCGCCCGTCCGGAAGGAAAACGCATTTTCCGAAAATTGGGTGCCGTTGAGCCCCTGAATGCTCAAATCCAGGCGCGAGCCGCCGGCGAGAAATTCGGCGAATGTGGTGACCGTCGAATGGCGCGGCCGCCAAAAAACGCGCGGACCAAAGTGGTTGCCATACATTCTAACGGTCGCGCCCGTCAGCGAACCCCACTGCTTGCTCGCGTCCGCCTGCACTTGCAGCCACGGGAAAATATTGACACCCACGCTCCCGACAAATCCATTCACATTCGGATAGCCGCCGCCCGCGTTGAACTGCGTGTGCGTGAAGCCGCCCATCAGTTCCACGGTCATGCCTTGCTTCAAACTTTTCACCGGCTCTTGCGCGCTCGCCGGAATCGCCATCAGCAGCAGCGCGGAACATAATACGAACGCCTTCATCGTCAGCCTTTCGCGGTCCAGCGGACTGGCACATGAACCGGCAGATGAAATTGTCAGCCGCGCGGTTGTCGCGCCGCGCATTGTGCTTATCGGAATTTGGATGCAACAGCCGGGGGAACTAGAGTGACAATTTTTGCGCCAATGTGCAACCTCGCTCTTGCACGTAATTTCGATGCACATACTGCCTGCGAGGTCAGCAGCCGCGTGTTTTGCGTTCCGGCTTGGGCTGTGAATGTGGCGATAGAAACGCGCAAAACACGGCACACAATTCTTCGGTATGTTTCCTCCTCAATATCGCTCGTGGTAATGCCGCCTATCGAGCTGGGGTTCCACGACGTACAATGTGCCACTTACGATTTCTTGATCCAAGTGAATTTCATTTGCAGCACGCGCGAGTCAGAAAACCTCCACGCTCACAAATCGAGCATGGGGCACCCGGCAAAGCGAAAAGCCGCAGAACCTCAAACGGAGAGGCTCTGCACAACCAGTACCGCGTTATACTACGCAGTTTCCGGCGAGGAGAAATCATGAGACGGCATTGGGCGGGGATTTGCGCTGCGGGAATTTTACTGTGCGGGATCTGTGTCGTGGCGCAGGCACAAGGTGTCACGCAGACGCAAGGGGCGGATTTGCATTTACTCCCGCAGCCGCGGGAAATAAAACAAGGCGGAGGCGCGGCGTTTGAGGTGACACGACGGACGCGGATTGTGGTGAGCAGCGCGCTGGGCGGGAGAGGTTTTGAGGGCGCGCAAATGCTCGAAGACGAAATCGAGCGCTGGACCGGGTGGGAGACGAGAATTACCGTCGCGCGCGAGATGCCGGGGGGCGGGGACATTATTTACATTGGCGATGCGACGAAAGACGGCAAGTTGCGAGTCGCGCTGGAGAAGCAGGGCTTGTCGATGCAACAGGGATTCGACCAGCAGGGCTACGAGATTTCGGCGGAGCGTCATCGGATATTGGTGGGCGGCGGGAGCGCGGAGGGCGCGTTTTACGGAGTGCAAACGCTGCGGCAGTTGCTGCGTCCCGCGAATTTTAGCGACGCGGGCGGCGCAAAAGGAAAAGCAGAAGCGGATTCCTCGGCACTGTTCGCAAATACGGCGACCGGCCTCGGAATGACAAGCGAAATTGAGAATGCGAGCGAAAATAGAAACAACGGCGGCTCCGCGGGCGGCGCAAAGGAAACAACGAAAGCAGATTCCTCGTCGCGGTTGCTCCTCGGAATGACAGACGAAGACGACGGCGAGGCCGAGAGCGGTGCGCGCTTCGTTACCGTCGCGCTGCGAGGGAGTTTGGCTGAAGCGGAAAATAAAAGTGCGAAGAGCGCGCGGAATGTGGAATTGATTTGTCCTGCAATTACCATTCGCGATTGGCCGGCGATGAAGTGGCGCGGAGTCAGCATTGATATCAGCCGGGGGCCGATACCGACGCTGAAGTTCATGGAGAATCAGATACGCGTGCTGGCGGGATACAAACTGAACATGTACGCGCTGTATATGGAGGACGTGTTCACGGTGCCGGGAAATGAGATTTTTGCGCCGCGCGATGCGCTGACGGCGGATGAGATCCGCGAGCTCGTCAGCTACGCGCAAAAATATTACGTGACGATTGTTCCGGAACTCGAAACGTACGGGCATCTCCACAATGTGCTGCGCTACGATGTTTACAGCCAGCTTGCGGAAGTGCCGCATGGATCGGTGCTGACGCCGACGCAGCCGGGGACCTACGACCTGCTCGGGAAAATGATTGCGGCGATGGCTCCGATTTTCAAGGGTCCGTTTTTTCATATTGGCGCGGATGAGACTTTCGAACTGGGGCGCGGGCAAACGAAGGATTTGGTCGCGCAGAAGGGGTTGGGGCAAGTTTATCTGGATCACATCGCGAAGCTCGATGGAATGTTGAAGCCGTATCACAAGCAGACGATGTTCTGGGCGGACATTGCCGAACATTTTCCGGAATTGCTGCCGACGCTGCCGAAGGATTTGATTGCCGTGATATGGACGTACAGCAATAAGGATTCGTATGACGCGCGGCTGGCACCGTTTCGCAACGCGGGCTTGCAGATTTTCGTTTCGCCGGGAATCAGCAACTGGCGGCGCGTCTATCCGGATTTCGACGGAGCGTATTTGAATATCCGCAATTTAACGCGCGACGGGCAGAAATTCGGCGCGTTGGGAATGTTGAACACGGATTGGAAGGACTGGGGCGGCCCGTTGAACGGAATGGATTGGCCGGGATTCGTTTTTGGAGCGGCGTGCGCGTGGCAGCCGGGAGAATCGTCGATTGACGAATTTCGGGATAGCTACGATTGGGCTTTCTATCGCAACACGGATCACACGTTCGAGGATATTTTGAATAAATTGGCGGACACGAATTCGATGCTCGACGGCGTGAAACTGAATGGGACGTATACGTCGTATTTCTGGGCTGATCCTTTTTCGCAAGCAGGGGCGGATTATGCGACGACGGCGGGACCTGTGCTTCACGATCTGCGCGTGGAGGCGGAGCAGGCGTGGGAATCGCTGCTCGAAAATCGCGGAAAGGCGCAAGCGAATGCGGACACGATTGACGATTTGATTTTTGCGTCGCGGCGGCTGGATTTTTTCGGAATGAAGCTGCAATACACGACGGAGATGAGCGAGGCGTATTGGGACGCGTTCATGAATATGAGCGACCGGCGGCGGGTGGAGCGGGATCTAGGCACGTTGAGCTCGATGGATGGCGATTTGCAGGATTTGCGCGAAGGCTTGACCGGGTTGCGCGACGAATATGCGCAGAGGTGGCGCGCGGAGAATCGCGAATACTGGCTGGGCAATGTGACGATTCGCTATGACACGATGGCTAGCGCAGTGCAAGCGAAGATTAACGAGATTAATGTGCTGGAAGATAATTATTCGCGATTGGGACAATTGCCCACGCCGGAGAGCTTGGGATTTTTTTCGCGACCGGCGCTGCAACAAGGCGGGCACTGAGGAAGAGCGAGTTTCGAAACTCGAAAAGCGAAACTCGAAATTCGAAGCGAAAAGCAAGAGGCGGTCAGGTTTTCGTGCCTCGTGACGAGCCGCAGAAAGGCAAATCCCCACCCTTCGCGCCCATTGTTCGATTCGCGCCAGCGATTCCCGGCAACAGAAGCACGACCGGCGCGATGCCGCGCTGCTTTGCTTCGGCTTCCGCCTCGGCTTTGGCTTGGGATTGGCTGATGAATGGGGACTCATCGGCGACAGGGCGAAGGCCCTGAGCGGCGAGGCGGGCGTTCTGGTCGGCGTGTCGTTTTTGGACGCTTTCGTAGAAGCTGTCCGAGAGGACGATCTGGACGCGGGCCGGTTTCTGAGACACGAGTGCTTTCTCCTTTAGATTGAGTTAGATTTTTGGTCATTGAGTGAGGCGGAAGGGCCGGTGGCTACGGCGAAACCCTGGGCCTGCAAAGAAGCCACAAAAGTGATTCATGTGTACCACAAAGGTAAGCAACTGTAAAGGAAAATCTAGGATATAGTACGACGATTCGAGGCTGTTGTTGCACGTAAGACATTATGCGAAGAAGTCGGATATGTGTGGCGGCACGTAGCTCAACGCGTGTCTTGCCGCCCGCAGGATTTCTAGGATGTCCTCCTTGATCTGAAGCTGTGCCTCCATTGGCTGGGTTAGCCATAAAGGAATTGCGTCGGGCGCAACTTGAGTTCGGTTTGTCGAGGCAGTGTAATCGTGTGAGGTCTTCCTTTCTTTCAGCCACTCCTCGGATTCTGCGGTCAGCTTTTGCACAAGTTCTGCCCATCCGCCGATGCGCGCGCCAGTGCAGCGTTCGATTGTGCTCCGAATTGGATCGAGAATAGGTGCGAGCCCGTTCAAGCATGCGTCGCTATATTCTCTTGTGGTTCGGGTATCCCCAATCGTGTCTATGACCCGCGGAATTCTAAATCGCACGTACGCCTTGTCTAGGCCCGCCGTCTTTTCGCCGAGTGTGGAGAGGGCGGCCCGTGTGCCGACATAAAGGGGTTCGCCTTTGGCTTTGATTTCCCGGAGTGCAATCGGGTCAGTGCGGAACGCAAAGTCGAGCCATTCGCCGTGGACACTGGACGCGATCGCGTGTCTAAACGGTTCGAACCGAGCGGTCGCGAACCGCCTCACGAACCCGAGCACTTGTGCTTGCCAAATCCTAGGCAGTGACGAGTACACTGCGCTCCATTGGGTCGGGTTGGTCCAGTCCTTCGAGACGTTATGGGCCATCGCATAGAGAAAATCATCCTTCATGCTTTCGCGGCGTTCTGATTCGGCGACCCATATGGGTACGAGTTCCGGTGTTATCGCCAAAATTGACTGGGCCGCGAAGACTCTGATCAGCGGAGCCTGGGCCATTCCGCGCCAGCGACGCCTTAGAATCTCTGAAGCAATTAGGGGCCAATCAAGTTCCAGCGCTTGTATGGCGAAGGCGAAACGCTCTGCCTCACGCGCTGCAAGTGAGGATTCGACGGTTTCAGTGAGAACTTGTGCTAGTCGCTCGTCGCCTTGGCAGATGTGGATTAGATCTTTGGCGACTACGAAGCACGGCGCTCGATGGTTTGCCATATTTGTCAGCCAAGCCGTGATTTCGGGCACTAGGTTGATTTCGTGTGGCATTACGCGGAAAAAGTTTCTTGAAGCAGCGATGTCTCTCTCTGGCTGGCTATCGGTGGTTGCCATGTCCAACATGTGCTGAAGCGCTGAAACCTGAAATGACCGTTGTCGGACGAACTCGCTCTTGCGTAACAGCAAGAGAAACTCTTGAAAGTGTAAGCGATCCACTTGCAGCAAAGCTCGACAGTAGCTCGCGGGATTTTTTACGTATTGCAATGCCAGGATTTCGCGAAATCTTCTATGGGGAAAGTCATAGTAGCTTTGCTTGGTCGACCTGCTGACCAGGACGAAGATGCCAACATAAATCATCTGGAGCGCCAAGTCTGGCTGGGTATCTGGGTTTCCGATCTGGCGGAGGATTTCACCTCCCGTTGGCCACTCCTCGCTCCGAAAAAACGACACAGCGTGTGTGCGGAGGGATTCGACCGTGAACGCGGGTATGCCATCAAAGAGCAGCTCGGCGGCAAAATACATCAGAAAGGCTTCCTTTTTCTTTCGCGTACTCGTTACGTCGTCGCAGTAAGCCCTCGCGGTGAGCTCGAGGGAGGTCTCGCGCCTTTTCGCTGTCCAGGTCGATGAGGAGTAGCCGAATGCAGACGAGGAGCAGGTCTTCGAGACCTCTTTCGAGACAGATGACATCGTGACGGCCTTGCTTGGCTACTTCGGTCACATAGACGTAGCACATGACGGTCAAGAATAAGGGATTGTAGGAAATCTCTCTTATGTCTAGGCCGGGCGAGCGGTCGACTTCTGAAATGAAGTATTCCTCATTGAGGAGTGGACCGTAAAATTGGGGATTGCGCTGCCGGTATTTTTCGAAGATGTTCTTTACGAGGTGCGGTCTGTTTGCCCCGACGCCGCCTATCTGCAGCGCCGCCACTGTGTCTGCCCCAGCATAGTACGGGAGCTCAAGTGGTACTGGGTTGAGCTCGAAGAACTCGCTGCGGCTCGACAGCCAGATCCTGCAGGATTTCAGCTTAGCAATGAGTGCTCGGAATTCGGGCTTTTCGTCCTTGACCGTTCGCCGAGACCGCCTAGGCGGAGGGCCGAATAGGGAAGCCAATTCGTCTTTCAGGTAGTTCGTGGCGAGGTTAGCGGAAATCTCGTCGTACCCGTCTAGGAATAAAAACAAGCGCTTTTTCTCAGCGTACTCTGTCAGTGTGTGAAGGCCCTTGTCGTTATTAAAAAGCTCGTTTGCTTCCAGGAGAAAACGAATTATAGGAAATGGCCCAATATTGTCTACGAGCTTGAGGGGAACGTAAACCGGAATCGGGGACTCGTCGGGATAGACGAAGGGCGATCGTTTGGGGGACTTGAGAATCGAAAGGATAGCTGATCGCTGAAAGGTGGTCTTACCGATTCCGGCGTCTCCGAGGAAAATCACGCGCCTGCTCCGCTGGATACTCTCGAGGTTGCGGAGGTAGCTGCGATGCCCTCCTCTTGGGGTTCGAGAGCTTTCGTCGAGGACCTGTATTTCGATTTCGACGAAGTCATTCAGCACTTCCGCAGTCAGGTCGCCGTATATGAAAGGCATCATTTTAAGCTGTTCGTGCAAGTGCCGGCGGTACCTCGGCAGCGGGAGTTTAACGATGCGGCGGAGGGCGAAGAGCCAGGTTGGTCCCGAGAGGATTGCCAGTGCGAGTATGTCGGCGAGTGTGTTGCTCAGTAACTGGCTCAGGTAATGCATATTGGAGAATGGCAGGATCTTATCATCGTTTCGGTGCGGAGCTGAAGGCCAAGGGGGCTGGCGTTCGGTCTCGAGGGAGGTGACGCGATGGATTGCATCGCGCGGGCGCGGCCCTCAGGGTAAACAAGCAGCGCCCCTACGAAAAACACGGCAAACGCGGTAAGGCACACAGGCTGAAGCCTGTGCCACGCAAAGCGGCGTCAAGCGGCCGCACTCCAAACGAACGAGAAGCCGCAGAACTTCAAAATGCGAAGCTCTGCGCTACAAAGGCTACTTCTTCTTGATCTTCAGCGGGCCTCTTCAATCGGCGCGGCGGGTTCGGTCATGCGGTAGGGTTGAGGATCTCTTTCATCAGCTTCGGGTCGAGGAGCTTGCGCTCGAGGGCGATTTCGGTAACGGGCTTGCCGGTTTTCACGCTTTCCTTCGCAATCTCCGCCGCCGCCGCATAACCGATGTAAGGATTCAGAGCCGCCGCGATGGAAATGGTCGCGTTCGCGTAGTAGCGGCAGCGTTCCTCGTTGGCCTTGATTCCGTCGACGCACTTTTCGGCCAGCACGCGCATGGTGTTCTTCAAAATCTCGGCGGAGTGCAGAACGTTCCACGCCATCGTCGGCATCATCACGTTCAATTCCAATTGCCCAGCCTGAACGGCAAGCGCCGTAGCCACGTCCGCGCCGACCGCTTGAAACGCAACCATCGCGGTCAGTTCCGCCATCACGGGATTCACTTTTCCGGGCATGATCGAAGATCCCGGCTGCAGCGCAGGCAAAAATATTTCGGCGAGGCCCGTGTTCGGTCCGCTCGACAGCAAGCGCAGGTCGTTCGAGATGCGAATCAGTTCGAGCGCCAGATTGCGCAAAGCGCACGACGCCGTGGACATTGCAAGATTCGATTGCATCGCGTAGCGCAAATCCTCGGCGGGCACAAGTTTCTGTCCCGAGATCTTGCTCAACTTCGCGACCACAAGCTTTGGTATTTCGGATGCGTGTTGACGCCGGTACCGACCGCCGATCCTCCCAAGCCAACTTCTCGCAACAGAACCTGCGCGCCCCGGATCACCTCGCCTGCACGATTTATCGCCGTCGCGTAGGCGCGAAACTCCTGTCCCAAGCGAATCGGCACTGCGTCCATCATGTGCGTGCGTCCGGATTTGAGGATGCGGTCGAACTCCTTGCCCTTTGCGCGACAACGAATCTTCCAATTTGCCGCAGGCGTTCAGAACTTCGTCGAGCAGAAGCAGCGACGCCAAGCGCATCGCCGTCGGAAAAACATCGTTCGTGGATTGCCCGAAGTTAACGTGATCGTTCGGATGGCACACCGAATAATCTCCGCGCTTGCCGTCGAGAAATTCAATCGCGCGATTCGCGATCACTTCATTCGCGTTCATGTGAAACGACACGCCAGCGCCCGCTTGATACACATCGACGACAAATTGATCGTTCAGCTTGCCGGAAATCACTTCGTCTGATGCGCGAACGATCGCGCTCGCCAACTGTGCGGGCACGAGACCCAATTCTTCATTCGCCAACGCAGCCGCTTTCTTGATGAAACCGATCGCCTGAATCAGAATTGGATGCGCGCGATAACCACTGATCGGATAATTGTCGATCGCGCGTTGCGTTTGGATTCCGTAATACGCATTTTCAGGCACGCTTCTCTCGCCGAGTGAATCTTTCTCGATCCGTTCCTTCATTCGCGCGGCTCCGCTTCGATTCGCCCCTTCATTCACATCTCTCCGAGATTCTGTGTTTGGATTCCGCGATGCGCGCCTTCAGGCACGCCTCTTTGGCCCAGCAAATCGTAGCAGTTGGTTCTCATGATTCCGATCTAGTTTGTTCCCTCGTTCGCGCAATTCCCACACTCTACGTCCGCGATTCGTCGCTTCATTCGCGCCACTCCCAGATTCCATCACACGTAATTGAAAGAATATCACAGCTCGAACCCCCTCTCGAACATGACGTGCGAGCCACGAGCAGCACCGCTTTCGCCTAATATATATTGGGCGGGGCGAAAAAGTATCGGATTGAGTGGAGGCGAGTGAAATGCGGCCGTCAAGGGCTGGAATGGCTAAGCAGACCGGATCGGGACAACGATCACGTTCGGCGGGGAAAAAGGGAAACTGGACGGCGACAGATGTCGCGACGAAAACAGGCTGTGCGGATGTACCTGTGAAGGCAGGAGAAAAAATATGGCAACGATGGGCGTGTTCCATGGGTGCAGCGGAGTCGAGACCGGAGAATCAATTGGCGGCGGTGGGGCGAAACGAGGCGTGCCGCGATGCGGCGAGCGCGAGAGGGCGCGTCGCTAACGACTGTTACAAAATTCGAATGGCATGGAGAAACGATTTGGGAACGACTGCTAGGGAGTCGAGTGATTGACAGGAGTGACTGCTCAAGAAGTGACGAGAACGAAAGTCTGGGATTCTAGCGTGCCGAAGCACGAGAAGACGGCGATCGTCGGAGGAGTGAGAATACATTGTGATCGATAGAGCGAAATGAGAAGTACCGCGGTGCGGCAAGCGCGGGAATGCGTCGCTAAGGGTCGCTAAATAATTCGAATGGCCCGAGAAACGGCTGGCAACGACTGCCAACAAGTCGAGCCGATCGATAGAAATGATTGGTGAAGAGGTGACGCGAACGAAGCTTGGGGTTTGAGCGTGCGGAAAAAAAAGAGAAGGCGGCGATCGTTGGCGGAGCGATAAAACGTTGCGATCAATGAGGTGAAACGAGGAGTGCGGCGGTGCCGCGATCGCGGGCGCAACGTGGCTAGCCATCGGCGCGGACGACTTGGATGGTCGAGAAATAACTTGGCGACGGCGGCGGACGATTCAAGCGACCGAGAAGCGGTCGGCGACGCGCGTAGGAAGAACGGAGGCATGAGATTCGGAGCTGACCGGAATGTTACTCGACAGCATGGCAGGGTGAGAGAAAGGGGCGATTCGTTGCCCGAACGAGGAGAATGTCGAGTCGTGGGATTGGCGCAAAAAAAGCATCACGCCCCAGGTCGCCAACGAACAACTGCGAGCGAATTGAGTGGGCCGGAGAGAAATGATTTTGGGATCGACGACGAACGATACACGCGGTGGACGATTCTGCTGGCCGAAAGAAGTGATTTGGCGAGGGCTAGGAACGAATTAGGCGATCGAGAGATCACGGGCAGCAGTTCGGAGGGACCAAAAATGCGACGCGGGGATAAAAGGAGGTTCGTCGCCACGCGCACTTTAGGATACGGAGAACAATTGGCGAAACTCAAGCCGGAGATGACGGAAATAATTTCGCAGGTGGCGAGGACCGGCGCGAGGACGAAGGCGAAGTCCGAACAGGTCAGAGAAAAAGAGAGGACGAAGTCCGCCGTGGCGAAGTGATGGCGGTCAGAAAAGCAATGAAGCAAATAACAAGAATACAGGGCGGCGGAAACGCTATCGAATCAGGCGATGCGTTTCGATTTGGCGAGGGCCTCGGAGCCGCGGCGAAGCGCGCGAAGAGGCTCGTCGGAGACCGCGTCGCGCAAGACGGGGAAGATGGCATTCGGAGCGAGGGTAGGGAACTGAGCCAGCGAATCATTGGTGGAAGAGAAAAGAGGCAGGGAAGCTTGTTTGGAACGTATGCGGCGAAAATTCTGCGACGTGGCACGAAGAGTAGCTTGCTGACGGCGACGGACAAGAATCCATTCGGCGATGCGCGCCTGAATATCGGCTTCGACCCAGTCGTTAACGACTTCCATCATCTGTTTTCGGATGTTGGCCAAGTCGTTGAGGCGGGCCAGTTCGAACGCTTCGAGCGACGTTTGCGAGCAAGTCGCAAGGTAGTCGAGCATCGGCTTCGTGGTTTTCATACACATCCTCCGGTTTCACTGGAGCAGCCCGACAGCAGCGATGTTTCGGACTGTATAATATAGTACATACGCACTCTGTCAATACAATAAATGCATATCGTCTTAGCTGTTCAGTGAACGAAAGTAGCGGGCGCGCGAGCCAAATCTCAGATACGGGAGGAAGAAACAATGAGACAGGCGCGAGGAGTTTCCCTCCGGGGAGCGCGGCAAGAGGAGGCGGAGCGGCGCTACAAGCGGGAATACATGCGGCGCTGGCGGGCGAATCCGGAAAATCGCGCACGAGTGATGGCGATGCTCCATCGGCAATGCGCAAAACGAAAAGTCGAGCGCTCGCAGGAGGCCGACGTGAAGGTCTGCGCGTTTTGCCGAACGCATGCGCCCGTAAAGCGGATCGAGAGATTGATTACAACGAGCGCGGGATTCAAGGCTGTCTATGTGATGTGCTGCGCGGACTGTTTGGCGTGATCGGTGACATGGCGGGCATGACAGCGGAGAAAGCCATGTGCGCGGAAATCGGTGGCGGAGCAAGCTGAATTGCGAGGCAAGAACCTCAATTGCGGGATTCGCGGCGGCCTGTGGGACGAGGCGCATTTGGAGCGCATGGGGCCGGCCGTCTGGCTGTTCGGTTGGCTGGTTCACCGGCAGACACGCGAGCACAACGGAGTGGGGCTGGTCCTGGGCGGTTCGCCGCTGACGTACAAAATCATCAGCGACGACACGGGTATGGCGGTGCGCACGCTCAAGCGGTGGATGGCACGACTGGGTCGCAGCGGCTACGTGCGCGTGAAACACACCACGTACAAGCGGATGGTCATTCAGATCACGAAAGCAAAGAAGTTCGGGCCGCAGCAGCTGAGATTTCCACAGGGCTCTTTTTTTGCACAGGAATCAAAAGGGCCACATCCGGCACTTGAGGGCGGGTCAAAAGGGCCAATGGTGGCCCGTTCAAGGAAAGAGTATAGAGAATATAAACCTGAGAGACATACAAGCAACGGCTCAGACTGTGGAAATCGTGCCTGTGAGCGAGAACGATCCGGACAGAACACTTCAAAATATTTTCCTTCTGAAGAAAACACGAAAACGCCAGACAAATTCGCGGATGGGACGTACGGACTGCCCTCACAAGTAAGACAGCCCGTGAGCGGAAGTTACGACAATCGCAGCGCCCCGAGGCCGTACGTTCCGTCGTATGGCAGCCCGGGTGCGTACGCGTCCTGGCAAAGCGAAAGAGCGTGGCGAGAAGCGAAGCTGCGTGCGGAATTGTATGTGGGCGCTGGGCCGGAGATCGAACGTCCACAAAAAATCAGGAGGGAAACATGAGAGGCATGGTGCGATGCGATCTGGGACACGACGCGCAGCCGCCTCGCGGATGGCGATTGGCGTGGTACGAGCCGCGCAGGCGCGTGGGCGTGTTTTTTCCTGCGCCGCTGCACTGGCTGGCGCGCGGTCTGCGCGAACTGGCTTGGCGCATGGGAGTGGCGTGGCGCGCGCCGACGCGCGAGAAGCACGACGTGTTCGATTTGCAGCGCGTCTACCGCGAGAAGCAGAAGCTGGCGGGCGAATATTCGCGCGGGTACTTGCAAGGTTGGCAGGAGTGCTTCGATACGTGGGTGGAGACGATCGATACCGTTAGCGATGACGATGATCTGAGAAATTGATTTGAGACGCGAAAAAACGAAAGTCGAAAAGCGAAACTCGAAATTCGAAACTCGCAAGGCTCAAAGCGAAATCCGTACAACGGAGTGGCGTTTGAGTTGAAGCGATGGGGAAATTTGCACGGCGGATGAATATTTCTTAGGGAGTGGAAGCGATGTAACGAGCAACACAATGCGGAGCTGGGACGCCAGGGCGAGTGAGCCGGCCTACGTCGACGAGTGACGGCAGAGCAGGGAAGCGCCTGAGGCAAGCAGCGCAGTCAGCGGAGGGAACCGATGAAGCCGCAGGAAATGTTTGAGGTTTGTCATGCGCGGTATCGCGGGCTGCGGGGCTTTTTGGGCGGGCCTGACGGCGCGGGCGGTCACATGGCGGCGGTGGATCTGGATTCGCCTTCGGCGGGATACCAGTGGCGTCCGGATCGCGTGCGCGCGGAAATGTACGTCGCGGATTTCGAGATGATTGCGGAGCGGGCGCTGCGGCGTCCGGAATGGAAAGGGCGGCTGAAACTTTTCCGCGTCTATTTTTTGTGGGGCGTGGAGTACCGGCGGGCGATTACGCTGGTCGGCGTCGCGCCCGGGACGTTTGATTGGTGGGTGGGTGAAGTCAAAAAAACGCTGGGGCGCGAATTCGATCGCGCGGGTTTGTTTCCGCCGGGAAGCTATTTTCGACTTCGCGGCACGCGCGAAGCTCAGAGTGCAGAGAAGCAGAATCATCTCCGTTCGCGGACTGCCAAATGAAAAAGGGCGACCCGAAGGCCGCCCTGAAACTCTTACGCGCCCTATACGAACGCGCTACTCTGTCAAAGTAAGTATAGGTTTGCCTAATTCTTGGAGCAATGTCAGGACTTGTGACCAAAGGGCAGTGCCTCAGTTTGAAAGCTAAGCGCCCGCTTCTGCGACCTTGAGAGTATACGTGAGCGGTTACGAATATTGCCAACACCTAATGTTTGACATTCTAGAGCGCTCACGTATAATAATGTCATGGCAAAGAAACGGAAAAATCCCTATGCTGTCGCCCTGGGTCGAAAGGGCGGTAAGATCGGCGGTAAAGCGCGAGCAGCCAACATGACATCGGAACAACGCAGCGAGAGCGCGAGGAACGCTGTGATGGTACGTTGGACCAAAGCCAAGAAGAAAGCCAATTCCAAGTCTTGGTAAGATGCTATCCTCGCGGTTGTGCCGCTCAAGCTAGGAGATTCATAATGCCCGAGAAAAAAGCTTCAGTGCAACTACCTACTGGGATAGCTGAAGGATTTGAAATACCTATTACGGAATCCACCGAAAAATGGTCGGAAATTCATTTAGAGGACGGCTCCGTCCTTCGCATCAAGCCGAATGTTATTTCAGCAATTCGTATTACTGGTCAATATGACCAAGACGGAAATCCAATGTATGCGCTTAAGTCCTCCCAGGTCATGGCCGTGGTTAGTGCGCCTGAACACCTTCGCAAGGACGCCAAAGTTCCAAAGGTTCAATAGGGAGGAAAAGATCAATGACCATGCCGCGTATTCAGTGCACTATTCCGGTTGAGACTCCGCTCCCGGTCGTGCAAGGTGCGTACGTTTTGTGTTGTGCGGTGTTAGGTGGAAAGGTGCCGGGAAATAAACTGGGGCCCCGCGAGTATCGTTGCACGGTGGACTCACCACACGTCACATCCTTAGAGCTAACGAATGTGGTTATCTCCCCTAGTTTAAAGTCACCATTTATTGTGGGTTCGCCAGCCGAGGACTGGTTGAAATTTCAGGTTTTGATAACCCAATGGAGGAATGAGCGCGGGGCAAGGTCTTCGATAACCGAAACGGTAGCGATGCCTGCTTATCAGAAAATTATCGGGATGGGCGAAAAGGCTGTTCCGTTGATACTTGCGCAGCTTCGGTCTGAAGGAGATGAACCCGATCAGTGGTTCTGGGCACTTAAGGCAATCACCGAGGCGAATCCAGTTAAACCAGAGGATCAGGGTAACTTCCAAAAGATGGCCCAAGCGTGGCTAGAATGGGCCGAGCACGAGTTCTAATGAATGGTAGTTGGCCGCCGCACGAACTTCCATATCTAACCCCTGATTCCTGCGAAGTCACAAGCCGGGCGAGCAGGCGATATAACTGCATTGCCTGGGCAGCCCGAGATGTATTCAATAATTGGTGGCCTGATCCAATGGGAATCGGATACTGGCCAGTTGGAATTCCTAGGGATGTTACAGTAGACGCTTTTATGCAGGCATATGGGACGTTTGGATACAAGCTCTGTTATGACGGTTCTCTGGAAGATGGATTAGAAAAGATAGCGATCTTCGGAATTGGGCCCGAGGGATCAGAAATTCCCACGCACGCAGCTCTCCAGCTTGAGTCCGGGGAATGGACGAGCAAGCTCGGACCGTTTGAGGATGTTCGTCATACGACCGTCGATGCAGTACGAGGACCGGTTTACGGCAAAGTAGTCTGCTTTATGTCCCGCCCACGTCCGTAGCGTCCCTGCTACACCACGGGCCGCCCGCGACGCATCGGTACCATACAGGTAGTTATTCGACTAGCTAATATTCTAATATTTGTCATCGAATGGGCGGCCCGTTTCGGGTCGATCTTTCATTGCTGGCGGAATGCGCGCGATATTTCCTCATCAAACGATTCGCCATTCCAGAGCGAACGCAAAGTCTGGGCGAATGCGGCGATTCGGGCTAGAATACACCGGTCATGAGCAAGTTCACACCGTTGGTTTCGCGGGCGGCTGTTGCGGCCGCTTTTTCCTTGGTGCTGGTGTTGGTGGCGGCAGTGCCGATGTGGCAACGTGGACTTGCGGTGCCCGCGCGGCAGACGCGGGCGGAGTCGCAATCGCAGCAGGGATTTACGGCGGCGCAAACACAGCAACAATCGTCCGCGCAACAGCAACCGTCGGCAGCGCGAGCGCAGCAGCAGATTCAGCCCGCAGTGAGCCCGCGCGCGGCAGGGAACGTTCACGGCACTGTCACGCAGGCGAGCGGCGCGGCGGGCGAGCGGCGGGCGGTGAACGAGCGGCGCATTGCGGCGGCGAGGGAACCGAAACTTTCGCGGGCGCAGATTGCTGCGCTGCTGCGGCGGAAAATTAAATATGTGTTTGTGCTGTATCAGGAGAACCGGTCGTTCGATTCTTATTTCGGCACGTTTCCCAACGCTGAGGGAATTTTCAGTCACCCCGCGAAAGACACTCCCGGATTTTACCAGCCACTGACGAATACCGACGGGACCTCCGGCACAATCCAGCCATTTCGCATCGGCCCAAAGGAATTTGCGGCAGACACGGACGACGTGGATCATTCGCATCCGATGATCGTCGCGAAAATGCATATTGAAGGCGGCACGCCGAAAATGGATCGCTTCGCGATTTTCGAGGAAGCGAAACGCGTTAAGAAAGGTGCGTCTGGCGCGGCGGGCAAGCCCCCTGTCGGGGGTAAACCGTCGCTGGCGGGGAAACAGATGGGCGAGTTGGCGATGGCGTACGAAGATTGCGACACGATTCCGTTTCTGTGGCGCTACGCCGATCGATTCGTCCTGTTCGATCACATTTTTCAGGAAATGACGGGGCCGTCGACGCTCGGGAATCTGTCGATCATCGCGGCGCAGACGGGCCAAACGCAGTGGGCGCTGCATCCCGACGAAGCGTACAAAGACAACGGAGCGCGCGATCCGGGCGTGCCGGTGCTGAACGACAACGATCCATTCTGGGGATCGCAGCTCGACCCGACTCCGCAGGCGCAGAAAATGCCCGTGAATCCGCATGACATGCGCAACGGACGCGAGTACGGCACGGCGATTAATTTGACGTTTGCGTCGCTGCCGCTGACGTTGCTCGGAGAAGATGCGAACGCGGTTGCAAAATTCGACACGGATGCGAAGCGCGATTTGGCCGACGTGCAGAACGATATTCCGTTCATCGCGAGCCATGACAAGGCGACTGTGCCGTTTGGATGGTACGAAGAGGGCTACGGCAAAGAGCCGACCGATGGGGACGGTGACGCGGACGATGACGACGGCCCCGTGGATGCGTTTGGGCTGCATGCATCGTACGTGACGCATCACAACGGCCCGCAATATTTCGGCTACGTGGCGAATAATCCGAAGATCCGCGGCCAGTTGCACGGTTTGCAGGATTTCTTCACCGCGCTTGATAGAAAAACTTTGCCGAAGTCAGGCGGCGTTTTTTACGTGAAGGGCGGCTTCCGGAATTTATTTCATTTGAAACCGTCAGACCCGGACGCGAAGGTACGGAAGAATTTTCTGGGCGACGACGATCATCCGGGATATTCGGACGCGCAAATCAGCGAAGCGATGCTGGCCACGGCGATCAACAAAATCGCCGCCAGCCCGTATTGGAGCGAAAGCGCGATCATCGTCACGTGGGACGATTCGGAGGGCGACTACGATCACGTGCCGCCGCCGATTCGCGCGAGGGGACCGGACGGTTCGCCGATCAGCGACGGGCCGCGCGTGCCGTTGATTTTGATTTCGCCTTACGCGCGCACCCACTATGTTGCGCATGCGGCGGGGAATCACGCGTCGGTCGTCAAATTCATCGACACGGTTTTCAATCGCACGCCACTGGCGCTGCTTCCTGATGAGCAACGGGGACGCGCGCTTGGCGAAAAAGAATTTGGGCAGAAGGAGCTGGGGCCGCAGGATGCGCTGACGCCGGGCGTTACAGATCTTACGGATGCGTTCAGTCCGTCGCGGCTGCTGGGAAAATCCAGGCCTCTGCCGCCCTCGTATGTGGAGATCCCCGATGCGTTGGTGAAGCGTCTGCCGGCGGAAACGAAGTACGGCTGCGCGGCGCTGGGAATCGTCACGACAGATCGGCAGCAGAAAATCCGCAACGCAATTCCCCGCGATTTCAATCCCCGCCCGTTGACGAATCCCAGCCACTGAAAATCACTGCGAATACTTCTTGGCGCAGATTTGTTCCCGGCCCGCGATTGACGCGGAGGTTGGTGTGATTTGCGTGCGGCGGGGGAGTGAGCTATAATGCACATGAGCTTGGCGCCGCGCGGCATCCGCACCTTACAAAACAACGGCGGAAGTAACTTACAGGTCGAGTACAGATTCCAGGAGAACCGCACGCCGCCACGGGCTGAATTTTGCTCGCAGGAGCGAAGAGCGGTGCGGCGAATCCCGAGCGCCAGTTGCGGATCCCTGAGCCGGGGGCTCAAGGCCACGCAGCACATCACGTCTCCTTCCAGCAGATTCCTCCCATTTAAGCAGGCGCTGAACAAATTGATGCGGCGCCTCGGCATAACGAGCAATTTAGGACAAGTGTTCAATTTTGAGTAGAAATGTTCCCCGGGATTTTTTATAAAAATAACGACCTCCGGGAAGGTGGTGCGGAAACGTGAACGACACTACAACGAAGAGCAAGACCAAAAGTAAAGGTAAACGCAACGGCCGCCGTGGGCAGAGCCTTGACGTGCTGGCGTTTTTGAAGAGGACGGGGATTGCGAGCAAGCCTGAGGTGCACGGCAAACGCAAGGTGGTTTTCTCGGAAGGCGAACCGTCGAAGCATGTTTACTACGTATGCGAAGGCAGCATCAAGCTGTCGGTGAACTCGAAGGAAGGGAAGGAAGCGGTCGTCGGGATCCTGGGGCCGACGGACTTCTTTGGCGAAGACGGAATCGCGGGAACGAAAGTATGCATGTCGACGGCGACGGCGGCGACCGATTGCGAGCTGGTGCGGATCGACAACCGGCGGATGGCGCAAGTGCTCCACGGGGATCGCGATTTCTCCGATTTCTTCATGACCTACCTGCTGACGCGGAAAGCGCGCGTGGAAGCGGACCTGGTGGACCAACTATTCAACTCGAGCGAAAAGCGATTGGCGCGCACGTTGCTGATGCTGGCGCGATATGGCCGCGAGGGAGCGACCGAGTCAACGATTCCGAAAGTGAGCCAGGAGACGCTGGCGTCCATGGTGGGGACGACGCGCTCGCGCATCAGTTTTTTCATGAACAAATTCCGCAAGATGGGATTCATCAAGTACAACGGCGGCATGCAGGTGCACGGTTCGCTGTTGAATGTACTGCTGCACGATTGACGCGTCCAGTGCCCCGCGGATCGCAAGTATTTCATCGTCACCACACAGGAAGCAGACGTGCGTCGCATAAGATCAGCCACGGTGAATTGAAACTCGCACACTACAGGGTCATTGTTCGTGATGCAGGAAATGCGGCGTCAAGCTCCGGGATTTCGGGAGTCCGTTGCACCTCCGGTTCCGGAAATTCCGCAATGCGTACTCGCGCGCACTCCAGGTAACGGAACGATCGAGCCCGGGCACTCAATTCTAGTGGCGGTCGCCGTCGCCTTCATGATGGTGGCGCCAATTCCAGTATTCGTTCTGCTCTTCGCGGGAGCGGCGCCGAAAATCCTCGTGGCGCCGATGAGTTTCAACTTCCCACCGCTCGTAGTATCCAACCTCGTTGTGATCCCACCGGTGATAGTCGTGATACTCCGGGTCGTACACGCGGTACGAACCACGAACAGCGCAGCCCATCGTAATGGTAGAGAATAGAAATGCAACGGCCAGAAAAAGGGAGCCGAGGCTGGCGCATTTGTTTTTGTGCATGTGAGTGTCTCCTTCCGGCTGGACTTCCATTATAACCGAACTTTTCTTCCCGCTGCGGTGTTGCCGCACTGATTGATTCCCCTCGTGGGTGCTTCTTTGCAGCTTCCGCACTTTCGATTCTTGGATTCCTCGATTGTCACGGCAAGCGGTGACCTGAGTCACAGACGTGAAATGCAAACCCAGAGTCAAGTATGCGCCAGGGTGGAGGAGCGAGGGAGATTTCGCGCCAAAGTGGTCTGTTTAGGACAGACATGCATGGCGGTATAAGACTAGACTTTGCTCGCTCACTCTCCATTCTCAAGCCAGTCCCCACCTGTTCCGTGGGCCGGAGGTTCAGTCATGGCAGAACCTGCACGCGCTACTTTCCAGCAAAACAGATCAGACGAACATGCGAGCGACGCGCAAAAACGTTCGGTAAGAGGGAATGAACAGGAAAACGCAGATTTACTAATGGCGAAACTGAGGAATTTGCATGCCGAAACGGAGCGACATGACGAACTTTTAGGAATTTACGAAACGCTGCATGAAAACGAACGGCGTCTGCGCGAAATGATTGACGCGCTGCCGGCGGCGATTTACACCACGGATACGGAGGGCCGCCTGACGCACTACAATCCGGCCGCCATCAAATTGTCCGGCCGGGTGCCGGAATTGGGCAGCGACCAATGGTGCGTGACGTGGAAGCTATTCCATGCGGATGGGACTCCCATGCCGCACAGCGAATATCCCATGGCCATGGCGGTAAAGGCTGGACGCGCGGCGCGCGACGCAGAGATCATCGCGGAGCGACCGGACGGCAAGCGAATGTGGCTCCACGCCTACCCCACGCCTCTGCGCGACGCGCAAGGGCGGATCAGCGGCGGAATCAACATGCTGGTGGATGTGACGGAGCAGAAACGGTCCGAAGCAGCGTTGCGCGCAAGCGAGGAGCGATTGCGCGCGATCGTCAATCAGGGCAGCATCGGCGTGATGCAGGTTGACGCCGCAGGAAGCGTGACGCTGGTCAATCGGCACTGGTGCGAGATGCTCGGGTATAGCGAGGCGGAACTGTTGCAGATGAACATTGCGGACATCACCGACCCCAGAGACCTCGGGCCCACGCTGGAAGCTATCCGCCGTCTGGCGGAGGGCGGTCCGGATTTCGTGATCGAGAAGAGGTACCGGCGGAGGGACGGCTCCATCCTGTGGGCCAGCAGCAGCGACAGCGCGCTGCGTGGTCCGGCGAAAGAGTACTTGGGCATGGTCGCGTTCGTGGTGGACATCAGCGAGCAGCACAGGAGACAGATGATCGCGGAGGGCCAGAAGGAAGCTTTTGAGCGAGCCGCCGGCGGCGCTCCGATCAATGCGGTACTGGAGATTCTCGCCCGTACCGCCCGGGAACAATCAGTGAGCACAGTGATGACGGCGATTTTCATCGTGGATGACCAGGGCGTGCGTCTGCGGTCGAGCGCATCGGCGGGCATGCCCGAGAGTTACACGCGAGCCACGGACGGATTTCCCATTGGTGCGCAGTTTCCATCCTGCGGCTCCGCAGCCCATTCGGGGCAGGCAGTTATCGTGCCGGACGTTGAGCAAGATCCGCTGTGGTCGCCCTATGTGCATTTGGCGCGGGAGCACGGGTTTCGCGCTTGCTGGTCTTTCCCCATTCGTTCGTTCGGAGGTAAAACGCTGGGCACGTTTGCGGTCTATCACCCGGACGTCCGCGAACCTGATATGCGGGACCTCGATTTAGTCAATCTTCTGGCCGATACCGCCGCCGTGTTGATTGGGCGGCATAAAGAGGCTGAGAATCGCAAGCGAGCCGAAGAATCACTGCGTGAAAGCGAGGAGCGGGCGCGGAGTCTGGCCGACAAGCTGGAGGCTGAAGTGCGCGTCCGGACAAAAGAATTGGAAGAGAGAAACGCCGAAATTATCGAGCAGACCAACCATCTCCGACTACTGTCAAATCGTTTAATGCAATCGCAGGATGATGAGCGGCGAAGAATTGCGCGCGAACTGCACGATAGTACGGGGCAGTATCTGGCGGCGCTGGGGATGTCGATCGAAGCGGCGAGGCGAAGCACGAAGGAAATGCCGCCGAAAGTCGCGGAGAGGCTCGACGAAGCGACCGAGATTGTGGGGAGATGCTCGTCGGAGATTCGCACGCTCTCGCATTTGCTGCATCCGCCGCTGCTCGAGGAGCTGGGACTGGCATCGGCGATTGAGTGGTACGTGGAAGGATTTGCCTCGCGGAGCAATATGGAAGTGAAGCTGCAAATTCCGCCCAAGCTCAGACGGTTGGACGAGTCCATTGAGCTGGCGCTGTTCCGTGTGTTGCAGGAATGCCTGACGAATATTCACAGGCATTCGGGCAGCAAGACTGCAATCGTGAAAGTGGAAGCGGATGAGCACCAAGTGAAACTCGAAGTAATCGACCAGGGGAAGGGAATTGCGCAGCCGCTGCTCGATACGAAATTCACCGCGCCGAACAGATTGGGCGTGGGAATCAATGGCATGCGGGAACGACTGAAGGGTCTGGACGGAAGGCTGGAAATTCATTCCACGGATCTGGGCACCACGGCGCGAGCCGTAATCCCTCTGCGGCCGGGAGCAAGCGTTTCGCTGTAGAAAGACGCGGCTGCGACTTTCGAGCTTCGCTGTACCGGCTGTTGCTGCGCGACGGCTCGGCTTTGCTCATCAAACAGGGCCAGGGCGGTAAATCGAGTCTGCGCAAGTGGACATCAATTGTTTCGGATTGCGAGCATCATCCGGGCATGAGCAAGAAAATAGATAAGAAGTCGAACAACGCAACGCTCGTCCGCGTCCAGGAAGAAATGGCCGCGCCACGAATGGCGAAATCCGTCCGGGATGCGTCTGCCAGCTTCATCGCGGCGAGCGGCTTAGCGCGAAACAGTAGGAAGAAAAAAACCACGCGTTCCGCGTCCAAATTAAGCGTTGTGACGCACTATTAGGTCCAGCTTCGCATCGGCAAAATTTCAACGCGCCTCCCCAAAATATAAACTTGGATAATGTTGTATAAACTGAACATTTTGCTCGTTGACACTAAGAGCGAGTGGGACTAAGATTTTGTCGCTTCGATTTCCAAAACCGTTTCCAGCCGGGGAGATTTCCGCAAATGGCAGAAACGCGACCACGCTTTGTACCCCCCAGCCAGACATCGCAGCGAGATGTACCCGTTGAATCAGGAACGACCGACGAGCTGCTGGCCAAATTGACGGGCCTGCACCGCCAAACAGAAAAGCATGACGAGCTGTTGAGAGTTCACGAATCGCTGCACGAAACCGAGCGGCGTTTCCGCGAAATGATTGATGCGCTCCCGGCGGCTATTTACACGACGGATGTCGAAGGCCGCCTTACTCACTTCAACCCCGCCGCAGTGCGGCTTTTAGGACACGCCCCAGAGCTTGGCGCGGATCAATGGTTCGCGACCGTGAAGCTGTTCTGGCCCGATGGCACTCCGATGCGGGATGACGAACGTCCCGTGGCCGTTGCACTGAGGGAAGGCCGCATCCTGGACGGCGTGGAAGTGATCGCAGAGCGCCCGGACGGCACGCGTTTTTGGTTCATACCGTATCCCAGACTATTGCGCGATGAGGCAGGCAGGATCATTGGCGCCATTAATATGCTGCTCGATATCACGGAACAAAAACAAGCCGAGCGGGCGAGCGGTTTGCTGGCTGCCATCGTGGATTCGTCGGACGATGCGATCATCAGCAAGACTCTGGAAGGCACGATCACCAGTTGGAATAAAAGCGCGGAGCGGTTGTTCGGCTACACGGCCGAAGAAGCCATCGGCCGGCACATCACGCTAATCGTTCCGGCCGATCGCCAGCATGAAGAGGCGACAATTATCGGACGGCTCAAACGAGGCGAGCGAATCGATCATTTCGAAACGGTGCGCAGGCGCAAGGACGGTTCGCTGCTCGATGTTTCGCTTACGATCTCTCCCGTGAGAGATGCAGAGGGCCGAATCGTCGGGGCGTCGAAAGTGGCGCGGGACGTCACGGAACGAAAGCAGATCGAGCAGGCGCTACGCCAGAGAGAAGAGCGGGCGCGGGCTCTGGCCGAGAAACTCGACATGGAAGTGCGCGCCCGGACCAAAGAACTAGAGCAGCGCAACACCGAAATCGAGGAGCAGACCGAAGAGCTTCGGCGGTTGTCAACGTGCTTGATGCAAAGCCAGGATGACGAGCGGCGAAGAATCGCGCGCGAGTTGCATGATAGCGCGGGGCAATATTTGGTGGCGTTGGGAATGTCGCTCGAAGCGGCGAGGAGAAGCGCCGGGGAATTGCCGCCGAAAGCCAGGGAGAAGCTCGACGAAGCGAGCGAGATTGTGACGCGATGCTCGTCGGAGATTCGCACGCTCTCGCATTTGCTGCATCCGCCGTTGCTCGAGGAACTGGGACTGGCGTCGGCGATTGAATGGTACGTGGAGGGATTTGCCGCGCGAAGCCGAGTGAAAGTCGAGCTGCAAATTCCGCAGAAGCTCAAACGGCTGGACGAGCCGGTAGAGCTGGCGCTCTTCCGCGTGCTGCAGGAGTGCCTGACGAATATCCACCGGCACTCGGGAAGCGACTGGGCCATGGTGCAGGTCAAGGCGGATTCCCGCCAGGTGAGCTTGGAAATATGCGATCGCGGGAAGGGGATTGCGAAGCCGTCATACGATTCTCCGAGCGCTCCGCGGAAACGATTGGGTGTGGGAATTAACGGCATGCGGGAACGCTTGAAGGATCTAGGCGGAACGCTGGAAATCAATTCCACGGATCACGGCACCACGGCGCGCGCCACTATTCCGCTGCTCTCCCAAGCGTCCGCGACTTCAGGATAATTACTGCGTTTCCGGCGGCGGTGCTAGTGGCCGCTGAGCTGCACTAAGCCGGGCTGGGGCGCATCTCGAAGGATTTCGTATTTTTCCGGCGCGCAACACGCGGAACTCAAGCGCGCAACGTCCCGCCGCATCTCCGGTTCATTCCGCAAGTGATTCAATGTCTCGCGAAGAATTTTCGCCACCGCCTCGTTTTTCGGAATTTCCAACCTGTAATGCATCCATTTGCCCTCGCGTCGTGCCGCCACCAAGCCTGCCTTGCGCAAATACGCCAAGTGCCGGGAGACTTTGGGTTGGCTGGTGCGCAGAATCTCCACGAAATAGCAAACGCATACTTCGCGTCCGGCGATCAGATTCAGCAGGCGCAGGCGCGTGGGATCCGCGAGCGCGCGAAATACGCGGTGCAGTGCGGCGCGCTTTGTGGGCTTGGGCATGGACGCAGTATAGCACAATACATTCGCCTTGACATATATGATTGGCCTGGCGTAGTGTCTGATACATATTCGCGCAGGCAGATGCGTAGTTGACGGGAGGCCCTTTATGAGCGGCGATATCAAGAGTGAAGTGAAAAGCAAATACGGCGAAGCGGCGAAACGCGTCTCGGCGGGAAGCACCGCCTGTTGCGGCGCGCCGGGATTGAGCGCATGCGATCCGATCACCAGCAACCTCTACGACGAATCGCAGAAATCGGCGATTCCGGCCGAGGCGGTTGCGGCGTCGCTTGGCTGTGGCAATCCGACGGCGCTGGCGAAGCTCGAACCGGGCGAGATTGTGCTTGACCTGGGCTCCGGTGGCGGAATTGACGTGCTGCTTTCCGCGCGCCGCGTGAGTCCCGGCGGCAAAGCGTACGGCTTGGACATGACGGACGAAATGCTCGAGCTGGCGCGGGAGAATCAACGCAAATCCGGCGTCGAGAATGTCGAGTTCTTGCGCGGCGAAATGGAAAATATTCCACTGCCGGCGAATTCCGTGGACGTGGTGATTTCGAATTGCGTCATCAATCTTTCCGCCGACAAAGCGCGCGTGCTGCGCGAGGCGTTTCGCGTGTTGCGGCCGGGCGGGCGCTTCGCGGTGTCGGACGTGGTGGTGCGTGGCACAGTACCTGCGGATATTCGCCGAAGCGTGGAACTGTGGGTCGGTTGCGTCGCGGGCGCGATGGAGGAATCGGAGTTTCGCGCGAAGCTCGACGCGGCGGGATTCACGGAAATTGAAATCGAGCCGACGCGCGTTTACAGCATTGAAGACGCGCGGCAATTCCTGACGGCCGCGGGAATCGATGCGGACGCGATTGCGCCGCACATCGATGGCAAATTTGCGAGCGCGTTCATTCGCGCCCGCAAGCCTGGGCTTGCCAGAAAACCCGCCGCAGGCAAGGACGTCGCGAAAAGCTCCTGCTGCGCGCCGGGCTGTTGCGCGCCGTAAGAAATACGGAGGGCCCGCATGAAACCGAAGGTGCTGTTTTTGTGCACGGGGAATTCGGCGCGCAGCCAGATGGCGGAGGGCTACCTGCGGAGCGTCGCGGACGGGCGATTCGACGTGATGAGCGCGGGTATCGATCCGAAGGGACTAAATCCGCTCGCCGTGGCGGCGATGCGCGAAATCGGCATCGACATAGCGGGCCAGCGGTCGAAGGACATCACGGAATTATTGGGTACGCCGGTGCAATTTGTTGTTACCGTGTGCTCGAACGCGCGTGAGAAATGCCCCGTGTTTCCCGCAACGGTAAAATTCGTGCACTGGGATTTGGACGATCCCGCCGCGGTGCAGGGAACCGAGGAGGAAAAACTCGCGGCGTTTCGCAAAGTACGCGACGAGATTTTCGCGCACATCGACAGCGAATTTAGGTTAGTGGAAGGACGAAAGGCCTAAAAGTATGGCGGTCGATGTGGCGACAGCGGCAGTCCACCGCAACGAACCCAAACGGCTCAGCCTCTTTGAGCGCTATCTATCGTTGTGGGTTGGACTATGCATGGTCGCCGGAGTCGCGCTGGGAAAATGGGTGCCCTCCATCGTCTCGTCGCTGCGGGACCTGGAGTTCGGGCACGGCAGCCAGGTCAATTTGCCTATTGCTGTTCTGATTTGGCTGATGATTATTCCCATGATGATGAAGGTCGACTTTGCGTCCATCCGAAGAGTGGGGCAAAGGCCGCGGGGATTGATGGTCACCCTATTCGTGAACTGGCTGGTCAAGCCATTTTCCATGGCTTTTCTGGCGTGGTTTTTCTTCCGGCACGTATTCAGCCATTGGATTACGCCCGGCGAAGCCGATCAATACATCGCGGGAACAATTATTCTTGCGGCTGCGCCCTGCACGGCGATGGTCTTCGTGTGGAGTCATCTTACGGACGGCGATCCGGCCTACACGCTGGTTCAGGTGTCCCTGAATGATTTGATCATGCTGTTCCTGTTCGCTCCCATCGTGCGATTTCTCGTCGCGGGGGCTTCGAACTTGCGCGTGCCATTTTCCGTGCTGATGTATTCGGTAGTGGCGTTCATCGTGATACCGTTGGCGATTGGCACGGCGCTGCGCCGCTGGCTGATACGGAAGCGCGGCGGGGAAGGCTTCGAGCGGCTTCTGCCTCGATTCGCGCCGGTTACCATGGGTGCGCTGCTCGTCACGCTGGTTCTGATCTTTGCGTTTCAAGCGGACAACATCACCGCGCGCTACGTTCACGTGCTGCTGATCGCCGTGCCGATTCTGGTTCAGGTGTACTTCAATTCGGGACTCGCGTACGGCCTGATGCGATTGCTGAACGTGCCGTACAATGTCGCCGCGCCGGGCGCGCTGATTGGCGCGAGTAACTTCTTCGAGTTGGCGGTGGCCACTTCGATTGCCCTGTTTGGCGCGGGCTCCGGAGCGGCGCTGGCGACCGTAGTGGGTGTGCTGGTCGAGGTCCCCGTGATGCTTTCCGTCTGCGGCTTGTGCAATCGCACTCGGGGCTGGTTTCCTGCACGCGCTGCTTAGCCTTTCGCAGTAGCTTGGCGATGAGCGGTTGGCTTACGCTGCAAGTCCGGTCAGCATCTGTGCGTCTGGCAACATCTGTAGGGTCGGGTCTTCAGACCCGACCGGGCGAGGCTACAGCCTCACCCCTACGATCTCAAATCAGAACCGGATGATGATCGCCTGAGAGATTTGAAAATTGTGCTGATGGTACTGCGCGCCGAGCGTTGAGCCGGGGTAGCTGACGATTGTGTCGCCAATGTCGAAGCGAACCGCGACGTGTTTAGTGGGGCGATATTCGATGGCTTCGCCATAATTGAACGCAAAATCGGTGGCGCGCGTGAAGCCGAGCATGGCGATGGGCGTCGTCGAGGAAGCCTGATAATTCAAGACGGCCGAAAATCGCGGGACGCCGTTTGCGGCGGGCGCCGGACTGGCAGCGGGCGTTGCGCTTGACTGCGCGGACGCGAGGACGTTGCTGAAATTCACAAAGCCCGGCCGCACCACGCTGTAAAGTCCCCACCGACGCGTTGTCGGTCCGAAACGCAGGCCGAAGAGACCCTCTGTGACGTTGCCGCCTGTGAGGTTCGTTGCGGCGTCGCCGTTGTTGCCGAAGAAATTCATCTCCGTGTCGACGCCGATCCAGGGCGAAAAATTGTAAGTGACGTTTGCGCCCAGGCCGGAATTGCTCGACTCGCATGTCGAGCCGCCGGTGCATTGCGAAGGAAGGGTGAGGAAGGCGTAATGTCCGCCGAGCTCCCATTTTGAATTGTCGGCGAAATTCTGCGCGCGCGCGGGTGAAGCCGCGGCGACGACAAGAGCAAAAATCACCGTCAGTGGCAGTGCGAATCGAACGGCAAAGAAAAACGAAACGCGCTTTACAGGGGCCGGGAACGAAAGGCGCATGAACAGTCTCCGAAAACGGTTCCGGGTACCGAAGGTCCGCGCCATGGCGTGCGTACGCCCTGGCCGGCAGGCAGGCGCATTATCGCGCCCGCGCGCGGCTCGCGCAAGCGCAAAGAAGCGTGTGCGCGATTCGGACGCGGCCCGGGCGTTGGCTACGCAGCTCAGAACGTGAATGGGTAAGCGGTTTTTGAGGAGACGCCTACGGCGGAAACGTACAGGCTGTACGTTCCGTGCGGCAGCGCGGCGGGCAGCGTGAACTGCGCGGTTTCGACTTCGCCCGGCGTCGCCGGAATCATCGAACTGAAATTGAATGAACGGCAGTAGTAGACGTTTCCCGCCGCGTTCGTCAGATACACAATCGGATAATTTTCCGCCATGGTCATGTCGTCTTCTCCCGTGGTCACCATGCCGGAAAGCTGCGTGCCTGTCAGAGTGTAGGAACCATCAGGATTCAGCGTGACACTCTTGACCGTCGGTCGCCAGACATCGCTGGGCGCGCCCGTGGGTGTGTAAATATAATCCAGCGCTCCGCAGGTGACGATGATTTGTCCCGTCGGCAGCACAAGATAATCCAGCGGCATGGCCGGATCGTTTGGCGGGACGATTGGCGCTATCGTGTTGCTCTGCGGATCGAATTCATTGAGGACGTTCGCCGCTTTTCCATTTGGATAGGATTGAAACATCACTTTGCCGTTGGGCTCCACAATCGCAGCAACGTCCTCGGTATTGTTCCCATCGGGTAGCCCGGGCCCAGCGACCCAGCTCCCCGGCGCGCTGCGCGTCGCGCCCGGCGTGTATAGCGCCGTCGAAAAGGAACCGAGCACGAAAACGCGGCCGTCATACAGTAGAGTGGCGGGGCCAACGTCGCCGAAGATCACACCTGGTGGAATTGGGCCGGTGGGATTCCACTGATTCGCCGCCGGGTCGTAGCGGTTTTGCGTTGTATTGGAAACCGCGAAAACCGATCCATCCGGAAGCGAGATCCAACTCTCTTCATCGCCCGAGTCGCTCTTCGCAGCCTCCGGCGTCCACGCGTTGGCTGTGGGATCGTAGATTTGGGTCGCGTTGGTGCTTCGCGAGCTGGCGAAGATGCGGCCGTCGGTGAGCGTTGTGCTGCCGCTATCGCCGATGTCGCCGTAGAGGCCCGGCGCGCCAATCGTCCACGTGTTGGCGACGGGATCGTAAATCTCGACGGAGTTGTGGTCGTTGCTCGACGATCCCGGCGGCCAAAAATAAATGTACTCGCCGCCGGCTTCGTAGAACCGCCCATCGCGCAACACGTGCTCCTGCGCGGCGCCGCGGCCATAATTGCTATCCGCAAGCACCGTCCACGCGCCGTTGGCGTAGTTTCCCTGAGCGTCCGGCGTCAACTTCACCCACTGGTGAAGATCGCCGCCGTGCGAGAGCACTGTTCCATCCGTCAGCAGCCAGAGGCCAAAAGCGGGCCCGCCGTTTGCGGCGCTAAACGGGGCAGGCGTCCAAGTCCCCGATTGCTGGAGCGGCTGCGGATTCACAACCAACTGCACGGCGAATGTCGCCACCGTGTAATGAATCGTGTCCGTGGGAGTGAATGTAGTGGTCAACAAGTCTGTGCCGGCGGTAGGGATACTGCCCGCTGCGGGCGAATAAACGAACGTTCCTGCCACGGACGCGGTCGCGTCCAACTGCGTGCTGGATAGCGCGGCGCCATAGTTGATTGGCTGCGGATTGGCCCAGGTGATTGTTGGCGTCACTTGCTGCGGTGGTCCGCTCCCGCCTCCGCCGCAGCCTGCAAAAACAAGCGGCAACGCAAGCGCGGCCGCAAAGCCCAGTGTCCCAACGCTTTTTGAGATACGTGACGCCCCACGCAGGAGTTTCCCAGCGGCGTGAGCGAGTTTTAGTCCGTTCGTGTGGCGTATCATTTATCCCGAGTTCCGGCACTCGGCAAGCCCCCACCAATTCACGTAACTTCCCCTCGCGTAACTTCGCACCGCGCAACACCAACGTTGCGCTAGCACTCGGCGCTCGTTTCAAACGGTTCGTGGAATTCGCTGCGTTCCGCGGGGGTCAGGAGACTGACGCCCGCCACAACCGCGAAATTCACGCACAAAGCGACGAATCCCGCATTGACTCCCCAAATCGGGTCGCGGTTGCTCAGCAGCAAAACGGCCAGCGTCGCTATGCCCGCGACCATTCCGCTCCAAACACCGGCTCGCGTGACTCTTTTCCAATACAGGCCGAGAACTACGCCCGGGAAGAATTGCGTTACGCCATCATATCCCCACAGCAGCAGATTCACGAGCGTCGTGGAACTGTGCATCGCAAAATACAGAGCGATGGCCATCACGAATCCGACCATGATTCTCGCAAGTTTGGCCACGCGCGCATCGCTCATCGTCGGCGCGAAAATAGTCCGGTAGAAATTCTTGGCGAAGAGTGTAGCCGCGGTCAGCGTGAAAATTGCCGCGGGAACCATCGCAGCCAAAGCTCCCGCGCCGCCAATCATGCCGAGCGCCCACGGCGGAAAGGTCCGTTGCACGACCGCAAGGAGGGAAAGATCCCCATTGCTCAGTCCGGGGATGACCATCAGCGCGGCAAAGCCCGCGAGAAAAATCAGCGGCAGGGTGATTGTATAAAGAGGCATGATCACGGCGTTTCGCCTGAGGACATCGCTGCTCTTGGCCGTAAAAGAGGCCCCGAAATTGTGCGGCCACATGTAGAGGCCCAGGGAATTCAGCAGGACCGTGGAGATGTACCAGGCGTGCCCCAGGTTTTTGGTGGGGCCCGGCATCGTCAAGTGCGCGGGATGCGCGCGCGCAATGGCGGCAAACATCGGGCCGATCCCGTGGAAGTAATGATAGGGCACGACAATGCCGATGGACACTGCCGCAATGAGCAGCAGAATATCCTTCACCACGCTGACCCACGCCGCCGACCGGATTCCGCTGGTGAATACGAACGCAGCTACGACCGCCGCGGCGATGATAGTCGCCGCCGTCCGTGCGACCGCGCCCGAGCTCGCCACTTCGACGATAATCCCCAAGCCCGTGAGCTGCAGTTGTATGTACGGAATCAGGAACACCACGCCGATGATGGAAACAAACGCGGCCAGATTCTTGCTTTTGTAGCGGGTCTCGAAAAAATCCGATTGCGTTTGCATCTTGTGAGCGCGGGCGACTTCCCAGAGCTGCGGAAGAATGTAGAACGAAACAACGTAGGCCAACGAAAGATAGCCAAGGATGTAGAGCGCGGGGCCGCCCCGCGAATATGCCCAGCCGCTCGCGCCCAGGAAACTAAACGTAGTGTAAACTTCGCCGGCCATTAACAGCCAGATCAGCAAAATCCCGAAACCTCTTCCGCCAACGGCCCATTCCTCCAAATTCTTCTTGCGGTGCACGCCGGCATAAAATCCCAGCGCGGCGCCCGTGGCCACAATCAGACACATGACCGTTAACGCGATCGCGGCGGCGCTCATTGGTTTGCGCCTCGAATACGTCCATGCGCGGAACGCGGCGAGCGCATTCTTGCGCGCGTCTCCAGAACGTACGCGCCCCACATGCAGAGCGGCGTCAGCAGAATCCACAAAACCAGCCAGAAAAGATTGAAGGGAAGTCCCAGAACCATCGGATACACGCGGTCCCAGAGCGATACAGAGAAGCACATCGCTATAAAAGGGATCAGTCCGAGCAGGACGGCGCCTAGGGACGGTTTGCGCACGGTGCGATTTACAGCAAAAAAATGGGGCTCTTATGCATTTTTGGTGCTGGGAAGATACGGCAGACACTACGGTGTGTCAAGAGCGGGCGCGTGAAGCTGCGTTGCCATGCGCGCAAATCGGGCTAGAATGGCCTACGCGAATTCACAGGCATGCGCCGGGTGATGCGCGGCGCGTGAAGGGCAGGGAAGATGGAGCTGGCGGCGACAATATGCGGGCTGCTTGTGGTCGTGGTGATTTTGTGGGACGTGTTCGAGACGATCATTCTGCCGCGGCGCGTGACGCGGCGGTTCCGCATCGTGCGTTTGTTTTATTGGTACACTTGGATTCCGTGGAGCCGCGCGGCGCGGGCGATTCGCCGGGGCAGCCGTCGCGAATCGTTTTTGAGCTACTTCGGGCCGCTGTCGCTGCTCGCGTTGTTTGTCGTGTGGGCCGTTGGGTTGATTTTCGCCTTCGCGCTTTTGCATTTAGGCGCCGGCTCGGCAATTAGTCTGGGAGCGAATGAGAATCGCGGGTTCCTCGCTGATTTTTATCTGAGTGGGACCACATTTTTCACGCTGGGCCTGGGCGACGTGACGCCGCAAACGGAACTGGCGCGCGTGATCACGGTGATGGAAGCGGGTATCGGCTTCGGTTTTCTTGCCGTGGTGATCAGTTACTTGCCCGTGCTGTACGGCGCGTTTTCGCGGCGCGAAGTGAATATCTCGCTGCTCGATGCGCGCGCGGGCTCTCCGCCGACCGCCGCCGAATTGCTGCGCCGCCACACGCAGCCGCAGAGCGTCGCCGCGCTCGAACAATATTTTCACGACTGGGAAACGTGGGCGGCAGAGTTGATGGAAAGCCATCTGTCGTATCCCGTACTGTGTTATTTCCGTTCGCAGCACAACAATCAATCGTGGCTGGCGGCGCTGACGACGATTCTGGATGCGTCCGCGCTGCTGATTGCGTACGGCCAAGGCTCGCTGCGCTGGCAGGCGAAACTGACGTTCGCGATTTCGCGCCACGCCGTGGTGGATCTGGCGCAAGTGTTGAATTGCCCGCCGAAGCAGACGGACGGCGCGCGCCTGCCTTCCGGCGAGTTGCAAAAATTGCATGGAGTGCTGATCGCGGCGAAACTATCGGACTGCTGCTCCGAGGACCGGGACGAATCCGAGCGGCGGCTCGGCGATTTGCGCCGCATGTACGAACCATACGTTGCGGCGCTCTCGGAGCGTTTGCTGATGCCTGTGGGCGCGTGGGTGCCGGCGAAACAGATCGTCGATAACTGGCGCACCAGCGCCTGGGCGCGCATCTCCACGGATATCGAGACGCCGTTTGCCGAGGCGGAAGAGAAAGAGCACTTCTGAACGTCGACCAGAGTAACGGCGCGAACGCGAGTCTGTTTGGTGATCGCCTGAATGTCCGGCGCGCCTGCTTCTGGATGGTCATCGTTGCCCTGGCCGTGAGGCTGTGCGTCATCCCCATTTTTCTCCCGAAGCGCCTCAATCCCGAACGAGACCACTGGCGGTTCGCCTATGAGACTGGCCGAATCGCGCAATCGATTGTCGAGGGGCACGGATTCGGCAGTCCACTTTTCGCAAACACGGGGCCAAGCGCGTGGATGGCGCCAATTTATCCCTATTTCGTCGCAGGCGTATTCAAGATTTTCGGACTCTACACGAAAGCTTCCGCGCTCGTTCTTCTTTCGCTGAACGCACTGATTTCCGCTCTCACCTGCGTGCCAATCTTTCTGTTTGCTCGAGAGAGTTTTGGAACCCGCGTGGCGATGTGGAGCGGCTGGGCCTGGGCGTTTTTTCCGTACGCCATTTATTTTCCCGTGGATCGGATTTGGGACACCTGGCTCGCCACTTTGCTGCTCAGTATTCTTTTTCTGATGGCCTTGCGCCTGCAGAATGCCTCGAAAACTTTGTCGTGGGTTAATTACGGCGCGCTCTGGGGGCTGGCCGGGCTCACGGATCCCAGCGTGCTTTCCGTGCTGCCGGCCTTGGGCATCTGGACCTGTTATCGCCGCCACAAGCAAGGCTTGCGTTGGTTTGCTCCGAATGTCGCGGCCGCGCTCGTGTTCATTGCAGTCCTATCGCCCTGGTTTGTGCGCAACTATCAGGTTTTCCATCAGTTCATTCCTATCCGCGACGACCTCGGGTTGGAATTGCATGTGGGCAACGATGGCGACACTTCGAGCTGGCATCCGACCATGGCTGGACCCTGGCACAACGACTCCGAGTGGAATGAATACGTGCAGAGGGGCGAGTTGGCCTACATGGCCGATGGAAAGCGCCAGGCGCTGGCCTATATTGAACAGCATCCGGTCTGGTTCGTGGGAGTCGCGTTTCGACGCGTTGTGTACATATGGACGGGGTTCTGGAGCTTCAACCGGCAGTACCTTGCTGATCAGCCCTTTGATCCGGCCAATATTTTCTTTTGCAGTTCGTTAACTATTCTGGTGCTTTTGGGTCTGCGCCGGGCGTTCCGTGACGGCGTCGCTGTTGGTATGCCCTACCTCATCGTGTTTTTGTTTTTCCCGCTGATCTATTACGTCACGCATCCGGAGGATTGGTATCGCCGGCCGATTGATCCGTTCTGCGTGGTGCTCGCGGTGTACGCCGTCGCGTCGTGGCCGCGAAACGCACGGCGCGCGCCAGATTAGCCGCGATCCAGTCCGCTGCTTTTGGGCCGTTGCGCGACGAAGCGGCGAAGCGTAGAATGCAGGCCAGAATTCCAACTCTCCGGTCATACGAGTCAAATCGGCGCAAGCCGGAAGGAGTTCCTCATGGCCAAGATGCTTCATTGCAACGACGTGATTCCCGGATGCAGCTACGTTGTTCACGCCGCCACGGAAGAGGAAATTATGCGGCAAGCTGCGGAACACGCACGCATCGAACACAACATACGGCGGATCACGCCGGAAATCACCGCGATGATGCGCGCAGCGATTCGCAGCGAAAAGAGCGCCAGCGCGGCGTAACGTGATCCGAGGCGCGCGCACCACTTATTTTCATTTCGTCGTGGCGGACTTGTGCGGAGGAGGCGGGGTTGACGCCGGAATGTACAGGCCTGCCACACCGTAAGCGATTTCCCCGGAATCAGATTTAGCGCGAAGTGAGACGCGAGAAAACGCGGCTGATCAGATGAATTGCCGCTTGGCCAAAGACGAAGCGCGTTAGTGAAGCGCCGACGGCTAGCGGCAACGTGAGGATTTGCACAAGCGTGCCGGCTTCCGCCTTCAGTTTGTCTACTTCGACCTGTTGCGCCTCATGCGATTTCAGCGCCATGTAACTTGACCAGAAAAGGTCGAAATTCGTGCCGCAACTGTCGCACGTTCCGCCATGCGCTTGCATGTGCTCGCAGTTTGGGCATTTGAAGAGCAGCGTCGCGTGGCAATTCGTGCAGAATTGCACGCTTTCCGCATTCGCCGCGCCGCATTTCGGGCAGGTCATTCCTGAATTGTACTTGGAATCGACAGTGGAGTTCGCGTACGCGCAAGCGCGCGCAGCGCATTCGACAACAGAACTTTCGTACCACCCCGCAAGGCGGTTCGATGGTGGCACACGGAGAACGCAAAAGCCGTGGTTGCAGATCTGTGATGCGCAATCGTGCTACGCGGTGATATAAATTTCCACACTGTGAAGAGCGCCCGACTCGACAGATGAGTGCCTCCGTTCAGGAAATTGCCGGGCGGCGAGCGCCCCGAGTATTCGCGCGCGGCAAACTCACGCTGCTTCCGCTCGTCGCCGCGACTTACTTCATGGTCTCCGGCGGGCCGTACGGCCTCGAGGACGTGGTGCGTATGGCGGGCTACGGCGGCGCGCTCGCTATTCTGCTGATCACACCGCTGCTTTGGAGCGCGCCCGCGGCGCTGATGGTCAGCGAACTTTCCACCGCGATTCCCGAAGAGGGCGGCTTTTACATTTGGGTGCAGCGCGGGATGGGCCGCTTCTGGGGATTTCAAGAAGTGTGGCTCACGCTGGCGGGCAGCATTTTCGAAATGGCGCTGTACCCCACGCTATTCGTTGATTACGTGGGGCATTTCGCGCCGGCAATCACGGCAGGGCATCGCGGCATCGTCATCGAACTGGCGCTGATTGTAGTGTGCACCGTGTGGAACATTTGCGGCGCGCGCGCCGTCGGCGAAGGCTCCGTGTGGATGTCCGTGCTGCTGCTGGGTCCGTTCGTGATTTTGACGGCATGCGCTGTGGCGCACTGGACGTCAGTTTCCGGCTCGGCCGCGCCGGCGTCGCTGCTGGTCGCGCCACTTCGCGCCTCGGCACAAAACGCGCGCGCGCATTTCGATATTCTCGGCGGAATTTTAATCGCCATGTGGAATTACATGGGTTGGGACAACACGTCCACGATCGCGGAGGAAGTGGACCGGCCTTCGTGGACCTTTCCGCGCACCATGCTTTTCGGCGTGCTGCTCGTGGTGGTCAGTTACATTATTCCCATTGGCGCGGTCGCGCGCACGGGCATCAGTCCGGCAGGATGGTCAACGGGCGGCTGGGTGGACGTGGGCCGCTTGCTCGGCGGCGCATGGCTGTCGATTGCCATCGCGATTGGCGGCGCAATCGGAGCGATCGGCACGTTCAACGCGCTGATGCTTTCGTTTTCGCGTTTGCCGCTGGTGATGGCGCAGGATGGCTACTTGCCGCGCATTTTCGCGCGCACAAATTCGCGCACGGGAATGCCGTGGGTGGCGATCACCGCATGCGCGTTGTGCTGGGGCGCGGCGTTGTTCCTGAATTTCGAGCACCTGGTGATCATGGACGTGCTGCTCACGGGATTGAGCATTTTGTTGGAATTCGGCGCGCTGGTCGGTTTGCGCATTCGCGAACCAAACCTCGCGCGGCCGTATCGCGTGCCGGGAGGAATTTGGGGCGCGGTGCTGCTCGGCATTCCGCCACTCGGATTGATGATCGCCGCGGTGGTGCGCAATCGCACCGAAGCCATCGGCTCGACCAGCTCGCTCGCCGTCGGCGTGGTGCTCATCGCCCTCGGCCCCATCGTGTATTTCCTCGCCCGCCCGCGCGCGGTGCGTTTGTAGCTCAGGCATGCCCTGAGCGCAGCGAAGGGTCCTGCCTACCCTGACACAGGAAGGGTTCGCGCCGCCGCTGCGCGAACTGACGTGAGGCCTTTGGCCTTTGCTTTTGCCTTTACGCTTTCGCCCGCGCACGACAAAAAACCTCACGTCAGTTGTGGCCAAACCGCCGCAAAGGGACGTGAGCTACCGCTGCCAGTCTATTTTTTGAGGCGCGCTCGGAGCGAAGCGCCACGCCGGATTTGCACGCCGTGCGGGACCCGCTTCGCCGGACAGGCGTGCGCCACAGTTCACCAGCGCAACAGCGTCACGGCTAATCACATTTTTGGCATGGTTTTTTTGGGTTTCGTGTTTGCGGCAGGCGCGGCGGGGGCGGGTGCGCCGCCGGTCAGGCCAAAAACGGCTTTCGCCTTCGGCGGCAGGTTATCCATGTGCGACAAAAACGTGACCACCTTCCAGATTTGCTCCGTCGTCAGCGCGTTTTTCCAGCCGGGCATGCCCGTCCAGCGCACGCCGTGGAGCGTGACGTAATAATTTTCGTTTTCCGCCATGTCCGGGCTCTCAGTCGTGAATTGCGGCGGCTGCGGATAGAGCGAATCGGCGAGCTGCGATTTGGGATGAACGGGATCGCCGTGACACATCGCGCATTTGAAAGCATAAATCTCCGCGCCGTCCGTTAAATTCTGTTCCGTCGGCTGAATCGGATTCGCGATCTTTGACGCGTTGCGTTCCACGTTCGCATCCATGGCTCGCATCGCGATGGATTTTTCAATGGACATGGGCAAAATGTCGGCGCGCATCGTGATATGCCCGGTGACCGCAACGAAAAGCCCCGCGCCAACGATGGCCGCGATCGTCACGATGATCCCCAGAATAAATCCTTTCATTGTTTCTCTCCCCTTCGCCCGCGTGCTCTAATTCGCTGAAGTATCATACATCTAACGATGCATGGCGCACCCCTCCAGCTACCCGTTCTTCCGTACAGCTATTCGTTAAGGAACCCCGATTCCGAAGAGAAATTGACGAAAAGTGGCACCTCCCCTACGCTGGATTGCAGAGTAAATCTTGCTGCAGAGGCACCTGTAGGAGCGGAACCGGTTGCGCAAAGACCGTATTCGCAGAGGAATCGGGTTGGCAGCCGTAAACTACTCAAATACTTGAGACTAGAGGAGATACAGATGAAGAGACTCATTTGGGCAGCGCTCGCCTTTTCGCTCTTGGCGATGACCACACACGGGCAGAACACTCCCGTGGCGGATGTCGCAGGCGGGTATTCCTATCTCCACCTGAACGGTTCGAACGGTGCGTCGGGCGCAAATCTGAATGGCTTTAGCGCGTCGGTGGGGGTCAACGTCAATAACTGGCTCGGCATCGTCGGCGACTTCGGTGTGTATCACGGTTCTCCAAGCGGCGTGGGCTTGACGACCGAGACATTCATGTTCGGTCCGCGGTTTTCGTTCCGGCAATCGGAGAAGTTCGTGCCATTTGCGCAGGCGCTCTTCGGCGGTTCGCATCTTTCCGCTTCGGCGGGAGGCCTTACTGCGTCCACGACCCCGTTTGCCTTCAGTTTCGGCGGCGGCGTTGACGTTGGGATCGGCGGTAGTGGCAAGTGGGCTGTTCGGCCGCAAATCGATTACATCGGCATGCGTTCGAACGGCTCGACGCAAAATTCCGAGCGTATCTCCATCGGAATCGTCTACCACATCGGCGAAAAGTAGCAGTCCTGTAGTTTTCCTCGGCAGATCGCGCCCGTCCCGGTATATCGGGACGGGCATTGTTTTTATCTCTCCGCATTGCCTTCCGAAAAGAACCGTTACCCGTCCCTTTCCGTCGAAATCGTGTCGGGCAAAATATTACTTGCATTATGCAAGTTACATTTGATAGCGTGCGGGCCGTGAGGGGAAAGCCCAGGCCGAAGCCGCGTTCCGGCTGTCCGGTGAGCATATCGCTCGAGGCGCTGGGCGATCGCTGGTCGTTGCTGATTATTCGCGACATGATGGTGCGCGCTTTCCGCACGTTCAAACAATTTCAGGAGTCGGATGAACAAATTGCCACGAACATTTTGGCGGACCGCCTAAAAAAGCTCGCTGCGGCGGGAATCATCACGGCGGAACCGGAGAAGAGCGACGGGCGAAAAGTGAATTACCGGTTGACGGAGAAGGGAATTGACCTGGCGCCCGTGGTTTTGGATTTGCTGATTTGGGGCACGCGGCACGAGGAAACCGGCGCGCCAAATGCCGTCGTCGAGAAAATGGCGGCGAACCGCGACGAAGTTCTGGCGGAAGTGCGGCGACGTTGGAGCGAACGGGACCCGGTTCCATTTCTGCCCAGCTTCGCGAACGTCGGCGGAGGTCGTAATTCGCCGCAGACTCGCGCGCGACGGCGGTCTTGAGGTGGCTGCGAGCAGCCGGGTTGAGCCTGAACGGATTTGCTGAACACTGACTAAACGAAAGGTGCGAGCCATGCAAATGAATCCGTATCTTCTTTTCAAAGGCCAATGCGAGGAAGCGTTCAAGTTTTACGAAAAGTGTTTCGGAGGAAAGATTGTTGCGATGCTCCCCCACGAAGGCGCTCCGGGCGCGGAGCACCTCCCCGCGGAATGGCGGAAAAAGATCCTGCACGCCTACATGGTTGTGGGCGACCAGGCTTTGATGGGTTCAGACCCGCCGCCGCAATACTATCAAGAGCCGAAGGGCTTTTCGGTTTCGCTCATGGTTAAGCAGGCTGCGGAGGCCGAAAGCGTTTTTCACGCGTTGGCAGAAGGCGGACAGGTGAAGATGCCGATTCAACAAACGTTCTGGTCGCCCCGCTTTGGCATGCTCGTCGACAAATTCGGAATTCCGTGGATGGTTAATTGCGAGCAGGCGGCGCCGCAAGCTGCTGGCGGCGCAGCGTGATTCTCGTCAGCGCGAGCCGGGGAATTTGCCTCGTTCAAAAGTCGCGCGGAGCAGATTCTCTTATTTCAGGAGAGAATAAATGAACTCAAAGATCATCAGGACGATCGCATTGGGAAGCTTCGCGCTGGTGGCCGTGTTGAGCGTGGCGTGGCCAGCGCAAGCGCAGAACGCCAAAGCGCCGTATCCAACGATGGCCCCGCTGGAACAGTACCTGATCCCCGACCGTAATGCAGAGATCGCTCTGGCGCGCACTGCGGCCCCGGCGTCCATCTCCAGCGATGCCGAGATTTTGGTCCTCGGACGACATGGTTACGAAACCGCAGTTAAAGGCAAGAACGGTTTTGTATGCCTGGTGGAACGAGCATGGAATGCTCCCTTTGATAATCCCGAGTTTTGGAACCCCAAAAACCGGAGTCCAGACTGCTACAATCCGCCGGCTGCGCGAGCCATACTCCCCTTGATTCTGAAGAGGGCCGAATTGGTTTTGGCTGGTCGGTCAAAAGATCAAATTAGGGAAGGAGTTGAGGCATTCGGCAGGAAAGAAGTGCCCGCTTTGCAGCCCGGAGCCATGTGCTACATGATGTCTAAGGAAGCGTATCTGACCGACCAGGGTAGCCACAATCTGGCCCACCTGATGTTTTACGTTCCGGAAGGCACGGCCTGGGGCGCAAATCTGGCTGGATCCCCGGTTCAGGTGCTTCAACAACAAGTAGCTGGCGCTCCGAGCCCCGTAAGCATGTACATAATTCCTGTGCGCCGATGGTCGGACGGCACGTCCGCAGTTGCAGTTGCGCACTGACGTTTCAGCAGCAATGGCAGCAGGCACAAGACAAGTTGAGGTGCTTTCCGTTACCGTGGTAGATTTTCGCGTGGCGAAAAATGCGACAAGGAGACGAGAATGAGCAAAGTACGCGTACTGGTGGGCACGCGCAAAGGCGCATTCATTTTGACGGCGGATGGAAAGCGTGAAAAGTGGGACGTCAGCGGCCCGTTTTTTGCGGGCTGGCCGGTTTATCACCTGAAGGGCTCGCCGGTTGACCCGAACCGGATCTTCGCGTCGCAGACGAGCGACTGGTTCGGCCAGGTGATTCAGCGCTCCGACGATGGAGGCAAAACCTGGATTCAGCCGGGCACGCCGCCTGGCGAACCGACGACGGCGCCAGACGGAAGTCCCAAAGGCGAGAGCAACAAGTTTGTCTACGACACATCGGCGCAAAGCGGCAAGCCGCTCACCACGCACCAGTGGTACGACGGCACACAACATCCGTGGGAATTCAAGCGCGTCTGGCACCTCGAACCGTCGCTGAAAGATCCCAACACGGTCTACGCGGGAGTCGAAGATGCCGCGATTTTCCGTTCGAGCGATGGCGGCAAGAGCTGGCAGGAACTTTCAGGACTTCGCGGCCACGGCACGGGCCCCAAATGGCAACCGGGCGCGGGCGGGATGTGCCTCCACTCCATCGTTCTCGATCCCAGCAACCCGCAGCGAATTTTCATCGCCATTTCGGCGGCGGGCGCGTTTCGCACTGACGACGGCGGCAAGACGTGGAAGCCCATCAATCAGGGACTCCGCTCGCAATATATTCCCGACCCGAAGGCGGAGATCGGTCACTGCGTTCACCACATCGCCATGCACGCGGCTAAGCCCGGCGTGCTGTTCATGCAAAAGCACTGGGACGTGATGCGCACGAACAACGCGGGCGATGTGTGGACCGAGGTCAGCGGCAACTTGCCGACGGATTTCGGCTTCGTGATCGACATTCACGCGCACGAACCGGAGACGATTTACGTGGTCCCCATCAAGAGCGACGGCGAGCATTTTCCGCTCGACGGGAAATTGCGCGTCTACCGCAGCCGCACGGGCGGAAACGAGTGGGAGGAATTGTCGAAGGGCCTTCCGGAACGCAATTGCTACGTGAATGTGTTGCGCGACGCGATGGCGGTCGACTCGCTCGATTCCTGCGGCGTGTATTTCGGCACCACAGGCGGGCAAGTGTACTCGTCGGCGAATGCGGGAGACACTTGGGCGCCGATTGTGCGCGATCTCCCGGCCGTGCTTTCGGTTGAAGTTCAGACGCTGCCCTGAGCTGAAAAAAATGAGCCGAACAACGATCCGAGTCGCATTGCCCGCGCATCTGCGGACGCTGGCGCGTCTCGACCATGGCGACGTAATGGTGGAAGTCGAGGGGCGCGTCACGCAGCGTTCCGTGCTTGACGCGCTTGAGGCTCGCTACCCCATGCTGTGCGGCACGATTCGCGATCACACCACGCAGGAGCGGCGTCCGTTTGTGCGCTTCTTCGCCTGCGAGCAGGATCTCTCCCACGACTCGCCCGACGCGCCGCTGCCCGAAGCGGTCGGTTCGGGGAAGGAACCTTTTTTCGTCATCGGCGCAATTGCCGGCGGCTAGAACGCACGCACGTCTCCATTCGGAAGGCAGGATAAAGGAGGAACCATGAATCTCAATCCACATATCAATTTCAAGGGCGACTGCGAGGCCGCGTTCAAGTTCTATGAGCAGCACCTCGGCGGCAAAATCCACTTCCTGTTGACTTACGGCGCGTCTCCCATGGCGAAAGACGTGGCGCCCGAATGGCAGAGCAAGGTGGTTCACGCCGCGTTGAATATCGATGGCCGAATCATCACGGGCGCTGACAATCCGCCCAGCCACTATCAGACGCCGCAAGGTTTTTCGTTGACGATCGAAGTGAAAGACGCGGCGGAAGCTGAGCGCGTTTTCGCGGCATTCGCGGAGAACGCCAAAGTGCAGATGCCGCTGCAGGAGACTTTCTGGGCTACGCGGTTCGGCATGCTCGTGGATCGCTTCGGCATCCCGTGGATGGTCAACTGCGCAAAGGCCAGCCAGCACGCCGCCTAGAGGTAACATTTGTCGGAAGGATCAGCTGCCATCGTCGGCGGGACTTGCCTGTGGAATCCGCTTAGGCGCGGCCGCGGTCAAGGAAGAAACGAATCAGCGAATAGCCGCCCGTGATGGGCAGTAGGATAATCTGCTTCCATATCGCGGCTTTTTCGACCTGCTTTTCGCGCTCGCTCGATACGCGGGTTTTTTCCTGCGCAACGAGCATGAACGCATACTTCGCAAAATCAACGCCGCATTTGTCGCATGTCCCGCCATGCCTCTGCGTGGCCGCGCAGGACGGGCATTTGAAGAGCAGCGTGGTGTGGCACCGCCGGCAGAATCGCTCGGCGTCGCCGTTCGGCGTTTTGCACTTGGGACATTCCATGCCTCAATTTTAGCGCGCCCGTGAGTAACTGCTCGGCCGCGCCCGCTTCCTTGTGCCGCCAGGCGAACTGTTCTTCAGGACAGGCCGTCGCCGCAATGCGGCTTGATTACGCATTGGACATCGCGCAGCGACAACGGATGCTTGTTCCTATATATAGTGTCCCTATATAGTGGTGGCATTATGATTGGAGCAAACATCAAACGCGGCAGCGCCGAACTGGCGATACTTTCGATTCTGGCGGAGCGGCCCTTGCACGGCTACGAAATCGCACGGCGCATCGAACGCCAGACGCGCGGCGCGCTGCGCTTCACGCTGGCCTCGCTCTATCCACTGCTCTATCGCCTGGAATCGCGCGGCTGGCTCCGCGCTACCTGGGGCGAAACGCCCCGGGACGCGCCCGCCGCTATTACCGTCTGACCGCCGCAGGTCGCAAAAAGCTCGCGCCTCTGCGCAAGGAATGGAACGAACTGTTTCGCGCGCTGGGACGCCTCGCGGTGGCCCATCATGCCTGACCCCCTTGGCGCCACGATTGCGCGAAGCAGCTCGCGCAAGCTGACGCATTCGAAACTCTCCGCCGATGAGCGCGAAGAAATTGCTCGCGAGCTTGCCGGTTACCTCGAAGATCTGTGCAGCGACGCGCCCGCCCGCGGCCTTGACGATTTCGCCGCGACGCAAACCGCCGCTGCGGAGCTTCACGAAGACAAACACCTGGGCGCGCATCTCTACCGCGCCCGCAAGGAGAATCCAATGAACTTAAATGACCGCGTCAAGCGCCTTTGGCTCCCCGGCCTCACCATTCTGCTCGCCAGCGCCGCCTTCTCTCACGATTTTCCAGATCGCGGGACTTCGTCCGTACTTCCAAACGGTTTGGTTCAGGGGCGACTCAATGACTCCGCATTCCGTTTATTCGTACTTGACGATTTATGTTCCGTGGCTATGCGTCCTGCCGTTTCTCGGCGCCGCCGGTGCGTACTGGTCACGACGCGCGGGCAGCAGCCGCGCCATACAAGTTGCCGCGGGAGTTTTCCCGGTTTTAGTGTTTCTCGCGATTTTCCTGGTGATTTGCCCTTTCAGCTTCGCCTTTGACGGCCTGCCTGCGGCGGGGAGTCTGGCCGCCGCTGTCGTGAGCTGGGTCGTCATTCCTGGCGGGGCGCTGCTGCTCGGCGTACTGCCATTTCTGCGGAGCAGCAGCGTGACCCGTTACAACACGGCAGCACGCTCCTAAGTGCGCACCAGCACAATTTGTTTTGAGCAAGGTCCCCTCTGGTAGGGGCGCGGCTTGCCCCACCCAGGGCGACCCAAGGGTCGCCCCTACGAAGGCGTTTTCGTACGCGAGGTCTTGACCGGCTTGCCTCGTTATCGCCGTGGCGGCTTTCCGGGCCCACGGTGCTATTCCATTCATCACTGCCGCAAGGCGAAGAATTGGTTGAACGGATTCTGAATCGGCAGCCGCTCAAAACGCGTGAACCCCGCTTCTTTTGCGAGGGCGCGCGCGCCGCTTTCGCCGATCACCGTGCCGAGGCCCGCCCCGTTGAAAGCGAGCGAAACCGTCATGCAATGCATCGGGCTGATCGAATGGAACGCCTTGCCGACCGGATTGCGATTCTCGTGTGCGTTCGCTGACGCGTTTGGCTCAGACCACACATAAACGCCGTCGTCAGCGAGCGCCTCGCGGACCGCTCGTAGAGTCGCCTTGGGATCCACCATGTCGTGGATGCAATCGAAGCTGCAGACCAGGTCGAACTTACGCCCTTTGGGAATTTCATGCGCTCCGGCTTGCAGGAATTCCACATTCGTGAGGCCCTGCTTCGTGGCGAGCTTGCGCGCGCTTTCGATGCTTGGCCCGTGATAGTCAATGCCGAGAACTTTCGACTTCGGATAGCCTTTCCCCATCGCCACCGACGATTGCCCGCGTCCGCATCCGATGTCCGCAATCGAGGCGCCTTTTTCCAGACGTGCGACCAGTCCCGGCACCGCGCCGAGCCAGTCCTTGGCGAGGAAGTTCAGGTAGCCGGGGCGGAAAAAGCGTTCAATGGCATGCGGAATTTCATCGCCAATCTCGGAATAGGGAATGCCGCCGCCCTTGCGAAACGCTTCCATGATTTTCGGGAAATTGGCGGTGGATGGCGTGGTGAAATGAAACGCCCCGCCCACGAACATCGGACTGTCCTCATTGGCGAGGACAAAGGCCTGTTCGTCAGTCATGCGGTACGTATCCGTGTCCGGATCGTAGTCGATATATTCCGCCGCAACCATGGCGCGGAGCCATTCGCGCACATAGCGTTCGTTCAGTTGCGTCCGCGCGGCAAGATCCGGACTGCGCATCGGTCCCGCGCCGGCCATCGCCTTGAACAGGCCGAGCTGGTCGCCCACGTATCCGAGCGCCATGGTGAACGCGCCGCCCATGTCACCGACGACGCGAAATGCCAACTCTTCCACTTTTTTTTCATTCATATGCAACCCTCCTCATTCGAATATGAAGAATCCCTACTGTGAACAGCTTTCGCTTTGATTTGAGACAGAATCGCTTCGCGCGTTGGCGAAACTAAATGTGCTGGGGAGTTTATACGGGCAAAATAAGTGCTGTCAAATTGCGGGCAGTACGATTCGGTTAATGAGTGCAAACGCGCTTCGCGTTATGCCAAGCATTCGAGCGCGCAAGGAAGCGCCGGATGCGCTCGGTTGTGGTCTCCGTATAGGCGAATATATCCTCCCGCCGGCGAATTCGCTGCGAGATACCACCGCGCCTGTGTGCGGGAGTCAGAAGCCTTCCGAGGCGGCCTGAGGCGTGGGATACATGGCGATCACTTTGTGCACCTGAGTCATCTTGAAGACGCCATCGAGCATTCCGGTAACGCCCGCGAGCCGCAAATCACCGCCGGATTTTTTCAGCCGTGCGAGCGATTTCACAACCTGCCCAACGCCCGCGCTGTCGATCTGGAATACGCCCGAGAAATCGAAAATGACGCGCGTCTCGTTCGCCGCAATCAGCTCGTCAATTTCCTTGTCGATGAGTTTGCAGTCCGGGCCCATCAGGAGTCGGCCGCGCATTTCCAGCACGGCGACGCCGGGCTTGATTTGTTTTTTCTTGAGCTCCATCGAATCCCCTCAATCGCGCTGTTCGCCCTCGTAAGGGAACTGGCGAATCATGCGCATGCAGTCCGCGAGAGCTTTCAGAACGGTATCTCCCCATCCGGACGGAACGATGGGCGCCGTCTTTTGATTCACGGGCTTATCCGCTTCGGCGAAGAAACGCACGTATTGGCCGGGCGGCGCGACGGCGAATTCTTTCACGGTGATGCGGAAATGAACGTCACCGTCCGGCTGGCGTTTTTTCATCGTGAAAAAACGCAACTCCGTCAATTCTTCCGCACGATCTTCCTGCGCGTAATGCCATTCGCTCACTGCGTTCCTCCCACGACAATCAGAAGATAGCGCGCCAACGGCCGAATTACGTCAAACCTCCTAAAAAACGCGCCGATTTGCAGCGGCATCTTAGGCCGCGCAGCGCACCAAGTCAACGAGTCGTCAAGAATCGCATTATGATTTTGCCGGAAAAGAGGCCCCGACAAACACCTCGATTGCTGAAACTTTATAAAAGACACCCCGCGAGATGCCGCCGAATCTATAATCAGGGCAGCGAATTGGGAAAGGGAAGCGATACGTTCATGGTGACCTTGTTCATGAAGGAGCGCTCGCTATGTTTGACCACACTTGGGGACAGGACTTGTGGTTCTCCGCGGCCATCGCCGTTCTGGGGCTGCACCTGCTGTTCAATCTTTGGTACGTTTTCGGCGCGTTAATCACAAAGGGACGGCCGCGGCTGGAGGTTCTTCATATCGCGTCGTTGTTCTACGGCGTGATTGCGGAAAACGCGACTTTTCAGTGTCCGCTGACTCTGCTTGAGAAATGGTGCCAGTCGCATGCGGGCTTCGTTCCATATAATGGTGTGTTTGAGCTGCACTATCTTCGAGCGCTTGTGAACCCGAGCTTCCCGCTGTGGCTGCTGCAATACGGCGCGATGGGCGTCTTCCTGGTCAACGTCGCGATTTACGTGCGCCGTTTCGCGCTGCGCTACAACCGCGCGCATCGCCCCGCGCACTAGCGCCGTTGACCCAACTGGCCTGCCGTGTGCTGGCTGGACGCCTCGGGGGCGCGAGAGCCATTAACTCGCTGATTCCATGTATCTTCCTGTGCTCTGGTGCAGGGAAGAGCCCCTAGGTCGACACGGGGGTTGACAGGCGTGGCGAGCCTATGTTACTTTCACTACGAAGTTCGCCGGTCTTCGAGACTGGCTATTCCCCAACCGAGGGCTAGAATTTCGGTAGGGCGGTTCTTCAATGAACCGCCCGTTTTTTTAGGGCCAGACTTGTGCCAGCCGTTCCTTCTCACCGATTCGCTCCCTCGGAAAGATGGTCACAACCTGCCGGAGCGCGCCAAGCACTTCGCAAACCATCACACTAAAGTTCGGTTCTCCGTCCGTTCCAAAATTTTTAATGTAGGCTTCATCGCCCCGCCCCGTCGCGTGCCAATTACTGCAAATGAGATCAGGACTGACGGCTATCTGCGCGGCCCACGAAAGCTCCGATGTTCGCCGAGGATCGAATCTCTTCGCCGCGAATCGAATTCTTCCCGCCCTGATGCCGTCAATGGCGAGCCGAACGTTGCGCGGCTCTTTGCCGTATTCGTCCTTTAGCTGAATGAGATGAATGAAGTTCTCCCGCAAGAAACGAACTCGGTGCCCACGCGGATCGCGTAGCTCTGCTTGACAGAGATTTCGTTCATACCATTCGAACATATCTCGGATGCTAGATAAACGCAGGAGGTTCGGCGGCATTGGGACAATTGCTTATAACAGAAGTAACCTAACCCGTCGATTGACACGATAGGTCGCCGAGTCAGTATCGCGCTGCTAGTGTGGCGCAGCGAGGAAAACTTGCGGCGTGGCGGACGTTGCGGTTGAAAATGCGGCGTAGCCTCCGCCGCCAGCGGAGCCAAAATCGCCGCCGAGCGGATTGCTGGTGGCGTCAGCGGAAATCAGCGTGATGCTCGCCGAGCATGGCGCAAGCGGTGGAATGCACGCGTTCGCCGAGTAGACTTGCTGGCCCGTCACGCCCGGGACCAGTGTTGCGAGCGACGTAAACACGGCGAGCGTCCCCGCAATTGCCGGATTCGAACTGTCGCCCTGGCCGGGCAAGCCGTTTTGATCGACCGAAAGCAACAAATTCCCCGAAGGCGTGCACCCAACCGTCGTAGGAATACCGATACAAATATTTGCGCCGACGATTTGCTCGCCTGTCGCGTTTGCTGGCAGCAGATTCGGCGCGCGCGTCGCATACACCACGAACGAACCGTCGCTGACCGCGGGCATTATGCTGTCACCGGCTCCAGGCTTGTTTCCCGCATCGGCGGAGACCAGCACCGTTTGCTGCTGGCAGGCCGCCTGCAAAAATGGCGTGCTGGCCAGGCATGTGTCGCGAACATAAATCTGTTGCGAGCCGTTCGACGCGATGCCAGAGACGATATTGTCGCCAAGCGATTGAAACGCAACCGTGAGTCCCGCCGGATCAACCGATGGGTGAACTGAGTTGTTGTCGCCAGGATTGCTATTGGCGTCGGTGGAAAAGACCTGCAAGCCGGGAGTGCAGCCCGTGACCGCGCCCCCTGCTGCGTTGCAACTTGCGTAGAGATAAATCTGCTGCGTGTTTGCGGGTACAGTCGCGGAAGTCAAATTGGTGGCAGATGATTGAAATGCGACGTACAGGCCGAAAGCGCTGATTGACGGGTTCGTGCTGGGCGCGTTGCCTTCGGCGCTGCCGGAGCCCTGGCTCACCAGCGTCATCTTCGGCGTGCAATTCGCCACCGCTCCGAAGATGGTGTTGCAAGTATCGTAGAGATAAATCTGCTCGACAGCCTGCGTCGCGCCGGAAGCCAGATTTGTGTCGTCGCTTTCGAAGACGACGTAGCGTCCATCAGCGGAAATCGCCGGACGGTCGCTGCCCATCACGCCTCCCGAACCCGGGCCGCCCGAGCCCGTGGAAATCAGAGTTACCTTCGCGGTGCAACTGCCTGTGCCAAGACAATTCTGGGCGAGATAAACTTGCGAAAGCCCGTTTGTCGCGCCACTCACTAAATTCGTCGCCGTCGAATCGAATGCCACAAAAACTCCGCCGTCGGATACCGACGAATGCAAGCTCGCGGCGTTGCCGGGTGTGCCTGCGTTCGCGGATTCCTCGATAGGGAACTGGCCCTTACCCGCGACCAGGAAACTCCCGGTCGTCGTCCCGCCTTTCGCCGCGTTTGGATTCGTTATAGTGAGCTGAACGGTTCCGGCGGTGGTGATCGCGGAGGCTGGCACAACCACGTTGACGGCGCACGCCGTCGCTGGATTGCATGAGATTGGCCCCGTCGGCGTCAGTGTGGTTTTGCCAAAAATCAATGCCACGGACGGCGCGGCATTGAGCACGGTCACCGTCAGGGGGAAAGCCCCGCCGCCCGCCGCGGCAGCCAGCGGAGAAATCGTCAAAATCTGTGGCGAGGAAACCGTGAAGTTCGCGTTTTTGGAATTTTGCGAGGCCGTCGTCACGGAGACAGTCACTGTTCCGGCATTCGACACGTCCACAGGAGGCACCACGACGGCGAGCGTCGTGATGCAGTTCAGTCCCGTGGGGCAGGGAGGGTTCAGGACTTGCACGGGCGTCAGATTGTCGGTGCCGAAATGCACCGTCGAAGAGCCATTCATATTCGTTCCAGAGACGGAAAGAATGAATTGGCCTTCGCCGGCGGGAATCGTCGCTGGCGACACCGCCGAAATCACGGGCGTGGTGGCTGAGTTTGAACTCGAACCGCAGCCGGAAAGAATGAGGCAAACTGCCAGAAGTGTCCCGGGTAGCCCGAACCTTTGCCGCATTCCTTCGCCTCCGAATGTCGTTGCTTGCGAGCTATATCGCCCGCGGAATTTTCTTGCCTGAAATGATCCGTTGAAAACGGATCCGCACCGGTTCCACAGCGCGGCAAACATGCCGCTAAGGTATCAGCCGGCGCGAATCGAGCGCCATCGGCCGTGACATCAGCAGCGGCAAAAATTCTAACCGATTCGCGATGGATTGTCCCGCACTGACGTAAGTCCGACGCAAATTTGTGCGCGCGCGGAATCTCCTGGGCACGATCGGAACCCTTCCCGCCGCTCCGTTGCGATGCCCGGAAATGCCGCCGGAGTTGCACGCCCGCGCAAATCCATCGAGGGTACGATGGGCTCGCGCTTATCTTAGAAGATTCGCGCGAAGCCTCCGTGCAAGTGGGTTGACATGGCTGTCGATTGCGAGACGCAATACCGAAGCCATCACTTCGATGGAAAGGGCGTAAGAAGTTTAGCGAACAACCAGATGCGTTGCTGCGCAGAAGATCGCAGGGAAGGACTTAAGCGGAGGCTATTTCCTCGGCTACTTCTTCGGTGACGGCAAGCTCTTTGAGCATGGAATGCAGCCGCTTGCGGCCCCAATAGTCCATGGCGGTAAATTCCACGCCCATGCCGCGGCCCGCCTGCATGCTGCGAACTGTGGCGCGAGCGTGAACCTCACCTTGCGGCGTATCGAAAAACAATTCCACGCTTTCGCCCACGTCGGGCGGATTCGTCGTATCAACGTACACTCCGCCAAGGCAGACGTTGCGGGCGCGGTTGGCATCGCGGCGTCCTCCGCCCTGCCAGGCTACGAGCAAAATCTTGCGCATCTTCGTCCGGGGGTGACGCCGTGCGGGCTTCTTCTTTTTTAGCAAAGTCGAAAGTGCCATCGAATTCATCCTTTCAAAATATTTTCCGTCCCGCGAAAACAAAAGGCTATGCCTCATGCACGGGAGCAAGCATGCGGACCAGGTTTGCGATACGCTCGAGATCGTAGGGTTTCGCAACGCACACGGTGGCGCCCAACGCGTGCGCGGTGGCGAAGTCGGAAGGCATGCCGGTACGCGTTGTCAAAATCACGGGCATCCGCGCAAATTTCGAATTACGCCGGGCGATGACGCACAAGTCATAGCCCGACATTTCACCTCCGCCGGGCATCGCACCAGGAAACGGCTCAGCTTCGCAGATCAGCATAGCAGGCGAGCGATGGCGCATGATGGTCACGGCCACGCTGGGATCGGGCAGGGCCTCGACCGTGTATCCGCCGGCTTCGAGCTGCGTGCGCAGAAGTAAGCGCACGCGCGGATCCTCATCCACGACCAGAATCAACGGCCGCCGATTGTGCGCGCCTGGAGTTTTCTCAGGTTCAGGAGGGCTTTCGATCAGCCGGCCCATAACGTCGACCAGTTCGTACTTCGGTTGGCCTTCAAGGAATGCGACCGCAATACTGAATCGTTTCTCGCTGGCGCGCGCGACGCGCACCACCTGCCCACGCTGCTCTCTCACTGGTTCCCACGACGCCGGGACATACGGAAATACAACGGCCACTTCTTGGCCCGGAGCGTAAGTTTGCCGGGAGGACTCGAACATCACGCCTTCGCGCGAAACGTCAATGGTCATCGTTAGATCGAATTCGTTGACCAGAAACACATCCGCCTGGCGGATACGCACCGGGGCGGAAATCTTCACCCGGCGGCGATGCCGGCGATCCTGCTTCCCGCGCAGGTCTGCGATTGTTGGCTCTCCACTGCGAGCGTGGTTGTGGCTGAGTTCGGTTTTTGCGAGCTTGGCCATCAGCTCTGCCACTTCGGCCCGCGCCACGTCATCGGAATGTTCGATGGTGCCCGCGCTTTTTGCTTTAGAGCGCGCCGGGTTCTGCTTCTTTCTGAAGTCGAACAGTCGCGCCATAGCGTTCATTATCGATTCCCTCAGTTATCAGTTAGAGGTCGAGCTTCCACGTCGCTCCTGGCGGGCGCGAAAACACCCCGCCGGGGCGACGACTCAAGGCTGAGGATAGTATTTCGCTCGTGGGCGAAGCACTGGCCTGTCGGACTCATTTGGCTGGTACGGAGGTACTGCCGGTGCTCTGACGCGACCATGGCTTCGTGTAATGGCAGCTTTATGAGTAAGTTATGGGGCTGCAAGCCCTCGGTCCGCGACGGGCCGCGTGGTTACAGTTCACGGCTGCCGTCGCCAACCCAGCCCCCGGTGGCACGGGGGCGAAGTTCTCCTGGCGGTATCCGACACGAAGGCGCTTATCAAGGTCAGGCGCGTAAAAATCATCAGCCAGAAGATGAGCTACGCTAAAAAATCGCCTATACTTCTCGCGCGTTTGCGCTGCGGGCACTGGGCCGAATTGCCGCACCGTTCCGGATCAGCGAGCTGCGGAGCGGAAAAGTTCCGGCTGGCCCGGGCGCGAGCGATATGATGGAGGCGCGATGCGGCGGTTTCTATCGGTGTTGATTCTTGGGGCGCTGTCCGTGGCGGGCAGCACACGAGCGTTGCCCCATTCGCCCAAGGGCAGCGGCCCGCGCGCCGTTTTCTCGACGCGCTTCGCGGGGTCTGCTCTCCGATGCTCCTCCCGGGCAGAAAATACCCGCAAAATATCGCCTTCCACTTTGCCCTTTCGCGTTCAGCCCGACGATGCCCTGACGCGCGAAGCCTTTGAAAAATACTACAACATGGATTACAGCGGCGCGATTGTCCTGTTCCGCGAAGAAGACAAGGCGCGCCCAGACGATCCGTTCGTGGTGAATCATTTGCTCGCCGCAGTGCTCGCCAAGGAACTGAATCGCGAGGGCGCGCTCGATGCCACGCTCTATATGGGCAATCGCTTTTTGCAACTCAAAGTGCCGCCGGTAGATCCTCGCGTAAGGGCCGAAATCGGCCGACTCTCGCAGCGTTCCCTCGCCCTCGCGAATCAAAGCCTGGCTAAAAATCCCAACGACGTGAACGCCTTATTTGCGCGCAGTGTCGCGCGAGGTCTGGCGACCGTCTATTCGGCGGTGATCGAAAAGAAGTGGATGGGAGCGCTCAAGCAGGCGCTCGGCGCTTATCACGATGACGTGCGCATTCTCAGACTGGACCCGAACTACTCAGATGCAAAGCTGGTCGTTGGAACGTACCAATACATCGTGGGAAGCCTCTCGTGGTGGGAGAAGAGCATTGCCTTTGTTGCGGACATTCACGGAAGCAAAAAAAAGGGACTGCGATTGCTTCGCGAGGCTGCCGCCGGCGGTGGAGAAGAAAGCATTGACGCAGACACGATTCTTGCGCTTTTTCTTGCGCGCGATAAACGGTACCCCGAGGCCATTCAGATTATCGGCCAGTTGTACTCGGACTTCCCGCACAATTTTATCTTCGGTCTCGCGCAGGCGGACCTGTGGAACGCCGCTGGCGAGCAAGATCAGGCGATTGCCGCGTACGGAAAGCTGGTGCAATTGGGCGAACAGGGATTTTTCCCCGATGCTCGAGTGGAGCGAGTTGCATATTCGCTGGGTCGCGCGTTGCGGCAAAAAAAAGACTACGCCGGCGCCGCGAAAGCGTTCGACGAAGCGGTGAATTATCCGCACGCGAATCCCGCGATTGCGGCGCCCGCGGCGCTCGAAGCCGGCGAAATGTATGACCTGCTCGGCGAACGCAACAAAGCCACCGCTTGCTACCATCACGTGCTTTCCATTGCGCCGCAGGACTCGAGGGCGTTCCGCGCCGCAGCCAGCCAGCTCAAGAGTCAGACCAGTAGTCCGAAGGCTAATTGAAGAACTCTGACGTATTCACAGGGCAGGGGGAAAGCGAAATCGGCCTGCTCGCTTGGTTCGGGCTACATGATGCGGGAACGCGCTGCGGCACCGGCAGGCGGATGGCCTTTGATTTTTTGCGGAGCCTGCGCGATCCGTGCGTCCAATTGCAGGGCCTGTTTCCGAAGAGGCAGGTTCGCATCGGCGTTGGCCCACAATTTCAGCAGCGAACCCAGCTCCCCGTTTGCCTTTTGGCGATCGCCTTCCGCTAGATAATCCTCCGCGAGAAAGTAGCGCGCATCGATGTAGCGTTGCTGCGGTTCCCAGCTGATCCATCCCGGATTCGCGACGAGCAGTTTGTTATACCACTGGATGGCGGACGCGGTGTTGCCGGCCTTCTGGTACGCATGGGCCATGAATTCAGTTAGCAGTTCGCTGGTCGATTCCTCATCGCCTGCGGCGGGCGGGGTAATGATTGCCAGAGCCTTCGCGGGACTTCCTTTGGCCAGCGCGATTTCTGCCTCCAAAAGATGGAGGCACTTCATTTGCTGGCCGTTCCGCGCATCGGCCAGTGGAGTGATGAGAGTCAGAATTGTTTCCGCCTTGGCTATGGCTCCGGCGCGCGCATAAGCCTGGCCGATGAGCGTCCCATAAACGACCTTCGGACCGATATATTTGAAGGACGGCATCATGGCATCGAGCTGCGCAATCTGTTTTTTTCGGTCTCCTTCGCCGTCGGCGATTTCCGCAAGCATGTAGCGGACTCTCGCAGCACCGAACGCCTGGCGATTGCCGTCATCGATTACCAGGGCATCCTCGAACTGGCTTCGCGCGCGGGCGTAGCGGCCGTGATAAAGGTCGAGCAAGCCTAGCGAACGCAGCCCATTCTCGCGCGTTTCCGGTTTCGCCAAAAGCGCCGAGAAAACCTGTTCCGCTTTTTGAGGCTGGCCGGCATCCACAAGAGCGGCGCCGTATTCGCGGTTGGTATTGCCGGCCGTCAGCAGTTCTGGTTCAAGCTGAAATGCCTGTGAATAAGCGGGCAGCGCGTTCGGGAAATCGTGCAGTTCGGAATAAGCGGTGGCCATTTCGAGATAGGTGCTGGCGTCATCGGGTGCCACGCGCAAGATTTCCTGATATTGCTTGATGGCCTCGGGTGCGCGGCCATGCATGCGCAGCAGGTGAGCATAGTTGTTGAGCATGCTCCAGTCATCCGGATACTGCTTCAAGTAAACCTGATAGAGCGCGGCCGCGTCGTCCACATGGTTCATATCATCCGCAAAATTTGCGCTGATGATCATGCGCTCGCGATCCGTGACACGGTTGGAGAACGCCAGAGCTTTTTCGTACTCCTGCTTTCCGAGCGATTGTTCGTTGTAAATATAACTGCAATAGGCATTCCCGAGCGCTGCATGGGCCATGGCGAAGCCAGGATCCGCTTCAACAGCCGCGCGCAAAAGAGGTGTCGCCTCATTGAACTTCTCTTGCCGCCACAGTGCCACGCCGTCCGCGTAGTCCTTGAGGGCCGCGAGCGAATTTGTCGTTACCTCAGGGAGTGGCCGGTCGACAGCGTGAATCTGGTAAAGCGATTCGCCCAAATCCGCGCGAATTTTTTGCGACAAGGAGTCGAGAGCGTTAAGGACGGTGCCTTCGCCATTGGCTTTTTCCGTGTAGGAGCGCAACGTCGCGCCGTTCTGCGGATCGATCAACTCCGCCGTCAGCGCGTATTCCTGGCCGGTGCGCGTGATGCTGCACGCAATCAGTCCGCGGATATTTTCGCGCTGGCAGATCTCGCGGCCTAGAGCAGGAGTGATCCTGTCGTTCGCGGGACGCCCCATCATTTGGAGCACTCTAGGCAGGCGCAGACGCGAAAAGACATTCGCATTTCGCGATTGCTCCAGACTGACGGTGAACGCGGTCTGGAGCGCGCGGTCAAATCGAGGATCACCCGTTTCGTTTTCGAAATCCGCCACCAGCACCGAATCCCGCGAATTGAAAGAAAGAACCGGGCGCTGGCGGAGTAGCCAGATCGCCGCAAGAGCAAATAATGCAACGCCGATTCCCGCAAGCGACAGCCGCAATTTCCACGGGCTTCGGCCCGCTCGCGGAGGTTGTTTGGCCAGAACGGCTTCTGACGCCCTCGTCATACCCGATGGTGTGTGGCCCTCCACGCCGTCTGCCGCTCCCGGATGGGCAGACGATGCGGCGTAACGGGTGCCCCGCGTTTCGACGTCGCCGATGAAACGGTAACCACGCCGCGGAATGGTCTCAATAAAACGCGGGTTTTCTGCCATGTCGTCCAGTGCGACGCGCAGCTTGTTGATGGCGGTGTTCAGGCTGTCGGTAAGATCCGTGTGGATTTGGTCCGGCCAGAGGTGCTGTCCCAATTCTTGACGCGTGACAACCTCTCCCGCGCGCTCAAGCAGAATCGCAAGCAGCCGGAAGGGCTGGTCGGACAACTTCACTTTTATGCCGTTTTTGTGCAATTCTCCTGCACATAGGTCGACTTGATAAACGCCGAAGGAAAGGACACGCGGAGGCGGACTGGGCTCGCTCATTTTACCGGCGAAAAAAGATTCGGTTACTCATTTTAACATATGGGTCAAGAAAACCTTTGGATCTCGTTAGGCCCCTCCTCAACCCGTCGGCTCAACAACATTTCTTCGTTTAGAAAGAATTTAGACGAAAATCAGCCGCCATTCATTGACTGCTTTCACGATGTCGCGCAGTATGCGTCCGATTATGGAGAGGTAAGCGCAATAAAAACAGTCACTTTGGAAGCCTTCTTGCCAGTAACTCCCTGGCGGTGCGAGCAGCTCGTGTTTGGGTCTTGCGTGGTTCCGCCGCTTGCGAGGGCGCGCATCGTCGCGCCGATTCGAGATTTTGCTATGTTGCGACTCCAGGAGGGTCCAAACATGAAACGGCAAATTTTCCCCGCGCTTGTTGTACTGGCAATGATCTTTGCGTGTCTTCCGGCCGCTAATGCAAGCGGCCTGAGTGGTTTTTCTCTCGGCCAGAGTACTGGCGGCGTGCTCGTTCAGCCGGACTTTAATGGCGTGACGGGCAGTCTGGGCGTGAATTTCGAGAATGGGTGCACCGCGTCGCTAGCGACTGGATGCACGTTTTCCGATATCACGGGCAGCGTGCTTTACGGCGGGAGTCCCGTGGCGTCTTATACATTGGACTTCAACTCCACGCCATTCCTCGCGAGCTTCAATGCACCGGGTAGCTGGCTCTTCTCAGCGGGCGATACCAGTGGCTACAGTTTGGCGGGTCTCGGCGGAGGAGTGAACGGCACGATCACCTGGCTGACTTTGAATGAGTCTCTCGCCGGCGTCGATAGTATGACAGGGAGCGCTACGTTCGCAGGAACTGGCGCATTTTCCGGGCTTGGGAGTGGTACTGCCGCCATCACGCTAAACCTGAACGCTCTCTCCTGCGCCAATCTATCCGCTGGTACGGCTTGCAGTATGACGGGCGTCTCCTTGGATCCACCCAATCCTGCCGGCTTCGCCACTTTCGGAGCCACTTTCGGCGCCCCCACGGGCGGCGGCACAAATCCCACCCCGGAACCCGGCACATTGCTGCTGCTCGGCTCTGGTCTGACGGGACTTGGCTTCATCCGCCGCAAGTTTTGGGCCTAAGAAATCATGGATAGGACACCCCCGACCACCTCGCCGATCAACTCGGAAGCGGAATTTGCGCGGTGGTTGCTCGCCGTCCTTGAAGACGAACGGAATCGGTTGCGGGGGAAACCACGCAAAAGGGGCGTTGCGGGATTCGCCAGACTCGTGACGCTTCTTTTGCGGCGGGGCCCAGCCCGTTTTTTCGCGCGTCCGTTCTGGGCCAGGGCCAACGGAAATGCGACTTCAGGGAGGCTGAAAATGCGAAAATCTTTATGGATCGTTCTTACTTTGCTGTTAGTGGCCATCGTCGCACCGTGCGCGCATGCCGGTTCCGTTACCGCCATTTTCACATGCACCGGTGATAATAATGGCGGCCCTTGTTTGGAAGCGACGCCGACCGCGCCAAATGTGACATTCCAGGGACCGACCCTCGAAATCTCATGGTACACCGCAGCAAATCCCAGTCCCATCGCCGTTACGCTGCCGAGCACCTGGCTAGATACTGACTCCTTCTCTTGGTTTGCATCCAACGATATGTTTGGCATCCAAGATAACTCAATCCTACCCTTTCCAGGAGGTGTGTCCGGCGCTGCTGACACCTATTTGCCAAATGGTGCAGGGTTGTCTGAATTCGGCACATTAACTTTCGGTCCCGCCGGTTCCGCTGCCACGCCGGAACCCGGCACGTTACTGCTTCTCAGCTCGGGTCTGACGGGAATTGGCTTCCTTCGCCGGAAATTTTTGGCGTTAGGAAACTAAGGAGACTTGGTAATGAAAATAAACAAACTGGCAGTCTTGACGGTTTTTCTTCTGGCGACGGGGCTTAGTTCCACGGCCGTGCGCGCCAATTCCATTCCCAACCCGAACTTCACGCTTGTCGGGCCCAGTGGCAGTCCTTTCACGACTTCCATTTCGACGAACACGAGTGCCGCGGCGGATTGGGGCACTTTCGTTCCCGTTCCCAACAGCACTGCTACAACCGAACTGTTCGCTTCCACCGACAATCTCTCCGGCGACGTTGGCAACATGCTTTCGTTCTCGACCAACGCTGGCTTCCACCTCTCCGACGGCAACGGAGTTTTCACAACCTGCTGCTTTTTCACCGTCCCAGCAGGCACGGTGGGTTTTATGGACATCAATGTCACGGCGGGTACGACCGGCGAACTCGGCTTTGTCGAGAGCAGCGGCGCGTTCAGCGCCGGCTCATACTCCTTCAGCGGAACGTCCGGCTGGCAGCGTGTAAGCTTCTCGACCACCGGGGCCTCCGGTGAGTTGGGATTCGAAATTTTCAGCAACGGAGGCGGTTCGATGTACGTCGCAGACCCCACCGCGCCTACGCCTGAGCCGGGAACGCTGCTCTTGCTCGCTTCCGGCTTAACGGGGATTGGCTTTATTCGCCGCCGGTTCAGCAGCGTTTAAGCGGGGGCGCCCAGCCCTCTCAGTTCAGTGGTAACGATGGAAATGAGGCCCGCATTAGCGTGGGCGCGGTTCAAATATGAGGAGGTGCCAAGTGAAACTTGGAAGATGGTCCGTGCTGGTGGCTGCGTTGATCTTTTCGGCGACAGCGTTGCAAGCGACCCCAGAATCGCTCTCTTTCACGGGTAGCCTGGCGAGCTCGTCCTCTGCCTTCACCCTGACGTTCCACGTGGGTGGCATAGGGGGTCAGACGATCGACCTTCAGACCTGGGGATTTGGCGGCGGCACGAATGCGGCGGGGAATTCAATCTTGCCGGGAGGCTTTGACCCCTTCCTCGCACTCTTTGCGGGTCTAGGTTCGGGCGCGACCATTCTGACTGACGGACTCGGCAATCCCTTCGGCACTTCCGACGCGCTTTCGAATTTCGGCAGCTTTCAAGGATGCGGGCCCGCGGGGACGGCTTCCATTGGCGGCGGCTCGGTTTGCGGCGACATCTCCATGTCGCTCGTGCTCCTGCCGGGAACTTACACCCTCGTGCTGAGCGACGCGAATTTCTTCGCCAACGCCGTCTTCGACAACGGGACCCTCGGCGAGGGCTTCACGGATTTCACCGGCGGCGCCTTTCAGACGTGCAATACCGTGGGCAGCAGCACAACCTGCGCGAATGACACGTCCAATTGGGCTTTCGACATTACCGACGCGAGCGGCGCGAATCTGAACACCGGCGCGACGCCGGAGCCGAGTACGCTGCTTCTCCTTGGATCAGGCTTGCTCGGATTGGGCTGGCGTCGGCGCTCGGGTGCCGCTAAGCGCTAACCGTCCGGCAGGTGGACATCGTTAGCGCGTATTTCTCGCTGCGGGGTGCGGCGAAAGAGTTCACGGAGATTATGTGTGCAGTCAAGCAGACGCTGCAAGTGTGCTCGCCGTGAGGGCACGTCCGAATTGAAGGCAAAAGAATAAGGAGAAAAAAATGAAATTTGCGAAGAGGTTGTTGATGGTCGGAGGGGCGGTAGCATTAGCAGGAATTATCGGCACGATGATGGTCCCAAAGGTGGCGCACGCGGTTGTTTCAACGTTGGTGACCGTGGTAAACACGCCCAACGTCAACATCGCCAACACGCCGGTGCCCGTTTCGGGCAACGTCAACGCCACGATCAACGGCACGCCTAGCGTGAACGTCAGCGGCATGCCCGCAGTGAATGTCGCGTCGGTCAGCGGCAATGTGCCTGTGGCGAATCCGCTCGATGGCAGCGGGAATCCGATCCCGCTGGTGACGCAGAATCTGTTGGGGGGCAACGCCTTTCTTGTTCAGGCCCAGTGTTTTCTAGCTGGCACCTCTTTGTGCGGCACCACGATCCTTTCAGTGCCCGCAAATGAGGTTGCCGTGGTCGAGTCGCTTTCGGGGTCATGCACAATTGACACGGGAACCGCCATCTCAATCCTAAATGTGGTGTCCTCGGGCACCAGCGCGAATCTTACCGTGTTGCCCGGTTCCCCTGTTCCGGACAACAGCATCAATGCGATTCAGTCGTTTGGCCAAAACATAAAGGGATATTTCTTTGGAGGTGCATCGGGAAAGAGCATTACTGCCGCAGTGTCGGTGGATGCCACTCAAAACGCAACGCATGTCAGCAATGCATGCACGTTCAATTTGGCGGGCTACTTCGTTCGCTAGTAGCAATCGTGGAAACGCACCTCGCGCTGCCCATGGTTATCTTCCCTGGGCTGGGCGTGAGGTGTAGTGTTTTTTGGGTGGTTAGCTCTTCGCGGCCTTGGCGATTGCAGCCTTTGAGGATTTGCGGCGGCGCTTCGGGCGCGTCGGGCGGCCCGCAATCTCGCCAACCACTTCTGCCGACCAAATACTGGTAACGAACTTCTTCATTCCGTGATCATCGAATTCGACCGTGGTGCGATCGTTGTCTGATTCGGTGACGGTGCCGACTCCGTACTGCGTGTGACGAACAGTTTGTCCTGCGTCCAAAACTTGCACGGAAACCTCCTTATAGTTATGACGCGCATCCCGCCGGAGTTGCGAGCGGGCGGTAAATGAAAGCGCGTAAAAAGGCAGAAAACCGCCTGCCCATTAGATGCCGAAAACCCACCCCGTGAATCGCCGAATTATTCGGAGAAACGGCTGCCGCTCGGACCTACGAGCGTAAAGCTGGGCGGAACGAACTTGCTAGACCTGCACCGCTCCGCCCGTATGTGGAATTAGAGGCCGACGACGGCTTCCGCCTGCAGGCCCTTGGGCCCCTTTTTCACTTCGAATTCGACAGCCTGGCCTTCGTTGAGGGTTTTGTACCCCTCGGACTGAATCGCACTGTAGTGCACGAAGACATCTTCGCCACTCTGCCGCTGAATGAACCCGTAGCCCTTGCTGGCGTTAAACCACTTTACTGTTCCTTGTTCTCTACTCAACTTCTTACTCCTCTAAAAGGAAAGCTATTTGCGCTCGTCGTCGCCTCCCGAGTACAAAAAAAGGCCGCAGGGGCTATAACCCCGGCAGCCTCGTCGATGTCTCAAAAAGCAGTCACAAGAGCAACAAACGCAGCTCCAGTATACCACAAATCCAGCCGTGCGCTAGTAGTTTTTCGACATTGGCTGGATACGCTGAAAAAGCCCGGGAAACTGGATCCAATACCCCAGTTTCCTGCACCGAATTGGAACAGTACCGCATACTTTTTCAGCTTTTCGTCAGACGGTGCCGCTAAACCCCTGTGTTTGCAATATGACTTCTGGGCCAAGAATTGCCTACTGTTGTCCGGGGCATTATAAGTGTCCGCAGCTTACGGCGCCCAGGCCTAAGCTTCGGAACTGTGACCACCGAAGGGGGGCTCCTTTGATGCATTTCATGCGAATGATCCAAAAACCAGCACTTCTGACTGCCGTAGTGTGTTTGGCGGCCTTTATTGCAGTTCCTGAGGCGTTTGCCAGTGGCGTCAGCACGCTTACGCTGACTCCGAGCGGCTCGAACACCGTGTTCACGATCACGGGCACCTACCTGCCGGGAACCCAAACGACTAGCTTCAGCTCGCCGGGCGCGAGCTACACCTTGACGTTCTCTTTGCTTACGAGCCCCACTTCGTTCGTGGAGACTGCGCCAGGTCCCGGCGGCGACTTCGGCCTGATCGCCACTCTCGACTTGAACGGAACCACGTTCGCGAGCAGCGAGGTTTTGTTCTTCCAGGCAGTCGGCGGTATCCCGAGCGGTGGCATGGCGATCTGCTTCTCGGAAGTGTGTCCGACCAGTTCCAATCCGCCAATTTTCTGGGACGTCTTTCAGCCGGCGGGGCAGCAACTGTATACCTCGAGCGCCCTGGACGGGATTTCGAATCCCACGTTTGTCTCCGGCAACATTACGCTGGACACCACGGACAGCGGTTACGGAATATCAGTCCCGACCGCGCCCACCCCGGAACCATCCTCGCTTCTCCTGCTGGGAACGGGACTGCTTGGCCTGATCGGCTGGGGACGACGGAAGCTCTCGGCTTAAGAATCACGCAGACTACTTTTTGCGAAAGCCGGGCCGCTCAGGTCCGGCTTTTTTCTTTCCCGCTCGCAATTGGTTGGCTTTTCGTAGCCCAAACGCCTTGCTACGCGTTTCCTTGGTCCGTTTCTAGGCGGCGCAACTAATTCCGTTGGGGAGTTTGCTCCGCGGCTTGTTTCCGCAGATGCCACATCAGCGCGACACCCAAAATAATTGATCCCAGGCTGGCCGCCTGCGCGTTGGTCATGCCGAAAAACGACCGCGGATTGATGCGGATGAATTCGACCAGAAATCGCGCGACTCCGGTGAGAATCAAATATTGCGCAAAGACCGAGCCTCGCGGCGGGGCAATGTTCTTGTCTCGTGCGTCCGGCCCGAGTTTCCTCTGCGCGGCACGCTGTGAAACTTTGACGTCCTTGGCCGCTGCGCCCGATATGACCGCAGACTGTGTTTGTTTCCCGCCCTGCTTCCACAGCCACCAAAAAATGAAAATCGCGACGATCAATTCATAGATCGGCGTGGGGTGAACCTTTTGCGTGGTCGGCACAAGCCCGTGCGGAAAACTCATGCCCCAGGGCAGGGAAGTGGGGATGCCGTAATCGCCGTCCCCGGAAATCAGGCAGCCAATTCGCCCGATGCCGTAACCGAGCGCGGCCGCGGGCGACGCAGCATCGAAAATCTCGAGCAAAGGGATGCGGTAATGCCGCGCAATCCACACGAAAGCAATCAGGCCGCCGAGGAATCCGCCGAACCACGCAAATCCGTACTGGCTGATCAGAATTTTCGGGTCGGCGAAAAGGTCACGCGGTGTTTCGAGCACGTGGTACAACTTCGCGCCGATAAGCCCCGCGATGCACGGCACAGCCACCAGCATATCCGCGGGAGCATGAATCGCACGCCGCTGCATGTCCTTCGCCAGCACGAAATACGAAATGAACATGGCGATGCCCACGCACAGTCCGAAGCTGGCGAGGGTGAGCGGCCCGATATGAATGAATGGCATCATCGCGAATTTCTTCCTAGCCTGTGATCTTGCTCGTAGGTATGCGGCATGTCCCTTTCGATTCGTTTATGGCGCAATGAAGATGCTTCCGTAAAGCAGTTTGAGCAAAATAAATCCGCCGATCATCGCCAGGCTCAGGCTGAGCAGCGTTCCGATCAGGAAGTATTCCGCGAAGCGGACGTCCTTGAATTCCGGGTAGCGTGCAATGGCTTTGGCCGTGAGCACCAGCCCCGCGGTGGCCGGCGAACGCAGCAGCAGCGCCGTCAGAATAATAAACCGCTCGAGCCATCCGATGTACATCCCCGCGTTGCGTAATTGCTCCGCGGTCTCGCCGGAAGGCGGCAAATGCCCTCGGACAAGCGGCCGCGTGAGCGCGCGGATCACATAGCCGCCGCCAAAGAGAACCACTGTATAGATAACGGCTGTGATTCCAAGCCTCACCGCAAACTTTACCGGAGGAATATAGGCGGCAAGGGCGAAGAAGCTTTCAGTCATTGATTTGTATCATCTCATGCAAATAGCACGATTTGCACGCGCACGTGCAAGCACTAGAAGTGCGCCGCAATCAGCTTCTCTACTCCGGAAGCGGCGGCGAGCAACTGGCCATAATAGCCGCGTTTCAAGTTTCGCGATACGGTCGAGATGTTGAGGCCCATGGCCCGCGCCGTGTCTTCGATTCTGCGGTGTTCGATCCGCGCGGCAATCGTCTTCCATTGTTTCTGGGTCATTCGATGAATCAGCGTGTCCTGCAACTCATAGATCAGGTTCACGACGGAATCAAATTCAGAATTGCCTGTGCAGAAGGCGGTCAGCGCCGGACGCTTGCGCCCTCCGCTTTTCTTAAGGCCATCGAGCCCCTCGCGCGCCCTGCGGAACGCCTCGCCATCCATCTCATTCACGGGTGCCGCAATGCGCTCCGCCACTCCGCCAATGCCAATTCCGATGCGCAGCGAAAGCGGCTGCAAGCGCCGCCGCAAATCGAGCAGCAGCCACGGAATCGCTTCCAGGCGTGCAGTGATGGATTGGAATTCGTCGCCTGCGGTGACGGCATAAGGCAGCAGGATAAGTTTGCGCCGACGGTGCGCTGCCGTGGCTCGGCGCAGCCGTCCATGAAGCAGGGCGGACAATCGCGAGCGCGAGCCGGAAGCGATAACGTCGGCGATCAAAACCCCGTAGAGTCGTCGTTTGATCATTGCACGTACTCATGCAAATCTATACTTTTGCACACCCACGTGCAAGTACAAATATTGGGCATGGAGTTGTATCTGAGAAATCGATTACACAGCGGCAAGCAGAGCGGGTCAGACAGGCACAAGACGAGCCGTCGGAGCCGCGTGACATCGCTGAGGCCTGCTTTGGTGGCAAGTTCGTTGTGTCGAGGACTGGAGCGGCGTACGATGCACAAGCCAGAGATCCAAATCGGACATTTTGGGTACAGTATGAAGAAATTATTGCTGGTGACGAGTCTTATGGTTGTGAGTGCTGCTTCGTACGGCAAGCAACCCAATCAATCAAACAACCAGAAATCCCGCCCGGCGACTACGCCAAGCACTCAGACCTATTCCAACGCGACTTACGGGTTTACATTTGATTACCCAAAATCCATGCAATTGGTCACACCGACGTACGGCAATCTGAAAGACGAAGTTGTCCAGGTGGAAATTCCGAAAAGCGCCTACAGCGGCACGAATTTTGACGACGCTGCGATAAGCGTCAGCGCCCAACCCAGCAAATTGCTGAACGACTGTCTGGCCCTGAGTCCACCGGAAGGAAGCGACGGATTCAAAACGAAAACAACCATCAATGGTGTGGATTTTTATATGACGAATTCCAATGGCGCCGGAGCGGGGAATTTTTACGACTCCAAGGTCTACAGAACGTTTAGAAGTACGGCTGACACCTGCATCGAAATAAACGAAACAATTCATACTTCCAACATCGACAACTACACTCGCGGCACAGTCACCGAGGTCAGCCAGTCCGACGTCCAAGCCCGGCTAGATCCAATCGTCCAAAGCTTCAAATTCAAGCGATAACATCGGAAAGAGATTAAGCGGCGATTACTTCTTTTCCTGTGCCGCAGCAAACGCGCGAGGATCAAAAACTGTCTGGATTGAAGTTATTTTTCCATCTTTAACCTGATACCACGAGGAGAAAAATGTAGTCACATCCTGGGTGGCAAAATCGTAGAGCAGGCAAACATCATTCCCGTCCACAAAGACTTTCTTAATGTCATACTTCCCGCGCTGCTTCTCCATCATCTTAAGAAACTCGTCCGGACTGCGGAAAGCTTCGCCGGCAGGGCCCTTGACTAGGACACTATCAGCCAAATACTTCCTAGCAACTACATAGTCCCTATTGTCCATTGCCTTGATATAGGGCATTACGATTTCTTTTGCGCTCGGAACCATGTGCCAATCACCTCTTCAAGATTGACCCTCGGAGCGTTAGCTTCATTGAACTCAAGTTATACCACCGAGCGCGTGCCGACGAGCTCCAAATACACCTGCCCGATGCCGCCGGTCACATGCACGTCGATTGTCACGGCCGATTTCCCGTAGGCGTCGTTCACATACTCGTCGCCATTTTTCTTGAAGTCCGGCGCGTTCACGGAGCCTAGTCCGCCATCGACCGTCACGCGCACGCCGACGTCGCGCGGAAGCTTCAGATGCGCTTCGCCCACGCCGCCCTGAAACGATGCCGTAACGTTCTGCTTCCTGTCGCCCGTCAAATCCACGGTGGAATTGCCCGCGCCCATTTGCACGTCGAGGTTGCGCAGCATGATGCTGCTGAAATTCAGCGTCGAGTTTCCCGCGCCCATCTCCACCGCGACGTCCAGCGGCACCGCGTTGTTCAGGTGCAGGTCCCAGGTGTATTTCACTCCACCAAACGTTGTATGGGAGGTTTCCGGCTGCATCACCATCAACGCGCCATTGCCGTCATTCACGCTGTAACTTATGTCCGGCTTCCAATCCGGCACGTTGTATTTGATCGTGCCGTCCAGCAATTGCGGCGAACCGCCGGAGATTCTCAACTCGCCCGCGGCCATCTTAAAGTGCACACTCACCGATCTCGCGGCTCCCAGCGGCACGGAAACCGATTCCGATTGCATTTCCCCCGGATTCACCAGGGGTCCATGTCCGCCAATGATGCAGCCGGAAATTCCCAGCGTTAACACGAACACGCCCGCCAGCGCCTTCGGAATACTCCCCATCGCATTTCGCAGTTTCATCGTTTTCCTCGCTATGGCGGCAAACGCCGCCCGATTCGCCTGGCCGCAAACGCTTCTAAACAGATAAACGAAACCACACTCTAAAATGTTTCTTCCCATTCGGAAAGCCATTTGTCATGCGCAGGCAGCGCGAACGCCCTTGGCGGAGATTCCTGCAACCTTTCCGATTCGGCCCGTGTCTCATATAATAGCAACACTTGCCGGGCGCGTAGCCTCTGCGCTCCGGCGAGACCCTTCGGGTCCAGGCCCTCGGGGTAAAGGGGGAGACGGCCATGACGAATCCAGCCGCCCCGAAATCCATCTTCAGATTTGCCCTGATTTTCGGATTGTCCGCATCTTTGTACGCATTCGCTCCCTCCGCTTTTGCGCAAAAAGGCGGCTCGCGCGGAGGTGGAGTCTCGCATGGCGGCGGCTCATTTGGCGGAAGTTCGCACGGCGGTGTGGTATCCCATGGCTTCGGCGGTTTCCATGCCGGCGGCGGTTCTCGTAGTGGAGGGCCTTACGGCGGCTCTGGCGTGTCGGTACACGCCGGCGGAGGAATTCGCGTTGCCGCTCCCCCGCGAATGTCTTCAGGCGGCGGCCACGGTTTGGGCTTTGTCCGCTCTGCCCCGCGTACGAACTTCACGGGCGAATCATTCGTGGCTCCTGCGACTGCTGTGCGGCCGGTTGGGGGCTCCGCGCGAACGATTTTTATAAATGCGAATGCGCCAGCGATGAGCGCCCCGGTGGGCGCGCGTCCTTTCGCGGCAGGGAACTATCTTTGGGAAGCGCCGCCGCAGCAGCGCCAGCAGCCTCATCCCTACGTCGCGCCGCCTCCGCCTCCCGCAGCCCCGCGCCCGATGACGATGCCCGCTCCCACGCGCCCGGCCGTTATGCAGCCTCCGTTTTCTCCCATTCGACCAATGCCGATGCCGGGAGCGTCGCCGATGCAAGGTCCGCGTCCGATTCAGATGCCAGTCGAGCGGTCTGGCGTGATTCCTGTTTCGCCGATGCCCCCGCGAATGCCGGCGCCGATGACCTCACCACTGGCCTCGCCAATGCCGCGGCCCATTCAGCCGCTCATTCAACGAACGTTGGGCGGGAGATTTGTCGCGCCTCCGCTCCGCGCTCTGCGTCCGATCACGACCGCACCCGCCCCGCCGCTGTCCCGTTTGTTTCCGCCGAACAACCGCGTTCTGCCCGTACGGCCTGTATTTGCCGGAATGGCGGTTGGCTCCGTGCTGGCTCGAAAGCCTCTTTCGTTCACGGCTTTTGCCGCTTCAAATAACCCGCCACATCCTTGCGTCACCACGTTCGCCCGCTGCGGTCTGGGCAGCGGTGTCCTCGATGGCGACGGCGACTTTGACGGGGATTTCTTCGGGCCGTCGATATTTTTCGGTTTCTTTGGTCCGTTTGGATATTCTCCGCTCGGCTTTGGCTCGACTTGCATTCTCAACGCGGGTATTCAGGACTGTTTTCTTTCGCCGGTCGAATTTTCGCCTTTCGGCTTCAACGGCTTCGGTTTCAATTGGTTTGGCTTCGGGCCCTTCGGCGGGGGCTGGAATTCCTGGGGATATGCGCCATACGGCTCGGGTTATTTGTACCAGCCCGTCGAGAATCTGCCTCCGTATCTACCGGAAGAGCTCGGCGGAAATCTGCCGAACACAAACTACTCGCTATCGTACAGCTACCGGCCGCTCCTGAACCTCTAACGGAAGAGGAAGCACCGCCACCAGCGAACGCAAATGCAAACGCGTCGAACGTCAATCAGCCGCCCATCGTCGAACTGGTGTTGAAAGACGGCACCGTGTTCGGAGTCACAAGCTACTGGCTGCTTGAACGACCGCCTCTACTACATCACCACCTATCAAATTCAATCGAGCATTCCGATCGACCAGCTCGACCTGCAAAAAACCGTCGACATGAATTGGAAGCGCGGCGTTTCATTTACGTTGACGCCCGAACCCCCAACGAATTCCCCGCAGGAACCTTCCAAGCCCGAATAACTACGCGCCTGTCATAGAGAGCAATTTCGCTGTGGAAGGTGATGCGGAATCGACGCTTGCGAGGAAAACGGTGTATTTCAAAACCAACTAGCGGACTGAAGATGCGAGCTCTGGTTCCGGCTCCGCCACCGCGTGGCGGCGCAGGATTTCGTCCACTTTGCTAATCAGCGCATCGCGCGTGTACGGCTTTTGCAGGAACGCTCCCTCTTCCAGAAACTGCTCGGCCTTTTTGTCGTATTCCAAATAGCCGGACATATAAACGATCTTGATGTCTGGCCGCGAACGCTTCAACCGTTCCGCCAGTTCCGTGCCGCGCATTTTCGGGAGCACAATGTCGGTGACGAGCACATGAATCGGACCGCTCGTTTGCTCGGCGATGGCCAACGCGTCAACGCCATCGCTTGCGGAGATCACTTTATAGCCAGCCGATTGCAAAAATTCGCACGCCAGCTCCCGTACCGCCTCTTCATCTTCCGCGATGAGCACTACTTTGTTCCGCTGAACGCTCGGTGACGATGGCTTTTCCGCACGAAGCGTTTCGACCGGAATTTCGACTTTCGGCAGATAAATCTCAAACCGCGCGCCTCTTCCGGGTTGCGAATCCACCCAAATGTATCCGTTGCTTTGATTCACCACGCCGTAGACAGTCGCCAGCCCCAGGCCGGTTCCTTTGCCTGCTTCCTTTGTAGTGAAAAATGGCTCGAAGATATGCGCTTTCGTGGCTGCGTTCATGCCGCATCCAGTATCTGTAACGGCGAGGACCACGTAATTGCCGGGAGCCATCGAATTCTGCGTCCTTGCGAAGTCATCACTGACCGCCAAATTATATGTTTCGATCGTCAGTTTCCCACCATTGGACATGGCATCGCAGGAGTTCACCACAAGATTCATGATCACTTGCTCGATCTGCCCGGGATCGGCCTTCAACCGTCCCAGGGAATCAGATGGCCGGAACGAGAATTCAATATCTTCGCGGACCAGGCGCTTGAGCAGCGTGCCCATTTCGGCTACGATTGCATTCAAGTCGATAACTTTCGGTTGCAGCACTTGTTTGCGCGAGAAGATCAGCAATTGGCGCGTGAGTGCGGCCGCGCGATCGGCAGCCTTCGCGATCTGCTGGCTGCTTCCGCGAAGCGGCTCCGAAGGGTCCATGCGATCCAGCAACAAATCACTGTGGCCCTTGATGACCGTCAGTAAGTTATTGAAGTCGTGCGCCACGCCGCCTGCCAGTCTGCCCATGGCTTCCATCTTCTGCGACTGCCGCAATTGCCCTTCAAGTTCCTCGCGCTGAGCTTGGTTCCTCTGTAGAGTCGTCCGCATGCCATCGAAGGCCCGCGTCACCTGCGCCACTTCGTCTCCCCCGTCGGCCTCGAGCGGATACGTGAAATCGCCTTGCTCCAACGCCTGCACTCCGCCGACAAGCGAAGCCAGCGGCCGCGTAAACGTATCTGAAATCAGAAATACGAGCGCTGCTCCGACGATCGCGGCGACAAGAAATAATCCCAGCAACAACCGGTTCAGCCGGTTGAGGAAAGTGGTTGCGTCATCATACGATTTCAGGACGATCAGGCTGATTTCGCCATCCACGCCGTCCGTCAGATCCTGGGAAGTCGCCAAAAATTTTTCATGGTCAATGTGCAGAACCCGGGGAACCGCTCGGTCGCCCAGTTGTTCCTGGAGATTGTTCTCGTCGAGCGGCGCGAGTGTGCTTACGATGATTTTCTTTCCGTAGCGAAACGCCACCTCGCTCGACGAAATGCGCCGCAGCTCGTTCGCGGCAGCGTCGTCAATTGCGCGGCCCACTACCACGGTGCCCAGCCGCGAATGCTTTTGATCCGCGCCGCCGAACACCGGCCGCAACACGATTTGATACAGATGCTCGCCGCTGAACCACCATCCTTCGGTTTTTTTGCCGCGCAGCGACTTTCGCAGCAAGGCCTCCGCGGTGCTGGCGGCGAGTGCGTCGCCAGCCGTATGCAGGGCCACGACTTTGCCGCTTGCGTCCGCGAGCAGGAACAAGTTGCAGTCTTCCGATTGCCACGGGTCCTCGCTCGCTTCTTGAATCGTCGTGGCGTCTCCATTGCGCATCAGCGCCAACGCTGCCAGCAGGTCCGCCTTATGCCGTAGGGCAACTTCGTGCTGATGCTGCATCACTTGGAACGTCAGAATCGCGTTGTGAGCTTCTTCCTCGATTTGGCGTTGCGCCTCATCTTGCGCCGTGCGGCCAACAATCAGCAGCGCTCCGCACGTCAGGCCGCTGGTGATCAGGATTGAGGAGATCAAGAATTTCGTTCGGAGCCGAAGTCCCAGTCTCGCCTGAACCGCGTGAAACAGCGCGATGCTGGGTCGCGCGAAGTGATTGCTCCACAAAACGGTCGCGACGGGCAAAATCTGGGCCCGGAACACCTCCCGTACGCTCCCGGGAACCCGTCCAATCCAGATCATTGCTGCGGAAACGTGCGAGCCCGCCGAATCGGCGCAACTCCGCCAAATCGACCGTGATTTCAGGCGTGCGTACGCAGCGCCCTGATGAATTGCGGCCATCCCCATCAAGCAGAACAGTGCAATTCCCGGCAGGATTTCTCCCTCCACGGCACGGCCCATTCGTCGCAAGGCGCGTTGAATGTGTGTATTAGAGCTACGGACAAGGCTCGGCAGCAACATTGTTCGCGACCGCAACCTCGTCAGCATGTTTGCGGACCCTTCTGACATGTTGTCTCTCAAAATCGCTCTAAGTGGCTGTAATGGAATGTACTTTTGGAGGCAGCTTACCAGCAATGGAGCGCGGGTACTGATACGATGTACTGACAGTACTATATCGAAAAATCCGACTAGAAACGGACCGCTCTTAGTAGTGCAAATTGAAGGTCAGCAGATGTGTGTACCACACGATCCACACACTCACGAGGCACGCCAGCGCGACCAGCGTATCGTGAATTTTGGCCCACCACCACCGGCCGCGCGTGCCCCACGAAACGGCCAGATTCCAGATCGCCACTATCGTTCCGAACGCGCCCAGCCAGCCGATAATCTGAATGAAGCGCAGCCAGGGATTCAAACGGTAAGTCAATACGCCCAGATGTATACCTCCGTAAACGATCGTCGCCAAAAACAGCACCCAGAAAGCCAAATCAAGTGCGCAAACGGTTCTCGCCCAGCAGCGCGCCCTTTGCTCTTGATGGCTCACTTGCATCGCATATCCATAATGCCGCCGCGTCAGCGCCGCGACAGGCCACAGGATCAGCGTCAGCACAAAAACAACTAGGGCGAAAACGATGCTCCATTGAATGAAGTTTTTCGACTGATACCACGGGACCTGTTGCAAGACTTCGGCAGGAAAGCCCAGCGCAATTTGCCAGCGCCCGTCGGAGTTTTTCGCGAAAACAATTTTGTTTTGCGCGTCGGAGCTGTCCTGCCACACTTGCGGCTCCACTTCATGCCATTCGATGGGTTGGCCGTTGATTCCGGTCATTCCGCTAACGACGAGCGAGTCGTCTTTTCCCGGCCCTACCGTCGCTTCGTTGAGAAGCGAGAACAGATAAAAAATCGTCGTCTGGCTGCGCCGGCTGGGAATGTAGGAACCGCTTACCTCGCGCGCATCCATGGCTGCGGTTGGCAGCGGCGTGGTTTTCGGCGGCGTATACGGAAAATAGCGGTCGAGGAATTTCTTAAACAGCGGCCCGCGAGGCGACACGTCGCCCCGTCCCGCGCTGTTGTACGAAACAAAGAGCCCGGTATCCGCGTCCGGAATCAAGTGCAGGTCGCTGTGAAAATATTCCGTGTCGCCGCCATGTCCGATGATGCGGTGTCCGTTGCGCGTCTCTTCGTAAAATCCCAGGCACATCGCATGCACGCGTGGATCAGGCGCGTATTGTCGCGCGTGCATCAGCTTCACTGTTTCCGGATTCAAGATTTGCGCGCCGTTATACGTCCCGTTCTGCAACTGCGCGATCATGAAGTGCGTGATGTCCATCGCGGATATGGCCACGGCCCCGGCAGGGAACGGCGTCACAATTTCGAAGGGCTTTGCTCCGCCGGAGGCGAGCTGGTAGCCGTTCGACATGAGCGGCAGCAGATTCGCAGGAAGTGGCTGGCGAAACGTCGCGTGCGTCATGCCCAGCGGCGCGAAAATATGATGTTCGATGTAGGCGTCAAAATCCTCACCGGAAACGCGCTGCACGATGTAGCCCGCGAGCGTTGCGCCGTAATTCGAATACGCGCCCGTGGTTCCCGGCGGAAAAATCTCTTTCGGCTCGTGATTCACCAAGTAATCGCGCAGTGACGGAATGTTCTTCGGATCCACAGTAATCAAATCGCGAATCGTTTCCTCGAAGCCCGGCGTGTGCGTCATCAGGTCACGCATGGTGATCGGCTTGCCGAAAGTCTCCGGCACCTTGAAATCCAGATACTGATTGATGTCCGCGTCGAGATTTATTTTTCCTTCCTGCTCGAGCTGCATCACCGCCGTCCACGTGAACAGCTTCGAAATCGAGCCTGCGCGAAAGAGCGTATCTTCCGCCGACACCGGCTTTTTCTTCTTCAAATCGGAGTAGCCGTAGCCCTTTGCGAAAATCACTTTGCCATCGTGCACCACGGCGACGACGGCGCCCGCGATATCGTCGCGTTCGATTTGCAGCGGCACCAGTCCGTCGAAAAACGCTTCGAGATCCGCCTGCGTCAATTGAGGCGGGGGCAGGGAAGGCGGCAACGTAACTGCGCCAGTCGCCTTGGGCGCAAGTTTGGTGGTTGGTTTTTGTAAAGGCTTCGCGGCAACAGGTCGAGTTTGCTTCTGCGTGCCTGTATCGGCAGGCCTGCGCGCCTCAACGGACCGGCTCGCGACAGCGAGCACAATCACGGCGGAAATGGCCAACAATCCCGCCACCGCACAAGCTCGCGGGACATTGAATCTTCGCCGCAAGTATCCGAGTGCCGTGTTTGTTCCCACCGTGCGCGCGTTTCTCATCGGAACGCCTCTCTGCCTTTTACAAGCGGCGCGACTCTATCTTCGCCATGGCACAACGTCAAACAAAAAAACGGCTGAAAGCGACGGGCGAGAACCGAGTCTGGCGATGTTAATGGAGAACGGAGCAGGGGCTCAGCTTTTGCGCCCGAGGGCGGCGTCGAGCCAGCGGCGCGCCATTTCGTGTTGCGGCGCGTACGCCTGCCAGACGTTGTCGGCCCATTCGCGCACGAGCTTCGCGTGCTCTTCGGGAGTTTGCGCGCTCCGCAAATCCGCGATCGTCATCGAGCCCCGTTGCGCCAGAGTTTCCGGGCGATCGATTTTCGCCGGGCCGCTCAACCAGCGGGGAATCGCGGCATAAATTTCGCGCTTGCCGCCGTACTCGATGCCGCAGCACATGCGCGTCAAATGCGCCGCGTACGATTTCGCTGAGCTGCAGTAGCGTTCGGGATGCTGCAGGCAATACGCATCCACGAGCAATTCGTGAGTGGCGCCATAGCGCGGATCGCTGAAATCGCGCGCGCCCAATTTGTTGAACAGCGCCTCGCATCCAGCGTTTCCGCCCTCGCTTTGCGCTCCGCATTCAGAGCACCGCGCCTCTAACTTGGTCTCGTCGCGTTCATCCATATTTTGTCCAGGCTCCCGTTGAATTATATTCTAGCCGCGACCCACTCGTGTTGCTTCTGGCATAATGCGAACCTTCACGTTCCGTCTCTCTCGTCAGTCTCAATTCTCTAGATTGACTGTTCGTTTCCGCAGACGTCCTCCCGCAATCGCACAGATTCCGGCCCGCGAACCTCTCGCCTGTACGATCCAAGTCATTGATTTTTAATCCGTTTACCCAGATGCTGCTTCGGAACCGAACCTGCGTAGGTATTTCCGGTCAAATGGAGGTGTGCGCTCGTGGTGACTCTCTGGCAGGATTTGCGTTACGCCGTGCGCATGCTGGTGAAGTCCCCCGGCTTCACCGCCGTCGCGGTGCTCACGCTGGCGCTCGGCATCGGCGCAAACACCGCCATTTTCACGGTTGCCGACGCACTCTTGCTGAGGCCGCTCCCGTATGCAAACCCGCAACGGTTGGCGCTCGTCTATGCGACGCAGATTACGGACCGCACCGCCGTCGGTCCGTTTTCCTACCCGCGTTTTGCGGCTTTGCAGCAGGAGCAGCGCTCGTTTTCCTCGCTGGCAGCTTTCACGGGCGACAGTTTTAACCTCACTGGGCGTGGAGAAGCGCAACAAATATCGGCTGCTCGCGTTTCGTGGATTTTTTTTGACGTGCTCGGCGTTCGCCCGATGCTTGGACGCACATTTCTGCCTGCCGAAGGTCAGCCCGCGGGCAATCGTGTCGCCATCATCAGCCATAATTTCTGGATGCGCGAGTTTGGCGGCGCGCGCAACGCCATCGGCCAGAGTTTGGATCTTGATTCCCAGAGTTACTCCATCATTGGCGTGCTTCCGGCGGATTTCGTTTTTCAGCCGCTCGGCAACGACGTCCCCGTTTGGATCCCCCGCGAATTCGAGCTGAACATCGCGACGCCCGCGCACATCCAGCGCGGCGTGGGTTACCTCAACGCCGTGGCGCGCCTTGGCCCGGGCGTCACTCTCGAAAATGCTCAGGCGGAAATGGACGTGCTCGACAAGGAATATCGCCGGGACAATCCCGAAAAGCCGGACGCGGACCCGAAAAGACCCATCGCCGTGGACTACCTTCAATCGCAAGTAGTCGCCAACATTCGTCCCGCTGTGCTGATTTTGATGGCTGCCGTGGGATTCGTGCTGTTAATCGCCTGCGCGAATGTCGCCAGCCTGCTGCTTTCACGGGCGCTTAAGCGCAAGAAAGAGATCGCCGTTCGTGCCGCGCTCGGAGCCAGCCGCGCAGCCATTCTTCGTCAACTGCTCGTCGAAAGTCTGCTGATCGCGGCGATCGGCGGCGCTGCGGGCATCTTCGCGGGCTATGCGGGCACTCAGGCGCTGCTCGCGCTGAATCAGAGCACCGTGCCGCAATTGTCCGCCGGCATACAAATGGACTGGCGCGTTCTGTGCTTTACGCTGGCTATTTCGTTGGCCAGCGGCCTGTTTTTCGGTTTGACCCCCGCGCTCCAACTTTCCAGGACAGACTTGACGTCCGTTCTCCGCGACGTGGGCCGCGGCAGCACGGGCAGCCGTCGCGGCGGAATGCTGCAGAATTCGCTCGTGGTTGCGCAAGTAGCGCTCTCGATGGTTTTGCTGATTGGCTCCGGCCTTTTGATTCGCAGCTTTCGCGGCTTGATGACGCTGAATCCCGGCTTCGAGGCGAGCCACGTGGTCACCATGCAGATCGATCTGCCGCCGTCGAAGTATTCCACGAGCGCGCAGATGGTCTCTTTTTACAACGAACTTCTGCGCCAGACCCAAAACCTTCCCGGCGTCACGGCCGCGGCAATTTCATCCGCCCTGCCTCTGAGCCCTTCACGAATGACGCCCATGCTCGCCGAGGGCCAGCCGGTGGTTCCGTTTCCGCAGCGGCCCATTGTCAACATCGAGACCATCAGCCCGCAATATGCGGAAGTCATGCGCGTGCCCCTGATTCGCGGGCGCGAATTCACAGCCATGGATAACGAACGCGCCCCAACGGTTGCCATCGTTAATCAAGTATTCGTGCGCCGGTACTGGCCGAACCAGAATCCCCTTGGAAAACACATCTGGATTGGATTGATCAAGGCGCCTATCGAAGTCGTTGGCATTTTCGGCGACGTAAAAAATATGAGCCTCACCGCCGCGCCCAATCCGGAAATTTTCCTTCCTTTTCCCGACCTTCCATGGGCCAACCTGCGCCTGAGTTTGCGAAGCTCGGGCGATCCGCAATTGTTGGTTCCCACGGTAAGGCATCGCCTGGCGGGCCTTGACGCAAGTCAGGCCATCAGCGCCGTGCAAACGCTCGATCATTTGCTCGACAGTGCGCGCGCGCAATCGCGTTTCACGATGATGCTCTTCGGCATTTTTTCAGTCATGGCTCTGGTTCTGGCCGTTGTCGGAATTTATGGCGTAATTTCCTACGCCGCCGCGCAGCGAACCCAGGAGATGGGCATCCGCATGGCGCTCGGCGCGGCCAAAAGCGACATTTTAAGGCTGGTGATCGGCCGCGGCCTCAGGCTCGCTGTCACCGGAATCGTGATCGGACTTGTTGCACCGTTTACCATCATGCGCCTGATGTCCAGCCTGCTCTACAAAGTCAGCCCCGCGGATCCGGTGACGATAATCGGCAGCACGATTTTATTTCTGGCGGCAGCGCTGCTTGCAAGCTACGTCCCCGCGCGCCGCGCCTCGCGCACGGACCCGATGGTCGCCCTGCGCTATGAATAGGCGCGGGAACATATTGGCTCGCGCCTACGTACTACAGTGTGACGCGAAACGCGGTGGTTCAGTCAGCGGTTGTCAGTGCCGTGAACGTTGCTTTCACTCGGAGGAACTATGGGAACGTTGCTTCAGGATTTGCGTTACGCCGTGCGCATGCTGGTGAAGTCACCGGGCTTCACCGCCATCGCCGTTTTAACGCTGGCCCTCGGCATCGGCGCGAACACCGCGCTCTTTTCGGTCGTTAATGGCGTGCTGCTCAGCCCACTCCCCTATCCTCAGCCCAACCAGTTGGTCGCGCTCTACTCGCGCACCCCGGACTTCACGCACTCTTCCATTTCCTATCCCAATTTTCTCGACTGGCAGCGCCAAAACAATTCCTTCACTGATCTTGCCGCATGGCGCGGCGACTCGTTCAACATGACTGGGGCGGGCGAACCCGAACGCCTGCGCACCACAATGGCCTCCGCCGACTTTTTCTCCATCCTCGGCGTGCAGCCCGTCGTCGGACGCACTTTCACCGCGCAGGACGATCACGCTGGCGCCGCGCCGGTCGTAATTCTCAGCAACGCTTTCTGGCACAGCCGGTTTGGCGCCTCTCCGCGAATTCTTGGCCAAACCATCTCATTGAACGCCACTCCCTACACCGTCATCGGCGTCCTTCCCGCGGATTTTTATTTTCGCGGCAACAATTTCAGTAACAACACTAAAATTTATGTCCCCCTCGGCCAGTGGACAGACCGCACTTTCCTCGATCGCCGCGTCGGCATGGGCATGGACGCGGTCGGCCGCCTCAAGCCCGGCGTAACTCTTGCGCAGGCTCGCGCGGATATGAGCGGTGTCGCCGAAAATCTGGCGCGCGCTTACCCGCAAGCCGACAAAAATTCCGGCATCTCGCTCTTCCCGCTCAAGCAGGACATGGTCGGCGATGTTGCGCCGCTCCTCTACGTCCTTCTGACCGCGGTCGGATTCGTCCTGCTCATCGCCTGCGTAAATATCGCCAATCTCCTTCTGGCGCGCTCCACCGGACGCACTCGTGAATTCGCCATTCGCGCCGCTCTCGGAGCCGGCCGCGCCCGCATGATTCGCCAACTCCTCACCGAAAGCATTTTGCTTTCCGTCACCGGCGGCCTCGTCGGCCTCTTGCTCGCCGCTTGGGGCACGCGCGCGGCCATCGCCATTCTCCCGCAAGCGCTTCCGCGCGCCGGCAACGTCGGACTCGATCCGCGCGTTTTGCTCTTCACACTTGGCGTTTCGCTTCTCGCGGGAATTCTGTTCGGACTCGCGCCCGCCTTCAAAACCTCGCAGCGCAATCTAACGGAAACTCTGAAAGAAGGCGGCCGCGGCTCGAGTGGCGCGCGTCACCGTCTGCAGGGAATTTTCGTTGTCGCTGAAACCGCGCTGGCGCTCATCCTGCTCGTCGGCGCCGGACTTATGATTCGCAGCTTGGTCGCGCTTTGGGGCGTCGATCCGGGATTCAATCCCCACCATATCCTCACTTTTGGCGTAGCCTTTCCGCCGCAAGTAGCATCCGCTCCTCCAGATCAGGTTCGCAACGGCCTGCGCCAGCTCGACGCCGCGCTCGCCACAGTTCCGGGCGTGAGCTTCGTATCCACCAGCATCGGCTCGGAGCCTATGCAGGGTGATACCGACATTCCCTTTTGGATCGAAGGCCATCCTAAACCGGCGGCCGACAATCAAATGCCCGCCACCCTCCTGTATTTCGTCGACTCGGATTACCTGAAAGTCATGCAAACTCCACTCATGCGCGGCCGTTTCATCCACCCCGAAGACACGCTGCATTCCGCTCCCGTCATCGTCATTGACGAATACTTCGCAAAGAAATTTTTCCCCGGCGAAGATCCTGTTGGCAAGCGTATCAATCTCAGCATTCTCGACGTGCAAGCGGAAATCATCGGCGTCGCGGGGCACGTCAAGCAATGGGGACTCGACGAAAACGCAAAGTCGCCTGTCCTGGCGCAGGCCTATTTCCCGATGATGCAAATTCCCGACAGGTTCATGCCGTTGCTCTCCAAAGGCGCGGACATGTTCGTGCGCACGCAGGGCTCGCCCGATGTGCTCACGCCTGCCATTCGCCACGCGATCGGGCAGATGAACAGCCAGCAAGTCATGTACGGCGCCGAGTCCATGGACGCCATCATTTCCGATTCGCTCGCGGCGCGCCGTTTTGGCATGATTTTGCTCGGCATTTTCGCCGCGCTCGCCCTGATTCTGGCCTGTGTTGGAATTTACGGTGTGATTTCCTACCTGGTCGGCCAGCGCACTCACGAAATCGGCGTGCGCATCGCGCTCGGCGCGCAACGCTCCGATGTTCTGCGCCTGATCCTCGGGCAAGGCGCGCGCATGGCGCTCATTGGCGTGGCCATTGGCATCGCTGCAGCGCTCGGTTTGACGCGCCTGATGGTCGGCGAACTCTTCGGCGTCAGCGCGCACGACCCGCTCACCTTCATCGGCGTCGCAATTGTGCTGACGCTCGTCGCCATCGCAGCCTGTTACATTCCCGCGCGCCGCGCCATGCGCACGGACCCCATAGTCGCCCTTCGCTACGAATGACGCTTTTGGGTTGCGTGCTTCTTTGGACTGCGGGCTGCCTGCCTGTCCTGAGGAATGAAGGGCCGCAGACAGGCCTCCACGCCGCTTTGGCTTTAGATGTTCCCGTCGTCGCAGGGACGCGGGGCTTGCCCCGCCAGGGCGACTCAGCCCCTACAATCCGCTAAGCCCGCCGCCTCAATAATGCAAAATTGCATCCTAATAATGGGTGCCTGACGCGGCAGAAGCCCGCGGGAAAATGCCCGCCGCACAATCGCCCGAAACCACAACGAAATTCTCCGTTGGCGGGAATCGAGCGGCATGATATATAGGAGAGCAACGCAGAATGCGAGACGACAACAGCCCAAACTTCGCGTCCTCGATTGACCAGCAGCAACCTTCATCTTTTGGCCGTGAATTGCGCTCATGGTCGCGTGACATTGCCGTCGCGCTCGGCCTCGCGCTCGTCATTATTGTTTTCCTTTACCAGCCGGTGAAGGTCGAGGGCACCAGCATGGCGCCGCTCTTGAAAGATCAGGAGCGAATTTTCATCAACAAATTTGTTTACCGCTTCGAGCCCATCCATCGCGGAGATGTGGTCGTTTTCTGGTATCCGCTCGACCGTTCGCAATCGTTCATCAAGCGTGTGATTGGTTTGCCGGGGCAAACTCTGGAAATCCGCGAGGGCGAGCTGTACGTCAATGGCAAGCACATCGGCGAGCCTTATGTGCCGCCGAAGTATTTCGACGATTCGAGTTACGGCCCAATCAAAATTCCAGCCGATGACTACTTCGTGATGGGCGATCATCGCGACAGCTCAAATGATTCGCGCATTTTCGGGCCCGTGCCGCAAAAATATATTTACGGCAAAGCCGTGTTTGCGTACTGGCCGTTTCACCAATTTGGCGAAATCTCCGCGCCGTGAGCACCGGGCAGTTGGAGCAAGCCTCAGCGTCTCGCGATCGCCGCGCGAGCTGAGAGGTTTGGGTCAGGGCACGGTTTTAGTCGTGCCGGAAGGCGCAGCGTTTACGGGGCTTTAGCCCCTGAGGCCAGTCGCGTACAATGAATCTCGCCGGAGGACACACTGAAGGCGTCGCACGGAAACAGCGCGATACTCGCGCTCGAAGACGGAAGAGTATTTAAAGGCCGCGCGGCGGGCGCAAGTTGCCGCCGCGGCGGCGAAGTTGTTTTTAATACCAGCCTTACCGGTTACCAGGAAGTTTTCACCGACCCCAGTTACGCTGGCCAGATTGTCTGCCTCACTTATCCCCACATCGGAAATGTTGGCGCGAACCTCGACGACGAGGAGTCAGCACGTCCGCATATCGAAGGCTTGATTGTCCGCGATTTTTCTCAGATTTCATCGAATTGGCGCGCCAGCGAAACGGCGCAAGCGTATCTCCATCGCTACAAGATTCCCGTGATATGGGACATCGATACTCGTGCACTTGTCCGACACATTCGGCAGGCAGGCTCATTGCGCGGAGTTGTGTCCACCGACGCGACGCCTGCTGAAACTCTCATCGCCGAAGCGCGCGCCCTGCCTTCCATGGCGGGGCAGGAGCTTGCGAGTCAAGTGACTTGCGCGAAGGCGTATCACTGGGAGCGCGGCTCAATTCCACTCGCCGCGAGTTATGCGGCGGCGGCAGGCGCGTCGAGCAGGACGAACGCCCGCGTTCTTGGCGCGACTGCGAAAGACGCGGCAGAGAAACGGTACAAAGTGGTCGCGTACGATTTCGGCATCAAGCAGAACATTTTGCGTATGTTGGTCGATCACGATTGCGCCGTAACCGTCGTTCCAGCCTCAACCTTGGCGGAAGACGTGCTGGCAATGAAACCGGATGGCGTATTTCTCTCGAATGGGCCTGGCGATCCCGAGCCGATCACGTTTGCCGTGCAAAATATCCAGAAACTTTTGGGCCGCGTTCCGATTTTCGGGATTTGCCTCGGCCACCAACTGTGCGGCATCGCGCTCGGCGGCAAAACTTTCAAGTTGAAGTTCGGCCATCACGGCTCGAATCATCCGGTCAAGAATTTGCTCACCGAGAAAGTCGAAATCACGGCGCAGAACCACGGTTTTTGCGTCGACCCGGATTCGTTGCCATCAAGCGACGTCGAAATCACACATGTCAATTTGAACGACCACACAAACGAGGGCATGCGCCACCGCTCGCTCCCGCTTTTCAGCGTGCAATATCATCCCGAAGCGTCGCCCGGCCCCCACGACGCCCGCTATTTGTTCGACCGATTTCCTGGCGATGATGAAGGATCGAGGACTTGACCCCGCTGGGCTGCAAATCGATAGCGCGACGGCGGCTTAAGGCTACCGGTCGCGAGGCAGACGTGGACTACTGCCCTTAGCGGTGGTGGTTGTCGCCCTTCCGTTTTGCGCGTCGGGAGTGCAAGCCAACACTCGCCGCGCTCGTGCTGAGAGTGTGCTTGGATCGTCCATGGCGTTGATTTCGATCAACGCGCGCGCGCGTTGATCAAAGTCGAGCTGCAGCTTGCATCGCGGCTCTAGTCGCTAGTGACGCGCTGTCATCGATCCTCATGGAGAGTTTGTATTCGCCTTTTCCTCACTGCCGAAGGGTGAATATCAACTCACGGCGGCCGCAAGCGTTTCCTTCACCAGGTCGGCGCGCTAAAAGCTGACGATGGCCACTGAACGATTGTAATCGCCGGCTTTCACAATTTGCGCTGTGGCGGCGGGGATGAGGGCATTTGTAAGGGCACGGCTTCAGCCGTGCCGAAAAGCGCGAAGAGGAGAGCGGCTTTAGCCGCTGAGGCCACGATGGACGGATGCGAGTTGTGAGCGCGCCTGGGCAGCCGTTGGATGAATTTGTAAGGGCACGGCTTCAGCCGTGCCGCAAAGCGCAAAGGGAGAGCGGCTTTAGCCGCTGAGGCCATGGCGGTTCCGAGACGGCGCAATAACGATGCGGGAACGTACTTTGTAACGTCGCGGACGTGGCAAGGACGCCGGCTTTTCATCAGCCCGGACATTTGCGAGATGTTTGTCGGATCTTTACTTGGCTATCGCGAGCAAGGCCACTACGCGCTGCACGCGTTTGTGCTAATGCCAGAACACTTTCATGTGCTGGTTACACCAGCAGAGGGCGTCACGTTGGAGCGTGCGGCGCAGTTCATCAAAGGCGGATCGGCGCATCGGATACGCGAAGAGCGGAAATTAGCGTTTCCAGTGTGGCAACGGGGATTCACAGATCACCGAATTCGGGATTTTGATGATTATCAGATTCATGTCCGCTACATTGAACAGAATCCTGTAAAGAGAGGCATCGCCGGTTCAGCGCGGGAGTATGCGTGGTCCTCGGCGAGCGGCAGTTTCGTGTTGGACAGCGTACCTCAGCGGCTAAAGCCGCTGGCGCGCGTGGCGGCACGGCACGGCTGAAGCCGTGCCCTTACAAAACCAGGGGGCGAGCGTCGGTGACCTGCGCGGCGCACGGTAAGAAGCATCGGCGACCACAATTTACGTGTCGTTCCGAGGAGCGTTGCGACGAGGAATCTGCTTCTGGGTTTGCATTGATGCACGACAAGAAGATTCGCAAAGTAACTAATGCCTAAGCGCACAGACATAAAGAAAATCATGATTATCGGCTCGGGGCCGATCGTCATCGGACAGGCCTGCGAGTTCGACTATTCGGGCACGCAGGCGTGCAAAGCACTGCGCGACGAAGGCTACGAAGTCGTCCTCGTCAATTCGAATCCCGCCACAATCATGACCGACCCGGAAATCGCGCAGCGAACCTACATCGAGCCGCTCACAAAAGAATATCTCGAGCCAATCATCGCGCGCGAGCGGCCGGACGCTTTGCTGCCGACGGTTGGCGGCCAAACAGGCCTGAACACCGCGGTCGAACTGGCGCAGAGCGGCATTCTCGACAAGTACGGCGTGAAATTAATCGGCGCATCGCTGCGCGCGATTCAAATCGCCGAAGACCGTCTGCTATTTAAGGACGCCTGCCAGCGCGTCGGCCTCGAAGTCCCTGCATCGGCGGTCGTGAAAGAAGTCGCCGAGGGCGTCAAGCTGGCCGATCAGCTTGGTTATCCGGTTGTGATCCGTCCGTCATTCACGTTGGGCGGCACAGGCGGCTCCATCGCCTATAATCGCGAGGAATTTTCCGAGGCGATTGCGCGCGCCCTTGACGCGAGTCCCGTGCATGAAGCGCTCGTCGAAGAATCCGTGCTCGGATGGAAAGAGTTCGAGCTCGAAGTGATGCGCGACCATCGCGACAATTTCGTGGTGATTTGCTCCATCGAGAATTTCGATCCCATGGGCATTCACACGGGCGATTCCATCACCGTCGCTCCAGCGCAGACGCTCACGGACAAAGAATATCAACGCATGCGCGATGCCGCCGCCGCTGTAATTCGCGAAGTCGGCGTCGAGACGGGCGGCTCCAACATTCAATTCGGAATCGAGCCGGAAACTGGCCGCATGGTTGTCATCGAGATGAACCCGCGAGTGTCGCGCAGCTCGGCCCTCGCGAGCAAAGCGACCGGCTTTCCGATTGCGAAAATCGCCGCAAAGTTGGCCGTGGGAATGACCCTCGACGAGATTCCCAACGACATCACCAAGAAAACGCCCTGCTCGTTTGAGCCTACGATTGATTACGTGGTCGTGAAAATTCCGAAATGGCAGTTCGAGAAATTTCCCGGAGCGGACACCACTCTCACCACGCAGATGAAATCCGTCGGCGAAGTCATGGCCATCGGCCGCACGTTCGCCGAAGCGCTGGGGAAGGGGATTCGTTCGCTCGAGCCGCACGCTCCGTGGCAGCCTCCCACGGAAATTGTCGACGCGGTGCTGCGCGAAAAGCTTCACGTCCCCGGCCCCGACCGCATTCACTGGCTCTTCACCGCGCTGCGCAACGGAATGAAGGCCGACGAGATTTTCTCTTTGACGAAAATCGACCCGTGGTTTTTGCGGCAGATGCAGCAAGCCGTCGCAGTCGAAAAAGAAGTTGGCACCACAACGCTCGCAAATGTCTCCGGCGAAATGCTGAAGGAAGCGAAACGCTCTGGCATGAGCGACGAGCAACTCGCGCAGATCTGGAACACAAATACCGCTCAGGTACGCGCGGCGCGCGCGAAACACAACGTCCGCCCCGTCTTCAAACGCGTCGACACGTGCGCGGCGGAATTTGAATCCTTCACGCCGTATATGTACTCCACATACGAAGAAGAAGACGAATCGGACACCACCAATCGCCGCAAAATCGTGATCCTTGGCAGCGGACCGAATCGCATCGGACAGGGAATTGAATTCGATTATTGCTGCTGTCACGCGGCGTTCGCGCTCAAGGAAGACGGCTTCGAAACCGTTATGGTGAATTGCAATCCGGAAACAGTCTCGACCGATTACGACACATCCGACCGCCTCTATTTTGAGCCGCTGACCCTCGAAGACGTACTCTCTGTGATCGAGCGCGAAAAGCCGGAGGGCGTGATCGTGCAATTCGGCGGACAAACGCCGCTGAATCTTGCGCTGGAACTAAAACGCAACGGCGTGCCGATTATCGGCACGGCTCCCGAGTCCATCGACCTCGCTGAAGACCGGCGCCGATTCGGAAAATTACTCGACGAAATGAAAATCCCGCAACCGCGCAACGGCACGGCGCTCACGCCCGCCGAAGCGGTAAATGTCGCCCAGGAAATTGGTCTGCCGGTGCTGGTGCGTCCCAGTTACGTTCTCGGCGGTCGCGCCATGGTCATCGCGTACGATTTGAAAACCGTCGAGGACTGCGCCGCGCAAGCCGTGCGCATCGGAAGCGGTTCGATCGCGGAACGCCCGATTCTGGTCGATCAATTTCTCGAAGACGCGATCGAAGTGGACGTCGACGCGCTCGCGGATGGCGCCGATGTCGTCATTGGCGGAATCATGGAGCACATCGAGGAAGCCGGAATTCACTCCGGAGATTCTTCGTGCGTTTTGCCATCCGTTACCCTCAAGCCGGAAGTTCTCGCGCGCATTCGCGAATATACCGCGGCTCTCGCAAAAGCCCTCAACGTCGTGGGCCTGATGAACGTGCAGTACGCGATCCAGCGCGACACGGTTTACGTTCTCGAAGTGAATCCGCGCGCCTCGCGCACCGTTCCCTACGTCTCGAAAGCCACTGGAGTGCCGCTAGCGAAAGTGGCGGCGCGTCTGATGACGGGACGCAAACTGCGCGAAATGAATTTGCCGCTCGCCGATTTCAACGGCATCGCTGAGATCCGCAGTCGCGATTATTATTCCGTGAAGTCGCCCGTGTTTCCATTCAACAAATTCCGCGGCGTCGACACGATTCTCGGTCCCGAGATGCGCTCGACGGGCGAAGTGATGGGCGTTTCGCCGAATTTTGGCCTGGCATTTGCGAAAGCCCAAATCGCCGCCGGACAAAGATTGCCGCGCAAGGGAACCGTGTTCATCAGCGTGAATGATCACGACAAACGCCACGTCGCTGCGCTCGCGCGCGATTTGGCCGCCGCCGGCCTAAAACTGATTGCCACGCGCGGCACGGCTGCGGCCATCGCTGCGGCGGGTTTCGAAGTCGAGCCTGTTTACAAAGTGAATGAGGGCCGCCCCAACATCGTCGATCTAATCAAAACGAGCAAAGTCGATTTGATCATCAACACGCCGCTTGGCCGCGAATCTTTTTACGATGAAAAATCAATTCGCCGCGCGGCGGTGCGTTACATGATGCCGTGCATCACCACGCTTTCGGCGGCGATTGCGGCCGCGCGCGGAATTCGCGCCATGTCCGAAGGCGCAGGCACCGTTGCGGCTTTGCAGGACCTGCATAGCGACGCACCCAAGCAGATTCCGTCGGTCCAGCGCGTATCCTCTGGGAAATAGGTCACCATTACCTCAAGTATCGCGTGGCTTATTTTTTTTCAGTACTATCACGGATAGTAGCTCGGGATTCTGGTAGAATTGGCTTCCATGAAACTACACGGAATTTTCCCGCCTATCACAACGCCATTTTCGAATGACGGCGAAATCGATTTGCCGCACTTGCAGTCGAACATCAGGCTTTATAACCAGACGCGCCTCGCGGGTTACGTCATGAATGGTTCCACCAGCGAATCCGTTCTGCTGACCTGGGACGAAATCGAGCGCCTGTGGGCCGCGGCTCGGAAATTCGCTGCGCCCGACAAGGAAATGATCGCCGGCACGGGCGCGGAATCAACTGCCGAGACGATTCAGCACACCAAGCGGGCTGCAAAATTGGGATACGACGCGGCGCTGGTGCGCACGCCGAGCTATTACAAACCGTTCATGACATTCGAAGCGGAAGCCACCCACTTTCTCCGCGTGGCGGACACATCTCCGATTCCCATCCTTATTTATTCCGTGCCCATATTCACTGGCTATACAGTCGAAGCCCCTCTGGTGGCTCATCTGTCATCGCACGAAAATATTATCGGCATTAAGGACAGCTCCGGGAACGTGCAGCGCATGAGGGATATCGTCTCGTCGACGCCAAAGACTTTCCGCTCACTCACTGGCTCGGCGCTAACGCTGCCCGATGCGCTCGAGGCGGGCGCTTCCGGCGCGATTCTGGCGATTGCCTGCGCCTTCCCGGAGGCGTGCGTCGATCTGTTTGACGCTGCGTCGCGCGGCGATGCGCAGCGCGTTGAGCGATTGAGAAAACAAGCGATTCTTCCGGCCGCGAATTTGGCCACGACATTTGGAATCGCAGGAATCAAGTGCGCGATGGACCGCCTCGGTTATTACGGCGGACCCCCGCGCGCTCCGCTGCTGCCGCTAGGCAAGCCCGCCGAACAGGAAATCGAGGCCATCCTCGCCTCCGTCAAGCCCGCGACCGTCGCCGCGAATTGATCACTTCTCCGCGTCTTTCTGATATTTCGCCAGCGGAATGTGCAGCGACCCCGCCGCGCCCGTGTCGTTGTCGCGCAGAAGAATGCAAAGCTCGACCGCGTCGCTCACGACCGGTTCCGTGGCCGAGAACGCCATGCCCTCTTTCAGCCCGCTCTGGTAGGCCGCCTGGGATACTTCTATCTTCAATGGCTTATCCTCTCCTCCCACAATTTTCCCCGTTTTGTCCAATTCGAAGATGGCGTACTGAATGTTTGCGGTCTGGCTGTCGCCCGCGGACGTGAACCGAATCGCTTGGGGATCAAAATGCACGGTCACGGCAATCGCTCTTGCCGCATCCGTGGGGACTGGCGTAACGCGGGCGGCAAAGCCGATACCGGTGGCGTCCAGGGGACTCGATGCCATCAGTGCCAGAATGGCGGTGATGTCCTTCGGCTTGAACTGAAGATCCGGCATCGCGAAATAGCCTTCTCGCGCGCGAACTTTCAATCCGCGTTGGTCGACTTTCACTTTTATCTTCCGGAATTCTCCCTTCCAATCATTGTGCGCGGGATAGTAGCCGAGGACGTAGCTGACATCCGCGTCATTCACCGCGCGGCGAATTGAGCCCATGATGTCGTTCGTGCTGCTGAAAGCAATACCGCCGGTCCAGTTGGCCATGTCCTCCATCAGAAAGTTCGTGGTGATGGTCGGAGCGCTCAAGCCATTCGTCGTTGGCTGGAACCCCGGGCCTACAACAAGACCCACGTCAGGCCCGAAAAGCCCTCGAGCGTCGACCGGATAAACGGCCACATTCGCGTCGGCGAATAGTTGCGCGGTCTGTTCTGCTGGATTCGCGTAGTAATGCTCGTTATCATTGAGCAGTGGATTTTGGCTGTTGAAACAGAAGCACACGGGGAAATCCCCGGCTACCCAAATCAGATTTTTGCGCCCGGGCAAACCCTGAGCATGGCGCGCGATGGCATCCAGCGCGGCAATGGTCATCTGCACGCGATTTGCCTGGAATATCCGCGCACTGTCCTGATTCGCGAACCCGATGGCCGCATTTAATTGCGCGACGTCGATGCCAGGAGGGGCGGGACCGGTAATCGGCTGGATGTCGGGCGATTGCGTGGTGGCCGCCGTGTTGTTCTTGTAACGTCCTAGCGCCGCGACCAGATTCGAAGCATCCGTCGTGAAATCCTGCAAAATCGTCAGCTTTGTTCCCAGGGCGTAGAGTGCGACGTGGTCCTGCGGCTGAATCTGACTTAGGAATTTCAGCACTTGCGCGCGAGCGTAGGATTGGTCGGTGAGCGCCGTATTGAGGCCGTCAAGCAGAATGATCGTGGTGCTTGGCGGAATGCCGCCGTGCGCCGCCAGCAGATTCGTATAAACGTCCGGCTGCATGGCCAGCGGCGGAGTGGGCGATGCTCTGTTCGTCGCGGGCATGAACAGGCTGATGGTCTGTTGATGCCCGCCATCGGATAGGGAAAAGTCTTTTTGCGTTAAGCCGGAGATCGGCTTGCCATTCTTGTCATCGACGATCACATTGATTTCGACGAGTCGCGTCGCCACTTTCAGCTTCGGCAACTGTTGCGCTGCGAGTGCGTCCTTCCCGTACCGCGCTGCGGCGACGCTCGATACGATTGAAATGCCCAGGAAGCAGAGAGCGGCAGTACGCCATTTCCTACCACGCATGAGCGCCTCCTACTGTTATATAGGCCTTAACTTTACTACTCATGTGACGTACCCGTCCCGACAATCGTTCCTCAATCGCCCCATGGTTGCTGCGACCTAACGCCCCGTGTATCATCACATCTTCCATGGAGTATCACTGTCTTCCTTTCCGCGAGATTCCGCAGACCACCAAGCTCTTCGCATCTTTTCTTGACGATTTTTCCACCGTAAATCAGTTCTACGCCCACGCGCCCGATGAAGCGGGCGTGCGCTCAGCAGCGAAAGAAGTACATCTCGATGCGGGGATGCGCAGAGCCGTCGTGGATATTCTGCGCGAACAAAATAAGCAGCTCGATTCGGACGCCACCACGGAGAAAAATATTGAAAGGCTCGCCGCCGGAGCCGTTGCCATCGTCAGCGGCCAGCAGGTGGGACTCTTCAGCGGTCCCGCGTACAGCATTTACAAAGCGCTGGACGCAATTCATTGGGCCGACAAACTGACGAAGTCCGGCATCGACGCTGTGCCGATTTTCTGGATGGCCACGGAAGATCACGACCTCGTCGAAGTGAATCAGGTTTTTTTCGGCGCCCGCGAGGAAACTGCCCGGATTGCATTGCCTCTCAGTGACGATGCCGCAGGCGGCAGCGTGGGCCGAATCTCCCTCGGCCAAATGGCGGCCGCCGCCGTCGAGCACGCGGTCGAATTATTGGAAGGCCCAGGCCTTTCCGCCATCGCCGAGGCTCTGCGCGCATCGTATCGCGACGGCGAGACTTTCGGCTCCGCCTTCGGCAAATTTCTCGCACGCCTCCTAAAAGGCAGGGGACTGATTTTGCTCGATCCGCTCGACGCACGATTGCACGAATTGGCGCGTCCCGTGTACCGCAAAGCGGTGGAAGAATCGCAGGCGCTAATCGGCGATTTGGCGGCGCGCGATAAAATTCTCGACAAGCTCGGATTCCACGCACAAGTGAAAGTGACGCAGCAATCGACGCTCCTCTTTCTCGACGTGAACGGCAAGCGCCAACCGCTTCGCCGACGAAATGGCGGCTTTGTGGCCGGTGATCTGAAGCTGACCGTTCGCGAATTGCTCGCAAAAGTTGACAACGCGCCGCACGAGTTGACGCCGAGCGTTCTGCTCCGGCCCGTTCTGCAGGATTCGCTTTTGCCCACCGCTGCTTACATCGGCGGACCCGCGGAAGTCGCTTACATGGCGCAGGCGCAGGTCGTCTATCGCCGCGTTCTTGGACGCATGCCCGCGATTTTGCCGCGCGCCAGTTTCACGCTGATCGAGCCCACCGTGTCGCGCGCGCTGAAGAAATACGCGCTCGATTTCCGCGACGCGTTGCACGGACGCCAAATCGTGCGGCGCAAAATGGAGTTGAATTCCTTGCCGCGCGGCCTCGCCGCGAAATTCTCGCGTGACGACAAGGGCTTGAAGCGAATTCTCGGAAGTTACCGCGCCCCGCTTGGCCGGATGGACAAATCCCTGCCCGCCGCGCTCGATACCGTCGAACGAAAAATCCTCTACCAATTCGAGAAGCTGCGCGGCAAGGCTGGCCGCGCCGAAAATTTTCGCACCGGCGTGCTGGATCGCCACGAAAGGGAAATCCTGAGCGCGCTTTTCCCGCACCATGGCTTGCAGGAGCGCACGCTTTGCCTGCTGCCGTTCCTAGCCCGCCAGGGAACTGAATTGCTCGATCGTCTATCCGGTGAAATGTGCAGTGAGATGTCGAGCGACATGAACGAGCCTTGCTCCGGCCATTGCGTCGTCATGCTATAGCTGGTTGTTTGAAGACAAGCTGCAAATTCAATCCGCCGTTTCGTGCGCCAACGGCGTGTTAAAATCGCACCGTCGAGGAGTTGCAAGGCTGCCACAACGCCGGTCGCCGGTGAAAGGGCAAAGATTCGATTACGGCCACGCATGGGAAGCATGGAAGGAGACCGCGATGAAAATCACACCGGGGAAATTGCAAGGCTTGGGGAAAGTATCGAATGCCGAAGGAGTGATTGCCGCGGCGGCCATGGACCAGCGTGGCTCATTGAAGAAGTCGATTGCGGCCAGCAAGGGCATTGACCCGCACGCCGTGACGCCCGCAATGATGTCTGAATTCAAGCAGGCTGTCGTGCGCGTGCTCACGCCGCACGCCAGCGCGATTCTGCTCGATCCAGAATACGGATTGCAGCCCTCCCGATGGCGTGCTTCCAACGCGGGATTGCTCCTGGCCTATGAGAACAGTGGTTACGACAACACGCGTCCCGGACGCTTGCCGGATCTGCTCGACGATTGGTCCGCGCGCCGCCTGAAAGAGGCCGGCGCGGATTGCATCAAGATTCTGATGTATTACACGCCGTTTGATCCAGGTCCCATCAATGAAATTAAACATGCGTGGATCGAGCGCGTCGGCGCCGAATGCGCCGCCGAAGATATACCGCTCTTCGCGGAATTTGTCGGCTATCAAGATGGCATGGACGAAAAGGGAATCGAATTCGCGCGAAAGAAACCAGACGTCGTCATGCAGACCATGGGCGAATTTTCGAAGCCTCAATATCGCATTGACGTGCTCAAAGTCGAAGTTCCCGTGAACATGGCCTATGTGGCCGGCGCGCGTTCCTGCAAGGGCGATTCCGTGTACACGATCGACCAGGCAAAGCAGCATTTCCAGCGCGCCGCAGCCGCCGCGAAGAAGCCCTTTATTTATCTTTCCGCCGGCGTCAGCAACGACACTTTCATCGAGACGCTGGGACTCGCCGCCGATGCGGGCGTGAATTTCTCCGGCGTGCTGTGCGGGCGCGCCACGTGGAAGGACGGCGTGCCGATTTACGCCAAGCAGGGACTGAGCGCGTTTCAGGATTGGCTCGCCGATCAGGGCGTCAAAAATATTCAAAACGTGAACCGCGCACTCCGCGCGGCAAAACCGTGGTACGGATTCTACGGAGCGGACTCGCCCGCGGCGCTCGCGTGAATGCGGAGCACATGAAAGAAACGAGCAAGCACGAACCAGCGCCGCGCGCCCCTTCGGGCACAATGTCACGCACAGTGTCGCGCACGTTCGAAATTAAGACCGAGCGCCACACGCAGCTCAAGAAAATCACCGCCGAAGTCGAACAGGCCGTCGCCGAGTCGGGCTGCAAAAGCGGCGTCTGCTACGTCTACGTCCCGCACACCACGGCCGGCGTGATTATCAACGAGGGCGATGACCCGGATGTTGCGCGAGACATCGAAACGACGCTCGACCGCATCGTCCCGCACACGGCGAATTATCGCCACGCCGAAGGCAACGCGGATTCGCACATCAAGACCGCGCTGACCGCGACAACGGCCACTATTTTTATAGAAGACGGCGAGCTCGCGCTCGGTCGATGGCAGGGAATTTTCTTTTGCGAATTCGACGGTCCGCGCCGCCGCGAAGTGCGCGTCAAAATCGTCCCGGACGCTGCCTACTAGTGTTGCGTAACCGAAAGTGACACATAGATGCGTCAGGGCACGGTTTTAACCGTGCCGCTCAGGTGTCGGAGACATGGACAGGGCTTCAGCCGCCTGAGGCGCCGTTGTCGTGTCCAATGCCCATGTGTTCGAATTTCGGAAACGCAACACTAGCCTATGAACAAGAGCACAATGCCAAAGACGAGATCTCGATACGCAAAGGGACACACGCTGCGGAGACGACCTCGGAATTTACGTCCAGGTCCCGTTCTGCCAGACGAAGTGCACCTACTGCAATTTTCATACCGGTGTGGTCGCGCGCAGTTTGTATCGCCCGTATGTGGACGCCGTGTGCCGCGAAATCGCGAAATCGCGAGCGTTGCGCGACGTCACGGTCGATACGGTTTATCTCGGCGGCGGGACGCCGAGCCTGCTCGAACCGGCCGATCTTCGCCGCATCATGGACGCGATACGCCAAAACTATTCCTGCGCGCTCGACGAAGTGACGCTCGAAGCCGACCCCGAGACGATCACCGCAGAGAAAGCTGCCGCATGGCTCGATGCAGGAATCAACCGCGTCAGCATGGGCGTGCAATCCCTGAATGACGTCGAACTGCGCGCGGCCGGGCGCATGCACCGCCGCGACGATGTGTATCGCGCTACGGACATTCTCCGCGTCACGGGATTTCACAATATCAGCATGGATTTAATCGCGGGCCTGCCTCATCAAACGTGCGCAACTTGGGAATCGTCCGTCGGAGAATTGATCGCGTTGCGGCCCGAACACATTTCCATTTATCTTCTGGAAGTGGACGACGGCAGTCGTCTCGGCAAAGAAATCATCGCCGGCGGAAACAAATATGGAGCAGCCGCAGTCCCGTCTGACGATGCGATGGCGGATTTTTATGAGTCCGCGTGCGTGACGTTAGCGGCTGCGGGATTCGTGCACTACGAAATCTCCAATTGGGCGCTCCCCGGGCTCGCCTCGAAACACAACTTAAAGTATTGGCGCCGCCAGCCATACATCGGTTTCGGCGCGGGTGCGCATTCATTTGACGGGCAACGGCGCTGGGCGAATGTCCACGATCCATCGGCGTATGCCGCCGCGATCGCGCAAGGGCGCATGACAATCGAAAGCGAAGAAACAGTCGGCGCCGCACAAGCGCTGGAAGAGGAATTGTTTTTGGGCTTGCGGGAGCTTGCCGGAATCGACCTCGCGCGCATCCAGCGTGAATATTCCGCCGACTTAGCCGCGCGCGTCAACAAATTGCTCGACGACGGCTTGATCGAACGTAATGGCGATACCATTCGCTTGAATCCGGCGAAACTGACAATCTCGAATGAAGCATTCGTGGAATTGCTGGGTTAGCGGCTCAAAGCCGTTTCCCTGAAGGTTTTTGTCAGGGCACGGCTTCAAAGCCTGTCTGACAACCGGCGCAACGCCAGGCGGTTTTGTGCCGTCGCTTTTGTCTTCGTAGGGGCGGGGTTAATCCCCGCCCGTCGGCGCGAAGCGCCGAGTTTTCGTTTTGTAGATCTGCCACGGCTCAGCACGTGCTGAAGAGCGCGATCTCGAACCATCTAGGGTCCGTATGCTTCGCGTCAGGGCGCGCCTTCGGCAACAACCTTTTTTAGGGCAGCGCGTTGGCAACCGTCTTTGTCAGGGCACGGCTTCAGCCGTGCCGAAAGCTGCTATTTTTTAAGGGGCTTTAGCCCCTGAGGCGATTAGTCATATCGCCTAGCCTGTATCTAAGCGGTGCGCGGCAACCAAGAATAGCGAGATCGCGCGATGCACCGCGAAGGAAGAGAAATGTACGAATCAAGAAACGATGCGAACAGCGCCACCGCTGCCGTCGATCTCCGCAGCGACACCGTAACCCGCCCGACTCCGGCGATGCGCCGCGCGATGGCCGAAGCGGAAGTCGGCGATGACGTCTACGGCGAGGACCCCACCGTAAATAAATTGCAGGAACGCGCCGCGCAGATTTTCGACCGCGAAGCCGCCCTGTTTGTTCCCAGCGGCTCGATGGGAAATTTGCTCGCCATCAAGACCTGGACACGCCCGGGCCTCGAAGTGATTTGCGAGCAGCGCGCGCACGTGAATCAGTACGAGCTCGCATCAATGTCCGCGGTGGCGGGATGCATGCCACGACCCATCACCGCGCAGGACGGAATTTTGACCTGGACCATGATCGAATCAATGCTGCGCCCCAAGGGATACCACTATTCGCAGACTGGTCTCGTAACTCTCGAAAACACGCACAACATGGCGGGCGGCACAATTTATCCGCTCGAACTCGCCGAGGAGATTTGCGACCGCGCGCACGAATTGAAATTGCCCGTGCACCTCGACGGCGCGCGCATTTTCAACGCATCGGTCGCGCAAGGAAAGAGCGTCAAAGATCTGACACGCAGGTTCGACTCCGTCATGTTCTGCTTGTCCAAGGGTCTCGGCGCTCCCGTTGGTTCGATGCTTGTAGGCTCCCGCGATTTCATCGACAAGGCGCACATTTACCGCAAAATGCTGGGCGGTGGCATGCGGCAGGTTGGCGTTCTTGCGGCGGCGGGACTGCTCGCGCTCGAAGAGTCGCCCAAGACTCTCCATCGCGACCACGAAAACGCGCGGTACCTGGCCGAAGGATTGTCGAAGATTTCGGGAATCGTTCTTGATCCCAAAAAAGTAGTCACGAATATCGTGATTTTCGACGTGCGCGGAACAGGGAAGACAGCCGCGGAAATCAGCGCGGAACTCGGCAAGCGCAAAGTTCTCGCCGGTGCGACGGACAAGTATTCAGTCCGCATGGTCACGCATTGCGACGTCGATCGCGCCGGAATCGACCGCGCCATCGCCGCACTCGATGAAATTTGCAAGGCTCCGCACCGCACCCACGCATAAATGTCACAATCGGCCAGAGCTGCTTTTCGCGCGTGTCAGCGGTGTGGTAAAGTTTTTGTTTGTTCGTGCAAGCTTCGCTTGAAACGTGAGGTGACGTGGATTTCTCTTTGACCGATGAACAGCAGCACCTCCGGCGCACCGTCCGCGAGTTCGCCGAAGGTGAAATCGCTCCGCACGTGATGGAGTGGGACGAAGTCTCCACATTTCCCGCGGAAATTATTCCCAAGCTCGGCGAAATGGGATTGCTCGGCGTTATTTTCCCTGAAAAATACGGCGGCGCGGGCCTCGGCTACCTCGAATACTCGATTGTCATCGAGGAATTGTCGCGCGTCGATGGCTCCGTGGGACTCATCGTCGCCGCGCACAATTCTCTCTGCATCGAATCACATCTACAAATTCGGAACGGAAGCGCAGAAGCAAAAATATGTTGCCCGGCCTGACGACAGGGCAAAAAACTCGGCTGCTGGTCGCTCACCGAGCCGGATGCGGGTTCCGACGCCGGCGGCACGCGCACCGTCGCGGTCAAGAAGTGATGCTGGATGGATGCTCAACGGCGCGAAAACATTCACCACCAACGGCCACTACGCCGACGTTTGCGTCGCCATGGCCGTCACCGATGCCGCGAAAAAGCAGCACGGCATTTCCGCGTTCATCATCGAGAAAGGCACGCCCGGGTTTCGTCCCGGCAAAAAAGAAAATAAGCTGGGCATGCGCGCCAGCGACACCTCCGAAGTGATTTTCAGCGACTGCCGCGTGCCCGCCGAAAATCTCCTCGGCGAAAGAGGGCGAAGGCTTCATCAACAGTCTGCAAGTTCTCGATGGCGGCCGCATTTCGATTGCCGCGCTGGCGCTGGGCATGGCGCAGGGCGCCTACGAAGCCGCCGTGAAGTACGCGAAGCAGCGCAAGCAATTCGGAAAATCCATCAGCGAATTCCAGGCCATTCAGTTCAAGCTCGCGGACATGGCCACGGAAATCGAAGCCGCTCGCCTGCTCGTCTAGCAATCGGCCTACGTCGCCGATAGATCCCGCGCCAAGGGCGGGAAGGCGTCCGCTTCACGCGCGAATCGAGCATGGCCAAGCTCTTTGCCAGCGGAAGTGGCTGTCCGCGTCGCCAATGAAGCGGTGCAAGTCTTCGGCGGTTACGGTTTCATCAAGGATTATCCGGCCGAAAAATATTATCGCGACGTCAAACTCTGCACCATCGGCGAAGGCACCAGCGAAATTCAGCGCCTGGTGATCGCTCGCCAGCTCCTCGGAAAAGGTTAGGGCAGCGCATCGATGCCCGTGGCTTCCACACCGTCCATCACAATCGCCCAGTGGGCTGAACAAGTGCGCGCCGGGGACGTCCGCGCCGTCTCGCGCGCCATGACGGAAATCGAAAATCGCACTGGCGACGCCGAAAATCTGATGCGCCAACTTTTCCCGTACACGGGAAACTCATATCTGTATCGGCATCACCGGCGCGCCCGGCACCGGGAAGAGCACGCTGGTCGATCGCATGGCGGCGCATTACCGTTCGCAAAAGCAAACCGTCGGCGTGATCGCCGTCGATCCCTCCAGCCCGTTCACGGGCGGCGCGATTCTCGGCGATCGCATTCGCATGCAAGGCCACGCCTCCGATAGCGGCGTTTTCATTCGCTCAATGGCCACGCGCGGTTCGCTCGGCGGACTTTCGCAAGCCACCAGCGACGTCGCGCTCCTTCTTGACGCCGCGGGAAAACATTACGTGCTTGTCGAGACGGTCGGCGTTGGCCAGGGCGAAGTGGAAATTGTGCGCCTCGCCGATTGCACTCTTGTCGTGCTCGTCCCCGGAATGGGCGACGACGTCCAAAATTTGAAAGCCGGCTTGATGGAGATTGCGGATATTTTCGTGTTGAACAAAGCCGACCGCGAAGGCGCGGATCGTTTCAAGCAACAACTTCACGCGATTTTGCAGCTCGTGCCGGAAAGAAACGGTTGGAAGCCGCCAATCGTCCTAACGGTGGCCACCGAGAATCAAGGCATCGACGAGCTGTCGCGACAGATCGAACGTTTCCGCGCACATTTCCACGGAAAGACCGAACGTCGCGCGAAAGAGATTGCCTTGTGGCGCGAGCGTTTGCTGAACTTGTTGCGCGAGCGCCTCGTGCGCCGCGTGGTGGACAATCTCGCCACGGACGGCACGCTCGAATCATTGGCGGCGGAAGTCGCCGAGCGCAAACGCGATCCATATTCCGCGGTGAACGAGATGCTCAAACGCGCAGGACTGGGGGGTGGGCGTTGAGATTTGGCGATCTGGAATTTTTGGTGCTGAATGACGGCACTCTGCGCCTCGACGGAGGCGCGATGTTCGGCGTAATACCGAAACCGATGTGGGAGAAGAAATCGCGCGCCGACGACCGCAACCGCGTCGTGCTGGCGATGAATTGCCTCCTGATTCGCGCCGCGGGCAAAACGATTCTCGTCGAAACGGGCGCGGGCGATAAATGGGACGCAAAGAGGCGCGACATCTACGCCTTCGAAGGCTCGCCAAGATTTCCCGACCAGCTTGCGGCCCACGGAGTGAAGCCCGAAAACGTGGATTTCGTCATCAACACGCATTTGCATTTCGACCATTGCGGCTGGAACACGCGCATCGTAAACGGCAAAGCGCGTCCCGCATTTCCCAATGCGCGCTACGTGGTGCAGAAAAAAGACTTCGACCACGCGAAGAATCCCACGGAGCGCGATCGCGCCAGTTTTATTCCGGAGAATTATCTGCCCGTCGAAGAGGCGCGCCAGTGGTGGCTTCTCGAAGGCGATACCGAAATTGTGCCGGGCGTTAGCGTTTTTGTTGTTCCGGGGCATACGCACGCAATGCAGTGCGTAAAACTCGAAGGCGGCGGCAGGACGGCCATTTTTCTCGCTGACCTGGTTCCCACCACCGCGCATCTGCCACTCGCGTGGATAATGGGATTCGACTTGTTTCCGCTCACTACGCTCGAAAACAGAAAGAAGTGGCTCCCGCAGATTGCTAACAATAACTGGCTGGCGCTGTTTGCGCACGACACCGCGGTTCGCGCCGCCTATTTGCGCGAACGCAACGGAAATTACGAAGCGGAGCCGGTTCAACTCGATTAGTCTCGCGGAACGATGCCCGGACAAATGAAACGGTGAGGAGAATGGCGAAAAACCAGAAGGCAACCAAGCGCGCGACGAACGAACCGGTGCGCATCGGAATCATCGGAGGCAGCGGCCTTTACTCGATGGCCGGCCTGAGCGACACGCGGGAAGTGCGCGTGAAAACTCCCTTCGGCGCTCCTTCCGACGCATTTGTCATCGGCTCGCTCAAGGGCCAGCGAGTCGCGTTTCTCGCGCGCCATGGCCGCGGCCACCGGATTCTTCCCGGCGAAATCAATTATCGCGCCAATATTTACGCCATGAAGACCCTCGGCGTCGAACGCATTCTCTCCGTCAGCGCTGTCGGCTCCTTGCGCGAGGATTTGCACCCTCTCGAATTTTTAATCCCAGATCAGTTTTTCGACCGCACCCGCGGCCGCATCGCCACTTTTTTTGGCGACGGAATCGTCGCGCACGTTGGATTTGACAAGCCCACGTGCAGCCAATTGGCGAAATCGCTGACTGAGGCGTGCGCTCGCGCCGCCGTCAAGGCGCACGCGAAAGGAACGTACGTTTGCATGGAAGGCCCTCAATTTTCCACCCTGGCGGAATCGAATTTCTATCGCCAGTCGCATTTTGACGTGATCGGCATGACAAATTTAACCGAAGCCAAGCTCGCGCGCGAAGCGGAGATTTGCTACGCCACTGTAGCCATGATCACCGATTACGATTGTTGGCATGCCGGGCACGATTCCGTCTCCGTGCCCGATATCATCGCCAATCTCACGAAAAATGCCGCGAACGTCCAGCGCGTGATTCGCGAAACCGTCCGCGCCCTGCCGGACGCGCGCGATTGCAAGTGCGGCTCGGCGCTGGCGCACGCGATTTTGACGGACCGCAAGTTGATTCCCGCGGCGACGAAGCGGCGCCTCGCGCCGATCATCGGTAAATACATTTCCTGAACACGAGAGGAATTCCAAATGTCATTACTTGTTGTCGGTTCTGTTGCGTTCGATGCCATCGAGACCCCGTTCGGCAAGACCGAGCGCACCGTCGGCGGTGCCGCTACGTATTTCTCTCTTGCGGCGTCATTGCTTTCGCCCGTACGTCTCGTTGGAGTCGTCGGCGAAGATTTCGCCGCGAAAGATGAAGCTCTATTTCACCGTAGAAAGATTGACCTTGCGGGCCTGGAACGAGCGGCGGGCAAAAGTTTTTTCTGGGCTGGCCGCTACAGTGATGATTTGCGCACCCGCGAAACATTGCGGACCGATTTGAATGTCTTCGCCGCGTTTGCGCCAAAGTTGCCGCACGCCTATCGCGATTCTTCGTTCGTCTTCCTGGGCAATATCGACCCGCAGCTCCAGCGAAACGTCCTCAAGCAGATGCGCCGCCGTCCAAAACTCGTCGCCCTCGACACCATGAATTACTGGATTTCCGGAACGCGCCGCGAACTCGAAAAAACTCTGAAACTCATCGACGCGCTGCTGATCAATGACGAAGAAGCATATCAGCTCGCCGAAGAGGGCAACTTGCTGCGCGCGGCGCAAAAAATACTACGCATGGGACCCAAAGCTCTGGTAGTTAAGCGCGGCGAATACGGCTCGATGTTGTTTCATGACGATGCCATCATGGCCGTGCCTGCTTATCCGCTCGAAGAAGTCCACGACCCGACGGGCGCCGGGGACAGCTTTGCCGGCGGTTTCATGGGCTATCTGGCAAGTCATGCCCAGGCCAATCACGTTTCGCTGCGCCGCGCGATGGTGTATGGCTCGGTACTCGGAAGTTTCGCGGTGGAAAAGTTGGGCGTTGAGCGGTTGCGCACGATCACACGCCGCGAAGTCGAATCGCGCGCCCGCCAACTCGTTCGCATGATGCACATACAGCTCTAACAGCTTGCTGAAAAACTACCCGTTGTCATTCCGCCCGGCCTGAGCGTTTTCGGCGAAGGACGAGCAATCGCGAGGAGCCTGCCTGCCGCAGGCAGGGAATCTGCATTTTCCTTGGGTTTTCGTAAACTGTGACTCCCCCGCGGCGGCAGCGGTGGCAACCAGACGCTTTTTTTTCAATAAGCTGCTAACGCTCGCTGGCGTTTTTGCGTTCAACGCTTCGAGCGGAGTAGAATCGGCCGCAACGGCGGTGTGATGGCCATCGATTTAACGTACACGATTGCAGGCAAGCTTTTGCTATCCGCGGCGCTCGGCGGCGTGGTGGGACTCGAGCGCAATCTCCGCCGCAAAGCCGCCGGGCTGCGAACCAGCATGTTGATTTGCATGGGCGCATGCTTCTTCATGATTATTTCCGCCATCGCCGCCACTCATCCCGAAGACGACCACACGCGAATCGCCGCGCAGATCATCGCCGGAATCGGTTTTCTCGGCGCAGGCGTGATCCTGCGCGAGCGCGGCAACGTTGTTGGCCTCACCACTGCCGCCACCGTTTGGGCGACCGCCGCCGTCGGAATGGGTGTCGGTACGGGCATGTATGTCACCTCCATTTTCGCTACCGCGCTAATCCTGATTTCGTTGGTCATGCTTGGCTGGGCCGAAACGCGCCTGGGCATCAAGACGCGTCTCACCACGTTTCGTTTAACCGCCAGGGATGGCGATGCAGTGATAAAGCAGGCGCGCCAGATTTTCCAGGATTTGAAGATTCCGATTCAACATTCCGAATTGCGCCGCGCTGCCGAAGAATCGGTGATCGAATTCGACGCGGACATCAGCGTGCCCCAGGAACATGAATTGCTCAAGCGGCTCAGCGCGCTGTCCGCGCGTTGCGAAATGATGCCCATCGAGTTTCAACGCGAAAGCTAGAATCTACACTTCCGATTTGTCATCCGGCCTGCCCCGAGGCACGAAGGAAGCCGCCATTCGGCGCGCATTTCGCGTCCCGGATGCTTCCCCGGGGCGAGGGACCTGGTGCTCGTTTTGCGTGCAAACGCGCCTTTGTCAGGGCACGGCTTCAGCCGTGCCGTAAACGCTCAAAATCAGTCCGGCTTCAGCCGCTGAGGTTCGTCGTTGTGAATTGCCGCGCAGGCTCTTCAGCACCGGCGCCACGCGGCCAACCCGCTCTTCAGGATGCCGAAATCCCCGTCTCACCAAGTTCAAACACCAGTGAACTAATCGGACGCGCCACGCATTCGTTCGCTGGACTCGCCTTCGGAAGTTTTCTATGCTCGGTGTCGTCACATGCCAACTGTCGTCAAGCCGCTTTCGCTCGACCGTGGAAATATCGTGCGCGTCGTCGCGCCCGCCAGTCCCGTCGAGGAGCACGCGCTGCGCAAAGGCTGCGAGGAATTGGAGCGCCTCGGTTACGATCCGCGCTGGGATCCCCGCGTGCTTGCCCGCCAGGGTTATTTTGCGGGAGGCGCCGAAGAACGGCTGGCGAAATTGTCGCGCGCGTTCGACGAAAATGCATCTCGCGCCGTGATTTGCGCGCGTGGCGGATACGGTTCCGGATATTTGCTCGATCGCTTGGACACGCGCAGCCTCAAATCACCGAAGGCGCTCCTCGGATATAGCGATATCACGCTGCTGCAGCTTTTTTTGTGGCGCAAGAAACGCTGGGTCACTTTTTACGGCCCCATGGTCGCCTCTGGTTTCGATAAAGGCGCGGACGTTGACGGCGGCTACGATTCCCAATCGTTTCAGCAGGCCCTCACTCAGACGAGCCACGCCTGGAAGATTGATCTGCGCGGCCAGACGCTTTTCTTCGGCCAAGCCGAAGGCACAATCCTCGGTGGTTGCCTCACGCTCGTGGAAGCGACCCTCGGGACGCCGTGGGAAATTCAAACCAACGGTGCGATTTTGCTCCTCGAAGACCGTGGAATGAAGCCGTATCAGGTCGACCGCGCATTGGTGCACCTGCGGCAAGCAGGAAAATTCAAAGGAGTACGCGGAATGGTCCTCGGCGAATTTCCGGAATGCGAAGTGCAGCCTGGAAACGCGACCGTCCGCGACGTATTCGAACGAATCATCGAGCCTCTGAAAATTCCCGTCGTGTGGGGAGCGCCCGTGGGCCACACGCCGCGCGCGATGCTCACAATTCCGCTGGGAGTTAAGGCCCGTCTTGTCGCGCACGCTAGCGGACATCTCGAAATTCTCGAACCGGCCTGTGCCAACGCGCAGCCACACAAAACCAAACGAGGGAAATCCCCACGACGCTTCTGAAACAAACTCTCCGCCACATTCATTTGCTCGGCATCGGCGGCGCGGCCATGGCGCCCCTCGCGGGCATGTTGAAGGAGCGCGGCTACACGGTCACAGGTTCCGACACGGGCGTGTATCCTCCGGCCTCCTCGATGCTTGCCGCGCTCGGAATTCCTTGGACCGAAGGCTTTCGCCCGGAAAAGTTGAAGCCAACTCCCGATTTGATTGTCGTCGGCAACGCAATCTCTCGCGGCAACCCGGAACTTGAGGCCGCGCTCGATGAAAAGATTCCGTACTGGTCGATGCCGCAGACGCTCGAAGAATTATTTTTGCCGGGCCACACCTCAATCGTCATCGCAGGCACTCACGGCAAGACCACCACCACCGCCATGCTGTCCTGGATTTTTCATGTCGCCAACCGCCATCCGGATTTTCTCGTCGGCGGAGTGATCCCGAATTTCGGTGACAAAAGCTATGGACTTGGCGGCGGCGATGAATTCATCATCGAAGGCGATGAATACGATTCCGCCTATTTCGACAAAGCCCCAAAGTTCCTGCATTATCATCCCGACGAATTAATCCTGACCTCGCTCGAATTCGATCACGCCGATATTTATCCCGACTTGCCCGCGATCGAGCTGCAATTTCGCCGCCTGGTTAATCTTGTCCCGCGTCGCGGACGCATTCTCGTCTGGGGCGAAGCGCCCAATCTCGTCGCCTGCACCGAAAAAGCTTTTTGCACCGTCGAAAAATATGGGCTGACTCGCGAGATGGATTGGTACGCCGGAGACATCGAGTGGCGTGAGGGCATGACGCATTTCCGCGTGGCCTATCACGGCCAGGAAGTTGCCCGCATTCGATTTCCCCTCGCCGGCCGTCACAATGTGATGAACGCGCTGGCCTGCGTCGCCATGTCGTTCGCGCGCGGGGTCGAATGCGAAGCCATGGAAGCGGCTCTGGCCAAATTCCAGGGTGTGCGCCGCCGCATGGACATTAAAGGCGAAGTCGGCGGCGTATTGATCGTCGAGGATTTTGCGCATCATCCCACCGCCATTCGCGCGACCATCGAAGCCGCGCGCTCCCGCTGGCCCGGCCGCAGATTATGGGTCGCCTTCGAGCCTCGCTCGAATACCATGCGGCGCCGCATCTTTCAGGATGACCTTGCGTCCGCGCTCGCCACGGCGGATGGCGCGGTGCTCGGCGCGGTGAATCGCCCGCAACTCTTGTCTGACGCGGAACGCCTCGACCCAGAAATTGTCACCGCAGCCATTCGCAAGCAAGGCAAACCCGCGCGCGCCTTTTTATCCGCGAGCGACATCGCCGAATTTTTAGCCGGGCAACTTATCTCCGGCGATTTGGTGCTGGTGATGTCCAACGGCAGCTTCGACGGCTTGTGCGGCCGCTTGCTCGATGCGCTTCAGAAGGGAAATTCGCAAAAGGCAAATTCAAGAAAGGAATCCGCAGCGCCCAAATCGTGACGAACACTTACAAATTGAAAGCCATCTGTCTTCTGTTTATTGCGTGCGCGATATTGTTCGTGCCGCGTACGGCCACGGCCACAATTCATTACACCGTCTCCCTCGCGCATCCGCACCAGCACAGTTTTCACGTCACCATGGAAGTGCCAAACGCTGGCCACGAACTCATCGTTGCAATGCCCGCGTGGAATGCCACGTACGACATTCGCGATTTTGCAGTTCGCGTTACCGACGTGCAAGCGCACGAGGCCAACACAGCAGGCCCTGCGCTGCGCATCGTGAAACTCGACAAGCAAACCTGGCGCATCTCAGCCCCGAACGCCAAGGCGCAAGCGCATTTGGGCGACGTCACAATCCAGTATGACGATTATTGGAACGATACCGGCCCTTTCAGTTCGCAATTAAATTCGCACCACGCATTTCTGAATCTCGCCGAAGTGCTTTTCTATATTCCCACGCTCCGCGCGGAGCAAACCGCCGTCCAATACACCGATTTTCCCGCAAAGTGGCGCGTCGCGGAAGAACTGCCGGCAGGGAAGCCGCCCGCGAGTTTCCTGGCTCCGAGCTACGACGCCCTCGTCGACGCTCCCGCCGAACTCGGAACATTCCGCGAATTTGCGTTCAACGCGAACCGCGCTCATTTCCGCGTAGTGGTCGACGGCACGGATTGGCATCAGGGAGAGCTAACCGCGACGCTTCGCAAAATTGTCACCTACGAAACGTCCATGATGCGCGATGTGCCGTTTCGCGAGTACATGTTCATTTTCCATTTGGGACCGTACGCCGAAATGGGCGGCGGCGGAATGGAGCACGCCAATTGCACGGCGATCGCGGTGCCCTCGGGCGACATGGTTGCGAACGTCGCGGCCCACGAGTTTTTTCATCTTTGGAACGTCAAGCGCATTCGCCCCCAGACTCTTCAGCCGGTCGATTTCACCAAAGAGATGTGGACGCGCGCGCTATGGTTCGCCGAAGGCGTCACCAGCACCTACGCCTCGTACACCATGGTGCGCACAGGTCTGTGGAGTCACGATCAGTTCTACGATGATCTCGCGCGCCAATTCACCACGCTCGATTCGCGTCCCGCTCATCATTGGCAAAGCGCCGAGGAATCGAGCCTCGATACATGGCTCGACAAATACGATTACTACGACCGCCCGAACGTCAGCATTTCGTACTACAACAAGGGCCAGATCCTCGGCGTGTTGCTTGATCTCGAAATTCGTGACGCCACCGACAATCACAAATCTCTCGACGACGTTTTGCGCGCCATGGACAACGACTACGCGCATCGCCATCGTTTCTACAACGACAGCGCGGGCGTCGAGCACGAAGCGGAAAAAGTCGCCGGACGTAGCTTCAAAACTTTCTTTCAGAAGTATGTATCTGGAACGGAAGACATTCCTTATGGCGATTTTCTCCGGTATGCGGGCCTTGGCGTGAACGTGCAAGATCGCGCGATTGCGGACTTCGGATTCGAAGTGTCGCGCACCCGTAATGGGCCGATTCAGGTCGGAGCGGTCGCGCAGGGCAGCGCCGCGCAGCAGGCTGGATTGCAAGCCGGCGACTTCCTGCTGAAACTTGATGGCCAGCCGTTCCCGCGATTCGCACAGCGATGGCTTTTGTCGCACGCTCCCGGCGAAAAAGTGAAATTGCAGATCGAACGCAACGGCGCCGAACGCGAAATTTCGTTTTCGCTCGGCAAACAAATGGTCGGAACTTACTCCGTCTCCGAAATCCCCGATGCCAGCGCAAAGCAACAGCGAATTCGCAACGGAATGTTGAACGGCACTACGGACTAGCACCATGGGCACACTTAAAATTGCCCGGCAGCATCAACTCAACATTGTGCGTGCTCGATGATTCGCACCATTCTTGCCGTCACGTTTCTCGGATTGTACGTCGTGCTCTTCGGCTTGCCCGTGATTGCTTATTCGCTGATCACCAAGACCAGCGATTTTCTTTTTCGCGCCGGCAGATGGGGCATCGGCGTTTCGCTGCGCATCGCGGGCGTGGGTGTGCGGACCGAGGGCCTCGAAAACATTCCGCCCGGCGTGTGCATATTTGCGGCGAACCACGTAAGCAATCTTGATCCTCCCGCGGCGCTGATTGGCATTCCGCGAAGAGTTTCATTTTTGGCTAAACGCGAAGTCTTCCACGTCCCGATTGTCAAAACGGCGCTGCGCTTGGGCAAAATTGTTCCTGTCGATCGTAGTGATCGGGAATCCGCCGTTGCCAGCATCGATCAAGCCGTTCAGTATCTCAACGAGGGAATTTCGTTCGTAGTTTTTCCCGAGGGCACGCGCAGCAAGGATGGCCAACTGAAGCCGTTCAAGAAGGGAACCTTTGTGATGGCGATTCAGGGACGCGTACCGGTCGTGCCTGTTTCCATACTCGGAAGCCGCGAACGAATGCCCAAGGGCACATTGGCGACAATCCCGGGCGAGATCCTGCTTCGTTTCGCCCCCGCCATCGACAGCGCCGCATACACTATGGAGCAGCGCGGCCTGCTGCTCGCGCGTGTGCAGGAAGCAGTGGCTGAGGGACTAAGCCGAGGACAATAGGCAGGGCGCGAAGCGAGAGAAAAGCGCGTTTTGTTGCGATTAGAACGGTGCCCTGTCCCGTGTTTTGTGTGACTTACGGCCCATTCTAATAATTTACTGTTGCCATTAGAAATGCCTGGCAGGCTGCTGAAAAATGCCCATACGTGTCATTCCGAGGAGCCATGCGACGAGGAATCTGCAGTTTCCTTGCGCCTCCGTAGACGATAGGCGGGTGGGCTAGGCTCTAGGATTTTGTTTTTTAGGGTGCCCCCCATGCTCGGTTTGCGAGCGTGGGGCTTTCTCTGACAACCGATGTTCCCTTGCGCGTAACGCCCGCCCAACGGAACGTATTCCCCCTCATTGTTGCCTTTTTGGACAACTAGACTGACACGTCCGTCTAGTATAAAGCCTTTCCCAAATAGCCCTCAAATCATCAATTAGTTGGCCCCTGACCTCTAACAGGCTGCTGAAAAATGCCCATACGTGTCATTCCGAGGAGCCACGCGACGAGGAATCTGCTTTTTTCTTGGTTGTTTCGCTATAAGCAGATCCCCCGATTCTCGGAATTGCAGTAAAAAACTTTTTCAGCACCCTGCTAACAGTCGTAGCCCGAAAACCTTCTCCGATCTCGGCTGAAACATCCTCACTTAATCCTTGGGTTACCTGTTCAATTGCGCGCGAAGGTCGTGAACTTCGCGTTCCAGCTCCCGCACGGTTTTCTGCAAGTCGGGCAGGCGATTAAAAATTGCCACGCTGCGAAGCCATATTTTGTTTTCTATCCCCGGAGAGCCGGAGTAAGTCGCGCCTGCGGGAATGTCGTGCGACACAGCGCTTTGCGCCGTAAGCACGGCTCCGTCGCCCATGTGCAAGTGTCCCGCGCAAGCCGCTTGGCCGGCAAGAATGCAGCGATTGCCGACCACTGTCGAGCCAGCGAGGCCAACCTGTCCACAGAGCAGCGTATCTTCGCCGACTGTGCAGGCATGGCCTACCTGGACCAGATTGTCGAGTTTTGTGCCGCGTCCAATGCTCGTTTCTCCCACGGTGGCGCGATCCACAGCGCTATTGGCTTGCACTTCCACGTCGTCGCCGATGATTGTGATTCCCGATTGTTGGATTTTGTACCAACGGCCGTCCGGCTGACGCGCGAAGCCGAATCCGTCGCCTCCAATCACAACGCCATTTTGCAGAATCACGCGATCGCCAATCTGGCATCGCTCGCGCACGGCCACATGGCTATGCGCGAAAAAATCGCTGCCAATCCGCGCGCCCCGGTAAATACTCACGAAGCTGTGCAGCACCGCGTCTGCGCCGATCACCACCTCGTCGTCCACGAAACAATAGGGTCCAATATGCGCACCCGCGCCGATCTTCGCGGATTTCGAAATCACGGCGCTGGGATGAACACCCGGTGCGTAGCGCGGCGCACTATAAAAAAGCTCGATGGCGTGCGCGAAAGTCAGATACGGATCGTCAGCGCGCAGGCAGGGAAGCGCCAGCCCTTCTTCCTTCTGCGGCACAATAATCGCCGAGGCGCGCGTCCTTGACGCAGCGGACCGGTAGCGCCGGTTGGCAAGGAACGTCAACTGGCCCGCTTCAGCCTCTTCGATTCCCGCCACGCCGCTGATTTCAATTTGCGCATCGCCTTCCAGGACGCACTTCAGCCTCGCGGCGATTTCTCCCAGTTTCATTATGTCCTCCCGCCTGTCTCACACGACGATTCGTTGAAAATGTACATCAATTCGCCTGCCGGAAACGAGGAAGCAATTCGCGGTGAAGGACGCGTCTACTCGCTGAACAGCTTGGGTTGCGCGTCAATGGCGGCAGCGGCGGGCTGGCGTCGAGCGACGCCCACAACTCCCAGCACTTTCATTTCGGCCAGCGCGGTGCGCGGAATGAAAATCCACAGACTGTTCCCGTGCAGATCAGGCGGCGTCAGGCGCACCCCGTTCACCAGCATGTCCAGCAAATCGTTGGCGACAATCCCTTCGAGCACGTCCCCGTCGCGGAACCGCAGCCGCACCCACAAACCATCCAGCTTGGGCCGGCTGAGGAAGGCTTTTCGCTCCGGCTCGAAGTCCTCGCGAAACTCCCGGACAAAATGGATGCTCTTGATCTTGACCAGCTCCAGCGTCCGGTACTCGCCGTCGCTGCTCAGGACCTCGACGCTTTCTTGCTGGCCCAGCGCGCTGCCATTCAGGTAACCCTGCGCGCGCGTGCCATCGAGCATCACGATGACTACCTTCTTATGCGTCGTCGCCGCAGTCTTTTTTTTCGCCGGCACGTGGCCTCGCCTGAAAATCATTGCGAAACGAAAATCTGTATGTTATTGTTGCCATAGTGAGTTGTCAACTTATTGTTTATTAAAGGGTTAGGAACGGAGCTGCTGCCGGTTGACCGAAAAAAGGCAGATTCTTAAGTCCGCCTCCGTCATCACCCTCATCACTCTTATTAGCCGGATTTGCGGGTACGTTCGCGACCAACGCATCACTCTTCTTCTGGGAACGTCGGTAGCGGCCGATTCCTTCATCCTGGCTTTTCGTATCCCTAATCTTTTGCGACGCTTAGTGGGAGAAGGCTCCCTCTCTGCGTCCTTCATCCCCGTCTTTGCCCAGTACCTCAAAAACGGGGAAGAGCGACTGATTTGGCGCTTCGGGAACCGTATTTTTTGGACCGTTGCACTGGCCGCCGGGGTGCTTTCCATCCTCGGCATTCTGTTTTCAAAGTGGATCGTTTACGCTTTCACGATGTTCGGCCACGGGCAAGCCCACTGGGATTTCGCCGTGTACTTGAACCGGATGATCTTCCCGTACCTGTTTTTCGTGGCCCTTTCGGCCGTGGCCATGGCCATCTTGAATTCGTACCATGAATTTGGCGTCCCGGCGGCGACGCCCATTCTGTTCAATTTGTCCGTGATTCTGTTTTCTGTCGGCGCCCTTTACAAGCCCATCATGCGGTGGGCCCCGGAGGCATATCGTAACCCCGCTGTGGCGCTGGCGGCGGGAATACTCGTTGGCGGCGTGCTGCAATTTCTAGTGCAAGTGCCCGCTCTGGTGCGGCGCGGCATGCGTTTCGACTTCGGGATCAGTTTCAACGATCCAGGTGTGCGTCAGGTTGGAAAGTTGCTCGTTCCCGGCTTCTTCGGGATCGGAATTTATCAAATCAATTTTTTCGTGGACACAATATTCGCAACGGCGTCGCGCATGCCTCACGGGAGCATCACCTCGCTGTACGTTGCGGAACGTGTGATGGAGCTGGTGCTCGGCAGTTACGCCATCTCCGTCGCCACGGTGATTCTTCCCATGATGTCACGGCAGGCGGCGGCCCGGCAGCACGATGAAATGAAGAAGACATTCACATTTTCGTTGCGTCTGGTTTCCTTTATCACCATCCCCGCGGCGGTGGGATTGGTACTGTTGCGCACGCCAATCATTCAAGTCCTGTTCGAACACGGAAAATTCGTCGCTGAATCCACGGCTCTCGCGGCGAGGGCGCTTTTTTACTATGCGCTTGGCCTGCCGGCGTTTGCGGCAATCAAGATGGTTGTGCCGCTATTTTATTCCACGCACGATACCAAAACGCCCGTGGTTGTCGCAGGATACGCTCTTCTGATCAACGCGCTGTTGAATGTTGTGTTTCTGTTCCTGTTCTTCCGCGTCTTTTACAACGGCAGTCCCGCGCTGGCCACTTCCTGCGCCGCTTATTTCAATTTTTTCACGCTCCTTTGGATTTTTCGCAAGCGTTTCGGACAATTGGGTTTCGCCCGCGTCCTCGTATCTTTGGCGCGCATCGCAGCGGCGGCAGTGGTGATGGGAGCGGCATGCATGGCGTTTTTGCGCTATGTAAATTTTGGTTCGCACCCGCACCTTCTCCCGCGCATTGGACTGCTTGCCGTCGCGATTCTGGGCGCTGCGGCTTTGTATGTCGCGCTCGCATGGCTGCTGCGCTGCGAGGAACTGGCGGAGCTCCGTAGCGTGCTTCGCCGTGCCGATCGCGTGGCCGCATGATAAGGCTGGCGCACCGATGAAAACGGCAAACTGTGCTCTGGTGATCAAATGGAGAACTTAGTTCGCGCATTCCTGAACTATCTGCGCGTCGAAAAAGGCCTGTCGCAGAATACGATCCTTGCCTATGGACGTGACCTGCGCAAGTTCGAGGTTTTCGCCGAAAAGCAAAAACGCACCCTCAAGCAAATCGGCAACGACAACATCGTCGATTTCCTCGCTTCGCTTTATCGCTCGGGAATTGATAGCCGCTCCGTCGCCCGCCATCTGGTCGCCCTGCGCCATTTCTTCCGCTTCGCGCAAATGGAGGGTTTTATTCTCGAGGACCCTGCGGCAAGCATCGAGACGCCCAAGTTCCGCATGCGCCTCCCCACCCATCTCAGCACCGAGGAAGTGAACCGCCTCCTCACGCAGCCGGATATGGGCAGCGCCATCGGAGTCAGAGACAGGGCCATGATCGAGCTGCTTTATTCAACAGGTCTCCGCGTGTCAGAGCTGGTGAATCTCCGCCTCAGCGACCTGCAAATGGAGGCTGGCACGCTCCGCTGCATCGGCAAGGGGAACAAAGAGCGCATGGTCCCGATGGGGCGAAGCGCTGTTGCCTCCATCGAGACCTATCTGCGCCACGCCCGGCAGACCCTTCTGCGCGGCAAAATATCGCCGTACCTTTTCCTCAACCGCTTTGGGGGACGCATGGGCCGCATAGGCTTCTGGAAGAAGCTTGCCGAGTATGGACGAAAGGCCGGGCTGCGCTTGAAACTCAAGCCCCACATGCTGCGTCATAGTTTTGCAACTCACCTTTTGGAGCGGGGCGCGGATCTGCGCTCCGTTCAGCTCATGCTCGGCCATGCGGATATTTCGACGACTCAAATTTATACCCACGTCGTAAGGGAACATTTGAAAGAGGTTTATAAGCGCCACCATCCCCGGGCGTGAGCTAAACACGGGGGGATTCCAGGCCACGTAAGTTTCAGCGAGGCGCGCCACTAGGCTGCGACCTTCTAATTTTCGAGGAGGCGGAATCATTCATGCCTGACTATATGTATTTATTGGAAAGCCGGTTGTCTCCTGAGCAGCGCGCCGTCCTTTTGCGCGTCCAGGAACTCGCCCGCGCGCAGGATTCCAACGTCTATTTGGCGGGCGGCGCGGTGCGCGATTTGATCTCTGGCATGCCCCTGCGCGATCTGGATTTCACCGTCGAGGGAAATCCTGCGCGCATGGTACGCGAACTCGAAAAGGGCGGCGCGCGCGTCGTGCTGGAAGACGAACGCCTCCGCCACTACGAACTGATTTTCGCCGGCGATGTCGACGGCTCGATTTCCGCCGCTCGCGACGAAGTCTATGCCCGCCCCGGCTCAAAGCCCGAAGTTCGCTGGTCCACGATCATGGAAGATCTGCGCCGCCGCGACTTTTCGGTCAACGCCGTGGCCATCTCCCTGAATCCCGCTTCCCGCGGTCTGCTCCTTGATCCCACGAACGGTTTGGCTGATTTGGAGCGCCGCGAAGTTCGCGCCCTTTCGATTCACGCTTTCACCAATCAGCCCATCCGCCTTTTGCGCGCCTTGCGCTTCAGCGCCCGCATGGGATTCAAGATGGAACCGCGCACTCAGGAATGGTTCGATTTGGCCATCGAGCGCGGTCTCCACGACACGATCGACAGCCGCGAGGTCGGAAAAGAAGTGATGGATGCGGGCCGCGAGGAAAATGCCGCCGCAATCCTCAAGCTTTGGGAATCGAATAGTTTGCTCACCGTGATCCATCCGAAGCTGCAGCGCAAGCGCCCCGATTACGAAGGCTTGGTCAGATTGGCAAAGGCGCGCGAAGGATTCGTGGCCAGCGGATTGCGCGTGCGCCAAACCATTCCCACCATCTATTACACTTTCCGCAAACTTGGGCCACGCATGGGCACGGTCTTAAGAAATCTGAATGTGCCCTCCAGTGAAGCGGCGAAAGTTCTTCATCTGCCGAACGAAGCGAAAAAACTGCTCCAGCTTCTGCGCGGCAGTAAGACCAAGTCGGCGCGCGACGCTTACGAAGTCATCTCGCAAACACCCACCGAACTCCTCACCTTCCTCGACGCGGAATTCCGCAACGCCAAAGTCGCCGGGAAAGTCAGAAACTATTTGCAGAAGTGGCGCCCGATGCGTTTGGCCGCCCCCGTTGCCGAGCTCGAGAATTTGGGCGTCCCGCGCGGGCCGAAGTTCGACAAGATTCTCGACCAGTTCTTTGATCTGCAGCTCCGCGGGAAAGTGCGCTCGCCCGAGGACGTCGCGAAGCGCCTCAAGCAGCTTGCCGGAATCAAGGACGAACCGAAGAAGAAACTCAAGGAAGAAAAGAAGAAGCGGGGCACAGCCCTCGAAGTCGCTGGCGCGAAGCGCGCTGCAAAGGCCACCGAGGCCAAAGCAGCGGAGTTGGCCGGCGTTCCGTCCGCTGACGCGGGCAGCGAAACGAAGTCCGCGCACGCGAAAGCGGCCCCGTCGAAGGCCAAAAAAACTCACGCCGCGCGCAGAATCGCGAAGCATGCGAAGCGCCCCGCAAGGCCAAAATCAAAAAAACGCGCCCGCCGCTAAGCATTTCGCGTCCGCGCAAATTATTTTTTTGACGCAACACCAAAATCTTTAGACGGGACACCACGCGTTCCGTCGTAGCTAAATCCGTAACATCGGTCTAAAATACGTCACGGCATGAATTCTTCAGACTTCGTTCACCTGCATCTCCATACGGACTACTCTCTCTTGGACGGCGCTTGCGATATCGGCGAACTCACCGCCGAAGCAGCGCGCCGCAAAATGCCCGCCGTCGCCGTCACGGACCATGGCAACCTGTTCGCCGCTGCCAATTTCTTCCATCAGGCCACCACCTGTGGCGTGAAACCAATCATCGGGTGCGAAGTCTATGTCGCGCCAGACAGTCACAAAAATAAAGGCGCGGACGCCGAACGCTCGAACCATCTCGTGTTGCTCTGCGAGAACGACGAAGGCTATCGCAACCTCATTCAACTGGTCTCCACCGGTTTTCTCGACGGCTTTTATTACAAGCCGCGCATTGATCACGAGTTATTGGCGAAGCACAGCCGCGGTTTGATCGCACTCTCCGCATGCCTCCGCGGAGAAGTCACCGAGCACGTCCTCGAAGAGCGCCACGATCAGGCTCGCAAATCGGCCTACCGCCTTCAGGACATTTTCGGCAAACAAAACTTCTTCCTTGAAATACAAGACCAGGGACTCGACGTCGACGCGCGCGTCAACCAAGGCGTCGTGCGCCTCGCAAAAGAGACCGGCATCCCCCTCGTCGCCACCAACGATTGCCATTATTTGACGCGCTCCGACGCTCATGCGCAGGAAGTGCTCCTCTGCATTCAAACCGGCAAAACCATGAGCGACACAAATCGCATGCGCTTCGCCACCGACCAGTTTTATTTCAAAACGGCGGAAGAAATGTCACAAGTATTTGGCGAACTGCCGGACGCGTTGCTGCGCACAGTGGCGATAGCCGAACGCTGCCAGGTGAAAATCGAGCGCGTGCAGAATCCTTTTCCTGTTTTCCAGGTTCCCGAAGGCACCACCACGGATTCCTATTTCGAGCGCGTCGCGCGCGAAGGCTTTGCCGCTCGCTTGCCGCAGCTCGAACGCCTCGCCAGGGAAAATCGTCTCCGCTATCCCTTGACCGTTTACGAGCAGCGCCTCTCCGACGAAATAGAAATGATCAAGAAGATGCTCTTCTCCGGCTATTTCTTGATTGTCTGGGATTTCATTCGTTACGCCCGAGCGCAAGGTGTTCCGGTCGGCCCGGGACGCGGCTCGGCCGCCGGAAGCTTGGTGAGCTATGCGCTGCGCATCACTGACGTTGATCCTCTCGAATACGATTTGCTCTTCGAGAGATTTTTAAATCCAGAGCGCATTTCCATGCCCGACATCGACATTGATTTCTGTATGCGCCGTCGCGGCGAAGTAATTGAGTACGTGCGCCAGAAGTACGGCGAGAAAAGCGTCGCGCAGATCATTACCTTTGGAACCATGGCCGCAAAGGCCGCGCTCAAGGACGTCGGCCGCGCGCTCGACATGCCATACGGCGAAGTCGATCGCCTCGCGAAACTCGTTCCCAATCAGCTCAATATTTCACTCGAAGACGCCCTGAAAGAAGGTTCGCCCCTGGCCCTTGCGCGTGACAAAGACGAGCGCGTTCGCGAAGTCGTCGAAGTCGCTCTGCGGCTCGAAGGCCTCGCCCGCCATGCCTCAACGCACGCTGCCGGCGTCGTGATTTCGCCGCGTCCCCTCACCGAAATTGTTCCCCTGTATCGCTCCACGCGCGATGAAATCACCACGCAGTACGACATGAACGCCCTCGAGCGCATCGGCCTGCTGAAGATGGATTTCCTCGGCCTCACCACGCTCACGGTCCTCGACGACGCCGTGCTTCTGATCAAACAAAACCGTGGCGTGGACATCAAGCTCGCCGATTTTCCTCTCGATGACGCTCCGACCTACGCGATTTTCGCGCGCGCCGACACGTCCGGCATTTTCCAGTTTGAATCCCACGGTATGCGCGAAATTTTGCGCCGCTACCAGCCTACGCGCCTGGAAGATTTGACCGCGCTCAATGCGCTCTATCGTCCCGGCCCGATTCAAGGCGGCATGATTGACGACTTCATCGCCCGAAAACACGGCAAGAAAAAAGTTACCTACGATCTGCCCGCGCTCGAGGAAATCCTTTCGGAAACTTACGGCGTTATCCTCTATCAGGAACAGGTGATGCAGATTGCGAACCGCCTCGCCGGATTTTCCCTGGGCGAAGCCGACATTCTGCGCCGCGCCATGGGCAAGAAAAAACGCGAGGAAATGGCGGCGCAGCGCGAGAAGTTTCTCGCCGGTTGCGCCGCGCGGAAAGTGCCGGCGAAAAAGGCCGAAAAGATATTTGACTTGATGGCCGAATTCGCGGGCTACGGTTTCAACAAGTCCCACTCGTGCGCGTACGCTCTCCTCGCATATCAGACCGCTTATCTCAAAACGCATTTCCCCGTCGAGTTCACCGCCGCGCTGCTCACTTCGGAAATCGGCAACACCGAAAAAGTGGTGAAATATATCAACGAAGTGCGCGGCTCGGGAATTCGCGTCCTCCCGCCCGACGTTCATCAGAGCAGCCTCTACTTCACTCCCGTTGGCGAAGATATTCGCTTCGGCCTCGCCGCCATCAAGAACGTCGGCGAAAACACCGCCAAGGCCATTTGCGAGTCTCGCGCGGCCCGCGGCAATTTCCAGAATATTTACGGCTTCTGCTCCGCCATCGAGCCGCGTTTTTTGAATCGCCGCGTACTCGAAAGCCTTGTGAAGGCCGGCGCCATGGATTGTTTTAACGCGCCCCGCGCGCGTCTGTGGGCGGCCATCGAGGGCGCGATGAGCCACGGCCAAAAAATGGACCACCAGCGTTCCGTCGGCCAGCACGGCTTGTTCCGCTCCGGCGCCAGCAGCATGTCCACCGACGAAGCGCAGAATATTCTTCCCGAAGTGGACGATTGGTCGGAAGACGATCAGCTCGCCGGCGAACATTCCGTCCTCGGCTTTTACGTGTCGGGCCATCCCCTCGATAAATACGCCGGCCGCCTCAAGGAAATGGGCACCGTCGAATTGGGCGCGCTCGAGGCCCGGCGCAATGGCGAAGAGCTTGCCGTCGCCGGAATCATCACGCAGACCCGCTCGATGCGCTCCAAGCGTGGCGCGCGCTGGGCCATTTGCAATCTGCAGGACCGGACAGGCGGCGTCGAAGTCCTCGTGTTTCCAGAGGCGTTTCAGAAATTCGAGCATTTGCTGCGTCCCGCAACGCCTTTGCTCGTTCGCGGCCGCGTAAACGTCGAGGAAGTCGGCACGCGGTTCGTGGCCACGGAAGTGCGGCTGCTCGACAAGGTTGCCGATCGCAGTCCCAGCTTGTTGCGCGTCCGCGTTGATTTGCGCGCCGTCGATACCGGCACGCTCGACCAGTTGCAAAAAGTCCTCGCCGAAAGGCCCGGACGTTGCCGCGTCGCATTTGAACTTATCTCCGACGACGGTACAATGGCGACTCTCGAAGCGGAGAAGGGAATTGAACCCGCCCCGGAATTATTTGCCCGGGTGCGCGAAATTTGCGGCGCCGATTCCGTAGCCGTAATGCGTAACTAGAAGTTATCTGGCTTTGCTGACATCATGGTCCCGGGCGCGCCTCGCCGAGAGATTGTCATCCCGAATCCCCGCGATTTTCGCGGGGTCAGGGACCTGCTTTTCGTTTTTTTCGCGGCTCTCAGTCGGGATGTCAACAGCCAGATAGGGTTCTAGGATTTTTCTGGGAGGCCGTGTGAAGTCCAAGCGCCGAAAAAAGGAACTCGAAGCCCTCGAGCATGATGTCGAGGACTTGATGCAGCTCGCCCCCAGCGACCAAGCCGCCGCTGAGGAATTGGCCCGCCTCCGCAAAGAAGTGGCCGAGCTCAAGCGCGAATTTTACATCCACATGAGTGCATGGCAGCGTCTGCAACTCGCCCGCCATCCTCAGCGCCCTTATACTCTCGATTTGATTCCCCGGCTGTTCCAGGGTTTTCGTGAGATTCACGGCGATCGCGCTTTTGCCGACGATCCCGCCATCGTCTGCGGCATGGCCGATTTCCACGGCAAGCCCGCCATGATTGTCGGCCATCAGAAGGGTCACGACACAATCCAACGCGTGGCCCGCAATTTTGGACAGGCAAAGCCGGAGGGTTATCGCAAAGCCCTGCGCGCCATGAAGCTCGCCGCGAAATTCCGCCGCCCCATTTTTGTTTTTATCGACACACCAGGCGCATATCCCGGAGTCGACGCCGAAGAGCGCGGCCAGGCCGAGGCCATCGCGCGAAATCTTCGTGAAATGGCCCGCCTACCGGTTCCCATCCTCGTCACGATCACCGGAGAGGGCGGCTCGGGCGGCGCGCTGGCCGTTGCGATTGGCGACCGCGTCATGATGCTCGAGAACGCCGTCTATTCCGTGATTTCCCCGGAGGGCTGTGCCTCGATCATGTGGCACGACGCCTCCAAGGCCGAACTCGCCGCCGAAGCCCTGAAAATCACCGCTCCGGATCTCCTCGACCTCAAACTGATCGACGAAATTGTTTCTGAGCCCGAGGGCGGCGCGCATCTCGATCACGATGCCACTGCGCGGCTGCTCGATGAGCCTCTCACCCGCGCGCTCGCCGAAGTTTCGCAATCCTCTGAACAGCAGCTGATTGCCAATCGCTACGACAAGTTCCGCCGCATGGGCGAATGTTTCACGCCCGCAACTCCCGCCAGTTAGCGCCCGCGTTTGAAACTTTTAGCGTCGATAAATCGTATCTCTGGTGAGTGGGTAGCGCCGGCTCGTCCTGAGGTACGAAGGGCGTCTTGCCGGCTTTTTAGCTCTGGCCGTCACGACGAATCGAAGGAGGTACCCGATGTTCTGCGACCAATGCGGCAGGGAAGCGCCATCCGAAGCGCGCTTCTGCAGCAATTGCGGACGCAACTTGCCCGGGGCAAACCAGCCGTTTCAAGCTGTAAACACACCGCCCGCGTATTTCCCCGTCTATCCAGCCGCTCGCGTTAATTCGCATCTCCGTGTTCTCGGAGTTCTTTGGTTGATCTCCGGAATCCTTCAGACCATGAGCGTCGGCTGGCTCTGGTTCGTCGGCAGGATGGTTGTTCCGTCGATTCTGACGTCGATAACTCCGGCATTTTCCCCAGGCTCTCCGCTTGAGCGAGTTATATTGGGCGGAATCGTTTTCGCCTCGATGATTATCGTCCTTCAGGCCCTGCTTTCCTTCGTCGCCGCCTGGGGTCTTTTCGAACGTCAAAGCTGGGGACGCGTTGCCGCAATCATCGCGGGAATATTTGCGTTGTGGCGCATCCCGTTTGGCACCGCCCTCGGCATTTACACTTTGTGGGTGCTGTTGCCCGCATCGTCCGAGGCTGAATACCGCAGCCTCGTTCGCGCCTAGGCATCGATAGTACGTGCGAAGGAATTTTGTAGCGCCGGCTTGTCCTGAGGCACGCATGGCGTCTCGCCGGCTCTTCGCCACATTGCGCAACGCTCCTAGCTGCCTGTCTTGGCAGGGCGGGATTCATTCCCGCCGTAAGAGCCGTCTGCTCTCAAGGGTTTTAACCCCTGAGGTCTGAACGATCCTCCGTCAAGACATTTCCCCCGCGCCGCCGCACGTTTGCGATTTAGACACTTTCGCAATCCTCGCAGTTGCTCGCCATTCCTTCGTGGCTTAGTGTGAGGGCCATGGAACAAACGCAAAAAGATAGCGCGGTCCACGCGATCGACTCGACGGATATTTTTCGTCCCTACGAGCGCCTGGTCGAAATCACGATCCTCGGAAAATCTTTTCTTGTCCCTGAGCGGAATTCTCTGCTGCGTTGCTTTCAGTTCATCAGCCCGGAAACAATTCCGTACGGGCGCTTCTGCTGGAATCAGGAATGCCAGTATTGCCGTGTGAGCTGTCAACTCCCTGACGAAGATGCTCCCAAGCCCATTCTCAGCTGCAAGTTCATGGTTTCCGCCGGAATGAATATCACGGAGCTGGCTCCCGAACTCCTTTTCTGCCTCAAGAACAAGCTGGGCGCGTAAGCGCGGACGCAGCCTCAATTGGACGAGATGCCCGGGAATTAAATCCGTGCGCTTGCCCGCGCGCCTTTCACGTGCAATCCTTGTTGCATGAATTCTGTAAATCGGGGAATTCGCTGCGACGGTTGCGGAACTGTCGCCACGCCGGAGCATTTGCGCCGACGCGTCGAACGTCTCGAACTCGCCACACGTTTTCGGCCCATCCACATTGATACGCTGATTCTCTATCCCGCGCCGCCCGAGCGCCGCGAAGATTATTTCTACCGCCCTGCGCAGTCACCGGAAGAGCGAAGCGCTTCTTCGCGCGCGTTCTTCAATAGCGTCCTGTCAGCAGCGAAAATTCAGCTCGACGACGGTAAGAGCGAAGAAACGCTCGTTGCTGGATTTCAGCGCGCGGGATTTTTCATCACGGAATGTTGCGAGTGTCCCGTGCAAGGCGCAGGCATATCGAACTCAGATCTGCTTGCCCGCATGGCTCCGTCGCTGCTCCGCCGCGTGCAATTTTCCTACAAGCCTAAGCGCATCCTTCTTCTCTCAAGTGAACTGGCTCCGCTGATTCCCATTTTTCGCCAGGCAGGATTGGCAGAAAATTTGCTCCTGCGCGGCGGCAAGCCCATCGACATGCAGTCTCGGCAGGGCGGGGATTCATCCCCGCCATAAGGGCCGTCTGCGCTCAGGGGTTTTAGCCCCTGAGGTCTGAACGATGCTCCGTCAAAATATCTCTTTCGTTCCTCCGGGCGTGACAAGCCGGCGGCCTTCTCGTGTAGGCTACGCAACGCCAGGTCTGGGAAGAATAGTTCTCGAAAGAAAAGCCGGAGCGATGATGAAATCGGATTTGCTGCGATTCAATCGCCGATGACTTGATTCGGTTGACGTACGTTCCTGCTTAATCGCGCGAGGCGTCCGACGGACTGCGCTCAGAAATTCAAACTGAGACACTACCGACCTTCGCCCTATTGTGACGCCCGTCACCGAATGTGATAAACTTTGCCTTATAACATTAAGGGGAGTCATCCAATGAGCGCCCGAACAAAGTTCTCTGTCGGAGCCGTTATCATAGTTGGTGCACTCACGTGGCTGGGATGGGTCGGCGCCTCGCAAAGCAAGACGTATTACCACACAATCTCAGAGTTGTCCGCTCTTCAAGGCCCCGCCCTGCATCAACGCATGCGCGTCAGCGGCGATGTGGTGGATGGCTCGATTAAGCATCTTCCCGGCCGCATCGACTTCACCCTCGCCGAGGAAGGCAAGACTTTGCCCGTCAGTTATGTCGGCGACTCTCCGCTCCCCGACACTTTCAAGGGCGGCGCGCAGGCCCTCGCGGAAGGGAAGTTGATGCCCGACGGCCGCTTCGTTGCCGAACAAGTACAAGCGAAATGCGCCTCGAAATATCAAGCAACGCCGGGCCAGGGCGCGCCGTACCCGGCCAAATCAAGCACGCAGGCAGTCCCACAAAAAATCGCAGGTCCTCGCAGTTGATCGGAGTTAAATAGGCCCGTGGATATCATTGGCTCCTTCGCACTAATCCTCGCCCTTCTTGCCGCCGCCTACGCCTTCGTCGCCGGAATCATCGGAATCCGCACGCGTCACCCGCTCCTGATCAAAAGCTCGCGGAACGCGGGGATGGCAATCTTCCCGCTCGTTACGCTGGGCGTGGGCTGCCTCGTCACGCTCTTCTTCCAGAACAATTTTTCCATGGCCTATGTCGCCGAGCACAGCAATCGCGCTCTCCCCGCTTACTACAAATTCGCGGCGCTATGGGCCGGACAGGAAGGCTCGCTCTTATTCTGGAGCTGGCTGCTTTCGATCTACGCTTTTATCGCGCTGTTCATCAATCGCAGGAAACATCCCGAGCTGATGCCGTATGTCGGCGTGATTCTGGGTGGCATCCAGCTTTTTTTCTTGGTGCTCAATAATTTCGTCTCCAGCCCATTTGCTTTGGTCGGCGCTGTCGGAGCCGCTGGCGTCGCGCACGTCGTCACGTTGCCCGATGGCAGTGGTTTAACCCCGCTGCTGCAATACGCAGAGATGGACATTCACCCGCCGATGCTTTATTTGGGCTACACGGGATGCACGGTGCCGTTCGCGTTTGCGCTGGGAGCGTTGCTCGGCCGCTATCCCGGCGAGAAATGGATTCACATCACGCGCCGCTGGATGATGGTTGGCTGGGCGTTTCTCGGCGTCGGCATTCTGCTCGGCGGCCACTGGGCCTATCAAGTGCTCGGCTGGGGCGGCTATTGGGCGTGGGATCCCGTCGAGAACGCATCGCTCCTGCCTTGGATTTCCGCGACGGCCTTTTTACATTCGGTGATGATGCAGGAAAAGCGCGGCATGATGCGTGTCTGGAACGTCTGGCTCGTATTCATCACGTACATGCTGAGCATCCTGGGAACAACTCTTACGCGCTCCGGAATCGTCAGCTCCATCCATGCCTTCGCGCAATCCTCCATCGGCTCGTGGTTTGTTTCGTTCCTCGCGCTCATCTTCATCGTTTGCTTCGTCGCGTACTGGAAAAACCGCGATTACCTCCGCACCGACAATCAGCTCGACTCCGTGATTTCCCGCGAATCCAGTTTCCTCTTCAACAATTTGATTCTTCTCGCCGCGTGCTTCGCGGTGCTTTGGGGGACGCTCTTCCCGGTCTTTTCGGAGTGGTTCGAGGGCAGCAAAATCACCGTTGGCCCGCCGTTTTTTAACAAGGTCAATATACCCATAGCGTTGTTTTTGCTTTTCCTCACAGGCGTGGGCCCGCTGCTCGCCTGGCGCCGCACGTCGATGTCCAGCTTGAAGCGCAATTTTGCGTGGCCTCTAGGAATCGCGCTTGTCGCGGGGGCGATTGCTTTCGGCTTCGGCTACCGACACTTTTACGCCCTGATTTGTCTCATCCTCGGCGTCTTCGTCTCGCTCACCATATTTTCGGAATTTTTCCGCGGCGCGCGCGTGCTCTCCGCCCGCAGTGGCGACAATATTTTCGCCTCCGTCGGCCAGTTGACCATGCGCAACACGCGCCGTTACGGCGGCTACATCGTCCACTTCGCCATCGTCCTGATTTTCATCGGCATTTCCGGACAGGCGTTCAATCAGGACGTGCAGAAGGAAATGGCTGTGGGCTCTCAACTCACCATCGGCCCTTACACTCTTCTGTGCCAGAATTTCGACGCCACTTCGAACGACAATTACACCGCCGAGCGCGCCACCATCGAAGTCTTTCAGGGCAATCGCTCCGTCATGATGCTCTATCCCGAGCGGCGCTTTTATCTGGCGAGTCAGGTCACGCAAACTACCGTGGCCATCCACTCCTCGCTTGCGCGTGACCTCTACGTGGTTTATGCCGGACGCAGCCCCACGGACAATAACCCCGTGATTCACGTGTACTTGAATCCTCTCGTTCGCTGGATCTGGCTCGGGGGCCTCGTCCTTGTGCTTGGGACGATTCTCGCGCTGATTCCCAGCCGCCAGCCACAAATTGTGTTGCAAGCCGCGCGCGAACCCGCAGGCGCAAAACCGTTGGCCGCGCCCGCGCCTGCGCAGCCCCACGGTGATGACTAGCGTGCCGCACCTCTTTGGCGCCGGCCGAAGGGAATGGGCTTCAGCCCCTGAAGGGAATTTGCTTTTAGTGCTAAGGTTGCGGGGCGCCAGACGACGATCACGATGAAGACGCACATGAAAATGACGAGTCATTCAGCACGCCGAGCATTCCTTCTTTTTTTCGCACTCGTCCTCGTTTTCTTTTCATCCCGCTCGCTTTCCGCCCAAAATCCCCTCGACGGAGCAGGCGCAAAAAAACTCGGCAACCGTGTCATGTGCATGTGCGGAGGCTGCAACGACACGGCCGCGAAATGCAATCACATGGGTGGAAACTTCTCCGGTCCTTGCGAAACGGCTCAGGCCGAATTGAAAGAGTTAAATGACCGCGTCGGTCAGGGCAAATCGGACGATTTAGTTTTGCAAAGTTTCGTGCAGGAGTACGGCCCCACGGTCCTGATTTCTCCGCCCGCAACAGGCTTCGATCTCTGGGCGTGGCTCATGCCCATCATTGCTCCGCTGATCGGCGTTGCCCTCGTCTGGATGTTCGTCGCTCGCTGGCGGCGCAAGATGGCCCTCGCCGGCGGCCCTCAAATTTCGCCCGAGCTTCTCGCCCGCGCGCGCGAAGATATAAGCCGTGACGCCGATGAATAATCGCGGGACTCATGCGGGAGCACCTAAGTTCGCCGACAATGACTAGCCAGGCTATCTTAATCACGCTCTGCTGCGTCGCCACGGCGGTCGCTACGCTCTGGTTCGTCTTCGCCGTCAAACTCGAAGCCTCCGATTTCGCGCCGCACCGCTCCCGCCTCGATCAATTGCTCGAGCGCCGCGACGCCATTTACGAAAACATCCGCGATTTGCGCTTCGAGCATCGCGCCGGCAAATTTTCAGAGGAAGATTACGAGGAAATGAAGCGCGCTCTCGAAATTGAAGCGGCGCGCGTGATCGCGGACATGGACAGTCTCACCGGCGGTGCGCCCACTCCCGCCACTCGCCAGGCCATGTCCGTAAAGACGTCCGCAAAGACGCGCGCATAATCCGCGAGGAATCAATGTTTGCGCACGGCGCGTTCGGATATTCGAGAAGTTGCTGAGATACTTATGACCTGTCATTCCGCCTGTCCTGAGAAGACGAAGGTGAAGGAGCCGAAGGTGACGAGGAATCTGCTTTTGCTTTTCGTGCGAAGATGTCGCACGCCCTTGTGGTCAGTGCTGATGGGAATGTGTGTGGTTCTGAGCATCGCCATTTCCGCCGCCGCCGGCAGCGTCTCCGGCACTGTAAACAATGGCACCACCAACACGCCTGTCCGCAACACGGAAGTTATTCTTCTCCAATTGCAGGGTGGCATGCAGCCCGTCGCCACCACGAAAACCGACGCCTCCGGCCACTTCACAATCACCAGTGACGCTCTCGGCTCCAGCCCCATGCTCCTGCGCGTCCCTTATAAGGGCGTCCTCTATCACGAGCCGCTCACTCCCGGCACAACCACGGCAAACGTGACCGTCTACGAGCCAACCACGGATGCGCATTCCTTTGTGGTCGCCAATCGCGCCATCATCTTGCAGCCCAAAGGCTCCGACTTGCTCGTCGGCGAGGAATACACAATCCAGAACCAGACCCATCCTCCGGTCGCATATTATTTGAAGGACGGCACGTTCAGGTTTCAGCTTCCTCAGGGCGGCCAGCTCGACCAAGTCTCCGCCTGGGGCGCGACGGGCATGCCCGTGATTCAGGGCACCATCGACAAAGGCCACGGCGTGGAAGCCGTCGACTGGCCGTTCCGTCCCGGAGACAACGGCGTCCGTCTCTCCTATCAGCTCCCGTACACTTCGAATCAGGCCACGTTCCAGACCTCTTCGCTCTACAACGTCCAGCGCGTTTTACTTGCCGTGCCGCCGGGCCTTCAGGTTTCGAGCCCGGGCTTCACGCGCGCCGGCGCCGAGCAAGGATATGACATTTACACGCGCGACTCAGTCGCCGCCAATGCCCCGTTGACAATTTCCGTTTCCGGAACAGCCTCGGCACCCGCCGCTGCCGATAACTCCCAGAATCCATCTGTTAATTCGCGCGCGGACGCCAACGACGCCGCGGCTGCCACCACCACTCTTCCTCCCCGCGTGAGCAGCAACCTGGAATACATTCTGGTCGCGGGATTCGCGGCGCTATTTTTGCTCGGCGTGATTTTCCTCTGGCGGCGTCCGGCAGTTGAAACTGTTCCCGCGGCGGGCGCGAATGCAATAGCTCCCCAAAAAGGCCGCGACCGGCGCCGCGACTCCGTAAGTGCCCCGGAGAAGCGCAGCGCTGCACCCGCTCAAACGGTTGCTGAAGTCGAGCGCGACGTCACCCACAGCCTCGACGAGTTGAAAGAAAAACTGTTTCGCCTCGAGTTGCGCCGCCAGGCCGGAACGATCAGCGAAGAAGAATACGCGCGCGAGCACCAGCGCACCGAAAAGATTTTGCGCGATTTCGTGAAGGGCTGAGCGTATCGCCTTGGCGACTCCGCATCCGAAAACTTCGCTGGGCGTCTCATCGCTTGGCGTGTCATCGCTTGGCGTATCATTCGACCAAATCGAAAAGCGTTACGGCGCATTTGTCGCCCTTCGCCGCGTTTCGCTTGCAATAGCGCCCGGCGAATGCGTCGCCTTGCTCGGCCCGAACGGTTCGGGCAAAACCACTCTCCTCAAAATGGCTGCGCTCTTGGCCCGTCCCACCTCGGGACGCGTCACATTCACCGGCGACGCAGCCGCCGGCACTGACCGCCTCGCCCTCAAGCGCCAAATCGGCTTGGTCGGTCACAATATTCTCGTCTACGACGAACTCACGGCAAAAGAAAACCTCGAATTCTTCGCGCGCCTTTACGATTTGGAAGCTCCAGCCAGGCGTGCAGCCGAAGCTCTCGACGCCGTCGGCCTCGCATTGCGCGCCGATTATCTTGTCCGCACATTCTCGCGCGGCATGCGTCAAAGACTCGCCATCGCGCGCGCGCTATTGCCATCCCCAAGCCTTTTGCTCTTCGATGAACCTGCCGCGGGCCTCGACCGCCAGGGCGTCGCATGGCTTTCGGGAACTTTGCGCCGTCTGCGCGCGGAAGGCCGCACCATCGTCATGAGCACGCACGCGCGCAACGAGTCGCTCGATATTTTCACTCGCGCGGTCGCCATTGCAAACGGCCGCGTCGAGCGCGACACCGGCCCCGGCGGAAATCCAGCGCCCCTATTCAATGAAATGCGGGCTGAATCTTGATGAACGCCGCGCGCGCCGCCTCGATTGTCCTTGGCAGGGAAATCCGCGCCGAAATGCGCACGCGCGAACTCCTGCAGACCACCATCGTCTTCGCCGTAATCGTCGTCTTGCTTTTCAATTTCGCCTTCGAGCCCAGCGCCGGCGAAGCGCGCCGCTTCGGTCCCGGCCTCATCTGGATCGCGTTGCTTTTTTCAGCGTCGTTGATGCTCAATCCTTCGTTTGCGCGCGAACAATCGAACGACACGATTTACGCCCTGCGCATGGCGCCCGCAAGCTCCTTCGCGATTCTGCTCGGCAAGACGCTCGCGAATTTGCTGTTCCTCTGCATCACGGAACTGATTCTGCTGCCCGTTTTTTCGGTTCTCTACAATGTCCCGCTGCTGCCGGTGATTGGCCGCCTCGCGCTCGTTCTTTTCCTCGGCACATTTGGAATCGTCGTCGTAGGCACCGTTTTCTCCGCTCTTGCCGCGCAAGCGCGCCTGCGCGAACTGCTTCTCCCGCTTTTATTATTGCCAGTGCTCATCCCGCTTCTGTTTGCCTCGGTGGAAGCCACTGCGGGGCTGTTGGGAGATTCGCCCACGCTCGATCGCACATGGATGGCTGTCCTCATCGCCTTCGACGTGGTATTTTTTACGGCTTCATGGTTGCTGTGCGATTATCTGTTGGAGGAATAGCCGCGAAATGAAACGCTACGGAATCGCGAACGTCGTGACGGCGCTGCTGCTTTTCTTCGCCGGATACGCCGCGCTGTTCATTGCGCCCGATGAAGCCACCATGCACGCCATCCAGCGCATTTTTTATTTCCACGCATCGTCCGGCTGGGCCGCCATGGAAGCGTCGCTGATCGTCTTCGTTGCCAACGTCGCCTATCTCGCCAAGCGCAATCCGCAATGGGATTGGCTCGCCGTTTCCGCCGCCGAAGTCAGCCTTGCCTTTTGGAGCGTCATGCTCGTCACCGGCCCGATTTGGGCTCATCCCGTTTGGGGCGTGTGGTGGACTTGGGATTGGCGTCTGACTCTGACGCTCATTCTCTGGATTTTGTACGTCGCGTATCTGATTCTCCGTACGCTCGTCACTGATCCCGAGCGCCGCGCCGTCTTCTCCGCCATTTTCGGCATTTTTGTTTTTCTCGGCGTTCCGCTCGACTATCTGTCCATTCGCATCTGGCGCACGCAGCATCCTCAACCTGTCGTTTTCGGCGGACCCAACTCAGGTCTCGATCCCACCATGTTGAAAGTTTTTTTCTATTGCAGCGGCGTGATGACGCTGCTGATGATCTTGCTCGTGCGCCAGCGTTACAAACTCGAGCGCCTGCGCTACCAGACGGAAGAGCTGCGCCTCGCTGTCGAAGAGCATGCCGATGCACGCGCGGCTGCCCCCGGACTCAGGGCAGGGAAGCCATAACAAGTTTCTTGAGACTGTTTGCTGACAAGGAGCGCTGCAATGCAAAATTTCGGGAGCCTGTTCGCCGCATACATCGCCGTCTGGGCCATATTTTTTATCTATGATTTCACCATCGCCCGCCGCATGGCGCGCATCGAAAAGGAGCTGGCCCAGGTCAAGCGGCAGTTAGGCCACCAGTAGCAAGTCCGGATCACCGGTGCATCTCCGGCGTTCTACGACAAAAGCAGCCCTTAAGTTAAGCTCGTCATTCCGAGGAGCTGCGCGACGAGGAATCTACTTTTCTCTCTCGCCTGAGGTCGCCAAACATTAACCATGCCACCACGCAAAAAAATCGGCGTCGTACTATTCCAGTTGGGCGGGCCGGACACTCTGGACGCGGTCGAGCCTTTCCTCTATAACCTTTTCTGCGATCCCGAAATCATCAATTTCATGGGTGCGGGACTCGCCCGCAAGCCTCTCGCAAAATTCATCGCTCGCCGCCGTTCAGAAATCGTCCGCGAACATTACGCCGCCATCGGAGGCCGCTCGCCCATCGTTGAACTCACTAATCGCCAGGCAAGCGCCCTCGCCACGTCGCTTGAGCCCGAGTTTGACGCCACAGTCGTCGTCGCCATGCGCTATTGGCACCCGCTCACTGCCGAAGCGATCGCCAAACTTCAAGGCCTCGCTCTCGACGAAGTGATTCTCCTGCCGCTCTACCCGCATTATTCGTTCGCGACAACAGGAAGCAGCTTAAAGGAATGGCAGCGCCTTTATCGAGCGGATAAAGCCCGGAAAACGCCTTCCGTAAAAATGGTGAACGATTTTCACGACCATCCTCTCTACATCGCCGCTATCGTCGAGCGCATCAACGAAGCGCTTCAAGGATTGTCGCGGCCGGACGAAATTCACCTCGTTTTCAGCGCCCACGGATTGCCCATGAGCCTTGTCGAAAAGGGCGACCCGTATCCCAAACAAATCGAGACCACCGTCAATCTGGTAAGAGAATCCGGAGCGTGGAAGAATCCCTCTACTTTGTGCTATCAGAGCCGCGTCGGAAAGCAGAAATGGCTCGAGCCGTCGCTCACCCAAACCATCGAAAAACTCGCGAAGGCCGGCGTCTGCCGCATGCTCGTGATCCCCGTATCTTTCGTCACCGAACACATCGAGACGCTGCACGAAATCAATATCGAAGCGCGCGAAGAAGCCGAAGCGCTCGGCGTCGCCGAATTTCGCATGATGCCCTCGCTCAACGATTCCCCCACCTTCATCCGCGCCCTGGCCGACCTCGTCCAGCAAGCCGCCGGCGATATGTCGTGATGCGAACCTCGTAGATTTTTATGCGCGAGAGCGCTTGACACCAGTTGCCGCGCATCATATAAAAGTAGCTTCGAAAACGTACTTATAGAATTTATTTTTAATACTTCGAGCAAGCGAAGCAGTTAATCCCGATGCCGGAAAACATTCAGCCGAAGACTGCTGAAAAATCTAGTCCCGCGGCGGCGCCTTCAGCGCCCGTGAAATCGAATTCTTCCGATTCTCCCGAGGCCGTCAACCACATGCGCCGCAGGCTCATCTGGACGGGCATCTGGGGATACCTCGGCGTCAATCTCCTGATGTTTTTGCGCTATTTTTTCCCGCGCGCCCTCTTCGAGCCTCCCACGGTCTTCAACGCGGGCTATGTCACCGATTACAGTCTCGGCGTTGACCAGCGCTTCCTGCAATCCGAGCGCTGCTGGGTGGTGCGCGAGCCGGGACGCCTCTTCGTGATTTTCGCCCAGTGTACTCATCTGGGCTGCACGCCGGACTGGGAGCCGTCACAGAATATTTTCCATTGCCCGTGCCACGGCAGCGAGTATGACAGCGAAGGTGTAAACTTCGCCGGGCCCGCGCCGCGTCCCATGGACCGCTGCCACATTATTCGCGATCCATCGAATCAGATTGTTGTGGACACCAGCCAGCGCTACATTCAGGACCCGGCGGCTGGCACGAATCAGTTCAACGATACGGGCGCGTACATCAGCGCCTAATTTCAGTCAGCAGGGAAGAGGCCCCCGAAATGGCGGATGAAGGCGGAGAGAGCGGCCGCAAGCAGGGCGTTCTCGAAGACATAAAAGAGAAGACGCGTGAGCTGGGCGAAACGCTCAAGGTAAAAGCTCGCGAACAGGCCGAAGAGCTGAAGAAGCCCGAGGAAACTCAGCTCTATCGCGCGATTTTCCGCATCAAGCACAATGACGAGCCGCGCAACCGCGCCCTCTCAACGCTCAATAATCTTTTCTTCCACATTCATCCCGCCAAGGTCAATCGCGACGCCACACGTTATGAGTACACATGGGGCATGGGCGGGATCACTTTTTATTTGTTCATCGTCCTCGTTTTCACGGGCGTGCTGCTGATGTTTTATTACCACCCCACAAAGGTTCAGGCGTTTCGCGACATTCTTTATCTCGAAAACGACGTTCCCTTCGGCCAGCTCCTTCGCAACATGCACCGCTGGGCCGCTCACTTGATGGTCATGGCCGTCTGGCTGCACATGTTCCGCGTTTTCATGTCCGGCTCTTACAAGCGCCCGCGCGAATTCAATTGGTGCATCGGCGTCCTCCTGATGGTCTTGACGTTGCTCCTCTCGTTCACTGGCTATCTGCTTCCTGACGATCAGTTGGGATTCTGGGCCGTCACCGTGGGAACCAACATGGCGCGCGCGACTCCTTTGTTAGGCAGCCAGGGACCTTTCGGTCCGCAATTAGGCATGACCGCCTACAACGACGTGCGCTTTGGCCTTCTCGGCGGCTCCATCGTGGATGCCAACGCGCTTCTTCGCGCCTACATTTGGCACTGCATCGCGATTCCGCTGATCGCCTCGGTTTTCATGGGTGTGCATTTCTGGCGCGTTCGCAAGGACGGCGGAATCTCCGGCCCCTCGCCCGTAATGCTGGAGTCGGAAACCAAAGTATGAGGCCGTCTTTATATCGGAGTTTTGCGCCTTGTCATGCCGAGGAACTTGCCTGCCGACGGCAGACCACGCGACGCGCATTTTGCGTCCCGACGATTCGTGTCGGGACGAGGTCCGGTCCGGTGCATCAGCGTAAGGGCACGGCTTTAGCCGTGCCGCACCCGGTGCAAGTTATTGCGGCTTTAGCCGCCGAGGTTCGTTGGTGGAGTCCGTCACAACCGAGGCCGGACAATCCGATTTTTTTGTAAAGCAATGCCAAGGACAAACGTGGAATCCAAAAGCGCAGGAACTAACTGACAATGTTCGGTGACTGGCACCAACTCTGGGTCATCATCTCCACGCCCGACAATATCCCCATTGTCGCGATGCTCCTTTTCGTCCCGTTTTTCACTTGGCTTGCCTTTCACAATGCTCTGGCGAACGACCGCCTCATCGCGCAACTCGAGGGCGACCCGCAACTCGCGCGCACGCATCACCGCACCACCTATCCTTACAGTTCCCGCTGGGAACGCGAGCTGCACACGAATCCGTTCCTCATGCGCAAAGAATTGCTTGCGGCCATCATCATCACCATCATCCTGATGGTCTGGGCGCTCACAATGAATGCGCCGCTCGAAGAACCCGCCAACGCCAGCGTCACCATGAATCCCGCGAAGGCTCCGTGGTATTTCCTCGGCCTTCAGGAAATGCTGGAATATTTTGACCCTTGGATCGCCGGCGTCATCGTTCCCACGCTGATTATTGTCGGCCTCATGGCCATTCCTTTTATCGACGCAAATCCGCTCGGCAACGGCTACTACACCTACAAGCAGCGCCGCTTCGCGATTTGGACTTTCCTGATCGGGTTCGAGGCCATCTGGATGGTCCTGGTGTCCATCGGCACGTTTATTCGCGGCCCTGGCTTCATGTGGTATTGGCCCACCCAAACTTGGGACCCGGATCGCGTGGAATTCAACGTTAACCGGAACCTCGACCAGATTTTCGGCGTCAATGGGCACTGGCTCGCCCACATCTTGCCCGCTGCATGGAAACCCGAAGCCTTGATCATTGCCCGCGGCCTTTTCGGGATCATTCCCATGGTGCTCTATGGAATCCTCGCCGCGCTGCTCGTTCACTGGATCTGCACGCGCACCGACTACAGCCGGAAGATTTACCGCAAGATGAGCCTGGTTCAGACCGTCACCATGTACATCTTTCTCATCACCATGCTCTTTCTGCCGGTCACCATTTTCCTCCGGCTCGTGTTCCGCATTAAATATGTTTGGGAGACGCCGTGGTTCAGCATCTAGCGTTTAGAAGCCGACCCATGAGCGGCCTTCGTCAGGGCAAGGCTTCAGCCGTGCCGAAAAGCTCCGAAAATTCAGGGGTTTTAACCCCTGAGGCGGGCACGATCCTAGGTAAAGGCAGTTACAAGATAGGTTCTAGTCGTAAAAGACTCTCGTTGTCATTCCGAGGAGCCCCGCGACGAGCCTGCCTGCCGCAGGCAGGGAATCTGCATTTTCTTCTGAAGGAGATTGCGTTTGCCTGAACTGCTGCCCGATGATCCGATAAAAAGCCGCTCGTACGCCAACGTGATTTTGATCGCGGTGTTCGTGCTTTTGTTGTGCGTCACTTGGGCGCTGTACCAGGAGTTCGTCGGCCTCCGCCCCTGGCGCGGATATCAGCAGCATTTCGCATCCTCCTACTCCGGCTATCTGCAAAAACAAATCCGCGCGCGCGACGCCGCGGAAAAATCCGTCTATTCGTCTCCCGACTATCAAAAACTCAAAGCCACTCTCGATCAAGCCCAGGCCGCCGCCACGCCGCAAGACGCCGCGATTCACCAGCAAATCGCCGTCGTCGACGAGCAGCGCGCCGCCATGCTTCCTTACTTCCAGACCGACCGCAGTCTCGTCGGCTCGCTCATTTACGATTACGAAATTATTCCCAACACCGCCTCTTACCGCCGCGAAAAGCAAAGCAAGTTCAAGGATGTCCAGGAAGCTGAAGCCAGAACCTACACCGTCGATTGGCCCGAAGGCGGCGGCAAGACCGTTGAGAGAAAGCTCAATTACAATCAGCTCAACGATACATTCAATCAATTGCTCGACCAAAAAGCGCAACTCACCGCCAAGGAAGGCGACGTTGATAAGCCCGTCAAAGATGCGCAAGACGCCATGGCGAAATATCTCGCCGACAGACTTCCCGGCTTGAATGCTGCGCAACTCAAAGGCCTGCTCAATACCGTCCAGTCCATGGATGTATCGCTGATTCAAATCAATGTGAACCCGCCGGGCCATGAGATCAACGATGTCGGCGGCGTCGGTCTCACGGATCGCTGCCAGTCCTGCCACGTTGGCATGGATCCCACATTCGTACCGCCTGCGTTGAAGCTCACCAAGGCCGATCTCGGCTTGCAAAAAAGCAAAAACGCTCCTTTTTCGAGCCACCCCGATCAGCAGCTACTCGTTTGGCATCCGCTCGATAAATTCGGCTGCTCGCCGTGCCACGGTGGAAACGGCCGCGCGCTCGACACCGTCGAGACGGCTCACGGCCGTTACGAGCACTGGCTCTGGCCCCTCTATTACCCGGAAAATTACGACGCCGGCTGCCAGCAATGCCATTCCGCTGACGCATGGACAGAGCACGCTCCCGTGCTCAACGAAGCCAAGCTCCTCTACCGCCAAAAGGGCTGCGTCGGCTGCCACAACTATGCCGGTTTCGACAACCAGGCCCAGCGCCTCGAGGACACCGTTCGCGAAATCGCCAGCCTCGAAAAGACCAAGGCCGACGACAATCAGAAAATCCCTGAATTGAACAAGGCCGGCGACCAGGCCCCCGACAACGCCACCGCTCAAAAGCTCTACGCCGAAGCAACGAATCTCACCGTCGGTGTCAGCAAGATTGACGCCCGCGTCGAACAACTCGACGAGCTCAGCCACAGCCTTCAGCAGGAAGTCAAGCGTGTCGGCCCGGACTTGAAAGAAGTCCGGCTGAAGCTGAATCCGAATTGGATTCCGTACTGGCTCAGCCACACGTGGCAATTCGATCCGACGACGAAAATGCCCCAGTTCCGCTTGCAGCCCGATGAAGTTCAGGCCATCTCCGCTTTTATTTGGCAGCAGGGTATCAAAGGCCCGGCCCTCGATAAGCAGCCCGCCGGCGACGCCGCCAACGGCAAAGTCATGTTCGATTCGCTTGGCTGCCTGGCATGTCACTCAATTGGAGAGGGAACTCAGAAAATCGGCGGCGATGCGGCCGCGAATCTCAGCCGCGTCGGCGAAAAGGCGAATTACGATTACATCGTCCGCTGGATTCACAATCCCCGCGTTCGCACCGAGCCCTATTGTCCGTACGAACATAAAGACATCGGCCCTGCCGACTACGCCAAACACAATCTGCCCTACGTTTTCGACGCGAACCACTCGCGCTGCCCGAATGACGGCCATGAACTCGTCGTCGAGCAGCAAACCATCATGCCCGACTTCCGCCTCAGTTGGCAGGAAGCCCGCGACATTGCCAGCTATCTGATGACCCAGAAGGATGCGAGCGCCCACTACGATCAAGCCAGCTTCGTCAACGACACGAAACTCTTCGACGAAGGCAAGCGTTTGGTCGAGCATTACGGCTGCGCCGGTTGCCACGAAATTTCTGGACTCGAAGACGCCGCGCCCATTGGCACCGAGCTCACGACCGAAGGCAGCAAGCCCATCGGTCGTTTCGATTTCGCCCTTCTCTACACTAAAGCGCAGGACGGTATTCTGCCCGACGGCCAAAAAGATCCGCGCGGTTCCTGGTACGACTTAAAGGGCTTCTTCGATCAGAAGCTCGCGAATCCCGCGATATTCGACGAAGGCAAGTACAAGCCGAATCCGCTGGACAGGCTGCGCATGCCCAGGCCGAATATCGACCAGTCGCAGATCAATGCCCTCACTTCTTTCTTGCTCGGCAGCACGGAGTCGACCCTCCCGCCGAGTTATCAATACACACCCGCCGATCAGCGCAAATATATCCAACAGGGCTGGTGGATCGTCACCAAGTACAATTGCATTGGCTGCCACCAGATCGATATCGGCCAGAAAAGCGTCCTCATGGGCCTGCCGATGTATCAGGCCGACAATTCCATCAACCTGCCGCCGGTTCTCACCAGCGAAGGTGCGCGCGTCAACCCCGAGTGGCTCAAGCAATTCCTCGCCAATCCTGCGTTAAGCACCACCGACGAAGACCGCAACGGCGTTCGCAGTTATCTCAAAGTTCGCATGCCCACCTTCTTTTTATCCGACGACGAAATTCGCAAGCTCGTCCTTTTCTTCGGCGCTTTGTCGTCCCAGCAGCAGCCCTACATTCCGGAGAAGCTTGCTCCGTTGACCGATCAAGAGCGCTCCGTGGCGCGCGCCATCTTCACCAGTCCTGCCGCGCCGTGTTTGAAGTGCCATGCCACCGGCAATCCGGCGCACGACAAGACCGCCACCGCTCCCAATTTCCTTCTGGCCGGCCAGCGCCTGCGCGCTCCGTGGACCGAGCGTTGGATCACCGAACCAGCCACCATCATCCCCGGCACCGCCATGCCTTCCGGATTGTTCGTCCGGCAGAACGGCCGCTGGGTATTTAACGCGCCTTTGCCCGCGGCGGCTCAGCAATACAAGGGCGACGAAGCGGAGTTGCTCGTCCGCTATCTCCTCGAACTGACGCCGCAGGAGCAGGCCATGCTTTCCGGTCGCACCCCCTCCGCGCCGAAATCAGGTTCTTCCCGTGCCAAAAAGTAATATCCTAGTTGGGTGACATGCGGGGGTCACACCGGAGGGCAAACCGTTTATCTCGATTCTCGGAGCTACTTAAAAATTCAGGAGGAATAATCGCATCATGAATAGGAAATGGATTTCTTGGACAGCGGCAGCTGCTTTCGCGCTTGTCGTTGTCGGATGCAGCAAAAATCAGAGTCAATCAACGGGCGAAGAACAGCCTGCCGCAGCCTCTGCGGCGAAAAAGACCGTGGACGTGTCCACCGTCGGCTCCGTCAGCGGAGTCGTCAAGCTCGATGGAGCGCCGCCAAAGTTCAAGCCGATCAACATGAGCGCGGATCCTTATTGCGTCAAGGCTAATTCGAAGCCCGTCTATCCAGACGAAGTCGTCACCGGCAGCGGCGGCACGCTTGCGAACGTCGTCGTATACGTGAAGTCCGGCGCCGAGGATTATTCCTTCCCAACCCCGACAGAGCCGGTAACTTTTGACCAGAAAGGCTGCATGTACACCCCGCATGTCGTGGCTCTCATGGTGGGACAGCAGCTCCAGGTCATCAACAGCGACGACACCACGCACAATATTCACCCGACGCCCGCCGACAACCGCGAATGGAATAAATCCCAGCCGCCGAAGGCGCCCGCCATCGTGGAAACTTTTGCCCGGCCCGAAGTCGCTATCCCGGTGAAGTGCAACGTTCACCCGTGGATGAAGGGTTATTTCGCCGTGATGGCCAATCCGTATTACGCCGTCACGGACAAAGACGGCAAATTCGAACTCAAGAATTTGCCTCCGGGAACTTACACGGTCGAAGCCTGGCAGGAAAAGTATGGCGTCGTCGACCAAACCGTAACCATCGGAGCCAAGGAGTCGAAGACTGCCGACTTCACTTTCAAGGCTTCCTCCTAGTCGGCGATTGATCTCCGGAGGCAGTCGCGATCGAACGCCCGGCAAGCGGCCGATCGCGAGCTCTGGCCGTCGCCATCGCATTTGTCTTCGTAGGGGCGGGGTTAATCCCCGCCCGTCGGCCCAAAGCGCCGAGTTTTCGTTTGTCCTCGAACTTTTGTTTGCGGCCTTTACGCCGCCAGCTTTGCGGCTCCGTTGCGTCAGGGCACGACCTGCCTGCGCCAGCCCGCTGCGGCGGGAGGCAGGCTTCGGCCGTGAACCGTTGCGTTGCGTCAGGGCACGGCTTTAGCCGTAAAGCGGGTCCTGAGTCGGTTTGAATTTTCTTAATCGTGACAATAGCGGCCAAAATTCAAACTGACCCACTACCGTAAAGCGCCATGCGTAAAAGGGGCTTTAGCCCCTGAGGTATACTTTGTATTTGCGTCTCGCGAAAGGGAACTAAGAGTCCTTGAGAGAATCTGGCAATCGCGCACTTCATCGCTTCGCCGTCTTCACGGCGGCTTGCACATTTCTACTGCTGATTGCCGGCGCCCTGGTCACCAGCAACGACGCTGGCCTGGCCGTCCCCGATTGGCCGCTTTCCTACGGCTCGCTGCTTCCTCCCATGGTCGGCGGAATCATGTACGAGCATGGCCATCGCATGATCGCCACCCTCGTCGGCATTCTCACCATCATTCTCGCTGTCTGGACGTGGCGCAAGGAATCGCGCCCGTGGGTCCGTAATCTTGCTTGGGCCGCCCTGGCGCTTGTCGTCGCTCAAGGCGTTCTCGGCGGCATCACTGTTAAATTCTTTTTGCCGCCGCCTGTTTCCTCCGCCCACGCCACGCTTGCCGAATTGTTTTTCATCACCATAATCAGCATCGCTGTTTTCACCAGCCGCTGGTGGCTAAGCCCCTTGCCCCAAATGGAAGATCGCGGCTCTCCCAGTCTCCGCGCGCTCACCATTTGGACTTCCGTCCTCATTCTGCTGCAAATCGTCCTCGGCGCTGCCTTTCGTCACAACGCTTTCGGCATCATTCCTCACATCATTGGCGCCGTCATCGTCACGACCATGGTGTTTTGGACAGTCCTCGCGGTCAGCCGCCGCTTCCGTGAAGTTAAAGATTTGCGCCGCGCCGCGCGCTATCTTGAAATATTGCTCGGCCTTCAACTCGTGCTTGGCGGAGTCGCTTACTGGGCCGTGCTCGCCGCGCGAGATGCAGTTCAGCCCACGCCGCTGTACGTCACGCTCACCGTCGCCCACGTTGCCGTCGGAGCCTTGACGTTTGCATCCAGTGTTATCCTAATGCTCGCATGCTATCGCATTCTGAAGCCCGTCCACGCCGTGCGCCTCGACTCTCCCACGGAGAGGGCTCCGTCATGAGGTCTTCACGATGAGCGCTTCCGACGTCACTCCGGTCGCTTCCGTCGCCGTGGTTGCTCGCCCCATGTCGCGCCTGTCGGCGTATGCAATCCTCGTCAAGCCCGACGTTACGTTCCTCGTCGTCTTGACCACCATGGCTGGCTTTTATCTCGGCACAAAGGGACCCATCCAGGCTATCGGCATGTTCCATGCTGTTTTCGGCACCACCCTCGTCGCCGGAGGCACCGCGGCTTTGAACCAATATTTCGAGCGCCTTACCGACGCTAAAATGCGCCGCACCAGCGCCCGTCCTTTGCCTCTTGGCGCTTTGCAGCCTCTCGAGGTGTTGGCATTCGGCGCGGGATTGATCGTTCTTGGTGGCGGCTATCTCGCTCTGTTCACCAACTGGCTCGCTTGCGCTTTGGCGCTGCTCACCAGCGCTCTCTATCTCGGTGTGTACACGCCGCTCAAGACGCGCACCACGCTCGCCACCGCCATTGGTGCGATTCCCGGAGCGATTCCGCCGCTCATCGGTTGGGCTGCCGCGCGCGGTTCGCTCGGCGGAGGCGCATGGCTCCTGTTTGCCATTCTCTTTTTGTGGCAGTTTCCGCATTTTCATTCCATTGCCTGGATGTATCGCGACGACTATGCCCGCGCCGGCATCCGCATGCTCCCGGTCGTCGACCACACCGGCTCCGCCACCTTTGGCCAGATCATTTTCACGGCAGCTGCGCTTGTGCCCATCAGCCTGTTGCCTTCCGTGATCGGCCTTGCGGGCCATACTTACTTTTTCGGAGCGCTCGTTCTCGGCATGCTCCTCGTCGAGGCTTGCCTCTGGGTTTCCCGTTCGCGAACCAATGCTCGCGCCAAATGGCTGATGCACGCCACCGTCGTGCACATTCCCTTGCTCCTCGGATTGCTTATGCTCGATAAAGTGGTGAGGTAACTTTGAATTTCGAACGCTCGAATCTCCGCCGCCTCTCTGCAAGCCGTCTGGCTCCGTTGACATCGTGGTCTCCAACGCGCCACTCCCCGAATCGTGTGCCTTGCCTTCGTAGGGGCGGGGTTTACCCCGCCCGTCGGCGCGGAGCGCCGAGTGTTCGTTTCGTAGGGCTCGGCCTTCGTCAGGGCACGCCTTTAGCCGTGCCGAAAAGCTCTGCAATCTCAGGGGTTTTGACCCCTGAGGCCGCGACACTATGGCCCGCGACTCTGTCATCCCGAGTCGCCATGCGGCGAGGGATCTGCTTTTTGTTTCGGCGGCTCCCGCTCAACACGTCAACACAACCAATGGTGTCTTTGGCCTTTGTAGGGCCCGATCGGACTTATCGGGCCGGCTCCAAAAACCATTCCCTGCGAGACGCCCATGCTTGAAGTCGCCATACTTGCCTTCGTCATCGTTGTCCTTTCTCTTTTCGGTTTGATTTGGGACATCACCAGCGGCCTGCTCACCTCGGGCGTGGACGGTCTCCTCCTGTTGCTGATTTGCCTGATGATGGGCGGCATATTCTCTCTTCAGCTTTTGATACTCGCGTGGGAGCGCGGTCTCTTCGGCCATCGCCGCGCGGGCGGTTCGTCTCAAAAGGGAGGCGGAAAGTAACCACTTTCCCGCCACAATGTTGTCGATTCCGGTTTCGTCGCTTCCTCGCCTCAATGCATGCCTCAACGCAGCCAGCGCCCTGTTCGCCATCACCGGATACTCCTTCATCCGTCGCCGCAAAATTCTGCCGCACAAGATCTGCATGCTTTCGGCCGTTGCCTGCTCCACGGTCTTTCTCGCTTCCTATGTCTATTTCCATCTGAAGGCCGGCGTGATCTATTTTCAAGGACGCGGCTGGGCGCGTCCCGCGTATTTCACGCTTCTCACCACGCACACGATACTCGCCGTCGCGATTGTCCCGCTCGTGCTCATCACGCTGTATTTCGCCCTGCGCTCGCGCTTCGCCAGTCACAAAGCCATCGCGCGATGGACGCTTCCCATTTGGCTCTACGTTTCCATCACTGGCGTCGTCATCTACTGGCTGCTTTACGTCATCTACGCCGCGCCGCCACTGTCTTCCGCGCACATCGCTATACTATCGTTGGCCAAGCTGGCATGATCGTCGCGAATGGGCTCTTGTATGTCGTCTATGCCTCCCAGAAGCCATCCGCCATGTCCTGAACGGTCTTTGTCAGGGCACGCCTTTAGTTCATCCTGAGGCGCGAAGGGCCGTGCCGAAAAGTTCCGAAAACTCAGGGGTTTTAACCCTTGAGGTGGAAACGATGCTCGGTCAAGGAATTGTGCGTTAACTTCTAGGCGCTCGTGAACTACTCTTGAGATAGATTGGATAGATTGTAATTTGACAGCTCTTGGCTAATTGCCTCGGGCCGGAGAACGCATCGCACATGAACAACACCGCGGCACCCGCGCCAGCACAGCGCAAGCCTCTCGGCGCTCGTTGGACATACATAATTGTCGGAGTCACGCTCGCTTTCGTTCTGATGCCTTTCCTTTTGTGGCGCGCCACTTGGTTTGGCCGTCCGCTCACCAACGCGCAACTCGCGCAATCCCTGCAAGACGCCCAAAGCCCTCGCGACATCCAGCACGGACTTTCCTCCGTCGCCGATCGCATCATCCAAAACGATCCCACCGTAAAGCAGTTTTATCCCCAAGTCGTCGCCCTCGCCGCCAGCCCCGTCCCTGAAGTCCGCACCATGGACGCCTGGGTTATGGGTCAGGACAACACCGCGCCAACTTTCCACGCTGCTCTCCTTCGCCTGCTCAACGATTCAAATCCCATGGTTCAGCGCAACGCGGCGCTCGCTCTCGTTCGTTTTCACGATACTTCCGGCCATGCAATCATCATCGGCATTCTCCAGCCCGCTCCCATCGATTCGCCTTATGCCGGAATTTTGCGGACGCGCCTCAAGCCCGGACAAACCATCAACCTCGGCACGCTGATCGCGCATGTCGAAATTCAAAATAAAGCCAAAAATGTCAGCAGGGAAGTGCACTCCGAAATGCCCGGAACGCTAAGCCGCTGGCTGGTCAACGATGGCGCAACTGTTTCCGCGGGTCAGCCCATCGCAGCGGTTCTTCCCAGCGACGACGCGGTATGGGAATCTTTGCGCGCCTTGTATTTAATCGGCACGCCTGCGGACCTCGAAGCCATCGCGCCTTACGCGCGCCAGTCTGCCGGCGCCACGCCGCAAATCGCCGAGCAAGCTCGTTTAACCATGCGCGCAATTCGCGCCCGTTTACCCTGAACGCGCAGTCCCAGAATCTGCTATAATAGGCTTGTTCGTGAAGCGTCCCAACATTCCCTGTCTGGGGAGGAGATTCAATAATGATTGCTCTTACGCCGGTTGCCGTAACGAAGGTCAAGGAGATCATCTCGCAGCAGAACCCTGCGCCAACGGGTTTGCGCGTGGCGGTCGTAGGTGGCGGCTGCTCCGGCTTCAGCTACCACATGGCTTTCGAGAACCAAATCAACGAAACCAGCGACAACATTTACGAATTTGACGGCCTCAAAGTCCTCGTCGATCAGATGAGCGAGATGTACCTCGACGGCATCTCCATCGACTACATCGAATCCATCGAAGGTTCGGGATTCAAGTTCAACAATCCCAACGTGAAAAGCACCTGCGGCTGCGGCAGCTCCTTCAGCGTCTAACTCGCACCGCATCATCGGAATTCACGGGCGCTCGATTTCCATTCGAGCGCCTTTTGTTTTATGCTGTCGGCTAATGAAGATTCCCGCCGAAGTACCCAAGAAATTCTATACGTTACGAGCGCTGGCTGCGCTAATCGCGCTGTCTGCCGCCGCAGCCTTTATCCTGCGGCCTCACGACTTCGGAATCCGCTTGCTGGCCTTCCTCGCGATACTTCTCGGTCTCTCCCTTGTGAGGCGTTCTAACATCCTTGTATGGCGGGCGCGCGGCGATGTAATAGCCGAGTACGCGTCTAACAAGTCCGGCCGAGTAGGACCGTTGGCTTGGACACTCGCAGCAACATCGCTGGTGGCATTTGGAGTTTCCTACTACCTCCTACACCTCGACGCGCTCCATGGCGGCAAACAAGTTTGGCCGGTGTATGCGTTGTTCGGTGCCACGTTGGCAGTCACCGTGACCGTCGGCTATGTGGTTATGAGAACATTTCGGTGACGGGAGGTTTTCCGGGTTCCGGGTGCCCCATCCTGAGCGCCTGCTGCGAAGGGTGGGCGTTTTGTGGGTGCCCCTCGATTTGCAAATTCTCCCCGTGTGGCACCATAGAAAGAACTTGTCATCCCGCCTGCCCTGAGGCACGAAGGGAACCCGTTCGCTTCCTTTGGCGAACGGTGTGAGGCCTGCCTGCCGCAGGCAGGGATCTGCTTTTTGTCCTCTCTCGCCACTCGCCACTAGTCACTAGCCACTGCTTTCCGGTATCCTGATTCTTCTCGATGAAGATAGCCCTGGCCCAGTTCAATCCAACCGTTGGCGATTTCGCGGGCAATTCCGCGCGCATGCTGCAAATGGCCGACGACGCCAAATCCGGCGCCGCCGACCTCGTCGTTTTCTCCGAACTCGGCCTTTGCGGCTATCCTCCGCAGGATCTTGTCGAACGCCCTTCCTTCGTCGAACGCAATCTCAAGGAACTCAAGCATCTCGCCTCCCGCATGCCGATGCCGGCCATCGTCGGCTATGTCGGCAAGGCTCAGGAAAACACCGGCAAACTCGCCGCGAACGCCGCCGCATTTCTTTCCGATGGCCGCATCGCCTTCGAGCAGCAGAAAATGCTCCTTCCCACCTACGATGTCTTCGACGAATCCCGTTATTTCCAGCCCGCGCGCTCGCAATCCAATTTCCTTTTCGGCGGCCAGCAACTCGGCATCACAATTTGCGAGGACGCTTGGAACGATAAACAGTTTTGGGCTCAGCGCCTCTATGACCGCGATCCCGTCGCCGAACTCGTCGGCAAGGGAACCACCGTCCTTCTCAACATTTCCGCTTCTCCTTACAATCTCGATAAGCGCGGCCTGCGCATGGACATGCTGCAAGCCCTCGCGCGCCACCATAAAATCCCCGTCGTCTACGTAAATCAAGTGGGCGGAAACGACAGCCTCGTCTTCGACGGTTCCAGCCTCGCCTTTACCGCCGACGGAAAATTGGGCGCCCTCGCATCCTCCTTCCGCGAGGATTTGGTCTTCTTCGACGTCGCCACGGGCGTCGGCGATATTCGCTCCCAGCCTCAAGACGAACTCGAAGCCGCTTATGACGCGCTCGTTTGCGGTACGCGCGACTACGTTTACAAATGCGGCTTTCGCGACGTGGTCATCGGCTTGAGCGGCGGCATCGACTCCGCTCTCGTCGCTGCCATCGCCGTAGACGCACTCGGCCCGCAAAATGTCCTCGGAGTCAGCATGCCCGGCCCGTATTCCTCGCCGGGCAGTTTGACCGACGCAAAAAAACTCGCCGAGAATCTCGGCATCCCGTATCAAGTTTTGCCCATCGACAAAATATTCGACGGCTACCGCACCACGCTCGCCGGAGTTTTCGCCGGCAAAAAAGAAGGCGTCGCGGAGGAAAATCTCCAAGCCCGTGCGCGCGGAAATCTCCTGATGGCGCTGTCGAACAAATTTGGCTCCATGGTTCTGAGCACCGCGAATAAATCCGAGATGGCCGTTGGCTATTCCACGCTTTATGGCGACATGGCCGGCGGCCTCGCCGTAATTTCCGACGTGCCCAAAGTTATGGTCTACGAACTCGCGCGTCTCGTGAATCGCGAAAGGGAACTGATCCCCGAAGCGACCATCACCAAGCCGCCCTCCGCCGAGCTTCGCCCCAACCAAACCGATCAAGATTCCCTCCCGCCCTACGATGTTCTCGACCGCATCCTCAAGGCCTACGTCGAGGATCTTCGCAGCCCCCTGGAAATTTCCGATCACTTTGGATTTCCCCTCGAATTGGTGAACGACGTCGCGCGTATGGTCGACCGCAGCGAGTACAAACGAAAGCAAGCCCCGCCAGGCCTGAAAATCACTTCAAAGGCGTTCAGCGTCGGCCGCCGCTTCCCCTTAGCCAACAAATTCGTCCCGTAACTTTTGGAGTGCGGCGGCTCGACGCCGCTTTGCCTTTGCGTACCGCGCTCTGCCTTCCAAGGGGCGCTGCTCGTTTACCCTGAGGAACGAAGGGCCGCGCCCGCGCCCTGCTTTCATTTGTCATCGTGAGCCTGCCTGCAGGCGGGCTCAGCGAAGGATCTCGCTTCGAATCAGTGCGTACCCGCGCCGGAACTTCGCGTTTCGCAAATGAAACTCATTTGCGATCAAGGAAATGTAAGCGGCGCGTTGTGAGTCAGTCACGCTTGCGGGACTGCGCATCTCATTTGCGATCAAGATTTCGTGCGCGGGCCGTACACAGCAGCAGTTTTTGTCTCCGATGGCAACTGAACGTAATGAAATGCAAATGCCCGTGGCCATAAATCCGAAGCAATTTATTTCGCATGTTCGCGCTTGAAGGATCGAAGAAAACCCGCACCCTTGCAAACTAAAGGGTGCGGCACCCACGGCCAAACCAAGTCACTGTGCGGGGAATTGGCGCAGTGGTATCATCCGTCCGCTGTGGCTATGTCACAAGAGGGAAAACGTCCCGCGAAAGGTGGGCCACCCGCCGGGCTTTCGATTGAAGAGACTGCAGTCGTTCTTGAAGTATCATCAACCACGGTGAAACGAGAACGGATGACGGCGCGCGCGTGGCTGAAGCGCGAGCTAAAAAGGAACGCAGAGGCGTGACGCCCGAACAATGGCAAGAGGTGAAGAAGTTACTCGCGGGAGCCCTAGAACGAACTCCCGAGCAGCGCGGCGTTTATTTGGACCAAACTTGCACGGATTCCGGCATGCGCCGTGAAGTCGAATCCCTGATAACCGCTTACACGCAGGAAGACGGCTCATTTAAGGACGGGGCATCCGGAGCCCGCGAGGCGCTGAAAAGCGGCAGCAAGCTGGGACCGTATGAGATTGTAAACTGGCTCGGCGCCGGCGGGATGGGCGTTGTATATCGCGCTCGCGACAAACGCCTCGAGCGAGATGTCGCCATCAAAGTTTTCCCGCCGGGCGTGCAGGTAGACGAAACGGCGCGGAGACGCTTCCGCAAAGAAGCGCTCGCGCTGGCGAAGCTGAATCACCCCAACATTGCCTCCGTTTATGACGTTGGCGAGCAGGACGGCACGGAATATCTAGTAATGGAATACGTCGCGGGTCAGCCCCTTTCGGAACGTTTGAAGTCAGGAAGGATTCCAGCGAACGAGGCGCTATCGCTGGCTCAGGACGTAGCCAAGGCGCTCGAAGAAGCGCACGAACAGGGCATCGTCCATCGGGATCTGAAACCGGGAAATATCATCGTCACGGCGAAGGGACATGCGAAGGTTCTGGATTTTGGTTTGGCCAAGTTGCTAGCACGCGAGGGCGCGAAGGACTCTACGCTGTCGTTCGGAGATACGATCGGACCCGTCGGCACGCCCTATTACATGTCGCCGGAGCAAGTAGAGTGCGGGAACGTTGACGATCGCACTGACTTGTGGAGTCTCGGCGTAGTTCTCTACGAATTGCTGACGGCCGAGCGTCCCTTTAACGGAGAGGGCGGCGTGGGAGTGCTGCGGGCGATCCTGGCGCACCCTCTGAAACCCGTCCGCGAGCTTCGCCCGGACATTCCGCAAGAAGTCGAGCGTATCGTTGTGCGCGCGCTCGAAAAGGACGTATCGAAGCGATATCAATCGGCTGCGGAGATGTCGCAAGAAATTTCGATAGTGCTCCAGCAGACTACGGCACCCGCCCTGCCGCCTGCGCCACGAGAAGTGCGGTTACCGCTCCGATATGCTGTTCCAATTACGTTGTTGGCCGTGGTTTCGCTTGCCTTCGGAGCGTGGCTTTACCGTCGGTCTGAGCGGCGCGAGTGGGCGCGGAACCAAGCCATCCCAGAGATTACGAGACTCCAGGACGATCACATGTCGTTGGCGGCGTTTCTGTTGTTGAAGGACGCACAGCAATATTTGCCGGGCGACGCTCGTCTGGAGCAGATCGCAAACCAAAGCACCGAGGCCGTGTCCATTGCATCGTCTCCTCCCGGGGCAACCGTCGAAATAAAGGACTACCTTTCGCCGAATAGCGCGTGGTTTCCACTGGGAGTTACTCCCTTGAACATCCGCGTTCCGTCGGGATACTTTCGCTGGAAAGTTTCCAAGGCGGGCGTCGGAGAGTACATCTCGGCTCCCTTCACGCAGTCGAAGATCAACTTTCCTTTGGATTCCGAATTGGCCGCGCCGGCTGGGATGTCCCTCGTCAGCGGTGGCCCTTGGGAAAATTTTATCGGTTTTGTCGGTTTGGTAGGTCCATACCAGCTGCCGCCATATTTCATTGACCGCTATGAGGTGACCAACCGCCAGTACCAGCAATTCGTGGACGCTGGCGGATACCAGAATCGCAAATATTGGACCAACAAGTTCGTCCGCGACGGCCGCGAATTATCTTGGGACGACGCCATGGCGAGCTTTCGCGACACCACCGGTCGCGAGGGGCCCGCGACCTGGGTAGCGGGTCATTTTCCCGAAGGACAAGCCGACTATCCAGTTTCCGGCGTGAGCTGGTACGAAGCGTCCGCATACGCCGCGTTCGCGGGGAAGAGCCTGCCCGCATTCGCGGAGTGGTATGCGGCTGCATCGCCTGATGAGACCGACTACATCGTTCAGACCAGCAATATTTCGCTTTCCAAACTCGCGCCCATCGGGACGTTCCAAGGGCTGGGGCCATACGGCACGTATGACATGGCCGGCAACGTGCGCGAGTGGGTTCAGAACGATACTGGCGACGGGACAAAGTTCATTCTTGGCGGCGCGTGGAACTCTCAGACCTACCTGTACGCGGACCCCCAGGCGCTCTTGCCGTTCGATCGCTCGCCCGAGAATGGATTCCGCTGTGTGCGCAACACCGCTCTTCTGCCGCCCGAAGTCACGGGTCCTGTCAAAGCTCTCGAACGGGACTTTTCCAAGTACAAGCCCGTGCCGGATGATGTGTTTCGGGCCTACCTCACTTTGTACTCCTACGATAAGACGCCGCTGCACGCGAATGTCGAGGGCGTAGTCCAAGACACCGCTGATTGGCGCGAGGAAAAAATCACCTACGACACGGCCTACAATGGCGAGCGGATGGCCGCATATCTCTTCGTTCCAAAGAACGTCCGTCCACCCTATCAGACCGTAGTGTTCTGTCCCAGTGCCAGGGTGTTGAACCTTCACGACAGCCGCAACCTCGGCGATGTCAAGTTTTTCGACTACGTCGTTCAGAGCGGTCGCGCCGTTCTGTACCCCATCTACTATGGAACCTACGAGCGCCAAGGAAAGATGGCGTACGTCGGCGCGGCACAGACGCTCACCTATTTTGCCAACCGTTCCAAGGATTTAGGCCGCTCGCTCGACTATCTCGATACTCGACCGGACATCGACAAAAACAAAATCGCATATCTCGGCGTGAGTATGGGCTCGGCAGAAGGAGTCATTTACACCACGATCGCTCAGAGCAGGCTGAAAACGGCGATCTTCCTGGATGGCGGCTACTTCCTTGACAAGCCTCCCGCAGGCGGCGACCAAGCTGATTTCGCGCCGCGACTCAAAATTCCGGTGCTGATGGTGAATGGCCGGGACGATTACGTGTTCTCTCTTGAGAAGTCGCAAAACCCGTTTTTCCGAATGCTGGGCACACCGGAGTCTCAAAAACGGCACGTCGTGTTGGACACGCCTCACGACGTAACGGAACAGCGGACGCAACTTGTGAATGCCGTCCTAGAGTGGCTAGACAGGTATCTCGGAAGAGTCGAGTAAGCACCGAATAGCGTAATCGATATTGGGGGGCTCAGACTGCTGGCATTCGTCAGACCGAACTGGACGGAAGAGTTGAAGCACCCCGTGCGAGGCCGATCTCACGCCCGCCTGGGGAATCCGGGGACAGACGGGGAATCCGGGGACAGACGGGACCTTTTCTAGGAATCCGGGGGCAGACGGGACGTTTTCTGTTATCGTTTCCCGGTGATGGCACGTTTAGCCCGTATTACTGTCGTTAATGTTTCGCACCACGTCACGCAACGTGGCAATGCCCGGCCAGTATGCAAACATGCCGATACCCCCGACTGCGGCGACCGGGGGCCAAAGGTGGAACACCCTTAACGCGCTAAGGCGATATTGACTTTTCCTCTGGGTGCCGCACCCCTTTGACGTTCAAGGGTGCGGTTCTTGACGCAGTTCCTCAGGGAACATCCTGAACGACGGCGCGCATGCGAACTAATTTATTTCACATGTTTGAGCCTGAAGAACCGATGCAAAATCAACATCATGTATTTTCCTGATCGGTAATGAGTTTCAGTTTCCGAACTCCCGGCGCGCGGCCCCGGGGTTTACGGTGTGGCCTTTGCGGGTGCCCCATGCTCGTCTTGTGACCGTGGTTTTTTTGCCGTTTTTCTCGATCGGTAATGACTTTGAGTTTCCGAACTCCCGCTTTTCGAGTTTCGTTTTTCGGCTCTTGGTTTAGGGGCCAGAAGGGAACTGGCATCAGCCCGAAATCTTGCTACAATCTTGTTTCGGGCTGGAGTTTTGTTCTCCGAAGGCAGGCAAACGGAAGGCAGGTAAACAATGTTCAGACGCCCACTTTTTCTCGTTCTCGTATTCGCGCTATCTTCTTCGGCGCAAACAAAAGTCGTGCAGACAAAACCAGCGCCCTCGAATTCAGGCAAGCTCACCGCCACCGCATCACCCGCCGCCGCACTCCCCAACAACGACCCGCTGCTCGCGAAAGTCGAAGCCTACCTCCGCGTCCTTTTCGCCTGGGGACCTGACTACCAAATCAAGCTCGGCCCTGCAACACAAGCGCAAATACCCGACCTGTACAAAATACCTGTGCAAGTGACCCATCAAGGCCAGCCGGACAACGGAACGGTCTACGTCACCAAAGACGGCCGCTACATGTTTCGCGGAGAAATTCGCGACCTCGCCGCCGACCCTTTCGCCGCGAATCGCGCCAAGCTGAACTTATCCGGCTCGCCCTCGATCGGGCCAGCCGACGCGAAAGTCACCGTCGTGGAGTTCAGCGACTTCGAATGCCCCCACTGCCAGGAAATGTATTCGATTCTCAAAGTGGTCGAGCCCGAATTCCCGCAGGTTCGTTTCGTGTTCAAGAATTTCCCTCTCACCGAAATCCATCCGTGGGCCATGACCGCTGCCATCGCCACCCGCTGCGCCTTTCAATCCTCACCCGACGCCTTCTGGAAAGTGAACAACCAGTTGTTCGACAATCAGGACATCATTACCGCCGACAACGTCTGGGACGAAGTCACGGGATTCGCTGCCTCCGCGGGATTATCCGCAGATACTTTTCACGCCTGCATGGCCGCACCGGAAGCGAAAGCGAAAGTCGAAGCTGATCTCGCGGAGGGAAAAGCCTTGAAGGTAGAAAGCACGCCTACGCTATTTATCAACGGCCGACCAATGATCGGCGGCGACAAACAACTGCTCGAAGAAACCATCCGCTTCGAGCTATCACGAACGCATTAAAAGCGCGCCTCAGCGTGTGAGCCGCGCCAGGCATGCCACCGAAGCCCAAACCGCAAAAGTACGCCCTCTGTACAATCGCGTTTTACAAACCAACCCGTCAACGTAAAGCAGCAAGCAACGCCAACCCAACGTTCCATGTATTGACACTACGCGCCTCACGCGCTCATGCATGGATACATAATATATATTAGCAGAAGTGGATACGGAAATTATCACGAGCGTGAAAAGCTGTCAAGCACCTAACGAAATAATTTGATCTTTCTACGTAAGTGGCTTTGTTTCTACGTCTAGGAGTGCGAGGTCTGCGTCCCAGTTGTCGAGCTTAATGCTTGACGCTGAGACGCCATAAGCGTTGAGGAAGAGCGGAGAGCGGAGCGTATGAGCCTCGTCGCACCATGCAGCGAGGCAATCCCAGGCCATAGGCTGCTTTTTGCCCCAAGTCACGGCATAGAGCCAATCGCGGTCATAGGCTGGCACCCAGAGGGCGTGGCCGCCTACGACGCGCCTGTCTCCAGTCATGGTCCACGGCTGCCCCGCGCTGAACTGGTCCATTGCAGACTGCGGCAGTTGAACGCCGATGTAGATGCCGCCGAATAGCGCGATAGATATCTTGACATGCTCGGCGTTATGCCAGTCAGGGTCTGCGTAGCCGTCGAGGATGGCTCCGCAGTAACCCAGCTTGCGCCACTTGTTGAGGAAGTCGAGTTCCACGTATCCTTGGTCTGTCGCTGGGCTGGACGGGTCGTAACCAGCCCAGGACTCGTAGTATCCCTGCACCTGCATGTCTGATGGCACGCGCTCGATGCCTTCGTAGGCGGTCCACGTCTGGACGGCGTGACCACCTCCGGCGAATACGCAGTCCCCTATTATGTCGTTCATCATCGATCCCCAGACAGTGACTTTTGCGGTCCAGTCCGCAGCCCTTGGAGCTGCGGGAAGCGATGCTGGCAGGTATTTTGCGAGGCGCAGAGTGCGTGGGTCGTTCTTCGCGGGTTGCTTACCGAGTCTCATTGCATTGCCTTCCAGCGAGGGTCAGGGTTTGCTGAGGCAGATTCGGGTTTTTGCCTGCGCACCGCAGCAAATTTTTCCCTGCCTCGCTAGACTTATTACTGAATCGAGAACTGCCCGTACCCACCCTGAAATACGATGGCGTTGTAGGACGCCTTGAGCGCGGCTGGCGACGGTGGCTGGACCTCGTTTGGGGCTGCTCCAACCTTTGGTGCTGGCACCAGCGTCTGAATCGCCAGCAATGTGCCTTCCGCCAGCGTCACGATGCCCGTGACGGTCGCTTGGAGCTGCGGATTGAGAATCCGCGCAGCCGTCAGGATTTGCTGCAAGTTCGCCTGTACCGCCGTCAGCCCTGCGTCAATCTGGCCGAGGATGGTCGTCTTCTGGGCAGCGGGCGCGGAATTGTAGGAGTTAACCAGCGCCTGAATAGCCAGAAGGCCCGTCTTCGCCGTAGCTGCGACAGCCTGAATTTCTGCCGTCACTTGCGTGTTCGTTGGCCTGCCCTTGCGCGGTGCCTACGATGGCCGCGATATTCGTGGCGATTTGAATAATCACGGGCAGGTCGGCCAAGGCCGTGTTGATCCAAGATGTGTTGCACGCGGTCACAAACATCATCACCGCAAGCCCGATCGCCAAAAACGGCGTATAGATTTTGCGTCGTATCATGTGTTCTCCTTTTTTCGATTTTCATGATTCTTAATGTCTGATCTGCGGAACTAACATGTGGAACGATCTCAGCTCGAGTGCCACGTGCGCCCGGACCGCACGCGGCATTCAAGATTTTCCTTGAAGGAAATTCGAGGATGGGCAGTTCCCTTCCGGTTCTCCTGGCGCAGGCGCATTCGCGGCACGCGGAACCGAGCTCGGAAACTTTGAAAGGGTGCGAGCGGGAAAATCGGTTACGAAACTTGACGCGCTTTACAGCCCAGCTTCCAACGCCGTGACTTTGAACTCCTGCGGTAATCCCGTGTAAGTAATCGTTATCCTGTTTTGCGCGACGTTCAGCCTGACCATCAGCTCAACGAAGGCTACTCTGCTGTCGTCCAGCCAGTTTTCTTTGTGTGCTTTGCCTACAATCAGGCAGCCCTCCGTGTCGGACGGCTTATTGCCCCAGTGAATTTCGATGTACTCGAATTCGGGGACATCCTCAACATGCGGTGTCAGGCACTGGAACTTCGGCGACCACGTTAACTCGACTTGATATGTGCCGCGCGGAATGGCGCACGGCTTCGCCTTCGGTTGTCCCGTTCCCACCTGATCGAGTCGTGGCTCCATCGTGTACGCCTGAAACACCCCGTCAATATCTAGCATCCCGCAGGTGGAAAGCGGCGTGAACCATCGACGTGTCACGGTCAGATTCAATTCTTCTTGATTCCCTGCAGATTGATAACGACGCGTACGCGATGTGAAATTACTTCGACTTCAAAATGAGGCGTACCTTCTTGGCGGGAATTTTGCCGCAGAACGTTTGCAACCGCATCTTTTCATTCAGGCGCCCCGGGCACCGAATCCCCATGTTTGATTGTGACGTCCCCGCCTTGCATGTTAATCGTCACGGGAACTGGAACAGGATGAATCTGGAGGTACTTCGCCATGCTCACGATCCCCGATATGACGAACGAGATGGCCATCACTTCGCCCAGATGATGCAGGCCACCATTTGTCACGTTGAAGTGTTCCGGGTCAACAACCGCAGCTCCGAAGCCCACGCCAATGGCGCCCGCGCCGCCGCTGATCAGCGCTCCGATCCAGCCGAGCGTCCAGGCTCGCCAGTCGAGCTTTTGCGCGGTCGCAATCATGGTCACCATTTCGACGTCCTCTCTTCCCTTCTCAATTTCCTATCCTCAAGCCTCTCGGCGCTCTCACGATGTACTCGTAGGCGTCCATGTCGTTCCCCGCCGTCGTTCCGCTCGCCTGAGTCGCGCCCCACGTGTCGGTGAAGGTCGCGCAGTTGTGCGCCTGCGTATCAGCGGCAGGGCAAGTCACCGGAGTGAGTGTCAGGCTATAGCTACCGCCTGAGTTGCGCGCGTCCACTACCGTCGCGCCCGTCGGCACATTCGCCAGCGTGAAGGTCATCACCGGAGCGGTCGGCGTGGCCGAGTTGCCGCTATTGCACAGATTGGCGAACCAGATGTACTGATCGCCAGTGGCTGGGTCGTTCTCGGTGAAGAATTGCGCGAAGTTCGCGGGCCAGAACGTTGTATTGGTGACGCCGCTGGTCGCGCCACATACGTTTGCTACGGTCGATGCGGAGGTGATGTTGGCGAATATCACGCCGCCATTGAGAGTCAGGCCGCCCACCGCGTCCACTGTGCCTGTGCATCCGCGGAGCGCCAGGGTCGAATGTCTGGTCGCAGTCGAGATAGGTTCGCGTCAACCGACTCCTGCAACAGAATTTTCTCTTTGCCCATCAAGTCGTCGCTGATGTGCCGGTAATCGAACCATGACTGGATGTCCTGATATTGCTGCACCGTGGCAGTCATCCCCGTCGAGCTAATCCATCCCCACGAAGTCATGCCCGCGCCAGCTCCGCGCGATTTCTCCGCTACCATCGTGTCCCACACAGATCGCCACAATTCTGGGTAAGGCACGGAATATATGGTGGATGAAAGCGCGTCCCAGAAGTACGGAACCAACGGACGGCTGCCGTAGGTCTTGCGTCCCATGTAATCGAGCCACGTCGCGACATTCGCTGGCCCGTCGCATAGAGCAAGAATCCCTTTGACGTTGAATGCCCCTGTGTAGGCCAAAGCAACTTCTCTTTGTGTTGTTGCCATACATGTAGTAAAGGTCGGTCTTATCTGAAAGGGCCGATTCCCCATAAGGGTCGCAGCCCACCACGTCCGCGATGAAGCGTTGGCGGCCTGCGGCGGTGCAATCCGCGCTGCCGCCCTCGTTTGACCACAGCAGAACTCCCGGCGCGTAGTTCAAGTCAGTCTGCATTTGCTGCCAGTCAAACTCTGCGGTCGTGGCGAAGTTCTCGTCGGTGTAGTAGATGAAGCCGCTGCCAGCCTGAGCGTTCATGGTCGTCGCCGTGTCCTGATGCACCGTCACATCCGTGCAGCCGGAGCACCATGTAGGGAGGCCAGAATCAGTCGAGTCGATGGTGGGAGGATTCGTGCCGCCGGACGGCACCGAAGTGAACGTCACGTTCGCGCCGCAGCCTTCGCCTTCCGCTGTGGGGTCGGCAAAGTAGAACGCCGATTGTGCGGGCACTGTGTTAGTCGTGTTCGTGGCAATCCAAGTGTGATAGCCGTAGACGCGATAATCAGCGCACGTCGGATTAGTAATCACCGTAACTTGATTCGTGCTGCCTGAAAGCGGGCCGATGACCAGTGCCGATGAGGGCAAAGTGTCCTTCATCTGGTCGTAATTGCCGCCCACGCCGAAGTAGGACTGGTCCCATGCGCTCACTTCGACGAAGACGTAGGCGGCTGAGATTGTTCCGCCCGTCGAGGACGAAGACGAAAGAGTCGGCGCAGATGGCCCTGCGACTGGCGTGGTTGCGGTGTGTGACAGCAGGTAGCCGTACTTGCCCTGCATCGTTTCCCAGCTTCCCATGTTGTAGTCGGCAGCCGCCTGCATGAAGGGCGTGCATTGGTCTGTGCCCACACCGCCAGTTGGGTTGCACGCCTGAACGCTGGTGATGCCCCACTCAACCGCTGTAGAACGTTCGCCGACAGGTCGGTGAAAAGAGTCGGTGTAACGCAGTTGGCCCATACTACGGTTCCGTTGTCGTAGCCGTTCCGTTCGCGTGCGTGAGTGAATAGGTGATCGTGTTTCCGATGCTCCAGTGGTTGTGAATGTCCCGTTGAAGTAGGTATCCGCGCCCGTGAATCCGCTACCGTTATTTTGGTTCCATGGGAATCGATGGATTCGCCGCAAAGGTCAGCGTCACGACGTTTGATGTCAGCGACGCAGCGGTTGTTCGGCGGATAAGCCGCATCCGGGACCATAGACTGGCACGTTTACCGACCCTAGATTCGCATCGAGCGATGCAAACACCGCCGTGGGCAGCAGTCCCACGCCTACTCCACCGATGCCCGTCTCGTAGCCTGACTTCGTGGTGTAGAGCGAAGTGCCGTCCTCGCGTGAGCCAGGAATCCTGTCCGCTGCCGTCCACACTATCCGCGACACGCCGTTGTGGTTCCAGTAGTTGTTCTGGTCAATGTAACTCACGAGCGTCGAGCGGAAGGTCGAGTCGAGCGGGTAGAATTTGTACGATGGAAACGTGGCTGTCGTGGCGTTGCTCCACGTCACCGTCGGGCAGATGTAATATGCAGTCGTGGGGCTGGTTTGCGGCGACAGTCCTGATGCGATCTCCCACCATTGCGTGCCGGACGGACTAGCCTTCGTGAATGTTTGCACTACGCCGGAACTGCAATTTGATGCCGTTGCCATCTTCACCGTCAGCGTGGATGCGGTCAGACCTGTTGGCGGGTCAATCTCCGCCACGCCTGCAATGGTTCCACTAGCGCATGGCGTCGAGTCAAGCTGCCCGCAGAAGTGGCCCGGATAGCTGAAATCGGTGTAGAAGTACCCGCGTGAGTTGTTCGGGATAGTGACGAAGTTCTTGAGCGGGATGTACCAGTCCTTCATCACCGTGTTCGTGAAGTTGATGTCCCGTGTTGAAATTGGAGATTTTTATGAGCCAGTACATCTTGTCGCCCTGATAGTGCGGCTTGACCGGGAACTGCGACATTTGATAGGTGATGTAGTCCTGGCCGGGGCCGACGAAGCTGACAAGGCCGCCTGTGGTACAGCCCGCCACGCTGTCCGTCGGGCAGTAGAGCGGATTATCGAAAGCTGAACCCCGCAGAGTCCGAGCCATTCGAGGCTGTCGTCCAAGCGCGGTGCTGACCTGCCCATTGAAGGTCGAGGAAGTGCTGATCTTCAATCGAATAGGCTTGCCCGTCGTGCTGCCCAAAGTTGCCGTTCCCGTTTGCGCCTGACTTCGATTGCCAGCACGGTCGTGGCACTCGGCTAATATTGCACGTCCCGCCTGAGTTCACGCCGACAAGCTGAAACGCCTTGCCCGCTTGGCGCGTTCGCGTCCGTCACCACCGCGCCGCACGATATGGTCGAGGTGTATCCCGTCAGCCCGCTAACGCCAACCGTGAAGCCCGGATTCGTCGTGATGTTCGAGCCGGACACGGTTGGGCGCGGCGGCGGAGCAACGTACCCACCGAAGTTCGTCTGCGCGAGCGCCGAAGAGGAGAACAGCAGGATCAGAATGGCGAGCCGTTTCATTGCACCACCTGATAGTTCGTCCCATCAGAGTAAAGGTGTCCGCTAACGCCAGTGGCGAACGCTGCTGTCGTTCCCGCCGTGCCGCTTGAAAGCGGCGTGATCGTGCAGCCTGAAACGGTGATGGTCGCCGTGCCCGCGCCAATGTCCTTAATTGCCTCGCGCCAGCCGTTTGCAAAACTCGTTCCGCTGGGGCACGGCAGCGTGACGGCAATCGCGCTCGCGTTGTTGAAGGTCGTCAGCCCATCCTCGTCCGAATCAGCAATCGTGTAGCTTGTGCCGACCTGAGCATTCACAGGGCCATGCACGGCAATCGTTGCACTCGAATCCGCTGCTGGAGTTGAGGCTGACGCGCACCACTTTCCTGCCGCTAGGCACGGATAGAAGAACGAATTAAACGCATCCGTAGGCGACGCCGAAGCCTCGAAATATCCCGCCGTGGTATTCGACGCCCCGCTGCCTGACTTGGCCCACACGAAACCGCGATTGGCCGTTCCATCGCCGAGCGTCATGCTGTACTGGCTCGTCAGCGTCAGCGTGTTGAAGAGCGCATTCCCGCTTACGTCAACTGACGCCAGCGTGGAACTCGCCGCATTGTTCTCCAGCCGCCACGCGTAGCCCGTCGGGGACGTGTCCGTGAATCGCTGAAACAGAATCGTGTCTGCGCCGTTCGATGGTTGTAGAGCGGTCAACGGAAAACTAAGCGCGGTCGTTGGCACTTCCACTGATATGTTCGAGCCGCTGACTTGCCATTTTCCGAGGACATATCCAGTCCCTGCCACTGGAGTGGTGTCGTTTACGTTTGGACTTGTTACAGGCGTCGAATTTACACTCAGTGTTCCGCCGCCCGACCCGCACGCTGCTCCAACCGTCGTCAGTAGTCCGCCAGCGCCCGCCTGCACGCAATCCCCCGGAGTTAAAGTTGAGACCGACAGATTCCCTATTACGCCGAGTCCAAAAAATACAGGCGTGCCCGGCGTCATCGCCGTGCCATTCAAGTCGCTTTCCACGAATCCGGTCGTCGACGTGGTCCAGGCGAGTGGCGCTGCGTCAGAAATATTTCCCAGCACCTTGATCGCTGCGCCCGCACCCGCAAAATTCGCGATGATGTTCTGATTGCCGCACTGTGAAAACGAATTCTTCTCGATGTCGAGTGACGCTGCCGTGTCAATCACAATCGGCGCCGGCGGATATGCGGTCAAATTGCACTGCATGAAGTTTCCGTCGATGAAAATCGCACCCGGCACCGGCGTGAATCCCTGCGGCGGAATCGACGTGTCCCCCACCTGCACGTTGTACGAAGGCGGATTCGTTCCCTGCTGTTCGAAATAATTGTGGCTCAGCGTGTAGGGCGAGCCATACAGCATTTTGATGTTACCCACCACATTCCCTTCGAAATCGTTTCGCGCAAAATTGATATCCGCACCGTTGACGACGAACGCGCCCACATTGTTCGACTGGATGTAACTGTTCATCACGGAAAAATCGTTGTTCGCGCCCGCTCCCGCGACGCCCACGCCAAAGCCCGCGATGTACACATCGTCCAGCTTCCCGCAGCAGCCGAAACTCGTGTATCCGTTCGCCATGTTCGCCGTACCCGCCGAGCTCGCCGCGTCGGTGAAAAGTTTCACGCCACTCAGTTGCGCACCATTGTTGTCGTAAATCGCCGAGTACGCGGTGGTGTTGAATGGCGGACGGTACGCCAGGTTCAGCAACGTCCCGCCAAACGTCCACGAAGTTCCGATCGCCAGCGGCGTCGCATTCTGCTTCGTCTCATTGTTCGGGTTCGTCGAGACGTACAGATTCCATCCTGTCGCGCCTGCCACCGACGGCGGCGATTGCACCTGCAAACAGTTTCCGCTCGTGGTTGTGAATGTAGCTTCCGCGGAATCGGAAGTCTCTCCCTGCGGATTCAGATACGTCGTTTGCACATAGTAGGGCTCTGCCGGACAGCCCGTTCCTGCCACTTGCGTCAACGTGGGTGCCGTCGGCGGCGCCAGCGGCCCGCCAATCGTCGTGGGATATTTCACCCCCACGTCCTGCATCTTGAATCCCTGAGCCGAAACCAAAATCGCATTGCCCGTTGTGCCTTGGAAATCGAGATACGTCACGGGCGGATTTTGCGTGATGAACTGAAAATGGCCTTTGCCCTCGATTGTCACGTCCGGCGTGTTGATCACCAGCGTCGAAGTAAATTTGCACACGCCCGGAATCATCACCAGCCCACCCGTCGCGGGGATCGCCGCGAGCGTCGCCTGAATCGCGGCTGTGTCGTCCGTTGTGTCGTCGCACTTCGCGCCAAATGCTTTCACGTCGAACCACGGCTCGCCCGACTTAAAATAAGCGTCCGCTCCAAAAGTATTTGTGCCCGTCCACGTATTGTTTTGGCTCGTTCCGGTCGAACCGCAACCCACCGCCGTCGCATTAGGCACGCACCCGAGTGTGATCGTCTCCGTGAACGGTTCCACGGCTTTTCCCGGCGAGTAGAACTCCACAAAATATGTTCCGGGCGCGGCCCAGAACGAGAAATTCCCATTGATGTCGGCGGCAATCGGATTCGCCGCCGTCGTCAGCAGAGTTGCGTCCGTGTAGATCGTCGCGAGTGGTTGGCACGGTTCCCCCACATTTCCCGGATCCGTGGGGTTCGCGACGCACACTGCCACTGCACCATTGCTCAGTGGACGGTTGTCCTTCGTGCGCGCCACGTCGTTATAGCGAACTCCTTGCGCAATCGCCGAACCCGCGCACAGCCCGAGCATCGCCGCGGCAATCCACACCAATGCAACCTTTCGCAGTATTTGCTTCATTCCTTTTGTCCTTAGTCGGAAGGAAATTCGGAAATCAGATCCACGTCATCGCGTCTTGCCGTTCAAATCGATCCAGCAAATCGGCGGTGCGGGAGGCCGCGTAACTCCCTGCTGATCGCACAAACGCGCCAGCAAATCATAAATGTGCGGCAAGTGACTGGTCGCCATGTCCGCGACAAACGCGTGCATCAGTTCATCGTTGCGAATCCGGCGGTACAGCCAGCGCAAAAAAAGCGCGAACTGCACCGTCGTCGCGGCGATCACAGCCAAGCTCGAAGGTTCCAGGAGTTTATCCAACATGTTTGTCGGCCGGTAACAGCGCCACGCTCCCCACTATCCACGTTATCCAAACAGCGACGCCGCGCCCAAACCCAATCCGCCCAAGAACGTCCCGATGCCCGGCCCTTTCGACGCTTGCTCCTGCACGTTGAGCAATTCCGGCGGCACGCCCATCGCGCGTCCCAGCAAATTTGTGTCCACGCCGTAGGTCTGCCCGAGAGCGTTCAATCCTGCCATGCGCTGTCCGATTTGCTCATTCGCAAACTGAATCTGGTTTTGCCGTGCCTGCTGCGACAGGTTCTGCGCCTGTTGCCGGCCCAACTCGGAGTCGAGCGCGCTGTATCCCGCGGCATTGTTCGTGCGCGCCACACGATTCGCTGCCGTTTCACGCAACGCATCAAACGCCGTTCGCGCCGCGCCCATTCCTTCCTGCGTGATCGCCGATTGCTGCGCCGGCGTATAGCCAGGACTGCTGATCAGTTGCTCGATTCCCGGCATCAGCACCGAGCGGTCCTGCTGCCCTTGCTGATTCGCCTGCGAAATCAGTTGGTTCTGCGACGCAAGCTGTTGCTGCGTCAGTTGCTGCGTTGTTTGCTGCGCCCCACGGCTCATGATCTCCTCCTGCAATTGGTGACGATAGTTTCTGTGATATCAGCGAAGGCGGTTGCAATACGGCGTCCAGGCGTCGTCGCGAAGCCATCCAAGCGCTTCAAGTCTGCGGCCAAAGCGTTTCGCAATCGGCGGAGGCAGCCACGCATGTGCGTCATCAAGTCCGCGCCCTCGCAAATCGTTTGCTCCGGCGCGTTGCAATTCCAGGAGCCGCGCATAACGGTCGCGAGGCGTCCCTGCATTTGGGTCGACCAGCAAATACATTTCGCACGTCAGCCGCGCGAGCGATGCCATTACGATTTTGCTCGCGCCCTTCCCCGTGCCACTGGAATCTCCGTCCTCGAGGACCAACTTGCTGACGAAAATCGGATCCGCTAAATCCGGAAGCGCATAGTCGAATCCCTGCGCGCGATGCATCGTGACCAGCGCGCCGAGGTCCGCGTCGTTGTACTCACGCACACGCATCAAAACACGCGATGGCGCAGCAGCGGATTCACGCGCGCCAATTTCTCGGCAACGGTGAATGTGTCGTCGCCATGCGCAACGCCGAATTGCGCGAGCGCCGCGCTGACCCGTTGCGACACCGGCACGCGCGCGAGCGGGTGCGGTAACCCCTCAAATTCCACATCATTCTCCGTCGCGAGATGCGCGCCTTCATCCGCATCGATCAGCGCGAGTATCTGCATTGCGTCGTCAGTGGCACAGGCCTGCTCGCCGAGGCGGGCTTTACCCTGTGTGTGCGCGCCACAAACACCGTTGCGGTCATCCGTGGTTTCTGCCTCTTGCGACGCAAGGCTCTGATGTCCGTTTTGCTCTGCTGGCGCGTTCACTGTTACAAAATGCGTTTCCGCGCAGCGCCCAGCATGTCGCTGCCACGCCCCAATCGTCGTAAAGTAATATCGTCTTCCAGTCATCTAAGTTCCTAAATACGAATGGCTTATCTTCACTTTCCGTATTTCCGTACCGCAGATACTTAATAAATATGAGTTATGTATTGACATTCTTAAGCTACGTGATGTAAATATTCATACAGAGGACACTTCGAGTGGATATTTCTAAGGCTGTCTGCCCCGATTGCAAGCAACCTCTAAGGCTTTCCAAGGCGGCTTGCCCCAAATGCGGCATCACCATGGACGGCGAATTCGAAGTCTCGCCGCTGGCCAAGCTCTCGCTCGACGACCAAGCATTCGTGATCGCCTTCGTGCGTCACCACGGCTCGCTCAAGAAAATGGAGACCCTGTTCGATATCAGCTACCCGACCGTGAAGAACCGTCTGAACGCCATCGCTGCCGCACTCGACAAGAATTTCGACGCGCCCACGCCAAATGTTTACGTCCTCGAGCAACTCGCACGCGGTGAGTTGACCGTCGACGAAGCTTTGGAGCGGCTCGGTTAAAGTTTGCAAGTGACAACGAAAAGGAGAATGAAATGTCCGCCGAAACGAAAAAAGTCCTGGAATTGCTCGCCGCCGGAAAAATCTCACCCGAAGACGCCGAGCGCTTGCTCGATAAACTGACCAGCGCGGCATCGTCGCCTGAACAATCCAGTTCACAAACACCGGGGGCCGCGGCCAATACCGCCGGCGGCGCATGCGGCTCCAGAAGGCCGCGCTTTATTCGTGTCCAAGTCGAACGCCCCGGCCGCGAAGGTGTCAACGTTCGTGTTCCGCTTTCGTGCGCGCGCGGCGGACGCCACTGGATGGCGTTCCTGCCCACGCGCGTTGCGGAGAAGCTTCAGGAACACGGCATCGACTTTGGCTCGCTCGACGCGATGAACGACGAGGACTTTCAGAAAGCGATGGAGCGCATCAACGTCGACATCGAAGGCCGCAGCGGAAGAAAAGTCCGTATTTTCGCCGAATAACCCGCACTGCATTTCCCCTCACGAGCTGAACGTGTAGTTGTGCGTCAGCACCGACGCCGCAATCTTCCCCGCGAAGAATTCGTGATCCGGTTCGCACGTCATCGTCACCTTCGCGCCCGCTTCCACAATCAATTCAATTCGTTTCAACGTGAGCAGGTTATACCGTCCCACCAGAATGTCGCCCAGGCACAATCGTTCCGCACGTACCGGCGCGCCATCCGCCACCGTAAAAACGTGATGCGGAGTCACGTCGAGCGTGTCTTCGTTCGAAAATTGTAACCGCACAAAAGTATCCGCCGGATGCACTTCGTGCCGCACCACACTTGTCCAGGTGTCTCGCCCGAGTATTCGATCGCCCACACGCAGCTTTTCGATTTCCATCGTGCCGTGTTCGTGTGTCAGCACCATCATTCCCGCGCGCACGCATGAACCTGACCCCCCGCCCGATCCTCCTCCTGTTCCTGACGAAGTCGTCGCCGCGCTCATGGCGCCCGCCGATAGTGGAATCCTTCCCTGCAGCGCCTGCTGCTGCGCCGCAACAATCGTTTTTGCGGCCTGCGCGTTCGCCGGATTCCCTGCCCCGCCCAGCACCCACACCAGACTCAGCGCCGTCTCATCCCAGTAAGGATAAAAATAATAGGCGGTGCCCGCCGCAAGACCCGTCACGGCGAGCGATCCATTCGTCACCGCCGTCGTCGTTCCATCGGCGCGATAAATCACCAGCCCCGACCACGCCCACGTGATGCTCGACGTGGTGCTCGTGTAGGTAAATGCGCCCGACCATGTCGGCGGCACAGACCCTTTCATCATCACGCCGGTTTTCGACGGGTCGACTTTATTTGCCGTCAGCGCCGCAGCCGAAACGCGCGCAAAATCCGCTCCGTCCGTCACGCCCGAATCCATCGACAGCTTCAGATTGTTCACGCCGGAAACAACACGCTTCATGGACTCGTACAGATGCGTGTTGAACTTCTTCAGCGCCTCAATTTGCGGAATCGTGATCATTTGTGCATCCGTCTAGTTATGTCCGCGGACCAGCGACCACGGTGTCGGCTTCGTCCATGGCACGAATTTCGTCAGCGAAAACCATGACCCCGCCGCATTCGTGCCAAACTGGTAGCCCACGCGCTCCGCGTTCAAGTTCGTCATCAACTCCAAATCCTGCGGCGCGGGCGAACTGAGCGCCAGCGCGCCCAGCAGCGTTTCCGTCGCGTCGCCCGGCGTGAACGCATTCACATTCAGTGTTCCCGCTCCCTGCGCATACGTCGTCAAATATCCAAACAGGTTCCTGCCCGTCGCGCCGGTTTGCGACAAGAACGCCGTCGTGTAATACGAATTGATCGCCGCGCCGTCATCGGAGTACTGACCCTCGGTTAGCTGGTAGATTTGTCCGCTGCTCGCATTGTTGCCAAGAAAACACGCAGCCGCGCCGTTCGTCCGTTCAATCAGCGCCGCGCAATTCGCAGCGATGAACCACGGAGCCCATTTGCGCGCGCGGCCCGGCGAGTACAGCATCATCAACAGCGGATCTGCAAAACCTTCCGAGTAATCCATCGTCAGAATTTCATTCGGCGCTGTTGCCGCGCCCATCGGCACGCCAACGTAAATGCGCTTGTGTTGCGTATCCACCGTCACCCAAATCGTGCTGCCGTATTGCCAGTTGATTGCGTCCCACGTCGGCTGAATTTCCTGCGAAATCTTTTGCGGCTGCCCTCCGTCGAAGTAATAAAGTCCCGATCGCGACGCAATCACCGCCCAGTCTTCGCCGACTCCAACGCCGTGCACCGACGGCGTCCCGACAGCGTTCGACACCTCTTCCACATCCCAAAAAGCCGGCTCCGTCGAGCCATTGTCTGCCGTGACGTACAGGCTTCTCTCCTTCACAAAATACAAATTGCTCCGAATCACAAACGCCGCGCGAACCGCCTGCCCGTTGTTCGCCGCAACTTCCACCAGCCCTTGTACACCGTCGTACGCTTCCGGATCCGAATTGCGCGAAGCTCGAATCACGGAGGGATTTTGCGCGGCATTCGTTTCGAATATCTCGATGTTGTCCACTAAGAAAGCCTCGCCGTTCGGCGCCGGAGTGCCGTCCGCGTAAACCTGCAACATCAAATCGCTCGGCAGCGGGCCGATTTGCGAAGGCATCAGTTCCGCCGTGAATTCCTGATACGTCGCCGAAGCGCTCAGCGCTCCCACAGCCATACCTATTCCGACAAATCCCCTCGACACGCTGAAGCAATTGATGCGAAAAGTTCCCTGCGTTAAATTCCCCGTGCGTTTGACGCGTGCGCGAACGGAATAATCCGCGTTGGTTTGCAGCAGCGGATTTCCGTCGGTATCCGTGAGCGCCGTCTGCTGAATCACTCCGCGCGAAATTGTTGAACCATCCGCCGTAATTTTGTACGCGTCTCCCCACACCACATCGCTCGACTCGCGCGAGCCTCCCGCGCTGAACGTCGCGCCAAGCTGCCATCCGAGCGGCCGTCCGTTTCCCGATGCGTCCCATCCCCCGTCCAACGACAAATTCCGCCAGTTCGGCATTTTCGCGCGTTCGCCCCACCAGAAAAGCCGATCCGAATATGCGATTACGCCCAGTTGATCCGGCAGCTCCACGTTCGCGAACAAATCATCCATACTCACGCCCGCGAGCAGAATCGTGTCGTCAAAATCCACTTCGAGCGACGTCGTTACGTTGTCGTTGATCGTCATCGTCGCGGGCACCTGATAGAAATTCGCTCCGCCCGCGCCCGTGAATGCCAGCAAACGCTGCACGATATTCGCAGGCCCGGTCGGAATATTCGTGACGTTCACTTTTTTTCCGCCTGCCGCCGTCCAAGTGACCGGTGGCGAAGGCATCGTCCAGTAACCCTGCCGTGTCACGAAAATCAGCGCGCATTGATGCGCGCCCGGGGAAATATTTCCCGCATCGGCGGCATCCGTCACGCTCGGACCCTCCGCCGGCCCGATTTGGCTGACGCGATCAAAATAAATGTCGTCATACTGTCGCGGCATGTCCTCGCCGAGTGCGGTATTCGAAAACGCCATGTACTCGCGCCCGAAATGCGTCGTCGACGCCAGAAACAGCCCGGGCGAAATCACGCTCGCGACAATCGACAGTTGTCCCGGCGAAGTTTCCTTGAAGAAATTGCCCAGCGAATCGAGCACCACCAGCCGCTGCACCAGGTTCGTCGTGATGTAAGTCTTCAGCCCGTTGATCGACGGTGTTCCGCCCAGCGCGGGATACACAGAAACAAGTCCCGGGCGCGTGCGCACTCCGCCGGGGAAAAATTCCACGTCGCGCGCGTCCGGCGACATTCCCGGAGACACGTCCGACGGATCCAACAGCGTCATCCACGAGCCAAAAGTCGTCAGCGGTATCGGCGCAAAAGTCTCAACAGACATGTGTGCGAACCTTCGTGTTCAAAGTATTTTTGCGAACAATAAATCATGCGCGGGACGAACTGACCCGCTGCGAGCGGTACAATTCCCCGCCCGGCCTGAAGCCGTTCTCATGTTTTGCTATGATTTTCAGGTGGGCACTTCGAGCAACACGGAAAAGCAGCCCTGGCGTCCGAGCGCGGCTAACCGGCCAGAACCAAATTCTCGTTTGCGCGCACAGCGCAAGCGTCGCAGGCTCAGCAGCATAAGCTTCCTGCTTCTGCTGGTTCCTTTTGTCGCTTATGAATTCAACCGCATGTGGCAAGATCCAAAGCTGCAGCCCGCGCATTTCACGCTTGCCGTAGCTATGGGCGTATTAATTCTCTTGGGCGTACTTCTACTCGCAGCCCTGTTGTTGCGCCGGCCATCGAAGCGCGAAGACGACAAAAGCATTTTGCGTTTGTGAAAGAGATTACTTTGGTCGGTACAGCGGATTCGGCAAATCGAGTTTTTTCTTCCCGCCCAGCAGGTTCTCGGTGCCCCTCAAGGGATTCACAAATCCTGAGGAAGGATTTGCGTTCGCCGCGCGTTTTGGCGCTCCAGGAGTCTCGTCGCGCTCGGCCGCCGCCACATCTTCGCTCTTTGTCGCGGCAGCGCTACCCGCCAAAACAGGAGCGGTCCCGGGCACTTCCTCCGCGGGCTCGCCGGAAGAAATCATGTCTTCCCATCCCGGAGGAATCGGCCGCCCAACGTAATCCGTGGGGATCTCGCGCTGCTTCGCGATTTTCTCGAGCGCGCTGGCAATCCGGCTCAGATCGCGCGCAAGCCGCTCAGTTTCACTCGTCTTCTTCAGCACGATGAATCGCTGGCGCGATCCGCTCCCTGCCATCCATATCAGAACGATTATGACCGCCATCACGGCCGCGCTGACCGCTACCGGATGCGTCCCATAAGTGTTTATAAAATAATCCAACATCCCACGGCTCCTGTTTTGCCGCCACCAGTATACCAATCACCAGCCGCCACGCCAAAACCAGCGTAGCTTATGTGCCCAAAAGGAGTCAGTCTGCACTATTGCAGTCGCGGGAAAATCCCGTAGAACGTTATCGTGTCCCCGGAAATCGCCGCAGGATACGCCCCTGCCGCGAGTTCGCTGAACGCGCCCGCGCCGCTCGCCTCCTGAAACATTTTCACTTTGTTCGCGCCGATCGTCGCGCCCGGCGAGAAAACGTAATCGTATCCCGCCAGCCCGTCCATCCACGCCGTGCCTTGAATCGGAGGTTCCGTTGTTGGCACGCCAGCTGCCCCAATACTGCTCAGGTCCAGCGCGTCGCCGCCTGTCGCGTAATTCCCCGACGCCACAATCGTGCCCGCAACGTGAATCCGCCTTCCGTCGTCCCATGAATCCACCAACGTAAATGCGAGTGCCATGAATTTCCTCCTGGAATTTTCAATTGCGAATTTGTTTTGTTATCAGCGAGATATTTCCGGAAAGCTGGAAATGCGCTAGACTAGCTTCACAACTCCAGCCCGTAAACCGCCTGCGGATCAGTTCCGCAAGGAGGTCTCAAATGAGAGCGTATGTTTTGGTGACTGCAGGTCCCGGCAAAGCACGCGACATTGCCAGAAAAATCTCCGCCTTACCCGGCGTTAAAATGGCCAATGCCTGCTGGGGCGATCCTGACGTCTACGTCGTGGTCGAAGTCCCGAACTCCGAGGATCTGAATTCCCTGGTCATTAGCAAGATTCAGGCAATCGACGGCGTGGGCCGCACCAGCACGCACATCGCTCTCGATTGAGCCTCGGCCTTCGCCGACACAGGCTTGAGTCTGTGGCTTTCCCTGTGTGGTTTTGTCTTTTCGCGCGCCTCGCGCTCGCAGTGCTGTCGCGAAGCTGGTGTTTTGCGCGCCGAAACGTTTCCGCGGAGGGTGGGGTCTTTTGGTAGCAGGTCGCGCGTCTGGCGATGCGCCTTGCTTGGCCCGCGTGCCGCTGCTCCCGTGCTCGTGCCCTCGTGTCACACAACCTCACGGATGCAACCCCTCTGCCTTCAACGTCATCGCATGTGCCGTGGTGTTGCGGCCTGACAAGCAATTCAAACTTTCTGCTTCCGTGTTATGATTTAGGACTTTGCATCACGTTCGCTCTTGTTCTGCATTCTTAGGGGGGAATTTGCGTCGTGTTCTAACCGTGCTCGCGCTTTTCGCGGCGCTTACTTGGGTTCTTACCAGCAGTCCTGCTCGCGCCGACGCGCAGCAAGCCTCGCTACATCAGCGTTCAGCGGCCGCCTCGCCCACGATCATTGCCTCGGGAGACCAATACGCAAATGTTCGCGGCCTCGCCGTGGATGCCGCCGGAAATCTCTACATTTCTCTCGTAGCCGATCCCGCTCCCGCCCATTGTGTTTCCCGCCAAGTCAGCACACCGGCGAATAAATCGTCTCTACCCGCGCCCAACGCGAAAATTGCCGTGACCGTTTTCTCGGACTGCGCTTCGGCCCCGGGCGAAGATCCTTCCGGCATCGCGGTAACTCCCGAAGGCCGCGTCTTCCTCGCCAATCGCCTGCAAAATCGAATCCGCCTGCTCGACATGGCCACGGGAAAAGTTGCCGTCGTACCCGCTTCGGCTGCGAAGAATGTCGCCCATTCGAATACCAGCAACTCGGATCTCTTTCAGCCTGCCGGGCTCGCTGTCGACAAGAGCCAGAATCTTTACGTTGCCGATCGCGGCAATCATCGCGTCCTTGCCCTCGCGCCAGGTGCTCCCGATTTCAGTTATGTCGCTCACATTTTGGACGCTGCGGCTGTCGCCACCGATGTTTCTCGCGGCCGGCTGTACGTCGCTTCGCCCGCATCCAATCGCGTTTTCGTAATTGATCTCGCTTCGGGCAATGCAAACGCCTTCGCCGGCACCGGAGCACCCTCCAAGCCAGATTCCGCGCAATTCGCAGCGCCCATTTCTGCCGCCAGCGCCGCCATTGCTTCGCCTGAAGGCATCGCCGTCGATGGCCTCGGAAACGTATTCATCGCAGATACCGGCGCGAATGCGCTTCTGCGCGTCGACGCAAGATCGGGAATGCTTGTGCGTGTCGCGCTCGCATCAACTCTGAATTCGCCCGCCGCGCTCGCCATGGATCGCCGCGGAAATTTGTTCGTTGCCGATCTCGGCAATCATCGCGTCATCGAACTTCCCGGCATCGGCGCCCCAGCCGCTATCGCTGCTGTCACGATTTCGCCCTCGCAATTTGACCTCGGCGCGGAGCCGACCGGCGGCAAAACTCCGGCCCAGTTGTTTACATTCACAAATAGTTCCGCAAACGCGCTCTCACTCAAGACCACGGACATCACTTTCACCGGCGCCAATTTCGCCGATTTCGCTCAGACGAACAATTGCGTTCCTCAGGTGGCTGCGGGAGGCTCTTGTCAAATCAATGTCACGTTTGCGCCGCAGAGCACAGGTTCCCGCGCGGCCGTTCTCCAGGTCACTGACGCGGATCCTTCCAGTCCGCAGACCGCCCAGCTTTCCGGTACGGGCGATGATTTTCAGGTCACAGCGTCGTCGACTGCCGCTACATCGCAAAACGTGGTTCCCGGTAACTCGGCGACTTACAATTTGCAAATCACGCCTGACGCAACGTTCAGCGGCACAGTCACGCCCGCCTGTCCATTGCAATTGCCTAACAACTCGCTCACTTGCGTGATCAAACCCTCCACCGTCAATGTCACAGCGGGACAACCGGCGCCGTTCGCTGTCACCATCGGCACTCAAGGCACGACTGTGACCCCGGCCGCTGTGCCTGCGTTGCGGGATTTCCCGGGCGGTCCCACGCGGCCTCTGTTATTTGCCGCTCTTGTCGCGATGTTTTTCCTGCTGATTTCCAGAATTTATCTACGTTCGCCCCGTGCACAGATGTCTGCGCGGAATTCGCCAAGGCGGCGCGTTCTCGCACGATTCACTTTCGCGATTCTCGCAATGTGCGCTGCGATTGCCCTGGCAGGCTGCGGTTCCTCGTCAACAACCAATCCCAACCAGACGCCTCCCGGCATCTACTCCATCGACATCTCCGCGACCGCGCAAAATGCCTCGCGCGCCATCACGTTGACTCTCAACGTCGACTGAGTGGCACAGGCTTCATCCTGTGTGCCTTTGCCGTTTCGCGCGTCCGCGTACCGGCCTTTTTTTAGTCGGAAAGCCGCCCGCTCGTCCGCTCGCCTCTACAAATAAATCACACTTCGCCGATATCCGTACGGCTTGCGCCTCCGGCCCTTGAATTGTTCCGGCCGCACATACCGTTCGATCAGTTTGTCGATGGCCGCTTGCGCTGCAAGTAACATATCCTCGGCCAACGCTCGCGCCCCTCGTGAACGTGCCGCCATCGCCGCCACGGTGTATGCGAGTGGATCCACAGCCGACCGGATCTGCACGGGATCCGTGCCCAGCACCAGCGCGGGCAGTTGCTTTTCGTACCGAATCCGAACCGTGATTTCCTGCGTCGCACCCACCAGTTGAATCGTATCCTCGCGCCATTCCCACATTCGCAAATAGCTTCCCGGCTGGAAATTGGGCAGCCCGCCCGTAATTTTCTCCATCGGAACAAAAATGTCCGCGGACCCGGTTGCCTGTTCCCACAATTGGTGGGGCGCCAGTAAATCCGTCGGCAGTTGTGGCGTGCTCACGTCGCTGATTTCCGTGGTCGTCACTCCGTTCGTTAGTGGCAGGTCGACGTCTTGCTGGCCCACGAGCACCGACACACCTGATTCAGCGAGCTGCCGCTGAAGTTCACGGTATGCGGAGTTCAGGAACGGCATCAGTACTACGTCCGAAAAAACAGCGCCTCCCGCATCGTTGACAATCGAGCGCGACAGATTCAAGGCGTCTTCGGCTTGATCGTAAGCTGTCGTAGAAACTACAGGCATGGATGTGCCTCCAAAGAAACCAAAAATTGTCAGTAACTGCCCAGATCTTGCGCTTTTCCGTTACGGGCTGCCCTGGTACAGGCTACACTCTGTGCACTTTTTCTCGACCGATTTGCTGTGGCACAGGCGCTAGCCTGTGTTTTCTGCTACTGGTTCGCCACTCCACCAGACGTCGCAAACGCGCTCGTACCATCGAACACGAAACTCTGCGCGCTGCACTTCCCCGCCGTCGTCCCCACGGTCATTCCTCCGCGCACGCTGCCCGGCCAGTTAAACGTGAACGGGCCCCCTGACGACGGTTGGCAAACGATGAACTGCAGCCACTGTCCCGCTTGCGCGTTAATCAGATTCGTCGTGCTTACGTTTGCGTTCAGCGTAACCTCAAACGTATTTCCCAATCCCGCATCGAACGCCATCGTCCCACCTGATTCGGTCACCGCCACGAATCCCGCGGCCATTCCATAGTTGTCGAGCACGCCCGCATAGGATTGCCCGCCGAAAGGCGTCAGTTTCAGCGTCGTCTCGCCTAAGTGCCCATTGAAGTTCCAACTCAGCGCCGACGTGCTCGCATTTTCCGTCCACACAGTCGAGCCGCTATTGCGATACGTCAAGCCGCTCGCTCCCGAGGTCGAATCCACGATCGGCGCGAACAATGTCGGCAATGCCAGCGGCGGAACCACCAGCTGATCGCTCGCGTTCTTTGAAATAGTCACGTCTCCGGTATTTGCATGATTTCGCCAGCCAATCGTGTCTCCGTCGGACAACCGGAAAACTCCGCTCTGCGACGGATTTGCGGAAAGCGTCTCGAATGCATTTCCCGCCAGGTTCTCGTTCCGCAATCCACAAACAGTGCCGGGCGCGCAGTTTGAATCGTATGTTTTCAGCGCATTTCTGTATGCGAATGTTTCGTTGATGCTGATGGTTCCGGCGGGAATATAGTTCAGCACCGGCGCATAGGCTTGGATCGTATATGTAGCGCTGAATGGCGCAAAAAAAGTAAACGTGGCGGGGCTCGTCCCCGCGCCAACCACTTTGTAGATGCAGGAGTCCCAAGTCCACTCGCCATCGCCCATCACTGCGTCGCCGCTGCATCCGCCGGAGAGCGCGTTGCCTGTCCCTCCAACGGTCACCTGCAACGCCGTCGTCGGGCTGCCAAAATATCCGTTCGCCGTCGCCGAACGCACCCACGCCCCCGCCACGATGTAGTCGCCGACGGCGAGCGCGTGATTCTGTTGATAGAACGACAGAGTTTCAAACGTCGAATTGCTCGTGTTTGACGCCTGCGACGCGTTCGTCGTCCCGTCCGGCGCGAGAATTCCGGTTTGTGTGAAAGCAGTCGTTCCCACAAACTGCGACGCGATCCAACTCGCGGGATTCGTCGGCGCAAGATTCGAAAATCTCACCGACGCAAATCCGAAATTTCTTTGCACGTCGTCACGTTTCCCGAAGAGCCATCCATTCACCGTGCCCACCTGGCCGTATTGCTCGGGCGATATCGTCTGATTGCCCAGATTGTTCAAGTACTGCGTGTCCGTGTGCACCGGTCCGATAATGTTCACGCCGTTGCCTTGGATATGGTTTGCCTCGATATCAAGGCCGGATACGTCCACTTCCACGCCAGGCGTCGTCGTTGTTGCATCGGCAACCTCGACGCTGTCGATCGTCGCATTGATGTTGTTGTCTCCCGAAGTCCCCGTCGCCGCGAACCACACAGCGGGCTCGCCTCCCGTCTGGCCTTCCGTCGTAAGATCCCGCACGTTCACTTCCGCGACGTTTGTCCCCGCATAAACCTTGATGCCCCCATTATTCGATTCGAAGTCGTAAATATCCACCAGTCCCACGCCCGCGTTTGTGCGTCCGTCAATCAGCACCGCCGGCGTCAAATCGCCCAACGGCGGATTTACGTTGTCTGTTCCGTTGCCCCCGCAATGAATCATCCGCACCCAGAACGAAGCTCCCGTGATGTCCCACGTCGGCCCGTCGCCTGCCGCGGAATTTACGTTTGCCGTCACATTATAAAAAAACGGCGGCGAAGTGTTGCACGTCCCGGTCCGCGTATTGTTCGAGCATTCTCCAATCACCACGCCGCGCCCTGGATACTGGATCGCCATATTCGCAAAATAAATCGACGAATTCGTTCCGGAGAGCCATATCCCCGGATGATTCCGATCCGCGCTGCTTCCGGCCACGATCAGCGCTCGCGGCAATTGACCACTGGGCCCGTGCGAACTCGCCCCAATTCCAATAATCGCAATGGCATCCCCGCCATTCTGCACTTTCATCCAGCACGGTGGCGGCGAGGCATAATTCGGATCAATTGGCCCCATCAACTCAATTCCGCAACCGGCCGTCGCGCTCGCCGCGCTCCCGTCAAAGTAATAAATGGTTCCATTTCCCGCCGTGTTCGTCGCGCAATTCCCCGCAGGCAGCGAGCACAACGCATGGTCGATCGTCGCCATCGCCGTTCCCTTGCTTTTTCCGTCGTTCGCATCCGATCCGCTCGGCGACACCCAAAGCTCCGCATCCCCCGCAAACGGCTTCAACGCCGCGTTGCTCGCCGGGGAAAAGTTCGCAGCCAACGATCCCGCCGTCAGCGTTCCGGTCACATTTGCGTTTCCGCCCACGTTCAAGTTTCCGCCCAGGCTCAGCGTCAAAGCACTGATCGCATTTGTCGCTGTCAACGAACCCACCTGCGCATTCAGCGGATTCATCGGCAGAATCACGTCCGGAGTCGTGTACGTGTTGATCCCCGGGCCGTAAATCTGCACTGTGTACATCCCCGGCGCGGCGTAGAAATGAAAGTTGCCGAGGCCATCCGACGTGAGCGGGTTAGGCGCGGGCATGGTGAGCGTCGTATCCGTATACAGGTTCGCAAGCGGCGTGCATGGCGCCACGGTGACATTCGCGGGCTGCGTGCAAACCACAATCGTCGCTCCCGCCACCGGCTTCCCCTGCTCCCCCAACGCCATCCCATCGTGCCGCGACCCCTGCCCCCGCGCTCCTCCTCGCGACAAAGAAAAGCAAAAACAGTATTCGCGGCAAATTTAGCAGATCGTTTCATAACAATGTCGCCTCGCGTTTAGTGTGTACTGGACCCAACAGCTTGCTGAAAAACTCTGCTTGTTGTTATTCAGACGAGCAACCGCGAGGAACAATCTGCATTTTCCTTGGGTTTTTGCACACTGCGATTCCCTCACAGCGGCGGAGATGGCAATCAAGAACATCTTTTCAACAAGCTGCTAAAGTGACATCGCGCAAATAACGCCCGAGCTACCTTGCATTTCAGCCATGCGCGGTTTCGTCCTTCGCAAAAAAACAACCCGGCGATCATTCGCCAGGCTTGTGCCGCGGCACGCCACCGGAAGCGTCGCGTTTCGCAGCGACCCCATATTTCGATGCGCGCTCCGCATCCAGCACTGCACCGCAATGCCTGCACAGCGCCACGCCCGCTTTCACTTTTTCGCCACAGACAGGACAATCCACCGAGCGCTGCGGCACGTACGCCCACTCGCGTTCGAGTCCCATCCCAAAAGCCGCGCGTCGATGCATGTCCGAGATTTCGCGATACGAATGTCCGCGCGCCCACATCTCATCCGCCTCCGCCACCAGTTGTTTGAACCACGCATCCCGCCGCGTTCCCGCTTCCGCCAGCTCCTCATCTGTCGGCTGGCCATTGGCGCAGACAAAAATCCCGTGGTTGCCCAGATCCTGCACGATGTCTTCGGCAATCTCGCGCGGCGTAATCGTGAACGGAAATCTCCGGTTGTCGCCCAGGTCGATTGCATCGCCTCGCGGAGTCACAATCAGCAAAGCGCACGTTTCGCCTTTCGGGCACGCCGGAATGTGAAACACGCCGTACGTCCGCGTCACATGCCAATCCTGATCAGAAATCGACGCGATCGTCGCCGTCCTATCGCGCGCCCCAGGATCGCTTTCAGAGCCTCGTATTTCGCGCATCATCGTAGTCATGGCTTTCCTTTCTGTTTTTCAAGAATAATTGCAATCGACAGTCACAAGCGCGGCAGGCAAATCCGCTTCTACGTCGCAGCGACAAACGGAACGCCGTGAAATGCACTGCCCGCATCATCGAGCACAGCGTCCGCGTGCGATTCCCATTCCTGTTCCCGCCGCTCTTCCCTTTTTGCAAGCGCCGCGTGATGTTCCGGTTTCGGACGCGCTCGCGCGAATTCTACTGCACGCACAATTACCTCGCATGCGTTCGGCGACAGCGGAATGAATTCGCCGTGCGCGCCTTGCAGCGTGAAGCAGTGCTCGTATTCGCCGCGCCGCGGATACGGACCCAGTGCCGGAATCAAAATGCCATCCTCGCGCTCGATTGTCTGCGAATACCACAGCTCCGGCGACCCATAGGTTTCCGGAGGCATCCACCGTTCGATGTGCCAGCGGTCAAAGGGAAAATATTTCGGCAGCTCGCGCATCTCAATGCGTTGGCGAATCACATTTCCGCTCGCATCCGTGTCCGTCCACTTTCCGCCGATCCACGCCAGCCGCGACCATCCCCACACCACGCGAAAATTCGCCTCGCCATACTGGTTGCAGCCTCCGGCTCGCGCCAGCCGCGTCTGCAGCTCCAACGGTGCCTCATGATTTTCTCGCGTCACTTCGATCATCGTCGCGCACCGCCGCGCGCCTTGACATCGCAGCCGTACTCGCGTAAGGTCTGCCTGACACAAATTCTCCACATCACCCAACCAATCTAATCAGATTTCTACCGTTACACGTCATTGCAGCGGACTTCCGCGGATGCGGACATTCACGACAGGGAGGAATAAATGTTGAATCGTTTTCGCATGGTTTTGGCTTTGGTGTCTGCGCTGGCCGCGGGCATGTTGTTAACACCGAATGCGGCGGTCGCGCAGGAACAAGGGCAAACCTATTACACGTATGTTTCGCAATGGGCCGTTCCGCGCGCGCAGTGGGCGGCGTTTGCAAAGCAGGATGAATCCAGCGTTGCGCAAATGAAAAAGGACGTTGCCGACGGGCTGCTCGTGGCCTGGGGCAACGAGACTATCCGCGTGCATACATCGGACGGCTTCACCCATGCGGAGTGGTTCACCGCGACGAGCCGAGAGAATCTCCTAAAGGTGCTCGAAGACCAATGGAACGGTGCGACAAACGCAAGCTACGTCGCGGCAACGAAGCACGCCGATCTTTTCCTGCACACCATCGCCCACGGAGGAAAAGCGGGCGCCAGCGGGACGGGCTATTTGCGCGTCGCTTCTTATCAGGCCAAACCGGGAGCCGAGGAAGCGCTGGAAGGCCTGCTCATGGGCACAGTGAAAGCGTTTATCGAGTCGGAAGTCAGCAAAGGGAACGTCACCCTGTACAACATTGACGAAGAGGACATCCACACCGACATGCCAGGCAACTACGATCTGGCCATGATTTTTCCCGATGGCGCGGCAATGGACCGTTTTTATGCCGACTTTGACGCCATTGGCAAATCAGATCCCACGGTCGGAGTGGCGTTCGGGAGCCTGACCGTCAGCAAGGATCATCGCGACGACTTCGGTCGAGTCACGGCTTACCAGAACAAGTAGCTGATCCGCTCAAGACGTAGACAATGACGATTAAAGGGCGACGCTAGCCTGCGCTATGCAGGGAAACGCCGCCCTTTTTGTTTGCGTCGAAGTTCTAGCCGCCAGTACAAACCTCGGAGTTCAAGGCGGTTTAGTAGCCAGTCGGGATGGCGAGGGAATCGATGTACGCGCCACTGCGAGGCGACTCGTTCCACACCTGGAAGCCGGTGATGAAGTAGAAAATGTACGCCGCAGCGAGGCCGCCCGAGGTCCCGTAAATCGGGAAAACGGTTTGGCCGCCCACGTCGTAAAAATCAATCTCCTGCATCACGGCGCGTCCCCAGTGCGACAAATCGAGGAAATCGATGCGCGCCTGGTTGGCGTTGATCGACGATTTGATCGGCACGCCGGCCATCGTGAGCTCACCCGTAAAGAGCAAGTCGAGATCGCTCGCGCGTCCGCCTGCGCCTTCCTTAATGATTTGCGAAATGGAAATGCCGAGCTGCTCCCACGCGTTTTCCTGTTCGAGCGCGGTGTACGCGACGAGTTTGCCGATTTGATTCGTACCCAACGCCTTCCGCACCTTGTTGATTGCGAGGCGCACAACGCCCGGAGTGATCGCGGCGTTGTTTCCCGCGACGTGCGGCGTCGCCAGCTCGACAGGATATGTCGCGCGGTTTAAATTCAACCACGTGCCAGTTGTCGCGTTGGTCTGATGATACGGCACGCCGAAAAGCGAAACGGGTTGCGCGCCGGTGAGTCCGTCGTGCACGACTGCGTCGCCGGCGACAACACCTGCCGGGATCGCGTCGATCTGGATGAATTTGTTGAACGGATCCACTTGTACCACGTTCGACGTCACGCTCCCCGCGATGTTCCGGTTCGTCGTTAGTGTCGAATCGTAGAACTGGATCGTCTGGTTGTAGTAAAAAAGCGCCGCACCCGGAGGTGTGGTCAAATTGATTTGCGCCGCGACACCCGAAGGCAAGCCTGTCGTCACGATCGACCCCACCGTCCCCAGCACGCCGTTGCCGTTCGTTTGCATCAGTTTGTCGAGAAACGCGCGAAACTGCCCCATCGCGTTTTTCACTTCGCGCTTGGCCGCATTTTCGATCGCCTTCTCGGGCGCGTTGGTGCTGTACTCAACCAGCTTCGTGATTTCCACCGCGTGACGGAAAAATATCGGGCTCACTTGCGCCACGTCGTAGGTCGTTCCCGAGCCGCGGCCCAGATCGCCGCCGTCAAGATTGGCGAGACCGGCCTTGCCTCCTGGACGAATCTGAAGCGGCAGCCGCATGTTGCGGCTCGACACGCGTTCCACGTCGCCGCGCTGCTGAATCATGGTCAGCAGGATGTCGTCCCGTTCGTAAAGCAGCGGAAGTTTGTCCCGCACCTTTTCAAGCTGTAATGCAACCGATTGGCTGTTCTGCATCTGTGCCATTTATTTTTCTCCTGTAATAATAAATTCGGCGATGCCTCTCGGCTGCCGTCAAAGACAAGCGTGTTACTAACGTACTGGTGGTATTTTTTGGCTAATAGTCGAAAGCTGTAGGAAGCGGAGGTTTTACGGATATTTTTTGCGTTTCCACACTCATGAAAAACCTTCCCGGGAGGCGGCGTTACCCCTCGTAGTACCTTCGTACTAATGCCAAAGTGCTGCGAGTACTGGCAGAATGTGACCCTCGCGCTATACCGTTCGCACGGGGGAAATGCCAAAATTCATCATTATCGCAGTCAGGCTCGCGGTTCAACCGCGGCGGCTGTCTATAAACTGAGGTGGGGAACATGGGAAATGTAACCGAAGCAATCAGCTCAATCGAACAATCTCCTGTCACGGAAGCCATGGAACGCGCCACGGAGCGCCGTCGCCGTTTGCGCACGAAACTGTCTGCACCGGTCCGCGTGCGTCTGAACTCGGGTAGTCTTCAGAAGGCTGAAGTCTGCACCACCGTTGACGCCTCGCGCGACGGCCTGCTCTTCACCACTAATCTGGACGAATACCGCCGCGGCATGGATCTTGTAATCACGTTCCCCTATTCAGGCGCCGCGGGTGGCGTGCAGCATGAGCGCACCGCTGTCGTCGCACGCGTTTTCGAAATGCCTGAAGGACGCTTCGGCGTCGGCGTTCGCTTCTACGAAGGCAAGCGCCCCGAAGTTCGCCCCGACGGGGAAAAAATTGAAGAAAAATCCGCAAAAGCACCGACCGCTGGTGACGTTGCGCGCGATCTCGAAAAGCCCATGCCTTTGGTTCTGGTCGTCGAAGCCGATTCCCGCGCGCGCGACACGATCCGCACCGTCCTCATAAGCGAAGGTTACGTTGTTGAAGCGGTTGAGACCGGCGCGGAGGCTGTCGAATTTCTCCGCCAGCGCACGCCCAATTTGTTGATCACCGAAATCGAAATCAGTGACATGTCCGGCTACGACCTCTGCCTCATCGTGAAGTCCAATGAGCGTCTCCAACGCGTCCCTGTCGTCATGACCACTCGCGCCGGCCAGCCTAACGATTATTCGACCGCCCATGCCCTCGGCGCCATCGTCTGCATGGCCAAGCCTTACAAGCAAGAGCGTCTGCTACACGTTGTCCGCATGTTGGCGCCGACCGCCGTCGCCGAAGAGCCGCCTGCACTGCCTTTCAACAACAAGCGCACGCGCCATCACGCCGGATCGAATGGACACGGACACGCCGCCGCTCGCCCGCGGCGTTAATCGTTCCTGATCATTTTGCTTCTGCCGTAGGCCGAAACCCTATTTTACCCACAGGCACAGTCACTGCGAAGAAACTGCGATTGTAATTCCCGTTTCACAGTGATAATTTCCATGATCATGCGCCGCGCAATTTGGGTAACACTCGCTCCTTTAGTCCTCATCGCACTGTGCGTTTGGGCGTTGCAGGTCGCTGCTGCGCCGCAAACCGCCGGCTCAAATACCCCCGACGCCGCCACGCTTCTGGCGCGCGCCACTGCCCGGACCAACATCGAATCGCCCTCAAGTGTCCCCTTCGTTTTGATTGCCAAAGCGAAGTATTCAGTCAACCAGCAGTCAGTCGAAGGCACCTACGCCCTCGGTTGGGCCGCGCCCAATCTGTATCGCGAGGACCTTCAGTACGGCAATGTCCATGAAACGATTCTCGTCTCCGGCGGCAAACTCTATCGCGTGGGTCAGGACACGCCGCACACGAATCTATGGCCGCGAATGATCAAGCGCGCCTTGCAATGGTCTTTGCCGTCGGGTGCCCGTGCAAAGGAACGTCCTCAGGGCGAGCACTATGGCAGCGGCGCGCAGTTGACCTGCATTGTCGCCAATGCCGCCGAAACTCATGAGCGCATTTGCCTCGACCCAAACAATTACGAGCCCTTCAGCTACGACGTGAGTTCGCCTTCCGGCAAGCAAACCTGGACATTCGCCGACTATACTTCGCTGGCAAATGCCCCCTCAATTTCCCAGCGCTTCCCCACCGCGATCACCTATAAAGACAATCGCGGCATATCCGCTGAGCTCGACATCCAATCCATCGCCGCCGTCCCCGGCTTCGCCGCCAATGAATTCACTCCCCCCGCCGGCGCCTCAGCCCAACCCTTCCCTGGCACAGCTCAATGACCGATCCGTTCTCGCGCTTCCACCTTACGCTCACACCCAACGTTACTTTGCGGCTCAATCATGCCGCCAAAAGGTGCTTTGTGCTCTTTCGCTCGGAGGTCATTCGCTCGGATCGCGCTCCACTTGCACAGCAATGACGCGAGTGGTAATTTCCGGTAGCCTATGCGCCCAGCAGTTTTCTCTCCGCGCGCGATCTTCTTGCTTCTGACGCTTGCGCTTTTGTCGGCAACTCTCACTGCCCGTGCCATGCTTCTGGACCACACTAAGCTAGACGAAGCGGCGGCCAAGGTGCTTCTCGCTAAATCGCGCGACTTAAGCAATCTCGAACTGGCTGGCAGTCCCGCTTTTGTGTTAAGCGCGAACATTCATTTCCAGGAACACGACCATTCCGCCGATGGAGATCTCCGAATTCTGTGGACGGCGCCGGATCACTATCGGCAGACGTATTCCGTCTTGAACTATGCATATACCGCAATCGCAAAGGACGGAAAACTCTACTTGGCGCGAACCAATGAAGACGTTCCCTTGCTTATCTATGAAGCGCAGAAAACAGTTCGCATAGCCATGCGTTCGGATTTCGATTCGAAACAAAAACTCACGAATGTTCGGACCGCGCAATTTTCGGGGCAGACACTGACATGCGTGAGCGCAAGGTTATCGAGCATTTCCCATACAGACTGCTTCGATGCTGATAACGACGTGGTGACGGCAGAACGCGACTGGCCTGCCGCCGCATCCGCGCTCGACCAGCGCTATGAATTCAGCGATTTCGTAGCGTTTGGAGTGAGGCGCTTTCCGCAGAAACTAACATTTCGCGGAGGCGACGGCCACATCATCGAAATCGAAATCCAAAAGCTGGCGCTTGCAAAAGACATTTCCGCGAGTGAATTCACAATCCCAATACCTTCAGCCGTGGAAACCTGGTGCGCTCAGCCACAATTCGATGCGCCACGTGTGTCTAGGCCTGAAACGACCCTGGACCTGAGAATGGCGCTCGCCCAGGGCCCCGCCACGCCGCTGATTGTGACCGGAGCCTCGGTTTACTGCGTGGTTGAACGTGGAGGAAGAATTCGCTTCGTCACTCTAGTGCACTCGTTAAAGCCAATTAAGGACGAGTTTGTGCGGAACTGGGCGCGCGGCACGCGATTTCCATTGCTCCGTTGCGGCGACGATAGTGTCGAATATCAAACCGAGATTACATTTGCCCACTAAATCCGCAACTTACAGATTCAAAATGTCCGCGTCGCTCAGCCTCCGGTAATTCACGTCCCGCGCGGACATCGGTTTGCGATTCACTCCGTCCGACGCTCCCGCGCCTGCAATATCCACGCGTTTCGACGCCGCTTCGTGCCGCGACAGCCGCTCGTGATTCGCCGCCACAATGCTCTGCGTCCACTCTCCAATCACGCGTTTCGCCACCGCCGGCAATGCCTGTTTCGCGCGACCTGCAACCAACGTCACAATTGCCCGCTGGTGCGCCGCGTCTCCTGCGCCCGCCTGAAACGCTTCTCGCAACTGTTTCCCAAGCTGCCGGTTTGCACGCAGCGTCGCATCGAGCTCCCGATAAACTTCCCCGATGATGCGATTCCGCGTTCCCGTCGGAACGCTGTCCGGCAGCAGTTGCTTTACCTGCGCCTGGATCGTTCCCAGTATTTGTTCGACTGCCGCTGCGTTTGTGTCGTGAAAAAAAGCCACTTGCGCCGCGCGTCGTGGATCATTCGCCGATGCAGCCGCCGTATGAACTGCCGCCGCCTGTGCAACACTATGTTGCGCATCGTGCACAGTCTGCCCTCCGCCGACCGGCGTCGCTGCGCCGTTTTGTTGGCTACCCTGTTGCTCAGTTTGTCCGCTGACTTGACCGGGGTCACCCGGCGCCCTTCCCGAATCGCTCGCTTGCGACGGGAATAATTCAAGCTGCTGAGGCACTGCCAGACTCGCGGACTTCCCCGCTCCGGAGGCACTTTCTGTGCTCGCCGCAACTCCGGGCACCTGTTGCGCGCTCGCGTTTACTTTTGCCGCGTGCGCCTGCACCGCCTTCGCAAAATTCTGAAACGCCTCTGGAGACAATTCGTGCATCCGTGCCGCCAGCGCCGCATGATCGCTCGGTTGCGACGAAAAAAACATACCATCCAACTCTTCCAGCTGGTCCTTCGCATCCTGCGCTGCACCGGGTGAAGCAAACACCGCGCGGTACGCCTGCTCATCAGCCAACATCTGTGCCAGTTGCGGGTTCGCGTCTGCCAGCTTTGCGACCTCCGGAGTCATCACGTCCTCCGCGCTCGAAACGCCTGCCGCTTCATCGTTCGAATCAACTGAAGCAGCGCTTCCAGCTTGCGCCGCCGCATTGCCGGGCACGCCCCCACCGTTGCCATTGGCGTTATCCATGCTTGCATCCCCGTCGCCGCCGCTCGTCGCCACCGGTTTCGATGCTGCCGTAACCAGTCCCAAAATTTCGTCGTCCGAGAGTTGTCCGCGCGATTTCTTCTGCGACGCCCCAGGTAGCGCCTCCGTTCAGCGAAGTTGAACTTGACCTCGAACCAGCTCCGCGTGCGGGCATTTTCGTAGTGCTCACTGCCATAGATGTTCTCCTTTCAGTGGATTGTCTTGCCTGCCGTGGCGGGCTTCAATCTGCGTGTTTCCGCGGCTTTCGCATCCTTCGCTTTCGGTCGGAAAGCCGCCGCCGAGTCCGTTCCCGTCACCCAGTACCCGATGCGGCACAATTCAGCTTCCGTACTATTGGCCCTGGTGCTAACCTCGATGCAACATAGTGCAAGGTTGCACGCGCGCAGCAGCGCCTGCCGCACGACCGTGCAAAGCTGCTTTGCTCTACAAGCGACTGGGGTTTTCATTACACTTACTGTTTTTGGCGCGTTCTGGGGGATATCGCGATGAACGCTCACTATTCTAAGGATTACGCGCCATCAACTTCTCAAACCGAACATGCCTCTGATCGTCGTCGCCGCAGGCGCGTCAAAGTGTCAGCGCAGATTCGTGTTCGCGCCACCGATCCGAAAGCCGACGCCTTCACCGAGATCGCCACTTCCGTCGACGTTTCTCGCGATGGCATCTTGTTCGCCACCGATCGCCGCGATTTTTGGAAGGGCATGTCCCTCGGCGTCACTTTTCCGTTTTCCACTGCCGCCAACGCGCTCAATGCCGAAGAGCCTGCCGAGGTAGTTCGCACTCTCGAGCTTGGCGACAACAAACTCGGCGTCGCCATCCAATTCCGTCGCATTCATCATCGCGCTGCCGCCGCCACCGCCGCCACAGGTCCGGGAGCCAGGGAGAAATCCACTGTCAATGGCGCTTCTTCTGCGGAAAAAGGCGCGCCCGTCCGCTCCAAGCAGACGCGTCCCGTTGTACTTGTTGTCGAATCGGATGAACGCGGCCAGGAGCAACTGAAGAATCTTCTAACGCCGGAAGGTTACGACGTCTTCGTCGTTTCCACGGGAGCCGCAGCGCTCGACATCCTGCGCACCACGGTTCCCGCATGCTTCATTGCCGAAGTCGAAGCGGGAGATACATCCGGATACGATCTCTGCCTCATCATCAAGAACAGTGAACGCCTCTCGCGCGTTCCTGTTGTCCTTGTTACGCGCAATGCCCAGCCCGCCGACTACGCTGCAAGCCATAATTTCGGAGCCGTCGTCTGCATGGCCAAGCCTTTCAAGCCCGAGCGCATGCTGCAAGTCGTTCGCCTCCTCGCCCCCATCGCCAGGCAGGATTCCCCCGCCTACGGCTCGTCACGCAGCGAATCCTCGGCCATCGAACGCCACCTCTAAAAGACAAGTCGCACCGGCTTGCTGGTTGTGACGGGCCCACCTACGCAGGCAGGTTTCAGCTACGACTTAGGCTTTGCAGATCCCTGGCTTTGCGCGAGCGCGACATCTTGCAATTGTTGCTTTCGCAAGAATTGCTCGTGCAATTGCGCGTGCGCGCGAACATTCGCGTAACCCGCGGGATCCTCGATTTTCGCCACCTGTCCCGCATCGGAAGAAAACCACCGTTTGCACGCATCAAGTTCCACGGCGTGATTATCTGTAAACTCGTCCGGCACAATGCTCGGCAGCACTTGTTCCGCGCCCGTTCCCGAATCCGCGCGAACCACGGGCTGTTCTTGCAGCAGTTGCGCAATTTCGCGATACTGTTTCATTCGCGACTCCTCGTCGGGAATCACCAACTCATCCAATCCGATCAGCCGCTTCAGCAATCCCAGATTTGACGGATCGTTGAGCACAGCCTGCAGTCGCGGATCTGGATTCGCCATCAATTGCATCAGTACCGTGCGCTGATCCGCCCACTGCGTCGGATACTGCTCGTCCGTCTCCGGATACGAAAACAATTCCCCTTTCAGGTCCACCAGCCGTATCCATTTCGATTCGAACGCCGCCCCTGGCCCCAGCAGCGTCACTTCCACATCGCCCGGCCGGTTCTTGCGGAAACAATCCACCGCCGCCAGCATCAGGTCGGCGTGAAAAAACTTCATTCGCCTCCAAACCAATCCAATGCGCCCCATCGCTTGATCGCGCGCCATCGCGTAGCCGGAGGCGGTGCTGGTATTCGTCATTGCGCCTCCGAAAAGCGCCGGGAACGCCCCAGTCAGAAATTGCGCGACCGGTCCCATCAAGTCCGCGGCGTGTCCCGCCAGGTCTGGAGGCACGCGCGCCGCCTGCGGTTGAAAAAAACCCGCCGCGAGCGACTGCCCAGGCTTCGCCTTTGCCGGATAGTGCGCACCGGGCTCCGCGGTCTGCGATTGCAGCGCGTCAAAATCGAGCACCTCGCTGTCCGCGTAAATCGGCGGAATGCCGTACTCGTACGTCTCGATTTGCAAATTTGAAAGCGTGTTGAAGCGCTCCTGCACGCTGATCAGCGCGTCTCCCAACGCCGGACGTCCGCTCGAACCGTCGCCCGGCATCGCGTGCATCACGCGCCAGTGGTCATCCATGTTTTCGTTGCGCGACTCGCAATAAACGTCCCCCGCAAACGCCGCGTAGCAGCCGTCCGGAAAAATCGCGAGCAGTTCGTCGCGCAGCGCTTCGTCATCAAGCTGGTAAAAAGCCCATGGCCGCAGCCACGTCCGCTGAAACGTAATCAGATTTGGATTGAAATCGCCGCCGGCGGTCAACGGGCCGCCTTGCGATTGCTCCAGCCGTGCCAGCCGTTCGTATTGCGCGGACTCCCCAGCAGCGATGGGCGCCCCAATCCTTTTTGCCGCGTGCGGATAGGCCGCGCGCAGCCGCGCCTGGTGTACCTCCATATTCCATTGCAAAAACGGATACTCGTGAATTTCGTTCGCCCACGGCGGAGTCTTCAGCTCCAGCGCGCCAACAATGGTGACGACTTCCTGCCCGTTTGCCACCCGCGCCGTTCGCACGCCCGCCGGCACGGTGATCACTTCTTCGGGCACGTAATTCTCTTCTGTCAGCAGCGCCCCGCAGGCGGAACAGGATATGCCATTCGCAATAGCGGCCCCTTGTGGGCGCTCGTAGGGGCGGGGCTTGCCCCGCCCGGACGACCCAAGGGTCGCCCCTACGGATTCGTTGGACGCGCCTGCACACGTAGCGGCCGTCTCCGCTCCGCACTCTCCGCAAATCCATCCTCCACCAATTTTCACCTGCCGCTCATCCAGCTCCGTTTCCGGATGAAATCCAAATCGCTGCCCGTCTACCACGTACCGCACATACGCGCCCACTTTCCCGCCGGTCCACAGATGAAACGCTTCCTCGACAATCAAATTCCCGATGCGATTGTTCCGCTCGATCAGTTTCGAAACGTCGCTCGCCGATTTTGCCGACGAAACATCTGCCTCACTTTCCGCCGATTGCGGAAAAAAGCGCACGCGCGGAATGTCCTGGCTCAAAACGGAAATAATCGACAGTCCAAACGCCTGATAAATATTCGTGACAAACTCGTACCGCGGCATATCCTCGAGCGAACTCTCATCCGTCGCCTTCTGCTCGAACGGCAAATGCCAGTTCTGGTCGCGCTCGCTCCACCACAAATATTGCAACCCGCGCCAGAATTGATGCGCTTGCTTGATCCGGCGAATTTCCGCGCGCCGCGATATTTCCGACTCGCTCGCCAGTTCGAGCACCAGCCGCCGCACCGCGTTCTGCAGCCGCTCGGGCAATTGCTCGTTATTCGGTCCGAACGATTCCGCAGCAGTCGCCGTCGAACGCGTCGCCAGCCGATCCGTCGCGTTTCCCTGCTCCACCGGCACAATCCCCGGATCAGCAGGCGCGCCAATTGCGTCGTTTGCGTTTTGTTTTGTCATGAGTTTTTTATTGTGAATTGTTGTCCTGCAACGTCACGCGCGGGGCACGACGCTGCGCGGCGTCGGAAACGTCTCGGTATCCGTCTCCCGCTCGCGGCGAGCCGCACGAAGGTCTTCGATTTCGCGCAGCCGACCAATCTGTTGCCATGAACGTTTTCGCAGCGGAGCGTTGTGTGCGCCGTTCTCCGGGTTTCCGAGCGCGCTTTCGTAGGTGCGAGGCTTGTTTACCCTGACGAAGGAAGGGCCTCGCCCGGGTGACCCAAGGGTCGCCCCTGCGACGGGCGAATGCGCCGCCGCTCGCACCGGCGGAATCCCCGCCACGCCGAAAAGTGAATTCACCAGCGCGTGATTTTCCGCGCGCAGCCGCGCCACTTCCGCCTCAAGTGTTCGCGTGTACTTGCTGCGCAGTCGGAGCACAAAAGTCCGGCGCACGAATTTCCGAAATTGTTGAAGCATAGTAAGCCATTCGACTTCTGGGGGCAGTGCCACTATTTTGGATGCGACGTCTTCGCCCCGATCTTGATTCACTGCTCGGCCAATCAGCGCTAATTAGCGCGGCGCTACCAGAGCCAGCGGCGGCGCGAATGCGGTTTTGCGCCGGGGCGCAAAATGACGCGGTCGGCGCCCGTGCGCAGATCCAGATTTGCTTTCTGGATTTGAATCGCACGAATCGTGGGGTCGTCCGAAGTCACACGCGCATGTATTTCCTGCTCGCGAGGAGGCTTCGGTATTTTTCCCGACACTCGCGTCTTCAAACCGTAACGCGCCGCATCCGCCGCATCGTCCCCTTCACGCTTTGCGATGTCCTCAACGTTCACCGTATCGCGCACCAGTTCCGGCAGCGTGCGAATCAGTTCCGGACACGAATCCGCGATTTGCCATTCGTCCGCCTCGAGCATTTCGTACATCAGCATCCATCCGCTCACGCGATCATTGTCCGCCGGCACGGGACGCGGAAATCCAGCCGCCGCCAGCGCGTCGCCCAACCGCTCCGCGATCGACGATTCGTCCGTGCGATGCGCGAACGCATCCGGCGACAGATAAATCGCGTCGATGCGCTCCGCCTTCCCTTCTCGATCCCGCGAACGCGCGATGATTTCTCGCGCGAGTTCGCGCGGTGCCACATGTTGTTCCACGAATTCCCGATAGGTCACCACGCGTGTCTTTCTTCGCCCATCGCCATCCGCATTCGCAGAGCCCGCGACACCGGCCCGAGGTATCTCAACATTTTGCGCAGGCAGGTCGCAACCGTAGCCGTGCGTGTGAGAACCATCGAGCCGGCGTTGTCGGCCCTCGACTGCCGGCGCGCTCGTGTGCCAATACACCGCCGCGGGATGCTCAAATCCCCAATCCATCGAAATCCATCGCGGCCACCACGCCTCCGCCGCAATCGACTCCGCTCGAATCACGCTTCGTCGACGGATCGAAGTTCGTGAAATACTGCCCCGCAAAAACGCTCCAGTCGCCATCCAGAAACGCGCGTCTGTAAGAATCCGGCAGTTTCTCCAGCGTTTTCAAATATGACGAATCATTCGCGTAAATCGGATTGTCCGAGACGCGCGCCGCGATAAACGCATAGTCCGCCGCGTCGTATTCGCGCGGATCCATCCCCGCCGCCGGTTGCTTATCAACGAAAAGCGCCTTCACCCACGCGTGCCCGATATTTCCAGGATTCGTCGCGCCCGCCATGTTCGGAAACGCGCTTCCCACTGGACACCGGTTCCGGCTCGTCAGGAATTGCCACTGCCGCAGCGTGAAATGCGTCAGCTCATCAACGCCGATAAAAAGATATTCGCCCGACTGGTATTGATAAATGTCGTTCTCCGATTGCGAATATCCAAACCGCGTCGTCGATCCGTTGTGCCACGTCACCGTGTGCTTCGCTTCGTTGAACGATCGGTAAACCTCTCGCGGCACGTCGCGCCGGAAATAAAGCAGCAGTGATCCCTCAAGTTCCGGAAAAGTCCTTCGCAGCAGCAGCGTATTTACATTCGGAAACTCAGTCGCTTGCGCAATCGCTTCCATCAGCAGTGCCTTCGATTTTCCCGGCCCCGCCGCCCCACCAAACAGTCTGTACTTCGCCTTGCACGAGTGAAATTCACGTTGCTTCGGGAAGGCCTGATATCCGAGAGCACGCTTTACACGTGCGGCGCTATCACTGTCGTCATCTGTGGCCACATCGCGCGGCAGTTCGACGGAAGATCGGACACTGTCTTTGGCCCAAAGAACGAATCTGGGCACGACTGTTGCGGGAGCGGGTTTGCGAGCCAAAGGGTTATGCGCGAGCCAACGCGAAATTCACTGCTCGTCCGGTTCGCTTCGATTCGGACGCGGCACATCGTGCACGATTTCAATTTCCGAACTTCCCTGCCCAGCCGTTGCGCGAGCCGAAACAGGATCAAGATGCCGACTCGCTTCCTTCAAATAATCGAGCAGAAGCTTGTTGCCACTCGAGGTTTCTGATTCGGCGAAGCAATCGATTTTGTAATTCAGCAGCCAGGCGATTTTCCATTCATCCAGCCCCGCTTTCCTCATGGCCGAACGGAGCCGAATCCGTGGACGTGGCAGCGAACCTGTTTCTATTTGTGCGGGCACGATGACGTTTTGATTCGCTGGCGCGTTTTTCTTGCGCGCGTTCGTCTGACGTTTCTTCGCCCCTCGCGCTTTTTGTCTTCGTCCACTCATGCCCTGCCTCACGTGGCACAGGCCTGCCTGCCGCAGACAGCCTTCAGCCTGTGTGCTTTGCCTTTTACTAAAACTCATCCCAGCAATTGCACGGTAACGCCCGACCCGCCCGTCATGGCGCTCACCTTCGCGCGGATAAAATTCCCGCGCACTCCGGCAACTGTGCGCGCTTCACCCATTGTCGCTGTCGAAGTGTCGACGGTTGCGTACTGCGCGTCGCTGTCAATCATCGCCGTCTGCAGCACCACGGACACGCTCGTCGGCGCCGTTCCATAAATTGTCTGCCAGCGAATCGTCCGCCCGTTCTCCGGAAACCCCGCGTAGCTCGGCAGCGCGAATTGCTGGCTCGCCTGGCCCGCCACCGGCGCTTCCGCGTTGAAAGCAAACACCACATCGCCCGGATAGACGGAATTCGGCGGATTCTGTGCGTTGTAATTCGGCACGAAGACCTCCCTGTTGATTTGTCGTTAAGAATTAAAATCGAGGCGTAAAACAAAAACGCCGGCATTGCGCCGGCGCGGAAAGCGTCAAACTCGTTTTCAGCGGCTCGCCCCTCTTCAGCGAGTCACACAAATCGAGTTTACAGTAAAATCTTTTACGCGCATGGCAGAACTTTGTCAAGTGCTTGTGTATGTAAGAAAAAATCGTCCAAGGTGCGATTGGAGATCAAAGGTTAGAAATCAGAGGTCTGGTGCGTCTCGCCGTCGCTGGTTCCCGAGGATACCACCGGCGCTGCTGCGAACTGGACTGCAACACTGGGACGCGTAAAGAAGAGAATCCACCACGCCCCGGTAACGAAGAGGAGCAGGAATTCGGAAAAAGCAAATCCGAGCGGTGAATCAAGAATCGGCGTCCGAGCCACGAGGCCATGGTTCGGGAATCCAAGGTATATTGAAATCCACAGATAAGTTCCCAGGCCGACCATTCCCGTACCAATCGAGAGAATGCTCCACCTTGCCCACGGGCGTAATCGGAAAATTCCCCAGGATGTTGCCAGCAAGCCGAGCTCGATAGCAACAAGGCGAAGCAAAGGAAAAGCGACAGCGCGAAGCATTCGCACGTTCTGTCCCGGATGCAAACGGAACACAAGTGCAAATAGTTGGACGCCGCCAATGACCATGCCGACGGCGTACAGAAGCAAGACAATCGCCGCTACGAGTACGCCTGGCGAAGGATCACGATGTGGCTCCAATAATTCACTGGCCCGCCTCGCACGCAGGCCGAAACGCTTTTCGCCGCGTAAACAGAAAAACAAACAACTAAACGAGCAACACGCCGCTACATCCTCCGTTGATCGTCACGCGCGCGTTGCCTGTCCCTGATGGCTTGGTCGCTCAGAATAAACTCGGACTTGTGATGGGGACACGACGCGCCCAGGTCTTCGGCCATCTTTGATTTCCTCGCGGCGGCGCTCGTCAAACGTTGTCAGGCCGTGCAAATTCAGCAGCGCCGGCAGATCGCACTTCGGACAGTGAGCGCCCCAACTGATAATGTCGTCGAGCCACTCTCTCACGTCCGCGGGAGTTTCATCCAATCCCAAGAAAACGTTAAAGCATTTTGGCGATGTTTGGCCGGAACCGTCGAGCCCCAGGTATGTGAGTGTAAATTCAAAATCGCCGCCGAACGGCAGACCCTGGTACAGGTCGCGGGACATCGAAATATTTTCCGTCTTTCCCGATTGCACGATTCTGTGGATGTCGTAATCGAAATTGGCCCCATCCGATCGGCGCGCTTGTACTCTTTGCAACAGAAAATTCGAAAGCCCAAGATTCGAAACCCTCAACACGAGCGCCGCTTCGCTATTGATAACGTCGAAATGCAAGTAAACGCGTTCCTGCCTCTGCATCTGCCGCTCTAGCAGATTGAAATGTTCCTGCGAGAGATCCAGATTGTCGCGCGTGGCCAGAAGGTATTCGAACGTGACGTACAGCAACAGGATCGTTCCTATCGAGGTTGCCTTCGGCCGCCAGACCGACAGAAGACCCAGCACCACCGCCGCCGAAATCACCAGCATGCGCGTAACACGTCGCTTCATGAGGGGGAGTTTAACCGAAATGAGTTGCTGTCAGCATCGTGAAAATCGCCGAGCCGCCGCCATCCATAATTATCGTGCCGCTCACGCCGCCGTTTGCCGCGCTTCGCACGCCAGCCGATACGCTTTTCGTCGCGTAAAAAGAAAATACAGTCCGGCGACCATCGGCCCACGTAAAGGCGAACATAACGCCCCATAAGACGTCAGTCTCTGAAAGCGGAGCATCGAGGCCGCGTTGACATCCCGGCTGGATGCAACAACTTGCTTCAGGACCACCGCAGTCTCGTATGCGGCGCTGACGGCGACACGTAGAACAAGAACGTGTTCAATAATCCGAAAAGCGCGTAACCCATGAGGCCGTTAACACCCCGATATCTTCTCCGAAGTATCGCAACCGAGCAAAATGATCTGTGCCGTTATCAGGCCAAACAAGAACACAGGAACAATCCAACCGCGAACAAATACTCCCAAAATCAGTGTAGGCGCGTGCATACGAATCACAAATGGAAGACTCACAAGCCCGAATGGCGCAGTAGCACCTTCTATGATGGCGATGACGCGAATGCTTGTTGGGGTTTGTGGTGTGCTCGGCGCGACGGCAAACGTCGGAGCAAAATCCGCTGCAATTCCCGCACTCGGAGTCGCACTGGCAATTCCTGCCGCGCCTCGCGTCGCGAATTCAAGTTGCACGCGCTTGCGCGTAAACAACACAAGCCACCATATCGCAATCGCCAGCGGGATCAGCAGCACCACCAGCGCGACAAACACAACGACCTTCACCGCTGCCGCAGACACGCCGGGTTCTTGTTGAAGCAGCAGCGGCACCATCATCATTCCCAGCGCGCCGCAAACAGTGAAGAAAATCGCCGCAGAGCTCATCACAATCGTCGAAATCCGCGCCCACGGGCGCAATTGCAAAATGCCGACGCCTGTTAGCAATTCCCCACGCGGCCATGAGCGCGTAAACAATCGGCATCATGAATTCCACCGACGCGCTGCTCGGGCAGGCAACGGCGTCGTCGTGAACGCCGAGAATCATCAGCACCGCCATCAGAATCATCAGCGCGCTGCCGCAAAATAAAATAATCGCCGACGCGGTAACATCTCCCGAGCGCTTCATTCGCTGCCTCCGCTCAACGGCACACGTGGATGGTCATACTCAAAAGTCACGCGCAGACGTGCCGCATCCTTCTTGTACTTCTCCGGCAGCGCCTTAAACGGCGCCGATTTCGCAATCGCCTCGCGCGTCGCCGCATCAATCGACGCATCGCCGGACGAACGCTCCACCACCGGCGCGCCTTCGAGCGTTCCGTTGCAAGAATCGCGAATCACAACCGTCACTTTTCCCTTTTTGCGTCACCGCCGCAGCCGGAATCGCGCTCAGCCACGCCCGCGACGTCGCATCCAAAAACGCACGCCGCGAATTCGCCCCATCCTTCTTTCTTCTTCACGCCGTCAATCTCCATCGTCACAATAAGCATCGGCCGCGAATTCTTCGCCGCGCCCCCGGGCCGCACCTCCGCCTCGAACACCACTTCCCCATGCCGCGTCCACGTCACCGTCGGCTCCGCCCCCTGCCCTCGCGCACTCGCCGCCAGCAACAGTAAACACCCGCACACAAGAGCGGCTGTCACAAACCCTCTGGCTATCCTTACGCCCCTCATTTCCCGCCGGCTTTCGGTGGCGCCGGAGTCTGCACATTTTTCTCGTCTTTTTCCTTCAGTGCTTTCTTGATCGCTCCTTCGATCTCCTGCAAAGCTGCCCAGATCACTAAATCCTGATTGCCGGAAACGAATCAGCCCCGCCCGATCGATCACGATATAAGTCGGATACGAATCGACATTGAAATCCTGCTGGACCGCGTCGTTGGAATCGAGATAATCGGGCCAGTCCATGTGGTGGTCCGCAACGAATTTTCTCCAGGCCTGCTCGTTCGCATCCGCGCTGATGCCGATAAACTCCACCGGCTGATTTGCGAATTTCTTATGCAGCGCGAGAAGCGTGGGCACCGATTCCCTGCACGGCGGACACCACGTCGCCCAAAAATCCAGCAGCGCCACCTTTCCGTGAAGCGATTGCAATGAGACGTGAGTGCCATCGAACGCCGTGAAGGAAAAATCAGGAGCAAATGGCTCGCGTGCCCGGCGTGGATCGGCAATCATCGCGCGCGCCAGCTTTGCATCCGCGGGCGATGGGCTATTCGACGCCAGATAGGTCTTCAGTTCCGCGATGCCGTCTGCGTCGTCTTCCTGCTTCATCAGCATGACGCCCAGGTCAAAGTGCTCGATGGCGTTCGATGGATCGAGCGCCAGCGCTTCACGAACTTCGCTGACCGCTTCCGCCAGTTTCTTGTCCTTCGGCTTTGAAGTCATCTGCGCCAACAAGACGCCGCGGCTCACGTGCGCGAGTGCGGCGAGCGACTTGTTATCGCCCGCCTCCTTCACCGCTTTCTTCGCAATATCCAGAGCGTCACCGGAGTCGCCCACGCGTTTATAAATCGCAAACATCCCGAGCAGGCACATTGCGCATTGATGCTGGGACAGTTTGTCCGCCTTCTCGTAAGCGGACATCGCCTTCCCGAATTGCTGCTGCGCCGCAAAGGCTATGCCTTGCTCGTACGCCGCCGCCACTGCCGCATGGTCCACCGGTTTTTTGTTTTTAGCCCGTGCGCCACCAACGAAACATGCGCTCGCCATCGACAGCGCCGCCGTTACCACAATCAGTTTTCTCATTTCTCTCCCCTTTCTGTGTACCCAGCGCTTCGCTGACGCACAAACGTTGCAAACGCACTCGTGCACACAACAGTTCTGCAATTCACATCCTTCCGGGATCCCAGTCCACAGCCTATTACGTGCCCCGAAGTATACCCGCGCCGTTCACATCCAACAATGGACCGGGCCTACGCATTTTCCTCTTTAGCAAACACTTCCGCGCACTCCTCTGTCGCGCGTTGCAGCTCGCTCCGCCTGTGTTATCGTAAATATATGTCGGGTAGCGAACACAGGCCCCGCATCGGCCCACGCGCCATCCTGAGCTTGATTCTTCTTGCTGCGCTCACATCTGTGGTCACCGCGCGCGCTCCTGTGCGCCAAACCAACACCCAAAAGGAGAAGGCCCGCCCGGCGGGTTCGCCGCTCTGCCAAGTCAGCAACATCACCGTCGAAATGCCGAAAGAATTTCTCCCGCTTCGCGTCATCAACAATTCCTACATCGCGCGGGAGAATTCCGTCGCCGTTCTCACTCTGAACAACGGCTTCCCCAAACCTGTTCAGGAAATCGCCATGGTCGTCGAATATCTTGACGCGCAGAACAAACGCATTTTCGCCACCACCTTCGCCGCCAGCGCCAATCCTTTAATCCAGCCCATGTGGTTTTCGGAGAATCTACCCTCGCAATATTCCATCATCCCTTGGACAAAACCCGTCGCTTCTGGCGCCACGTTTTCAGTCGGCGCAACCAGTGGCTTGACGAGCGGAGTGTGTCCTGCGCAGGCGCGCGCTACTCTTCTGCACGTCGCATTTCAAGATGGCGCGAATCTCGACTGGTCCGCGCCCGACTGGGAACTTCCTGTGCAGCCCAAGGAAAGTCCGGGCAATTTGCAGATCGACACGGCGCCTTTGGGCCCGCTGCCACAAAACTTCTTGGTTCGCGTCCATGTCCCCGCGCCCAACGGCCCGCTGATTCTCAGCCCGCGAATTCAGTTACTGGCCGGCAAGCCTAGTGAGTTCTTCAATCAGATTCGCGATCAAATGTTGGTGTGGCGCTACTGGTTTGAATTACGCGGTGGCAAAACTGTCGACGGCGATGTGCTTCTTCTACTGCGCGTGCATTCCCCCAATGAACGCCCTGGCGAAAATGTTTTCCCCGTGACTGCCTCTGAAGTCCCGCAAACGCTCGGCATCGTCGACATTGTGCCGCAACCGGCCTACGGCCAATGGGCGGTCTTTTACGGCGGCGCGAACCTCGTCAACAATTCTCCCACCCAAACCGAACAATAGCGCGGAACAATGCCGCCGCGCTCGCGCCCGTTCTTGCTATGGCTCTGGGCGAGACGAAGCCGTTGCCTCCAATCCCACTCTGTCCATTGACCGCCAAACCACATCTCCGCGCGCGTACTGCCACATTCCTTGCAGCCGCCAGAACAAATGCATTTGCCGGTACGGAAATTGTTCCAGGAAGCAGTAGAGCATCAGCCGCGCCACATCGCGCCAGTTGTTGTACCGCCGGTACGTGATTTCCTCCTGCAGCACGGCGCCCACCGAAATCATCGCCGCAAACAAATACCCGTAAATCATGAATTCAATAAAAAGCCCTCGGCTGAGCATTCCAAGGACGGCAGCCAAAATAATTGCCGCAATCCCCAGAATCTCCAAAATCGGCGCGCACAACTCGAACACCCACAGGTACGGCAGCGCGATCGCGCCAATACGCCCATAGCGCCGCCGGAACAGCATGTCGCGATTCGGCCACAGCACGTCAATCAACCCTTTTTGCCATCGCGCGCGCTGCCGTCCCAGCGATTTCGCCGTCGGTGGCACTTCCGTCCAGCAAACCGGATCCGGCACGAATACGATGCGGTATTCCCTTTTCTCATCCAGCATTCTGCGGTGAATTCGCGCCACCAAATCGAAATCCTCGCCAATCGCCGACGCGCGATACCCGCCCACGCTCATCACCACGTCGCGACGGAACACTCCGAACGCCCCGGATATAATCGTCAGCATGTTTCCCCGCGCCCACCCCTCGCGCCCGATCAGGAACGCGCGCAAATACTCGATCACTTGAAATATCACGATAGGGCTTCGTGGCAGCCGGACCGCGCGGATCCGCCCATTCATCAACTGGCATCCGTTCAGCACGCGTACAATTCCTCCCGCGGCGACCACGTGCTTTGGATCCTCCAGAATCTTCACCATGATTCGCAACAGCGCGTCCGATTCCAGCATCGAATCGGAGTCCACAACGCAGGTGTAGGGACTCGAAGCCACATTCAATCCCGCATTCACCGCGTCCGCTTTCGAGCCCCCCGCGTCCTTGTCCACGACGATCAGCCGCGGATCGGTCGCGCTGCGATACAGCCCACGCACAACCGCTGTCGCAATGTGCGGTATGTAAAGCAGCCGCGCCGCCTGCAAATCAAATTCCTCTTGCAGGCGCGCGAACGTGCGGTCCGTCGAGCCGTCGTTTATCACCACCACTTCGAGCTCCGGATAATCAACATGCAACAGCGAACGAACCGCCGGTACGATCGACGCCTCTTCATTGTGCGCCGGCGCCACCAGCGTGATCGGCGGCGTCAGCGGCGAAATCTTAATTCGCTCCAATCGCAGCGACGCCAGGTGCTGGTGATGCGCGCGGCTCGAAAGCAACGCCACAATCAGCAATATCAGGTAGCTCAGATTTGAAAACAAATAATAGAAGAAGAACGTGTTGTTCGAGATGTTCAGCACGGCGCGCATGTTCACACCGTTTGCACTGTTTTCCGCGCGGCCGCCGGCAGACGCATCATTGTGTTCAATCCCTCCGCGCCTGCTTCCAGCGCTTCCAGCAACTGCTCCGCCTCCGCTCGCCCCGTCAAGCTTGCCGTCGATTCGAGCGTCTTCAGTATTCTTTCGAAATCACCCGTGCGATCCAGCTCGGCAATCATGGCTTGCAACGCGTATGCGTCTTCCATTTTCAGCACGTCGCGCAACACACTGGTAGGGTCAGGAACGTGAGCCAGCGCTTCCGCTGCGCGCTGCCGCACGTGGCGGTTCTCGTCGCACACCCCGCGAAGCAGGACTGGCAACGCCCGCGCTTGCTTGAATTGCCCCATGCTCGTAAGCGCGCGCAGCCGAACGTACCATTCTTCGTCCGTCGCAAGTTGCGCCAGCGCGGGAAACGCGAATCCGAATTCCGCATGCGCCAAGGCCCGCGCTACCGACGCGCGCACTTCCGGCAGCGCGTCCGAGGCCAACAGCAGCAAATCATCGCCCAGCGCCACCGACGCGACCTCCGCCATCACGCGCGCCAGCAATTCCCGCACCGGCCCCTGAGCTAGATATAGGTACGGCAGCAGAATTCTTGGATTCACGCGCGTGCACGCAATCAACGAATTCTGCAGCGACGTGCCCGCGAGCGCCAAGTCACCCGCCACCACGCGCTCGAGCATCGCCTCTCCTGCCTGCGCCAGCCCCGTGCGCGCCAGCCCGCGCACCGCCGCAAGCTGCGTCTCCGAATTCCGATCGCCGAGTGCATCCACCAACGAAGTCACCGCTTCCAGCGCGCGAGTGCGCCCCAATTGCACCAACGCTGCGTCTCGCCTCCATCCCCGCGCCTCCCGCGCCTCGGCCAGCATCCGGTCAAGCAGTCCTGCGTCCCGTAAGAAGTCCAGAAGTCTCGCCGCTTTCTCCTCGCTCGCAGTTTCCATCCGGTCCAGCGCCTGCGTGATAATTGCGTCGGCGTCGGCATGAACCTCGCGCCACTCATTTCTCGGAATCTCGCCGCCGATAATCTCGTCCCAATGCTGCCGCACGTAAAAACCCGCCTCCGCCAGTCGGTCAAAATGATGCCGCCGAATTATCCGCCGCGCCAGAATCGACGCAACAAGCAGTGCAATCCCTGTCAGTGAAAAAATGATCGCTCGCACTACAAAGGCCGCGGCGCTTGCATTGATCCAGTGGTGTAGCGAACTCATCTTGCTGTGTTTCGCGTTGCCTCCGGCGCATTTGTCCACCTAACAACCTGTCGAAAAACCCCGTTCGTTGTCATTCGAGGAGCCGAAGGCACCCAGCAATTTGCATTTTCCTTGGGTTTGTGCAAACCACGGCCTCTCGCCGAGGCCGGAATGACAATCGAGAGCACTTTCGCAACAAGCCGCTAAAGGCCGTACGCTCAGAATCGCAGTCCATAGCTCACCCCGTAAATCCCTTCCACGTTCCCGCCATTGCGATATTGCCGTCCCACATAAAGGTTCACGTACTGCCTCTCGCTCAGTCCCACGCGAAATCCGCCGCCATACGTTCGCGACGCAAAAGCTCCCACCTGATCCACTTCGCTGAAATTCTCTGAGCCAACCGCGAACGTCGCGTTCATCTTCAAGCGTTCTGCCGAAATTCGCGGCAGCGGAAAATCCAAGCGGCTGTACCCCGAGGGCTTCCACGCAACGGGCGTCCCCGTGAACTGGCTCCGCACGCCATTCGCGGAAACCGTCCATCGAAGATCGTGCGCGAAATCGCCCGCGACCGTGCCTGTAAAAACCAGCACGTGCGCCTGGCTGTACCACAGCCAGTGCTGGTTGTACGTCGCCTCGATTCCGCGCAGTGGTTTCGTTTCCGAAATGTGAAATCCGTGGTTATACTCGAAGTACATTTCCGCGCGCGGAATGATTCCGTCCGCGTTTCCGCCGCCCACTCCCGCCGTGAATGAATCCGATGGCGTAAACCGGTACGTCGCCGCACCGATCACTTTTTCCGCGGCGGCCCCGAACCGCTGGTAAATGTCCCCTTCCGTCGAAAATATCCAGCGCGCATTCGGTTTCGCAACGAACGTAATCGTCTGCGTATTCGCCGCTCCCGTGTAATTGAACGTGTCGGTTTCGTTTCCGATATCGAGTTCGAATCGCGGCGGTGATTCCAAAGAACGCAGCCCGGCCCGCGCCTCATCGTCCGCCACGGAAATATTCGCCGGTTCCAGTGCCTGAGCCTGTACAAATGCCGCGCGCGCGCCCTCGCACCGTCCCATCGCTCGTAGCACGCGGCCCCGCTCGTTCAACACATCAGCGCGCGGCGGTGGAATCTGCGCGACCGCATCAAGCATCGCCAACGCGTCCGCATTCCGGCCGTCCTGCGCAAGCACCGTCGCAAGTCCAAGCAGCAAGTCCCCATCTCGCGGAGAAACCTGCAATGCCCGTCGGTACGCAACTTCCGCTTCCTTCCGTTCGCCCATCCATGTCAGCAAGTGCGCGCGCCATCCCATTGCATCCGAATCGTCCGGCACAGCGCCCAATCGCGCGTCAACGATCTGAAGCGCGCCCGTCAAATTGTGCGCCGCCACGCTCTTCTGCGCGCGTTCCAGCCAATCATCCGTTTCCGCCGATCCTGCTCGCGCTGCGGAGGATCGCTCCTCCTGCGCTGCCGTCGTTTTGCAGGCACCTCGTGTCGCTACCGCACACCCCAGAAACGCAATCGCACTCGCGCTTACAATCCACACGCACCGCTGCGCGAACGCACTCCGACTTTTTGCGCGAAACTCCACGCAAAATAGTCTGCATATCCCCAGCCAGTACGGTCTGGAATGAGCCTGCCGTCGCGTACTCTTAACGCGCTGTTTGTGGCATCGATTGTTCTACTTGCGGAACATCACTGAGGAATGGAACAATTTACGATGGCTGGATTAAATACCACGCTGTTTCAAACCGGAACGCACGTCTCACATTGAATCTCGCCCCTACATTCTCGTCCCGTTTCGGATTTACCGCCGCTCCTGCCGCTTACCCCGCGCAAAAACCATCTCACCCTATGGCTTGTCGTTCTTCGCCTCTTTGTTCGCTTGCTTCTCCGCGTTCCTCACATCCGCTTTCGCCATGTCCGGCTTGAGCGTTTGGATCGTCTTGCCAAGATTCATTCCCTTAGCCTTCGTCTCAGGCGTGCAGTATTTTCCTCCAAGCTCCGTGCATTTGAATTGCGGAAATGGCAAACTCAGGTCATGCGACGCGTGAACCGCCGCCGCGAAATTGTGCAGGTTGTTGTAACCCTTCGCCGCATCCATCGCGCTCGCATCCGCCGGCAGCATCGCTTGGAACTTTGCTGCAAGGTTCGGATTCGCGGAAAGAACTTGCTCAGGCGGTATCGCATTCACGTCATTGGGCCGATCGACGTCGTGCACCGCTCCGGCCATTCCCCCCGGTCCATATTGCGCAAAAGCAGGCTGCGCCCCTGCCCACAGCACCGCGCTGCACAGCGCGATTGCGATACCACAAACTTTTCTCATGAATTGCTCCTCACTTTCCCCAATCTACACTCGCTCGTCGCGTTCCACCAAACTCCAATGTGTTGACAGGACCACACGGCTTTCTCGCCCGTGGAAACTTTACGATTTCGGTCTGGAAGTCACAAATGCCGGTTTCGCCGAGAATAAATCAGATGCACCACCCCTTTTCGCAGAATGCTCTTCTCTATCTTCATTCCCACTTTTTCCGCCACGCGCCGTGACGCTGCATTTTCCGGCCGCACTAGCGAAATCAGCCGCTCCGCGCATAGCAGATCGAATCGTTTCGCCTTTCGCTTTTCGACTCTCAACTCTCGACCGTCAACTATCAACTATTCATACCGCAGCGCCACCATCGGATCCACCCGCGTCGCTCGTCGCGCGGGAATGTAGCACGCCGCAAGCGCAACGAGCAGCAGAAGAATCGCCACCGAAATTATCGTGAGCGGATCGTTCGCGTGCACGTCGAACAACATACTCGCCATATACCGCGTCACTCCCATCGCCACACCCACACCTACCCCCGCGCCCACCGCCGCAAGAATAATTCCCTGCCCCACCACCAGCCGCAACACATCTCCTGCTTGTGCTCCCAGCGCCATGCGAATCCCGATTTCTCGAGTCCGCCGCGCCACTTCATACGAAAGCAGACCGTACAATCCGATGCACGCCAGCACCAGCGCCAGCAAACCGAAAAAGCCCGACACTCGCGCAACCAGCCGCTCCTGGAACAGTAGCCGGTCAATCTGTTCCGATTCCGTTGTCACGTTGAAGAGAGGCAAATTCGCGTTGACTCGCGCCACCACGTTGCGTATCGCCGGAAGAATGGCCTGTGGATCAGCCGCGGTGCGCAACTCGAACGACGCTCCTCCGCCCCGCGCTGCGGCCCATACATCGTGGCGTGGATGTCGCGCCGCAGGTTGTTGTATTTCGCGTCGCGCACCACGCCGATGATTTCATAGCCCGGCCTGGCCGGCCCGTTCGCGTCCGCGCCAGCCTGGCCGAATTCTTTTCCGAGCGGATTTTCCTTTCCCAAGGTATTTCTCGACGAATGCCTGATTCACAATCACCGGAGTCGGCGCCTTCGTCGGTGTCGCGCCGGAGTTCGCGCCCGCAAGATCGAAATCGGACGCCGTGAAGTTACGCCCCGCGACAAACGGAATGTGCATCGTCGCAAAAAAGTCCGCGCCAACGTTCAGAACGTCCGCGTCCGATTCCTGATCCTGCGGCGTTCCCGGCCAGTGGAAACCGGTGATCATCAATCCGCCGCTCAGCAGCGGCATCTGCGAGTAACTCGCCGCCCTCACTCCCGGCGTCTCCGCCAGCCGCCCGCGCAAATCGCGGTAGAAACTATCCACCTGCGTGTCTTTGTAGCCCGCCAGCGTCGGATCGATGCTGAAAATCACGATGTTGTGCGCATCAAATCCCAGGTCAACACTGCGCAAATTTTCGAGCGTGCGCACCAGCAATCCCGCGCCAACCAGCACGACGATCGCCAGCGCCACTTGCGCTACCACTAGTCCATTTCCGATGCTGAACCATCTCCCGCTCGCATGTCCGGAGCTCGCCGAGCTTCCTTCGCCTTCCTTGAGCGCCGGCATCAAATTCACGCGCGAACTCCGAAGCGCTGGCGCGATGCCGAAAACAATCCCGGTGACCAGCGAAACCGCCGCGCTGAAGCCCAGTACGCGCATGTCCACGCCTGTAGCGAAACCCAGCGGCCTCGTCTGATTGTTCGACACAAACGAAATAATCGCGTGCGCGCCCCAGTACGCGAAAAGAATTCCCAGCGCCCCGCCCGCCACCGAGAGCATCACGCTTTCGGTCAACAGTTGCCGCACGATTCGCGTCCGCCCCGCTCCCAGCGCCAGTCGTACCGCTACTTCCTTCTGCCGCGCCGTCGCGCGCGACAGCATTAGCCCCGCAACGTTCGCGCACGCAATCAGTAAAATGATTCCGACCGCGAGCATCAACACGTAGAGCGGATCGGAATATCGCGTGCGCGATCCTGTCAAGCCCGCTCTGCGCCGGAACCAGAGTAATTTCCGGATTGTCCGAAGCTGTGGACAACGTCCTCGGGCCATTCGCACTTTCGCCGCCCTGCATCCCGCCCGCCGGAGATACCCCCTGTGGCCCTGGCATCGCGAGCGGTTTCTTGCCCGCGGACTGTGGCATTTGCCCGCCAGACACAGGCCCGGACGCTGCCCCGTGAAACTCAACAGGCCCCTTCCCCAGCGCCATTTGCGGCGGGGCCGCGCCGATGGGTACGTTACCGCCGCCGGGCGCGGACCCTGGCCCCGGTCCTCCGCCCATGACGATTTGCCGGCGTACCATTCCTCCGCCCGTTGGTCCTCCCGGTCGCGGACCGGGCCCTCCTGCCATCCCGCCGCCCCCCGCGCCTCCATGAAACATCGGCACAGTCCCATGAAGCATTTCGTTGCGGAAGACGCCGCTGACAACCGCTTGCGTCTGCGCGACAGGCGTGCTCGGCTTGAGCCGGCCAATGATCGTCAGCCACCACGACGCAACATCGTCCTGACGCTTCGGCCATCCCCAGTCGATCCAGATCTGCGCCCGTGGATCGATCCGTTCCCCGTCAGAGAGCGGCAGCCACACATCGTAATTGCTCCCCGGAGTGATTCCCGTGAATTGCGCTTCGGCCACGCCAACGATCGTGAATGGAACGTTGTTCAGTTCAATCGTGCGCCCGATAGCGTTGCGAGAACCTCCAAACGCGCTCTGCCAGTAACCGTAATTCAACACGGCCACGGGTGCCGCAGACCGCGTGTCATCGCTCGGCTCAAACACGCGTCCCATCGCTGCTCTCACGCCCAGGTGTGGAAAGAAATCCCCCGAGACGAGCTGGCCGTTGATCACCGTCGCCGGCCCATTGCCCGTCAAATCCAGTCGTCCCGAATTGGCGAATGCGGCGACTCCCGAAAACACATTCGTCTCCGCTATGCGCCGGAACAGCGGCTCCGAAAACGAGCAGCCGGAAGGATTGTGCGAGGACTTTTGTCCGAAACCGAGATTCGTTGGCGCAATCGCCCGACGACATGTATTCGTGCATATCCGGCGCGTGGCGCGCCGCTCCACTTCAATACCACCAATTGTGCAGGATTCTGCACCGGCAGTGAACGCAGCATCACGGCGTCAATCAAGCTGAAAATCGCCGTGTTCGCGCCAATTCCCAGCGCCAGCGTCAATATCGCCACCGCCGCAAATGCCGGCGACTTCGCGAGCATCCGCAACCCGTAGCGGAGATCCTGCAGCAGTGTCCCCATCGCGCCCTCCCGCCCAAAAGTTCCGCCATCCTACGTCTTCAGACGCGCACCTGCAACTTTTGGTAGCTTCGACCAGCGCCCGCTCAACCCGTGGCCGTGCACGCAGGCTTTGCGCTCTACATTCCTGACATTAGCTTGCCCTGAGCGTGTTTCGCGAAGGGAGCAACCTTCGCGAAACAATACGCTCTGCCATCCCATACACACTCACAAAACAGCACACTGTCATCCCGAGCCGCTATGCGGCGAGGAATCTGTTTTGCTCTTTCGTTTGTCGCTTTTCGATTTTTGGCTTTCGATTTTGCGGGTACACCATCCTGAGTGCCCGTCTTGAACAATGGGTGCGAAGGTTGAGGGGTTTCGAGTTTCGTTTTTCGGATTTCGTTTTAATGTTTATTGTCATCCCGAATGGCCCCGCGACGGGGGACCCGCTTTACTCTTTGCGTTTTTCGATTGTCGATTTTCGAGTTTTCGACTTTCACTAGTCACTGGCCACTGAACACTCCAACTCACTCGTACCTCAGCGCCGCCATGGGATCCAGCCGCGACGCCCGCCGCGCGGGCAAGAAGCTCGCCGCAAAACCAATCGCCGCCAGCACAATCATCGCCAGCGCAAGCGTCAGCGGATCGCTCGCTTTCAACCCAAAGAGGAGCGAACTCGCCGCTTTGCTTCCCGCAAGCGTCAGGCCCGCGCCGACCACGATGCCAATCACGATGAGCACTCCCACTTCGCCCAGAATCAAGCGCACGACGCTCGCGCGTTGCGCGCCGAGCGCCATGCGGATGCCGATTTCGTTGGTGCGCTGGGCAACTGTATAGGAGATGACGCCGTAGAGTCCGATGGCGGCGAGGAGCACGGCCAGCAAGCCAAAGAATCCGCACAACGTGGCCATTAGTTCATCCTGAAGGAGCGATTCGCGAATCTGCGTGCGCAACACTTTGAATTGGATATTGATCTCCGGATTCACGCCGACAATCGCGTCTTTGACGGAATTGAGCAGGCCAGTCATGCCGCCGCGCGAGCGAATCAAGAAATCGAAGCCGTCAAACATTTCCGGATCACTATTCTGATCCCGCGCGAAGTACATCACGGGCACAAACGGTTCGTGCATGTCCTGATAGACCGAATCTTTCACCAGCCCGACGACGGTGTAGTAAGGCCGCGGCTTGCCCGGCGACTCCCACATGCGGAACTCCTGGCCAATGGGGTTTTTCGCCCCGTTGAAGAATTTTTTAACGAAGGCCTGGTTGACGATGACCACCTTCGGCGACGCTGCTGTGTCGTTATCGTTGAAGTCGCGCCCGGCGAGAATGGGCATGCCCAAGGTTTGGAAATAGCCGGGGCTGACGTAATCGAGCCACGCGGCTCCGTTGGGGTGGTTGCCCTTGTCGTCGAGGACCCACTGGTTGCTGCTGCTGCCGCTCACGGGCGAGCGGATCGAAGTGGCCGCGGCAGCCACCCCGGGGAGAGCGCGGACACGCATGAGCAAATCGCGATCAAACGGCTCGCGTTGCGCCGGGGGCAGTTTGAGGCGCGAGGTGTCCAGATTGGCGATCAGCACGCCATTTTGCTGGAAGCCCGGATCGCGGGTCATCAAGTTACGCAGGCTGCGCGCGAAGAGCAGCGCTCCCGCGAGCAGAACGAGCGACAACGCCACTTGCGAGGCAACGAGAATGCGTTGGAGGCGGAAGCGTTCGCGGCCTGCTGTCATGCCACGACCCGCGGTTTTCAGCACCGCACCCGGAGGAATGCTGCCCGCGCGCAGAGCAGGCGCGAGGCCAAAAAGAATCGTGGTGAGAATCGCGAGACCCGCGGCGAAGCCGAGCACGCGCCAGTCGGTGGGCATGTCGAGGAAAATGGGATTCCGCGGCGTGCTGATGAAGGCAATCAGAAAGCGGCTCAAGCCGACGGCGAGAAATGCTCCGCACACCGCTCCGGCGACAGCCAGCAGCGCGCTCTCCGAAAGCAATTGGCGAATCAATCGCCCGCGCGTTGCGCCAAGAGCCAGGCGCACAGCGACTTCGCGTTCGCGCGCGCTCGAGCGAGCCAGCATCAGGTTCGCCAGATTGGCGCAGGCGATGAGCAACACAAGGCCCGAGAGTCCGAGGAGTAAAAACAGCGGCTCGGAAGCGTCGCGACGCATCGCTGAAAAGCCGTTGGCGGCGGGACGCGCTTCGAGTTTGTAGCCGAGATAATGCTTCACGCCCTCCGCGTCGTATTGCGGCGGAACGGTTTCATGCAGCGCGGCGGGAGCGATGACGGCAAGCTGCGCGCCAGCGTGGGTCAGCGTCCAGCCGGGCTTGAGGCGGCCGATAATCGACAGCCACCAACTTTCGCGCGGCCGGGGCCCGGTGATGCGGCTGTATTCGCCGTTGATGATCGGCTCGGCGCAGACCGGCACGGCAACGTCGAAACGGTCGCCGACCGAGACACCGTAAAAACTTGGCGGCGTGACGCCGATGATGGGAAATGGATGGCCTTCGAGAGTGAGCTGTTTGCCGATTGCGGACGCGGCTCCGCCATAGCGCCGCTGCCAGAAGGCGTAGCTGATGTCCACGCCACCGGCGCAGCCGGTCTGGTCATCCTGAGGACCGAGGAGGCGTCCGAGAAACGGCTGGACACCGAGCACACGGAAAAATTCGCCGCTGACCCAAATCCCGTCGGCATCGTCCACTTCGCCGCCAGTTGCGAGATTCAGTCCATCGCTGCCCCAGGCGGCGATGGAGGAAAATGCCTCCTGCCGCTGCTGCACCTGCTGCCACAACGGAAAAGTGAATTCGGCGTACGGGCCGTTGAAATTGCCCGAGCCCCAGTGATTGGTGTTCAGGTGGACGATGGCGAGGGTGTCGGGGTCTTTGACGGGCAAAGTGCGGAGACGAACCGCGTCGATGAGTTGAAAAATGGCCGCGTTCGCGCCGATGCCGAGCGCCAGCGTGAGAATCGCGACCGCCGCAAAGCCTGGCGATTTCCCCAGCACGCGCAGTCCGTAACGTATGTCCTGCAGCAATTCGTCCCATCGCACCCTCGCATACCGGGAGTACGCTCCGTCTCTATCTGTATCGAGACGCACGCCAGCGCGTTTGGAAAGCAGTCATTTGCAGAATTTCGCCACCGCGATCCATGCCTCGCCCCTGCGAAAGCGATTCGGTCGCTTGGCGTTCGAAACATCGCTCGCTGGGAACACTACGCCGCATACTCCGGCTTGGCCACGCCGCTCTGAATCGTTTGCGCCAGCATGGCGCGGAGATTGCGGGCAACGTCCGTGGCGATTTTCTGCGATTGGTCGCCGAGCGCGGATTGCTGGCCGCCGAGCGCCGACTGCTTGTCGCCCAGATCGGACTGCTGATCTCCTATCTTCGACTGTGCGTCGCCAGCTTGCGATTGGACATCCCCGATTTTGCTCTGCAAATCGCCAATCTCAGATTGCAGATCGCCCAACTCCGATTGCGTGCCGCCCTGTGAGCTCAGGCGCTTCGCGTCGGCTTCGACTTTCTGGAAGTCGGCGTCCATGTCGGGAACTTTCACCTTGACTTCGCGCTGCTGCCGCCCGAGTTCGCGCTGCTTTTCGCCGAGGGCACGCTGCTGCTGGCCCAGTTCGGATTGCTGTCCGTCAATCTTCGCAAGGGGATCGAAGAGGGCACGCGCCCGCGCGACGGTAGCCGCATCGGCGATGCTGTAGGATTTCCCATTGAGATGAAACGAAATTTTATTTGGCGCAACTTTGGCGCGCAACGAATCGGCGTCGTTCGCGCCTTCATCCCACAAGGCGCACAGGTCGTCGCCGATGCTGACGCCGACGCCATGATCATCGGACGTCGTAGCCCAGCAATGACCTCCGCGGCCGTCGACGTGCATGCTCACGCGCCCGCCATCATTGCGGCTGACAAGCATGTATGTGTCGTTCGCGTGATTCGATTGAGCGTGCCCGATCTGCGGCACCGCATACGCAGCCAGCAGCAGAGCGCCGCTCGCCGCCAAGCGCATCAGATTCCTAGCGGGAAATTTCTTCATGTTCGGCTCCTTCTCATCACTGGTCACTTATAACTGCTCACTGCTTTACTCCGGTTTGGCGACGCCTTTCGCGATGGCATCGTCGAACATGGCGCGCAGTTCCCGCGATGCTTTCCTGGCAATCTCGCCTTGCTGCCGGCCCAGTTCGCCTTGTCGCCGACCCAGTTCGCCTTGTTGGCGGCCCAGTTGACCTTGCTGGCGGCCGATGGCGGATTGCTGCACGCCGGCATCCCTCTGAAATTCGCCGACGCGCCGTTGCAACTCGCCGAGCTGCTCCTGCACGCGGCCCAGATCTCTTTGTGTCGCGCCGCTGGCCTGCAGTTCCTTCAGGTGCCCACGCACTTCTTCGAGTTGCGGTGCGATGTCGCGTATTTTTACTTTCACGTCTTCCATCCGGTTGCCCAGCGCTTCTTGCTGCTTCCCGAGCGCCTCTTGCTGGCGGCCGAGTTCATCCTGCTGCTTCGCGAGCGCCTCTTCGGGAGCGAAGAGCGCCTTCGCTTTGGCGATGAAAGCCGGATCCGTGATGATGTAGGATTTTTCGTCGCGCTCGAACCAGATGAAGTCGCCGCTGATTTTCTTGCGGAGCTCGCGCGCGTGTTCGACGTCTTCTTCGGAGCCAGACATGTTCACGTTGTCCGAATCGCCGGACATGATGACGTAGCGCGGGCCATCGTTCGACCAGCCGTAGCCATCGCCGTAGCCATAGCCGTAGGAATGGTTCTTATGCTTCGCGTCCTGGCTTGCAATCTCAGCTAGAGGCGCAACCGATGCGACCGGCGTTGCGGGCACAGGCGGCGCTTGAGGAGTTGGGCCGGGATTGTAACTCAGCTCTCCAGGAGCTGGGGCCGGAGCTGTCGCCGGGAGCGGCGGCGTCTGCGGCGTTGGACCCAAGTCCGCCGGAGCAACCACGCCCGCAGACGGCGCTGCAGCAGGAGCGGGAGGCGTTCCCATGTCGGCAGGCGCGACTACGCCTGGTGTCTTGGGCACAGAGGGTAACGCCGGAGCGACAGGCCCGCCGCTTTGCAATTTGTTCTTCGCCGTATCTTTCGTGTTGCCCTGCGCGCGCGCAACGGATGGCTGCATCGACGCGGCCAGAAACACGAGCGGCAGAGCAAGCGTGACAATTACTGCCAACAGAGACTTTCGCATCGATAAAGCTCCTTTCCACGCCAAAATTCGCTCCACGCGGCGCTCCGCGCGGCAACCCTTCGCGCTGCGAATCCCCTTGGCCATCGAGACACCTTCCCAATGAATGCGCCCCGGCGCTGCTTCCAACGTGGCGAAAAATCCCAGAAGCGTTTCCGCGTAACGCGCCTGATCCGCGCCGCCCGCCAGCGCTGCTTCGTCGCTCGCCTCCTCGGCAAGCTCCGTGAGTTGGCGGTCCATCCACCAAGCCAGCGGACTGAACCAGAAAATCGAGCGATGAACAAGCGAGAGGCGCTGCGTCAAGGCGTCGCGGCGCGCCACGTGAGAAACTTCGTGCGCGAGCACCGCGTCGAGCTTCGCTTCGTCCCATTGGCGCCAACCAATCGGGAGCAAAATCACCGGATGCAGCACTCCCAACGTCGCCGGCACCGAAAGCTTTTCCGTCTCCGCCAGGCGTGGCGTGCTTTCCAGGCCGCCCATGCACGCGCGCATGCGCAAGAGGCGAAGAGCTTCGCGGTCATCAATCTCCTCCGATGCGCGTTCCAGCCGCCGGCTGAAAAACATGCCGAGAAAAAGCCGCGCAACAAAAAACAACGTCACCAGCAGATACATCGCGAGCCCCACACCGATCCACGGAAACGCTTTTCCGCTTTGCGCTGCCGGAGTTTGCGCCATCACGGAAAACTTTTCCTCGCCCGTGGGACTCGATGCCGAAAGCGTTGTCAGCGCGACTTCTTCGCGCCTCGTTCCCAACGCAACGGGAAATTTGCTTGCCGTCGCGCGCGTTGCCCCAATCTTTCCGCCGCCACGCGATACACCCGCGCTGCGCGTCATCACAATCGTCAGCGCAGGGGCATTTTGTGCCACCAGCCGCGCCCGCGCAGGGACCGAAAATCTCACCTGCGGCACAAACGTCCCGAGAAGGGGCATCGCCACAGCGGCGCAAAGAACGGCTGTCCACACAAATAGCCGCAGCGTGACGCGCTTCACGCGAAACGCAGCCAGCGCGATTGCCGCAATGCAGCCGAGGGCAAGCGAACGCGCCGCAGGCTCCGCGATATATTTCAAGAAGTCCGCGGACGCCTGGCCAACTGAAATAGGCATCATGACTTCCCTTCCTTTCGCTGCGCGATCTTATGCGCGAGCCGCTCGAGTTCTTTTTTGCCGAGCACTTGGTTGTCCACCATTCCGATCACGAGTTGCTCCGCCGAACCGCCGCAAAAGCGGTCAATGATGCTCTTGACGGCGCGCGCCGCGACATTCTGCCGTGCTTCGGCGGCGCGATAAATGAACGTGCGCCCGCTGGTCGCGTGCATGACGTAGCCTTTTTCTTCCAGGCGCCGCAACACGGTGCGAATCGTGGATTCCTTCATCGGACGCTCATCCGCGAGGGCTTCGCGGCAGGCTTCCGACGTGCAGGGGCCGTGCGACCAGACGTAATCCATCACCGCCTGCTCGACGTCGCCGAGATTCCTGGGGCGCCCTTTTTTTGTGGATCTGCTTGCGTTAATCATTGTAGCGTTACAGTGTGTAACAGATAGCGGATGGCTGTGTCAAGCGAAAAGGTAAAACTTTTTGTGGCCGGGCATCGGCGTCAAAAGCGAGCAGCGTTGATAGCTGATAGTTGACAGTCGAGAGTTAGAGCCGACCGCGCGGCATGCCGCCCGCAGCGAATCTCGCGTGCTCCACGATCGCGTCGCAGTTGCGTTCAGGAATTCCACGTGACGCGCGCGATTTCGCGCCGGCGCTCCGGCCACGCGTTGCCGGAGAAAATGCGCGGCGTCACATCGATCAAGCGCGGGAACACATTGAAGATCGGGACTGCGCTCCACGGCTTCCCTTCGCGCGTCGCGCATCCCCGACGGTTCAACTCTTCCGCCATCCGCGGCAGCGAAATATCCTGGACGATCAGGTCCATCATGGTATTTAGCGCCTGCATCTCCTCAGGATCTTCTTCGAGGTGCGCGCAGTCACTCGCGACGCGGAATCCAAACGGAGGTTCCTCAAGCCGCCGCCCCGTCGACGCATCTTTCTCCGCCGCCGATTCCCGCTCCCATTCGAGCGCCGCCAGTCGCCAACCAGCCGCGTACTTCCGCTGCATATCATCCAAATCCAGCTTCCCATGAATCACTTCCCGTACCCGCTCCATCTTCGCCATACCCCCTCCTTATTTCGTCCCTAATGCCTCGCCGTTTCGCCTTGCGTCTTTGCTTTTCGTTTTTGCTTTTAGTCTTTGCTTTTCGCCCTTTTCGGGTGCCCCATCCTGCTTGCCCTGACGCAGGAAGGGAGCGTCCGTTTTGAAGTATGGGCGCGAAGGGTGGGGTTTTTCGCTTTTCCGTTTTCGCTTTTCCGTTTTCGCTTTTCCGTTTTCGCTTTTCGCTTTTCGAGTTTCGCTTTTGCTTTTCATTGTCATCCCGAGCCGCCATGCGGCGAGGGATCTGCTTTGCTCTTTCGTTTTCGAGTTTCGCCTTTCGCTTTGTTTTTTTCGATCCTCGCCTTTCGCTTTTGCGGGTGCCCGATCCTGCCTATCCTGACGCAGGAAGGGAGCGCCCGGCCTAAACAATGGCGCGAAGGGTGGAGATTTTCGCTTTTCACTAGCCACTCGCCACTAGCCACTGCCTTTCTCACTCGTATCTCAGCGCCTCCATCGGATCCACCCTCATCGCCCGCCGCGCCGGCACATAACACGCCGCCAGCGCCACAATCGTCAACACAATCGCTACGCCCGCAAACGTAATCGGATCCGTCGCGCTCACGCCAAACAGCAAACTCGCCATCAATCGCGTCAGCGCCAGCGACGCCGCGATTCCAATCGCCACGCCAATGACAATCAATTTGATTCCCTGCCCTACGACCATCTTCAGCACGTCGTCCTGCTGCGCACCCAGCGCCATGCGGATGCCAATTTCGTGCGTGCGCTGCGTCACCAAGTAGGACATCACTCCGTACAATCCCACCGCCGCCAGCAGCAGCGCCAGCCCCGCGAACATGCCGAGCAGAAACGTCTGCAAGCTCGTGTCCTGCATGTTGTCGGCGATCACTTCCTCCATTGTTCGCACGTGAAAAAGCGCAAGGCTGCTGTCCAGGCCGCGCACATCGCCGCGAATCGCGCCCAACACGCTGCCCGGCGCGATCGCTGTTTTCACCACAATGGAACCGTCGAATCCCGGATCGCCGAGCGCCTGCGGCAACGCGAAATAACTTTCGGGTATCGCTTTCTCGCGAATCCCCCATTCCTTCACGTCTCCCACAACGCCAATTACTTTCGTCGCGGGTCCCGTATCGCCGCCGTACGCGTAGAACTCTTTACCAACCGCGTCCTGATTCGGCCAGAAGGTTTTCGCCATGCTTTCGTTGATCACCGCGACGAAAGAAAGGTCTGGCCGGAATTTCGGGGTTCCGGTCTTTGGCGGCCTTATAAAGCGCCGCCATTTTTGCGGAAGCGCCTGCCGCTTGCTGCGTGTCTTCCTCGGTGAAATTCCGGCCTTCGAGCAGCGGGATGCGGAACACCTTGAAATACTCCGGCGTGATGTAATGCCCTTCCACAAGCTGATTCTTGAGCGCCGGGTTGGTGTTTCCCGGCACCGTGATATAGCCGTTGCTTCCGCCTTCGAGCGGGAGCATGTTCGTTACCGCGGCGGAGGTCACTCCGGGAATTTTCTTGATGCGCGAAAGAAGCTCATCGACAAATCCGCGCATCTGCGGCAGCGTTTTGTATTTTGCCTCCGGCAAATTGAGTCGCATCGTCAATACATTTGTCGGCTGCACGCCGATGTTCGCGGTGCGCATTTGCGCGAAACTCCGCAGCAGCAATCCCGCGCCTACCAGCAGCGCCAGCGACACCGCAATTTCTCCGACGATCAACGCATTGCGCAGCGCTCGCCCACTGCCCGTCGCGCTCACGACGGCATTGGCGCTCGATTTCAGCTCCTCGCTCAAATTCTGGGCTGATGTTTGCAGCGCCGGCGCGAGACCGAACAAAATTCCCACCAGCACGCTGACGCCAATCGTGAAGAGCAGCACTGTCACATTGAGTTGAATGGGATTCGCTCGCGGAATCGGCAGCGTTCGCGCCGCGGCCAGCGCGCTAATGGTCCATGAAGCGCCCAACAGTCCGAGCGCCGCGCCCGCCAGCGCCAGCAAAATACTTTCCGTCAACAATTGTCGCGCGAGCCGCCAGCGGCTCGCGCCCAGCGCCGCGCGCACCGCCATTTCCCGCTGGCGCGAACTCGCGCGCGCCAACAAGAGGTTAGCCACGTTGGCGCACGCGACCAGCAGCACCAGCGCCACTGCGCCAAACAAAATCAAGAGCTGCGGCCGCGAATTTCCCGTCAAATATTCCTTCAGCGGAAACACCAGCGAATGAATCGCCTGATCGTCCGGCTGGCGATATTGCTTGTTGATTCGCCCGGAAATGGTCAGCAGATCCGTCCGCGCTTGTGCAATCGACACTCCGGCCCTCACGCGTCCCAACCCGCCGGCCCAGTGGCTGCCGCGGTTGTGCACATCCTTCGAAGTCATGTCCAGCGGAATGAAAAGGTCCGTTGCCGTGGGGAAATTGAGCCAGCGCTGCATGACTCCAATCACGGTGTACGGCTGGTCGTTCAACTGCACCGTTTTTCCGAGCGCGTCCGGCCGTCCGCCGAAATGCCGCTGCCAGAATCCATAGCTCAAAATCACAACGTGATCCTTGCCCGCCGCATCTTCACCCTTCGCGAACGCACGGCCGATGAGCGGCTCGACGCCCAGCGTGTCGAAAAAATTCGCCTGTGTGGCGACGGCCGCCGCCGATTCGGTTTCGCCCGCGCCGCTGGCGTTATATCCCCGCGGAAACGTGTAGAGGCTCATGGACGAAAAAGTTTTATTCTGCGCCCTCCAGTCGAGAAAATCCGCGCCATCCAGCGGGAAGTTTCCCGGCGCGCTTTCCGTCTCGCGCAAAGAGACAAGCTGCGCGGGATTCTTGAACGGCAGCGGCTCGAGCAGCACGGAATTGATCACCGAGAAAATCGCCGTGTTCGCGCCGATGCCGAGCGCGAGCGTGAGAATCGCAATCGCCGTGAATCCCGGCGACTTCGCCAGCATCCGCACCGCGTATTTCATGTCCTGGAACAATGTGTTCATCGGCGCACCCCTGGTAACTCTTCTGCGCAATTACGCAGATTAACTTCCGAACAGCGAAATCGCTAACTATCCTGGAAGCAATATATTAAGTGGGAGTTTGACGCGTGTCGATTCCCCAGTTCGTCCGTTTGCGGGAGCCTCTGTCGCGTAACCGAACACATGTCAATTTGAGTGAGTTGGACAAATTGCGAAGACTACAAGACGCCTGCGGGGAGCCTGCCGGAAAACCGTTGGAAGCTATTCCACCACAAGGGTTGGAACGAAACTGTCTTTGTTGGCCGCTTTGTAAAGTTGAAGAACCTCCCGAGCCCGTTTAAACAGGTCCGAGGGAACCTCTCCACGTTTGTAGTCAATCCATCCAACCGAGCAACTGAGCGCAACGTCCTGCCCCGCGCATTTCATCTCCAGCGCACCCAAGCGATCAGAAACTAGTTTGGCGTCGCTCAGACTGCATTCGGGCAGAATCACCAGGAAATCGTCATCCCCCAAACGAACGCAAAAATCAGAGCCGCGACTCGCTTTCCTCAAACGGTTGGCGAATTCTTTCAGTATCAGCGCGCCTGCATCGCCTCCCGTGGCGCTTGCTGAGCTCGCCGAAATCATCCAGATGAAACGCCACAAGGCTCAGCGGCAGGTTCTGCCGTCTCGCGCGCGCAACCTCTCTCCCCAGGCTCTGCTCGACCGAGGCCCGAGTGTACAACCCAGTGACCGCGTCCATTTGGGAAGGATCATTTATTTCCATCGCCGATTGCGCGTTGCCGGTTGGCTCCGTAAGGCGTCTTCGGAGCCGGCGAAACACCCACTGCCGCTGCACCAGCCACCCGTTGAACACAAGCAGCAAGCTGAGTATTGCCCACCTGGCTTGGTCGGAACGAATCTCAAAGAAGTGTTCGTGGTGTAGGAAGAGTGAATGAAACGAGGTCAGCAACAAAACGATTCCCGCGAGCACTGTCACGACCAGCGCGGAAAACCAAAGCCACCACTCGCCTCGCCCGAGCTGCCGTAGATCGGATTCCATCTGGTGTGCTCCCACTGTCAAATCCAAGACCACGAAACCCAACGAGCGAGACAAATTCCCAGATAGTTTACGCATGCTGGCCATGGCAAAACTACTGGCGGGACGGGCAGTTCAAGGACAGTTTGTACCTGTACCGAAGTTTTTCCTCTGGTTCCCAAACGCTTCCCCACACGCTAGCCTCTTGCCTGGTGCCCCGTCCTGCTTGCACTGATGCGATCTTCGAAGTGAGCGTCTTCCCGAGGGTTTCCCTTCTCGCGTCTCGGACGTCAAACCTGAACACGCTGTCCGTCTTTTACGGAGTGCGGCGCGCCTCTTGCGTCCCGAATGCTCCTGCGGGGATGCTCGACGCCGCTTTGCCTTTCGCCTTTCCGGGTTGCCGTTTTCTGTGAAGGGTGGGGGTCTTTGTGTCCGCGTCTAGCTCACAGGCGCTTCAGCTTGGGCTATGCTTCCGCTCTTCCATCGGCGGCATACGTGAAGCTTTCGTAGGGGCGCTGCTTGCTGCGCCCGTCGCGACTTCCCGAGTCGCGACGTGAACCACAGGTTGCAACCTGTGCCCCTGCAAAATCAAAAGCGCACTGCCTTATCGTTTGCTGACCACTGTCCACTCACCACTTTCATCTTGCCTCTCACTTTCAATTCTCATCACTCGCCACTAGTCACTCATACCTCAGCGCCTCCATCGGATCCACGCGCATCGCTCTCCGCGCCGGCACATAACATGCCGCCAACGCCGCAATTGTCAACACAATCGCCACACCCGCCAAACGTCAACGGATCCGTCGCGCTCACGCCAAACAGCAAGCTCGCCATCAACCTTGTCAATCCCAAGCGACGCCAACACGCCAATCGCAACTCCCGCCACCGCCAGCCTCAACCCGTGCATCAGAACCAGTCTCAGCACTTGTCGCGGCTCCGCTCCCAACGCCATGCGTATCCCAATCTCGTGCGTCCGCTGCGTGACCGAATACGAAATCACGCCGTAAATCCCCACCACTGCCAGCAGCAATCCCAGCGCCCCAAAAATCCCCAGCAGAAAAGTCTGAAACCGCGGCGCTGCGTTTGCACTCGCCACCATCTGGTCCATGGACTTGACGTTCTCGATGGGCTGCGTTTTGTCGAGGGACCAGATACGATCCTGAATCGCGGACACCACTCCAAGCGGCTCCGCCTTCGTGCGTACAACCAGCCAGATGGCTCCCCCCGGTTTTTCCAATTGCTCATAGGCCGCAAAAAACTCAGGCTCGGGCGCTTCTTTGGTCGTGACGTCGCGTGTATTCCCGATCTCGCCGACGATCTGGCCCCACTTCGGATTCTTGTTCTTGTCGTAGTTCGTCCAAATCCGTTTTCCTATAGGGCTTGCGCGTCCAAAAAACTTCTCCGCGAATGCCTGATTGACGATGTAAACATCCGGCGCGCCGCTCGTGTCCGCGTCCGTGAACTCGCGTCCCGCAATCAGCGGAATCCCCAGCGTTCGGAAATAGTCCGGAGTGGCGCGATTGGCTTCGGCTGTAGGCGACGGCGCATTCTGTGGAGTAGCCTCCGTGTGCACCGTGGACTCGCCTTTCATTCCCGAAAACGGCGCGTATAGCGACGCCCCCGCATCCTCGACGCCGGAAATTCCGCGCGTCAGTGTCAGGATTTGCCGCGTGTACGTGACCACTTGCTCTGGCTTGGGAAATTTCCGCGGTGGAACGCCGAGGCTCATCGTGAGCACATGCTCGGGACGAAATCCCAAGTTGACGCTTCGCAGTCGCGCAAAACTGCGCAATGCCAGCGTCGCTCCAATCACCAGGACCAGCGCCAGCGCCACTTCCCCTACCACCAGCAACCGCCGCAGCAAATTGTGACGCGTGCTCGCGCCTCCTATCTGCGCTCCCGCTCCGCCTTCTTTCATCGCCGCGTTCAAGGTCCAGCCGCGATGCCAGAAGCGCCGGTGCTAATCCAAACAAAATCCCCGCCAGAACCGAAGCGCCCAGCGTGAACCACAGCACCGCCTGGTCGATGCTCAAATCCTTTATGCGCGGAGTATCCGTCGGCAGCAGCGCGCGCAGCGCATCCACTCCCCAAATCGCCAGCACCAATCCGCACGCACCGCCGATCAACGCCATCAGCAAACTTTCCGCCAGCAACTGCCGCACCACCCGCCCGCGCGTCGCTCCCAGCGTCGAACGAATCGCTAGCTCTCTTCGTCTCGCCCACCCGCGCGACAAAAATAAATTCCCCACATTCGCGCACGCAATCAGCAGCACGAATCCCACGGCCGCAAGCAAAATCAGCAACGGCGCGCGCGCGTCGCCCAGCAAATCCGACTCGAGCGAGCACCGCGTGGAAGACTCCAATTCTTGTCTGCATCGGGATACGTTTTTGCCAAACGCGCGGCAATGGCATCAAGCTCCGCCTGCGCCTCTTTTATGTGCGCCCCGGCTTCAACCGCGCCACCGCGATCGTTCCCTTCTTGCTCGCGATCGGCTAGCTCCTCCTTCGAGTTTGCGAACGGCGTCCACAGTTGTGCACTCGTCACAAAATCGAGATCTTGCTGTAGAGGCATCACGCCGATCACGGTGTACGTTTTGTCGTCGAGAGTAATGCTCTTCCCTACCGCGTGCGGATCGCTCCCAAATTCTTTTTGCCACATCGAAAAACTCAGAATCACTTCGCGATCCTGCCCCTCCTGCATCTCCGCCTTCGTGAAAATTCTTCCGCGGAGCGGCTTCATTCCGAGCAGCGGGAAAAAGTCGGCGGAAACTTCGGCGCCGTCAATTTCATGTGGTGTGCCCCTTCCCGTCTCGGTCATCCTCGCGTAGCTATAGGGCGCGATCGCCGAGAACACCGTATCCTGCGCCGAATATCCTCGATGTCTGGCAACGACGATGCCCAGGTCGCGGAAAATCGAACAGCGAGCTGCGCGCCCACAGGTCGACCAGTTGCCCTGAGGAATTGTGAAATGGCAACGGCCGCAACAGCGATGGCGTTCACCACCGAAAAAATCGCCGTGTTCGCGCCAATCCCCAGCGCCAGCGTCAGCACCACAATCGCCGTGAACCCCGGCGCCTTCCCAAACGTCCGCATCGCGTAACGCAAATCCTGCATCACCGCCCGCATTCGCTCCCCCACTTCTTTAACTTTTCCGCTCTCCGCCGTTTTCACCCTGAACTCTCGACTATCAACTCTCAACTATTCGTACCTCAGCGCCTCCATCGGATCCACCTTCATCGCCCTCCGCGCCGGAACGTAGCACGCCAAAATCGCGACGACCGTCAGTAGCAAAGAAACCCCCGCAAACGTCAACGGATCATGCGCGCTCACACCGAAAAGCTGGTTCGCCATCAACCGCGTCAGCCCAAACGCCGCAACGACGCCAATCGCCACGCCCGCCAGAGCCATCTTCGTTCCCTGCCCCACAATCAGCCGAAAAATATCCCCTCGCTGCGCCCCGAGCGCCATCCGCACTCCGATTTCGTGCGTCCGCTGCCCCACCACATACGAAATCACGCCGTAGATTCCCACGCACGCGAGCATCAGCGCCAGCCCCGCGAACACACCAAGCAAAACCATCGACAGCCGTCGCGCCGCAAACGAGTTCGACACCACTTCGTCCATCGTTTCCACTCCATAAATCACTTCTCGCGGATCCGTTTCTTCCACCGCGCGCCGCACCGACCCCATCACCGCACTCGGATCGCCCTGCGTGCGCAGCACCACCGCCACCGCCGTCGCCACCAGCGGCATCAGCTTCTCCGGAAGCTGCATAAACGGATAATCGAATTGCGCTTCGATCGCGGACTTCGCATCCGTGCCCAGCCCCCACTGTTTTACGTGCCCCACCACGCCGACGATTTCAGCCTGCACGCCGAAGACCACGAAATTCACGCGTTTCCCGATCGGATTTTCGCGCGGAAAATAAGTCCGAGCGAACACGTCGTCGATGTCAATCACCTTCGGCGCGTGCTCATCATCCTGCGCCGTGATGAACCGCCCGCGCTCCAGCGTGATTCCCATCGCTTTCTGAAAACCCGCCTCCACCAGATAAAACATCGCCTGGTGCATATCGTTGTCGTTCGCTGGCTTCGGCTGGCCCTCAATCCAGAATGGCAGCGCGGAATCATGAATCATCGGCCGCGACCCCAGCGTCACGGAAACAGCTTCCACTCCGGGAATTGCGCGCATTTTTTCGTCGAACTCCCGAAGACGCGCCCGCGTTTCCGCCGCACTAACCTTCGACGACGCCGGCAACGACAAACTGAAAGTGATCGCGTGGCTTGGATCGAATCCCGGATTCACGCGCCACAACGCTTCGAGGCTGCGGATCATCAGCCCCGCGCCCACGAGCAGCACCAACGCCATCGCCACTTCGACCGCCACGAAAATTCCCTGCAAGCCATGCCGCGCGCCGCTCGATCCCCGCCCACTTTCCTTCAGTATCTCCTGCAGATTTACGCGCGAGCTTTTCAGCGCCGGGGCAAGCCCGAACAAAATTCCGGCGAAAAGCGAAACGCCCAGCGTGAACAGCAGCACGCGCGAGTCCAGCGAGACATCGCTCGCGCGCGGCAGTGCGCGGGGCAGCGTGCCCAGCACGGCCTTCGTTCCCCAGAACGCCAGCAAAAGTCCCAGCGCGCCGCCCACGCCCGAGAGCAGGATGCTTTCCGTGAGAAGCTGCCGGATCACGCGCCCGTGGCTTGCCCCCAGCGCCGCGCGAATCGCAAATTCATGTGACCGCCCCATCGAACGCGCCAGCAGCAGATTCGCCACGTTCGCACACGCAATCAGCAGCAGGAAAGCGACGGCCGCCAGCAGCACCACCAGGAATGGCTCGACGTTGCCCACGATGTCTCGCTTCATCGAAATCAGCGTGATCCCCACCGACTTGTCCGCTTCCGGATACGCAGCAGCCAGATTTCGCGCGATGCTGTCCATGTCCGCTTTCGCCTGCGCGAGCGTCACGCCAGTCTTCAACCGTCCGACCGCGTGCGCGCTCATGTCGATCCGCCGGTCGCGAAACGATGCATCGTTCCACTGCCCAATCAGCGTGTAAATGTCGCGGTCATTCCCGTAGAGCGCGAAGTTTGCGGGAATCACGCCCACCACCGTGTACGACGCGCCATTCAGCACCACCGATTTACCGATGATGTCCGGCGACGCCCCGAATCTCCGCTTCCAGAATCCTCCGCCGAGAATCGCCACCGGCGCGGCGCCCAACTGATCGTCGCTCGCGCGAAAGTCGCGCCCAAGAATCGGCTTTACGGCTAGCGTCGAAAAAAAGCCGGCGGAGGTCATGAAACCGCTCAGCCGCTCCCCTTGGCCCGTGCCCGTGAAGTTGTAGTCCTCGTTGCGGTATATCGCCATCGAAGAAAACGTTTGCGTATCGCGCTGCCAATCCAGGAAATTCAGATAGGTGATGGGGCCTTCATGGAATGACGGAGTATTTTCATAAATGGCCACCAGTTGCTCGGAATGCGGATATGCCAGCGGATTGAGCAGCACGCCGTTCACCACGGAAAAAAGAGCTGTGTTCGCGCCAATCCCCAGCGCCAGCGTCAGAATCGCAATCGTCAAAAACCCCGGCGTCTTTGCCAGCATCCGCACCGCGTAACGCAAATCCTGCATCACCGCGCCCATTCGTCCTCCGCGGCTAATCTTTTGTTGTCATCCCGAACCCGGTCGCCCGCCTTTGGCGAACGCGGTGAGGCATCCGCCTTTCGTTTCCCCTTTTCGTTTTCGCTTCTCGCCGTCATCCCATCTACCACAGACGTGCCACGCAGCGCGCATTGTGCGCCCCACGTGTCAACTCAACGCGCGTTGTTATCTCGAGCCGCCACCCGGCGAGGGATCTGCTTTTCGCCTTCGTTTCTCGCATTTGGCTTTAACTCTTCACTGCCACTCGTCTCTTATTTCTTCGCCCCACCACCCGAAGAAAGCGGCGGCGCATACTTCCCCAAGTCCACCTTCTCCCAGTCGCCGCGAATAATTCCCGCGCGTATCTGCTTCGCCGTTTTTCCTTTGCGCCTCTGTTCATACGTGTAGAAAACTTCCTTCTTGCAGATTTCGCATTCCGAACCGTGCAGGTCGGTGTAGCAACTCAGAAGGCTCGTATGCCCGGCAGCCTGATCGCAGCGGCAATAGCACGGCAATTGATAGAGCACCGGTTTCATTTTTGCCGCAACCGCGTACGCCTTCTTCGTCAGCGGATCAGCGAACCCGCTCGCCGCCAGCGTTGCGGGCAGCGGACCCTTCGGCGGCGCGGAATGATAAGCCGGAACGGATTCTGCCCCCTGTGTGGCTGACTGTGCAATCGGCCGCGGCACCATGGATTGTCCCGCTGGCCGCGCCGTCACTCTCGCAGGCGCACCGCCCGGCTGCGCCCGCATCAGCGGCACGACCACCGCCGTCAACGCAAATAGCACCGCAACACTCACCAACGCTCCCCATCTTCCTCTTCCCGCACTCCTCGTCATGGCTCCTCCAGTCTAAAACGCATGTCCCGCTTCCCCGTCCGCCGCGCGATCCAAAAACCAAATCACTTCGCCTTCCGGACGCAGCATCTCCACCGGCAATTTCCGCGACTCGCTCCCCGCGTCGCGCCGCAGCGTCGCTACAATCTCCCGCTTGTCCGGCCCTGCCAGCAAAAAATACGTCTCTCGCGCGCGCCGCAAAATCGGAAACGTCAAACTGATTCGCACCGGCGGTTCCACGGGCGCCCGCACGCCCACCACCCACCGTTTCTCCTCCCGCAGCGCCGGCGAATCCGGAAACAGCGACGCCGTATGCCCCTCGCCTCCCACGCCGAGGAATAGTAAATCAAACGAAGGCCCCGTCTCCGCAATAAATTCCCGAAGCACTTTTTCGTATGCGCGCGCCGCTTCATCCGCGTCCCGAAAATTCGTCGCAATCGGATGGACATTCCCCGTCGGCACCGGAATATCCTCGAACAGTGCCTCGCGCGCCATCCGGTAATTGCTCTGCGCATCCTCCGCCGCCACAAAACGCTCGTCGCCCCAGAAAAAATGCGTCTTCGCCCACGGCATCTTCTCGCGAAATTCCGTCGACCACAGTTCGTACGCTTTCTCCGGCGTCCTCCCGCCCGACAGCGCAATCAGGCAGCGTCCCCGCGCGCCCACCGCTTCATTCGCAATGCGCAGCGAGTTCTCCGCCACCGCCCGGCTCAACACATTCAAATCCGGAAAGATTCGCCCATTCGTTATGATGTTTTTGTCCACGATCTCCCCAGATCACTCAACAACGCATCCGCTTGCGCCGGCCCCCAGCTCCCCGCCGCGTACGGCAACACGGTCGGCTTATTTTCGAGCACTGGCGTGTACAGTTGCCACGACGCCTCCACCCAACTGTCGCTGACGAAAAGCGTCGGATCGCCATGAATCACATCGAGAAGCAAAGTCTCATACGCCTCCGGCAGCGGCTTGAATACCTCCGAGTAGCGAAAATGTAGATCGCTCCTTTGGATTTGCACTCCCTGCCCCGGCGCTTTAATTTCGAAATAGAGATCGAATCCCTCGTCTGGTTGAATCGCAATCACCAGCGAATTCGATTGAATCTCCTTATGGTCGAACGGATTAAAAATCCACACCGGCGGCCGCCGGAAGTTCACCACGATTTGGCTCATGCGCTGTGCGAGCCGCTTCCCTGTCCGCAGGAAGAAAGGCACGCCGTGCCATCGCCAGTTCTCAATCTCAAGACGCATCGCTACAAACGTCTCCGTTTGCGAATCCTTCGCCACTCCGGGCTCATCGCGATAGGCAACCACATCGCTTCCGTCGATTTTGCCGCTCGCGTACTGTCCCATCACCACGTTTTCCTTTTTGATCGGCGTCACCGAGTGCAGCACTTTCACTTTTTCGCGCCGGATGGGCTCCGCCTCGAACGCCTCCGGCACTTCCATCGCCGTCAGCGTCATCAGCTGCGTCAAATGGTTCTGCACCATGTCGCGCAACGCGCCCGCGCCTTCGTAATACGCCGCGCGGTGCTCCACTCCCAGCGATTCCGCCACTGTGATTTCCACGCTTTCAATTCGATCGCGATTCCACTGCGGCTCGAACAGCGTATTCGCGAACCGGAACACCAAAAGATTCTGCACCGTTTCCTTCCCCAAATAATGATCGATGCGGTAGATCTGCTTCTCCTCGAAATGTTCGTGCGCCACTTTGTTCAGCGCCTGCGCCGACGCTAAATCCCGCCCAAACGGTTTTTCGATCACCAGCCGCGTCCATCCCTTGCTCGCGTTCAGCCCCGCATTTCCCAGCCCGGTAATTGCCAGTGGAAACACTTTCGGCGGCAGCGCAAGATAGAACACGCGGTTGCCCGGCAATCCGTTTTCTTTCTCCACTTGCTCCACGCGCGCGGCCAGCTTTTTGTAATCCTCCGGAGTCCCTTTCGCAATTGTCTGGTAGAAGATTCTTTTGTCGGAAACCGTCTTTGCGATTTGATCCTGCGGAATGCCCGCGTCCGCCAAATCCTTCCGGCAACGCTCCCGAAAACTTTCGTCGTTGAATTCCGTCTCCACGCCCACGCCCAGAATCAGACTGCTTGGCCCTAGCGCATCTCGCGCAATCAACTCATTCAGCGCCGGCAACAATTTTCGCGCCACCAAATCCCCCGTCGCTCCCAAAATCACGAATAAATGCGCGTCATTTCCCGACTTCATCGCGTTCGTCCCCATTTTCCTCTCTCTTTCTTTCGATTCTCTGGCGCCCGACGCGGCCACATCATCGCGCGCCCCGTCTCGATATGGAGCGCAGCGGCTCGACGCCGCTTTGCTTTCGTCTTTACGGGTGCCCCATCCTGAACGTTTTCTGTGAAGGGTGGGGCTTTTCGTTTCTAGTTGTCATCCCGAACCCGGCTTGGCCTGACGGGGGGAAGGATGCCCGCCTCTGCCGAACGGCGGTGAGGCCCGCCTACCGCAGGCAGGGATCTGCTTTCCGTCTTTGGTTTTTTGTGTCCTTTCGTTTTGTCCCTATCTTTAACTCATCACCGCCTACTGCCGACTCGTCGCCGTTGCTGTCATCCCGAGGAGCCACGCGACGCGCATCTTGCGTCCCGACGCTTTGTGTCGGGACGAGAAATCTGCTTTTCTTCCTCGGCTTGTCAGCCTTGTGGTGCCGTCAATGTCACTCCTAATCCCCTCAACTCCTTCTCCAACTGCGCCGCATCCTTGAACTGTATCGTGTGCATCCCCAACTCTTTCGCGCATTCCAAATTCAAGTCGCGATCATCCACGAACACGCATTCTTCTCCCGCGCGCTGCGTGATGCTCAGCGCCAATTTGTAAATCGCCGCATTGGGCTTCCGCACACCCAGATAGCACGAACTCAAAAACACTTCGAAATATTCGCGCAAATTAAATGTCCGGATGCGGTATTCGTTCAATTCCCGCGATTCGTTGTTCAGCGCTGCGATCAAATATTTTTTCCGCGCGGCCAACTTCTGGAGCACCGCCAGCGTCTCCGGCATTGCCCGCGATTGCGAATGAATAAAATCGATAAAATCCTGTTTGCTGAACTTCCGCTCGCGGTAAAAAACCGCGCGTTTCAAATACTCGTCCAGACTCACCGCTCCCACTTCAAATCCGTGGTTCAGCAGCTCGTGCCGGTCCTCGAAATCATCCCATTCCAGCCCGAACTTCTTCGTAGCCTCTCGCCGCGACGGCCGGTCCCACCCATTCGTCAGCAGCACCCCGCCCACATCAAAGAATAGCGCCGTAATTTCCGCCAACAATCACCTCGCCAAAACAACTCGTTGATCTATTTTCTCAAGCCTCCACTCGCGCCCAATTTTCCCGCGAGCGTTCTAATATCCCACGAATCCTTCTGCCCGCCGCGACCTGCTCTTTTCTGGGTGCCCCATCCTTAACGTGCTTTGTGAAGGGCGGGGATTTTGCCTTTCGTGCCTTCGTCAGGGCGCGGCTTCTGCCGCTGAGGTTCTCCTTTCACTCGCCACTGCTCTAATACCCGGCAAACTCCTCCGCCCGAATATCATCCTCATGCATTCCCGCATCGAGCAACATCTTCCGCATCGCGTTCAGCATCGCGCCCGGACCCGCAATGTAATAAATCGGCGCATTCAAATCCCCAATCGCTTCCATAAGCATCGTCTTATCGACGAATCCAGTTTTTCCCTGCCACGGCCGCGAAGATTTCTCCATCTCCGTCATCGTCGCAATCATTTTGAAATTCGGATTCTCCTTCTCCGCCCGTCCCAATTCCTCCAGAAACGCCGCGTCCTCCGGCCGGCGGTTCGAATAGAACAGCCACAATTTGTGCGGCAATTTATTTTTCGCCGCGTCCAGCACGATGCTGCGAAACGGTGTGATCCCGATTCCTCCCGCCAAAAAAACTCCCGGCCGCGTTGCCCGCGTGTGCAATTTCAGATCGCCCCACGGTCCATCCACCTGCAATTCCGTCCCGAGAGGAATTTGCTTCAAGCTGTTTTTCATCGCCGTCTCGCGCATCCGCGTCGCAAACATCACATGCGCCTCATACGGCGCGCTCGCAATCGAAAACGCCCGCGAATTCCCCTCCGCGTCCGTCTTCGGAGGATTCTCCAGCTTCACTTCCATCGCCTGCCCCGCTTGGAAGTCGAATCCCGCCGGCTTCTCCAGCAAAAACGCCATCGTCCCATTCGCCACTTCCCTGCGCTCCTTCAACTTCATCGCAATCGTCCCCACTTTCACCGCCTCTCCGCCGTCGAAAACTCAACGTATCATCCCGCAACCCACTCGCCGACCCGACAACTTCTCCCGACGCGTTCCCGTTTTCACTAGTCACTAACCACTAGCCACTGCATTTGCACTGCTTCTCAATACGGTAGATGCTATCAAAGTGAAGAAAGCTCCACCCAAAGTTACGCCCGCTTCCACCGCGTCCGCACGGTCCGCGCAATCATCGATGGAACGCCGCGCCCTAATCCCCAAAAGCCGCAAAAAACGGACGCGCAGCTCACCACCACTCATCCTCACCATCGGCCATTCCAATCGCTCCATCGAAGATTTCCTCGCCCTCCTCCAAGCCCACGGCGTCCAGCGCGTCGTCGACGTGCGCACAGTCCCGCGCTCGCGCCACAATCCGCAATTCAATCGCCTGCCCGCCGTGGCGGGCCCGTCCGCGCAGGCAGGCGACGCGCTTCCGCAAACCCTTCGCCCCGCGCGCATCGCTTACACGCACCTCGCCAAACTCGGCGGCCTTCGCCGCGCTAAACCGGATTCGCTGAACACAGGCTGGAATAATTCGAGCTTCCGAGGTTTCGCCGATTACATGCAGACGCCCGAATTCGCCGCCGGACTCGCTCGTCTCGAAAAACTGGCGGAATCAAAACGCTGCGCCATCATGTGCGCCGAAGCTGTACCGTGGCGCTGCCACCGTTCGCTTCTCGCCGACGCGCTCACCGTCCGCGGCCACGCCGTCGAGCACATCATGACCCCCACGCGCCGCAATCTTCACAAGCTTACGCCCTTCGCCCGCGTCCGCGGCAAACGCATCACCTATCCCGCCACGCCCGCCACCCGCGCCAAGAAAACAACCGGCGCGACGAAAGGCAACAATGGTTGACGTTGGGCTTCATCTCATTTGGCAGGGAAAAGGTGATACCACAAATAAATTAGTCCATGGATTCCTATGGCGATCCACAACGGCAGCAGAAATTTATTGGGCGGAACCGGCGTAGACTTCCTAAAAATCCAGAGGCCGACAACTCCAGCTGCGTTTAGGAGAACGACGAGTATGATCGATAAGTAGAGCAGGTCCAGCCCACGGTAGCCATTCCGGTAGGCGACAAGCAATCCAAGACCGATGCAACTATTTATAAATATCAGTCTTCCTGTCGGTCTGTCCAAGAAGGTCCTAGTCATGGAGAATTAGAACATGCGACAACTCACTGAAAACAAGCGAAAGGAACCAGGCCTAATCGAGTTTTTCGCACAAAGCTCGACGTATTGTCCGTTTCTGAACACTCGTTCATCCTGAGTGATTTGGGCGAAGGGCGGACACACCAACGCGAACGCGTTCGGGATGACAGCGTAAAAAACTTAGCGCGTGGCGGCGACGGGAGAAGGAGTGGAAGAGCGGGCAGTGACTTTCGGCGGGGGCCAGGGTTCGAGGAGTTTTTCCTTGCGATAAATCATCGCGTTGATGTCGTAAGGAGCGAGTTCGAAGCCGTGTCCGTGGGTGATGGCGTCGGTGGGGCAAGCTTCGACGCAATAGCCGCAAAAAATGCAGCGGGAATAGTCGATGTTGTAGACCTTGGCGTAGCGGTCGGCGTCGGAGATGCGATTGTCGGCGGTGTTTTCGGCGGCTTCGATGTAAATGCAATTTGCGGGGCACGCGGCGGCGCACAAGAAACACGCGACGCATTTTTCGAGGCCGTTCTCGTCGCGCTGCAGGACGTGAATCCCGCGATAGCGCGCCTGGAAGTGGACCGGTTCGGCGGGATAATTTTCCGTGGTGGGCTTCTTGAACATGGTGATGAACGTCACCTTGAAGCCCTTGTACAGGATGACGAAGGTGCGGAAGAATTCTTTAACGACCGATGCCATAAGCGTTTACTTTAACAAAGAGCGCCACGACGCGCAAATTCAAATCCAAGGGCGAATTTATTCTCCGGGAGGAGAAACGGGCGCGGGTTCTTGCGGTCCGGCCTGGCCGGTGATGGCGGCGATGATTTGTCTGCCGTGGAAACGCCCGTTCTCGATG
>CAVWSV010000002.1:0-64056 GCA_963757905.1 uncultured Acidobacteriota bacterium | reverse complement strand
AATTTGGCTGCGACCTGTAGCTCAATTCCCTTTTACTCATAACGCAGCGCGACCATGGGATCCACGCGCATGGCGCGGCGAGCAGGGATGTAACACGCCGCGAGCGCTACCAACATCACGACGCCAACTGCAAGCAAGTAGCTCGGCGGATCGGTGGGTGCGATGCCGTAGAGAAGAGATTGCATCAGTCGCGCAAGGGCAATCGCCGTGCCGGTCCCAATCGCGATTCCAGATCCAACGAGCAGCATGCCTCGCGTCAAGACAAGCCTGAGGATGTCGCCCGGCATCGCTCCCAGCGCGAGGCGAACGCCAATCTCGGCTGTGCGGCTTCTCACCAGAAATGCCGCCACGCCATAGATTCCGACAGCTGCAAGCACGAGCGCGAGCACGGCAAACAATAGGAACATGCTTGCACCCATCCGCCACGGCAGGGTTTGCTCGTCGATCAGCTCGGTGATCGGCCGCACTTCCACGTAGCGTGACCCGGGCGCCACGACTTCGAGCGCGGAAGCGACACTTCGCTCAATGGCCGAGGGCTTGCCCGCGGTCCTGATCACTAGGCCTGTAGGGTTGGGGACCAAGTCGGTCCACCCGTTCACGGGTTGATCGAGTGGCGTGTACACTGAACCCTTAGGCTGGCCCGGCATATCGTCGAAAAGCCAATAGCGTCTCTCGTCCGGAACCACCCCGACGATTCGGAGTGATTGACTTGCGACTTTACAGGCGGCGTCATCGCTGGCCGCGTGGAGAGGCTTCCTCTGCGCTTGGTTTGTCTTCTCGCCGACGGCCTTTTTCTCCTTCAACTCTTTTGGATTGCATTGTTCGCCGTACGTGACCAAGTATCTGCCGAGAGCATTCCCTTCTGGCGCGACTTCTCTTGCGAGACTTTGGTTCACGATTGCAACCAGAGGCGCACCAGTCCGGTCGGACGGCAAGAAGGGGCGGCCTTGGATGATCCTCAAGCCCATTGCCGCAAAATAACCCGGCGATACGGCGTTGAATCCTGCACTCACGTCCCGTGCGGGAGAGGAACTTGTGGCGGCGATGCGGAAGCTGGTTAAGCTGTAGCCAGCAAACGGCACGGATGCAGCAAGAGCAGCATGCTCGACGCCCGGAACCGCCATGGCACGTTGACGCATGCGCTCGTAACCGGCGCTGATATCGGCAGGTTTATATCCCGAGGATGCCATGGTGGCGACAAGGACGTGCGGCGCGTCAAACCCAAGCCGGATCGCCTGAACGCTGCGGAGGCTGCGAACAAAGAGCGCCGCTCCGACGCTGAGCACCAACGTCAGCGCCACCTGGATCACCAGAATCGCGGAACGCATTTTGGACCGCTGGTGGAGGGCTGGCCCACCTGATTTCAGCGTTTGCAGGGAATCGAAGCAGCTGGCTTTCCAAGCTGGCCAAAGCCCGCTGGCCACTCCGGCCATTACAGCGAAACCGGCAGCCAGCCCAAGCATCGTCAAACTCATGGAACCGCCTTCGTAAAAGTGCGGCGGCAGCAAGAAAACCCCCACCAGCGGACGCGCCCAGTACGCCAGGAAAAGCGCCGCCATGCCGCCCATCAGACTGACGAGCAAGCTTTCGACCAGTATTTGACGAATCAGCCGACTGCGTGTCGCGCCGAGCTGCAGGCGGACGGCCATTTCCTGCTGGCGCTGCATAGTCCGAACCAGAAACAGGTTCGTGACATTCGCGCACGCAACCAGAAAAACGAGGAGAGCCACGCCCATCAGCCAGAGTGAAACGCGCGCCTCGTTGGAGGGATCCTTAAGGATGTCTGCGCTTGTGCGTGCGGCGAGATACGGCTCGAGACGAATCGCATCTGCCGGATTGCCGCCGCTGTACCGGAACGCGCTCGTTGCCTCGGCTTCGGCCTGCTGCCACGTCGCGCCACGCACTGGCCGGCCGATCACCTGCAACCACCATGCTCCCGTATCAGTAGTTGGGTCTCTCCCCTCCGGCCCCCGGTCGCCATCCGAGATTGGCAGCCAAACATCCACCGCGTCCGGATCCAGCCCCGTAAATCCGCGCGGGGCTATGCCGATCACCGTCTGCTCTTTTCCGCCAATCAAAATCTCGCGGCCGAGTATCTTTGGATCGCTTCCTAATTCCTGTTTCCAGAAGTCATATCCCAGGATCACCACTGGAGCGCCGCCAGGCCGCGTCTCTTCTTCGGCCGTGAAGGGCCGACCCATCAGCAGTTGGGTGCCGAGGAAGTCGAAATACGCATGGGTAATGTAACTTCGCTGAATCTCCCGCGCGCCTGAACCGCGGCCATAGTCAGTTGCGAATGGGGAGCTTTGCGCCGCGAGTTCCAGGAGATGCGCATGCTCCAAGAGCTGCCGGTAGCCGGGATAATTCGCCAGTTCCATTTGCGGCTGTCCGGTCTTGTCCACCGCGTCGACGCGCATGATTTCTTGCGGTTGGCGGAGGTCCGCGGGCACGCGAAAGAGAAGCATATTTACGATGCTGAACATCGTCACGTTTACGCCCACGCCAAGCGCGAGCGTGAGAATAATCGCCAACGTGAAGCCGGGCGATTTGCGCAGCATGCGGAAGGCGAAACGAATGTCTTGCGCGAGCGTTTCGAGGAAGCGGACGCCGCTCGAGTCGCGATACTCTTCCCTGATTTGGTCGCGGCCGCCGATGGTGAGGCGGGCGCGGCGGCGCGCTTCGGCAAGAGGCAAGCCGGACTGGACGTACTTCTCGACCTGCTGCTCGAAATGAAAGCGCAGCTCGTCGTCGAGTTCCCTCTCGACGGCGTTGCGGCGGAACAGATTGCGCAAGCGAATCAAGGGATCGCTGAACATATTCGCCTCCATAAGTCACTGCGCATGGAAAGCCTCTACGCTGGACCCAAGACTTGAGCGACGGCGGCTGTCAACTTCTTCCACTCGCCTTTCTCGGCTTCGAGCTGCTTGCGGCCGCTTTTTGTGAGTTCGTAGTATTTCGCGCGGCGATTGTTGTCGGATGCGCCCCAGCGCGCCTTGATCCAGCCGCGGCGTTCGAGGCGATGCAGCGCCGGATACAGCGAGCCTTGCTGGATTTGCAGAACCTCGCGAGAGATCTGATGGATGCGCTCGGAAATGCCCCAGCCATGCTCGGGGCCGAGGGCGAGAGTCCTGAGAATGAGGAGGTCCAAGGTCCCTTGCGGAAGGTCGATCCGCTGTTGCGTGCGGTCTGCCATACGATCTGATATTCGATCTGGCATGCGTTCCCCTTGTGCTTCGACATGTGCTTCTACAGGACCTTATATCGGTCCTCTTGTCGAAGTGCAAGAGGAAAAAGCGCGGCGCGTAATACTTGTTAAAGTACACGGAATTTGTAGATTTATTCTCCGGGAGGAGAAACGGGCGCGGGTTCTTGCGGTCCGGCCTGGCCGGTGATGGCGGCGACGATTTGTCTGCCGTGGAAACGCCCGTTCTCGATGAAGATTTCGCCGGTGTGCAGGCCGCCGAGCAAGACGCCCGCCAAATAAATTCCGGGGATATTGCTTTCGAGCGTTTGCAGATTGCAATCCGGCTTACGCGTTCTGGGATCGAGGCGGATTCCGAGGCTTTCCAGGAAAGAAAAATCGGGATGATAGCCGGTCATGGCGAAAACGCGAAACGCCGGCAAGTTCTGAACGTCACCGCCGTTTTGTACGATCACTGATTCGGGCTCGAAGCTGACGACGCGCGTGTTAAACAGGGCGCGAATTTCGCCGGCCTTGATGCGATTCTCGATGTCCGGGCGCACCCAGTATTTCAGGCTTCTCCCCAGCTCGGCGCCGCGATGCACGAGAGTGACTTTGGCGCCGGAGCGAAACAAATCAAGAGCGGCCTCGGCGGCGGAATTTTTCGCGCCAATGACGACGACGTCTTTTCCCCATAACGGATGCGCGTCAGTGAAATAGTGCGAGACGTGCGGCAATTCCTCGCCGGGGACATTCAGGAAATTCGGCAAGTCGTAGTAGCCCGTCGCGAGAACGATTTTCCGCGCATGATATCGATGCGTTGCTCCGCTGCCATCGCGCGAATCGACCACGAATGCGCCATCGTGGCCGCTGATTCCCTCGACTTTTTCGTACAGGCGAACCTGGATTCCATAATGCTCGACAGCGCGGCGATAGTATTTCAACGCTTCGGTGCGCGTGGGCTTGCCGCCGACAGTGGTCATGGGCAAATCGCCGATTTCCATGCGCTCGGGCGTGGTGAAAAACTGCATATTGGTGGGATAGTGGTAAAGCGAATTGCAGAGGCAGCCTTTGTCGATGACCAGCGGCCGCAGGCCCGCGCGCTTTGCCTCAATGGCGCAGGCGAGTCCCGTGGGTCCGGCACCGATGCAAATCAAATCGTACGCGATTGACATCTTCCTAGTGTGCGACGGTTCGGGAGGAGAATTCAACTCTTGACGGCGCTTGTTGGTCTCTTAATTTCGCGGCGGTCAGCGTATTTTGGCACCGCAGTGTGAACATTGGTCTCCTCGAGGTCTGAATCTGCTCAGAAAATGGTCGCAGGCGGGACAACGATAAATGGCGAGGGTCAAGACGAACGCTGCGGAGAAAATCCCGACGCCAGTGATCTCGATGGCGCTGACCGTCCACTCCGAAACCGGGTGGCTAGGCAGGGTGCCGAGTATCGCGCCGGTAAAAAACCAAGCCATGCCTAACCTGAAAAGATAATTACAAATGCGATATCGCCACCGTACTGCTTTGATGACGTCTAATTCGTCCATTGTTTTGCCCGACCCGCTCGTGGATCATTGCCACAGTCGGGCAACCTAATTTAATCACAAGTAAGAAAAGTCTGCATGTCTGTCCCGTGCGGTAGGGATGCGAGATAAAGCCCATGCTCAAAAAGCGAGCATGGGCCAGCCGGCAGAGCACCGTCTCGCAGATGCATCCGGGACGCAAGAACCGCGCCGCACTCCCCAGAAAAAAAGCAGATCCCTCACACCATCCACAAAAGGCGTATCTGGGTTCGGGATGACAATGTAAAGACTAAGGGCATTCCCGGCGACGCAGATCATCAGCAGATCCTTCGTCGCGGAAAAGCGCTCCTCGGGATGACACGCGAAATGCGCGTGTCAGGCGGCGGAGGAGGAGACGGAGCCTGCTTCCAGTTCGGACAAGATTTCGCGGAGTGAGCGAATCAGGTCGTCGCGCGAGATTTGGCTGCGGCGGAACTGGATGCGGAAGTGGTACGCCGAATCCGGGGAATGATAGTCGAAGACGAACGGGCGCGGACGCGTGTCGGCGTCCTTTTCTTCCTGGCGGACGCGGCGAGCTTCGTCGCGGGTCAAGCCGCTTTGCGCGATCTGCATCACCATTTCGTGCATTTTCCGTTCACTGGGTTGCCGCGCGACTTGCAACAAAAGCGATTTCGAAGTCACGCCCTTCTCGATGCACATCCGGCGAATCGCATCGGGGATCATGCGAATCGAAAGCGTTTCCGTCACAGACGAGCGCGCGCGTCCGATTTTCTTGGCGATATCGTCGTGCGTGTAGTCGAATTGCTCGGCGAGACGGAAAAGGCCGTCCGCTTCCTCGAAGGCCGTCAGGTCTTTGCGCTGAAGATTTTCGATCAGCGCAAGTTCGAGTGTCTCCGCATCGTCGGCGATTTTTTCGATGCAGGGCAATTCGCGCAGGCCCGCGGCGCGCGATGCGTGGTAGCGCCGCTCACCAGAAATAATGTAATAGGCGTCTTCGCGCGGCATGTAGCGCACGAGAAGCGGTTCGAGCACACCCTTTTCCCGCACGGACTGAACCAGTTCCGACAAATCGCCCAACACTTTGCGCGGCTGATCCGGGTTCGGATGCACTTTATCAATGGGGATCATGCGGCCAATCGACGCGCCGCTGAAACTGGTTAGCGTTTCTACGTAGTGCGCGTCATGCCGCATCTTGAGTGTGACGGGTAACCCGATCCGCTTCGACACGTTGGATGACCTCCTGAGAAAGCTTCTTATATTCTTCCGCGCCGGTTGATTTGGGCGCAAACGCGAAAATCGTTTCTTTGTACGCGGGACTTTCCTCGAGCCGGACGTTCTTGCTGATGCGCGTCTTGAAAAGCGCTTCGCCGAAGACAGCGCGAATCTGCTCGTGCGTGTCGCGCGAAATATTTGTGCGGCGGTCGAAAAGAGTGATGACCACGCCGAGGACTTTCAAGTCGGGATTCGGACGCGAGCGAATGCGCGCATAGGTTTCCAGCAAATCGTCGGTGCCCTCGATGGCGAAATACGCCGCTTGAATGGGCACGATCAGGTGACTGGCAGCGACCAGCGCATTGACCGTCAGGATGCCGAGCGCCGGCGGCGTATCCATCACGATGAAATCGAAATCCTTCAAGATGGGCGCGAGAGCATCCTTCAATTTATAAGGAGCGTCAAACGCGCCGGCGAGTTGCTGCTCCAGGCGCGCGAGCGAAAGCTTCGCGGGAGCCAAAAACAAATTGGGATCCTTCGTAGGCTTGATGACTTTCGCCATCTCCGGCGCATGGTCGCCGAAAACGTCGAACATGGAGACTTGCACATCGGCCGCATCGACAAAAGCGATGGTGGCGTTGGACTGTGGATCGAGGTCGATAAGGAGAGTTCGTTTCTTGCGTAGCGCGAGAGCCGCCGCGAGGTTGATCGCGGTCGTCGTCTTCCCTACGCCGCCCTTCTGATTAGCAATCGCCAGGACACGCGTCAAAAGCGCCGCCACTCCTTCGGCAACAGCAGGCCTACATATAGGCTGGCCCGCCCGAAGCCCACAATAAGTAGGCCAAATGTACCGGGACTACCCCGCCGTGCGCAAGCAAAATAATGCGTGCAGACAAAAAACTTATTTTTCACGTGGCGGGAGGAGGCCGCCATTTATCTGCTGGGGAGATACTTCTACTGTACGGCTACACCTTACATCTTATAACGGCCCAAGTCTTCGTCGTTAAGATTTTCGAGCCAGAGGCGCAAATCCTCTTTGGAGGTTTTTTCCGTCGCGGTACTGGAGATTTTCGAGGACTTGAAAACTTCCTCGTCGACGAAAATGGGGCAATCGAGCCGCAGCGCAAGAGCAAGAGCATCACTGGGGCGCGAATCGAGCGACATGGTTTGACCTTCGCGCTCCATCCAAATGACGGCGTAGAACGTGTCGTCCTTCAGGTCGCTGACTACAACTTTCTGAACGTGCACATTCAATCCCATCAGAACATTCTTGAGCAGGTCGTGCGTCATGGGACGCGGCGTTTGCACTTTCTCGATTTCGAGGGCGATGGCGTTGGCTTCGTAAATGCCGACCCAGATGGGGAGCGTGCCCGAACCCTGGATTGCGCGCAGCACGACCACGGGCATGTTGGTCACCGGATCCATCATCAATCCACGGATTTTGACTTCGCGTTCCATAGGGCCCTCCCGCAGGTCGCTCATTCGACTTGGGCGACTTGCGCGCCGGCAAGACTGTTCGGTCCTGCCGCGATAATTTCCACGCAACGATATTGTCCCAGAAGATTTTGCTCGTGCGAAGTGAAATTTACAATTCGGTTGCAAGATGTGCGCCCGGACCACTGCCCGCGTGATTCGTGGCGGCCGTCGACGAGCACTTCGAATCGCTGGCGCACCAGCGACTGATTCCGCGCCGTCTGGATTTCGCGCTGGTGCTGCTGAATTATCGCGAGGCGCCTTCCCTTCTCTTCCTCGGACATCGCATCCGGCATATCTTTCGCCGAAGTATTGGGACGCGGCGAATACTTGAATGCGAACACGCCGTCGTAGCGGACCTCTTCGAGAAGTGAAATGGTGTCCGCGAAATCGTTTTCCGTTTCGCCGGGGAATCCGACGATGATGTCGGTGGTGATGCTGATCGGCCGACGCGCAGAACAAATCCAGTTTATTTTCTCAAGGTATTCATCGCGAGAATACGTGCGCAGCATTTGTTTGAGAATGCGCGATGAGCCGGATTGCACGGGCAAATGAATGTGATCGCAGAGAGCGGGCGTTGCGTCGATGGCTTCGACGATCTCGCGAGTAAAATCGCTGGGATGCGAAGTCATGAAGCGCACGCGGCGAATTCCGGGGACTTCGGCAACGGAGCGGAGCAACTCCACAAAGTTCATATGTCGTGGCGACGGATCGCGGTACGAGTTGACGGTCTGGCCGAGAAGCTGCACTTCGGTGTAGCCGTCGTCAACAAGGCGCCGGACTTCGTCGAGGACGGAGGCGCTGGCGCGGCTGCGCTGCGGACCGCGTGTGTGAGGCACAACGCAATACGAGCAAGCGTAATCGCAGCCCTCGATGATTGTGAGATAAGCGCGAAAGGGATTATCGCGGGGCGTGATTTCGGTTTCGAATGTTTCCTGCGTGTCGAGGTCGAGGCCGGTGACGCGGCGGCCGCCCGCCTCCAACTCCGCGAGCATCTCCGGCAATTTTCGGTAACTGGCCGAGCCACAGACCATGCGCACCCAGGGCGCGCGGCGGAAGATTTTCTCGCCTTCCTGTTGCGCGAGGCAGCCGAGAACGCCGACGATTTTTTCTTCGCCGAGCGCGCCGCGAAAATCGCCGAGGCGCGAGAAAACTTTTTGCGCGGCCTTCTCGCGGATGCTGCACGTATTGTAAAAGACGAAATCAGCGGCGTCGGGCGAGTTCACCTGGCGATAGCCGCGCGCGAGGAGCACGCCGGTGACCTTTTCCGAGTCGTGGACGTTCATCTGGCATCCGAACGTCTCGATGTAGAAGGAGCGGCCGGATTCCGGGTGCACACGCGCTACGGGAGCGATCGCGGGCTTGGCGAATAGCGATTCAAGAGGGATGTCGACTCTGCCAGCCATGTAATCTGAGAGTCTAACACACGCCGCACGCCATGGACGGCCCTCCGGAAAAAGTCTGAATGTGTCGTTTTGTGCACCAAATTAAATATTGTGTGACGCTGTATGCGTTTGACCCATCCTATTGCGTATGCTACGGTGAATTTCGGGGTTTTGAGGATGCTTCCTCTGGGGAGAAAAACATTTCGTACGCCGCTTTTGTGATCCTCGCCGGACGGCTCGGCGCCATCTTCCTGCAAACGGGCTGGGTAGCGCGAGTGGTCCTCTTGATATTGCTTTTTCTTTCGCTTTTTTCCTGGGCCATCATCCTGCAAAAATATCGCATGTTCGCGACGCTTGAGCCGCGCACAAAACGCTTTATGCAGTTGTTCCGCACGGGACGCGGATTGCCCGATCCCAATACTCTGCGCGCAGGCTCGAGCGGTTCGCCGTTCGTGAACGTCTACGATGCCGGGTACCGCGAACTGGAAGGACAACTGGCGGGCGGGAATCCTCATCCGGGTAAACTGAAGAATCCACGTGCGGTGCTGGTGGAAATGCAGCTCGCGTCCGCCGACGAAGTGCGCGCCATGGAAAGCTGGATGCCGTGGCTGGCGACCATCGGCTCGATTTCGACTTTCATTGGGTTGTTCGGCACGGTATGGGGAGTGATGGACGCGTTCGCGGGGTTAAGCGAAGTCGGACAAGCGAGCCTGCAGGCGGTCGCTCCCGGCATTGCGGACGCTTTGATCACCACTGCTGCGGGACTTTTCGCCGCCATCCCGGCGGTTATCGCCTATAATATTTATCTGCATCGCATTCGCGATTTTGCGTTGCGCATGGATAACTTCGCCACCGAATTCGTCAGCAAGATTGAAACGCTGTACAGCTAGCACGCTATGGCGCAAATCCAAAGACAACCCGGCACAACTCTTTCGGAAATCAATATCGTTCCGTTCGTCGACGTGATGCTGGTGTTGCTGGTGATCTTCATGATCACCGCGCCGCTGATCGAATCGGGAATCAAGGTGGAATTGCCGAAGACGAAGACCGTGCAGGCAATCACGCAGGCGCGCATCGTGATCAGTATCGACCGCGCGCAGCGCCTCTACATCGGCAAGGAGCCGGTGAACATCCACGCGCTGGGCAGCAAAGTGCTGGCGATGGATAAGGACGTGCAGCACACGCCTGTTTTTGTGCGCTGCGATTCCGAAGTTCCTTTTGCAACCTGGGCCATGGTGATGGACACGTTGAAGCAATCGGGCATCAATAATATAAGTGTGGTGACGAAACCCCTGAGCGGCAATCCGCGCACGCAGTGAGATGGAGCTAAGCTTTCCACACCAATCCGCGGAGAACCTCAAAGGCCCACTGGGCTATTCGGTGGTCTTTCACCTCCTTTTATTCGCTGCGCTGATTTCTTCCACGATTTTTTCCCATCAGGGCGAAGTGTGGGGCGGCGCGGGCGGGCAAGGAACGATCAACGTGAATCTGGTTGGCAGCATCCCGGCAATTCCCTTGCCCAAGCCGGATGTGGTGACAACCAATCGCGTGGTGGACACTACGAAAGGGCTTTATCAAAGCGAGCCGCTGCCGAAAGTAGTGCCGACTCTCGAGCCAAAAGTGACGCCGCCGGACGACAAGAACGCGATTTACCTGCCAAAATTCAACAAGGAAGAAAACAAGAAGCCGGAATTCATTCAGAAGCCCTCGCGCGTGTTGGAGAATCCCGCGCCAGTGCCGACGAACGCGATTCCCTACGGCAAAGGCGGAGCGCCGCAGATTCCGACCTCCACGTTCATGATGAATCAAGCCACGCGCGGCGGCATGGGCGTTCAAGGAACGAGCGGCGGCAGTTTCGGGACGCAATTCCCGTGGTACGTCGAGGCGGTACAACGGCGCGTCAGCAGCAATTGGCTGGAGTCGACGGTCGATCCCACGATTCCGTGGGCTCCGCGGTGCATCGTCAGCTTCCAGATTTTGCGTGACGGCACGGTCACCAATACTCAGATCATGCAATCGAGCGGAAATCAATCCGTGGACACGTCGGCAATCCGCGCGGTGCAAAGCTCCAATCCTCTGGACCATTTGCCGCCCGGGTACACGGGGTCTTACGTCAACGTGGAATTTTGGTTCGATTTTCGCCGACAATGAAGGGGTCGCGTATTTAAGGACAGAAGTTGATGTATAACTTGGGCCGACAATCCGAAGGGACTTTAAGAATGAGACGGTTTATTGGAATCCTGGCATCATTTATATTTTTGAGTTTCCTGGCGGCCGCGCCGCGTGCCGCTGCACAAGGAGTGATTCAAACGGGCACGGGGCTCGGCGTGCAAAAAGTAAAGCTGGCCGTGCCCACGTTCGCTTCGCACAATCCGCAGGCGGCCCCGCTCCAGACGATTTTCCATCAAGTGTTGATGGATGACCTGACCTATTCGGGAATCGTCGACATGGTCAGCCCGAGTTTCTATCCGGTCGTTGCTCCCAGCGTCCCTGGCGAACTGAATGCCGAGCAGTGGAGCCAGGCGCCGGCAAGCGCGTGGATGGTCGCGTTTGGCAATCTGACCGTGAACGGTAGTTCCCTTTCGCTGGCCGGTTACCTTTACGATGTAAGGCAAACACCGCCGCTCTCGATTCTGGAAAAAATCTATAATGGTGACGCCACGGAAGCAGGCGCGCGGCAACTCGCTCACGAATTTGCGGACGACATCATTTCTCGATTGAGCGGAGGCATACCCGGAATCGCGGAGACGAAGATCGCGTTTGTGAGCAACCGCACGGGGCACAAGGAAATTTGGGAAATGGATTACGATGGAGCCAATCAGCAGCAATTGACGCACCTGGGATCAACGTCATTGACTCCGCGATGGTCGCCCGACGATTCGCGCATCGCATTCACTTGTTTCGAATCCTATCGTCATGTTGTTTCCGCGCAAATCTGCATGTATTCCACGCTGACGAACCGTCTGATGGCCTTCCCGCGCTTTCCGGGAACAAATTCTTCGCCCGCATTTTCGCCGGACGGCAACGAAGTGGCGTTCATGTCCAGCCACGGAGGAGATCCGCAAATTTACGTCTCGGACCCGACCGGGGGTCATCTGAAGCGCTTGACGTATTCCCTGGGCGTCAGCACTTCTCCCACGTGGAATCCCAAGACGGGCAATCAGATGATTTTTGTGAGCGACCGCGGCGGACTGCCGGATCTTTTCGAAATGAACGCGGATGGCTCGAACGTGCAGAAGATCCCGCTTTCCGCGGCGACTGGCGTGGCTGCCCAAGACTTGCCCGCCACCGGATATGTAATCGACCCGTCGTGGTCGCCCAATGGCCAGCTGATTGCCTTTAGCTGGCGGCGCCCTGCCGGAAATTATGATATCTACATCATGGATTTGGCGAGCCATCAGCTCGCCGAATTGACCCGCGATACAGGTCAAAATGAACGGCCCAGTTGGGCGCCTGACGGCAGGCATATAGTTTTCGAATCCACTCGCAGCGGCTCGCTGCAGATTTGGAGCATGCTGGCGGATGGAAGCGAAGCGCGTCAGTTGACCTTTACGGGGCGCAATGAGTCGCCGAATTGGTCGCCTAAGTAAGTTGATGTCGATTTTTTTTGCAGTTGCCCTTGGTGCAGTTGCCTTAATCAGTAGCTGTTTACATAAAATCTAAGCCCTGTTCTGTTCCACTCGCGCAGCCCAGGGCGCGCAGAGGAGGATTTTCGATGCAAAGCAGTACCGTTCGCAGGTTTCTCGTTCTGTTCAGTGCATTTTCATTTCTGGTGTTCGCCGGTGCTTGTAAGAAGAAAGTAGCACCGCCGCCAGCACCCGCTCCAGCTCCGGCGCCTGCTCCGGCCCAGCCGACGGTGACGATCAGCGCTACATCCACGTCGCTTCAGCCGGGCCAAAGCACGACGCTGAATTGGACCTCGACCAACGCTACCGAACTCGACCTGCAACCCGGAGTCGGCAAGGTGGCCGCGGAGGGTTCGACCAACGTCAGCCCGACCGACACGACGACTTACACAATCACGGCGACCGGACCTGGCGGAACGGCGACAGCCAATGTTGCAATCACGGTTGCTGCACCCGCGCCCGCTCCAGCGCCTGCTCCCGCGCCGGACATAAACGCTTTGTTCACTCAGAATGTACAAGACTCCTATTTTGACTTCGATAAGGCTGACATCACCCCCGCCGATCGCGATGCCCTGCAGAAGGACGCGGAATTCCTGCGCTCCTATCCGCAGGTTAGCGTGACCATCGAAGGCCATTGCGACGAGCGTGGTTCGGAAGAATATAACCTGGGCCTCGGGCAGCGGCGCGCCGACGCGACCAAGCAATATTTGGTCTCGCTCGGTATCTCCGCTGACCGCATCAAGACAATGAGCTGGGGCAAAGAGCACCCGTTCTGCACGGAGCATAACGAGGAATGCTGGCACCAGAATCGCCGGGGCCACTTTGTAATGGCTCAGCAGTAGGAAGGCAGGCAGCATAGCCGGGGCGCTGCGAGGCAAAATGTTTCGCAGCGCCGCGGCGTATCCAAAGGAGGTTGGTATCATGCGCACAAGAACCATCGTGCTGGCACTCGCCGTTCTCGTTTTGGGCGCCATGGGAGGCGCACTGCTGGCTCCGCCGCCGGCTGACGCCGTTTCGCGCGAAATCATCCAGATTCAGCAATCGATCGCGCAGATTTTGCAGAACCAACAGGATATGCGCACCGACATCGACACGCGATTCGCGGCGATGCAGGTGTTGGTTCAGCAGTCGCTGACCGCGGGGAACCAGTTGAACCAGACCATGGGCTCGCTGCAAAAGACGGTGCAGGATGCGGTGGCAAACAGCGGCGCGAACACTTCGTCGACAACGCAGCAAATTCAGGGCATCTCCGACAACATGCAGGACATGCAAGCGCGCGTCGGGAAGCTTTCGCAGCAAATGAGCGACATTCAGTCGACTTTGCAGCAGATCAACGCGAAAGTCTCCGGCGGCGCGCCGCCCGCGCAACAGCCATATGGCGCAACTTCGGGAAGCAATCCCGGCTACGGCCCTGACAGTTCCGCGAACCAGCCGCCGGTATCCAGTTCCCCGGCTCCCATGCAGGGAATTTCCGGCGACACGCTTTATGCCAATGCCTTGCGGGATATGAACAGCGCCCACTACGATCTGTCGCGGCAGGAGTTTAGTGACTATCTGAAAAATTTTCCGGACGGCGCTTTCGCCTCGAACTCGCAGTTTTATTTGGGGGAAATTTCTTACTATCAGGGACAATACAGCCGGGCCATTGAAGCCTATGACGGCGTGATTCTAAATTATCCCAAGAGCTCCAAAGTAGCGCCGGCGATGCTCGAAAAAGGCCGCGCGCTGGCGCAGACGAACAAGAAGGTGAGCGCCACGCGGGAATTTCGCGAGTTGATCCGGCGCTATCCCGGCAGCGACGAGGCCAAAAGGGCCGCCAGCGAACTGCGCGGCTTGTCTCCTTCCCACTAGGCCGTTTTTTTTGCGCATGCGCAGGAACGGCGACCGTTCGGCCGCCGCTTCAGGTATACTTTCGACCTTGATAGGACGCTAGTGTGCGGAGGCGCGCATGTCAGTTAATAAAGTGATTCTGGTCGGAAGGCTGGGCCGCGATCCGGAGACGCGATTCACGGGAGGCGGGCAGGCGGTTGCGAATTTTTCCGTCGCTACAGATGAAACTTACAAGGACCGCAGCGGAGAACGGCAGAAGCGCACCGAGTGGCACAAGATCGTGGTGTGGGGCAAGCAGGCGGAGATTGCGCAGCAGTACCTGAAGAAGGGCTCGCTGGTTTTTATCGAGGGACGCATTCAACAGCGCGAGTGGCAGGACAAAGAGGGCCAGAAACGCACGAGCTTTGAGATTGTCGCGACGAACTTCCGCATGTTGGGAGGCCGCAGCGAAGGCGCGGCCGCGGGTGCAGGTGCAGGTTCGGGCGGCGGAGCGTCACACGCGGCTGAACCTGACGTCATGGCCGCTGACGACACGGGCGCGCACGAACCAAACATCTCTGACGAAGATATTCCCTTCTAATAACAAGAACGAGAGAACGCAACCGTGGCAAAACGCAAGAGTAGTGAAGTAGATGAATACATAGCAAGATGTCCGAAAGAAGCGCAAGGCGATTTGGCGAAGGTCAGAGCGGCCATACGGGCGGCAGCGCCTGGCGCCACCGAACGCACCGACTATTTCCAAATGCCCGGATATTCCCATCCAGGAGTTGATTATTATGACGGGATGTTTGCCTGGTTCAGCTTCAAGAAACCACACATACGCCTACATGTACCCCCTCCCGTAATACAAGACCACCGGAAGGAACTTGCAGGTTATGCTACAACGAAAGCCATTGTGAGCTTCCCAATGGGCAAACCGGTACCAATGACATTAGTGAAGAAACTGGTGAAAGCAAGTGTAAAGGTAATGAAGGATAAGTCTGAATAGACTTCGCCATCAGGATTGTAATCTTTCGGTCGGATCAAGAAAATTCAAACTGCCCCAACACTCAATCAGTTAAGAGGTTGCTACTGTGTTTGCGGCGCGGACGGTTCGTCGTCGGACTCGTCGTCTGGGGATTTCAGCGTGGGCAAAACATTGCGGGCAACCAATCGTTTCTGAATGTAGGTGTCTTTGCGCATTTTGCCGTCGCGAAATTCCAGAGCGCGCTGCGCGTAATTGGCGATGTCGGGTTCGTGCGTGACGAGCACGACAGTCAGTCCTTCGTCTTCATTCAGCCGCTGCAAAATATCCATAATTTCAACGCTGGTGCGGCTATCGAGGTTGCCGGTGGGCTCGTCGGCAAGCAAAATCGCGGGCTTATTCACCAGCGCCCGGGCAATGGCCACTCTCTGCTGCTGGCCGCCGGAAAGCTGCGAAGGATGGTGCATGGCGCGATCGGCAAGGCCAACGCGCTCCAGCGATTCCTTGGCACGCTTGGATCGCTCCGCGGGAGGAATGCCTGCATACAAAGTCGGCAGTTCCACGTTCTCTAGCGCCGTGGTTCGCGAAAGCAAATTGAACTGCTGAAAAACGAATCCGATTTTTTTGTTGCGAATGTGCGCCAGTTCGACCTTGCTTAATCCCGAAACATCGATTCCGTCAAGAAGGTACGTTCCTTTGGTTGGCCGGTCGAGACAGCCGAGAATGTTCATCAGCGTCGATTTGCCCGAGCCCGACGCGCCCATGATGGCGACGAATTCGCCGCGGCGAATTTCGAGGGTCACGCCGCGCAGCGCGTGCACCTGGATTTCGCCCAAATCGTACGTTTTGTGGACGTTCTCGAGCGCAATCACCGCGTCAGAAGCGACGGGTCGCGTGATTTCAGATTCTTCGGGGATAGCTGCTCCGGTTGCCATGGTGTGAGTTAGAGCCGCAAACGCGGCCGGTTAGTGTCCCGTTGTTGTTGTTTTTGCCGCTCTTCATCCAAATGTTTTAGAAAGGCTTCGAACTTGGGCCGCTGCTCCGGCGTCAAAATCGCACGAATACTGTTGCGGCCTTGCTGGCGTACCTGGTCGTACTTAGGATCCCACTCGGCGTGCCGCTGGGTGTCCAAGGCCGCATATTTCGGATGCCACTCGGCGCGTTGCTGAGCATCCAGCGAATGAAATTTCGCGTGGTCATCGTCGAGAACAGCGTCAACCTGCTTGGCCTGCTCCGGCGATAGCTGCAACTGGTCCTTCAACTGCTGCACGATGCTTGGACGCCGCTGGCTGGCCCGCACATGGGCATACCAAAGATGCGTGCCAACGCTGCCGAGAGCGATACCGAGGGCAAACACCAGTACCACCAGTCCGACAGCCTTTCGCGAAATGCTAGTAGCGCTCATGATGTTTTTCGGCAATAGCCATCAACACTTCGTCACCCGTGGACGGCGGCGCGGAAATGGGCACCGCAAAAGCATCCGTTTGCGGCACCAACACGCCGGAGGATTCCGACGTGGCAGTAGGGGAATTGGCGCTCCTCAGCCCATATGTAAACAACAGCGCAAGCGCCAATGCCGCCGAGAAAGCCAGGCGCCATGACCATGCCTCAATGGGCCGCCAGAAACTCCGCTGCTCGCGAACCCAGCGCTCGGCCACATGGATCTGGGCCATTACACGCTGCGTGAATGCCGGCCCCGCCTCTGCGGCCTCCTCAAAAACAGACACCAAACGCCCCGCCAGCCGCGCGTCTTCCAGCGCTTCGCGGCATTCGTGACAGCTCTCGAGGTGAGTCGTCAGCCGTTTCGCATCGCGACGCGGCAATTCGCCGCTCGAATAATCCTCGAGCCATGCGTCGAATTTTTCACAACCTGCCATTCTCTGTTCGGACATGTTCAGCTCCCTCCGAACCTCCCAATTCAATACTTTCTCTACCTATGCGCGCCCACACGCCGCCGGTACGTCTTGGCCAGCTTCCTGCGAGCGCGAAACAGCCTGACCTTCACTGTATTCACGTTCAAATTCAACATCGCGCCGATCTCTTCCACGGCAAAGCCTTGCGCTTCCTTGAGCACCAGCATCACGCGGTCTTCCTCGGAAAGCTCGCCCAGCAATCGCTCCACAATCTCTCGCAGTTCCGCGCGTTCGCTCGGATTGCCGCCGTGCCCGTCCGTGCTGACGAATTGCTCCACGTGCCGCGCCTGCTCTTCGCTTAAATCCGCCTCGTAACTGAGCGGCCGCACTTTCTTCTTCCTCAAGTAATCCCAGCATTCATTCACGGCGATCTTGTAAAGCCAGGTCGAAAAGGCCGAGCGCATATCGAAGCGCCCGATCGAGACATAAGCCTTCAAGAACACCTGCTGCGCGACGTCCTCGATGTCCTCGCGCCGCCGCAAAATCCCGCCCACCACGGCCATGATCCGCTGCTGGTGCCTGCGGACAAGCTCCTCGAAGGCAACAGCCTCGCCCTTTTGCGCCTGTTGCACCAGTTCGCGGTCGTCCGCCCTGCCGGCCCGCGGCCGGGCTGTCATGGTAACGGCGGTTGCGCTTGCTGCCACGTATTTTGGGACGTTATCCATTCCCTTCCGGTTACATTTACCTCTGCCCAGTTCCTTTCAGTTATCCCTTGCAGCAGTCAGTCATTCATGTGACAATCCACTGCATGATAATCGGAGATCGTTTAAGGCTGTTACGCGAAGCCAAAAAATTATCCCAGGGCGACATTGAAAAGCGCACGGGTCTCCTTCGCTGCTATATCTCGCGCGTCGAGAACGGCCATACCGTTCCGGCCATCGAAACGCTCGAGAAACTGGCAAGGGCGATGGAAATCCCTCTCTACCAGCTATTCTACGACGGCGAAGAGCCGCCGGAGCTGCCAAATCTACCCAAGCGAAAGTCCTCGGACGATGTCGCATGGGGCAGCGCTGGAAAAGAAGCGCGATTCCTTGGCCGTTTCCGCCGGGTGCTTGGACGCGTCGACGAAGCTGACCGCCGCCTGTTGCTCTATATGGCCCAGAAGATGGCCCATCATCGTTAGAGAGACTAGCTAGGCTAGGCTGCGCTTCGTTCTGTTCGGCGAGGTTCATTCCCACTCGATGGTGCTGGGTGGTTTTGAGCTTACGTCATATACTACCCGTGTAACTCCACGAACCTCGTTTACCACTCGCACCGAAATTCTTTCCAGGATTTCCCACGGCAGACGCACCCAATCCGCCGTCATGGCATCCTCTGACGCCACCACGCGCACGGCAATCGTGTACCCGTATGTCCGGAAATCTCCCATCACTCCCACGCTGCGCACGGGAAGCAGAACCGCAAACGCTTGCCAGACCTTATCGTAGTAGCCTCCCCGCCGAATCTCCTCGACAACAATAGCGTCTGCGCCACGGAGAATTTCAAGCTTCTCCGGTTCGATCTCGCCTAGCAAACGCACCGCCAATCCAGGCCCCGGAAAGGGGTGCTTCGACAGTATCTCTTCGGGAAGGCCCAGTTCCCTGCCAATCATGCGCACTTCGTCCTTGAAGAGATCGCGCAACGGCTCGATTAGTTCAAACGGCAAATCCTTCGGCAGGCCGCCCACGTTGTGGTGCGTTTTGATTGTCGCCGACGGGCCCTTTACGGATACCGATTCGATGACATCTGGATACAGCGTCCCCTGCACCAGAAACCGCATTACCGCGCCGCCGCTCTCGGCAGCCAGGCGCCGCGCCTCTTCCGCAAACACGGCGATGAACTCGCCTCCGATCCTTTTCCGCTTCTCCTCCGGATCCGCCACGCCTTTCAACCGCGCCAGGAATCGTTCCGACGCGTTGACGCCGGTTACGTTCAGGCCAAGCCTGTCCCGCAGCAGTTCGAGCGTTTCGCGCGAATTCGTTTTGCCGCAGCAAACCAGTGTCGACGAAAACATTTATCAGCCGGTCGCCAATCGCGCGGTGCACCAGCGCGGCCGCAACAGCGGAATCAACGCCTCCGCTCAGCGCGCACAACGCATGCGCATTCCCCACGCGCTTGCGAATGCTCTCGACCGTTTCCGCAATAAACGACGCGCGGTCCCAATTCTTTTTCGCGCCGCATACCTCGAATACAAAATTCCGCAAAATTTCAGTGCCGCGTTCGGTGTGCAGCACTTCAGGATGAAATTCCACGCCGTAAAGATGCCGCGACCGGTCTTCAATGGCCGCCACAGCGTTGTCTGTGCGTCCAGTGGTCTGGAATCCGGCGGGCAAGCCGACCACATGATCGCCGTGGCTGTTCCACACTTTCAGATGTTCGGGAAGCCCGCGAAAGAGCGCGGAATCTTTTTCGCGGTCGAGCGTCGCGGGGCCATATTCCCGGCGCTCGGCCTTGACCACGTTTCCGCCGAGCGTTCGCGCCATCCATTGCATGCCATAGCAGATACCGAGCACGGGAATGCCAAGCCGTAGAATCTCCGCGTCACACGCGGGCGCGTCCAGGTCATACACTGAACTTGGGCCGCCCGACAAAACGATGCCGCTCGGTTCGAGCCTCTTGATTTCGTCGAGCGAAGCGTTGCAGGGCACAATGGCGGAGAAGATTTCCTGCTCGCGGATCCGCCGCGCGATCAGTTGCGTGTACTGGCCGCCAAAATCCAGCACCACAATTCCGCCGCGCGTGCTCAGTCCGGCGCTTTCGCTTTTCGTCGACAATGGCTCTTGCTCCGGAACGGCCGCGGAATTCGCCATGGATGCTCCTTCACTCGCGGAATCGCCCGCGGGATTCCCGTCACTGCACAACGATATTCACGAGCTTCCGCGGCACGACAATCGTCTTCATGATTTTCTTGCCCACCAACAACGGAGCGATTCGCGGATCGTGTATGGCGCGTTCGACGAGTTCCTCTTCGCTGATGCTGTCGTCAACCAGCATCTTACCGCGCACCCGCCCATTGATCTGGATTATGATCTCAAACTGCTCTTCTTTGGCAAGTTCTTCGCGGAATTTTGGCCATTCGACCCGCGCAAGCCCACCCGAATGCCCCAGCATCTCCCACAATTCTTCGCTGACATGCGGAGCCATCGGCGCAAGCATCAGAACCAGCAACTCGATCACATTTTTTGCGACGGCGGGATTCGCGCCTTCGTCGAGCGGCTCTTGCGCGTGTATTTCGTTCACCAGTTCCATGATCAGCGCGATGGAAGAATTGAAATGCCAGCGCGCCTCGAAATCATTCGTCACGCGCCTGAGCGTTTGGTGCGCCTTGCGCAGCAGCGCTTTTTCTTTCGGCGTAGCGTTCGTGAGATCAAGCGACGCACTCCGAGCAACTTCAACGCCGCGGAGCTTTTCCGCGTAACGGTGCACTAGCCTGTACACTTTGTTCAAGAACCGCGAGCAGCCCTCGATTCCGTCTTCATTCCACTCGAGGTCTTTTGCAGGAGGGGCCGCGAAGAGCGTGTACATGCGCGCCGTGTCGCAACCGTATCGCTGCGCCATTTCGTCAGCGCCAACCACGTTGCCGTGCGACTTCGACATGGCCCTGCCGCCCTTTTGCACCATGCCCTGTGAAAAAAGCCTCATCACCGGCTCGCGAATCTCCGTCAGCCCGAGATCGCTCATCACCTTGGCGAAAAATCGGGAATAAATAAGATGCAGAATGGCGTGTTCGATTCCGCCAATATATTGATCGATGGCAAACCAGTAGCGCGCTTCTTCGCGGCCATACGGAGCTTTGTCGTTGTGCGCGTCCGTGTAGCGATAGAAATACCACGACGAATCGACGAACGTGTCCATCGTGTCCGTTTCGCGGCGCGCCGCTCCTCCGCACTTGGGACACTTCGTGTTCACAAATTCCGGCACGCCCGCGAGCGGGGATTGTCCTTGGCCAGTCAGCGCCACATTTTCCGGCAGCTTCACGGGGAGCTGATCGTCGGGGACCGCCACGATTCCGCATTTCTCGCAATAAACCACGGGGATGGGCGTGCCCCAGTAGCGCTGCCGCGAGATGCCCCAATCTTTCAGCCGGTATGTCGTCTCGCCGTGGCCGAGACCTTTCGCTTCGGCGTCGGCGGTCATTTTTTCGATGGCTTTTTCGGAGGGCATGCCGCTGTAGGGGCCCGAATCGACCGAGCGGCCGTATTCGGTAAAGGCTTCGCTCAGGTGGCCTTTTTTAAATGAAGGACCTTCGAGCGGCTGCACCACAATCTTCACGGGCAAATGATATTTTTGCGCAAACTCGAAATCGCGCTGGTCATGCCCCGGCACGCACATCACGGCACCCGTGCCGTATTCGGCGAGCACGAAATTCGCCACCCAGATGGGCAGCAATTCGCCAGAGAACGGATCCACGGCGAAACGCCCGGTGAAAATTCCTTCCTTCTCCGCCTTGGCCAAATCCGCGGCGCGCATCAGTTTCTGGCGCAGGCGATTCCACTCGGCTTCGATGGCGGCGTGCCCCGGCACGCCCTCAAATAATTTCGGCAGCAGCGGATGTCCCGGCGAAAGCAGGACGGCGGTGGCGCCGTAGATCGTGTCGATGCGCGTGGTGAATACTTCAATCGACGCGCCGTCGATTTTCGCGACTGGAAATTTCACGCGCGCGCCGCGGGATTTGCCGATCCAGTTTTGCTGCATGAGCAGAACGCGCTCGGGCCAGCCGGCGTGAAGCTCCGCCATGTCGTCGAGCAATTCGTCGGAATATTTTGTGATGCGCAAAAACCATTGCTCGATTTCCTTCACTTCCACAGGTGTAGTTTCGTGGCGCCAGCAACAACCGTCCACTACCTGCTCGTTGGCAAGCACTGTCTGGCACTGCGGACACCAGTTCACTTTGCTGCGTTTGCGGTAGGCCAGGTCGCGTTCGAGCATGCGAAGGAAAAACCACTGGTTCCAGCGGTAGTATTCGGGTTCGCAGGTGGAAATTTCGCGCCGCCAGTCGTAGCTGAACCCAAACCGTTTGCAGACGGCCTTCATCTGCGCGATGTTGGAACGCGTCCACTCGCCAGGAGGAATGCCGTTTTTGATGGCGGCGTTTTCGGCGGGCAATCCGAAAGAGTCCCAGCCGATCGGATGCAGGACGTTGAAACCGCGCATTCGCTTGTAACGCGCCACGGCGTCGCCAATCGTGTAGTTGCGCATGTGGCCCATGTGCAGCGTGCCCGAGGGATACGGCAGCATTTCCAGGACGTAATATTTTGGGCGCTTGGCGATCGCGGTCCGCATGGAACGCGCCCTGCTCTTCCCAGATTTTCTGCCACTTCGCTTCAATGGCCTGCGGTTCGTACTCGCTCAATGGCTCAATCACCTCTTGCGTCGTTTTGCTTTTACTCGCCGCGCGCTCACGCCGCTGCTGCGTTTTTTCGCTGCTTTGCGCTTCGACCGCCGCACTGGAAAACCATCCGCGACGTTGCCCGTGCGCTTTGGTTTTATTCCCACCAAGCGCCAAAGCATGCGCACATTTCGACGGTCATCGCCGGGGCGGTCAATCGGCGTTTCAAGAATGAACGCGCGCCCCGCCAGCAGCGGATGATTCAGAATCCTGCGAAACGCTTCGACGCCGATTTTCCCCTTGCCGATGTGTTCGTGCCGGTCGAGCCGCGAGCCCATCGCCGACTTTGAATCGTTCACGTGCACCACGAAACACGCGTTCGAGCCCCACCGTTTGTTCGATTTCCTTAAGCGCACCCTCCAGCCCTCCAGGACGGCACAAATCATGCCCCACGGCGAACAGATGCGCCGTGTCCACGCAGACGCCCAGTGGAAGATCGGGGCACTGATCGAGAATGCTTTTCAACTCCGCAAATCGCGAGCCTACGGACGTTCCCTGCCCCGCTGTATTTTCCAGCAGGATGCGCATGCCGTTGAAATTCACGCCGCGGGCTGCTTGCTTCAATCCATCCGCGATGGCGGCGATGGCCGAACTCATGCGCGCACCCTTTCCGCTCCCCGGATGGGCGACCAGGAAATCAGCGCCAAGAGCCGCCGCGCGCACCAGTTCGTCATGAAATGCCTGAATGGAGCGGACGCGCAGGACGCGCTCCGGCGAAGCAAGATTGATCAGATAATTGCCGTGAACGACCAGGGGACCCAGGCCCAATTCGACGCGACGGTCGCGGAAACGCTGCGCGCCCGCGTCCGCGACATTTGAGCCGCTCGGGCCGCGGCTCCACATTCGCGGGCTGGCCGAAAATATTTGCAGCGCGTTGGCGCCGAGGTTGTGCGCGATTTCCAGCGAGGATGTGATGTCGCCGGCGATCGACGTGTGGATTCCGATGCGGATGCTGCCGTCCATCCAGGCGGGCAGCAGCGGTTTCGTTACAGGTTCCGGACGGTATTCATCACTGGGGACGTACGCCTGAGTTGAACTGTGCTGAGGCTCTTCCATTCCCTCTGAACGCTTCTCAATTTTGCGTGAACGTGCATTTTACAGGATTCGCTTCGCTTCCGCAAACGATAACGGCGCTGGGTAGTGGTGTCACCAGAGGATTGGGTGGTGGTACCGTTTGAATAGGTCTTCCACAATATTTCTGTGAGTTTGGCACTAAAACGATTTCCCTGGCGAAACTTAGCTTGAGGCAGCAACGGAATTCGCGTTGTCCATGGGCACTCTAATTGTACTTATCGGTACAGAAATGAACCGTCAAACTCTTGAGCGGTGGAAATGGTTCTGGCCGCCAGACCACCGAAAGTCGTCAAGATGCCTTCGGCCATATAGGTACACCGAATTTGTTTCCAACGAGCGAGCCTGCATCCGCTGGAGACCTGTGCAATCCGCAACTAAAGCACGACCCGTTCAAGGAATAAGTCCAGAAATACGCAATGAACAAGATGGAAAGCCGAAACGTAAGCCACTTTCGCGTTTTGAAATTTGGACTATTGTTCTCGGAAGTATTGGTATCCTCGTCCGCGCCCACTGCCGTTGCCATCTAGTTGCCAAGTGGTTACGCCGATACTTTGGTCGGAATAGTCAGCAAACCCCAAACTGCGAATTCTGCCGACGCCGCCAATGTCAGTGCCACTGTAGCAAAGAACGGCCTTGGTCTTTGGCGAAAGAGCTTTTGTCTCAAACCTTCACCGCGATTCTCCGAAAGCGGAACAATGTGATTAACCGAGCGCGGTTCAATGGTCATCAACATGCCGGTAACATTCCGACTAAGAGGTCATGATTAGGCGCGTCCACGGTTCGAGCGTGGTCTCAGTTTCGCGCAGCCCTCCAGATACATTCAGCTTGCCGGATATATTGCAAAAACGACAGTCTGACGTTTGAACATTCGTCTCCATACCAGTTGAAGGATTTCGGCCAAGGAATCTACAAAGCACTCCACGGACCCTTCTGCCGAACAAAATTAGTGCGCCTCGAAACTATTTTTGATGTCTGGGGGTGGGCACGCTCTCTGCGCCGGATATCTTTCCAGGCACTGCTGAACATATTACCGAATTTTGCCACATCACTACCTCCGCAGTGGCTTCTCCGTCCGTTTTTGTGAACGCGCTCGGAATCGGTGCAATGAAAGCACAACTGCAACGATCATGGTGCAAAAGACGAACAAAAAACACCTAATTACCAAACATACCCAATCGCTGCGGTAGTGGGTCAGTTTGAATTTTGACTCTATTCGTCACGATAAAGAAAATTCAACCTAACCACGCCCGCCAGCGACGGAGGGCGGCTCCCGCTCCAAACGTAACAGCAAGTGGGGCTTGACCTGCAACGCGCGGCCCCATCCTATACTTCTTTTGGCTTGAAAATGAACGCTCTGACGGCAACGCGCTATTCTTATTTTAGCTTTACTTACCGCTATCCTTACGGGGTAGCGGCCACGGTGAAGCGCATGCGCGCGGGAGTTGAGTGGATGTAAGAGCAGAGCGCAGACAAAGTTCACCGAAATTGGCCGCAAACCTCGAAAAGGGTTTGCGGCTTTTTTTTGCGGAGTTGGATTGCTTGTGAAAAACGCATGTGGCTCCAGCCGCAGCGGACACTCAAAAGGGACGAACAAGGAGAAGTGAGATGACACTGAATGACCATCGAAGAAGGATCGACGAGTTAGACCGCGAGCTTGTCCGCTTGCTGAATCGGCGCGCGCAAATGTCGATTCAGCTCGGCCAGATAAAGAAGGAAACGGGGCTTCCCATGCGCGATGAGGCTCGCGAGGAGGATATTCTGCGCCACGCGCAGCGCTACAATCCCGGGCCGCTCGACGCTCAGGCTGTCGTCGCCATCCTGGAGTGCGTCCTCGACGAATCCAGGCGTGTCACCGCGGAATTGCTGCTCGAACCGGCCGGCAATGCGACGGACTCGCAATAAGGGCGCGCTATGATTTACACGGTTCATGCCGGCCCGGATTGCGGCGCTGCCGCACGATGCAGTACACTGGTCGGTTCAATGAAACTTTGTTCGATGAAACAAGTTCGGCGCACTGGGGCGCGTCATGCCCGAGTGCCAATCATTTCAGGAACCCGGGGAGACTGTTTGAATGCTCGTTGTCATGCAATCCCACGCCACTGAGGAGCAAGTCCGCGCTGTGTGCGACCGCATCGAATCGCTCGGCCTGAAAGCGCATCCCATTCCTGGGTCAAATCGCACCGCCATCGGCATCACCGGCAATAACGGCGCGATCGACCTCGGCTCGCTCGAAGCCATGTCCGGAGTGATTGAATGCATTCCCGTCACCAAGCCCTACAAGCTGGTTTCCCGGGACGTCAAAGAGGAAACCACCATCGTGCGCATTCCCACTCCCTCGGGGGATGTGTGGTCGGCGGCGCGGCGTTGGCCATCGTCGCCGGCCCGTGCGCGGTCGAAAACGCGAGCAGGCCTGGCGGTGCGCAGTGCGTCAAGAAGGCGGGCGCGCACCTTTTTCGCGGAGGCGCGTACAAGCCGCGCACTTCTCCGTACAGTTTTCAGGGCTTGGGCGGCCGGGGCTGAAGATTCTTGCGAAAGTCCGCGAACGATGGATTTGGCATCGTCACGGAAGCGATTGACAACGAATCGCTCGACCTCGTGGAAGAGTGGGCAGACGTCATCCAAATCGGCGCGCGCAACATGCAGAATTTTTCGCTCCTGAAGCGGGCCGGGCGGGCGAAGAAGCCGGTGCTTGCTGAAGCGCGGCATGAGCGCGACGCTCGACGAATTCCTGATGGCCGCGGAATACGTCCTGAGCGAAGGCAATTACAACGTCATTCTGTGCGAGCGCGGCGTGCGCACATTTTCCGATTTCTCGCGCAACACTCTGGACCTGGCATCGTTCCCGCGGTGCAAGCGCGCAGCCATCTGCCGATTCTTGTGGATCCGAGCCACGGCACCGGCCGCCGCAGCAAAGTTCTTCCCCTTTCGCGCGCTGCGATTGCCGTGGGCGCCGATGGATTGATCGTCGAAGTGCATCATGATCCGGACAATGCGCTTTCCGACGGCGCCCAGTCCATCATGCCCGAGGAACTCGAGGAATTGATGAAAGAAGTGCGCCAAATCGGGTCCGTCGTTCATCGCACGCTGAATTAGCCCGCCCGTGGCCCGCTCGTCACCTTCCCACAACGCACTCTCGCCGCGTCGTCGCGGATTCAAATGGAATGCCCGGCTGATTTTTGTGCTGTTGGTCGTGGCGGGTATTTCGATCGGCGAAATTGTCCGCGAACATCGGCCCTCGTTCCTCCGCCCGGGCCTGCACTTATACGCATACGTCGCGAACACCGCCGACGGCACGCTGACGGCCATCAACTTAGTCAGCCTCACAGCGGTGGCCACCATTCCGGTGGGCCCGTCACCCAGCGGAATACGCGCGCACCCGAAACGCGACGAAATCTGGGGCGTAAGCACCACGGGCGGATACGCGTGGGTGCTCGACACGCGCTCGGGCCAAATCGTGGCGCGCATCCCCGTGGGAGCAAATCCCTATGCCATTGATTTCTCTCCCGACGCGAAACGAGCCTACGTGGCCGCGTCCGGTTCGGATGCCGTGGTGGCCATCGATTGCGCTTCGCGTAAAATCGTCGCGCGCGGCCGTGCGGGACACCGCCCATGGATCGCACGCGTCACGCCCGACGGCAAAACTGTCGTCGTCACCAATCGCCGCGATTCCACCATCTCTCTGCTTGATTCCGCGACGCTGGCGCCCGTTGGGACTTTGCCTGTCGTGCCGCAGCCCGAGCAAATCGCTTTCCTTCCCGACGGCTCGAAGGCGTTCATTTCCTCGGGCGGCTCGGACGAGATTTCCGTCGTAAACCTCCTTAAACGGGCGCTGATCACCAATCTTCATCTCGGCGGCACCGCCGGCAGTTTCGTGATGAAGAGCGACGGCGGCGAGCTTTATGTCCCTTCGCCGGACGCGCACGGTTTGATCATTGTCAATACGTGGACCAATGAAGTCTCCGATTACGTTCTTCTCGGCTCCGCGCCCACGCGCGCCGTCCTTTCGCCGGACGACCAATTTCTCTACGTCGCGGACTCCGCCGCATCCGAAATCGTCCCCATACAAATTAATTTCCGGCAGGTGCTGAATCTCGACGTTATCAAAACAGGTCAGCAACCGAGGACCCTTGAATTCACGCCGGTAGGCGGAATGCTGCTCGTGGTCGATACGGCTTCGGACGATCTCGCCGTCATCCGCACAACGGGTTGTTCGCAACCCGGAAGCACAGCAGGATGCCTGATCGCCATGATTCCCGTGGGACGCAGCCCTCGCGACCTCGCCATCAAACAATTTTAATATTTCGAATTTGCCCTGCGATTTAGCGCGAAAGACTTACCTGCGGCGTGTTCGCTGCATGCGCGGCGCCTGGCGAATACGATCTATTACTGCACGGTAATCGATAGGTTCAGCGTGCGCGTGGTTCCTCCCATCGCCGCCGTAGCCTGCACCGTATACGTTCCCGCGGGCGTTCCGCTCGGCAGAGGTGCGGTGCTGCCGCCACCTCCACAAGACGACAGCAGCAGAAGACTCAGCGCCAAAAGTGGCCGCGCGAAACGCGATTTCCTGTCACGCGTGCCCGCAAGAAACAGAATGGCTAGTGCCAGCAGCGAGGCAATCGTCATCGGCAATGCCGGAAACCTTCGATCCGATCCGGGCCGCGCCACTGGCGTCACCAAACTGCGCGCCATCGTCGTCACGTTCACGCTAAAAGAAACAGGCCCCGTTCCTGAAATCTGCACGCTGCCTGGCGACGCGCTACAGCCTCCCGCGGGCGGCGCGTTCGTGCATCCCAACGTCACCGTCCCTGTGAACCCGTTCACAGCGCTCAACTGTAGCGGTATCGCCGCTGTTTGCCCTGCCGCCACCGTTGCAGAAGTCGTCCCGCCCGTGGGCGGCCCCATCTGAAAATCAGTCGCTGTGCCCGTGAACGTCGCAGCCGGATTCGTGCCGGCATTGTCATTGAGAGTCAGGCTCGCCGTTCGTGTCCCGGCCGCAAGCGGAAGAAAATCCACATCAGCCATGCAATTCGCTCCCACAGCCACGGTGACTTTCGCTCCATTTGCTCCCACGCAACTCCCCGACGCTTGGAAGTCCCCGCCATCGGCGCCTCCAAAACTCACGCCGCTGATCACCAACGCGCCCGTGCCGCTGTTGCTCACTTGAATCGGCTGAGCGGCGCTCGCAATGCCAACCACCGTCGAGCTGAATTGCAACGATGTAGGCGCAATTTGCACCACCGGCGCGGTACCTGTGCCGCTGAGCGCGACTGTTTGCGGCGACGGCGCGGAATCGTCGGCCACGGATAGCGCAGCCGACCGCGAGCCTGTTCCCGTGGGGTCGAACGTAACCGAAATCGTACAGATGCTCCCCGCACTCAGCGTTCCCGTAGGAGCCAGCGGGCAACTGTTCGTCTGCGCGAAATCGTTTGGATCCGCGCCGGTGAAACTGATGGCCGAAATCGTCACCGGCGACGCACCCGTATTTTTCAACGTGACGCTCTGCGACGCGCTCGGCGGCGGTCCTTCGTTTTGCGCCCCGAAGGTCAGACTCGACGGCGCCAGCGACACGCTCGCTACCGCGCCTGTTCCGCTCAGCGCAATCGTTTGCTGCGCCGGAGTGGCATTGTCGGAAATCGTTACGCTGGCTGTGCGCGAACCGGCGGCCGTGGGCTGGAACGTCGCGGAAATCGTGCAACTCGCGCCAGCGCCCAGAGTCGCTGGCGCCAGCGGGCAATTGGTGATCTCCGTGAAATCCCCCGCGTCAGTTCCCGCGATCCCGACGCTGTTAATCGAAAGCGCCGCGCTCCCCGTGTTCTTCAGCAACACCGGCGGCTGGCTGCTCGAGCCGCCCACGTTCACGCTCCCGAAATTGAGTGACGTACTCGCCAGACTGACGGCAGGCGCCGCCGCGGTCGCTTCGGTCCCCGATAATGTGATTGCCGCCGCGCCTGTCGATTGGTTGTCGTTCTCCACGAAAGAGATCACCGCCTGTGCCGCCAGATTTTGCGGCGGATTAGGCTCGTTCGGAGCGAAATCCACGGCTACGGTGCAGCTCGCGCCCGGTAACACCGCCGAGCCCGCCGAACAGGTGTTGCTTCCTCCAAACGCGAAATCCGTCGCGTTGCTTCCGCTGATTATTGCGTTGGTGATGCTCAGCGTTCCGTTGCCGGTGTTGGTCAGAATCGAAGTTTGTGGCACGGTCGTGGTGCCTTGCGCCACATTGCCGAAGGCCAGTGATGTCTGCGACAGGCTTACCTCGCCCGACGCTCCCGTGCCTGTGAGCGTCAAAGTCTGCGGCGTGCCCACGCCGTTGTCAGACACCTCCAACATCGCCGTTTCCGTTCCAACGATCGACGCCGTGAATGTGACGCCCAGTCCGCAATTCCCTCCCGGCACGATGGGAGAATTCGCCACGCAACTGTTTGTCTGCGAAAAATCCGCGCTGTTCGCTCCGGTGATCGTAACTCCATTGGCACTGATATCCAGATTCGCATCGCCTCCATTTGTGAGCGAAATATCGACCGCGGGCGATGCGGTTCCAACCGGCAACGCGCCGAAATTGACGACCGCCGGAGTGAACGCCGCGCACGCCGCCGATCCCGTGCCCAGAGCGACCCGGGTGAGTACCGCATCCGCAAAGGGTGTTGGCGCGGCGCAGCTCGTGCATGTTGGCTGGAAGCCATTGTTCATATTTGCGGCCAGCGGATAATCGTGGGACATCGTGTCGCCAAAAATAATCGCATCTGCCGTCGAGTCCGCCGCTACGGCGTTTGCTTCACTCGTCACACTGCCGCCCAAAAAAGTTGTGTAAAGCAACGACGCCGCTCCGCCCGTCGCCGGATTCAGCTCCGCCAGAAAAGCGTCCTGGCTTCCGCTAAAACCCTGCAACGAGCACAAAGCCGGAAAATCGCCGGAACTTGTGCTGCCCGCTACGTACACTTGTGTCGAGGAGACCACCGCGATCCCTTGTCCCTCATCCGTTCCTGCACCGCCCAGATAGCTTTCGTATTGAATCGACGGCACTCCGGCCGCGGTCTGGCTGATTACCGCGAGGAAGGCGTTGCTGCTGCCATGCAGAGCGGCTTGATACGGCGCATTCGCCACGCCGGAGCCGGGAATAAAATCGGGAGAATGCGTCGTCCCCGTGATATAAGCATCCGGCGGGACAGTCGTGTCCACCGAGATGGCCATCGCCTGGTCGGCTTGGCTTCCGCCCAGCAAGCTCGCGTAAACCAGACCGCTCGCGCCAAGCTTGGGGTTTATCTGCATCACAAATCCGTCGAACGCGCCTCCGCCGTAGGTCTGCTGAAACGCATTCGTCGCTGGAAAAATGGAGGGCAGCGATGTAAACCCGGCCACGTAGGCATTCCCGTTCGCGTCCACCGCAACGCCTGCGCTCCCGACGGTCGCATTGATCCCGAAGTAGGACGAATAGAGCAGCGCTCCTGATCCCGAAGCAAACTCGGCCAGAAATCCGTCGCTTGTGCCACCCCCGTAAACGGTGCTGAACCCGTTACCCGTGGGAGCCATCGGTAAATCCGTTGAGCTCGTATCCGATGTGACAAAAACATTTCCCGCCGAATCCGTCGCAATTCCGGCGGCGTTTTGCGTTGCCTCTGCGCCGCTGCCGCCAAAATATTTCGAAAAAATCAGCCCGTTCCCCGCGCCATTTAGCTTTGTAACCGTCAGATCGGACGCGCCATCGAGTGTGCTCGCATCCGTCACCGGAAAATCGCTCGACGTCGTCCACCCCACCACACTCAGCCTTGGAGGTGTGGTTGATCGATCCACTGCCACCATCCCTCCCTGATCGTTCTTGCTGCCTCCGATAAACGTCAAGTAAATCAGCGACGCCGCGCCACTCTGGGTGGGGTCAATCTTCGCTACGAAAAGGTTCGACGCGCCCGCAAGCGGCCCTTCGCTGCCTGTGGCGGCTTCAGGAAATGTCGCCAGCGTTGTAGTTCCGCCCACGTACACCGCGCCGGCGGAATCCACCGCAACACTGCTTCCTCTCTCTCCGCCATTACCTCCCAGGAATGTGGTGTAACTGATGGAAATCGATGGATCGATGACGATGGGCAAGTCCCTGCGATGCTTTCCAACGACAAAGCCAATGGTATTTTTGGCGAGCAGTTTGTATCCGCCTGTAACCTTCAGCTTGCGCCCGCCGACCGTCTGGTAGATTTTGGGCCGGTGCATCACCTCAGACCGTCGACCCACGCGGAAAAGGAGATTCCCGCTCGGGTCGAAATGAATTGCATCCGCTCCTTTAGCCCGCAGCCGGATTCTTTGCAGTGAAGTGCCCGGTGACGCCACAAGATCATATTCCAAGCCGCTTTTTCCCCCGTAAAATCGCGCGTCGATGCCCGCATACAATCCGCCATATTCCACCGATGAATACTGCGGCACGTTTCGCAGCCATTTTCGCGGATCGCGTTCCAGTAGATAATTTGTCTTCCCCCGCAACATCGATTGCCCGGAAATTCGCACACCGCTGCTCGATGCAAGAAAATCCAGTTCCAAAGTGTCTTGCGATGTTCGCGCGCTCTGTGTTCTTCGCGGGTTCGCGGACGCCCAGGACAACACGACGCCTCGTTGCGTCAAAAAAACATTGGCGCCGTTTGCGCGTGCGATGAACTTTACCTTCGCATCCGCCTGGCCTTCGTTGGGCTCAAACGTCCACGGCAAGCTCGCAAGATCTGCAACGAACTGTTGCTTTGCGTGACCATAAAGAAGCACTCGCTCGACAGGTCCGCGATTCGCACCGGCGCTCTGCCGACGTGCTTCCAAGCCGCCGAACAGCGCCACTATCAACACGCACGCACACAAAGTTCCCGCCGGCCGCAGGATTCCCGCCAGGCTTCTATGGGCCAGCCAAATCCGGTGCGGCCGAAAAAGGGGCGCGCGTTTCACTGTCACAAGGAGCTCTATTACCGAACCTAGAGTTATCTGAGAGGTACAGGGGCACTATTGCGCTGGTCAGCGCTCCTGTCAACTATTTACTTATGTATAATATTACACATGCGGGCCTGCGCGGGACTCGGGGGCGTTATCCTGCCGGCCATGCGTAGGATTCTTCGCCCAGCGACACGTCGATAAATCCTTCGGGAGGCAGCGAATCAATGGGCAGTCCTCCGCGCCACAGCGACACGCTCAACCGCAGCGCGCTCTGCCCCGCCAGCATAAATGATTCTTTCGCGATGCCCACTTCAATCACCTTCTCAACGCTTACTTTTATCTTCTCCGTGTCTCCTGCCCCTGCGCTACCGCGCCGTTCGGCAACGACCGTCGCCACTTTGCCATCGCGCATGCGTACCGAAAGTTTCATTTCCGACTGATCCTCAAACGCGAATCGAAACTCACAATCGCCCAGATTCTGGAAGGGCTCGCGCAACGGGTCCACGCGAAGATAAAACCAGTCCGCGCTGAATCCGTAGAAAATCTCACCGATAAAATATGCCCGCCCGTGCATCGTCCCGTCTCGGCGCTCTGGCGCGTAATATCCGGCTCCCAGCCACTCGAAGTACGAGGTGACGCGTCCGTCGACTTCCACGGCAAGCCAATCCGTTGGCGGCATGGGGCGCGCGCGCAACAGAACTCGCTTGACCGGATGCGCCAGCGCTTCGGGCGCTTCGCGGCCCAGCGCCGAATAAACCTGGGACAGATGCTTCCGGTACAATTCGTCGAATTCCTGGTCGTTTGCCGAACTGTGTTCCGGGCCATACCACCAGCACCAGTCGCTTCCCTCGGCGGCAAGGATTGCTTCATAAGCCTCGACCAGGCCTGAAGTTTGTGCAGCTTCTTGCGTGCCGTCTTTGTGCGCCGCTTCAGCTTTTGCGTACGTTTCGCGCGCGTCGCGCAGCAACTCCCACGCGCGAATGTCCTCCGCGTCTCCGATCCAGATGTTGAAGTTCGCATCGATCCACGAGCCGGGGAAAATGCCTTCGAGCGTTCCAATCTCGCCCGCCTCCGCAATCGCTTCGGTAGCGGTCAAGGCGCGAATGTCCGGATCATTTGCGATGCGCCCGTAAAGCTGCCTCAAGAATTCCCGCCCGCTTCCCGGATAATATTCCCATGCGTTTTCGCCATCCAAAATCACAGCCACGGTGGCCGGTTTTGTCCCGCCCGTGCGTTCACCGATCAAACGCAGCCGCCTGTGAAAATCATCCGCTGCGGCCGAGGCGTCCATGCGCGAATAAACGAACCCGATGAGATCGGACAAATAATGGTCGCGAAAAAATCCGTGCATTCCCCTGCCCTGAATTTCGAACTTCCACGGCGAATACAATTCATGCGCATTTTCTGGAACGCCTGCGTCATCGCGCCAAAATCCGATGTTTCTTGTTCGCCCCAGAATGCCCTCGTCGGTGGCGAACCAGCGAAATCCCAGTTCAGCCGCGATGCCGAGCGCCTCGTCCGAAACGGAACCCTCCGAAGGCCAAAGCCCCGCGGGCGCGCGCCCGAAAACATGCTGGTGATAATCGCGCGCGCGCAAAAGCTGCTCGTGCGCGTCTTCGGCAAATCGAAACGGAGGCACCAGCGGCGGCGTGTACGGGTTGGCGACCCGCGCAATCTGCGAATCGCACAACAGCGGCAATATGGGGTGGTAAAAAGGAGTGGTGGAGATTTCGATTTGCCCGCGCTCAGCGGCTGCGCGGTACTCCGGCAACACGCGCGCCAGCAACTCCGCCTGTTTCTCGCGCAGCGCTTCTTTGTCTCTCTCCGAGTAGTTTGCGCCCTGGCCTGCCAACCCTGATACGACCGCATCTCGCGCCAAATATTCTTCGTCCATCCACGCCAACTGCGACAGCACTTGCAGGTCGCGCCAATCCCGCAAACTGAATTGAGTTGCCGTCCGCTCGGCGCCCGATTTTTGCTCCCATTCAAATAGTTCAACGAATCGCGGCCAACGGCTCATCAGGTGCTCGTGATTCAGTTGAAACGCTCGATGCAAAATTTCCCGTTTATCTTCCGAGGTTAAATCAATGGCGGGCTTGAACGCCGCGCGAAACCACGGGTCGTCGAAATCCCCGCTGGCATACTCTTCAATTTGCTGTGCCAGTGAAGGAACCACATTGAACGTTGCGTGCACGCTCGGAAATTCCTCGAGCGTTCGCACCATGCCCCAATAATCCTTCAGCGCATGCAAGCGCGTCCACGGCAGGATATATTCCTTCGTTGTGGGATCCCGATATTGCGGCTGGTGCATGTGCCACAGAAGGACCAAATGCACACGGCTCATGCTCCACGACTCTCCAATGACTTCGCCCACCTCGTGCTAGAATAACTCCGCGCTGCCATGCGCATCCTCGACCGATACGTCTGCCGCGAAGTCGTCTCCCATGCGTTGCTGGGCCTCGCCGTTTTTACTTTCGTTTTCTTCGTGCCCCAACTCGTGCAGTTGATGGGATTGATCGTCCAGCATGCGACAACGGCCCCCGAAACCGCTTTGCTTTTTCTTTCTTCGTTCCCGCCAGTCCTCGTTTTCACTCTGCCCATGTCCATGTTAGTCGGAGTTCTCATCGGCCTTGGGCGGCTTTCCGCGGACAGCGAAATCGTCGCCCTCAACGCCAGCGGCGTCAGCCTTCGCCGCCTGCTCGTCCCCATCGGCGCCATCGCCCTCACAGCAACAATTTTCGCTTTCGCGATCACGCTGTGGCTCGGTCCGCGCTCCTTGCGAACACTCCGCTCCCTCGAAATTCACCTGCTTGCCTCGCAAGCTTCTTTCGCCGTGCAGCCTCGCGTATTCGACGAGCGATTTCCCCGCGTTGTTCTTTACGTGCAAGACGTGGGCGCCTCGGGCACGCGCTGGCGCGGTGTTTTCCTGGCGGATTCGAGTTCGTCTGCGGGCTCGAAAGTGACTTTCGCAAAGGACGCCATTGTAGCCGCCGATCCCCAGCAGGACAAGCTCACTCTGCACTTCGACGATCTTTCCACTCACGAATTCAATCCCAAAGAGCCCGAGCACTACAATCTCTCCACCTCCGCCGTCCAATCCATGGACCTCTCGCTCGAAAATCCAGTTTCCGCTTCTGAAAATCCGCGAAAACTTTCCGACAAAGAGCGCTCCATCCGCGAGTTGCTCGCCATCCGCGGCCCCGGTTGGCTGGACGCGCGCATCGAATTGCAGCAGCGTTTCGCGTTTCCAACCGCCTGCCTGCTCTTCGCTCTCCTCGGCGTGCCCGTGGGAGTCCGCCCGCGCCGTGGCGGTCGCGCCGCTGGTTTCATACTTACCGTGCTGTTGATCTGCCTCTACTATCTCTTGTTCGTGACGGGCGTCCATTTTGCCCAACAGGGTTTCGTCACGCCCGCCCTCGGAGTCTGGACAGCCAATATCGCAACCTTATTGGTGGGCCTGATCATGCTGCGGCGCATCGAGCAAATCCGGCCCGAAGCTCGCTGGCTGGAACACGTCCGCAGCGTGTTGTTCCGCAATATCGGCGGTAAAGTCCGCTCCACAGCAGCTTCCAGCACTGCCCCCCCGCTGCCGAACGGACGCGCGCCCCTCAACTTGGGCGGTGCGCGCCCCGAAAATTACACTACGCGCGCCTTCCCGCTGATTTTTGACCTGTATCTTCTGCGCACGTTTTTTTATTGGCTCGTTCTGATGCTTGTCGGCTTCATGGCTCTGTTTGATGCGTTCACCCTTTTTGATCTGCTGGGTGACATTTCCCGCAATCACATCCCGGTTCTCATGGTCGCGAATTATTTCCTTCATCTTTTGCCCATGATGGTCTACCAGCTTCTCCCGCTCGCGGCGCTCGTTGCAACGCTTGTCACGTTCGGCATCATGGCGAAGAACAACGAAGTGACCGCCTTCAAGGCTTGCGGCGTCAGTCTATTCCGTCTCGCGCTGCCGCTGATCCTCGCCGGCATTCTGCTTGCGGGCGCCATGTTTCTTCTCGACGACACTTTTCTTCCCTACGCCAACCAGCGCCAGGATGCCATCCACGACCAGATTAAAGGCCGGCCCGCGCAAACGTATGTCCAGCCCGCTCATCAGTGGATATTCGGAGAGAACGACAAGATTTACAACTATCAACTCTTCGACCCGGATCGCAATTTGTTCGGCGGGTTGAACGTCTTTGAGCTCGATCCGGCGACTTTTCAGGTGCGCCGTCGCGTCTACGCCACCCGCGCTTCCTGGGAACCCGCCCTCGATACCTGGGTCCTCGAGGCGGGCTGGGTGCGCGACTTCAATGGCTCTGCCATCACGCGTTACGCGCCGTTCCGCGTCGCTTCTCTTCAGGAGATTTCCGAGCCGCCCTCCTATTTCAAACGCGAAGTTTTCCAGTACTACCAGATGAACTGGTGGGAGCTGAGAAACTACATTCACGGACTGCAGAAAGCCGGGTTTGACACTTCGCGCCTCTCCGTCGAGTGGCACAAGAAATTCGCTTTCCCCTTGATGACCGCAATTATTCTCTTCCTCGCCATCCCGTTCGGTTTTTTGGTCGACACTCGTGGCGCGATGGGAGGCTTGGCTCTTGCGGTGGGAATCGGAATCGTTTACTGGGCAACGGCGGCGCTTTTCGAGGCGATGGGAGCCGTCGGACAATTGCCGCCGTTTGTCGCGGCCTGGGCGCCCGACGCCATCTTTGCCTTCGTGGGTCTCTACTTCTTCTTGAAGATGCGCACGTAACTGAAAATGCGCGCGGTCATACTTAAAGTATTTCTTTACATCGTTTCTGCGCGCTTCCTACGCGATCAGTGACCGCACCTTTTGAATCACCAAGTCGATTCCTACTTCGTTGTGTCCGCCCTCCGGAATAATAATATCGGCGTACCGTTTGCTCGGCTCCACGAATTCCAGATGCATGGGTCTCACCGTCTTCTGATACTGCTCAATCACCGATTCAAGAGTTCTTCCGCGGTCACGGATGTCCCGCACGAGTCGGCGGATAAATCTTAGGTCCGCATCAGTATCCACAAAAATCCGGATGTCCATGAGATTTCGCAATGGCTCGTTTTCAAAAACGAGTATGCCTTCCACCAGAATCGCCGGCTGCGATTCCAGCCTCACCGTTTCCCCGAGCCTTCGGTGTTGGGTGAAATCGTAAACGGGCCGCTCAATCGACTTACCCTCTTTCAGCTGCTTTACATGTTCGATAAATAGGCGGGTATCGAGCGCGTTCGGATGATCGAAATTGCACGTCGAACGCTCTTCCAACGGCAAATGCGACAGATCTTTATAGTAATGATCCTGCTGAAGCACCAGCACGCCGCTATCGGCAAGCGCCCGGGATAGCCGGTTCGTGATCGTGGTTTTCCCCGACCCGTTCCACCGCAAATCCCAATAACAAACGGCGAAGGAGCTCATCGCGCCCCGTGTTTCCCCTTCTTCTTCGCGGCCTTCTCTTCAATCACCGCCTGCGCCGCCGCCAGCCTCGAAATTGGCACGCGGAACGGCGAAGCGCTCACGTAGTTCATCCCCGTCTTGTGGCAGAATTTCACGCTCGGCGCGTCTCCGCCATGCTCCCCGCAGATTCCCACTTTCAGCTTCGGCCGCGTTTCTCTGCCGCGCGCAATCGCCCACTCGATCAACATACCAACGCCGGCCTGGTCGAGCGTTTGGAACGGGTCCGCGGCGAAAATCCCCGCTTTCTTCTCGTCCACGTACTCCGGCAGGAATCGTCCCGCATCGTCCCGCGAAAGCCCCATTGTCGTCTGCGTCAGATCGTTTGTTCCAAATGAAAAGAACTCCGCGATCTCTGCGATCTGATCCGCGAGCAACGCCGCTCGCGGCAACTCAATCATGGTCCCGACCAGATAGTTAAGTTTTACTTTATGTTTCGCGATCAGCGCATCCGCCACTCGCCGCGTCTCGACTTCCAAAATCTTCAGCTCTTTTTTGTCCATCACCAACGGATGCATGATCTCAGGAAACACTTTAACGCCGCGTTTCTGGCATTCAATTGCCGCTTCGATAATCGCGCGTACCTGCATCTCCAGAATTTCCGGATACGTGATGCACAAGCCGGCAGCCGCGGTGTCCCAGCATCGGGTTCGACTCGTGCAATTGCTCGACTCGGCGAATCACTGTTTCGACCGGTATGCCTATTTTCTTCGCCAACTCTTCCTGCTTGGCGCGTTCGTGCGGCACAAATTCGTGCAGCGGCGGATCGATCAGGCGAATGGTCACAGGCAGTCCGTTCATGGCTTCGAAAATGCCAATGAAATCCCGCCGCTGAAACGGCAGCAGCTTGTCGAGCGCGCGCTGCCTCGCCTCTTTGTCATCAGCTACGATCATTTCCTGTATGGCCAACTGCCTCTCGATGCTCTTTTCCGGCTGCTCAAAATCCTTGAAAAACATGTGCTCCGTGCGGCACAGCCCGATGCCTTCCGCGCCCATTTCTCGCGCGCGCCGCGCGTCGACGGGAGTATCGGCGTTGGTTCGCACGCCCAACCGGCGAATCTTATCCGCCCATCCCAACACGACGGAATAAGCCTTGGGCGCCTCGGGACGCGCCAGCGGAATCTCTCCCTCATAGACAAAGCCTTCGTTTCCGTCGATGGTGAGGAAGTCGCCTTGATGAATCAGCCGCCCGTTCACATGCATTTCCTTCTTGGCATAATCAATGTCCAAGGCTTCACAGCCGACGATGCAGCACTTTCCCCATCCGCGCGCGACCACCGCGGCATGGCTCGTTTTGCCTCCCGTCGCCGTCAAGATTCCCTGCGCCGCGTTCATGCCGCCCACGTCCTCGGGACTCGTCTCCCGTCGCACAAGAATCACTTTTTCGCCGCGCAGCGCCCACTCTTCCGCCTCGTGCGCTGTAAACACCGCTTTCCCTGCGGCCGCTCCGGGCACGGCATTCACACCTGTCGCTATCTTGCGCTTCGTCAACTCATCTCTTGTCGCCGTGGGCGCAATCACCGGATAAAACAGCCGTTCGACGTCTTCCGGCTGAATTCTTTGCAGCGCTTCTTCGCGCGAGATTAATCCTTCATTCGCCATGTCCATGGCCACTTGAAACGTAGCTCCCGGTGAACGTTTTCCGGTGCGCGTTTGCAGCATGTACAGCTTTCCGTCTTCTACCGTGAATTCCAGGTCCTGCATATCGCGATAATGGCGTTCAAGTTTCTGCCGCACACCTTCAAGTTGTTTATAAACTTTCGGCATGAGCTTCGCCATTTCGCTCAAATGCATCGGCGTGCGAATTCCCGCCACGACGTCTTCGCCCTGCGCGTTAATCAGAAAATCACCGAAGAAAGTTTTTTCGCCCGTGGATGGATCGCGCGTGAAGCAAACCCCTGTCCCGGAATTCTCTCCGCGATTTCCGAAGACCATCTGCACCACATTCACCGCCGTGCCCAGTAAGCCCGTGATTTTTTCCACGCGCCGGTAGGTCACAGCCTTCTCGCCCATCCACGACTCGAACACTGCGCCAATCGCGCCCCACAGTTGCTCCTGCGGATCTTCGGGAAAATCCTTGCCCGTCTTGCTGCGGAAATATTTTTTGTACTCGCCCACCAGTTCCCGCCAGCCTTCGGCCGGAATTTGTGTGTCGTCTTTTACCTTAAAGCGAGACTTTAAGTCTCGCAGCTTCTCCTCCAGCTCATCCTTCGGCAGTCCAATCACCACGGAGGAGTACATCTGAACAAATCGCCGGAACGCGTCGTAAGCGAACCTCTCGTTGCCGGTGATCTTTGCGAGGCCTTCCACGGAGCGCGAATTCAGGCCCAGATTCAGAATCGTCTCCATCATTCCCGGCATGGACCGCGCCGATCCGGATCGCACGCTCACAAGCAGCGGATCCTTCGCGTCGCCCAATCTCTTGCCCGTCGTTTTTTCCAAGCGCGCGAGGTTCGCCTTCACCTGCGCCGCCAACTCCTTCGGATATTTTCGTCCGTGCTTCAGGTAGTAATCGCAAGTCTCCGTCGAAATCGTGAATCCCGCCGGGACCGGTAATCCGATCCGCGTCATCTCCGCAAGCCCCGCGCCCTTGCCGCCGAGAATCTCTTTCATCTGCCCGTTGCCTTCTGCTTTTCCTGCCCCAAAGTAATAAACGTATTTCACTAGTCCTCACCTTTTACTCGAAGTTTGTTTCACTGAAAATCTCAGAAAAAATGTCGGCGCGTCGACAGAAATTTCGACGGACACGCGACTCGCAAAATTAAATCTCTACTTTAATAATTGCTTCTCACTTCTCTTCCGCAACCATTTCCGAAAAATCCGCGATCGTCGAAAATTCTCTCAGCAATCCTGCGAGCAATGCGAGACGATTCTTGCGCACCGCTTCGTTCTCGTCCATCACCATCACGTCATCAAAAAATCGATCGACCGTCGGCCGCAATTCTGAAATTGATTCCAGCGCTTCCTTATACCTTCCCCCTCGTTTGTGCGCCGCCGCGCGATCCGCAAGCACCAGCGCCTCGCGATGAAGTTGCCGCTCCGCATCTTTCTGGAATAGTTCCGCGTTCACCGCGCCAGTTTTGCCGCCGTCCGGACCCGCTTTCTCAAGTATCTTCCGTATGCGCTTAAACGCTATCGCGAGTGGCGCGAAATTCTTCGAGTGGCGCATGCTCTTGAGCGCCATGATCCGGCTTCGCACGTCCACCAAATCGTCCGCGCTTGCCGCCATTGCTGCATTCACCTCGTCATAAGCAAATCCCTGCTTCTCGCGCAGCAGATATTTCGCGCGCTCACCGATGAACTCCAGCACCTTCTTTTCCATCTCAGGCGCCACTTGAATTCCCGGCTTGTGCGCTGCCAATCCCTTCGCGCTCGCTGAGATCGCCGCCGAGAGTGACAGAGGCAATTTGCGTTCAAGTAAAATCTGGACTACTCCTGAAGCGGCGCGACGCAATGCGAAAGCATCACTTGAACCCGACGGAATAATCCCCACCGCAAAACACGCCACGAGCGAATCCAGCTTATCCGCAAGAGAGACTGCGCACCCTGTCAAATTTCGCGGAATGGAATCATCGACTCCCACTGGCTTGTACTGATCGTAAATCGCCCACGCGACCTCTTCATCTTCTCCTTGCGCGCGCGCGTAAAGTCCGCCCACGATGCCCTGCAGTTCGGTGAACTCTCGCACCATCCCCGTTGCCAGATCGCACTTCGCCAGCTCCGCTGCACGATCCGCCGCACCCACATCCGCGCCACGAATCCCCGAATCGAACCACTGCCCCGCAATCCACCGCGCCAGGTCGCGTACGCGGTCTGTCTTGTCCCCGTAGCTTCCCAACCTCGATTCAAAGGTAATGTGCGCGAGCTTTTCCAGATAATCGCCGAGCCGCCGCTTCTGATCCGACTCCCAGAAAAATTGCGCATCCGCCAGCCGCGCACGCAACACGCGCTCGTGTCCCGCGCGAACCAGCCCGGAACGATCCTTGTCCAAATTGATTACAGCAAGGAAATGTGGCTCCAGTTCACCGTCGCGACCCTCGACCGCGAAATATTTCTGATGATCCCGCATCACGGTGATTAAAATCTCCGCTGGTATGTCCAGATACGCGGGATCAAAGTCCCCTGCGATTACCGACGGATATTCGTTCAGGTAAACGACTAGGTCCATTAGCCCCGCGTCTTCGTGCGTGCGCCACTTCTTCTTTGTGATTAACGCGTGAATTTCCCTTTCAATCTTTTTGCGCCGCTCCGCCGGCTCGACGATCACGAAATTCCTTCGCAGCTTCGCTTCATAATCCTTCGCCCCGCCCACAGGGATTCTTGATTTGCCCAGAAAGCGATGCCCTTCCGTCGCATTCCCCGCCACGATTCCTTCATATTCCACTTTAACGATCTTCCCCGCGAGCAGCGCCACAATCCACCGCACCGGCCTGCTGAACCGCGCACCCTTTTTGCCGGTCCAATACATCGAACGCGGAAACGAAAGCTCATGCATCGCGTGCGGCAAAATTTCCGCAAGAATATCGCTCGTCTTGCGCCCGTAAATAATTTGCTTCGCGGCCAAATACTCTCCGCGCGGAGTTTGTACGATCTGAAGTTTTGCTAGAGGTAATCCTTGCTTCTCAGAAAAACTTTCTGCCGCTCGTGTCGGCTGGCCGACATTGTCAAACGCAACCGCGCGCGGCGGCCCAAGAATTTCCTTTGCCTGATCCGCCTGCTTCAGCAGTACCGCATCCGAGCTCGCACCCAGTCTTCGCGGCGCTCCCCACGTTCGTATCGCGCCAATTAAAATTCCATTCGCGATAAAATGCTTCTCAAGTATCTGTTGAAGTTCGCTGCACGCTTTCGGAATCAATCCGGCCGGAATTTCTTCGCATCCGATTTCAAACAAAAATTCCCCGCGCTCTTTCATCGCCGCTCCTGCGCCGTCGCCTGCGGCTGGCTCGTCGCCGCCGCTTCAGTCCATCCGTTCATCGCGCAGTATTCCGCGGCAACCCGGCAGCACAGCGCTCGCACTCGCGCAATCAGCGCCGCACGTTCCGTCGTTGAAATCGCTCCGCGCGAATCCAGCACATTAAACAGGTGCGAGCACTTCAGACAGAAATCGTAAGCCGCCAGAATCGGAGCCTTTCTCTTGACGCCCGTTTCCACGTGCGTTCCCTTGCTGCCCAATATCGCCTTCGCTTCCCTCTCGCACAGGTCGAACATTTCGCGCGTTCGCCCCGCATCCGCCCATTCAAAGCTGTACGCGGAGAACTGCTGCTCCTCCGCCATTCGTATGTCGCCGTAACTCACATCGTCGGACCATCGCAAGTTAAACACGCTATCGACGTTCTGCAGGAACGCAGCGATCCTCTCGAGTCCATACGTCAGTTCACACGACACCGGATCGAGATCCATCCCTCCCGATTGCTGGAAGTATGTGAACTGCGTAATCTCCAGCCCATCAAGTAATACTTGCCATCCCACTCCCCATGCTCCCAGCGTTGGCGATTCCCAATTGTCCTCCTCGAAACGAATATCGTGATGCCGCAAATCGATTCCAATCGCGCGCAAGCTATCCAAATAAATGTTCTGCACGTCCGCCGGAGGAGGTTTAAGTATCACTTGAAGCTGCGTATGCTTGTACAACCGATTCGGATTTTCGCCGTAACGCCCGTCCGCCGGGCGCCTGCTCGGCTGAATGTACGCGACGCGATACGGCAGCGGCCCGAGCACGCGGAAAAAAGTTTCCGGATGCATCGTCCCCGCGCCCACTTCAACATCGTACGGTTGTTGAAGCACGCAGCCGCGCTTCGACCAGTACGTTTGCAACTGCAATATTAATTGTTGGAACGTCGGACCCGATGCCTTTGCTGTTCGAGCGATACTCGAGGTTTTCCGTTTTGCCATCTTCGCCGTCTTTACCATCAAACCGCGGTCTCCAGCATTTCCCGCGATACGAGTTTGCGTTCAATTTGATGCTCAATCAAATCCAATAAGTACCGCGCCAGTTCCCTCAGCGCTGGCTTCGGGATGGAGCTCGTTTCAATCTTATCAAGGCGCTCTGTCAACATCTTCGTTCCCGCGTTCAACGCGTCGGGCGAGATCGCCTTCATCCCAATTCCTTTGCATTTGCCGCAAAAAATCCCGGACGTCGCCGGACTCGCATACGCCGCCGCGCCCGCGAGTTCCCTTCCGCAGCGCGCGCATCGCTCGAAAGAGCCCAACCATCCGCCCAATCGCACTGTCCACAGCGCGAAATACGCAAGCGGCAAATCGATTTCTCGCCGTTGCTTGATGGCTTGCGCCGAAAGCAGCAGCAGCCGGAACGACGGATCCGCCGCCTCGCGATCCGGCAATACCGCCTCGGTGATTTCCGCCATCACCGTCAGCGCCACGCCCGCCGCATAATCCCTGAACACTCCGACGAACGATTCAATCAACTCGCACTGATTGATGCGCACCAGTTCGCGCGTCTCGCGTTCGAAAAACCAGATGCGCACATACGACATGCGTTCGAGCGTCGAACCGAACCGGCTCTTCAATCTGCGCGCGCCCGCTGCAACCCCGCGCACGCGTCCCATCGATCGGCTCAGAAAACTCACCAATCGATCCGCTTCGCCGAGCGGATAACTCTGCAGCACGATTGCTTCTGTTTCGTGAAGTGGCATCGGTGTCGGCGTGGCGTGTCGGCGCGCCGACTTCTACGCGCGCCTCAGCACGCTTGCGCCGCGCGCAGCCAAACTAAACTTCTTACCATAGCCGTGCGCACTCCGCAATCAATCCCGCGAAATTTTCTTTCCTCCTCCAAGTTTCACTCGAATCAATTTCCGCTCGCGATTTGCGTTTTCCATCCACAATCGGTCTCGTTAAAGTAATTCTTTATACCAGGGCGCTCGAAAAAAAACTTCCTCGATTCACTCCATCGAAAATTTCTGGCGTAGCGGCCACCTTCCCCCACGCTATTCATGTAATCGTTGAAGTCGCTCACTCTCACGCTCAAGTTAGATCTTCCCCGCCGCGCTTTCTCACGTCCCAGTAAAAAATCCTCAAGTTATTATTGAATACCCGCTCGCGCCTCGAGCAATTCGCTGCATCCTTTTCTCTTGACGAATTGCTTCGCCATGAGTCTAACTAACCCCGGCGCCTTATGATTCCGTTAAAAAATCTTCGGCCACGCATCCACTTCCCCACCATCACAGTCGCGCTTATCGTAGCGAACTTCCTCGTCTTCTTTTATCAACTCACGCTCGACCCTCGCGCCCTGCAATCCTTCATCATGACTTACTCGATGGTCCCGGCGCGCGCGCAATTGGCTCTCGCTCATTCCCAGTACACTCTCACGCAAGGCTTCCTCCCCTTGTTTACGTCCATGTTCCTCCACGGAGGATGGCTGCACATCATCGGCAATATGTGGTTTCTCTGGCTCTTTGGCCCCAATGTGGAAGACCGCCTGGGCCATGTTCCCTACCTCGGTTTCTATCTCGTCTGCGGATTAGGTGCAGGTATTGCCCAAATGCTTTTCAGTTTGGGTTCGACGATCCCTGGACTCGGCGCGAGCGGTGCCATTGCCGGAGTACTCGGCGCATACGTAGTATTCTTCCCTTCTTCGCGAATTCTCACTCTCGTCACGCTTTTCTTTTGGTGGTTTTTCGCGCGCCTGCCCGCGGTGCTTTTCATCGGACTCTGGTTCGCCGTGCAGTTTTTGAGCGGCATCGGCTCGCTCGGCAGCGCGCAAGCGGGAGGCGTCGCATGGTGGGCTCACGTTGGAGGTTTTCTGCTGGGAATGTTGCTCGTTTCGGGAATGCGGCGCAAGCAGCCCGAACTTTATTACGATTCCTAAGCGCCCGCGCCGGCCAAGCCCTGCTTCGAAATCCGCTCGGTTAGCCAATCTCCCAACTCTTTTGTGCCAAATGTCCCGCCCAAATCCGGCGTGGTTTTTCCTTCGCGAATCGCGCTTCGTACGGCCGCGTCAATCGACTGCGCCTCGCGTTCCCATCCAAGATATTCGAGCATCATCGCGCCCGCCAGCGCCGAGCCGAATGGATTCGCAACATTCTTCCCCGCGATATTCGGCGCCGACCCGTGCACCGGCTCAAAAAGCGACACCTGTCCCGGATGAATGTTTCCCGACGGCGCCAGCCCCAATCCTCCAGAAAGCTGCGCGCCCAAATCACTCGCAATATCGCCAAACAAATTGCACGTCACAATCACGTCGAATTGCGAAGGGTCGCGCACCATCTCCATGGTGAGCGTGTCGAAATACAGGTGTCTCGACTCGATTTCCGCGTATTCCTTGCGAATTTCAGTCCACACGCGCTGCCACAACCCATGTCCAAACGTCATGGCGTTCGATTTGTCGCTCATGCAGACGCGCTTCAGCTTTTTGCGCCGCGCATATTCGAACGCATACCGAATAATCCTTTCGACTCCCTTGCGCGTGTTCACATCTTCCTGCACCGCCACTTCGTCTGGCGTGTCGCGTTTGAAATTCCCGCCAATTCCCGCGTACGCGCCCTCCGTGTTTTCGCGGAACACAATGAAGTTGACATCCTTTTCGTCGCGGTCGCGCAAAGGCGTCAGGCGTTTGTCGAACAGGATGCACGGCCGCGCATTCACATAAAGGTCCAGCTTGAAGCGCAGTCCCAGTAAAATGTCCGCTGCATGCTGATTCGACGGAACGCGCGGATCACCGAGCGCCCCAAAAAGAATGGCGTCGAAGTCGCGCCGCAGCATTTCCGGCGCATCGTGCGGCAGCGTCGTGCCGTCGCGCAGGAACCGGTCAGCTCCCCAATCAAAATGCGTGAACGCCAATTTCTTTCCGCCTGCAGCGCATGCCGCTTCGAGTGCCTTCACCGTCGTTGGCGTTACTTCCTTACCGATCCCGTCCCCGGCAATCACCGCAATTCGTTTAGTGTTGGTCATCACGCTCCATTAAAGTATTACATGAGCTTCAGTTTCGCGTATTCGGCCTGCGCCTGTTTGAACACAGGAATGTCCGGATCAGCATTCTTCCACAACGCAAGAAAATCCTGATACGCAGCGCGGGCTTTCGCGCGTGCCGCATCGGCAGCAGTGCCCTGCTCCGACGCAGCCTGCATGGCGTAAGCGCGAGCGATCTGCAGATGCGCCAGTGCGCCGATGGGGTAGTAAACCACGACGCCTGGGTGGTCAAGGATCTTCTGGAACTCCGCAGCTGCTCCCTGGGTCTCCTGTTCAGCTAAATACGCTTCCCCACGTAGGTAGGCGGGGAGCAAAAGGCTCTGCTGCCCCATCTCATACGGTGTGGCTGCCTGAAGAACCCCGATGGCCTTCGAGGGGTCATTGCGGCTGAGCGCGATTTGACCATGAATCTGTGGCAGATACATGAATTCGACAACCGTATCGTGTGGGAACCTTTTGGCCAAATCACTGGCGAGCGCTTCCGCCTGGGCCGGCTCCCCTGCAATGGCAAGCACCAGCGCCGCCATGGCCTCCACGTCGCGACTCTTTGAAAGCTTCAGCGCCGCAGCGGCTCTTTGGCGCGCTTCGGTGGCGTTGCCGAAGAGAGCTTCCCGCAGACTATCACTGGCTTCGGCATTCGCTGCTGTCTCCTTCCCTTGAGCGCGCTCGGTCGAAGCCAGCCCCTGGCGCGAAAGTTCCCGAGCTTTTCCTAGACGGCCGTGGAATGCATTTGTAAGGGCTTCGGACTCGAGGAAAAAACCTTCGTATGCGGGCTTGGCTTTCGCCCAAGTGAACTCCTGCTCCATCGCGGCCGCATCATTCTTCAAGAAGGCGATCTGGTACAGGTAGTAGCGCAGATAGGAGGAATCTAAGTTTCTCGATTGCGCCTCTCTGGCAATTACCCTGGCCTCGTCCAGACGGTTCAAAACGATGTATGAGTCGGCAAGATTAGAATAAACCACAGCGCTGGCGGAGTTGAGGCGGAGCGTATCGAGGGATTCCTCCAGGGCCTTTTCATTTTGCCCGAAAGTGGCGTAGATGAAACTGAGGTCGTTCCGAGGCACGTAATCCCGCGGATAGGTTTGGGCCCAAAGTTCGCATGTCTGACGCGCGCTCTCCATGTCGCCATCAACACTGATGTAATAGATTGCCTCGATAGAGAACTTCTCCGGCTCGCTCACATGCTCTCGCAACTCATAAGCCTTCCTCGCATTCTCCGCTGCCAGCGTGTCTTCTCCGAGACCGGAATAGCTCACACTAAGCCCGCGATAGGCGGAGGCGAATTGTGGGTCAAGCCGGATCGCCCTCTGGAAAAAAGGCACGGCAGCAGCCGCATCGCTTTTTCCGTTCCAGTTCTCCAGTCCTAAGCTGTAGGCTTGGAGGGCCTCCATCGACGGTGTAGTGGCCTGTTCAAGAGGGATATCGAACTTCCGCACCATGCTGAGCGACTCGCCGAGTTTGTTGCGAATGTCCGAGGCGGTTTTCCCCAATGCATCGAGAACGTGGTCCTTGTCGCTGGCCTGCGCTTCCGTGCTCGCCAGCAATTCCCCGCTTGAGCAGCTCACCGCCTTGACGGTCAGAAGGTACGGCGTGCCAATCTGCGCTATCGAACCGTCGAGGACGGCGGCGCTGCCAGTTCGTTGGCAGACGTCCCGCGCAATCTCCGGCGTGAGTCTTGCATCTGGTTTCCGATCCATCATTTGCAAAGTTTGCTGGACTTGCTGGTCAGGAATAATGCTCAGGAAAGGGGATTGTTCCAGTTGAACGGAAAGTCCTTGCCGCAGCGTTCCATCGAAAACCGGATCGCCGGTGGTGTTCGTGAAATCGGCGAGTACGATCATGTCCTTGTCCGTCAGTGCGTGCGCGCGCGTGAAAAAGTCATTACGAATTCCGCCCAGATTGAAGGCAATGGCGGCGAGGAAACCTACAATCACGAAAATTCCCGTAGCCAGGCCCCAGCGCGCGGATGGAGGGAACGGAGAGCGCGCCGCCGGGGCATGTTTTTCAGGGGCAGCGGTCCGGCCTGGGGCAGAGTCCCGTTTCAGTCGCTGTAGATCCGTGCGAATGTCGGCCGCGCTCTGGTATCGCAGCCTCCTGTCTTTCTCCAGCGCCTTGTTGATGATCTCTTCGAGCTTCGGTGAAATGTCGGGATTCAGCCTGACTGGTGCAACCGGCCTCCGATTCAGAATCGCTTCCGCAATCACGCTAGAGGTCTCGCCACGGAAGGGCATAACCCCAGTCACCATCTCATATAGCACCGCGCCAAACGAAAACAAATCCGTGCGTGCATCCAGTTCTTCGCCCCGTACCTGCTCCGGCGACATGTACGTGATGGTGCCAATCGTCGCGCCAAGTCGAGTGAGTTGGTCCAGTTCGCTCGCAGTGGGCATCGCCGAAAGATTCATGGCGCCGTCCGCAGGCGCCAGCTTCGCCAGCCCAAAATCCAAAATCTTGGCATGCCCGCGTTTGGTGACGAAGAGGTTCGCAGGCTTGATGTCCCGATGGATTATGCCTCCCGCGTGGGCGGCCTCGAGTCCATCCGCAATCTCAATCGCCAATTCCAGCGATTGCTCGAGCGACAAAGGCCCGTCGTCGATGTAGTGTTTCAGAGTCTGGCCGTCGAGAAACTCCATCGCGATGAATCGCTGGCCGTCATGTTCGCCGGTTTCATAAATCGTGCAAATGTTCGGGTGATTTAGCGCCGAGGCCGCCTGTGCCTCGCGTTCGAAGCGTTCGAGAGCCTGGGCGTCCTGCGCGATTGCGTCGGGAAGAAACTTGAGGGCCACGAAGCGGTGGAGCTTCGTGTCTTCGGCCTTGTAGACGATGCCCATGCCGCCGCCACCAAGCTTCTCGATGATGCGGAAATGCGTGATCGTCCGGCCAATCAGCGGCTGCGAATCCAGCATTTGCGGCCATCTTAGGGTCCCGCCGCATTCGAAGTCAAGGCGCTCTCCCGTCAGCGCTTCCAGAAAAGTTTTATGCGCCGGCCGTCTCGACCGTCGCCTCCTCGGCGCCAGGCCAGAATTCGGTGATGTAAACTCCCGCCAAAATCAGCGCGCCGCCTGCGAGCAGCGTGCTTGTCAATTTTTCCCCGAGAAAGATCACCGCGAGCAGCATCGCCAGCGGAGGTTCCACATACGTGAAAACCGCCAACCTCGACGCCGTCATGTGCCGGAGCGCCCAAAAGAAAATCAAATACGCAAACACGGACGATACCAGCACCGTATACGCCAGGCCGACCCACCCAATCCAGCCCACGCCGCTCCAATTCAGCCGCGCGGCGTCCTCGATTCCCATAGGCAGCAGCATGATTGCTCCGGCCATATTGCAAAACATATTCATCGAAATCGTGTCGTATTGCCGCGCCACTTTCTTCGCCAGCACCGTGTATACCGCGAACCCAATCGTCCCGCCGATCGCCACCAGGTCTCCTGCTCCGGTGCGGCCATGGAAATGCAGCGCGTCTCCGCCAACGAGCACCGCGATGCCCGTTAGGCACAGCGCCATCCCGATAATTTTTCCGCGCGTGATTTGTTCGAGCTTGTACGCGCGCGCCAGGACCAGCACAAAAATCGGACCCGTGGCCACGATCAACGCCGAACGCGCCGCCGTCGTGTAATCCAGCCCCACGATAAAAAAGCCGCGGTTGATCACCACGCCGAAAAATCCCAGCACCACGAAGTTCCACAGGTCTTTGCGATTGAAGCGCGAACGCCGCGGCATCGCAAAATAAATTGGCAGCATGAAAACGCCCGAGAAAATAATCCGGAATGACGTTAGCGTGTAGGGATCAAAATGCCGCAGCGTGATCTTGGCGATCACAAAGTTGAACGACCACCCCACCACCATCAGCAGGATTAGCGAATACAGCAGGACAGGATGGCGCGCGCGTTCCACCGTTTACGCCAGCACTTCGCGTCGCACCGTTAATTTCTCGATGCGGTCGAGCTTGGGCTCAAATCCAATACCTGGCCGCGACGGAACTTTGATCGTCCCTTTGGACGTCACTTCCACTTCCGGCTCCACGATGTCTTCCGCCCAATAGCGTTTGCTCGCCGACACGTCGCCCGGCAACGCGAAATTCTCCAGAGTCGACAGCGCTATATTCTGCGCCCGCCCAATTCCCGACTCCAGCATTCCCCCGCACCACACTGGAATTCCATTCTTCTGGCACAAATCGTGAATGCGACGCGCCGGCGTGTGCCCTCCCACGCGTCCCAGCTTCATATTGATGATTTTGCACGCGCCGATCTCGATTGCCGCCACAGCGTGCGAGTAATCGTGGATGCATTCGTCCAGGCAAATCGGTGTTTCGAGCTGCTTCTGCAATTTCGCGTGACTGTAAATATCGTCCCACCCCAGCGGCTGCTCAATCATCATCAACGCAAACGGATCAAGTTGCTTCAGCAGCGGCGCATCCTCCAGCCGGTAAGCCGAATTCGCGTCCACCATCAATCGTATCCGCGGCCAACGTTTTCGCAGCGCCTCCACCGGCTTCAACTCAAGCCCGGGCTTCACCTTAATCTTGATGCGCTGGTATCCGGCCGCCAGTTCCTTTTCAACGTTCGCGATTAATTGCTCCACGCTGGGCTGTATCCCGATCGAAACGCCGCACGAAATCTCGTCGCGCACTCCTCCAAGCAGTTTCCACAGCGGCTGGCCTTTATGCTTTGCCTCCGCGTCCCAGATCGCTGACTCGATCCCGCCCTTGGCCATGTTGTGCCCGCGCGTGTGCTCCATCATTTCCCAAACGTCGCGCGCCCCGCCGAATTCCCTGCCCCGAATTTCCGGCCACAGAAAATCGCGCGTGATATGCCAGGCCGTCTCAATCGTCTCCGGCGAATAATACGGGGCTTCACCTGCCACGCATTCTCCCCAGCCGCTCACGCCGTCCGCTTCAACTTGCACCAGCAAAATCCGCCGGTCCGTCGTCGCGCCAAAACTTGTCTCGAATCGCATGACCATCGGCATGCGAATTTCCCGCAACGTCACTTTTTGTACGCGCATCATTTACCTCAAATTTGATTTCGTTCTCGACCCTTTCTTTACTCGCACGACGCGGAACTATTTCGTGGCAATCTCCGCCGCCACGCTTTCTGCCCTTTCGAAAATATAACTCGCTTCTTTCAGCCCTATTTCGAGCCCCGTTACAATGAATCCCCTTTTCAGTCTCTCCAAAAACTGTTCTCTCATCTCGCTCTGCACCCGAGCGCCCGCCGCCGGGTCGACCTGCTTGCGTTCGCTGATGTCCGCGGGAATCGTAACCTTCCCCGTGCCGCTCGATGCCTGTGGCAATTTTCCGATCAGAATTCCATTCACGCGTTTTGAATCCAGATACCATTCGGCCATCAACCGGTCCGTCGGCAGCCCCGCATGCAGCGGACTTTCGGTGATCCCGTAGCAATTCGGAATATACCGTTTCACCACCGCGCCCAGCCGGTTGATGTTGAAGTGCGCGTTTTTCAGCTCCAGCGGATCAAACGTCCATTCCACCAGATGAATCCCCCGCGCCAGCGCGTCGTTCCTCTGCGCCAGTTTCAGCATTCGGCCAATTCCACGATCGCGATACTCGGAAAGCACCGCCGTCATGTGCGAATGAATAATCGGTTTGCCGTCATGAAATCCGGCCAGCCCTAGCGTGAACCCAATCAATTTTTCTCCGGCAAACGCTCCCAGCGTCTGCCCGCCCGTTTCCCGCGCCACCACGAACAGCCCCGAAGGCGTCGCCAGATCCTCACCCCAGGTGACAAGCTGTATCCGGACGCACTCTTCGTATTCTGCGAGCGTCGAGCAATGCCGCACCGTAATCGGCGCGCTCGCTAAACGCTGACTTTTGCCTGGTTCCATAATTCTTCCATTTCATCGCGCGGCACTTCCGCGAATCGCCGGCCCTCTTCCCGCGCCTTATTCTCCATCCATCGGAACCGCGCCGTGAATTTCGCGTTCGCGCGCTTCAGAGCCAGTTCGGGATCCGCGCCCGCGAACCGCGCCACATTCACTGCTGCAAACAGCAAGTCCCCCAACTCCTCTTCAATCTTTGCTTGAAGTCTGTTTTTCTCCGGCCGACGCAAAGCCTCGCGCAACTCGGAAATCTCCTCTTCCAATTTCTCGAGCACGTCTTCAATATTTTCCCAATCAAATCCCACATTCGCCGCTCGCCGCGTCAACTGATAGGCTTCAAGTAACGCTGGAAGTCCCCGCGGCACTCCCCCCAATACAGAATCCGTGACAACTTTTGCGCCCCTAGCAGCTTTTGGTCCCCCAGCCCGCTCTTCCGCCTTGATCTGCTCCCAATTCTTGAGCACTTCTGCCGATGTCCCCGCCTTCACTTTTCCAAACACGTGCGGATGCCGCCGCACCATCTTTGTGTGCACCGCCTGAATCACGTCGCCAATATCGAACCGCCCCGCCTCGCGCGCCAGTTCCGCATGAAACACGATTTGCAGCAGCAGATCGCCCAATTCCCCCGCGAATTTCTCGGCGTCGCCCTTCTCCATCGCGTCGAGCACTTCATACGCTTCCTCGACCAGGAATGGCCGCAAACTCTCGTGCGTCTGTTCGCGGTCCCATGGACACCCATTCGCCGCCCGCAGCCGCTTCTGCAGCGCGACCAGTCCCTTGAACAAACGCCCAGCGTCACGCGCGCTTTTGGCCGCCCTTCGCGGTTCTGCTCTTGACGGCTTGGCTTTCGCCCGGACTCTCGCCCTCTTCACTTGTTTCCAACGGGGTGCCACAGGAAATTTATTTTCTCTCCGCGCAACTCGCCACTCTACGGCACGGCCACGCCCGCTGACAAGATGCAATTTGCTCCCGTCGTGACGCCCGCTTGCAGTAATGGTAGACTCAAGATGTCGTGCGATTCCTCCCACGGCGAAATCTGCAAAGGAGCACCTCGTGGTTGATCCGAAACATGACGAGAAACACGACGAAAAACAGGACGATTCGTTTCGCGTCGTGGACCGCCGCCTCTTCACCTCCGAGGGCGAATTGCGCCCCGAAGCCGTCGAAGAGCAGCGCCGCGAAAAGGCCAAGCCTCCACAGCCCGCCGCCAAAGCCGAAAAGGCCGCCACTCCAGCCGCGCTTGCCCCTGAGGAATCGAAATCCGCTCCCAAGGCCGACAAAAACTTTCAGTTGCTGATCGATCTTCTCGCGCGAAACGCCGCGGCGCTCATGGGCGGCATCCCCGATCCTGCCACTGGGCAGGCTTATCTCGATCTCGAAGGCGCGCATGAGATGATCGACATGCTCGACATGTTGCGCGACAAAACGCGGGGCAACCTCGCGCCCGAAGAAGAAAGCCTGCTCTCGGAAGTCGTCGGCAGCCTCAAACTATCCTACCTGGAAGTCTCGAAAGCCGCCGCAAAGGCCATGCGCGAAGGGGCCAAAGGCGCGCGTTAGTTCGATGTCCTCCGGCGACAGCGAAACTCTGGAATCTTCCTCCCCGCAGCGTCTTCGCCTCACCGTTCTTGGCTCCGGCACATCCATGGGCGTTCCCACGCTCGCCTGTCATTGCGAAGTTTGCCGCTCAAAAGATCCCCACGACCGTCGCACGCGCCCCTCCGTCCTGCTTTCGTATCATGGCCGCAACGTGGTCATCGACACGACACCCGATTTCCGCTCGCAGGCCTTGCAGTCCGGCCTCGATCATCTCGACGCCATCCTTTACACGCACGCGCACGCCGACCACATTCTCGGCCTCGACGATATTCGCCCATTCAACTTGAAGCAAAACTCCGCAATCCCTATTTTCGCCTCCGAAGACGCGCTCGCGATTCTCCGCCGCACTTTCGCTTACATTTTCGCGCCACCATCCGTCGAGAGTTCCATTCCCCAGGTCGAACTCCACGCCATCAATGGCGCATTCGAACTTTTTGGCGCGCATATAATTCCGATTCCCGCCCAGCATGGCTCCATCACCGTCTACGGCTTCCGCATTGGCTCCGTCGCTTATCTCACCGACTTCAACGCCGTGCCGCAAGCCTCCAAAGACCTTCTGCGCGGCCTCGACCATCTGATCCTCGACGCTCTGCGCTACACTCCTCATCCCATGCATTCGACCGTCGCTCAATCCCTCGCGCTGGTTCGCGAACTCGCCCCGCGCCATGCCTGGTTTACGCATATTTGCCACGACCTGGGCCACGAAGCCACCAACGCCCTGCTTCCCGAAAACGTCCACCTCGCTTATGATGGCTTGGTCTTCGAGGTGAATCTCTGATGCCCCTCGCCGTTCTTCACTCACCGGCGGAGTGGAGCGCACGATTCGACTCCAATTCGCGCGCCGTTTTGACGATCGGCAATCTCGATAGCGTCCACCTTGGCCATCAGAAAATTCTCCGCTCCGTCATCGAGCGCGCGCGCCGCACCGGAACGCTCGCCGCCGCGATTACATTCTCGCCGCATCCCGTAAGCGTCCTGCGCCCTGAAGCCGCGCACCCGCAACTCGAAACCCTCGAACAGCGCCTCGCGCGTCTCGACGCTATTGGCCTCGACGCGGCGCTTGTCCTCCATTTCGATCTCGCCCTCGCCGCGCTCTCTCCCGAACAATTTGTCCGCCGCATTCTCGTCGACAGCCTGCGCACCTCCGCCGTGCTCGTCGGCGAAAATTTCCGTTTTGGCCATCGTCAATCCGGCGACGTGGGTGTTCTCACCGCACTCGGTCGCCAGCTCGATTTTGCCGTCGAATCCATTCCGCCTGTCGTGATTCGCGGCACGATCGTCTCCAGCTCTGCCATTCGCGCCTTCATCCGCGCGGGACAAGTGTCGCGAGCCGCACGCTTCCTTGGCCGTCCCTTTTCCCTCGCCGGAGAAATTCGCCCCGGCACCGGCACCGGCCGCCGTTTCGTTTTCCCCACTCTCAACCTCGCCACCAAGCAGGAATGTTTGCCTGCCCACGGAGTCTACGCCACGGAAACTCTGCTCCATGGCCGCATCTATCGCTCCGCCACAAACGTCGGCGTGCGTCCCACCTTCGACGGCACGCACCTCACCATCGAAAGCCACCTCTTCAATTTTTCAGAGGAAATTACTTCCGGTCCGCTCGAAGTCTGCTTCTGGCATCGTCTTCGCGACGAACAAAAATTCCCCAGCCCCGACGCCCTGCGCGCGCAAATCCAGCGCGACCTCGCCCGCGCACGTTCCTTCTTCGCCCACCTCGACTCAGCCCGCCTCGACTCAGCGCAGCGCGTCCACAGGATGCCATAGCACGCGCCCTTGTAGACGCGGGTTTATCGCGTTCCGAATTCGCGCTCAGTCTCACCGCAATAATGCCTTTGCATCTTTGATGTATTAGCACTTGACCTTTGACGATGCGGGGCTAACATCTGCTTAAATGGACGAGTCAAAAGGCGATCACCATGCTCAACGCCCCGACGTGCCCCACTAGGAAGCCAGACGCAACCGCACTGCTTGCAGGAGCAGTCGCGATCCTCGGCATCAGTGTTGCTCTACTCGCGGTGATTTCGGACGGGCAGACGCTTTCACCGGGCGAAGTTCGCATCACCAGTCGGCCCTATCAGCCTCAGTCGCAGATTCTTCGCACGGAGAGCCGCCTAGTTCACATAGAGGTGGTCGTGCGCGATAACCACGGACGGGCTGTTCGCGGCCTTACGAAAAACGACTTCGCGGTTTTCGATTCGGGGCATCACCGCGACCTCGCAGAATTTTCCGTCCAAACATCCAACACAGCAGCCGCTCCCGCGTCGAAAACTGGGAATTCTCTGCCGGCTGCATCGCGCAAGCCAAGAACGCCGGAGCAGACTCCCGCTTCCGGCCGCTCGATTGGATTGTTCTTCGATGACATTAATACTCCTCCGGGCGATTTGGGCCGCGCGAAAATCGCGGCCAAGCGCTTCATCAGGGAAGCGGCTCGAAATGACGACCGAATTGGCGTGTTCACCACGTCGGGAGGCCAGATTCTGGAATTCACCAGCGACGCTGATGCCGTGCTCAAGTCAATGACGGCCGTACTATCTCATCCGGAGATGGAACGAGCAGGGTTGAAGGCCTGCCCAAAAATTACACCGTACGAAGCCTATCAAATCGTGCATAACGACCCCATCGCCATGCAGGCGAAACTCGTCGAAGCGTGCGCGTGCGACCCGGAAGGCACCTGCGACCCAAATTACATGACCCGCATGGGTCCTAGCAGCATCCTGAACCCAAGCCGGGAGCAGGGATCGTTCTCTACTCTGATTGCCGAAGTACGAGATCAGGCACAGGCGACTTGGAGTCAGGCGCGCCTCGTTTCGCAGACGACACTAGACTCCGTCCGTGGCGCAGTCGACCGCCTTTCCAAGATGCGCGGTCAGCGAGTCCTGCTGTTGGCATCATCGGGATTTCTTTCCGGAGACTTGGGCGACCACGAGGATGAAATCACGAATGAGGCCGTGCGCGCTGGCGTGGTCATCAATTCGCTCGATTCCAAGGGCCTGTACGCCGAGCCACCGGGAAGGCCGGCGAGTGAGTTCTCACAGATGCCCCCTGATTTAACGATGTTTTATGAAGAGCGCTCACTCGGCGACACGCTCCAAAGCGAGGACGCCGCCATGGCCCGCTTCGCCGAGAGCACCGGCGGCCTTCTATTCCGCAACAACAATGATCTCGACTTCGGATTCCGCGAACTTGGTCTCGTCCCTACTTACGCTTACGAGTTGGGATTCCGACCGGACCAAGATGGGAAATACCACAAGCTCAAAGTGGAAGTAAACAACGCGAGCCACGACTTCGTCCAGGCGCGGCCCGGGTATTTCGCCCCGACGAAGGAGATGAAAGAATCGAACGAGCCGACCCCGGAGGAGAAGATTGACGCCGAGGTGCACTCCTCGGAACCGCGGAGCGATTTCCCGCTTACCGTCAGCGAAAAGTCAGCAACTGCTAAAGACGTTCCTGAGCTTCGCATTCAAACCCACGTGGACATTCTAAAGCTGCCCTTCAAGCAACAGAATGGTCGCCGCGTGGACATGCTCACTTTCGTCGCCGCTCTGTTTGACACCGGAGGAAAAATGATCACCGGAAAGGAAGCGCAGATGCAATTCGCCTTGAAGCCGGAGAGTTTCGAGCGGTTTTCAAAGAGCGGGATCAACGGCGCGATGTCGCTGGAAGCGCCTCCGGGCGCATACCGTTTGCGTGTGGTCGTCGAAGAAGCCCTACACGGCGAAATCAGCGCGACCAGCCAGCGAACGCAAATCCAATAGTGCCAAAATTTAGGCGCTTCAGCTCTTGCAGTTCTTGCAGTAGCCGCCAACCTCGGTGCGCGACACGGTGATGCTCATACCGCAGTCCTGCTCGATCTGTTGTTTAAGCTGCTCGTAAAGCTCGCTCTCGAATTCCCGCACTTTACCGCAACGCAAACATGCCACGTGGATATGATCGCGCGGCCCGTGGCTCTCGTAGAAATGTCGGTGCCCGCGCAGATGCAGTAAATCGAGCTCGTCAATCAGGCCGTGATGCTTCAGCAAATCGAGCGTGCGGTACACCGTCACGCGCGTGATTCGCGGATCGATCTTCTGCGCCCGCGCCAGAATTTCCCCGGCATCCAAATGATGCGGAGCCGTATCCATCACCTGCAGCACCACGCGCCGCTGCCGCGTCAGCCGAATCGAACGCGCAGCAAGCTGCTTCTGCAATTGGCCTGGTTTTTCCTGGACGTTGATGCGTTCGCCGGTCGAAACCCGGCGCGCTGCGGTAGGAGCCATCTTAGTGGCCAGGTAACATCCTGACCACGTCATAATACATCACGAAGCTGAAGACAGCGAGCAGGAACACCAAGCCAACCGTCACGAAGCGCTCTTTCACCACGATGCTCAAGTCGCGCCGCAGCGTGCCCTCAATCGCCAGCATCAGCACGTGCCCGCCATCGAGTATCGGAATCGGCAGCAAATTCAAAATTCCCAGGTTCACGCTAAGGAACGCCATGAAAATTATATATTCGGCGAAACCCAGCTTCGCCGCTTGCACCGAAACGCGCACGATTCCCACCGGCCCCGCCAAATCCTTGATCGAAACGCGTCCCGAGAACAATCCCACCAGCACCGACAAAATATCCTTGCCGATCCCGACGTTTTTCTCCCATGACTGTCGCGCCGCTTGGAAAAACGGATACGACTCGCGAATCGTCTCGCCCGGTCCGAACGACGCTCCAATCACCCACCGTTTTCCGTGCCCATCGCCCGGGTCCGCGTAAATAGGAGTCATCGATAGCGCGAATTCTTGTCCGCCCCGCTTCACGCCGATACGCACCGGCTTGCCGCCCGATTGCGTTATCATCGCCATCAAAATATCGCGGTTCGCCAGAGGCTCGCCGTCGAGCGAAACGAGCTCGTCGCCAGGCTTCAACCCTGCCTTCGCCGCCGGATCCGCCGGGGTCAGCGAATCTATCTGCACACGCTGCCTCGGGCACCCCAGTATGCTGAAACCGTCCGCCAAATCCTGCGGAACCATTTCTTTCAACGCAACCGTGCTGCTCCCGCGCTCCACAGTCGATGGAAACTTGACGTCCCGGCAAAATCGAAGGAACCGAAAGCGCTTCATCCCAGTTCGCCACTTTCGTGCCGTCAATCGCCACAATTTTGTCGCCCGCCCTGATTCCCGCATTCTCCGCCGGCGACTTCGGAATCACGCCCGCCACTTGCACTGGCTGCCGCGTATACGCCGGCACCGGCACTCCCACGTTGTAGAGTCCCCACAGCAGGGCAAATGCCAGCACGAAATTCATGAACGGGCCCGCCAGAATAATAAATAGCCGCTTCCAGCGCGACTTCGCCAGGAATTCATCCGGCGCGCCCGTACGCTCTTCCGCGGGATTATCGCCGGACATCTTCACGTACCCGCCCAGCGGAAACACGCTGATCCGGTAGTCCGTGTCGCCGCGCTTCCAGCCGAAAATCCGGTTCCCGTACCCAAGCGAGAACACATCCACGCGCACGCCGCATAGCCGCGCCGCGACGAAGTGGCCCCACTCGTGGACAAACACCATGACTCCCAGGCCAACCACCGCAGCGAGTATTCCCACCCATGTGTGCGACATCGCGTTAATTCTTCCTTTTCTCGATTTCTTCCCGCGCTATTCGGCGCGCTTCCCCGTCCGCTTCCAGCACATCATCCATCGATTGAAATGTCACGCGTGGCATTCGCTCCAGCACGCGTTCAATTACTTTCGGTATGCCCGTGAATCCCAGCCTGCCCTCCAAAAACGCCGCCACGCTTTCCTCATCCGCGGCATTCAACGCGCACGGCAGCGCGCCTCCCCGCTCCATCGCTTCGCGCGCCAGCCGCAAACACGGAAATTTTCTGATCGACACCGGCTCAAAATCCAGCTTCTTCAGGCTTTTCCAGTCCAGCGCTACTCCATTCGATGCCACGCGCTCCGGATAGGTTAGCGCATATTGAATCGGCATGCGCATATCGGTTGGGCCTAGCTGTGCCAGAATTGAACCATCCACAAATTCCACCATCGAGTGAATCGTCGACTGCGGATGAATCACCACTTCAATTTGATCGGGCCGCACGCCGAACAGCCATCGCGCTTCGATAATCTCGAAGCCTTTATTCATCAGCGTCGCCGAGTCGGTCGTGATTCTCTTCCCCATCTTCCAGTTCGGATGCGCCAACGCTTGCTCCGGTGTCACATCCTTGAATTTCGAGGCGGGAGTCTTGCGAAACGGCCCGCCGGATGCCGTCAAGACGAGCTTCTTCACTTCGCGCCGCTCGCCAGCTCGCAGGCACTGGTGAATGGCGTTATGTTCGCTGTCGACCGGCAACACGGCCTTGCCCTGCTTCTCCGCCGCGGCCATCACCAACTCGCCCGCGGCCACCAGCACTTCCTTGTTCGCCAGCGCCAGATTCTTGCCCTTGCTGCACCGCTTTGTACGTCGCCGGCAATCCCACCACGCCCACGGCTGCGGAAAGCACCGTTTCCGCGTCCGGATGCGTCGCCACGCGCTCCATTCCATCCGCGCCGCAAAGTATTTCCGGCAGCGGCTCGACTTTCATCACCGTCAACCGTTCGCGAAGCTCTTTCGCTCCCTCGCACGTCGCCACGGAAACAATCTTCGGTCGATGCTTGGCCGTTTGCTCCGCGGCAAGTTCTACATTGTTGCCGGCGGCTATCGCCACCACCTCAAATTTTCCAGGATAGCGAATCGACCACGTTCAGGCATTGCCGCCCGATTGAGCCCGTGGATCCGAGAATAGAAATGCGTTTCATTCAGAAATGAGCGGGCGACAAGTCAACTGGACAGTCTTTGACAATCAACGGCTTGAAGCAAGCAGCGTGACAAAACCACACTTGCCGTTTCCCTGCACTCGTTTCTACGTTCAGCCTGCATGGGTCAGTATTGGTGGTCTCAATTTCACGTCCGCAAAAACAACACGGCCCCCGTCCGACTTGTGATTTATCTCCATGCGCGTCAGAATCGGATGCGTACACTGCCGGCCTTGGAGGAGCCATCCGGCTGCGAGCCATACCACCGGAGCGGCCAAAATCAGGCTGTCAATGCGGTCCAACATACCTCCGTGTCCGGGAAGCAGCGCGCCGGAATCTTTCACTCCAGCGCCGCGCTTATATGCTGATTCTACCAGATCGCCCACCTGCCCCGCGACATTCGCCAGCAACGCCGTAACCAGCCACGGCACGGCGCCGGCATGGAGTCCCAGCGCAAAGCAGTACCCCGCAATCAGTGACCCCGCCACATTTCCCGCCCCGCCTTCCCACGTTTTCTTCGGCGAAAGAGCAGGAGCCATCTTCACTCGCCCGATTGACTTCCCCACAAAATACGCCGTCGTGTCCCCCGCCCAAACAATCGCCAGCGTAAACAGCACCAACATCGGGCCTCGCGGTGACTGCCCCTCCATCCTCACCAGGTAGCTGAACGGCAAGACCACAAAAATCAACCCTGCCGCGCTCGCGCCGATTCCCGGCAGCACATCGGCGAACGGCACGCGGCTCATGACTCCGATGCACGCGCATCCCAACACAAACAGCAGCATAATCACCTCGGGCGATTCATAAGATCCCGCCAGCCCGCGAATCACTTCCGTATTCGGCCCCAGCCAACGCACCTCGGTAATTCCCAGCAGCCATTGCACACCGAAGAGGCCCACCGCGCAGACCATCGTCCACCGGACGAACGCCCGCAGCCCCATCTTCGCCGTCAGCTTGAAAAACTCCCCCATCGCCAGCAGCCCCACCGCCGCCGCCACAATGGCCACCACCCACGTCGGCGCCCAATTCACCACCAGCACGACGATGGGTATCAGAATTGCTCCAGTCACAATGCGTTTTAGCATCAGTTAGCGCGCACCGTTTCCCGTCTCGTGAGGCGAACTCAAGCCGCCGTACCGCCGTTCCCTCTGCTGGAAATTCAAAAACGCTTCGAGCAGCCGCTCCCGCGAAAAATCCGGCCACAGCGTATCCGTAATATAAAGTTCCGCATACGCAATCTGCCACAACAGAAAATTGCTCACGCGCATTTCCCCGCTCGTGCGAATCAGCAAATCCGGGTCGGGCAGGCCGGCGGTATATAAATGATCCGAAATGGTCTCCTCGTCCGCCTGAAACGCCGCCAGCCCATTCAGCCGCACGCGATCTAAAATCGAGTTAAACGCATCCACCAATTCCGCGCGCCCGCCATAATTCAACGCGACAATCAGCTTCATTCCCGTATTCTGCGCCGTCAGACGCATCGCCTTCTCAATGTCCTTCTGCACCGCCTCTGGCAACTGAGCCGCGCGCCCAATCACCAGCAAGCGGATGTTATTCCGATGAATGGACGGCAGCTCTTTTTTCAGATACTCCCGCAGCAGCCGCATTAGAAAATCAATTTCCGCCTTCGGCCGCCGCCAGTTTTCGAGCGAGAACGCATATAGCGTCAGCGCCGGCACTTTCAGCCGCGCGCACGTCTCGATCACTTCGCGCGCGATTTTCACCCCCGCTCGATGCCCCGCGATTCTCGGCAAATGACGCCGCTGCGCCCACCGCCCGTTGCCATCCATAATGATCGCGACGTGCCTCGGCAGGCGTTTCAAAGCAATTTGTTCAAGAAGCGCCGCTTCCGCGCAGCTCGTGGACTTCAGCAGTTCGGTGGCTGTCACCAAATTTTACTCGAGGAGTTGCGGTTGAAAACGTAGCACAGCAGTACATTCGAAGCAACCGCGCATGACACCGCGTTGCATCTTCATAATCAGCCCAGTCCCGCCGCGCTGGGATGGAAAATAGAAACGTACGCCAGCACCACCGTCAGCACAATCATGGCAATGCTGATCGACCACGCGATCACGTTCAACACCCGCCCGTTCACATGATCCCCCATCAAGCTGCGCCGGTTCACCAGCAGCAGCATGAAAATCAGCACGATCGGCAGCCAGATTCCATTCCCCACCTGCGACAATATCAAAATCTTCAGCAACGGCGCCCGCGGCAGCAAAATGATTCCCGCGCCCGCCACGATCAGCGCCGTATACAACCCGTAGAAAATCCGCGCGTCGCGGAACTTGTGATCGATCCCCGCCTCGAATCCCAACCCTTCGCAAATCACGTGCGCGGTCGACAGCGGCAAAATCGACGCCGCGAATAGCGACGCGTTCAGCAATCCAAACGCAAACAGATACGCCGCGAATTTCCCCGCCAGCGGAACCAGCGCCTTCGCCGCATCCGCCGCATCGGTGATATTCGTGTGCCCCGAAGCGTGCAGCGTCGCTGCCGTGCACACGATGATGAAAAACACGATCGCCATGCAGCTGATGCTTCCCACCAGCACATCCAGACGCGCCTGCTTGTATTGCCTGGGACCCACGCGCTTCTCCACGTATCCCGCCTGCAAATAAAAAAATTGCCACGGCGCGATGCTCGTCCCGATCAGCCCCGTCAACATCAGCAGATACGCGGCGTTCGTGTGAATATCCGGAATCACCAGCGAGCGCCCCGCCAACAGCCAGTCGGGCTTCGCCAAAAATGCTGACGCCACGTACGACACATAAAACACGCACGCCACCAAAAATATCTTCTCCACTTGCCGGTAAGTCCCGCGTATCACCATCACCCACACCAGAATCGCGGCAACCGGCACGGCGATGTATTTGCTCACTCCAAAAATCTGCATCGCCGCGGCCACGCCCGCGAATTCCGCCACGGTATTGGCCAGGTCCACGGCCAGCCCCGCCACCATCACGAAAAATGTCGACCGGAAACCAAACTCCTCCCGGATCAGATCCGAAAGCCCTTTCCCCGTCACCACG
>CAVWSV010000001.1:0-63959 GCA_963757905.1 uncultured Acidobacteriota bacterium | reverse complement strand
CGCATCCACAAAAATCCCCGGTGTATGGACGCAGTCGGGTTCGAGCTGCCCGAGTTCCACAAGTTCTTCAACTTCCGCGATGACGTATTTCCCTGCCGCGGCCATGGGCGTATTGAAGTTGCGCGCCGTCTTCCGGAAAACCAGATTTCCCCAGCGGTCGCCTTTCCACGCCTTGATAAACGAAAAGTCTCCCCGAAGCCACGGCACCATCACGTAATTTCTTCCGTTGAACTCTCGGGTTTCTTTTCCTTCCGCCGCAGGCGTGCCATATCCCGTCGGCGTAAAGAACGCTGGGATTCCAGCGCCGCCCGCGCGAATCCGCTCCGCAAGCGTCCCCTGCGGATTCAACTCAACTTCAATTTCCCCGGTGAGTGCCAGCCGCTCGAAGCGCTTGTTTTCTCCCACGTAACTCGCGATCATCTTCTTCACTTGTTTCGATTCGAGCAGCCATCCAATCCCGAAATTGTCCGTCCCGGCGTTATTCGAAACGAGCGTCAAATTCCTGGTTCCGCGCTTTTTCAACGCTCGCAGCAGATTTTCCGGCACGCCACACATCCCAAACCCACCGACCAAAATCGTTGCGCCATCCTGCACGCGTTCAATGGCCACGTCCGCGTTTGCCACGCGCTTATCCATTCGATTGCACCTCCGGTCGATGCAATGCACACAGACAGCTTCTAATCGTCAGAAGGAAGTCTACTGCAAATTGCGGCGGTTGTTGTGCAGCAGTTTATACAGCTCGTTTGCCGCGCGGAACTCTTGTTCAAGTTCGCGGCTCGTCAGGTGGCTGCGAAGAAAATCGATCGCCTGCGCCGCGCGATCCAGCGACCGTCCGATATTGTCCGCATTCGTCAAACAGATATCGCGCCACACATGATATGGACTTCCGGCGATGCGTAGAATGTCGCACAGGCCCGCGCCTGCCAGCGACACGGGCAAGCCTGTCTCGTCCGTCTCGTCTGCAATCACCCGGGCGAGCGCCACCGCGAGCAGTTGCGGCATCTGCGACACTACCGCCATTGCCCAGTCATGCGTGTCCGCATCGCTCCAGACTGGCTCGGCACCAATAGCGCGCACTAATTCAGTGAACCGCGTTATGCGTGTATCGTTCTCGCGTTGATTGCCGATCAGCACGTAGCGGGTACCGCGGAAGAGCGCTGCGTCCGCATTGTCGATTCCAGAGACTTCTTTCCCCGCAATTGGGTGTCCTCCCAGAAACCTCGCGCCGTTCCGAAATTCGCCTTCCGCCACGCGGCAAATCGCCGCTTTTGTACTGCCCGCGTCAGTCACCAGCGATTCAGCATCACATTCGGCTGCAATCGACGGCAGCAACTCGATTGCCGTCCCAATCGGCAATGCCACGTAAACTAAGTTCGCATCACGGATCGTGGCGGCAATGCCTTCCCCAATTTCCCAGCCAAAATCTTCTGCGCGGATTCGCCGTAGAATTTCCGGCTTGTCGTAAACCACAATGGAGGTTTGGGGATAAACCTTTTGCAGGGCCAGGGCAAACGACGCCCCGATCAATCCAGTGCCAATGACCGCGACTCGGCTAAACGGCACGGGATTGCCCATGATCTAAGCCATGCGCCTACCGTGAGCCGGAACAATAATGCGCAGTTCGGTGATATGCTTCCCGCTCACAAATTCGCTTCCCGACGGCTCACGCCATGGCGCGCCGCGTTCTTCAGCAGGCGAATACGTTCGGCCACAGCCGTCGCCGCCAAACTCGTCGTCGCAGCTCTCTCGATTTCCGCAACCAGCGCCGACCCTACGACAACCGCATCCGCAATTCCTCCGAGCACGGTCACCTGCGTCGGCAGCGATATCCCGAATCCTACGGCAATCGGCAGCGCTGTGAACTGGCGCGCGCGTCTCACCATCGCCGGCAGTTCCTCAGGTAACGACTCCTTCGCGCCCGTTACGCCCGTTCGCGAAATTATGTATAAAAATCCGGTCGACGCGCTGACAATCCGTCTCAAGCGTTCATCGGTGGAGGTCGGCGCCGCCAGAAATATCGTATCTAGCCCGTGTGCATGCATCGCCACCCTATATTCGCTCGCCTCCTCGGGAGTCATGTCGGTGACGAGCACACCGTCGGCGCCCGCCGCTGCGGCCCGCGATGCGAATATCTCCAAACCCATCTGCAAAATCGGATTGAAGTAGCTGAAAAGCACGATCGCCACATCGGTCTTTTCTCGAAGCGTCGCGACCAAATCAACCACGCCTGCGAGCGTCGTGCTGGCGCGCAACGCGCGTTCACTAGCGCGCTGGATCGTCGGTCCGTCGGCCACCGGATCGCTGAATGGCACGCCCAATTCAATCACGTCAGCGCCTGCTTCGACAGCGGCAAGCACAATCTTCTCTGTCGCGGCAAGCGACGGATCGCCGGCGGTGATATATGCGACCAATCCCAGCTCGCCGGAGCGTGCCAGATGTTCGAAGCGCTTCCCGATACGCGTTTGCGCCGTAGTATTTCTTTTCGCCGCCAGCTCAGACATATCGCGCCAGGATTTCCATATCTTTGTCTCCGCGCCCGGAAACATTCAAAATTACGAGCTGGTCGCTCTTCATCTTCGGAGCACGATGCATCAGCTCCGCCAGTGCGTGCGCTGATTCCAGGGCGGGGATAATTCCCTCGATTGTCGCGAGGGTCTTCACGGCCTCGATTGCGTCCTCGTCTCCGACCGCTGTGTACTCTGCGCGTCCGCGGTCCGCGAGCCATGCATGTTCAGGCCCGACCGCCGGGTAATCGAGCCCGGCCGAAACGGAATGCGTCGTCGAAACCTGCCCATCGAGGGTTTGCAACACATACGTGTACGTCCCTTGGAGCACGCCGGGCTTCGCTCCTGAAAATCCTTTCGCGGCCGCCAACCTCGCAGCGTGCTCACCGATTCCCGCCCCACGCCCGCCCGCCTCGACGCCCACCATTTTCACGTTGTCGTCATTCAGAAAATCACTAAACAGCCCAATCGCGTTGGAACCGCCGCCGACGCACGCAAAAAGCCAATCTGGCAAGCGCTTCTCCGCTTGCAGAATCTGGGCTCGCGCTTCTTTTCCGATTACACTTTGGAAATCCCGCACCATGGCTGGATACGGATGCGCTCCCAGCACGGATCCCAGCAAATAATGGGTCGTGTGGACGTTCGTGACCCAATCGCGCATCGCTTCATTGATTGCATCCTTAAGCGTTTTGCTTCCCGCGTCGACGCCTATCACCTCCGCACCCAGAAGTCGCATGCGGAAAACGTTTAGCCTTTGGCGCTCCATGTCTTCCGTGCCCATATAAACCGTGCATTCGAGCCCCAGCCGGGCTGCCACCGTCGCCGTCGCTACGCCATGCTGCCCGGCGCCCGTTTCTGCGACCACGCGTCGCTTCCCCATCCGCGCCGCCAGCAACCCCTGCCCCAGACAATTGTTAATTTTGTGCGCCCCGGTGTGCAGCAAGTCTTCCCTCTTCAGGTAAATGCGCGGCCCACCCAGATGCTCAGTCAGCCGCGAAGTAAATTGCAGCGGAGTCGGCCTCCCGGCGAAATTTCGCAGCATATCGTCAAGCGCTTTCTGAAAACCCGCATCCGCGCGTGCTTCGTTGTACGCCCGCTCGAGTTCTTCGAGCGGCGCCATCAGCGTCTCGGGAACGTATCGCCCACCATACGCCCCAAATCGACCTCGCGCGTCGGGCACGACCTCCATTTTTGTGCTCATGCGTTCCCTCGACGCGCTCGCTTGACTCTCGCCATCAACTGCTTCACCTTTTTCACGTCTTTTTTCCCGGGCCGCGTTTCGACCCCGCTGCAAACATCAATTGCGAAAGGCTTCGCCTGCCGTATTGCCTCGCACACGTTGTCCGCTCGTAAGCCACCGGCTAAAATCACAGACCCATACCGCTTCGCCTCGCGCGCAACGTCCCAGCTAAAACGTTTGCCGGTTCCCCCGCGATGCTCCGCATCATAGCCATCGAGCAAAAATCCCGCTGCGCCTGGATATTTCTTCAGCTCACTCGCTCGAAATCGCGGTCCCACGCGGAACGCCTTGATGACGGGATATTCCCTCGCTAGGCGTTCCACCGTGGCCGGCGATTCCTCTCCGTGGAGCTGCAACGCTCCAAGATTGGCGGCGCGCGCAATCCGTACAATTTCCTTTGCCGAAGCATTAACGAACACGCCCACGGCAGCGACGCGACTCGGCATGTGGCGGATGATTTCTTTCGCGTGTGACGCCGCAATTCTCCGCGGGCTCTTCGCGTAAAAATTGAATCCCAGAGCGTCCGCGCCTGCATCGATCGCCGTTTTTGCGTCTTTCCCATTCGTAATCCCGCAAATTTTCACCCTTATCATCGTCATATTTCTGCCAGAGCATCCGCTGCACCCGCCGCGGTACCAAGCAACTCGTGCAGTCCCATGGACGGTTCCGGCATGGTCATCAGATGTTCGCCAACAAGAAAAGCGTCGAACCCGGCGCCGCGCAAGCGTTCCAAATCGCCATGCGTGCATATCCCCGATTCGCTCACCGCAATGCATTCTTCAGGAATCTCCTTCGCGAGTTCCAGTGACGTCTCTAGCCGCACTTCGAACGTCTTCAAATCGCGATTGTTCACGCCAATAATTTTCGCCCCAATGTCCGCTGCGCGTTTCAACTCGCTCCGGGAATGCACTTCCACCAGGGCCTCCATTTTCAACGTTCGTCCCAGTTCCAACAGTTCCCTCAGCGTCCCGTCATCCAAGATCGCCACAATCAACAAGAATGCATCGGCGCCTGCCGCGCGCGTCTCCCACACTTGCCACGGGTCCACAATAAAATCCTTTCGCAGGATGGGAATCTTCGTCACTTTCGATACTTCTTTCAAATCGCGAAGCGACCCCTGGAAGAATTCCTCCTCGGTCAGCACGGAAAGCGCCGCGGCGCCTGCAGCTTCCAGCGTGGGCGCCACCATTGCCGGCTGATAATCCGCTCGCAACAGACCGCGCGATGGCGAAGCCTTTTTCAACTCCGCAATTACGTTCAACCCCGAGCGCGTCAGCGCCGCGCTGAAATCCCTCACCGGCGGCGTTTTCTTCTCCACCGCAAGCTTCAGCGCCACATCCGGCAACACTCGCTTGCGATGCGCAATCGTCTCGCGCCGTCGCTCGACAATGCGCGCAAGTATATTGTTTGAACCGGTTCCGGTTTCCATATTCGTTCAGTATCCGGCCAACACAAGCTGCAAGAGATCCCCGTCACAGGCAGGGAAAATCGCTGTGACTATGCTAGTCTGCGTGTTGCCGCCGTGTCAAAATCTTTCGCGCGCCGGATTTTAGTTTTCTCGGGCAGCAGCTCAAATCTCCATAATGGCAGTCGAACAATTAACGATCCTCAACGAAACGATCATCGCGTGCCGTAAATGCCCGCGCCTGGTGCGCCATCGCGAAGCAATCGCGCGCACAAAGCGCCGCGCTTATTTCGATTGGGATTACTGGGCCAAGCCCGTCCCCGGCTTTGGCGATCCGCATGCCCAACTTTTGATTCTTGGACTCGCGCCCGCGGCACATGGCGCGAATCGCACCGGACGCATGTTCACTGGCGACCGTTCCGGAGACTTTTTGTATCGCGCACTTTACAGCACCGGCTTCGCCAATCAGCCAGCTTCCTCTTATCGAGGTGACGGTTTGGCGCTTACGAACGCGTATATCAGTGCCGCCGTCCGCTGCGCCCCTCCGGACAATAAGCCTCTACCCTCCGAGTTTCACAACTGCCGCCCGTACCTCGAGGCCGAACTCGACATTCTAAAACCGAAGGCGATTCTTGCCTTGGGAGGCCTCGCCTTAACGGCCTATCTTCGAACCGTCAAAGATCGCGGCCTCATCTCCACGCACGCGCAATTCCCGTTCCGCCATGGTGCGGTATACAAGCTACCCGGCGGCCTGCCACGCGTTTTCACTTCCTACCATCCGAGTCAGCAGAACACCTTCACCGGTCGGCTTACCCACGTTATGCTGACTCGAGTTCTCCGCCGTATCCGCGAGTACTTGGCAAATACAGACGAAAATGCTGGGTTGCATCCTTCGAAGCCGCTTTAACGAAGCAGTACGTATCGTCCGCCGTCCGTGAACACGATCACCAGACACATCACAATCAACATCAAATCGTAATGCCAGCCGTATCCATCCTTGCCCCAGAAACCGGTATGCCACACAGCTATTTTTTTCGCGATCGCACCAAGCATCAGCGCGATCAAGCCCAATGCGGCAATCTGCGTTAGAACGCCGGCAATTATGCCCAGGCTTCCCGCGATTTCCGCCGTCCCGAGAAACATCGTGAATCCCTGGCTCATTCCGATACTTTTGGCCCTTTTAGCCGGATCCTTGATATGGTTCCAGCCGCTCGAAATAAAAATCACGCCTGCCATCAACCGCAGCAAAAAAATCCCGATATCCTCAAAGCGCAGTAGTTGTGGAATCATCATGCCTCCGTCTTCCGTCGCTGTGGCGGAGCGATCCGCATGTTCGCGCCTGCATCATACGTACTCCGGCCCGCGGCGCATTTGAATATTTGCGCAGACGCATCCTTTTGATGCATCGGCGACTAGCAGAATTACAACGATCGAATCATCTTGCGCGTTTTCGCGGCGGAAGATTCCGGCGCGTCGCGAGGGTTTTTTCCAAATTGATCTCACCTGGATCTAAATAAGTGTGGCGCAAAGTGGGGTCACTGCGGAGTTTTGATTGAGTGAAGCACCCGGGACGAGGGGGGAACTCGCCCCGGGCTTCCCTGTGGGTTGGCTGCTTGGGGAACACTTTAGTTTTCGGTCAAGCTCAGTGATTTCTCATGCCGCGACCCAATTCCCATCGGCCCGTTCAAAGCCAATTCGATACCTTCCTCTTAACAAGCATCTGACAAATCGCTCAGTACGGACGCGCGGGACCCGCGAACCTGTGGCGCAGGCGGCCCAGCATCCGATTAATCGGGTGGTTCCGATGCAGGAAATTCAGCAGCGGAGCGCGCCGCACTCCAATCCGTTCCAGGGCACGCCGGATGCGGAAATCGCGCCCCGCGGACACCATCCCTTTTTCGAGTATCTCAATCGCGTCGGGAGTCCTGCCGGCCTGGTTGTACACTTCCGCCAGGTTTAGATAGAGCTGCGCGTGGTTGCATTTCAGGTTGAGGGCTTCCCGGCAAAGCGTCTCCGCGTCGCCGAAACGGCGATCCGCCATCGCTGCCAGCAGTCCAGTGTAAGAGAGGTAAAACGGATTTTTTGGAGCCGCGCCTAATGCGCGTCGCGCATGACTCAGGGCGTCTTCCGGATGTCCGTCACGCATACGCTTCAGGCATTCCTTGAATTCCACCATCCCTGCATCGACTGACGATGGTGTTCCCACCATGACCTCCACATGCGACATTGCCATCGGGCCTTCCTTTCTCGCGATGCCTTGCGAGTCCTGCGCTTTGCCTCATTCGCTCGAAACATTTTCCTGAAACATCAAGCTGCAACAGTGCTGTGAGCGTAGCGCCGCTCCGCGTTTGTGGCTACCGTACAACAGGACAGTTTTGGGACATCGGCGCGAGTTAGCCCGATGGGACAGGCAAAAAAGTGTCAATCATGCCGGGAGGCAAAGTTTGGGGCCTAAATCATTGATTCTTGAGTTGTATTCGTGAGGTGGTTACAGGCATATCTGTTTGGTGGCCATCGTCATTGAGCGTATCGAATCCCTGGCAAAGCGCTTTTGCAAAATCCGGGCATACGGATAACCCAACCGAGCGAAGGGGCCCGGTCGTGAGAAGGCGTACATGTCGTACCATACTGATTGATCCTCAGACTGAAATTCCACTGTGAAGCGCTCTTCTCCAATTTCTCCATGCTGCGGCAATGTCCCGTAGGCAAACCCGTATTTCTCGCACGTATCATGCTCTTCGATTACGTAGACGACGCGACAAGCATTCAAGGACCAAAAACCAAGGTGAGAGACCAGGACTGCTACGGTTGCACCTGGCTGAATTGGTGTGTCCGGCCAGCAAAGATGGACCCACGGCATGTTGAACATTTTCCACTGCGTAACGGCCTTCACCGCCTGCGCGAAGACAACATAGCCATGGCCCAATTGCACTCGATGGTGGTCCACGGTGTACGCACTCGGCGCACGTTCTCGAGACGCGCCAACATGGGGGTACGAGAATGGCTGATCCGTTTGCGTCGATATAAATGTGCCGATTGACTCTCGGCTGGGCTTAGATAAGAAAAACATCGTCCTTGCTCCGCCGAAAAAAGCGAAGAATTAAAGGTGGGCGTTGAACCACGCCACGGCTCGCTCCACGACGTCGCGGCTGTGCGCGGGGTTTGCAAACATGTGACCTTCGTGCGGGTAAATGACGAATTGCGTCGGCACGCCCAGCGTGACCAGCGCGTGCCAGAATTCGTACGATTGCGGCGGCGGACATTCGCCGTCACTGTCGCCCACCAGAATTAGCGTGGGAGTCTTCACATTCTTGATGAACGTGATGGGCGCGCTCTTCGCGTAGACCTGCGGGTCGTTGTAGACCGTATCGCCGAAATAAAACGTCATCCATTTGTCGATCTGATTTTCGCCGTAGTAGCTCAACCAGTCCGCAAGCCCCGCTCCCGCAACCGCCGCTTTGAAGCGATGCGTTTGCGTCACCGCCCACATGGTCATGTACCCGCCGTAGCTCCAGCCAGTAATGCCGAGCCTTTGCGGATCAATCGGCAGCGAACCGATCGCCGCGTCCACGCCGCCCATGATGTCCTTAAAATCGCCGTAGCCGAAATCCTTCACGTTGGCGCGCGTGAACGCTTCGCCTGCGCCATAGCTTCCGCGCGGATTCGGCAACAGCAGGAAATATCCATTGGCAGGAAGCGCGGCGGAATAATCCCACCGGCTCGGCCAGTGCGGCAGATTCGCCCACGCCGGCCCTCCATGAACTTCGACCACCATCGGATATTTTTTCGAGGGGTTGTAATTCTGCGGATACACGATCCAGCCCTGCACCGATCCGATGTCCGTATTCCAATGCAGGCTCTCGGCCTTGCCCCATGCCGGATGCAGCGCGCGATTAAGCTGCGTCACCTGTTTCCAATTGCCGGTCGGCCCGGCCCACACTTCCGGCGGCGCGTTGAACGATTCGCGCACGGCGGCGGAAGTCTTGCCATCGCGCGAAAGCGAAACACCGACGGTAAATTGATTTTGCCCGATGTGCTCGGCGCCGGTCCAAAGCGGCGTGATCGCACCGGAATCGAGGCTGACGGAACGCGACCCCGCTTTTACCGTCAACAATCTCGCCGAAGACAATCGACTTTGAATCCGCCGACCAGTTAATCGTGCTCGCCGTGGCTTTCATATCTGGCGTCACGTCGCGTGCATCGCCGCCCCCGCTCGATGAACTGGCTGGGAGCGTGTAAATATCGCCGCCAACCACCGGCTCGTCGCTCATCAGGCCAGCGATGAAAGCGATGGTTTTGCCGTCGGGCGACCATTTCGGTGTCCCAATTTGCATGTCGGATTTGAAATCGACTGCGGCGCGACCAAGATGGCCGCGTCGAAAATGTAGATTTGCGCCACGTACCAGTTGTCGTCGCCATTGCCGTGCGCGGCGGTAGCGACGAGTTTTTTGCTGTCCGGCGACCAATCGTATTCGTAGACGTACATATTGGCGGGAGTAATTTGGCGGACGCGACCGGATGCGATATTCACGATGGCGAGGCGCTGTTCGTACGTTTTCGTTCCAACAACTCCTTCATCGCGCGTTTCCGCGGCGAGCGGGCCGGCAGCCCGCGGCGCATTTTCGATAAACAGAAAAGCGATGGATTTTCCGTCAGGCGACCACGCTGGATTCGACAGGTCCCCCTTCACATGCGTGAGCTGGCGCGCTGGTACACCGGGAGCCGCGACGTAAAGCTGCAATTGCCCCGAATGCGTAGCGTCCGAAAGAAACGCAAGCCGTTTGCTGTCTGGCGACCACGCGACGTCGCTCTCCGCCGCTGCCGCACCTCCCGTCGCTGCCGTGATTCGCAGCGGCGTCGAATGGGATCTCCAGTCCGCGACGCGAATCGCCGAATTGGACGACGGCGCGCCATTTTTGCCGCTGAGCGATTCCACCCACGCCACGCGCCGCCCGTCCGGCGAAATCACCGCTTCGGAAATGGCGTGGACATCGAACATGCTGCGAATTGCCCGCTGAACGGCAGGAGAAGGCTTAGACGGGGCCTGTGCGGCGTGCGCGGTGCAATTTATAAGCGCTGCTGCCAGCAAGATTACGGAAGCTTTTGCGGAACGATTCATCTCACAACCTTCCCTTGAGCGGATACGTAGCCATCGCAGCGGACTACTGTGGCATTCGGTAGCGATTCAGGCAAGGAGTTCTAATGCGCGCGCCCCGCAGTCTCGTGAGCTTGCTAGCCCGCAACAAAGGTTATACAGCGCGGCGAAAATCAGACCGCCGGCGGCACCATCGACGAACGCATAGATTCCGCCGAGAAAAGCGTCAGCAATGCTGCGAGCGCCGTGAAAACCCGGATAAATCGAGCTGATACCTTCGAGGAAGGCCGCTCCGTACGATGGAATTGCAAGATGGAAAATCCCCAAGCATAAAATCGCTCCACCCCAAAGCAGACCCGCTGCAAGCGCGAGGCCCTTAATTGAAATTCTCATGATTGCCTCCTTGCGAAATTCATTTTGTCGATCGAATCCTAACCCCTGCGCCAGAAAACTCAGGGCGTCGCGGGCCGCTTTTCCTCGGCGAGACGGCGGCCGATGAACCAAAAACGCTGGCGAAATTCGAAGCCGGTGGCCCGCGTCATGAAAGGATTCCCGTGGCGTGCGCATCAGCAGGGATGGGAGACGAATGTGGCTGCAATTCCTCGATTTGCCGGCGCTGGAGAAACACAAAAATTACCGCAATGGCGGCTTGCCCCATCAGGGCGACGATCCATTCCGCGGGGTGAGTGGTCCACAGCGCCACTGTTCAACTCCCACAGCGGCGTGGGCAGAAAAATCGCGGTGAAGGGATTCTGCGTCAGGTGCAGCGCCCCGGCCACAAGTCCCGCGCAAACGTAATACACGATCAGATAGAGAACCCCGAGCGGCAGCGGATGCCTCCCGCGCCGCAGGTTCATCCACTGCAGGAAAAGCAAATCGCACGAAATCCACACCGCGAAGTAAATCACTCGAAAAATCGCCACCGTCAGGCTCCATTCGAGCGACGGATCGCGTTTCCATTGAATAACAAGAATCATCGCCGCGCCCACGAGAATCGCGCCAAGAAAAATGTACGGCGCAGGCCAAATCGATTCGAGCGCTATCGGCCCGGCCTCGATGCTGTGCAACCGCCGCCGCATCCGATTCCGATTCCGCAACAAAATGAACCCAAAAATGAAAAATAGGCCGATGTTGAGGGCGAGCAGCTCCGATTGCACATCGAGAGGGGGCATCGGCACCCCCTTGAAACTCAATGCGCCCTGAGCAACAAAAAATCTGGGCGTGCTGAATTCGCAGAAGGCAATTAGGATGAAATTTAGGTAACAGAGAAAGCCAACGGCTTGGGGCGGCGTATAGAGTTCGTAGTTTGCCGGGTCGCGTTTTATATTCCGAGCGATGGCGGGCATGATCCAGGCGAGCATGGTCAGATAGAAAATGAAAAGAACGAGTGCGTGATGGACGGGCATGCCAAAAAAAAGATCCCGGAAGGAGACCGGTGGATTGTCAATGTAGATTCTGGGGAGGTCTTGGGCCAAACTCCAAGTCGTCCGCTCGGCAATTGAAACGGTCACAAATGGACTCACAGGACCTAGGGCCAAGCCCGGGATGCGACCTTGTGTCGTAGCCCCCGTGATAAGAATAAAAAACAAAATGGCCCAGGTGACGGCGCCGCGCCGAAGGAAAAGCGAGATAGCCAGCGCGACGGCGTCATAGACAATTGAGCCGAGAATAAGCAGGACATAAGTCGCTAGGACGACTGTCCACGAAGAGCGCGACGCGACGGCGCCGACAATCGCAGCGGGGACAAGGCAAAGAAACACGAAGAAAACCATGAGCGGCGGGCCAAAAAGTTTGCCTATTGTCAGCTCGAAGGGAGAAAGCCGCGTGAGGCGCTGAAAATCGAATGTGTTTTGATCTTTTTCGCGTTGAATGGCGTGAAGACAGGCGATGCCGCCGCCTATGACCAAGACCAGCGCTTGAATGATGAGAATCACGTGCAGCAAACCTGGCCCACGACCATACCCCGTGCTTCCGCTATCCACGTTAACGCCGCCATGGAAAAACGCGTAGTACAAGGCGACTTCAATCGCGGCACAAAGGCCTGCGGCGATGAGCATCCGCTTCGGCCGCAACTGTATCCGCGCATTCCGCACAATCTCCGGATTTGTGAACAGGCTCATCTCAAAACGCTCACATCACTTCCCCGCCGGAAAGCCGCGCGTAAATCTGCTCGAACGACTCCGACGAGCCTTCCACGGCGCACACCGGCGCCCCGCTCATCACCAAATCGCGCACCAGCGCCGCAAGGTCCGCATCGCTGCCCGCAAAATGAAAGTCCACGCTCGACGAGCCCGCAATCACGCTCGCCGACGGATGCGCATCCAACACGCCGTCCCGCGTTGATAGCCAGGCCAATAACTCGTCGCCGGGCGCCGCCACGCGGATGCGGAGCCGCCGATGCGACGGCGCGGCGGCTTCGTGCATCACGTCCGCAAGTTTTCCCGCGCGCAGCAAATGCCCTTTTTCGAGAATCGCCACCGAAGTGCAAATTTCCTCGAGGTCGGAAAGAACGTGCGAGCTGATGAGAATCGTTTTGCCCTTGCGATTCAAATTCTTCAGCAGGTCCTTCAGTTCCACGCGCGCCTTCGGGTCCAGACCGGAAGCAGGCTCGTCGAGAACAATCACCGGCGGATCGTGCAGCACCGCGCGCGCAATCCCCAGACGCTGCTTCATGCCGCGCGAAAGCCCTTGAATAAAGGCGTCGCGCTTCGTTTCCAACCCAACCCACCCAATCACTTCCGTGACGCGCGCGGGAATCTGCGCCGCGGACATTTTGTAGGCGTGCGCGAAATAGTCGAGATATTCCCAGACCTTCAGATCGTCGTAGAGACGAGAAAAAGTCGGAGAGATAGCCGAGAAAACGCTGCGCATCTTCCGGAGCGGCGCTCCACGTCGATGCCATTCACTTCCACACTGCCGGAAGTGGGCACCAGCAATCCGCAAATCATTTTCAGCGTAGTGGTTTTGCCCGCGCCATTCGGGCCGACGAAACCGAAGATTTCCCCGTCGCCAATGGTAAGGTTCAAGCGGTCCGCGGCAACCACTTGCGCCGGACTTCCCCTTCACCGGCGGCAGGTCGTACTCTTTGGTCAGATTTTCCAGGCGAACCATGGTCGATTAGGACGAATGCGCCGGATTGTGTACGCGATTAGCACAACTGTCAATACGCCAGGCGAGTGGATAGTGCGGTCAGTTTGGATTTCTTGATCGTGGCACAAAGAGTCAAAATTCAAACTGGCCCAATACTGGCGTGTGACGCGAGTTCCCCAAATGACGCGAAAGTCTTCGCTTGAAGGAAATGCGCTGAAAGAATATGCTGCGCGCGAAACCGCAATTTCGCCGCGAGGAATGAAATGGAAAATATAACGCGAAGAAAATTTTGCGTGGGAGCGCTGGCGGGAGGAGTAGCCGCGGGCGCCGGCAAAGTATTTGGCGCGACTCTGCCCGCAAGCGTCAGCGAAGCGGCGCAGCCACAAGAATTAGCAAAGCGGCAGCCGGGTCCGACAACGGGCAAGCGCCCAACGATTATTTCCGCCCATAATGGGCTGTATCATCTCGACGCCGGAATGGCCGTGCTGCGCTCCACGGGCGACACAATGGACGCCGTGCTTGCCGTCGTCACGCCCGTCGAAGACGATCCGAACGACAACTCGGTCGGCTACGGCGGATTGCCGAATGAAGACGGTGTGGTGCAACTCGACGCCTGCGTAATGCACGGACCGACGCGGCGTTGCGGCGCGGTCGGCGCGATCGAGAGAATCAAGAATCCCGCGAAAGTAGCCCGCGTCATTATGGAGCGCACAAATCACACCTTCATCGTTGGCCGCGGCGCCACGCAGTTCGCCATCGATCAGGGATTCGAGCCGATGAATTTGCTGACCGACAAGTCGCGCCTTGCGTGGCTCGCGTGGAAGGCGGCAACCTCGAAGGATTGGCGTCCGGGCCTTGACGCGCCAGACTTCAACAAGCAGCTCGCCGAACTGCTCGACACGCCGGAACGCCAAGCCTGGGCGCCGTGGATCAAGCAAGTCGTGGCGCATCCGCCCACTGGAACAATCAATTGCCTGGCGGTAAACGAGAAGGGCGAAATGTCGGGCACGACCACGACTTCTGGGCTTGCCTGGAAAATTTCCGGGCGCGTCGGCGATTCGGCCATCATCGGCGCGGGGCTTTTTCTCGATCAGGACGTCGGCGGGGCGGGCTCGACGGGGCGCGGTGAGGAAGACATCAAAATCGCGGGCGGTCACACTGCCGTCGAAATGATGCGCAAAGGAATGTCGCCCACCGATGCGTGCCTGGAGGCGCTCCATCGCGTCGTCCACAATTATGATTTCGACAAGTCGCGCCTGAAAATGTTTGATCTCCAGTTTTACGCGCTGAATAAAGATGGCGTGTACGGTGCGGCCTCGCTGTGGTCTTCCTACGGCAATGGCGAGCCCATGACCTACGCAGTGCATGATGGAACGGAAGCAAAATCGGTACCGTTCACGCCGCTATTTCAAGGCACCGGTGGCGATTATTAACGCGAAGATCAGCGAACAGCGGATGTGAACGCCGCGACGCAACGGCAGACGGAAGGGCGTTTACGGGTGCCCCATCCTGAGCCTCTTTGCGAAGGGTGGGAACTCCGCGTCACAATCGCTCACGCGAATTCACGCAGGTCATTGCCATGGATCGGGCCAACATCGTAATCATCGGAGGCGGCGTGGTGGGATGCGCGATCGCGCGCGCCGCCTCCGCAAAGTGGACAGACGTTTTTCTTCTCGAACAAATGCCGAAGCTCGGCATGGGCGCGAGCTCCCGAAACAGCGGCGTAATTCATTCCGGACTGTATTACACGCCTGGCTCGCTCAAGGCATCTCTGTGTGTTCACGGAAACAAATTGACCTACCAGTTTTGCGCCGCGCACGGTGTCCCGCACCGTAATACTCGCAAGCTCGTTGTCGCCACCTCGCACGAACAAGAACCAAAACTCACTGAACTGATCGAGCGTGGCCGCGCAAACGGAGTCGAAGGACTGCGCATCATTGATGCCGCTGCGATTCGCGCGCGCGAGCCGCACATTGCGGGAACAGCGGCGATCGACGTGCCGTCGACTGGCATTGTGGCGAGCGAGGAATTAGTGAAGGCGTACGCGCGAATTGCCGTCGAGCAGGACGCGGACATTGTCACGCATGCGAAGGTCGAGAAAATCGACGCGCAAGGCGAGCTGGTTCGCGTCAGAAGTTCGGCGGGCGAAATCGAAACGCGCTGCCTGGTGAACAGCGCCGGATTGTTTGCGGATGAAGTGGCCGCGCTGATGGGCTCACAGATGGCGAAGCACCGGATTTATCCCGTCCGTGGAGAGTATTGCGAAATCGTGCGCGCTCGCAGCGACCTGGTCCGCGGCTTGGTGTATCCCCTGCCGCATCCCGAGGGCTTGAGCCTCGGCGTGCATTTGACCAAAACACTGTGGGGCGGTGTGCTCGTCGGACCCACGGCGCATTACATCGCGGACAAGAATGATTACGAGAGCAACCGCCCGCCCGTCGCGGATTTCGTGCGCATGGCCCAGCCGTTGCTGCCGGAAATTCGCGCTGAAGATTTGATGCCCGCGTACACAGGCATTCGCGCGAAACTCGCGCCGCCCGGCAGTCATCACCCAACCGATTTTATTATTGAGCGCGATCCGCAATTCCCGAATGTCGTCCAGCTCATTGGCATGGAGTCGCCCGCGCTCACCTCGGCAGGCGCTATCGCTGAGCATGTAATGGTATTGCTTTCGGAAATTCTCAATTGAAGAGAACCGCTTGCCCAAAAACGAAGTCTACCTCAGTGAACCAGCGCTGACGCAAACACCAGCCGCACGCCGCGAGCTTTGAGTTGCGGCAGCGCCTGCTCCAGCGCCGCGATTGTCGCGGGATGCGGATGGCCTATCGCAATCGCGGAGCCGTCATTTACGGCGTCTCGCTCGGCGAGGTCGAGCTGTCGGAGGATTGCTTCGCGTGTTTCGACATCGTCGAGGAACACGTTGCGTGACGCGGCGCGCACCCCAGCTTGGCGCGCGGCATCGTATGCAACCGTGGCGGCGGTGGTGCGGCTGTCGATGAAGAAAAGATTGCGCCGCCGAAGCACGGCCATGACGTCAGCCATCAGCGCAGGATCGGCGGTCGCGCGCGAGCCTTCGTGATTATTTATGCCCACCGCGTGCGGGACAGCCGCAAGCATCTGCACAAGCAAACGATCGACGTCACCGCTGCCCATGCCCACGCGCAGCTCGATGGCTTCCGGCTTTGCGGCGTTGCCCTCGAATTCCATCGGAAGATGAAGCATCACTTGATCGCCGCGGCGGAATGCCTCGTCCGCAATTTCCGCCGAATGGGGCTGGCTCGGCAAAATGGAAAGCGTGAGAGGGCATCGGATTTTCAGAAGCGCCTCGGCCGGCGCGAGATCGCTGCCCAGGTCGTCGATGATGATAGCCAGGTGTGGAGCGGTTGCTAAACTTTTGCCGGCACGATTCGCGTTTGCTGAATTCGGCATGGCGATGTGAATCGACTGTGTGCGGCGGCCATTCAGTAAGTAGTCAAAGCGAATCACCCCGGGCGAATTGGAGCGCGGAACCCGCCGGGACAAGTGGTAACGCGCTGCGGCGCGGTCGAGAGCAGCTTCCACGGCGGGAGCTTTTGCGGCATCGGGTAGGTTGATGAAGATATTGTCGGCAACAAGCTGCGCGCGGTCGCCATTGCGCCCGCCCATTTCCGGACGGATGACAATCTCAGCGTCGCGACCAGCCGCTTTCTGTGCCGCAACCACCAGATCGCGCGTGATTGAACGTAGTTCAGACCTGTGCGACGATTTTTTTAAACAACCGGCGGCCAGCACCGCCACCATCAGGAAAAGTGTGGAAAAAATGAAACGCGGAGGAGCACCAGAAAAACAACAACGTCGAACCCCTTCGCTTTTCACCGCCACGTGAAAGTCAGGCGGCCTTCGGCGCAGCGGCGGGGGCCTGCAGAATTTCGATGGCCCGTTTTACCACGGGATCATCCGCGGACGGAAGCTGCCCCGGAGCCGGCGGCGCAAGCTGGTCTTGGTTGAGCTGCGCAACATCGTCCACGGCCTGCGGATTCACCTGCACCGTGGGCTCAACGCCTTCCTTCGGAATGGACTTGCCGTTGGGCGTGAAATAATTCGCAACAGTCAGGATCAGAGCGGCCCCATCGTCCAGCGGGATTATGTTTTGCTGCGAAGCCGTGCCAAACGTGGTCTCGCCGACGGTATCACCGCGATGATTATCCGCGATCGCGGCGGCAAGAATCTCCGCCGGTCCTGCGGTCCCGCCCGAAATCAGCACAGTCATCGGTCCTTTCCAAACAGCTTTGGATGGGTCGGCGGAGAAAGTCTGCGTCGCAATGGTCTGGCCGCGAAGCGTTGCAATTGTGCCGGAAGAAAGGAAAAGCTGTGCAGCATCGACTCCTTCGTTGCTGGGGCCTGAAGCGCAATCGCGCAAATCAAGAATCAGCTTCTTGGCGCCCTGGCGCTGGAATTCCACCAGTTTGTCCCGAATTTGTTTTGTAGTATTGGGCTCGAACGCTGGAACACGAATGTAGGCGATGTCCTTTTGCATTTGCTCTTGAAGCACGTGCGGCGGCTGCAGTTTAGTGTATGCCATGGTCACGCTGAATGGTTGCTGCGTGCCACGCCGAATTACATCCACCTTCACGGTTTGCCCCGGTTCGCCGGTCAACAAAACCTGCGCCTGCCCTATGGACATTTCCGTGGTCGAGAAGCCGGCAATCGAATCGAACAGATCTCCATCGCGCAGCCCCGCCTTCTGCGCCGGACTATCGGGAAGAATGGAGACCACGATCACGTAGCCGAAGCGCTTCGAGATGGTTACGCCGACCCCGCCTTTTGATTTGTCGGCAACTTTTTCTTTGTAGTCCGTGTACTCGAGTGGGCTCAAATAGCTTGATTGCGGGTCAAGGGAATCTAGAAGTCCGTGGAGCGCGCCGGAAGTGACTTTGTGGATGTCCGGCTGGTCCACGTAGTTGTCCTGAATGCGCTGCAGCACTTCGCTATAGACAGTCAGCGAGATGTATGACTTGTCGTCTCCCGTCTTGCCCTTCACGTATCCGACGGCGACGTACGCAAAAATCAGCAGCGACAGTCCAACGACGACTTTCTTCCAGAATGAACTCATGTGTTTTTCCCGTCCCCGGTGCTTTGCCGTTTCGCTAGCAAACAGCCAATTTGATCAAGCTTGGATTATAGCATCCCACGGCGTCTTTATCAGTCGTCATCAGGGCGCCCATTCATGCGCCTATCAGGGCACGCCTAGCATCTTTCGATGCTCGCTGGCCACGCGCGGATGGCTGCGCGTCCGTCTTGAATTTGGGGAAGGCAGGCGCGCCTTAGCTACTCATTCATGATTCGTTGGGAAGATCGTCGGCGGCGGCACAGATATAACTTTGCGAGATGCGGTCTTGCCACGTCAGCCGCTCTTCGTCCCACAGCGCCCAGACGAAGCCCAGCATCAGGGTCGCGCCAGAAAGCAAATACCCGAAGCTGCGCCACAGGAGCTGGCGCGTCTCTGGGAAAGTGCCGTCGAGTGCCACCACGGAGAGGCCGCGGACGTGCATCCCTGGTGTCGCGCCAGAAAAAAGTGTGAACAGGCAGAAATAGATCGCATAAATCAAGAATAGCGTCGCCGCATATACCGCCAAATCCATGCGCACGAAACCCAGCTGCCCGCCCATCGACCGGAAAAGTCCAAGGAAGCCAACGAAGACGCCGCACACGATAGCCGCATCGAGTGTTCCCGCCAGCCGGCGATTCGACAGTTCGGCCACTGGCAACGCCGCACCGCCCGGATGTAGGCGATAATTTTCAACCACGGAAAAATCAAGTTGCGGCTGCAAAACGTGAATTTCAACCCGCTGCGTGGGCCGAAGGCGCGCCAGCGTCCGCGGAGCCGTCGCCGTCGTGATCACATCGTCAGACTCGCTATGGCTGGAATGGTTGTGGCTGGCACAATTGTTGTGGCTGAAGGGCAGAATCGGCTGCGATTCTTCCTCCCCCTCTTGAGGATGGCGGCGCGAGCGGTAAACTTCCAAGCGGCGCGCAACCTCGCGGCGCCATTCTGGTTCTTCAGCGGAGGCGGCAGCGCGAGCCTGACTCGCGTGCGCGGCCTGCGGCACCACTAAAGCCGCCTCGCAGAACGGGCACACGTCCACTGCTTGATTGCTTACTGCGCCACATTGCGAGCAGACTTGAATCACCGGTTCGTTTTGCGCTGCGGACCGGAATCCCTGAGGAACGAAAGCATCCTACCAGATTTCCGCCGCACACTCAGAGTGAATTCCTCCACCCCGTGTCGCGAATCAGACACCTCCGCCCGCCGACTCGATTTTGCCCCCTCATTCCGTTAAGATAAACGTTTTCCCAAATAGGAAAGGACGCGCTCATCTCGGCTCCAGCATCCATGCCCTCCACCACAAAACCTCGCGTCCGCTTCGCTCCCTCGCCAACCGGCTATCTCCACGTAGGCGGCGCCCGCACCGCCCTGTTCAACTGGCTTTTCGCGCGCCATGAAGGCGGCACGATGATTCTGCGCATCGAAGACACCGACGTTGAGCGCAACAAGCCCGAACTCGTCCACGGAATTCTCGAAGGCCTCCGCTGGCTCGGCGTTCCCTGGGACGAGGGCCCGTACTTCCAGTCACAACGCTTGGAAATGTATCGCGCCGCCGCCGAGCGCCTTCTCGCGAACGGTGCTGCTTTCCCGTGCTATTGCAAGGCAGTCCAGTATGCCGGCGCGGATGCCATCGTCGAAGGAGAAGAGGGCGCGGAAAAAGCCGCGCGCGTTCCTCCGTGTCCTTGCCGCGATTTAACGCCCGCCGAGCGCGCGGAAAAGGATCGCCAGGGTTTGTCGCACGCGATTCGCTTCGCTTCTCCTCGCTCTGGCGTCACGCGCTTTGAAGACGCCGTTTTCGGTCCGCGCGAAGTCCAAAACAATGAAATCGAGGACTTCGTTCTCTTGCGTTCGTCCGGATTGCCCACCTATCAGCTCAGCGTCGTCGTCGACGACATCGACATGCGCATTACCCACATCATTCGCGGAGCCGATCATCTGTCGAACACCCCCAAGCAAGCGTTGCTCTACGAGGCCCTGCGCTCAACCCCTCCCGTCTTCGCCCACGTTCCCCTGATTCTGGGTCCCGATCGCACGCGGCTCTCCAAACGTCACGGCGCCACCAGCGTCACTTCTTATGCCGACGAAGGTTTCCTCCCCGAAGCCTTCCGCAATTTCCTCACGCTCCTCGGATGGTCCACCGGCTCCGACGAAGAATTCCTCCGCACTGCCGACCTCATCGATCGTTTTTCGCTTTCCGGAGTCAGCCGCACCAACGGCATCTTCGATCGCGACAAACTCGAATGGTTCAATTCCCAATATCTCCAGAAGCTTCCCATCGACGAGCTTCTTCCCTACGTCAAAGCCGAACTCCAGCGCCATCGCCTCTGGCGCGAAGAATGGGATGGCGCTGAACATGAATGGTTCGCACATACGGTCGACATTCTTCGTCCGCGCACGCGTCTCCTTCCGGATTTTGCTACCTGGGCGCGCGCTTTTTTTTCGGATGATTTCGATTACGACGCCGAAGCGCGCAAAAAATTCTGGAAGGACCCAAAACTGCCGGATTTGCTCGGCAAACTCGCCGCCGCGCTGGATGCGCTGCCCGATTGGAATCACGATGCCTGCGATCACGCCCTTCGCGCTCTCGCCGAAGCGGAGGGCGTCAAAGCCGGTCTGCTGATCAATGCCACTCGCGTCGCCATCGTTGGCCGCGCCGTCGCTCCGCCTCTTTTTGAAACCATGCTTGTTGTCGGTAAGGCGCGTGTCATAGCGCGTCTCCGCCGCGCCTTGCCTTTTGTCGCCGCGCCCTGAACACATTTCGCCAACACGCACCTGCGGCGCGTTCTCTGGGTAGCTGTTTTTTTTTGCGATTTGCTGCAGAATTACTTTGGCTTGCTGCTGAAAATACCCGGCGACATCGCGCGCGTCTTCGTTCCCGCTGGCGCCACGTCGATTTTCGCAATCACCGGAACCTTCACCGGAGGCAGGCAGGCACTGTCATTGCACGCTTGGTATTGCAGCGTAAATGGCAGATTTTTTTTCCGAGCGCGGCATTCGCTGCCACGGCAAATTCCGCGCGCACGGTGAATTGCTTTGTGTAAACGGAGAGCGGCTTGTCCAAAAATGAAAGTTTTAGATTCATCCCTTCCGGGTACGTCGTCTGTAATTCCTTGATTCCCGCTGGTGGTCTCGCCGTCAAATTCGTCGGAATCAAATAAGCGTCGGTCACTTTGTGCGCGTTCATGTGAAATCCGGGCATGATTCCCACCACCACGCCGATTTCAAACGTGCTTCCGCGCGGCACCGGCGTCATCGATACATACGTCTTCGGACTCGCCACGGAGGAAGCAGTGGGCAGCACGTCCTGTGCCGCCAGCGGCGTCGCCCACGCGAGCCAGCCAAAGCAAATCAACACCACCGCGCGGGCCGAGCCACGCACAAGTTCGCGTTTTGCTTTTCGCATTTTCACACCGTCACCGCCGCGCCCAATTGCTGGCTCAGAATCCGGCTCATCACTTCATCCAGCTTTTCGCCCGTTTTCTCCAGCACGAACGCGTTCTTTTCCTCTGACCACCCCAGTTTGAAACTCGTCGTCAGCGCCGAAATCCATATCTGCCGCACCGGCGAATTCGGGCTGATCACGAATCGCGTCTCGTCGTCATCCTCGAATAAAATCTCGATCTTCCCGCTTCCGCCTTCGACTTCAAATCCGCACTCGTCGCCCACGGCCAAAAGCCTCTTTTGAAGACGCTCGAACACTTCCTCGTATTTTTTCTGAAATTCCCGTTCGTCCAACATAGTTTTGATAACTTGCTCCGGCAGAGGATGAAAATTCACCCTACGAATGCGCCGCCAGTTGCTTTTCGATTTCGTCCTTCAATTGGTCGTGATTGACTAATCCGATGAACCGCTTCACGACTTTTCCGTCGCGCGAAATAAGCACGCTGGTGGGCAATCCAATCAGCCCGCCAAATTTTTCCGCAATGTCCTCGTTTCCCAGCATGATGGGATAGCTCATTGTCGTCTTCTTCCCATCCACGTCAAATTGGCTCTTTTGTACGAACGGATCCACCACTTTCTTGCCGTCATCGTCCATGGCCACGCCCAAAATCGTGAATCCCTGGCTCGCATATTTCTGCTGGAATCCAATCATCCACGGAATTTCGATCTGGCACGGCTCGCACCACGTGGCCCAGAAATTCACCAGCACCACTTTGCCTTTCAAACTCGCCAGCGGCAAATCGCCGCCCTGCAATTCTGGAAACGTAACGTCCGGTTCGTTCGGTGGCCCGCTCTTTGTTATGAATGTTGGCTTCGACCCATCGGACACCGAGGTGCCCATCCCTTTACACCCGGCAAACACTAAAGAAGACACCGCCAACACCATCCCTGCGGCGCCCCATCGCGAAATAGCCCCGTTCATCCAATCTCCTCTTAACGCGAAAAACGATTCAGAAATGTCAGTTTACCCGAAAGCCACGTCAGCCGGTTCATAAAAATCAGCCCGCCAATCGCCAGCAGCAGCACTCCGCTGAGTATTTCCACCACGTGAATATGCCGCCGGAACCTTTTGTAGAACTTCAGAAACTGCCCGATTCCCACCGCCGTCAGCAAAAACGGAATCGCCAGTCCCGCCGAGTACGCTGCAAGCAACAAAATCCCCTTCAGCACTGTGTCTTGCGTCGCGGCCAGCGCCAGCACGGTCGCCAGAATCGGTCCGATGCACGGAGTCCATCCAAACGCGAACGCGAATCCCATCAAAAATCCGCTCACCACGCCCGGCTGCCCCCCCAGGTTGCGGAAGTGCGCGTCGCGATTCAGCCAACGCGTCATCGCCGGCCCCAGCAGAAAAATCAGCGCGATGGCAAACACGTGAATCGGCCTGAAGTCGCGGGGAAATGTCTGCAGCAGGAACGCCATCGCGATCCCAGCCGCCACCAGCAAAGCGCCTATCACTAACCCAACGCGCACCGAAATCTTCGCCAGCACTCCAATCAAATGCAGCCCGAAAAGCAAAATGAACGCGCCTGCGAATGGTGCCAGCTCGCTCCGGTTGCGCAGCAGAAACGTTCCCACCGCGCTCGCCGAAGCGCCAAAACTGATGAACACAATCGAAAATCCAATTACGAACGCAAATGCCGAACGCAGTAATTCGCCGCGTGATCCTTTTCCTTGCTGCAGCTGATCGACGCCAATGCCCGAAAGCATTGAGATGTATCCGGGTACCAGCGGCAAAACGCAAGGCGACAGAAACGAGATCAGTCCCGCCAGCACCGCAGTAAATACGGTCACATTCATCTTATGTGCCTACGCTTTTCATTCTGCCATTGGATGTCACGCGTGCCTCTACGCTTCAGGTGATTCCGCAATTTTCGCATACCGCTCCGCAATCCGCACGCATTCCCCGGAACGTTTTCGACGGAACACTTCCTAAAATGCTTACAAAGCTAGCCTGCCCATACTAACGTCATAAAAAACCACCAAGAAAAAGAATACAGAAAAATACTGCCCAGAAAAACCCTCCAGCTGCCGCTTCTACCATTCACTAAATCCCTTTGAGGGTTCCCCATTGTCGCGCGGCCTCATTTCGTAACCAGCCAAGAATCAGCAAGAAACGCTCCGCCTGCGCCCGCCCCACGATTTGGTTTCTCTCCTGCTTCACACACCATCGCCGGCCACTGCACACATCATGGCCGCCCGAGGCACACATGACACCAAATCAAATCACGCTCTTGCGAGTCCTCATGGGCTTTGCCGCGGTTGCGCTCTTCGCACGCACTTTTTGGTGCGACGTCGCCGCTCTCGCACTTACCATCGCCGCCATCACGCTCGACGCTCTCGACGGTTATCTCGCCCGCCGCCGCAAACTCTCCACACCTCTCGGCGCTCAACTCGACATCCTCGGCGACCGCGTCGTCGAGAATCTCTTCTTCACTTTTTTTGCCGTGACAGGCCTCGTCTCTCTCTGGGTGCCCGTTCTTTTTTTCGTTCGCGGCGCCTCGACCGATTTTCTTCGTAGCCTCGCCGTGCGTGCGGGACGCGCGGGTTTCGGCACAAATTCCATGCTGCAAACGTGGTGGGGACGCGCCTTGGTTGCATCGCGCGTCAGCCGCGCAGCCTACGGAACCATGAAATGTCTCTGTTTTTGCTATCTTGGCGTGGAGCTTACCCTCATTCGGCCCCCAGCCGCTGCTTTATCTCCCGCGCAAGTCGCTTGGGTTCGCGCAGCCGCAGAAACCCTCGTCCTTGCGACGGTTGCTTTCTGCCTGATTCGCGCCGTGCCCGTTCTTTGGGAAGGCCGCCACTATTTCTCTGCCGCATCTTCAGCACCCTCCAAAATCATCACGAGCGGCGTCCGATGAAGTCTAGCGGCAATATCGGAGCTTTCTTCGACCTCGACGGCACGCTGCTGCCTCCGCCCTCGCTCGAACTTCGCTTTATTTTTTATCTCCTCACGCGCGGTTTGATCGGGCGCGTGCAATTCGCCAGTTACGCCGGGGGCTTTCTCAGTCGCATGGCGGAAAATACGTGCACTGAAGTCAAAGCCAATAAGGCCTATTTTTCAGGAGTCTCTGCGAGTTCCGCCCAAAACTGGTCCAAGAGATTTGAATCGCGTCCGCTGAAGTTCTTCTCTGCCGGCCTTCGCCGCCTCGCATTTCATTTCTCGCAAGGCCATCACATTTTCCTGATTACCGGGGCTCCTGCTCCACTCGCACAACTCATCACCAGGTATTTTCCGGCCCCGCTCACGATTGTCGCCACGCAACTCGTCGCGCGCCACGGTTGCTGGACTGGCGAAATTGCCGGCGATCACATATGCGGCGCCGCAAAACAGCGTGCCATCGTTCATCTCGCCGAAGTGCACTGCCTCGACCTCGCGCGCAGTTTCGCCTACGGCAATAGCCTCTCGGATCTCCGCATGCTCGAAACGGTTGCGTATCCGGCGGCAGTGAATCCTTCGAATCGCCTCAACCGACTTGCGCGACGGCGCGCCTGGCCCACATTACGCTGGCGCGAGTCGCAAGCTGGTCTGCCGGAAATCAACGAAACGCCAAAGCCGTTTCACTGTTGTACGGAATTTTCTTCGCGATGAATTCCCAGGGAGCAAATGCATGACCATCAGCCTTTTTCGAAACTCGCTCGCGGCCTTTGAGACCCGCCACACTGCGGAAAATGCCGCGAATAATGTCCTCACTCGTGCGCAATCCATACTTGCGCTGGCTGCGTTCTTCGCCGAAGCTCGCCGCTCCTGCGGTGCCTTCGAGTGGGTTTCTCTCGCCTATCTCGCGTGGGTCACTTCCGTCATCGTCATCTTCCACGGAAATATCGCGCATCCCGCGATTCTTTTCTCCGCGCACTGTTCCGTAGCCGCTGCCATCGTCGCGCTCGCCATCGCTTTCGCGCACAATCCCGGCGTCAAGGTTCTTCGCTTCGCGCGCCACTGGTATCCGTTGCCACTCTACATTTTCCTTTTTGAAGAACTGAACGGTCTCGTCCAAGCCATTTTTCCTTTCTGGCTCAACCGTTACTTCATCGCCTTCGATCATGCCCTCACGGGCGTGAATCCTTCGGTCTGGCTCGCGCAATTCGCCTCTCCCGCGCTCAACGATTTCATGCAGTTCTCCTACATGACGTATTTTCTCTACCTAGTCATCCTTCCCGCTTTGCTCTACGCTGCCAAAGACCGCCGCGCATTTTGGGCCGTAATGGTTTCGACCGCCGTCGCGCATTACACCGTCTATTTCATTTCTGTCCTCTTGCCTGTCGAAAGCCCTCACTTTTCGCTTGCGTCGCTTGAAACGGTGCGGCTCTCCGGCGGTTTTTGCACCCACCTCATCCACTGGCTCGAAAGCTATGCCCTCGTGCGCGGCGCGGCGTTCCCTTCCGCGCACGTCGCCGGTTCGACCGTCGCGATTCTTGCGTCATGGCGTTATCGCCGCTGGCTGTTCTGGATTTGCCTACCGTTTTTCGTGTGTATGTGCGTTTCGACGGTCTATGGACGCTACCACTACGTAGCCGACGTTCTCGCGGGGATCGTCACCGGCGCTTGGGGTTTCTACGCTGGACAGCGCCTAACCTCGCATCCGGGCGCATTGCCCATGGAAAACGAAATACGGAACGCAAATTGTAAAATGGCATTCCCATCAGGACATCATTGAAACGCGGACCTGTTTTTGCGGCTCAACCGAGAGTCGCCGGCGGCAATCAACGTAAAATCGGACGGCGCTCGTGCCATTCGGTCGCGCCTTCATACCTTGCCGCGATTTGCAGCAGCTTCGCTTCGCCCCATTGCGCCCCATGCAAAGCCATCCCGATCGGCAATCCGCTCCGCGTAAATCCGCACGGCACGGAAATCACGGGGAAGCCCGTAAAATTCGCGGGACGGTTCATCCGCACCAACGCTCCGCGCACCGATTGCGACTCGCCGCCGATCTTGACCGAATCTTCTCCGATGTGCGGCGCGGCAACGGGCGCCGTTGGCGCTATGATCGCGTCCACTCGTTCAAATGCCTCGCGGAAATCGGCGCGCACTTGCTCGCGCGCTTGTTGTGCCTTCAAATAATCGACCGCGCGCACGGCGCCCCCCATTTCCAGCCGCTTCCGCACGTCTTCACCATAATCCGCCGCGTGCGCCGGAAAATATCCCTGGCTTTCATGGTATTCGAGCGCCTCCGCGAGCGCAATTTGCGTGCTCGGTTCAACTGATTCTCCAATATGCGGCAACGACACTTCTTCCATCTGCGCGCCCAGCTCCTCGAAAACTTTCACCGCCGCCTCGATCGTGCGTCTCACCTCCACGTCCACGCGCTCAAAAAAATATCCCCGCGGCCAGCCAAGCCGCAACCGCGCTTTCTTCCCTCGCTTTTGCAAACCCCCGCACGCCGCTTTGTAAAAAGCGCCCTGCGCCTCTTCGTGTTCGCAGATCGCGTCGAGCATGATCGCGGCATCCGCCACGGTTCTCGCAAGCGGACCCGCATGATCCAAAGTCACCGCCAGAGGAACGATTCCTTCGCAACTTACGCGCTCGAAATTCGGCTTCAACCCCACAATCCCGCACAGCGCGGCGGGAATGCGTATTGAACCTCCCGTGTCCGTGCCCACGGACGCAAATCCCAGTCCGGTGGCCACGCCCGCCGCTGAACCGCCGCTCGAACCGCCCGGCATGCATTCCAGGTTCCACGGATTTCGCGTCGGGCCATAATGCGGATTCTCCGTCGTAACCCCGTATGCAAATTCGTGCAGATTCGTTTTGCCGAGAAGCACCGCGCCCGCGCGCGAAAGTTTCCGCGCCACGTCCGCATCCGCCAGCGGAATAAATTCTCCGAGGATTTTCGAGCCCGCTGTTGTTCGCACGCCTGCAGCGCAAATATTGTCCTTCAACGTGATGGGAATCCCGTGCAGTGGACCGCGATATTTCCCGCCCGCGATTTCGCGCTCCGCAGCGCGGGCTTCGCGCAACGCGCGCTCGGCAGTCACGGTAATGAACACGTTCAGCCGCGGATTCAGCGCTTCGATTCGTTCGAGCGCCGCTTTTGTAAGCTCCACGGGCGAGACTTTCTTCTGTCGCAGCAGCCTGCTCGCCTCGGAAATCGTCAGGTAGTCGAGGTTGCTCACGTTCCGTCCTTAAAAAATATTCTCTTGCCGCCGCAAGTTCCCAAACGATCCAAGATTCGCAATCAAGAAGACAATGCGAAATTGATTTTCGTTTCGCACCGCGCCCAGCGACAGCCTCCTGTATTCGAATCCAATTCCGCAACACGAGCCGTTGTAGGAAAGCTGCGCAACTTGGCTCTGGAACAAGCTCCGGCTCACATCGTAGCTGAACCCCAGCGCCGTGTTCCATCCGCGCCGGTTCAGGCTCCCATAGCCCACCAGCGCCCGCACTTGATTTGACCGCGGCAAAAGGATTCCCGGATTTGCGGACGACATCGGCGGCACGTTGATCGTCGAAAAATCAGCCAGCGTCAAGAATGATTCACGGTACGGCCGGATCTTCACCAGCGAGCCGATCGCCGTCAAACGGTTCCGCTCCGGATCGAAATCCACGCGAAACTGCGTATCGAAACGCCCGCCTGGTTCCAGCCGCAAATCGCTGATGATGGGCGAAAAATGATGCAGGCTGTCTTCAAAGGCAAACGGCGTCAGCGAATCAATCGCCTGGAAAACATTGCGCGCGCCCGGCGCCAGCGCGCCTCCAAATGTGGGATCAAAATAATATTTTTGCTTCAGATCCCAACTCAGCAGATCCTGCGTGTTCCCGTCGCCATCACGTCGATACAGCCGCTGCGTCACGCCGTACTGCACATCATTCGTATCCGTCAGCGTGTCGTTTTCATCGAAGCGCAGGAATCTGCCGAAGTCCGTTACACCATTCACGTAGTGATACTCCACTTTCGGCTCGATCACGTGCTTCCATTTTGTGTTCCCATCGTCCCACACGCGGTCAAAAGAGGGCGGCCGCACATCCAGCGAAAACTCCTCGGTCGTCCTGACAAACGGCTGATTCACGAAGACCCCATTCTGCAATTGTCCGCCGTAACGCAGCGAACGCAGCGTGAAACTCGGTGTCACGCTCAGCCACGGCCCCCAGTGCAACGGCACAGTTACATTTGGCGCAAATTCCGTTCGCGACACGAATGACGGCGTATCGAATCCAGGCGGCACGTTCGTTTCCCGGTGCACCGCGTCGGCAAAAAAATCGAAGCCCACGTACACAGGCAACTTTTGCCATGGTGCCCGATCCACCGAACTCACGCGAACCTCCGGCGCCGTCCGCAAATCAATGGCCGTATCTGGCTGTGCGCTCAAGAAATTCTTGTAGCTCATCGAAGCCAGGCTCAAGCTGAATCCGTTCGTGTTCTTAGTCAGAAACGCGGTGTTCCGCACTTCCGAATTCACGGCCTGCTCGAATGTCTCCGAAAACGCCAGCCGGAACGTCAGTGACGACAATTGGTCCAGATCCGCCACCGCCCGCCATCCTCCCGGCAACTGCGCGTCAAAAAAAATACGATCCTCATGGCCTCCCTGCTTCGTCACGATTCCGCCCGGCACCGCGATGCCACGGTCGATTACGCCAAAATAATTCGCCGTCAGTGTCGCGTTCTGCCAGGGCTTCATGCGAATTTCGCCGGTCTGGCTCCAGCCGCGACGGCTCAAGTACTCCGCTCCCACCGTCGCGTCCATCCACTCGGTCGGCGCCCAGTAAAATGAATCGCCGAACACAAACCCCTTCGCCGTGGTGTTGCCCACCTCCGGAATCAGAAATCCCGATTGCCGCAGTTTCCTCGCAATAGGCACCGATGCGTAGGGCAGATAAATAATCGGCACATAAAACAGCCGGAAAGACGCATGCTCAAGCGCCACCGAATGTTGCAGGTGAATCACGGCCTTCGGCGCATAAAATTTCCATTGCGGACTTTCCGGTTTGCATACCGTCACCCACGCGTGAGTCACAACGAAGGTCTCGTCGTCCTTGCGTTCCACGGTAGCCGCCGCAAACGTCAGCGGGTTTGGGCTCACCAGCACGCTCGGATTGGACAAATGCTGCGCCGTCACCGTTCCGCGCACGTTGCGAAACAATCCGCGTCCCGTTTTAAGGTTGTACGTTCCTTCATCCGCTTCCATGTGCTGCATCTCATAGTCGAATTGAACGTGTCCCCGCGCCGTTGCCATCTTTGTCTCTTCGTTGTATTCCACATGGTCCGCGCGCAACCGCACGCCCGCATACAGGATGTCAACGTGTCCATCCGCGTAAAAAATCTTCCCTGACTGTTTCTGCGTGTCCGCTTCCAGCGTCATTTCGCCGCCTTGATTCCGCAACCGCGTCTGCGTGCGGCCCTGCATCTGCCGGTTCGCGAACATTGGCGCGGGCAGTGCCGCGAGCAATAACAACAACATCGCGATCCTTCGTTTTTTGGGATGTGGCAGGGAGCGGCTTTCGGTCGAATCGCGCATCGTTCCGGAGAGTGAGCAGACTAACATGTCCAGCTGCTTTTGCAGCCCTGGGTTTTCTTGTTACCAGTCAGCATGCGCGGCAACCGAGGCCAATCTTTAGATGCGTCCTACACACATAACATCCACTCATACTGAAGCGCGGGTGGTTTCTCCGCATGCGGCGTCTCGCACAGCCCCACGCCTGCCAGATTTCCTGCGAAAAGGTCTGGAAAATTTAGGGTTAGATGTAGGCGCCTGCCTTTCCCGGAAGTACCGTCGTACCGTTGCCTCGTGATGATCCATTTTTCTATAGTTTAGATGGCTAAGTTGGCTGCGGCCTCTGCGGCTATTGGAACCGCAAATTAAGGGAAAAGCTCGCCTGGGAGAGCATTGTGCGGAACAGCAACCCGGCAAGTACCAGGCGTTTTGTCCCTGATGATTTCTGATATCCTCGCAGAGCACCCTGCCGATTCTTAATTGGAGCTATGCATTGTTGACTCAGGCGGGAATCGTCGGAGTCGTCCTGCTGGCCGGAACTCTGCTTCTGGCCGCGTTCTTCACGTACGTCTACGCGTTGAAGCGTCAGAGCTACCTCCTCGTTTGGGCGGGCGGATGGCTGGCGGTTGCTCTCACCTCCCTAAGCGGTGTTCTCGAATCCTGGCTGGAATACGCTCCATGGGTTTCGGCCCTGGAGGAGTGGCTGCTCGCGATGGCCGCGCTCTTATTTCTTACAGCAGCACGGCTTTATGGTCGCGCCACTGTTCGAATCAGCGCAGTTTTTGGTTTGGCGGCAGTCGCGGCTCTCTGGGCCGTGGCATACACAAAGGGATGGGTCTCGGTATCTTTGTATTTAGGAGCCGCACTGCTCCTATTCGCTGTGGCGCGCGTTTTCTGGCAGGAGGGACGGAAGCGTGAATCTCCCTCCGATTTTCTGCTTGCCGCGTCGTTTGTCACTTGGGGCGTCCTGGACTTGGGGATTTTGCTGCAGTCTCGATCTGCGGCATTGAGCCGCCTTGATCTCCATCTACCGCTTGTGGTGCCCCAGCTTTTCTGTGGCGTGCTCATGGTAATGGCCGTGTATGAGGAAGAGCGCCACCGCGTCGAGCGAAACATGCTCGCGCTCTCGAATTTGAATCTCGCCACTTCCAGCTTCGTTGGCGGCGAGATTCAGAGAATGCTGGCCCAGGCCCTCGACCGTGTTCTTAACGTAGCGCGGATTCCCAGCGGCGCGCTCTGCTTGCATTACGGTGACGCGCACGGCCCCATCTCCGTGGTGACGACGGGCCTCACCGATGACTTCAGCTCGAAAGTCCTGGAAGAAAATCTGGAAGATTCCGTTGTAAAGCTGGTTGCGCGGCTGGGCGGCTTGGTCGTGCTGCGCGACCTTGCAAAAGACGGCATGTGGGCAGCCCTCGAACGCGAGCCTTCCTTCAAGCGTCTTCGCGAGCTCTTATTGGCGCAGAATCTGCGAACCGTGGTGGGAATCAGTTTGCAGGCAAAAGAACGCGTGCTCGGTGTCTTACTCCTCGGAACACCGGATAGCCGCCAATTCACGCCGCCGGAACTGAGGCTTCTGTTGGCGCTTGGCTATCAGATCGGCATGGCGGTCGAGAACAGCTATCTGATCCAACAAACTTCCCGGCGCAGCGAGGAATTGCACATCCTGAACGAGATTGGCCGGGCCATGAGTTCGACGTTGGACACGGACACATTGTTTGAAACGATCTACATCGAAATGCGCCGTTTGCTCGACTTGGCGAGCTTTTACATTGCGACCTACGACAGCCCTCGCGAGCAAATTCGCTACGAACTGGAAGTGGTCGATAACGTCAGGCAGCCAAAACATGTGCGGCCCGCTGGAAACCGGCTGACCGAATACATGATTCGCGAACGCCAGCCTCTATTGATCCGCGAAAATTTCACCGCCGAAGTGGAGAAACTCGGAGTCCGCACCACTCGCGTCACGGGCTGTTTTTGTGGCGTGCCGCTGATCCTCTACGACCGCGCAATCGGCGTCATGGCGATCCACAGCAAGCAGGAACGCGCGTTTGACGAAGGACATCTCGAGTTGATGCGCGTGCTGGCGAGCCAGGCGGGTATCGCCATGGAAAACGCGCGCCTCTTTGCGCAGGAGCAAAAGAAGTCGCGGCATCTGACGCTGTTGAACAAGATCTCGAACCACGCGATTACCACCCTAAATTCGGAAGAGATGCTCGCAAAAGTGGCCGAAGAACTCGAGCAGGGATTGACCTACGATCACATCGGTATCGCGATTTTGGACTACTCCGCCAAAGAGCTCGTGGTGCAAGCCGAGGCAGGCAAGAGACGTGATGCCATTGGGCGCCGGATTGCCTTGGATGAGGGGCTGGTCGGACAGGTCGCGCGCACAGGGCAACTCGCAATTGTGCGGGAGGCAGGTCCAAACGCCCTGCGGCCGGTGCTGCCGGGGTCCGTGTCCGCGATCGCTCTACCCATCAACTGCGCGGAAAATTTGCTCGGCGTGCTCTACGTGGAATCGTCGACGCCCTTGCAATTCGAGGAAGAGGAGATCCAGTTGCTGCAAACGTTAGCGGATCTTTTCGCAGGCGCGTTGCACAACGCCGTCACTTTCCAAAAGGCCCAGGAGCAAGCCATTACCGATGGATTGACCGGAGTCAAAACTCACCGCTTCCTGATGGAGGCCCTGTCGGCTGAATGGAAACGCTCCACGCGCGCCAGCCGCCCTTTCTCCTTGGTGCTTATGGACCTCGACCGATTCAAGTTCGTCAACGATTTCTATGGCCATTTGGAAGGCGACGTAGTGCTGCAGCGTGTGGGCTTGATCCTCGAGCAGAATTGCAGGCGCTCCGACGTCGTTGCGCGCTACGGCGGCGACGAATTTGTGATTCTCATGCCGGAAACAAGCGTCGAGCAAGCGCGGCAGATCTCCGGAAAGCTCCGGAGCTGGATCGCGTCGGATCCCCTGTTGCGCGACAAAAATATCACCGCGAGCTTCGGCATCGCCACCTACCCCATGCACGGGTCCACGCCGCAGGAATTGATTCAAGTGGCGGATGCTTCGATGTATCTCTCCAAACATCAGGGCGGCAACGCCGTTCTTACGGCAGAACGCCGAGAGCCGGGTGACTCCAAAACGTGGAAGCGCGATGTCCTCGAGGCCTATCTCGGTGTTATGTTGCACAGGCAGTTCTCGACCGGCCCGGAAGCATTCAACGAGATTTATCAGAGGATTGAGCAGTTCTCCCAATCGCTCAACGAACGAAGTCCTTCTTTGTCTGTCGAGCAGTTGCCCACGCCGGTGGTTGAAACGATGACTTCGCTGGCCTATGCAGTCGATGCCAAGGATCAGTACACGCATGGGCATTCGAGGAAAGTTTCAACCTATGCCGCCCTGATCGCCCAGGCAGCGGGGCTGAAACCTGTTGACATCGAGGAAGTGCGCCTCGGTGGGTTGCTGCATGACGTTGGGAAAGTTGGTATACCCGAAGAAATTCTCAACAAAGCGGGTCCGCTCGACGCGGATGAGTGGGAGACGATGAAGTCACACGCGGTCCTCGGCTGGCGCATTCTGGACCCGCTCCAGGCGCTGCGAAATGTTCGCGAGATGGTAAAGCACCACCACGAATTCTTCGACGGCTCCGGCTATCCGGACCAGGTCGAGCGCGAGCGCATCCCTCTCGGCGCGCGTATCATCGCCGTCGCCGACGCCTATGACACGATCACTTCCCCTCGTGTCTACAAAAAGGCCCGCGCGGCCGAAGCAGCCTTGACGGAAATCGAACGGTGCGCTGGAGCGCAGTTCGATCCGGATCTCGTGCGCTTATTCATCGAGGTAATACGCCGGCAACCCCACCCAATTCTCGAACATGTTCCCGCCGACGACTCCGCAACGCCGGACAACGCTTCCGTTTGAAATCCGAAGGATTTGCCCCTCATTCTCTTGCCAATTGCTTTTCTCCCGCTTCTCTTGCATCTTTTCCTTCGGAGGATTCTGCTTCCATGCAAACCGCGACAGTCAAATGGGTAGGGGACGAGCAGTTTCTAGCCACGCTGCCTTCGGGCCACGCTGTGCCAATCGATGCCAACCGCGAGCACAATTCCGCGCCCGGTCCCATGGAGTTGATGCTCGCGGCGCTGGGATCCTGCACGGCAACGGACATCGTTTTGATACTCGCGAAGAAGCGCCAGAAACTTGAGTCGCTCGAAATTGTAATCCAAGGGGAGCGCGCGGTGGACCCTCCATCGGTGTGGGTGAAACTCGATCTCGTTTACCGCTTGCGCGGAAACCTCGATGAGGCGGCCGTAAAACGCGCCATCGAATTAAGCCAGACTAAGTACTGTGGTGCAGCCGCCACATTGAGGAAGTCCGCGGAGATTACTTTTCGCTACGAATTGCTCCCGACTGAGCGCTGAATCAAGCGCCCGCGCTCTTGCAGGCTCCAGGCGCCGCAGATTGCTCAACGTTTGCAGCGAGTCATACATCAGCTTTTCTTCTCCTGCTTCGCCCCCGGAATCCTCCGGTTCCGTCAATCGCTCGCGCATTGCCTTCTCGGCTAAATCGATGCGCTCGGCAAGCCTCAATCTTACGCGGACCGAATAGTGTGCGTCTATCGGGCAGAGACCGTATTTGTCTCGCAGATTCTATTTACGCGCGCCATTTTAAGTGTGCCAACGTACGCAATTGCACTACAGAATAGACTGTATTTACAGCTACCGCTCCGCTCGGTAGCCTGCCAACGCGTTACAAAACGCGAGAACTTTACGATGGATATGGAATACTGGTGTCGAAAAAGATTCTGATAGCCGACGACAACGAGTTGGTGCGCAAGCTGCTGCGAATCATGCTTGAAAACCACGAAGGATGGGTCATTTGCGCTGAGGCGGCCGACGGACCACAGGCAGTAGCAAAGGCGAAGGAGTCGAATCCGGACGCCGTGATTCTCGATTTCGCCATGCCGATTATGGATGGGCTGGGCGCGGCCCGCGAAATCACTCGCGCATTGCCTACCGTCCCGATCCTCTTGTTCACCCTTTACGACTCGCCCGAAATGACCTTGGCCGCAAAAGAAGCCGGAGTTTCGCGCGTACTCCCCAAAACAGCCAGCGGCATGCCCTTAATCCAAGCCGTTCAGGATCTATTGGCGAATGGCCCGGAATCCTCCCGCACCAGAACTCCCCGTTCTGAAGCGTAATCCATTCTCACCGTCCTGACGACCATCTAAAATATTACTTGCGAGTCTTCTCTTGTTCGTGCCGCAAATTGCGGAACTTGTTTCTGCTCCTTTCAACTTTCCTGCTTACCTTTTCTGTTTCCCTTGTCATAAATTGCGCCGATTGCGTACAATCGCGGACTGTCTAAGGAGACAAACGTGGCCAAGCGAATCGCGGCGAAAATTACCGGTGTAACAGGATTTTTGCCGCCGCGCGTGGCGACAAACGCCGACCTCGAAAAAATTGTCGAAACTTCCGATGAGTGGATCCGCACGCGCACCGGCATCAGCGAGCGCCACTACGTCGACCCGGGCATGGCTGCGTCGCACATGGCCACCGCTGCCGCCGCCGAGCTGCTGAAAAAAAAGAACGTCAACCCCGAAGAAATCGAAATGATTATTGTGGCGTCCGTGACGCCGGACATGATGTTTCCGGCCACCGCATGCCTGGTGCAAGACCGCCTCGGCGCCAAGAACGCCTGGGGATTCGATTTGTCGGCGGCGTGCTCCGGATTTGTCTATGCGTTGACGGTTGGCGCTCAGTTCGTTGGAGCGCGCACGCATCGCAAGGTGCTCGTGATTGGCTCGGACGTCATGACCTCGATCCTCGATTTTAAAGACCGCGCAACGTGCGTGCTTTTCGGTGACGGGGCGGGCGCGGTCCTGCTGGAGCCCGCCGAGTCGGAATCAGAAGGCATCATCGATTTCATGAATGATGTTGATGGTTCCGGCGGATGCAGCCTGTATATGCCCGCGGGAGGCTCTCTCCACCCGTCTTCGCATGAGACAGTCGATAAGCGCATGCACTACGTTCATCAGGAGGGCCAGCAGGTTTTCAAATACGCGGTGCGCCGCATGTGCGAAGTTTCTTCCGCATTGCTCGAACGCAATGGATTCTCGAATCGCGACCTCGCGCTCCTCGTTCCCCACCAAGCCAATCTCCGCATCATTCGCGCCACTCAGGAGCGGATGGGAATTGAAGACTCCAAAGTCATGATAAATATCGACCGCTATGGAAACACAACGGCTGCGACCATTCCCCTGTGCCTCCGCGATGCCGTCGATCAAAAGCGACTCAAGAAAGGCGACCTCGTAATGATCGTCTCCGTCGGCGCCGGTTTCACCACCGGCGGCATGCTCCTCCGCTGGGCCTATTAATCTTGGGTTCATCCGTCGAAATTCTGCCAGTGATCAAGGTCAGGATTGTCACGGTCGGCGGGACCAATAAAATGGGACGAAACCGAAGAATCAGAGTCGCGGAATTAGTTAGCAGGATACCGGTTAATGCGAAGCCCTAATAAGAGCGAAGTTCGGCGACGAAGGCCTGATTCGACTGGAGGCGCAAATCCATCGAGACAGCGACGTATTGGGTGCAGGCTGCCATCTCCGTCTGGGCCCAGGCGCTTGCCTGCGGCACCGCAGCGCTGCACAGATACGCCGTAAAGCGCATCGCGCTGTGATACAAGCGCACACGCCAGAGTTTGATGCTGCGGAGCGAGCCCATGTTGGGACAGATTTGACTGAGGGCCGTGATCGTCGAGAAACCGTTTTGATTCATTGCGTTAGGGAAGCTCGACTCCATCAGGCGCAAACGGTCGGAGACTGGCTGCCCAGCCACGGCAAGCATGTTGGCGCGCCAGAAAAACAGAACAAACTGGGCCAACATGGCGCCTGAAATCACGAAGATGAGAGCTGCGATCATTTGACTTTTCTTCCATGGGTATTCTGCCCGCCGGGACGTCCTCGGCCAATGGAACAAAGGTACCGTTTCAGTAGAACTAGGGTTGGCGGACCCTATAGGCCTCCGCCCCGTTCAGCCCTGTCGAGAGCCGAGGAATCGGCTTCAGCTACCAAGGATATTCGCGGGTTGCAAACCTCACTCTCCAGCCGTACCGTAAGACCTGTCCGCAGCCCATTTACAAATAAAGGAGCGACGATGCAACGCACTTCACGGCTCAAATCTGCCCGTCTAATAAGCCTTCTTGCTCTTTTTGTTTTTATACTCTTCGGGACCCTCGCTTCGGCGCAATCTTCCCCGCAAGCCAATCCATCGCCCCAGGCCCGCGCCAATTCGCAGACCAACACACAGGCCAATTCGTCGGCCCGTGTCCAGGCCAGTGTCCAGGCCAATGCCCAGCCCAATGTCCAGGCCATCAAGAACGTCCTCGAACGCCAAGTGGCCGCGTGGAATCGCGGCGACATCCCTGCCTTTATGGACGGCTATTGGAAGTCAGACGACCTTGAATTCGTCAATGCGGCGGGCATTTTCCAGGGCTGGCAGGACGTGCTGAAACGCTATCAGCACTCCTATCCGGATCGCGCCGCCATGGGTCATTTGACGTTTTCCGGAGTCGAGATTCACGCACTTTGCCCGGACGCCGGCTTCGTGGTCGGTCACTTCCGGCTCGACAGGGAACTCAACGAGGAAAAGGACGGGCAAAAAAACCATCCCGAGGGCGTGTTCACGTTGATTTTCCGCAAATTCCCGGCAGGCTGGAAAATCATCAACGACCACACCACCGAATTCCCCGCCCCTGCGCCGCCGAAAAACCCCTCCTAGTGTCCTGATTGCCTTCGCGGGTGCCCCATCGTGAGCGCTACTCGCGAAGGGTGGGGGATTTTCGCGATGACGGATATGCCGCCCATAATCCCTTTCGTTCGCGCCATTCTTTCGTAGGGGCGGGGTTCACCCCGCCCGCGCTTTGCTCATTACGCTGTCATTCCGACGAGCAGCGGCGAGGAGCCTGCCTGCTTGTCCTGACGAAGGAAGGGACCGCAGGAAGGGAGCGCCTTTTGCGAAGGGTGGGGATTTTCGCGATGACGGATATGTCGCCCATAATCCCTTTCGTTCGCGCCATTCTTTCGTAGGGGCGGGGTTCACGAGCCTGTGTGGTAGCTTACGTTTTTCGTAAGGGCACGGTTTCTAATCACGTGCCGTAACCGCCGCAGAATCTGTGCGGCTTTAGCCGCTGAGGGACGTGATTTCGTGGTCGCCACACAGACTCGTTCACCCCGCCCGCGCTTTGCTCATTACGCTGTCATTCCGCCCGCCCTGAGCCTTAGCGAAGGGACGAGCAACGTCGAGGAGGAATCTGCTTGTCCGTTTTTCGCTCGCCCTTAATTTCCTTTTCGTTTACCCTGAGCGGGTTGGCGAAAGGCGATGTTATATCTCTTCTACCAGCAACTCATCACTAACCACGCACTGCTGCTTTTCCGCTATAATCCGCGCGATGCCTTTCAAGTCTTACGTCGCCGAACTCAAAACCATCCGAAACAGCGGCCAGGCCACCGAGAATTCTTACTACACGGCTCTGGGAAGCCTCATCGAAGACCTCGACCCGTCCGTCGCCGTCGTCATCAATCCCAAGAAAACGCCACACGGCTCTCCCGACTTCCGCCTCACGCGCAAAAAGAATGTTCTCGATTTTCCCGTCGGCTGGATCGAAGCCAAGGAACCCGGCGAAGACCTGAACAAAATCGCGCGCTCGGATCAGCTCAAGCGTTATTACAATCTCCCGAATCTCATCCTCACCGACTTTCTCGATTTTCGCTGGTACACGGACAGCAAGGAGCGGTTCAAAGCCAGCCTCGGCGCGATCGTCGAGCGGCAAGCTCAAGTTCGACGCCGACGGCGAAGCTCAGGTCGAAGAATTGCTGCGCGGCTTCTTGCAGCACAAGACCCCGCCCGCAAAGGACTCCCGCGAACTCGCGCGCCGCATGGCGCAACTCGCGCATTTCATTCGCGACGCCATCCTGATCGCTCACGAACGCGAGGACGCTGCTGGCATCCTCCATCAGCAAATGGACGCCTTCCGCGAAGCCCTGATTCCCGATCTCACGCCCAGCAATTCTCCGACATGTACGCGCAGACTATCGCCTACGGCCTCTTCGCCGCACGGTGCCAGCCCGCCGCGGCGGGCGAGAAATTCACCCGCGAACACGCGGCATACTTGATTCCCAAAACCAATCCGTTCCTTCGAAAGCTTTTCTCCGTCATCGCCAGGTCCCGATCTGCCCGAACAGGTTCTGCCCTACGTGGACGATCTCGTCGCCCTTCTCCGCGACACCGACATCGGCGCAATTCTGGCCGATTTCGGCAAACGCACTCGCGAAGGAAGACCCCGTCGTCCATTTCTATGAGGATTTTCTGCAGGCTTACGACCCCAAACTACGCGAGCTTCGCGGCGTCTATTACACGCCTGAGCCGGTCGTCTCCTACATCGTCCGCTCGATTGACCACATCCTGAAAACCGAATTCGCGAAGCCCCTGGGCCTCGCCGACAAGGACGTTCTCATTCTCGATCCCCCCTGCGGCACCGGGACGTTCCTTTACTACGTCATCCGCCACATTTACGACACTCTCTGCCAGCACGGCCAGAAAGGCCAGTGGAATAGCTACGTTTCTGAAAACTTGCTCAAGCGCATTTTCGGATTCGAACTCCTGATGGCCCCTTATGCCGTCGCCCATCTCAAACTCGGCCTCCAATTGCAAGGACTTCGGCTACAAGTTCGAATCCGACGAGCGCCTCGGCGTCTACCTCACTAATACCCTCGAAGAAGCCGCCGAAGAAGTCGGGAATTCATCTTCGCTCAATGGAATCGCCGACGAAGCTAACGCCGCCAGCGAAATCAAGCGCGATAAGCCCATCATGGTTGTCCTTGGAAATCCCCCTTACGCGAACTTCGGTCGAATGAACAGAGGAGGATGGATTCTCGGCCTCCTGAAAGATTACAAGGAAGGGCTCCACGAGAAGAAGCTCAACCTCGACGACGACTTTATCAAGTTCATCCGCTTTGCCCAGTGGCGAATCGACAAAACAGATACGGAATCCTCAGGTTTCATCACGAACAATACTTACCTTGACGGTATCACTCACCGGCGCGTGCGGGAATCGCTGATGCAGGAGTCAGTAACATTTACGTGCTAGACCTACACGGCAGCGTCAAGAAGAAAGACGAAGCGCCAGATGGGTCCGAGGACAGAAACGTCTTTGATATCCAGCTGGGTGTCGGGGTCGTTTTCTTGGTAAAACGCTCGGGATCGGCAGCGGCAGAGCGCGTCAATCACTCACAGCTTTGGGGAAATCGCTCCAAGAAGCCGAAACTATTTCAGCGACAGACGTATCAAGCACAAATTGGTCAAGAGTGACCCCACGCCAAAATACTTCTTCTTCGCGCCCAAAGAATCGCGATGCGACAAGAGTATGAAACGTGCCCCAGTATCGCGGGCGACCTTTTTCTAAACCACAATCCCGGCCATCCAGACGAAGCATGACAATCTCGTCTACCACTCACCCGGAACGAAATAGAGGACGTCGTTCACCAGATCCAGTCACTGGACCCAAACAGATCGCGCAACGATTTCAACTGCCGCCCGGACGGCAAGAACTCGGCGAGTTGCTCGGGCCAATCGGATGCCCACCGCGGTGGAACATTTACAAGGGTGCTCTCTATCGTCCATTTGACTTCCAATGAGCCTCTTACACGGCCGAACGAAGGGTTTATGCATATCCAAGTACCCGCTCATGGCCTCCGCATGCAGCCGAACCTACTACTACTGTGCGTCAGAACGACCGCGAGGGAACGTCGATAGTTTTTTTGTGGCTAATACGATCGTCAACAAGCACACCGTCTCGCCATTCGATAACGTCACGTTCTTCCCACTGTATGCCGGCTTCCCGGAACCCGGGCGGCACAGCAAAGTCAGCTCTCTCTACACGGGCGGAAGACGAACCGCGCCCACAAAGGCGCAGCTAAATCTTAAACGCAACGTGATAGAAGCGTCGGTAAACAAATGGGCCTAAGATTTGCAAAAACACACCGACATCCACGAAGGCGTCTTCGATGAAGAGCTTGACTAGTTATGTGTATGCAATTCTTTGGTCGCGACGAGCTATCGAGTACGCTACACCGAACTTGAGAATCGAATTCCCACGTGTTCCATTGACGAGTGACAAAAAGCTCCTTCCCTTCTTAGTTGAGAAGGCGAAGAACTATCTCGCTGCATCTGATGGAATCGCCGAAACTGGCAAACTCGTCCCGCGCTATGAGCAGCCGGGCGATCACACGGTCGAGAAAGTCCGCTACATCAACCAAATCCGAAGGCGGGCATCAAGACGGGGCGCGTCTATATCAACGGCGCGCAGTCTTTCGACGGCGTGCCAAAGGAAGTCTGGAAATTCCACATCGGCGGCTATCAGGTCTGCGAAAAATGGCTCAAGGACCGCAAAGGCCGCAGACTCTCCTACGACGACATTGACCACTACCAGAAGATCGTCGTCGCCCTCGCCGAAACCATCCGCCTGATGCGCGAAATCGACGAAATCATCCCCGCCTGGCCCCTACCTTAAACCTCCGTGCAGACCCGGACTCTGGCTTACCCTGACGTTCGGGCAGGAGCCATACCAAAAAACCTCACGCGCGGCGCCGCCGCACACCTCGCCATTCAAATTCCGCCCATTGTTCCACCAGCGCCTCCACGTCCGGCTCCTTATAGGGCAGGATTTGCGTCGTGAACACTTCATTCAGCAGAGCCATCTCGAAAATACACAGCGCTTCGGGACTCACGTCGCTGCGAATCTTGCCCGCCTTCTGCATTCGCTGGAACTTGTTCGTCAGGTGCCATCCCAGGATTCCCTTTGCTTCATCGCGTTTCCGCTCGAATTTCGCATCGATGCAGTCCCTTTTCAAAAAGAATAATCTTCAGCGCTTCCCGGTGCATCTCGAAAAACTCCAGCCATGTGCCCACTTCTTCCCGCAACCACGCCCGGCAGCCCGCCACGGTCATCCTGCCCGTGCGCTCCATGTAGAACCTCACCATGAACTCGAGTTCCATGCGGTAGTTCCCTAAAACCGCCGCAAGGATATCCGCCTTGTCTTTGAAGTAAAGATAAAACGTCCCGCGCGCCACTCGGGCCCTCTTGACGATGTCGTTTACCGAGGCCGCGCTATAGCCCTTTTTTGCAAACACCTTGATCGCCACATTGATCAATTGCTTGCGCCGCGCTTCGCGCCCCAGCACCCCAAGTTTCACGTCAACCTCCCCTTAACACTCGCCACTTTTGTCGCTGACGGAGCTGATTTCCTTTACCGCAGTTAACTCTTTAGACAATTACACTGACAGGTGTGTCCAGTATAAACCCTTTTCGCGCCCCCCCCCCTTTTTTTCGCCTTTTTGGGTGGTGAGCAGCTTGAATTCTCTTGATCGTGACTCAAGGAGTCAAAATTCAAACTGACCCATTACCCTTTTCTGCGCCTGCGGGCTTTCCCCGCTCTCCTAATTCGACGATAATGATTTTCTCGAAATGAACTCGAAATGAACTCGAAATGAAAATGACCCGCCGCGTTTCCATTCTCATCTTGCTCGCGCTTTCCATCGGCATTTACGTGGGAACATCGAGCTGGCCGCCGCTGCTCGATAGTTCGGACGCGGGTCACGCCGTGGCGGCGCGCGAAATGCTGCAAAGCCACGACTGGGTGATCCTGCATATCGACGGCATTCGCTATTTGGAAAAACCGCCGCTGCATTACTGGCTCGTCGCGATGAGCTACGCAGTGTTCGGAGTGAACGCATTTGCCACGCGCTTCCCGCTCGCCGTCGCTGTGGTCGGGCTTGTGTTGATGGTTTATTTTTTTGGCCGAAGATGGTTTGGCGAACGCGCGGGATTCTATGCCGGCCTGGTCATGTGTACATCGCCCGGCGTCTTTCTGTTCACTCGAATCATGCTTCCGGAAGCGATTTACGCGCTCTTTTTCACCGCGGCGTTTTATTTATTTTTGCGCGCGTGGCAAGGGACGCTTTCCACGCGCATTGGTTATTGGGGCGCGGCGGCGCTGATCGCACTCTCCGTGCTGACGCGCTCGCTGATTGGCATTGTGTTTCCGGTGGGAATTATTTTCTTCTTTCTCTTGGCGACCGACCGCTTAAAGGACTGGCGGAAATTGCCGCTGATTTCTTCGCTGATCGTTTTTTTGATTGTAGCGTTGCCGTGGCATATTGCCGCGTTGTTCAGCGGGCACGGATTTTTCGGCGGATTTTTCTGGTTTTACTTCATCAACGAGCAGATTTTCCGCGCGCTTGGCTGGCGCTATCCGGCAGATTACGAAGCTGTGCCGCTGTGGCTGTGGACCGCCGAGCACATTGTGTGGTTCTTTCCGTGGATCGTATTTTTGCCCTCCGCGATTCGCGGAATCCCTCCGATGCGCGAATGGCGGAAAAATCTGAACGAACGCGGACAGGCCCTCGTGCTCTTGAGCATTTGGGCGCTGTTCATTCTGCTTTTCTTTTCTTGGACGAAAAGCCGCATGGAATATTACAGCTTCAGCGCGTGGCCCGCGATTGCGATCTTGCTTGGCCTGGGATTGGCGCAGGCCGAGGAGCGCGCCGTGAAGTGGTTACCCCGCGCGCAGGGCGCGCTGGCGGCGCTGGGTGTGCTGATTGCGGCGATTCTCGGCGGAATGCTGTGGATGTCGCGTAGGATTTCATCCACCGGAGATATTTCTTCCCTGCTGCAAATGCATCCGACGGGGTTTTACCGCGTGGCCATGTCCGATTTTATGGATTTAACGCCGCAAGCGTTCGCCGATTTGCGGCACCAGGCGCTTGCTGCATTGATCGTTATACTCATCGGATTTTCCTGCGCGTGGCTGCTACGCAGGAGCGGGCGGAATCTGGCGGCAAGCATCACGCTCGCGTGCATGATGGCGTTATTTTTTTTCTGCGCCAACTGGGCGCTGGGAGTTTTTACGCCGCGCCTTTCTTCCGAACCGCTCGCAAAAATCATCATGAAGTATTTTCAGCCGGGCGACAAAGTGGCGCTTTATGGAGAATACGACGCCGCCAGCAGTATTGGGTTCTACACGGGAAAACGAATATGGATTTTCAATGGACGTTATAATGGTCTCGAGTTCGGATCGTATTATCCGGACGCGCCCCATATTTTTCTGGACGATCATACATTTTGGCCCATCTGGAATGGCGAAGAGCGCGTGTTCCTGGTGATTCCACCGGAAGAAACGAGGCAGGCGCTGGTTCGCATGCCTCCGAAGGACACTTTCCTGCTGGCGCAAATCGGCGGCAAAGCTGTTTATGTGAATCATCGCATCACACCAAACGAACTAAGTCTGTCGGATTTGAAAAACTACGCAGAGCAGATGCCGGATGTCTCACCGAATGCTGCGCTATCCGGCGCGCTGCCTGTTCGCGTTTCGCGAAAGAACGACTGATCCGGCGTTTTGCACTCGGGCGTGAAGATGTGTGTGGCATGATGTGCTGAGGGAGAATTTATTTGCGCGTGGCCATTACAGGCGGAGCAGGATTTCTGGGGTCGCATCTATGCGACAAATTTATCGAACGTGGATGGGAAGTGGTATGTCTGGACAATTTGAGCACTGGCGCGGAAGCGAACATCCAGCATTTGATGGCGAATCCTCGGTTTCGATTTGTGCGGCACGATGTGACGCGCTATATCGACGTGCCCGGGCCAGTGGATGCGGTGATGCATTTTGCGTCGCCGGCAAGTCCCGACGATTACCTCAGGCTGCCAATTCAAACCTTGAAAGTGGGATCTCTGGGAACGCACAACGCGCTGGGGCTTGCGCTCGCAAAAAAATCACGATTCCTTTTGGCGTCCACGTCAGAGTGCTACGGAGATCCGGACGTGAGTCCGCAACCGGAGACGTACTGGGGACACGTGAATCCCATCGGGCCGCGCGGCGTTTATGACGAGGCGAAGCGATTCTCCGAAGCCATGACGATGGCGTACCACCGCGCGCACGGGGTCGACACACGCATTGTGCGAATTTTTAATACGTACGGGCCGCGCATGCGACTGAACGACGGGCGAGCGCTGCCGAATTTCCTTTACCAGGCGCTGTCCGGACAGGCGATCACCGTCTATGGTGACGGCCATCAAACGCGAAGTTTTTGTTACGTATCGGACTTAATCGCGGGAATTTTGGCGCTCTTTGATTCAGCGGAGCATTTGCCGACGAACATAGGAAACCCGCACGAAATTACGATTCTGGAATTTGCGGAACGCATTCGCGCCATCACCGGCAATAAAGCTGAGCTGGTGTTCAAGCCGTTGCCGCAGGACGATCCGAAAAGACGCTGCCCTGACATACGCAAGGCACAAACGCTTTTGCATTGGGAACCCAAGGTGAGTCTGGAAGAAGGATTGAAGCTCACCCTGGAATATTTTCAGAAGAAGGTTGCCGAAGAGCGCACCGGATCAGGCTAGGATTCCAGCGGCGCTCGGAGCAACAGCGTCCGGCCTGCCGACGGAATGGTATTCGAATCCAAGTGACTTCATTTCCTGGGCCGAAAGCAAATTGCGGCCATCCATCACCAGCGGCCTAGCCATGCTCTTATGGATGCGCTTCCAATCCAGCTTCCGGAATTCCTCCCATTCCGTAACGATGAGTAATGCATCCGCGTCCTTGGCCGCTTCATACGCATCCACGGCGCAATGCAAGTCCCGGAACTGTTCGCGGATTTTTTCCATCGCTTCGGGATCATACGCGTTCAGCCGAACTCCCTCTGTTTGCAACTTTTTTATCAATTCGATGGCTGGCGCAAAGCGGATATCGTCCGTGTTGGCCTTGAATGCAAGACCAAGAATGCCAATCTGTTTGCCCTTGAGCACCCAGAGTGACTGACGCAGTTTTTCGACGAAAGCGCTGATCCGCTGGTGATTGATGCGTTCGGCCTCGCGTAGCATGGCAAAGTCAACGCCGTTGCGCTCCGCCAGGCGCATAAACGCCTGAACGTCCTTCGGCAGGCAGAAACCGCCAAACCCGAGGCCGGGACGCAGAAAGTGCGGGCCAATGCGCGGATCAAGGCCCATGCCGTGCATAACTTCTTCGATATTCGCGCCGAGTTTTTCGGCGAGATCAGAAACCATGTTCGCGTAGGAAATTTTGACCGCCAAAAAAGAATTTGAAGCGTGCTTGATCAGTTCGGCGCTGTTGATTGTCGTGACCACCCAAGCAGGAGGCTTCATCGGCGGGCATGCGCCATCGTGCACCGGACATTTGAACTTTTGCTCCAGCACAGGACCGTAGATTTCACGAAGCTGTTTCTCGGCCACTTCGTCATCGACACCAATCACGATGCGATCCGGGTGGAGAAAATCTCCGACAGCCGTGCCTTCACGCAAAAATTCCGGGTTGGAAGCAACGCGGAAACGCACACCGCCGCCTCGGCCGTAAATTCCGAGCACGCGCTTCAATTGCTGCCCTGTCTGCGCGGGGACAGTGCTCTTCTCGACGACAAGCTTGTCGGATTTGGCCTCGACGGCAATCATCTGCGCGACGTGATCGATGGCGCTGAGATCCGCGTCACCAGTCGGTAGCGGCGGCGTGCCCACGCAAATGAAGATCGCATCGCCTTCCGCGGCGGCCCGGGGATCGGCGGAAAAGGACAGGCGCCCTTCCTTGCGATTCCTTTCAACCACATGATCGAGGCCGGGCTCGAAGATGGGCAATTTGCCGGCTTCGAGCGTGTCGATTTTGGACTTGTCGTTATCAGTGCAAAGAACGTGATGACCGAGTTCGGCCAGGCATGCGCCGGTGACAAGGCCAACGTAACCTGCGCCTATGACGGATATTCGCACGGCTTCTCCCCTAGATGAGACGGCGCGCAATCACTCAATTGCGCCGAAGCATTTTCCTATAAGCAGCCCGGAGCGCCAATACCGGAATCGCAGTATGCAGCGCTTTACACATCCACAATCCGTGCAATCACATGATACCAACATATGTGCCGCAAGACCGAGGGCAGCTCAGGATTTGATCAGCAAGAAGCTGCCGATGACTAGCGCGTCGGCTCCAGAACAAAAATAACTGCGCACGGCGTGGCGCGGAGACAGAACCAGCGGCTCGCCAAATAAGTTGAACGATGTGTTGAGCAGGACGGGCGCGGGCGCTTGCGAGCCGAACCCTTTCAGCAAATTCCAGTACGGCAGATTCGCTTCGCGCGCGACCACGTGGAGACGAACCAGTTCGCCAGACAGCGTATGCATGGAAAGCAGTTCGCGATATTCAGGGCGGAGGCGGCCCATCGTCGCCATGAAATGCGCAGGCGGGGTAAAGTCGAAATATTTCGCTGCGTCTTCTTCGGGAACAGAGAGCGCAAACGGACGGAAAGGCTCGCGGTGCTTCACGTAGTCGTTGAGATTTTCCTTCACGTAGGGAGTCCAGGGCGACGCCAGGATGCTGCGATTGCCCAGCGCGCGCGGCCCGAATTCCGCCGCGCCCTGAAACCACCCCACGATTTTTCCGGAAAGTAGCAGCTTCACCGTTTCGTCGATTTTCCGCGCATCCGAGTCCAGCCAGCGATAGACAGCCTTGCAATTGTCGAGGACATTCTTGATTTCTTCGTTCGAATAGCCGGGACCCAGATAGACGTGGGGGAAAAACCGGCTTCGCGGCTGAGCTTTTAGTTTTCCCCGCGCCAGCCAGGCGGCGCCGAGCGCCGTTCCTTCGTTTCCGGCCGCGGGCTGCACGAAGATTTTTTCGAAGCCGGATTGCTGTTCAAGGGCTGAAACGAGGAGAGGATTCAGAAACAGGCCGCCCGCGAGACAAAGATTGGTTGCAGCGTAACGCTTGCGGAGAGATTCGGCTAAATCCGTGAGAACAATTTCACATGCTTTCTGGAGGCTGCTGGCCAGCATGGCGCGCGTGGGCTCGCTAATTTCCGCTCCGGGCTGGGGCGAGATGCCGAGGTCATCGTAAAACTTCTCAGAGAATGCCAATCGCCCGGCAAAACCGGTGGTAAAAAAGCCAGAATTGAGCTTGGGAGATGGACTCGAGCCGCGCCGCAGCATGTGAAGAAATATGTCGAGGAAAGCGGGCTCCGCGGTCAGGCTGAGCCATTGCGTCTTGTGTTCATGTTCGCGCGGGCGATAGCCGATCAACTCGGTGATTTGCGAATAGACCCACGCGAGGGAATGTGGGAAGGACATGGTCCGCTCGACGCGGATTTGTTCGCCTTCGCCGATGGCGAGCATTCCGGTGCGGCCGCCTCCGTGTTCGTCGAAGGTGAGAATCAAGGCGCGGTCGAAAGGCGAAGCGTAAAAGGCGCTGGCAGCGTGGCAGAGATGATGATCGAAATTGAGGACGGGGACGCGCGCGTCGCCGGAAAGCAAGCGGAGGATTCGCTGGTTATTCAGGTCGCGGGCTAGTTCGCCGAGCGATTTGCTTTCGTAATAAGCGCTGGAACCCGGCGCGACGGGCAGAAAACGCGCGCGGAAGGCGGAGCGGCGCAGCCACGAACGCCAGGGACGGCTGGCCACGGCAATGGCGGCGACGTCACGCCAGGCGATTCCGGCGTGCTCCAAGCAAAAACGAATCGCCGCGCGCGGAATTCCCACGGAGACGCGAGCGCGATCGAGTTTCGATTCCTCGATGGCGGCGGAAAAACCGTGTTCGCCGAGAAGGGCGGCGGCGGTGTCATGCTCCAGCGCGGATAATCCGAGTAAATACATTCACGGTAGAGCAATGCTAGGGATTATTGGTGCGGCCAAACGAGCGGCCGTGAGTGAGAATGCCGCGAAGTCCCATCAAAATCAGACGAGGCTGACTGACGCAAACGCGCCAGAGAACCTTCAGTGCTTCGTCGCGGGAATACCGGCTCAGGGAGCGTTTCGCGGGCGCGTTGAGTGAATCGACGAGGCGGCTGTAATCATCCTGCGTGAAGTGGTGCATGGCGCGCCGAACGAGAAGATGCAGGTCCAGTTCACGGCGCAATTCGCGCAGCTCGCGGCTTGCGCCACCGCGCAGAATTGCTTCCGCGACGCCCGCTGCACCGCGCAAGCCGGTGACGATGCCGCCCACGGTGCTTACTTTGACCTGATCAGCGGCATCACCGACCAGAAAAACTTGCCCGCCCGCTACTTTTTTCTGAACCGGCACCCAACGCGTGTACACGGGAATGCGCGCGCCCTGAAAGGCGAGCGGTTCAAGATTGCGCTTCACGAGAAATGCTTCCAAGTGCTTGCGCGCTTCCGAGCCCGTTTCGCCAATCAAGCCCAGAGCGCCGCGCTCGGCGGATTCAGGTATCAGCCAATAAAAGTACGGCGTATCCGCGGGAACAAACCAGACGCGGACGGTATCGGGCGACATGTCTTTGGGAAGCGGGACGATCGCCTGGACGAGCGGGACGGTGTTTGATTTGGGCCATCCGGCGGCATGAGCGACACGGCTGGCTGCGCCGTCCGCGGCGACAACTGTGTGCGCAGAAAATTGTTCGGTGCGATTTTCTGCGGCATGTTCCAAATCCAAAGTGATGTTGCCGGCGCCGGCGGAGAGGCTGCGAAAATTTCTGCCCAAGGAAATCTCCGCGCCGGCCTTTTGCGCGCGTTCCGCGAGCGAACGAATCAAGGTAGAGCGTTCAATAATTAAATCCGGCTGGTCGAGGGTGATGGAGGCGGCGCGGCCGTCGGTGAAAAGCTCAAATTTACGAATTTCGTTGACGATGCTGGCGGAGGCGGCCTCACCCAACAGATCGTTCATGCGACGAGTAACAATCAAAGTGCGCGCCGCGGGATCGATGCTGGCGGATTGCTCAAAGACGCGTACAGGCACGCCGTGACGCGCGAGCAAGTACGCTGTGAAAAGGCCGGCGGCTGAGCCGCCCACCACAGCGACGGGCTGGCTGCCTGAGGAAACGGGGCCGGCGTTCAATGAGCGATCAGGAGCTGACAAGCTATCCCTCTTCCGCAGGAATTTGCTGCGCGGCCACTTGCTCTGCCAGAGATGATGGCCGCGACGACACGGTTACAAACCAGCGTGCGAAATGCGCCGACAGAAGCGGCCGTTCCAGCATTCTCAGACGAGCGAGGCGATTGAGGATTGAGTATAACGTACCTGTTCGATTCCGCAAAAGAGCTAGGATGGGCCTAATGAGAACTGGTTGGATTTAGCGAAGCTAGAGGGGTAGCCGGGGTTTTGCCCTGCCGTTCGTAAGGAGAGCGTTCCAGGACAACTACAGCCGCGGCGCCCACGAGCGCGAGGATGCCGGCAAGAACGTAGGACGCGAGCGAGGGCAAATATGTGATGAGAACGCCAAGCGCGCCGCCGACGCAGCCCAAGCCGTACAGGGCGAGGACGGCTCCCTTGTGGCCGAAGCCGAGATTCGACAAACGGTGGGCGGTATGGTCCTTTCCCGGCGAAGTGAATGGCAGGAGGCCGCGACGGAGGCGGGAAATGGTGATCAAGGTAGTGTCGAACACAGGAACGATGAGAATCAAAATCGGGAGAAGCCAATTCGCCGGAAAATGCGCTCCCACGGGGCGCAGTTTCAATCCCAGAGTCGCCATCAAGAATCCCAGAAGCATGGCGCCGCCATCGCCCATGAAAATTTCGGCCGGCGAGAAATTCCAGCGCAGGAACCCAAGGGACGCGCCGAGAGTTGCGGCAGCGAGCGTGCAGACGAGAATCTGGCCGTTGAGGAATGCGGTGATGGTGAAAAAGGTGGCAGCCACAGCGGCGATGCCGGCGCAGAGGCCGTCCAAGTGGTCCAGAATGCTGAAGGCAGCAGTGACGCCGACGACCCAGAAAAGCGTGAGAGCAACGTCGAGGAGCGTTCCGATTTTGCCGGGAAGAAAGTCGGCGAAAACCTGGGCGTGAATGCCCGAGGCGAGAAGGATGCAGGCGGCCAAGGGCATGCTGACGAATAGCTTTATCTGGTGATGGAGCTTGCCGCTGTCGTCGAGCAGGCCAGTAATAGCGAGAAGAGTGACTCCGGCGAGGATGGCGAGGATTTCGGCGCGAGTGGCGTCATGCATGGTGACGACAACAGCGAGGACGAAGGCGGCGTAAATGGCGACGCCACCGAGCAGGGGCGTAGGCTTCAGGTGGACTTTGCGTGAATCCGGCTGGTCAACTATGCCGGCGCGCAAAGCGAACCGGCGCAGCGGCACTGTTAAGATCAGCGATGCGAATAGCGCGATAGCGAAAGCAATCCAAATGCTCGACATGGGCAATAGTCCGGGGCCTCAACGTGCTGTAAGCATTTTCTCTAAGCGTTCCTTGACCTGTTCTGGCTTCCTGTCAGCGAAATACCAATCCATCGTCCGCCGCAGTCCATCGCGAAACATCACTTTTGGTTCAAAGCCGAGAAGTTGCTTGGCCAGGGAGTTGTCAGCAACGCGGTTTGCCGGACCCGTGGGCATATTGCGGAGAAATTTGAAGTCGGCTTTTTTGCCGGCGTATTCGAGGGCGAGTTTGGCGGCATCAACAACGCGGACGCGCTCCATGGTGCCCAGATTCACAGCAGTGCCATCGTTGATCTTCTCGGCGGCGAGAATGGTGCCGTTGACGATATCGTCCACGTAGGTCCAGTTGCGAATTTGCTGGCCATCGCCCCAAATCTCAAAGGGATTTTGACCGACGAATGCGCGGGCGATCATGGCGATGACGGCGTGATTTTCGACGCCGCGCGGGCCGTAGACGGTGAAGTAGCGGCAAGAGGCTGCGCCGAGCTTGTATTCGCGATGATAAGCCTGCAGGGTCATCTCGGCCATTAATTTTGCCCAGCCGTACATATTATCGGCGTCGTGCGGCGCCTTTACATCGGCTTCCTTGAGATAAATTTCCTTGGTAGTGTCGGTCTGCATATAATTCGGGTAGACGCATCCCGAAGAGGCGTAGCAAACCTTTTCGACGCCGGCCTTGACGGCCTCCCAGAAAACGACGCCGTCGAGAAAAAGATTTGAGGCAGGGCCCGCTTGATGCAGATCGACGTAGCCACGGCCGCCATGGTCGGCGGCGAGGTGGAATACGACTTGAATGTCCTTCATGGCGCTGCGAGTGACGCCCGGCTCGCGCAAATCGGCTTCGATGAAGCTGACGCGTCCGGCTCGTACGTGATTCTGGATGTTTTCCAGTCTGCCGCTCGAGAGATCATCGACAACGCGAACTTGCGCGCCGCGTTCGAGGAGGCGGTCGACGAGATTTGAGCCGATGAACGAAGCGCCTCCGGTGACCAATACCTTCTTATTTTTCCACATTAGGATGACTCCCGCGTGCCGGAGGGTGAATTCCAGTGAATTCCTTCTATGATCGCGACGAACTTATCCAATTCCTTTACTCTAGCATAATTCTCTGCGGCCAACTGTGCGCGATGGCCCATGGCCTGGAGCCGGGCGGGATTGCTCTTGAGGGTGCGGATAGCTGCAGCGACTTCCGATGGATTGTCAGGGTTGGCAACCAACCCGCAGTCGGCAGCGCGCACAATCCGTGCAACATCAGTATCTTCCGGGGCGACCGCGAGGACTGGACGGCCAGCCGCGAGAATCGAATAGAGCTTGCTGGGAACAACCACGCCGGCAAGCCCGCGCCGTATGGTGACGATATGAATGTCTCCGGCAGCCATGACGCACGGAATTTCCTCGGGCGGACGGAAGGGAAGAAAACGCACAGTGGCGGAGCCGCGGCTGGAATCTTCGAGGCTGGCGCGATTAGCGCCGTCGCCAATGAAAATCATGCGCGTGCCATTCGCAGGAAGGAGCTTGGCAGCCTGAAGCAATGTGTTCCATGCGCCGTAGAATCCCAAGTTTCCGGCGTGGAGGACGACAAAATCGGCAGACCCACGAATTTCACCGATCGCCGGGTGGCTGGGAGGCGCGGGAGTAGCCGGAATGGAAGTGCCGTCGCGAACGACGACCACGCGCTCCGGATTGACACCTTTTGCGAGTATGCGTTCGCGCATGTCGTCGCCCAGCACGATGACTCGCGCCGCTTGGCGCAACGCAGCTCTGTGGAGGCGTTCCCAAAGAGCCACCCAGCTTCGCGGGCGCACGATGTCGCCGCCAAGGGCCATGTCGGGATAGAGATCGCGGATGTTATAGACAAACGGAAGGCGCTTCATCCGAGCGATCATCGCGCCCACGATCCCATTAAAGGGCGGGTCAGTCATGGCCAAAACCAAATCCGCTTTAATGGCCAGGGCGCGGGGAACAGCGAGAGCGGTGTAGGAAAGATAGTTGGCCACGCGGCGCCGCATTTGATGGCGAGGATAGGTGGTCGAGCCGACACGCTCGACGGTGAGATTGGGTGTGATGTCGCGACGAAGAAAAGAGAAAGGATAATGCTGATCCGGATCGTATGAGGGACGCCCAGCGAGAACAGTGACCTCGTGGCTTTTCGACAAAGTATCCGCGATGACAGCGGCGATTTTCGCCGTGGCCGACGTGTCCGGAGGAAAATATTCGTTTAGCAATAAAATGCGCACAGAGAGTCCAATTACCTCATCACGCGTAATGAAGCAGGATTATCAAAACCAGCCATCATTTCGCTCAAGACTTCGTATCCAGTAAAGCCGCCGGCGATTCATCGTTTGAGATCGGTGCCGATTTCTTTTCCAATATAAAATTCCCCAGGACCAGGACGTCCATTTTCGTGCGGTCGAAGCACGCCAGGGCCTCTTCCGGCCGGCAGACGATCGGCTCATTGTCGTTAAACGACGTGTTCAACAGAACAGGAACGCCGGTGAAATCGCCGAAGGCGCGGATGAGGCGCCAGTAGAGCGGATGAGTTTGCCGGCTGACGGTTTGCAAGCGCGCAGTGCCGTCAACGTGCGTGGGCGCGGGAATTACGGCGCGCTTCGACGCGCGCACGGGATACGCGAACGTCATGAAAGGCGAAGGATGGGTGCGTTCGAAATATTCTCCCGTGGCCTCCTCGAGAATCGAAGGAGCGAAAGGCCGGAAGGCTTCGCGATGCTTGATGCGGCGATTGAGGGTTTCCCTCATTTGCGCGCGGCGCGGATCCGCCAGGATGCTGCGATTTCCCAGTGCGCGGGGTCCCCATTCGGAGCGGCCTTGATACCATCCGACGATCTTTCCCTGCCCGATGTGCTTGGCCGTCGTTTGAACCAGAGCGTCCTCCCCGAGCTCAGCGACGTGAACGGATTCGGAATCCGAGGGACGGCTCGAAACGGCTTTGCGAAGCTCCTCAGGCTTAAAACCAGGTCCCCAAAAGGCATGATCCATCTGGAAGCGGCGTGGCTTTCCGAGGATTTGGTGGTACACGGCAAAAGCAGCGCCCAGCGAAAGGCCGCCATCGCCAGCGGCTGGCTGAACATAAATATGCTCGAAAGGCGTGCGCTCCAGAATTTTGCCGTTCGCCACGCAATTAAAAGCAACGCCACCTGCCAGGCAGAGCGTTTTAGCCTTCGTCTGCGCGTGAAGGGCATTCACAGTGGCCAACAAAACTTCCTCGAGATGCGCTTGCATGGATGCGGCCAAATCTTTGTGGCGTTGCTCGAGTGGCTGTTCCTGTTGGCGAGCGCGGCCGAGATGCTCTTCGAGGCGAGCAGAAAACAGGCGACCGAGCACGGGAGTTTCATCCGCCTTCTTCCAGGTCATCTCGGGCCCGTTCTTATGATGCGTAAAATAGCGAAGGTTCAGCTGAAACCCGATCGGCTGGATGGGGCGAACGACGTCGCGGAGTTCCTCGAGATATGCCGGCGAGCCGTAAGCGCCGAGGCCCATGACTTTATACTCATCACCAAACTTCCAGAAACCGAGATATTGCGTCATCGCTGTGTAAAACATCCCGAGCGAATGCGGAAATGCAATCGAGCCCTCGACGCGGATTCGCGAGCCTTCGCCCACTCCCCACATCGTGCTGGCGAAATCGCCCAGACCGTCGGCGGAGAGCACAGCGGCGCGGTCGAAAGGCGAGACGAAAAAGGTGCTGGCCAAATGTGCCTGATGGTGTTCGACGCGATGGAACTGCGCGCGAATGCTCTGCGGGTCGACGCCAAATGCGGTGGCGAGTTCTTCTTTCATCCCGGCAAAGCGCGTTAGGACCTTGGCGCGTTCGAGCGCGAAGCGCGGCATGCGCAGGGCAAAACGCAATTTTGTTCCGAGGCGCGCCCAGGGATTACGAGGAACCGCAATGTGATCCACCTCGGAAAACTTCACACCGGCAGCGTCCAGGCAGTATTGGATGGCCTTAATGGGCAATCCGGCCGCATACTTCACGCGATTCAGGCGCTCTTCTTCCACCGCGGCGACCAGCTGCCCATCGACCACAATCGCTGCGGAGGCATTCGCGTGGTACGCGTTGATTCCCAAGATGACCATGCGCCTGACAACTCTCCTCGGTTAGAAAATTCGGGATGCTTGCTGATTCCCCCGTTTAGGATAGCGCGGAAGCTACATTCTTGTCGCTGTCGGCCGAATGTTCGGCACCGCCTGCCAGATTTCGTCGAACCCATTCAGTGAGCACAAATAAACTCCACGGGCGCGACCAACTCGTGCGCCCGGCAAGGAACCCTTTCCAGACATTTTGTGCCGCCTTCTTGTCGATGATATCGCCAAGGGTTTGGTCACAATTCGCGAGCGTTGCTTCGACACGGGCGCGAAGCGGCCCCCGCAACCAATTCTCCCACGGCAGAGTAAACGTGCGTTTGGTCTGTGCAACGATCTCTTTGGGCAGCAAATCGCCGAGAGCCTCGATGAGCAAGGCCTTGCGCACCGCGTTCCGATTCTTCACCGCCGAGGGAAGACCGAGCGTCAACTCGACGAGTGGATGATCCAGGAACGGCACGCGAACCTCAAGCGAGTGGCACATGCTCATCGTATCCGTGTCTCGCAGAAGCATGTTCACCAGGTACGAACGAATTTCCAACCAAGAAACGGCGGTGAAAGCGTCCAGTTGCGCAGCCTCGTCCGTCGCCGTCTTCATCCAGCGCCACCAAGGAGCGTTGTTCCCATCGGCTGAATGGGAACCGAGAAGCTGAGACACCGAGCGCGGTGGGAAAAGGGTTCGCGCGAAAAAATACGCGTGCGGGAGATCCGTCGGACCAGAAAATGCGCCCGAGAGCTTCAGCATCGCATCGGGATGTGCACTCCGCCCTGCCCACGAGCGAAAAGGATCGACGCCAACCGCACGCAGAGGAGATGGAAGCAAGCGCGCGAACGCCATCATGCGGGCCACACGCGGAGTCGACCTGAACGTGGAATAGCCGCCGAAAATTTCATCGCTACCCAGGCCGGAAAGCGCGACTTTCAATCCAGCCTGACGCGCCGCCCACGAGACGAAAAACGTGTTGATGCCGTCGACGCTCGGTTGATCGAATGCGGCAATGGCCTGATCGAGGCGCGACTGCATTTCATCGCCGCTCAGAAGCAACTCGGAATGCTCGGTACCCAGATGATTGGCCGTGCTCCTGGCAAGCGCGGCTTCGCTAAATTCCTGCTCGGGGAAAATCACCGTGAATGTTTTTATTCCGGAGCGCTGGCGGCTGGCCAAAGCGACAAGTGCCGTGGAGTCGATTCCGCTACTCAAGAAAATTCCGAGAGGCACATCCGCGAGCAGATGGCAGCGGACTGAATCCTCGAGTGCCGCGCGCACGCGCGCTGCCGGCGAAGCTTCCCGCGTTTCGGCAGGCCGTCCTCCTGTAACATCGGCGATGCCCCAATACGCGTCGGGTCGAAAGGGCGCAACAGAAACATCGCATGAGACGTAGCCACAGTGCCCGGGCGGGAGGGAATAAATACCGTCCACAAGCGTCATCGGTTCGCCGACCGAGCCAAAAAGCAAATAGCTCGAGAGCGCGAAGCGAGAAATCTGGCGCGGAATGCAATTGGTGGCCAAAAGCGCACGTACTTCCGAGGCGAAGAAAAAATTGTCCGCTACGGCGGCGTAATAAAGTGGCTTGATTCCCATGCGGTCGCGGGCAAGGAAAACGCGGCGTGGGCGTCCCGCGCGGCCGTCGGGCATTTCGACAATTGCAAACGCGAACATGCCGCGCAAACGCCGGACGCAGTTGTCTCCCCAAGTCTCATAGGCGTGAACAATGACTTCCGTATCCGATTGCGTCCGGAAGACGTGGCCGGCAGCTTCGAGCGTTCGGCGGAGCTCGACAAAATTATAAATCTCGCCGTTGAACACCACTGCGAGAGTGCCCGTTTCGTTCCATATAGGCTGCTGGCCACCAGGAAGATCGATAATGCTGAGACGCTGCATACCGACCGCGGCATTTGGTGCGATGAACATGCCGTTGCCATCGGGCCCGCGGTGCTCCATGGCGCGCATCATGCGCTGGAGAGACAGAGCAGCCTCAGACTGATTTTCGAAACCGATAGCTCCACAGATTCCGCACATGGCTAGCTCGGATGTTTCAACGCCGCGAGATTGCTTCCGCGTTCGTGTTTAGTAAGATGCCGCGCGAATGCAATAAATTGCAAGCCGTTGAAAATCCACCTTGAACCGAATCGTCGATGGATACTCATGCGGCCTGAGCCTGCGACACTGCCTGGCGATAAATGGCTTCCATGTCAGACAGAGGTTGCTCCCAAGAAAGATCGCGCACCACGTTGGGACACGCGTCGCGGAATTGTGCGGCGAGACCAGGATTCTCAAACAGCGTTTTCAGCGCCTGTGCGATTGCGCCGGAATTGTGCGGGACCACCAGGCCTGTGCGCCCATCAATGATCGGCGCGATTCCGCATTGATCTGTGACGATCACTGGGACAGCGCAGGCCATCGCCTCAGCCGCGGAATTGCCGAAGTTTTCATTCTGAGATGGGAGCACGAAAACGTCGGCGTCCTGATATGCGGCCCATTTCGCATCGTCGTAAAGTGGCCCGGTAAACAAGACGCTGTTGCCGATGCCCAACGCCGCGGCACGAGACTTCAGATTTGATGAGTATCCGTCGTTTTCCTCGGGTCCCGCCAGCACCAGGATGGAGTTTGCCGCGTCCGCTGTTTCGCGACGCCAAAGCGCGAATGCGTCGAGCAAGAGATCGGGACTCTTTTTTGAAACGAGACGCCCGAGAAAAAGGACCATTCTTGTTTGCGGCGCAATTCCCCACTTTTCGCGGAAGCTGCCTGCCGGCGGCAACGAGGCTGGAACATCAATGCCATTTCGCCGGACCACGATTCGGGCGGGATCGATTCCGCCAGCCACAAGTTCCTGTTTTTCCTGCTCGGACGTTGCAATTACGCGGTAGGCATGGCGCAACAGGCGATTTCCGAACACGGCGTGGTAGAGTTTTTTCACTCGAAAACTGCGAATGATGGGGCGAAACATGCCCATGGGTTCCACCACATACGGAATATGATGCCGGCGACAAAAATATGCCACGGTCGGGCCAAACAGGTCGTACAGCCCATAAACGTGCACAACATCGTATTTCGCAAGCGACGTCGAACAATATTTTATCATGCCAGGATTGAACGTGAGCGCGCGGTAGCGCCATCGGGTCGGAAGAAAAATCGCTTCGACGTTTTGTTCGCTCGCGCACCAACCCCATCGGCATTTTTCTGCTTTCATCGTGGGAGCCAGAGAAGGTAAGAACCCGAAGTCCGCGGTAAGTACGGCGCCGTCATGGCCACGGCGGGAAAGGCCCAGAGCGATGGCGCGAACCTTCACCACCGGGCCACCCTTCTCCTGAAAGGGATAGTAGGCCTGCACCGTGTTCAGAATGTGCATCGCTTTGCCGGATTGCACATAGGATGGTGGCACGATTATTCCGTATTCGCCAGGTGGAGGAGTGTGGCGAGATTGGCCCTGAAACTTTGAAAAGCATAGCGCGTGCGAACGACTTCTCGAGCGCGTTCACCCATTTTCAGGCGCAAATCATTGTTGGACAGCAGGGCGCGCAGGGCGCTGGGTAACGAAGACGGATTTTTCGGATTCACCAATATGCCGGTGACGCCATCTTCAACGATGTCCGGGATTCCGCCGGACGGTGTGCCGATTACGGGTTTGCGAAAAGCCATGGCTTCCAGAAAGACAAGGCCGAAGCCTTCGCCCGTGCTTGGCAACGCAAATATCTCGGCAGAATCGTAACAGAAAGCGAGTTCGCGGCGTGAAAGGTTGGTGAGAAAGTGGACGTGGGGTAGCGCGCCCGATTCGCGGGCCAATTTTTGCAGGCGCGGCAGATCTTCGCCCGAGCCAACGAGAACAAGGTTCAGGTCAGGAAATTCGGAAGCCAATGCGGCAGCGGCCTGAATCAAAAGATCAGCGCCCTTGTAGCGTTCATTGGCAGCCCATCGGCCGACGGTCAAGATAACTCTGCCGTCTGGAAACCCGGCCGGGCGTGGAAGTTTTTGGTGCGGTTCGGCGAGCTCCATAATTTCGGAATCAACCGGCCAGGGAAGCCTGCGAACATTCGTTTCGGCGAGGCCCTGGATATGGAGCAGCTTTTGAACCGTGTCGAAACTGGGCGCGAGGACGAGGTCGGCACGGCGCAGCGCATTGCGGCGCACCGCAGGCAATGGTTGCCACACTTCGATTCCATGCGTGCCGACGATGATTTGTGCGTTGCGAGCGAAAAATTTCATAGCCAGGGTGATGGGCGCGAGGTTGGTGTGCGCCGCAAAAATGATATTCGGATGAGCGCGGGCGAGGCGCAGCGCAGCCAGAATGAATCGCGGCTTGTTGCGGCCAAAACCGCGGAATCGAAAGGGCAGGCCTCCGCCTTCGGCTTGATGCCCTCCCTTTGCGTCATTGAGGCTGAGAAACGCGCAGGAGCAGCCGCGTTCGTTCGCGATGGAAGATAGAGCGGCGGCGGTTTGGCGGCCAGCCATTTGAATGCCGCCCGCCGTTGCGAGTCCGGGGAAAAGCGCGACGATCATGGGCGGATAACCGTCCGAATCCGCGTGCGGCATAAAAGAGGGCGAAGCATTCAGGCATCCTGTTCGCAAAGTGCCGCGGCTTCAGGATTTTTCTTTCGCAGACTCTGCAATAAAAGTTCGCGAAACTCGCGAGCGCTGCGGTCCCACGTAAATTGGTGCATGGTCTCGGCCGCTTTTTCACCGATCCGCTGGCGCAAATCGCTGTCTTCATAAAGCTGCCGGATCTTCGCAGCCAAATCATCTGCATCCGTGGGATCTTGCATGACCAGTCCGCTTTGTCCGTCGGCGATGAGTTCGGAGATACCACACTTGGCGGTGACGATGACGGGCAATCCGCAGGCCATGGCTTCCGCAGGCGGCAATGGCAGCGCGTCTTCCTTGGAAGGACCCGTATAGGCGTCCGAAGCGGCGTAATAAAACTCGACGTCGTTCTGCGGCGGCAGGAAATGAATTCGGCCGTCGAGAGAGTTGGCGTGGATGATGCTTTGATATGGCGAGGAATCGTCCTGGCCGACGACGAGCAATTGGAGTGGCAATTCGCGAAGGCTGTGCATCGCTTCCAGAAGGACCGGCAATCCCTTGTTGAGCCAGTCGTTACCCACAAGCAGCAGAGCGAATTGATGCGGGGCCAGTTGCATTTGCGCGCGAGCAGTTTCGCGCAATTGAAGGCGCCTTTGGGGGTTAAATATCTGGTGATCCAATCCGAAGTACAAGACGGGCGACGCTCCCCGGCGGCCATAGAACTGCTGTAGTCCGTCGGACGTGCGGTGGGACATCACGATCAGTTCAACTTTCGGATGGGAATAGATTCGTCTCTCCAGAGCGACAATCAGCCGGTAATACAAACGCCGATGCAGAAGCCGAAGCCATTCGCTTACAGAACGCTCTTGAAAACGCATACGTGTCGAATTTCCGCGAAATATCTGTGCGAACAAAATGTGCACGGAAATCACATCGGCATCGAGACAATTAATTCCCGGCGAAAAAATGAGGTCCGGGCGCAATCCTCCGACATGGCTGTCCCAGGCGCGCCGCAGGCGGTTGCAGGCGAACCACCAAAGATAGTTGAAAATATGCGGACCATGAAGTTTGGAAATTTTGTGCCAATGGATACGGGTAACGTCGATACCTTCGACATGCTGGCTATATAAATGAATTTCAAATGTATCCGTCAGACGGGAAAGCCATTCCGCGACATAACGCTCCGTGCCGTGCTGTTTATCAACGAATGGGGAGACAACGGCCAGCCTGGGTCGTCTCTTGGTCATAGCTGTTTTAAAGAAGCCCGCTTAAACCCACGTGCGCCTGCATCTGGCATGGAAGGTCATATCCGGACCGCCCCCGCCGCTATAATTTCAGGGGCGGGTGGAACCGTCACGAAATCCGGCAAACGAAACAAAATCCCCACCAAAATCCACAGAAAAGCATTGTTGACGAAATTTTCGTAGATATCGATTCCGAGGAAGGTGAGCGGATAGAGGAGAATAAATGCGTACCATAGAATGGCTATCGCGATCGGGAACAGGCGCGTGCGCTTGAGCGTACGGACTACTTTCCAAGAAGACCACAGAAGCGCCGCCGTCCATAGTATCCATAGAAACGGCGCCAAAATTCCCATCTCCAAGATAAGTTGGCCATAACCCTCCTCGACACTGACGTTCGACGACGGTCCGACCAGCTTGCTTACGTATTGGCCACCAAGCGACGCCGTCCCTGTGCCGTTCCCGACGGCCCAATGAGGGTCTGAAAATGCCTTCAATAATTCCCCGATCGGATAATTCCATGCCCGAAAGCCCAGCTTGGTATGATGAACTGCCGGGCGACAGCGTCTGTGAATAAAAATCGAAGCGCGAGCTTGCCGCAGACGGGAAAAGCACGACAAAAATTGCCAGCCCGATCGCCGCGAAGATAACGCTCCGGCGGATGGCTTTCATCAGGCGCCGGCCCTGTCCACCTCGCACAGGCGCTCCCCAAAGATAGGCCACGGTCAGTGCCGTAGTGCTGATCAGCGAATACATGAATGCGGTGCGTGATCCGCTCAGAAGCACAGCTACGGCAATCAGCCCAATTCCCACGAGGACGACCTTTCGCCTTCGCAACTTCAGATAGAATGAAGTAGCCCACCGCACCCAACCCGACGATTGTCGCCACAACCAAAAACGCGGCGAAACGCCCGGTGCTGACAAATACAGACGAAGGCAACAGGAAAGCTTGGTTCGATGAAGGCACAACTTTTTCCAGAGACCCCAGTTCTTGAATGTCAGGAGCGAGCGTCGCGGGGTCTTTCAGAATGTTGGGCCGACAACTGCTTGAATGATCCCAAGTGCGGAGACAACCCCTGCGAGGATCATGAAGACCATCAAGAATCGCCATAAGTCCCGATCATCGCGAACCAGGGCGTAGCCAACGAACATCAGCGGCACATAGTAAAATTGCAGCTTCATCCCGAGTATGCCGTAAAGAACACTGGGCGAATAGGGATTGAAGATCTGCAGGACGGCGAGCCAGAAAAAGAAAGCAAAGAAGAGCAGGAACGGAGGACGGAAAAGCTTCGCGCGGCCGCGGCGAATCGCCACGAAGAGAGATATGTACGTGAGGCCCGCCAGAACGTCCTTGGCGAAATAGATCGCCATATTATTGCCGAGGTATTTGCGGATCAGATCTTCAAACATGAGCCACACGATGAAGAGGTAAAATCCCATGCGCCAGCTTCTCAAGATCGTGAGCGCGATGGCGCAAAGCACGAATGCCATGCCCGCGAAGATTAGCATTTTGGTCTGACCGGCGGAAATCCACTGCGCCGCCTGCCACGCGGCGAGGATAGACAGCAGGAAGAGAACGACGGAAATCACAGCCTGGTTTTGAATTCCGCGAAAGCGAAATCCGCCAAGAGACGCGGAGCCGCCCCTGACTCCGAGTTTTTCTGCCCACGTCGCCATATCAGATCCTGATTGTGACTCTATCATGCCTTGGTGACGGGCGAACTGCGGCGGAGATCGATGGCCTTTTCGACTCCACGGATAAGGCTATCGACATAGGCCTGCGGTGACCATTGCGCCATGCGCTGTTTTGCCGCTTCGCCGTATTTACGAAGAGCTTCACGATCAGACAATGTGCGCCGAAGAAGGTTCGCCAGCGCGTCGACATCTCCGCACGGATAAACGAATCCTGTCTCACCTTCCCTGATCAAATCAAATTTAGCGCCGACGCGATCACTGACGACTACACCGCGGCCACAAAGCATCATTTCGTTTACAACCACGCCGAACGGCTCGTATTCCGAAGGCAGAACAAGCAGATCGGATGCGCAATATACCTGCGGCAAACCGGACTGATTGACGAATCCGAGAAAACGAACCCTCTCCGCAATATTTAGCGCTTTCGCCTCCGCCTCGATGTCGTTTTTCAACGGTCCATCTCCGGCATACACAAGATAACTACCAGGCACATTTGCGCGCGCAAATGCTCGCAGCAAGTCTTGCGGACGCTTCCAGGGCTGTAACTTCGCACAAAAGAGCACCACGGATACGTCCGCGGGAATGTTCCAGCTGCGCCGCACGGCGGCGCGGTCGACACGCGCAGCCTGCTCGATCCACCATTCGTTATGCACAACGTAGGGCATTAGCATCACGCGGTCAGGAGGAATTTTCAGCGAACGCATCAACGCCACCGTGCCGGAGGAAGGCGCGATGACGATATCCGCCAGACGGAACAGCCTGGGCCAAAGATGTTTTTTGACTTTTGCCTTCCAACTCAGAGCGTCGCGCGGACTCAGATTATGAGCGTCCGTGCCGAAGAGAATCGGAACGCCGGAGAGTTTCGCGGCGGCGGTGGCAATCCAGAAGGTCGCGCAAACAT